>NZ_CP103807.1:0-1817500 GCF_029773605.1 Actinobacillus genomosp. 2
TTGGAGCAAATCGTGTCTTCCCTTTGGTCTGATTGTCTTAATCACTTACAAACGAAAGTATCGCCGACTGATTACAGCACTTGGCTACGCCCTTTGCAGGCAAGTTTTGCAAATGGGGAACTCACGCTTTATGCTCAAAACCAATTTGTTGAAAATTGGGTGAAGGATAAATTTTTGGCGGAGATTGTCGATCTTGCTCGTTTTTTATCCAAGAATGACAATTTAGCGGTTTCAATTCGTGTTGGGATTAAACCTGTAGAACATAAACCGACCTCTCCGAGTACGACAAGTACCGATTCAAAAGAAGAAGTACCAGAAACCAATAAGAATTTCAGAACAGGTTTAAACGAATCACTCACTTTTGAAAATTTTGTACAAGGTAAATCAAACCAGTTAGCCAAAGCGGTTGCTCAGCAGGTGGCGGATAATCCGGGTGAAAGCCACTGTAATCCGTTTTCACTTTACGGCGGTACCGGTTTGGGTAAAACCCACTTATTACATGCGGTCGGTAATGAAATTCTAAAACGTAACCCGCAAGCGAGGGTGGTTTATATTCACTCTGAGCGTTTTGTGCAAGATATGGTTAAAGCCTTGAAGGGTAATACGATTGAGAATTTTAAGAAATTCTATCGTTCGCTTGATGTACTGATGATTGATGATATTCAATTCTTTGCTAATAAAGAAGCCTCACAAGAAGAGTTTTTCCACACGTTTAATTCATTATTCGAGCGTAATAAACAGATTATTTTAGCTTCGGATAACTTCCCGAAAAATATTGAGAATATCGAAGAACGCATTAAATCTCGACTAAGTTGGGGCGTAAGCACTGCAATTGAGCCGCCTGAATTAGAAACTCGTGTGGCGATTCTGATGAAAAAAGCGGAAGAACGTGGGGTAGAGTTGCCGGAAGAAGTGGCATTTTTCATCGGGCAAAAATTGCGTACCAATGTACGAGAATTAGAAGGTGCGTTAAACCGTGTGATTGCATGGCGTAACTTTACCAAGCGTCAAATCACGATTGATGCGGTGCGTGAAGCCTTAAAAGATCTGATCGCTTCTTACGATCACTTAATTACGATTGAAAATATTCAAAAAACGGTTGCCGAATATTACAACATTAAAATGTCCGACTTAAAGTCGAAGAGTCGTACCCGTTCGGTCGCTCGTCCTCGTCAAATGGCAATGGCATTGGCAAAAGAATTAACCAATCACAGCTTACCGGAAATCGGTCGAGAATTTGGCGGACGTGATCACACTACCGTGATGCACGCTTGCAAAACGATTAATGAATTACGTGATACCGATAGCGGTATTCAAGAAGATTATACCAACTTAACCAGAAAATTATCGTCATAGGCGATAAGGGATTATTATGCAATTTACGATAACCAGAGAACAGTTACTTAAGCCTTTACAACAGGTCTGTGGCGTATTAAGCAGCCGCCCGACTTTGCCTGTGATTAATAATATTCTGCTTGAAATCGAAGGCGACCGCTTATCACTAACCGGCACGGACTTGGAAGTGGAATTAACCACGGTGGCAACCCTTGAACAAGCGGTCGATTTTGCCGGAAAATTTACCATTCCTGCGAAAAAATTCCTCGATATTTGTCGTAGTTTGCCGGAAGATAGCAGCATTTCGGTTCAATTCGAAGAAGATCGTGCTTTAGTTAGAGCGGCTCGCAGTAAATTTAATTTAGCCACATTACCGGCAAGCGATTATCCGAATTTAATGGATTGGAAGCCGGAAGTGGATTTTTCGATTGAACAATCCACCCTTGCTCGTTTGATTGATGCGACGCAATTCTCAATGGCGAACCAAGATGCACGTTATTTCTTAAACGGTATGAAGTTTGAAACCGAAGGTAATTTATTACGTACTGTGGCAACGGATGGACACCGTCTAGCGGTTTGTACCATGGCGTTAAATCAAGAGTTATTAACTCATTCGGTCATTGTGCCTCGCAAAGCGGTATTGGAATTATCTCGTCTTGTCGCTGTGAGCGATGAAACGGTACGTTTAGAAATCGGTACCAGCAATTTACGTGTATCAATGAACGGTGTGGTGTTTACCTCTAAACTGATTGACGGGCGTTTCCCTGACTATCGTCGAGTATTACCACGCAATGCAGATCGCATTTTAGAAGCGGAAACCGAAGTGTTAAAACGTGCATTAATGCGTGCGGCAATTTTATCGAATGAAAAATTCCGTGGCGTGCGTTTGGCGTTAAGCGAAAACTTATTGAAAATTACCGCCAATAACCCGGAACAAGAAGAAGCGGAAGAGATCATTGACGTGGCATATCAAAGCCCGGAAATGGAAGTCGGCTTTAATGTGAGTTATTTGTTAGACGTGCTGAACACCTTAAAATGCGAGCGTGTGCGTTTTAATTTGGTGGACGTAAGCTCAAGTTGCTTAATTGAAGATTGTGATAACAGCACTGCCGAATACGTTATTATGCCAATGCGTCTTTAATCCTATTTGCGGAGCTACAATTATTTCTGTGTAGCTCCGTGTTTTCCGTGGTTATTTTTATGCCCCTATCTAGATTAATCATCAATAATTTCCGTAATCTCCAATCTCTCGATCTTGAACTCAGTCCGAATTTTAATTTTATCGTAGGGCATAACGGCAGCGGTAAAACCAGTCTACTGGAAGCGATTTTTTATTTAGGACACGGTAGATCGTTCAAAAGCCATATCAGTAATCGAATCATTAATTACCAAGCGGAAGATTTTGTGTTGCACGGTCGTATAGATGAGGGACAACATCAGTGGTCGGTCGGGATTCAGAAAAAACGTTCAGGCGATACGCAACTCAAAATTAATGGTGAAGACGGTAATAAAATTTCCGATTTGGCACATCTATTACCGATGCAGGTGATTACGCCGGAAGGATTGACATTATTAAATGGCGGGCCGACTTATCGCCGAGCATTTTTAGATTGGGGGCTATTCCACCAATATAGCGAATTTTATAGCTGTTGGGCGAATTTGAAACGTTTGCTTAAGCAACGGAATGCCGCATTACATCAAGTACGTAGTTATGCCGAATTAAAGCCGTGGGATATTGAACTGGCGAAATTGGCGGAAACGGTAAGCCAAATGCGGGCAAACTATGCAGAAGCATTACGACCGGAAATTGAGAAAACCTGTCAGTTTTTCTTGCCTGAATTGGAAATAAGCGTGAGTTTCCATCAAGGCTGGGAGAAAGGTGCAGATTATGCCGAGATTCTTGCTCAAGGCTTTGAACGAGATAAAGTGATGGGGTATACCATGATTGGCCCGCAAAAGGCGGATTTTCGTTTTCGGGCGAACGGTTTACCGGTGGAAGATGTGCTTTCTCGTGGGCAGCTTAAATTACTGATGTGTGCGTTGCGTTTAGCTCAAGGCGAATATTTGGTGGCACAAAAAGAGCGTCAGTGTTTATTCTTGATCGATGATTTTGCTTCCGAGTTAGATCCGACTAAACGAGAACTGTTAGCGCATCGTTTGCGAGAAAGCGGTTCACAGGTGTTTGTGACAGCGATTACCAAAGACCAGCTAAACCAAATGCAATGGCAAGAAAGCGAACAAGATAGGTTGTTCCATATTCAACAAGGGATGCTAACTAAATAGCCAAAGGGGATGTGTTAAACATCCCCTTTTTCATACATTTAAATTTAATTATGTTATTTAATTACGCCACACGCCATACGAGGACCGCCACCGCCTAATGCTGCCGGGTGGTCAGAGTGATTATCGCCACCTGCGTGGATCATTAATGAATGGCCTTTAACATCCGCAAGTTTTGTTAAACGTGGTGCGAGTACAGGGTTTGTTGCCGTACCGTCTTGCATAACGGATAATGCTGGTAAGTCACCTAAGTGAGCGTTATCAGACCATGGGAAACCGTGCTGTTTTGCACCTTTAGGATCCCAGTGACCGCCTGCACCTAAACCAGCGACTAATTTACCGTCTTTTTCTTTTGCTTCACAGCTTGGGTTTTCATGAATGTGGAAACCGTGTAAACCTTGAGCTAAACCGGTTAAGTTCGGTGTAAACACTAAACCGTATGCAGATTCAGTAATTTCAACCGTACCTACATCTTTATTGCCTTTTACTGGGTCAAGTTGTTGTACTTGTACAACCAATTTTTCTGTACTTGGTGCTTCAGCTTTGTGTTCGGAATGAGCAACAGCTACCGCTGATGCACTAAAGAGTGCGATAGAAAACGCAAGTTTTGTTAATTTCATAGATTTTCCTTTTTATTCAATGACTAAGGGAGATTAATTCTAGCCTACTACAAAACATTTTGGTTATATTTTATAAATAGCCTAAAAGTCATTGCATTTTTACATAAAATCTTGTATTTATCACATCTATTTTCAAAATAAATTCAAACATAACTTTATACTTTTCAATTTAGGAGCAAACACAATGCAAAATGTAGGTTTTATCGGTTGGCGTGGTATGGTCGGTTCAGTTTTAATGGATCGTATGGTACAGGAAAACGACTTCGCAAACATTAACCCAATTTTTTTCACGACCTCACAAGCGGGTCAAAAAGCACCAGTTTTTGCAGGTAAAGATGCAGGCGATTTAAAGAATGCATTTGATATCGAAGAACTTCAAAAGTTAGATATTATCGTAACTTGCCAAGGTGGTGACTATACCACAGAAGTGTATCCTAAATTACGTGCAGTAGGTTGGAATGGCTATTGGATTGATGCTGCATCAACTTTACGTATGGAAAAAGATGCGATTATCGTTTTAGATCCGGTTAACCAACACGTGATTACAGATGGCTTAAAAAATGGCGTAAAAACATTTGTCGGCGGTAACTGTACCGTAAGTTTAATGTTAATGGCGATCGGCGGTTTATTCGAAAAAGATTTAGTTGAATGGGTTTCTGTCGCAACTTACCAAGCGGCTTCAGGTGCGGGTGCCAAAAATATGCGTGAGTTACTCTCACAAATGGGCGAATTAGAAGATTCTGTAAAAGCGGAATTAGCAAACCCTGCATCATCAATTTTAGATATTGAGCGTAAAGTAACGGCGAAAATGCGTGAAGATAGCTTCCCAACCGATAACTTCGGTGCGCCACTTGCCGGTAGCTTAATTCCTTGGATCGATAAATTATTAGAAAGCGGTCAAACCAAAGAAGAATGGAAAGGTTATGCGGAAACCAACAAAATTTTAGGTTTAAGTGATAACCCGATTCCGGTTGACGGTTTATGTGTGCGTATCGGTGCATTACGTTGCCACAGCCAAGCATTCACTATTAAACTGAAAAAAGACCTACCGTTAGCGGAAATCGAGCAAATTATTGCGGCACATAACGAATGGGTGAAAGTGATTCCAAACGACAAAGAAACCACTTTACGTGAATTAACACCGGCGAAAGTAACCGGTACATTAAGCGTTCCGGTCGGTCGTTTACGTAAATTAGCGATGGGACCTGAATATCTTGCGGCATTTACCGTGGGTGACCAATTATTATGGGGTGCGGCAGAGCCGGTACGCCGTATCTTAGTTCAATTAACTAAATAATTTGAGTTAACCAAAATGGACAAGCGGTCGGATTTTGTAAGAAAATTGCAAAATCCAACCGCTTATTTTTTACATCATTGTCGAACGGTTTCGATGTAAAACTTTCGCAATGATATTTTCAACAGACATCTCCACTTGTTCGCCTAAACGTTGTGTAAGATTTTTCTTTTGTTTGAATTTAAGTTCAATCACTTCTTTGTGTTTAACCGCATCAAGTAAGAAATCGTCACTCGTGCTGATTTCATCCACCAATTTAAGTTCCAATGCTTGTTTCCCAAACCAATGTTCTCCAGTGGCAATTTTTTCAATTTCTAATTGTGGACGATTTTGTGCCACAAATTGTTTAAATAATTCGTGGGTTTCTTCTAATTCTTGCTGGAATTTTTGTTTGCCTTTTTCAGTATTCTCGCCGACTAAAGTAACTGTGCGTTTATACTCACCGGCAGTCATCACATCTACATCAATATCGTGTTTTTTCAGTAAACGATGAATATTCGGCACTTGTGCCACGACACCAACCGAGCCGATAATTGCAAAAGGTGCAGAAACAATTTTGTTTGCTACGCACGCCATCATATAACCGCCACTCGCCGCTACTTTATCAACTGCAACCGTCAGCGGAATATTGTGATCACGTAAGCGTTGTAATTGAGAAGCGGCTAAGCCATAACCGTGTACTACACCACCAGGGCTTTCTAATTTGAGTAAAACCTCATCATCAGGTTTCGCAACAGATAAAATCGCACTAATTTCTTTGCGTAATGCACTTGCTGCACTCGCTTGAACATCGCCATTAAATTTTAAAACAAATAGGCGAGATTTTTCCGCTTCGGTTTTCTCTCCGCCTTCTTTTAAGCGTTTTTTCTCGGCTTTCGCTTTTTCTTTTGCAGCTTTTTTCTCATCTTTTTCAAGTTGTTTTTGTTCTGCTTCGCTTAAGAAGAAACCTTGCAGAGATTTTTGTTGCTCTTGATATTTTTCAGTTAAATTTGTAATTGAGATTGCACCGTTTTCAGGTTGTTTTCGTGCTTCTAAAATTAACATCACAACAACCGCAACAATGCCAAATACGGTGAGTAATTCTAATAAAAAAATACCATAATTAAGTAAAACTTCTTTCCACATCTTGTGAGATTCCTTTTGTAAAAATAAAATTAATTTTGACCGCTTGTTTCCGCTTCTAGCACATCGACTACAGCTTGTGCCGCCTGTGTATCCGCATCACATTGAATCAGTTTATGTAATTCAGTAAAACGTTGCTTTAATTCGTTTCGCTGTTTTATATGGTCTGCATCATCTGCTAAATAATTACCTAAATACCACGCTAAATTTTCCGGATTACATTCGTCTTGGATTAATTCAGGCACTAACATTTCATCCGCTAATAAATTAGGTAGCGAAATATATTTAGTTTTCACTAAACGTTTAGCCAGCCAGTAAGTCGTTGCTTTCATTTTATAACCGACTACCATTGGCGATTTGCATAACATTCCTTCTAACGCCGCTGTACCTGAAGCGAGTAGAGTAGCTTCTGCCGCAATCATTGCTTGGCGAGCATTGCCTTTTAGAATGTGTACATCTAGTTCTGGTGCAACTTGTGATTTAATTTGTTCAAATTGGGCAATGCGTTTATCGTTGACCAATGGCACTAAAAATTCCAATTCTGAATATTTTTGTTTAAGAAGCTGTGCGGTCTTTAAAAATGGCTCAGTTAAAAAACCAACTTCGCTTGCTCTGCTACCGACCAAAATTGCAAGATAACGTTTGTTTTCATCTAAATTTAACGTAGCACAAGCCTCTACACGATTCGGCTTAAGTGCAATCGAATCTGCCATTGTATGGCCGATAAAACGGCAAGGCACATCAAAACGATCATAGAACGCTTTTTCAAACGGTAAAAATGCCAATACTAAATTTGTTGCACGTGCAATTTTATGTACACGGCTCTGACGCCATGCCCAAACTGATGGACTAACATAATGAATGGTCTTGATTCCACTCGCTTTGAGTTTTTCTTCAACAGTTAAATTAAAATCTGGTGCATCAATACCGATAAAAATATCCGGTTTTTCCGCTAGCATTGTTTCAATCACTTGTTTACGGCGTTTAAGTAAACGGGGCAGATGTTTTACTACTTCCGCCAATCCCATTACTGCTAACTCTTCCATATCAAATAGCGTTTCGCAGCCAGCTTGTATCATTCGGGGACCTGCAACTCCAATAAAACGGGCATTCGGATAATGCAATTTAAGGGCGTTAATCAGCCCTGCACCGAGAATATCACCAGAAATTTCCCCGGCAACGAGGGCAATAAGCGGTGTATCTTTTGTCATCATAATTTTACTCTCATTAATTATTCATTAATTTACTTTTATTATAGGCGGATTATAACCAATCACAATATAAACTAACAAAATCACATTGATTGATGTTTTCACTCCAAGTAAACTATAACCTTTAATTTATATTTCATTTGGAGTGAATATGAAAAAAACAGCATTAGCCCTTTTTGCTTCTGCTTTTGTGGCAAGCTCAGCATCAGCAGTTGAATTATTTAACTTAGACTCAACCGGCACTAAAGCGGAATTTATCGGTTCTGCTCGTGTGAAATGGACAAGTAATTCGACAAAAGATACTTATCGTGATGGTTCAGTTGTTCGTAACCACGTAAATAAACCAGTACAAAATAACGGTTCACGTTTCGGTTTTCGTTTAACACAACAACTTGGCAATGGTTTCTATGCTTTAGGTCGTGTCGAATGGCGTTTACGTGGCGCTGACGAACGTGGTGCATCTCGTTCTCAACACGATTTTGATCATATCTATGCTCACCAACTTTATGCAGGTTTAGGTCATAAACAATATGGCGAAGTGACTTACGGTAACCAAACAGTGATTACCGATGAAGTAAAACAAACTGATATTCCGAATACTTTAAGTTTATCAGACGGTTTATTAGTTTCTGGTGCACGTCGTTCAGTACAATATGTTTATAAAGGTATTGAAGGCTTAAAAGTTGGTGCATACTACGGTGGTCATAACCAACGCTCAAATACAAATATGGACTTAAGCCAAGATCGTAAAGATGTATGGGGCTTCGGTTCAATTTATAATTATAAATTTGATGATGTTCAAAGCGTACAAGTGGCGACCGGTTTCTCTCGCGAACGTTTTGAACGTGTTGGTTCAGCACCGGCTTATGACCGTAATGCTTATTCGGTAGGTGCAGCATATACTTACGATAAAACTACTTTCGGTGTGGATTTAGAACGTAGTAAAACCGAAAACCAATCTGTACAGGGTAACGAACGTACTGAGAAAGAAGTACGTACTCTTGTGTATCATCGTTTAACCGATGACTGGCGTGCATACGGTATGTATGCTTATAAAACCAATCGACTAGAGCGTGCAATCGGTAGCGATAATAAAGAAAGAAAACATCAATTTATGGTGGGTACGGAATATTATTTACCTCAAGTTGTCGCTCAATTAAAAACCAAACTTTTCGTAGAGTGGCAAGCAACTCGTACTAAACATCCAGAAAGAAAAGTTGGAGATGGCGTAAGTAAATCTCGTGACTATACGACAGTTGTCGGTTTCCGTGCTTATTGGTAGCCTCAAATTTATCCTTAGCAAAAGAAAGCCCAAGCATTGCTTGGGCTTTTGCGTCTAGATCGTTTGTCTTTTCTATACAAATTAATATTTGAGTGTTTCGCCTTCAGTTGGCACGGCAACTTGTTTTAAGCCTTTCGTTTTCACAAATTCACGCATATCTTTGGTACTGACCGTTGCGTGGTTTACAGCGTCCATATGCACGGTAATGATGTCTGCTTTTGGTGCAACTTGACGCATTTTCGCTACATCTTCTTTACCCATAATGATTGCATCTTTTGGTTCTAACATTTCAGCACGACCTGTGTTCATCACGATCACTTCAGGTTTGAAGTCTGCAATTGCATTGTCCACTGATTGATTCCAAATGGTGTCGCCCACAACGTAAGTGGTTTTCTCGCCTTTTGCTTCCATCACGAAGCCCATCGCATCGCCTAACATTTCCGCTAACATTGGGTTAGCATACATTGCGTCTGTACCGTGCTGACCACCTTTAACACGCGTTAATTTCACGCCGTTAAATTCAGTGTGATTGCCCACTACACGCACATCTTTAAAGCCTTGACCACGAATGATTTTTGCATCATCCGCATTTTGTACGAAAATCGGTAAATCTTTTGGTAATTTCTCTTGAGCCGCTTTATCCCAGTGGTCATCGTGAGTATGAGTCACGATTACCGCTTGCACGCCTGTAATCACATCTTCCGCTGATTGTTTCATATCAATCAATGGGTTACGTTTTTCAAAGTTTACTGTACCAGCAAAACCTTCATAAGCACCTTTAGTCGCTAAATATGGATCAACTAAGAATGTTGTACCTGCGTAATTGATTTTCGCTGTTGCGTTACGAACGTGTTGATATTCCAATGCTGACGCGGAATTTGCGACGAATAAACCTAATGTTAATGCTGATAAAGTTGCTTTAAGTTTCATATTGTATCCTTTGTAAAATTTTTCCGAAAAACGACCGCTTGTTGCGGTGTAGGAATATTATGCAAAAATTCGAAGAGGAGAAAAATTGACTTTTAGGACAATAAGCGAAAGAATTGAGCCAAATTTCTTAGGAGAATGTTATGCCCTTAAAAATTGCTCTTGTATTACAGCAAAATCTTAATCTTTTCCAATTTTCCGTGCCGTATGCAGTATTTACCACCGCTTTGCCATCTGATGATTTATTTTCGATTACGCTCGTGGCAGAAGAGCCGAATGTAAAAAGTCATTTACTGAATGTGCAAGCAGAGCGTGGTTTGGATTATTTGACGGAAGCGGACATTGTAATGATAGCGGGGTGGTCAGATTTAAATGAACTACCGAGCCAAGCATTGCAGACAGCGCTACAAGAGGCCTATCAACGTGGAGCATATTTAGTAGGATTATGTTACGGCACTTATGCGTTAGCTTATGCAGGCTTACTAGATGGTAAACAAGCTACTACCCATTGGCACGGTGAAGCGGATTTTCGCCAACGTTTTCCACAAGTAACATTAGATGCCAATGCGCTTTATATAGAAGATGAGCGCTTGATCACCTCGGCAGGCACAAGTGCAGGATTAGATTGTTGTCTTTATATCATTCGTAAATTCTATGGCGTGAAAATTGCCAACCACGTTGCACGCATTATGGTTGCACCACCGCACCGAGAAGGTGGACAAGCACAATTTATTGAACCTCTGAAACTAGAAACTTCACAAAACGACAGATTGCACGAAATGTTGCAATATGTACGTCAAAATCTGCAAAAATCTCATAATATTGACGAGTTGGCTGAAATGGCGCACATTAGCCGACGCACTTTTACTCGCCATTTCCAGAAAATAACCGGTACAAGTTTCACTCAATGGCTTATCGCTGAGCGCTTACAAAAAAGCCTCGAATTACTAGAGAGTAGTGAGTTTTCTATCGAGGCTATCAGTGAAAAAATTGGCTTCCAAAGTGCAGTCAGTTTCCGTCAACACTTCAAACAACGCTTCCACGTTAGCCCAAATGAATGGCGGAAGACTTTTGGTGGCAATGAATGAACATAGGGGAGTAATCCCCTATGAGTTATACTAATTTCCCAATTAATTCTTCCACAAACGCCAAGCGTTCTGCATTATCGGCAAGCGGTAAATTAAAGCGGAATTTTTGCGCGCCTTCAAATTTATAGACATTCTTATCCGATTGGATCAGTTGTAAGAACTTCATTGGGTCAGGTTGTGCGTTTGGTTTAAATTCCAAATAGCCACCGTTAATCCCTGCATCAACTTTCTTCAAGCCGAGTGGTGTTGCCAAATGACGAAGCTGAGTAATTTGGAATAGATTTTTCGTTGCCTCCGGCAATAATCCGAAGCGATCGATAAGTTCGACTTTCAAATCTTTCAACGCTTCGACATTTTCCGCTGAAGCGATCCGTTTATAGAACGATAAACGCATATTCACATCCGGTACATAATCGTCCGGCAACAATGCCGGTATGCGTAACTCAATCTCGACCTGATTTTGTGTGATTTCTTCTAAAGTCGGTTCACGTCCTTCTTGTAACGCTTTTACCGCATTTTCAAGCAGATCCATATAGAGCGAGAAACCGATACTTTCAATCTGTCCGCTTTGTTCAGAGCCGAGCAATTCGCCCGCACCACGGATTTCTAAATCGTGAGTCGCTAGCACAAATCCGGCACCGAGATTATCAATCGAACTGAGTGCTTCCAAACGTTGTTGAGCGTCTTTGGTTAATGTTTTTGGCGGTGGTGTCAGTAAATAGGCGTAAGCCTGATGATGAGAACGTCCGACACGTCCACGTAACTGGTGCAGCTGTGCCAAGCCGAATTTATCCGCACGATCAATAATAATCGTGTTAGCGGTCGGCACATCAATTCCCGTTTCAATAATGGTGGAACAGACCAATAGATTAAAACGCTGATGATAGAAATCACTCATCACACGTTCCAATTCACGTTCACGCATTTGCCCGTGTCCAATCACAATCCGAGCTTCCGGCACGAGTTCCGCTAACTTAGTCGCACAATTTTCGATTGTTGCCACATCGTTATGTAAATAATACACCTGACCGCCACGCAGAATTTCACGCAAAATTGCCTCTCTTACGACTAAATCATCATGTTGGCGGACGAAAGTTTTAATCGTTAAGCGACGTGCTGGAGGACTAGCGATAATAGACAGATCGCGCATGCCGTTTAATGCCATATTCAGCGTACGAGGAATTGGCGTTGCGGTGAGCGTGAGAATATCGACATTGGCTCGCAATTGTTTGATTTTCTCTTTTTGACGCACGCCGAAACGGTGTTCCTCGTCAATCACGAGTAAACCGAGATCACGGAATTGTACGTCTTCTTGTAGCAGTTTGTGTGTGCCGACCAAAATATCCACTTTGCCTTCTGCCACCTTTTCCAAAATTGCTTTTTGCTCTTTGGCAGTTTTAAAACGAGAAAGCACTTCGACATTAATCGGATAGTTGGCAAAACGATCTTTGAAATTCTCGAAATGTTGTTGTGCCAAAAGCGTAGTCGGTACAAGCACGGCAACTTGTTTATGGTTTTCAACCGCTAGGAAAGTGGCTCGCATTGCCACTTCGGTTTTACCGAAACCGACATCCCCACAGACAAGGCGATCCATTGCTTTTGGCAAGCACATATCGCTAATGACCGCATTGATTGCGGTTTTCTGGTCTTCAGTTTCTTCAAACGGGAAAGTGTGGCTAAATTGCATAAAACTGTCTCGATCGTAGGCAAACGCAAAGCCTTTTTGCGATTCTCGTTTGGCATACACATCAAGTAATTCCGCCGCCACATCTCGGATTTTCTCCGCTGCTTTTTGGCGTGTTTTCGCCCATGCTTCCGAACCGAGTTTATGTAGTGGAGCGGTTTCATCCGCTCCACCGATATAACGGGAAATCAGATGTAATGAAGCAACCGGTACATAGAGCTTCGCCTCGTTCGCATAGAGTAAGACAAGGTATTCCGCTTTAATGCCGCCGGCGTCCAATACGGTGAGTCCTGCATAACGTCCAACACCGTTTTCTAAATGTACCACCGCTTGCCCGATTTTGAGTTCCGCAAGGTTACGAATGAGCGTGTCCGGATTGACCGTTTTGCGATTTTTCTCCGTACGTTTTGTTTGAACTTTTTCGCCCAAGAAATCCGTTTCGCAAATAATTGCTAAATTTTGACCGCTTGCATTTTCAATAATAAAGCCTTGATCAAGCGGTGAAATCATCAATGAAATTTGCGAATCAATTTCCGCTAATGATTTAACCTGTTTCGGTTTGATTTTGAGCGGTGCAAGTAATTCGAGCAAGGTTTCTCGGCGACCTTCACTTTCTACAGAAAATAAAAGCTGCCCATCAAATTTGCTACGGAATTTATTGAACGCTTCAAACGGATCTTTTAACTGCGAGTTAATCGCCAATTCCGGTAGCTTATCAACATTGGCATTTTGTTTAGTTACTGATTTTCTCACTTTTTCCGCACTTAGTGTCAAACGTGGATAAGCTTTTAAGCCACGATTGACTTCATCAACCGAGAACCATAATTTGTCTGGCGGTAATAATGGACGCATCGGATCCACTCGGCGACTTTCATAGCGTTGAGCGGTATCTTTATGGAATTGTTCCGCCTTTTCGGCAATGCCGTCAAAGGTAATAAATAGGGTATTTTCTGCTAAATAATCAAATAGGCTCGCCATTTCTTCAAAGAATAGTGGCTGCCAATATTCAATCCCTGCGTTCAAAATCCCTTTACTGACTTGCTGATAAATATGCTCCGGTTCACGGCGGATTTCACCGAATTGTTCACGGAATTTGCTTCTAAAATGCTCGATCCCATTGCTATCGGTCGGGAACTCGTGTGCCGGCAGTAAATTAATTTCGTTGATCTCGGCTATTGTGCGTTGGCTATCCACATCAAAGGTGCGGATCGAATCGATTTCATCATCAAAAAAATCTAAACGGAACGGACTTTCCGCTCCCATTGGGTAAAGATCAAGTAACGCACCACGTACCGCATATTCGCCGTATTCCAACACTTGTTCCACGGCACGATAACCGGCATTTTCCAACTGTAAACGTAACGATTGAATTGAAAAGCGGTCACCTTTCTTAATCAATAATACATTATTGGCGAGATAACTCGGCGGACAAACTTTCTGTAACAGCGTATTGATTGGCAATAGAAAAATCTGTTTATTGCCTTGTTGCAAATGAAACAAGGCGGAAAGGCGAGCGGAAATAATATCTTGATGCGGTGAAAAATTATCGTAAGGCAAGGTTTCCCAGTCCGGAAAGACTGAAACCGGTAATTTACTGAATTGTGTTAAGGCTTTTTCAAGGCGTAATGCGGTGCGGGTATCTGGCGTAACTACTACGCTCAAACCGTTAAATCGCTGAGTAGCTTGTGCAATAACAAGCGTGTCTGCGTGTCCGATTAGATTGCCAAGCGTTTGATGATCTTGGTATTTTCCTCCGATTTCCGGTAGGTTTAGATTAAAATGGAATGTCATAAGCGGTTAGATTTTTTGGAAAATTTGCGACTATTTTAGTACAATTATGTTCGCTTCTCTATGGTGAGTTTCTTCTTACCAAATCATTCAAGGAAAATAGTATGCAACCTAAAGCCAAATATAGAAAAGATTATCGTGCACCGGATTTTACTATCACTGATATTTATCTCGATTTTCAACTTGACCCTAACCGCACTTTCGTTACCTCAACCTTAACTGTCGAACGTAAAAATGAGGAAGCGACACATATTCGTTTAGACGGACATAGCTTTGATTTTCTCTCATTAAAATTAAATGGAGAAACCTTTGAGCGTTTTGAGAAAGATAGTGAATCATTAACCGTTGATGTTACCGGGGTTGCATCTCCATTTGAATTACAAATTGAAACCGGTTTAAATCCTGCACAAAACACGTCTTTACAAGGTTTATACCAATCCGGTGACGGCATTTGTACTCAATGTGAAGCGGAAGGCTTCCGTCAAATTACCTATATGTTGGATCGTCCGGATGTGCTTGCAAAATATCGCACAAAAATTACCGCTTCCAAAGCTAAATATCCGTTCTTGCTTTCCAATGGTAATCGCATTGCACAAGGTGATTTAGAAGATGGTCGTCATTGGGTTGAATGGGAAGATCCGTTCTTTAAACCAAGTTATTTATTTGCATTGGTTGCCGGTGATTTTGATCTGTTACAAGATAAATTTATTACTAAAAGCAGTCGTGAAGTTACATTAGAGATCTATGTTGATCGTGGCAATTTAGATCGTGCCGGCTGGGCGATGGAAAGTTTAAAACGTGCAATGAAATGGGATGAAGATCGTTTCGGTTTAGAATACGATTTAGATATCTATATGATTGTCGCAGTTGATTTCTTCAATATGGGCGCTATGGAAAACAAAGGCTTAAATGTTTTCAACTCTAAATTTGTGTTGGCAAAACCGGAAACGGCAACCGATACCGATTATTTAGATATTGAAAGCGTGATTGCCCACGAATATTTCCATAACTGGACCGGTAATCGCATTACTTGCCGAGATTGGTTCCAATTAAGTCTTAAAGAAGGTCTAACTGTATTCCGTGATCAAGAATTTACCTCAGATTTATGGTCACGTCCGGCAAAACGTATTGAAGATGTACGTTTACTACGAGCGGTGCAATTTGCCGAAGATGCCAGCCCGATGGCACACCCGATTCGCCCTGAAAAAGTGATTGAAATGAATAACTTCTATACTGTTACCGTCTATGAAAAAGGGGCAGAAGTGATTCGTATGATTCACACCTTATTGGGCGAAGAAAAATTCCAAAAAGGGATGCAATTATATGTTGCGGAAAATGACGGTTCTGCGGCAACGTGTGAAGATTTTGTATCTGCAATGGAACGTGCTTCAGGCGTTGATTTAAGCCAATTCCGTCGTTGGTATAGCCAATCTGGTACGCCTGAACTTAGTGTGAGTGATGAATATGATGAAATGCACCATATCTATCGTTTACATGTTTCGCAACATACGCCGGCAACCGCAGATCAGCTGGAAAAAGTCAATTTACATATTCCGTTAAAAATTGAGTTATACAGTCAACAAGACGGTTCGCCGATTGCATTACAGTTTGAAGGTACAACACTAAATAGTGTATTGGATATTTTGCAAGAGCATCAAATCTTTGAGTTTCATAATGTCATGCATAAGCCTGTTCCGGCATTATTATGTGATTTCTCGGCGCCGGTACGCTTAGATTATGCGTATAGTAATGCACAATTAATCGCATTACTCAAATTTGCTCAGAATGATTTTGTTCGTTGGGATGCAGCACAAACCTTATTTAACAATGAGTTACGTCTGAATTTAACTCGTCATCAATCGGGTGAGGCATTTACGTTCTCCGCTGATTTAACTGAGGCATTGGTTTATTTATTGGATAATTATGAGTCAGATCCGGAATTAACCGCTTTAATGCTGACATTACCGAAAGAAACGGAATTTGCAGAAGTGTTTAAAGTGATTGATCCAGTAGGTATTGCCGTCACCCGTGAATTTATGTTACGCAGTATTGCTGAAACATTGCGAGATCGTCTATTACACGTATATAACCGTAATCGTTGTGATGTTTATCGTGTTGTGGCTGAGGATATGTCAAAACGTGCATTACGTAATCTATGTTTATCTTATTTAGCCTTTACAGATTTAGGTAACGGATTAACTTATAAGCATTATCAGCAAGCGGATAATATGACCGATACTTTAGCGGCACTTTCGGCGGCGACTAAAGCACAATTAGCCTGTCGAGATCAACTATTAGCGGATTTTGAACAGAAATGGCAGCATGACGGTTTAGTTATGGATAAGTGGTTTATGTTGCAAGCGACACGTCCGGATGAAAATGTATTGGAAATCGTTCAAGGTTTGTTAGAACATCGTAGTTTTAACTTTAACAATCCGAATAGATTACGTTCATTGGTCGGTGCTTTTGCAAGCCAAAATCCTAAAGCATTTCATGCAATTGACGGTTCAGGCTATCGATTCTTAGTTGATGTTTTAATTAAACTGAATGATAGCAATCCGCAAGTTGCATCACGTTTAATTGAACCGCTAATTAAACTTTCTCGTTATGATAATCAGCGTCAAACCCTAATGAAACGTGGCTTGGAACGTCTTGGTAGCTTAGACGGTTTAGCACGTGATTTATATGAGAAAATTGAAAAAGCGTTACAATAAGATGATAATTGAATAGATAAAAGCCTAATTCAAACGAATTAGGCTTTATTTTTATAAGTGATACAAACGGTTGAATTAGCTAAATTTTTGTCAATTTTCCATTAAATTTGACCACTTGTTTAATTATCTTCTTGCCCAAAGCGGTTGTTCTTGTCCTCGCCATAAACGTTGAATATTTTCGTGGTGGCGATAGACCAATAAACAGCAGACTAATGCAACTGGAAAGGTAAACTCGGGGCGGAACCACCAAACGTAAAAAGGCAATAATAAGGCAGTTAAGACGGCACTTAATGATGAGTAACCAAATAACAGGAAGACAATCAGCCAGCTACATAATGCAACGGCTGAAACGGCTAAACTAATCGGTAATAACGCACCGAAGGCAGTTGCAACACCTTTGCCTCCACGAAATTGAAAAAATACTGGGAAGATATGCCCTAAACAAGCGGCTAAAGCAATAAAGCCGATGGCTGAAGGCGTTAAATCAAATAGAAATGCCAATATGACTGGCACAGTGCCTTTTAAAATATCAAATAACAACACGCCTAAAGCTAAAAATTTTCCACCGATTCGTAGTACATTGGTTGCACCAGGATTATGTGAGCCTTTTTCCCTCGGATCCGGCAAACCGGCTAAGCGGCATAAAATAATGGCACTTGAGATCGAGCCTAACAAGTAGGCAAATACAATTAACAAATAGGCGGTAATACTCATAAATTGTCCTTACATTGGCGTTCTATGCTATATTCTCGGCAATGTTATCATAAACTTATTAAGGAAACTAAAATGGCGGATAAAGTTTTTATTCACGAATTGACGGCGTTTGCTTCTATTGGAGCTTATGATTGGGAACATACGATCAAACAGCGTTTAGTTTTTAATATTGAAATGGAATGGGATTTTTCAAAAGCAGTAGAAACGGATGATGTGCAATATTGTTTAAATTATGCGGAAGTGTCAGAAAAAATCTTAGCTTTCGTTGAATCCAAACCATTTAAGCTGGTTGAAACGGTTGCTTATCAAGTCGCTGATTTGTTACAGAACAATTATGCCGTGCGAAATTTACGGATTGAGTTACATAAACCTAAAGCTGTTGCTCAAGCGAGTAGTGTCGGTGTGATTGTAGAGCGGAGATCCTAATGAATATTCGCCTTGGTTATTTAAGTTTGATTTTAGCTACCGCATTTTGGGGTGGTAACTTTGTATTAGGCAAAGTACTCAGTAATGTTATTCCTCCGATTACGCTGACTTATATTCGTTGGTTTCCTGCATTCATTATTTTAGTTATTGCCTTTTATCGACCAACGATACAGGCATTACCGATACTGAAATCAGCGAAGAAAGTGATGTGGGCATTGGGTATGTTAGGTATCGTACTTTTCCCCGCAACGCTTTATCAAGGATTAAAAACCACTTCAGCACTCAATGCGAGTCTTTATTTGGCAGTCGTGCCAGTCTTGGTTTTATTTTTAAATTTATGGGTATTTAAAGAGAAAATTAAACCGATGATTTTGAGCGGAGCCTTATTAAGTCTTATCGGTGTCTTTTGGCTATTAAGTCAAGGCAATTTTGAAAAATTAATGAATTTACAAATAAACCACGGCGATTTATGGACGATAGCCTCTGCGGTAAGTTGGGCGATATATTGCTGTATTATCCGCTTACGCTCGGCAAATATTAGCAATACGGCATTTTTGATAGCACTTGTCGGTTTAGCAGTAATTTCTCTGACACCGTTCTTTTTATATGAATTTTGGCAATCTTCTGTAGAAATTTTGCAAAATTTAACCGCTTATCAATGGTTTGGGATTGCCTATTTGGTTATCGGATCTTCTATCTTATCTTATGCTTTTTGGAACTTTGGTATTGCGATTGTCGGTTCGGCAAAAGGTGCAGTTATGACGAATTTTACACCGTTATTTGCCGCATTATTCAGTATTTTGTTGTTAAATGAATCAGTAAAAACATTTCACGTCATTAGTGCGATCTTGATCACAACCGGCGTATTAATTTGCAGTTATAATAAGTCCCCGTCAAACAAAGGAGAAAAAGCATAATGCCAACTTTATTTGCACTTAAAGAACGTATTACTCAAGTTGTTCAAGAAAAAAATAATCCTGTCATTACGGATGTCGCTTCAAAATTAGCGGAACAGCAGTACAACGCATGTTTTTCAGCAGAGCAGGTAAAATTATGGACACAGCAATTTAAACTATCACCAATTGAGTTAGCCCTCGAATGTTTACCTCTTGCCGCTTGTTATGCGCTTGTACCAATTTCTAAATTTTATGTCGGAGCAGTAGCAATCGGAGAATCCGGTCAATTTTATTTTGGGGCAAATCAAGAATTTACCGCACAGGCGATTCAACAAACAGTACACGCAGAGCAGAGTGCTATTTCCCATGCGTGGCTTGCCGGAGAAAAAGCGATTACGGATATGGTAGTAAATTACACACCTTGCGGACATTGTCGCCAATTTATGAATGAGTTAAATAGTGCAAAAACATTAAAAATTCATTTACCGCATAGCCAAAATAATTTGTTACAACAATATTTACCGGACTCTTTTGGTCCTAAAGATTTAAATATTAAAAAAGTATTATTTGATCCACAACAACATACTTTACAACAGCAAGGCGATGTTTTAACTCAAGCGGCAATCCAAGCAGCAGCACATTCTTATGCGCCATATAGTGAATCGTTAAGTGGTGTTGCTTTACAGGTCGATGCTCAGATTATTTGCGGACGTTATGCTGAAAATGCGGCGTTTAATCCAAGTTTCCTTCCTCTCCAAAGTGCATTGAATTATCGCCGTTTAAGCGGTAAATCAGGTACAGAAATTACACGAGTAGTCATGGCGGAGCGAAAAGGTACTACTAGCCATCGCCAAATGAGTGAAGCGTTAGTAGAAGGTTTTTTAGGACTTAAATTGGAATATGTAGAAGTTTAACCAAGTGAAATGAAAAAAGCACCAAAAGGTGCTTTTTTATATTGGTTAGTATTTAGAACCGATTCGGAATATATGTCGGTTAGTTGCAATTTTTGCTGACAACCAGCCGATAAAGATACAGGCTACGATCAAGAAGAACATTTCGCTGAAATCTAAACCGTTTAATTCAAATTTGACCGTGAACATATCGGTAACATATTTTACCACACCGGTAAAGTAGCTAATTAAAACCGCACTAAATAAAATCGCAAGTAAGCTACCGAAAAAGCCGTAAATCATACCGGTATACAGGAACGGACGAGCAATAAAGTGATCGGTTGCACCTAATAATTGCTGTACTTCAATCGAAGCCTTGCTATTTGCGACATCAGTACGCACGGCATTACCCACCACTAAAAACACCGCAATTAACATCAACACCGTACAAACCATTGCAATACGTGCGATTAACCAGGTTAAAGCGGTTAATTTTTCTAACCAGCCGTTATCTAAACGAACTTCTTGTACACCTTTAATTGCTTGTAAACCGTTACGTAATTCAAGCATTGTATCATTACCGGTAAATTGTTTTTTCGGTTTAAGCGTTACTACTGCTGGTAAAGGATTATCGTCAATAATATCTAATGCTTCTCCGAATCCTGACCAAGAACGAAATTCTTCCAAACTTTGTTGGCGAGAAATATAGTTTAGCGATTCAATTTTTTCCGCATCGAAATGACGAATACGTTCTACAACCGCATTGACATCGTGTTCAGCAAGATTTTTATGCAAATAAATAGTCAGTTCAGGTTCTGGATAAAATTCAGTTGCCGCCTGATGGGTATTTTTCCATAGCAAATAGCTTACGGTTGGAATCGTCAGTGATACTGCGATGACCAGTACGGTTAGAAAAGTGCCAAACTTACGTTTTTTCAGATCTTGCCAGACAGAACGTAAGGTATAACGAGTTTGGGCGCCAAGCGTTGTACTAAATGAACGAGCCATATTGTTTCCTTAATTTCTAAGATGACCTTGCTCTAATACTAAGCATGGTTTAGGACGTTTTGAAATAATATTCGTATCGTGAGTTGCAACTAATACGGTTGTGCCGGCGTGATTAAATTCTTCAAATAAACGAAAAATTTCAAATGATAGCTTTTCGTCTAAGTTACCGGTCGGCTCATCAGCTAAGAGCAAAATTGGGCGATGTACAATCGCACGAGCAATATCAACACGTTGCTGTTCACCACCAGAAAGGTGTAGCGGTAAATAATTGGCTTTATTGGCTAAGCCGACACGCTCTAACGCAATACGTGCTTCACGCTCAACCACTTGTTGATTCATACCTTGAATAATCAGCGGTAACGCAACATTATCTAAAATGGTACGATCAGTAAGTAAGCGATAATCCTGGTGAACCATACCGATTTGACGGCGTAAAAACGGTAATTCGTGTGCTTCGAGGCGAGTAATATCGTGCCCGTTAAACATTACTTGTCCACCATTTGCACGCTCAATACCCATAATCAGCTTAAGCAAGGTACTTTTACCTGCACCGGAGTGACCGGTTAAATATGCCATACCGCCGGCAGGTAAATGGAAATTAATCCCTTGTAATGCCGGTTTGCCACCTTTGTAGGCTTTACTTACATTTGTGAATTTAATCATTGTGTTTACCTTTTTCTATTACGTTTTTTGCAAAGAAAATATACGTAATAATTATTCTTCGTGTTCAAATAATGCTTCGATAAATTCTTCTGCATTGAACGGACGCAGATCCTCAATTTTTTCGCCTACCCCGATGAAACGAATTGGAATATTAAATTGGTCGGCAATCGCAAAGATCACACCACCTTTTGCGGTACCGTCTAATTTCGTTAGGGTAATACCGGTTAAGCCGACTGCTTCGTTAAATAATTTTGCTTGGCTAATTGCATTTTGCCCTGTGCCTGCGTCTAAAGTGAGCATAATTTCGTGCGGTGCGGTTTCATCGTATTTTTTCATTACGCGTACGATTTTTTTCAGCTCATCCATTAAGTTATTTTTATTCTGCAAACGACCTGCAGTATCTGCAATTAAGATATCAATGCCTTTTGAAGCAGCTGATTGCATTGCATCAAAAATAACTGAAGCAGAATCTGAACCGGTAGATTGTGCGACCACTGGAATATTATTCCGTTCACCCCAAACTTGTAATTGTTCCACCGCTGCAGCACGGAAAGTATCACCGGCAGCAAGCATTACGGATTTCCCTTCAGCTTGGAATTTTCGTGCTAATTTACCGATAGTAGTGGTTTTACCGACCCCGTTTACCCCAACCATTAAAATTACATATGGCTTTTTACTTGTATCGATTTCAAGTGATTGGCTAACTGGCTTTAATACTTCGCCCAGTTCGAGTTTTAATTGCTGATAAAGTAAATCAGCATCTTTAAGTTGTTTTTTAGAGGCGTGTTGAGTTAAGTTGTTGATAACTTTAGTGGTCGTTGGCATACCTAAATCAGCAACCAATAACTGTTCTTCTAGTTCTTCAAATAATTCATCATCAATTTTTTTGCCGCTAAAGAAATTACGGAAACCGGAACCGATACTTTGTTTGGTTTTAACTAAGCCTTTTAATAGACGGCTGAAAAAACCACCTTCGCTCGGTTTTTCTTGGTATTCGTCCGTTTTTTCTTCAGAGTGATCGTGTTCTGTTTTTTCCGTTTCAAGCTCAATTAGCTCTTCTAACTCTTCAAAGTTTTCTTCTGCATCAGACTTGGTTTTCACTTCGCCAGCAAGCTCAGCATCAACCACTTTTTCAACACGTTGTTCGATTTGTTGATGATGGTTGATTTCGTGTTCAGTTGCAGATTTTTCACTAGATTCAACCGCTTGCGGAATATCTTGAGGTTGTTCAAGGTTTTCTGAAATCGGTTGAGAGAGGTATGATTCTTCCGTTTGAGTAAGCGATTGCTCAATTTTTGCTGTATCAATAATAGATACTGACTCTTCTTTCTCTTGCTCGAAAGATTGTTCAACTTCGTTAACCGCTTCTTGGAGAAACGTTTTGGCTTCTTCTACTTTATCTTCAACGAATTGTTCGATATTTTCTGATTTTTGTTCAAAAAATTCTTCAACTTGTTCTAGTTTTTGCTCAATAGCCTCTTCAATACGCTCAACAAAATCCTCAACTTGTTCTGTTTTTTGTTCAACTGTTTCGGTAAATTCCTTGATTTCCGGTTGTGAGGTAATTTGCTCAAACTTATCTTCAATTTTATCTTCGAGATCTTCTAATTTCTGTTCTAGCGTTTCTTGTAATTGCTCAGCTTGTTGTTCTGCTTGTTCTAATTTTTGCTCTACCGTTTCTTCTGCGGCTGATTCAGTATGCTGTTCTGTTTGAATGTCTTCCTGTTTTGGTTCATCTTTTTTTCCAAAACCTAACCAAGACCAAAAACCTTTTTTCTTTTCTGCCATATTTTTCTCACTTTTCCTTTAAAATGGACTAAACTTATATAGTTTATCAAATAATCCTTATTTTTCCTTTAGTTAGTATGAAAAAAAATCGTAATTCCACTTTACAAAATAAGCCGAGCGGAGAAGTCCGTATCATTGCTGGACTTTGGCGAGGGCGAAAGTTGCCGGTGTTAAATGCGGAAGGTTTACGCCCGACTACCGATCGAGTAAAAGAAACCTTGTTTAACTGGCTAATGAATGATGTTGCAGGCAGTCGCTGTTTAGATTGTTTTGCAGGCAGTGGCTCACTTGGGATCGAAGCACTCTCTCGCCAAGCACAAGCGGTTATTTTTCTTGAAAAATTTGCAAATGCGGCAACGCTATTGAAAAATAATTTAAGCTCACTTAAAACGACTAACGGTACGGTAATTAATACCGATACGTTGCAATATTTAGCACAGAAAAATCCTGAGCAGGGATTCGAATTAGTCTTTGTCGATCCGCCTTTTAATCACGGCTTTGTGCCGAAAGTGTTAAAACTTTTAGCCGAAAATCAATGGCTTGCCGAAAATGCGTTGATTTATGTGGAAACGGAAAAGAGCCATCCACCGCTTGAATTACCGCATAATTGGCAAATTCTTAAAGAAAAAACTGCCGGACAAGTAATAAGTCGCTTGATCCAATGTCTATAAATTTGACTTTTCTAACCTTTATTGGCAAATTAAGTCGCTATTTTTACATAAAAGAAACAATTATGAACAAATTAACCCCAGATGAAGCGATTGATCTCGCTTATGATATTTTTCTTGAAATGGCAGCGGAGAATTTAGATCCTGCGGATATTTTATTATTCAATTTACAATTTGAAGAGCGTGGTGCTGTTGAAATGGTGGAAACCTCGGAAAATTGGGATCAAGAAATCGGCACGCTGATTGACCCTGAGGCATTTGCAGAAGTTTGGATCGGCTTAGTAAATGATAAAGATGAAATGGACGATGTATTCGCACGTTTCTTAATTTCTCATGATGCGGATAACCGAGAATATCATGTGATCTGGAAGGAATAATTTAAAAGGAGCTTTATGTCTTGTATTCTAAAACCTCAAGAGGTACCTGAATTTTCACAACAATTCCGTAATGCGATGGCACATCTATCCGCAGCGGTCAGTATCGTAACGACCAACGGTGCGGCAGGTAAAATCGGCATTACCGTATCATCGGTTTGCTCGGTTACCGATACACCACCGACATTACTTTTCTGTATTAATCAAAACAGCTCTGTACACGATATTATCAAGCAAAACGGTAAAGTCTGTATTAACGTCTTAAGTCATGAACAAGAAGAAATGGCAAAGCATTTTGCTTGTATGTTGTGTAGTAGTATGGAGGAACGCTTTGCTTGGGATATTTGGGACGAAGGTTTTGACGGACAGTCGGTGTTACGCGGTTCGATTTCATCTTTGCAAGGCGATATTGTAGATACTCATTCGGTTGGTACGCATACTATTTTTATTGTGGAATTGAAACATATTGATGTAACGCCAAATTCCAGCTTAGTTTATTTCGGTCGCCAGTTTAAAGGTGTCGAAATTTAAAAAAGCAACCTAATAAATCTTAGGTATTTTTGATATAACCGACTATTTTAGTCGGTTTTTTATTGCCTAGAAAAATCATAGGAGTAAAATTTGGCATTATTTTATTCGTTAGAGAGGACTCATTATGCAAAATTTAATTTGCTATAAACAAATGCCGGTTTGGACCAAAGATAGCCTGCCACAAATGTTTCAAGAAAAGCACAATACAAAGGAAGGAACTTGGGCAAAACTGACCATTCTTAAAGGCGAACTAAAATTTTATGAATTGACCGAACAAGGTGAAGAAGTCAATAGCGTTGTTTTTACCCCTGAAAATCAGCCGCCGTTTGTTGAACCTCAAATTTGGCATAAAGTTGAAGCACTTTCCGATGATTTAGAATGTCAGTTAGCCTTCTATTGTGAAGCGAAAGATTACTATGCGAAAAAATATAACCTGACCACTACACACTCCGAAGTGCTAAATGCGGTGAATTATGTGAAAGCCGGTAAAGCATTGGATTTAGGTTGCGGACGAGGACGTAATTCTCTCTATTTGAATTTATTAGGGTTTGATGTGACAGCGGTGGATCATAATGCCGAGAGCATCGAATTTTTAAATTATATGATTGAGAAAGAGAATCTAAGTAAGATCGAAACCGGTATTTATGATATTAACCAAGCCACTATCGGTAGCCAAAGTGGCGAATATGATCTGATTGTTTCGACAGTTGTGATGATGTTTTTAAACCGTGAGCGTATTCCAGCAATTATTGAAAATATGCAGAAAAACACTAAAGTCGGTGGCTATAATCTGATTGTCTGTGCGATGAGTACCGAAGAATATCCGTGTCCAATGCCATTCTCATTTACCTTCGGCGAGGGAGAATTAGCGAACTATTATCAAGGCTGGGAATTAGTGAAGTACAATGAAGATTTGGGTGAATTGCATAAAACTGATGCAAACGGCAACCGTATTAAAATGCGTTTTGCTACAATGTTGGCGAAGAAAATAGCGTAACTTGAATGATAAAACAGCGGTCTGATTTTTCGAGATATTCGCTAAAAATATAGTAAATCAGACCGCTTACTTTTTATAAACCTAATTGACTCAGTTTATCCGCTTCTTGTTTAAATTCCATAATTGCTGTTTTATCAAAGAAATATTGCGTACCGCAACATTCGCATTGCATATCAATTACGCCATTTTTTTCAGCAAGCATTTCCTCAATTTCTTCCATTGGTAACAATAAAATCGCATTGCCCGAACGCTCACGAGAGCAGCCACAATGGAATTTAGTATCTTGCGGTGGATAAACTTCGACTTGTTCTTCGTGATATAAACGGAATAAAAGTTCTTTGGCTTCTAAGCCAAATAATTCTTCGTCTTTTACGGTTTCAGCAAGTGTCATTAAATGCTCGAAATCTTCCGGTGTGCCGGTTCCGTCCGGCATAATTTGCAATAATAAACCGCCGGCTACCGCTTTGCCTTCATATTCGCCGGTGCGAATGATCAAGTGAGTTTGAAGCTGTTCCGAACGAATAAAATAGTCTTCTAAACATTCACGAATAGTCGGTTTGTCTAATGCGATCACACCTTGGTAACGTTCACCGTCATTCGGCATAATCGAAATAACCAACACGCCGTTGCCAATCATTTCACTTAAAGTTGCATCGTCGGCAATTTCTGCTTGCGTACGTGCTAATGCACGTAATTGTTGTTGTTCGTTACTGTTTACCACCGCTAATTTGAGTGGGCCGTCACCTTGAATTTGTACGGTAATCGTCCCTTCAAATTTCATAATCGCAGTAAGTAGGCTAGTTGCGACCACCATTTCACCTAATAAATTTTGTACTGCTTTTGGATATTGGTGAGTATTCAGCGTTTCGGTAAAGGTATCGTTTAAACGCACCCATTCACCACGCACGGCACGGTTTTGGAATAAATAGCGATAAAGTTTGTCGTTGTCTTTTGTATAACTCATGGTTTTTCCTAGTAAAAGCGGTAGGATTTGCAAAAAAATTTGCCAATTTGACCGCTTGTTAAGATAAAAGAAGGCACACGTAAAACGTGCGCCATAAACTTGTCGTTAATATGGGGATCAATTTATAAATTACAATATTTGATCTTTAAATTTTACTAAATCACGGCGCTCTTTTTTATTCGGGCGGCGATCCGGATGCGGCATCGAAAGCGCATTTGCTTTGCGAGCAAAGGCAATCGCTTCACGTTGTTTAATACTTTTTTCAGTTTCTTGGTAAAGCAATTGTGCTTCCGGCGCACCTCGGCGTTGGTCGCTGAGTGCGGTAATGATCACTTCTTTTTCATCATTACCTTGGCGGAGTTTAACCGTTGCCCCAACTTCTACCGTTTTACTGGTTTTGGCTCGCTGTCCGTTATAATGTACCTTACCGCCTTCGATCATTGCTTTGGCAATCGAACGAGTTTTATAAAAACGGGCTGCCCATAACCATTTATCAAGACGAACTTCGTTATCTTCTTTTGATTGTTGCTGCTTCATTTTATTTCTCTTTAGTTAATTCTTGATAGGCAATTTTAGCAATTGTTCCGGAAAGAGGGACAAAATAATTTGCCACTTCAACAGCTAATTCTGAACCTAATTCCGCAACGCTGTCTTTGTTTAAGTTAAGATTAGGGAACATCGGATTACGGATAATTTCACCGGTCACGGCATTAAATTTAATGATTTTGTTATATATGCCTTTTGACGGTTGTGTATAACTGAACAAATGGATCGGAATCAGATACAGATTAATTTCTTCAAATTTTAAATGATCTTTGAGGATACGATCCGCCTTGATATCTTGTGCTAATAAATGAGCTTGTGCATCATTTATCAATTTATCCAGGGAAATCTTAAAACGAGTCACTTTTTCTGTTTTTACATTATCAATATTAACTTTATTAAAACGATAACGTTGTTTGCCAAGATAAATATCACTAAAATTATCGTCAATTTTAGCCGCATCATTACTTAAAAAGTGGCGATATTTTTTGACCGTCTGGCAATGTTCGGTCACTTTTAACTCAATACGCTTTTCTTCAACATTAATAAGTGATTTTGGACTCAGATTATTAATTTGGATTGTCATCGCATCTCTATTTTTAGATTCTAAGTCGTAGATTTCGTCACATTCATAATTTAAATGACGTTCAAGATTGATATACCAATAAGAATCAAAAAGCGAATCAAGATAATGTAGTTCAATATCATCTTTTTGACCGCTACGTAAACTATTGAATTTCCCTTTTACAAAGCCTTTCATACTTTCGAGAGATTTCATATTACCAATAAGAGATTCCAATTCTTTGGTAATGGAAATATCGGCTAAATTTTTATCATAATTGGCTTTAAATTTATAAATAATCAGCTTGGGAAGCTCGGAAAAAGTAGTAGGGGAAATATTGATGGATGTGGGTTGTAACTGCATATCGGATCCTTTTTAACGCACATTAAAATCCAGAAAGTGGTATGATAACAAGCTCATAAAAAAGAACAAATAATTTTCAGTAAATGTGGTATCTTAGACATTTATTTGAGGTGGGAGTCAAATATGCAAACTCAACAGCTTCCGGATATTTTAAAGGTTGAAACAATCGCGAAAACTCGAATTTTTGAGGTGCAAGCGGTCGATTTACGTTTTTCAAACGGCGAAGAACGTACCTTTGAACGTTTAACACCTCAACGTCGTTCGTCTGTAATGGTGATTCCGATTCAAAATCAAGAGCTTATTTTGATTAAAGAATATGCGGTGGCTTCTGAGCGTTATGAATTAGGCTTCCCAAAAGGTATCGTTGATGTGGGTGAAGAACCGATAGAGAGCGCTAACCGTGAATTACAAGAAGAAATCGGTTTCGGTGCAAAACGGATTGAATTTTTACGCTCGCTTTATACGGGACCTAGCCATATGTTCGGTTTAATGCATTTATTTGTGGCTCAAGATCTTTATCCGTCTAAATTAGAAGGTGATGAACCGGAGCCATTGGAAATCGTGCGTATACCGCTAGCAAAAATAGATGAGCTACTCGCTGATCCGAATTTTGCAGAATCAAGAAATTTAGCCGCCCTGTTTATGCTAAGAGAGTATCTGACAAGCGGTCAAAAATAGGGAAATTTTAGTATGCAACCATTAAATTCAACACTTTTACAGGCGGTTAAACATATAGCGATAGAAGCCGGAGAATATCTTAAAGGTTTTTATCAACGTTCGGTGGAAATCAAAATTAAAGCGGATCAGACACCGGTAACGGAAGCGGATCTCTTTATCAGCCAATTTCTTACGGAAAAATTACGTGAGCTTACGCCAAATATACCGATTTTATCGGAAGAGAATTGTAATATCCCATTGGAAGAACGCCAGTCTTGGCAAGAATATTGGATTATTGATCCGTTAGACGGTACGCAACAATTTATTGATCGTACCGATCAATTCTCTGTTGTGATCGGCTTAGTGCAACAAAATTGTCCGGTATTAGGTGTGATTCATTCACCGATTTTAGATAAAACTTATTTTGCAATGCGTGCAAGCGGGGTATTTTTGCAAGAAAATGGAGAAATTCGACCGCTATCCGGTCATCAAGGATTACTCAAAACAGACTGTCTACAAATTACGATGGGTGTTTCGGCACAGAATGAGGTGTTAAATTCGGTTAATCAATCTTATCAAACTGAAATTTTCCAATACGGATCGAGCAGTTTAAAAGTCGGCTTACTGGCGGAAGGAAAAGCAGATTGTTATGTCAGATTCGGCGATACCGGTGAATGGGATACTGCTGTAGCGGAAGTTATTTTGGCAGAAATCGGCGGTAAAATTTTTGATTTGAATTTTGCACCGCTTACTTATAATCAGCGTACGACGTTTGTTAATCCGCATTTTGTGATGGTGGCGGATAAGAGCTTGAATTGGGAAACAATTTTCCAATTTAATTCACCATAGGTATACGCAATCTTTGCTATTTATTACATATAAAATCATTCATAAACTCGGGATAAGAAGAAAAAATGAATATCGAAAATAGTTGTATTGTTATTTTTGGTGCATCAGGCGATTTAACTTTTCGTAAGTTAATTCCGGCACTCTATAACTTATTTAAAATTGGACGATTAGGGGAACATTTTTCAGTATTGGGCGTGGCACGTTCAGAACTGACGGATGATTCTTTCCGAATCAAAATGCGTGACGCTTTAATTAAATTTGAGAAAGCGGAAGGACAATCTTTAGAAGATTTTTGTACTCACCTTTATTATCAAACAGTTAACACTTCTGATGCGTTAGATTATGCAAAATTACTGCCTCGCTTAGATGAGTTACATGATAAATACGGTAGTTGTGGTAATACGCTTTATTACCTTTCTACTCCGCCAAGTTTATACGGTGTAATCCCGGAATGTTTAGCTGCCCACGGCTTGACTACGGAAGAGTATGGCTGGAAGCGAATCATTGTGGAAAAACCGTTCGGTTATGACATTAAAACCGCTAAAGAATTAGATGAAAAAATTCATCATTACTTTGAAGAGCATCAAATCTACCGTATCGACCACTATTTAGGTAAAGAAACGGTTCAAAATTTATTGGTATTACGTTTTTCAAACGGTTTATTCGAGCCTTTATGGAACCGTAACTTTATTGATTACGTGGAAATTACAGGTGCGGAAGCGATCGGTGTTGAAGATCGTGGTGGTTATTACGACGGTTCGGGCGCAATGCGTGATATGTTCCAAAATCACTTATTACAAGTGTTAGCGATGGTCGCAATGGAACCACCGGCAATTATTAATGCGGATTCAATGCGTGATGAAGTGGCGAAAGTGTTACATTGTTTACATCCGTTAAGTGCAGAAGATGTGAAAAATAATGTGGTGCTAGGTCAGTATGTAAAAGGTGAAGTGGATGATCAAATCGTTGCCGGTTACTTAGAAGAAAAAGGCGTTCCTGCGGATTCAAATACGGAAACCTATATCGCAATTAAATGTGAAATTGATAACTGGCGTTGGGCAGGCGTACCGTTTTATGTACGTAGCGGTAAACGTTTACCGACTCGAGTTACCGAAGTTGTGATTCATTTTAAAACTACACCACATCCGGTCTTTAGTCAAAATGCACCGGAAAATAAATTAATTATTCGTGTGCAGCCGGATGAAGGTATTTCGATGCGTTTTGGTTTGAAAAAACCAGGTGCCGGTTTTGAGGCAAAAGAAGTTTCAATGGATTTCCGTTATTCGGATTTAAGTTCAGCATCAAGTCTATTAACCGCTTATGAACGTTTATTATTAGATGCGTTAAAAGGTGATGCGACTTTATTTGCCCGTACGGATGCAGTACACGCTTGCTGGAAATTTGTGCAACCGATTTTAGATTATAAAGCAGAAAGAGGCAGAGTATATGAATACGAAGCCGGCACTTGGGGACCGACCGAAGCAGATAAACTTATTGCAAAACACGGTAAAGTCTGGCGTAAACCGTCAGGTATGATGAAGAAAAAAGTATAAAAAATGATACTCTCGTCCGTTTGTGAGCGAGAGATAGATAAAATTGCGTAAGGCAATTTTTATCAGGGAGAGGGGAAAAAATAGTAACATAGCCCTCTCCCTCCGAAAATCCTACGGATTTTCTCCTCCCTCTCCCCGTAAACGGGCGAGGGGAAAAAACAATGGAGATAAAATGAATTACATCACCTTCCCATCCGCTCAGCAAGCGGTGGAAAAAATTGCACAAGAATTTGTGTTATACAGCCAATTAAACCGTCCGGTACATATTTCATTATCCGGTGGTTCAACCCCGAAATTACTATTTAAAACATTAGCACAAGCACCATTTAATACGGCAATCCAGTGGCAAAATCTGCATTTTTGGTGGGGCGATGATCGCATGGTGTTACCAACCGATCCTGAAAGTAATTATGGTGAAGTGCAAAAGTTACTCTTCGATCATATTCAAATTCCTCAACAAAATATCCACCGCATTCGCGGTGAAGAGCCGGTAGAGCAAGAACTTGCAAGATTTTCACAAGAATTGACCGCTTGTGTGCCTGATTTAGCTTTTGATTGGATCATTCTCGGCATGGGGAATGACGGTCATACTGCTTCACTTTTCCCTCATCAAACCGATTTTAATGACCCGAATGTTGCAGTGATAGCCAAACATCCTGAAAGCGGTCAAATTCGTATTTCAAAAACTGCTAAATTGCTTGAGCAAGCGAAACGTATTACTTACTTAGTCACAGGTGCAGCAAAAGCGGAAGTTTTGAAAGAAATTAATGAAACTGAGGCGGAAAAACTACCGTATCCAGCAGCTCGTATTAAGGCAAAAAACGGTGTAACCGAATGGTATTTAGACCAAGAGGCAGCAAAATGCTTATAAGTTAAAAATTATGAATAAAATTCATAATCTAGCTTAATATTTTTCAATGCGATTATTGTAGATTTACATTGTTCTTTGCAATCGTTTCATTTAGGATTCCAATTAAATGAAAATCTTTAATAAGGAAGACCTATGACGATTCAAACATTACAAAATACAAATAATTTAAGGTTTGTGATTGATCACGGACGTATGGGCGTGTATCAATGGGCAATTGTGATTATGGCTGCCGTGATGAACTTTTTAGACGGCTTTGATGTATTAGCGATTGCTTTTACCGCAACTAATATTTCTAAAGAGTTCGGTTTATCTAAAACCGAATTTGGTGTGTTAGTCAGCGCCGGTTTAGCTGGTATGACGATTGGTTCGCTTTTCCTTGCACCACTTGCCGATAAATTTGGTCGCCGTCCGTTATTGTTACTTTCCGTGGCATTATCGGCGATTGGTTTATTAATTTCAGGTTTAGCAAGCACGCCATTTTTACTCGGTTTTTCACGTGTCATTACCGGTTTAGGTGTTGGTGGTATTTTAGTCGGCACCAATGTGATTACCAGCGAATATTCATCCAAAAAATGGCGTAGTTTTGCGATTAGCGTTTATGCAGCAGGTTTTGGTATCGGTGCAATGATCGGCGGTATGCTAGCAAAAGAATTACAAGCAGCTTATAGCTGGCACGCAGTATATTTTGCTGGTGCAGCGATGACGTCTTTAGTATGGCTTGTATTATTTATCTGGTTACCAGAGTCGATCGATTTTTTAACCACTAAGCAACCGATAAATGCGAAAGCACGTTTAAATAAAATTGCGACAAAAATTGGGTTTAACGGTGAATGGGATTTACCGGTAAAAGTAGAAGCGGTAAAAACCAAACTGCCGATTTCACAATTGTTTAATGATAAATATCGCCGTTCGACCTTACTTTTATGGCTTTCATTCTTTGCCATTATGTTTAGTTTCTACTTTATTAGCTCGTGGACGCCTGCATTGCTCAAAGAAGCGGGAATGACGGTGGAAGACAGTATCAACGTGGGAATAGCAATTTCGATCGGCGGTGCTGGTGGCTCATTAATCTACGGTTTAATTGCTAGCCGTTGGCAGGCAAGAGCGGTATTAATGTTATTTACCGTGTTATCAGCGATTGCGATTGTGGTATTTATCCTTTCATCTTCAGCACTTGGTGTGGCGATGGCAATGGGCGTGGTAGTTGGTGCGTTGGTAAATGGTTGTATCAGCGGTTTATACACCATCAATCCGGCAACTTACGATGCGGATATCCGTAATACCGGTGTGGGTTGGGCGATTGGAGCAGGGCGTGCAGGCTCAATTCTTGCACCGACAGTTGCGGGAATGTTGCTCGATGGCGGCTTGGCAAAACAAGATTTATACATCGCTGTAGCAGCTGTAATGTTATTATCTACCCTTGCGTTAGCTTTCAAGCGTGAAAGTAAAATTTGATTGTAGAGCATATTAAATTTGCTTAGAACGGAAGTAGAAAGTTATTTCCCAAATACAATCAAAAGCGGTCGAATTTGTAATTTTTTTGCAAATTCGACCGCTTGCGTGTATAAGAGTGTTGTTTTTTTAAAGGGGGGTGTATAAAAAATAATCTAACAACATCTTATCTTAATGAAATTAAACAGATTCTACATTTCGCTCGTCAACAGGCCTGTGCGGCGGTAAATTCCGCTATGGTGGAAGCCTACTGGAAAATCGGTGAGAGAATTGTATTGGAAGAACAGAATGGCTCAGATAGAGCGGAGTATGGTAAAGAAATTATTAAAACGCTTTCGGCTGAGCTAACTGCTGAATTTGGAAAGGGTTTTAGCAAGCGTACGTTATGGGAAATTCGTCAATTTTATTTGCTTTTTCCTGATTACCCAAAACTGCGAACGGCGTTCGCACAATTAAGCTGGTCGCATTTTCAGCGTTGTTTAAAAGTATCAAATGATAAAGCACGCCTTTATTATTTAACCGAAGCGGCAGAAAATCATTGGTCGGTGCGAACTTTAGAACGCAATATTTCTACACTCTATTATGAGCGTTTGCTTGCAAGCCAAGACAAAGAACTTGTGCAAGCAGAAATGCAAGAAAAAACACAAAAGTTACAAGCGAGTGATTTTATTAAATCGCCGACCGTATTAGAATTTCTGAATCTGCCGACTTACTTAGCTTAATATGGCATACTTACCGAGCGAAGAAGAGTTGGTTCGAGAAATAGAACAACAGAAAATCATTTTTGAACTGCAATTTGAAAAATAGCAGGATTATAACCTATCACTTATATATTAGGTTACATATAGTGTTGATACGCTATGGCAAATACAAATGAAAGATTAATTTGGTTGCAAGGCAACCACACAAATTTATCACCCCATATGTTAGTGTGGGGAACAGTAAGCGGTTGAATTTACAAAAAATCTTGCAAATTCAATCGCTTGCAACGAATTAAAAACCAACAGGAGAAAACAATGTCAGTAAAAGGCGATATCGGCGTTATCGGTTTAGCGGTAATGGGCCAAAACTTAATTTTAAATATGAATGACAACGGCTTTAAAGTGGTAGCGTATAACCGTACGACTTCAAAAGTGGATGAGTTCTTAGAGGGCGCGGCGAAAGGTACAAACATTATCGGTGCTTATTCGTTAGAAGATTTAGCGGCAAAATTAGAAAAACCGCGTAAAGTGATGTTAATGGTACGTGCCGGTGAAGTGGTGGATCAATTTATTGATGCGCTTCTTCCGCATTTAGAAGAAGGTGACATTATTATTGATGGCGGTAACTCAAACTATCCAGATACTAATCGTCGTACTGCTGCGTTAGCAGAAAAAGGTATTCGTTTTATCGGTACCGGTGTTTCAGGCGGTGAAGAGGGCGCTCGCCACGGACCTTCAATTATGCCAGGTGGTAACATTGAAGCGTGGGAACACGTTAAACCGATTTTACAAGCAATTTCAGCGAAAACTGACAAAGGCGAGCCTTGCTGTGATTGGGTGGGCAAAGAAGGTGCAGGTCATTTCGTGAAAATGGTTCATAACGGTATCGAATATGGCGATATGCAATTAATTTGTGAAGCTTACCAATTCTTAAAAGACGGTTTAGGTTTAAGCTACGATGAAATGCAAGCCATTTTCCAAGAGTGGAAGAAAACCGAATTAGACAGCTACTTAATCGACATCACTACCGATATCTTAGGCTACAAAGACGAAGACGGTACGCCATTAGTTGAGAAAATCTTAGATACCGCAGGTCAAAAAGGTACAGGTAAATGGACGGGTATCAACGCGTTAGATTTCGGTATTCCATTAACTTTAATCACTGAATCGGTATTCGCTCGTTGCGTATCTTCATTTAAAGATCAACGTGTTGCTGCGTCAAAATTATTCAACAAAACAATTAGCCCAGTAGAAGGCGATAAAAAAGTATGGATTGAGGCAGTTCGCAAAGCATTACTTGCTTCAAAAATCATTTCTTACGCACAAGGCTTTATGTTAATTCGTGAAGCGTCAGAAAACTTCGGTTGGGATATCAACTACGGTGCGACCGCATTGTTATGGCGTGAAGGCTGTATCATTCGTAGCCGTTTCTTAGGTAATATCCGTGATGCGTATGAATCGAATCCGGAATTAGTATTCTTAGGTTCAGACGATTACTTTAAAGGCATTTTAGAAAATGCGATGGCAGACTGGCGTAAAGTGGTCGCGAAGTCTATCGAAGTAGGTATCCCAATGCCATGTATGGCGTCAGCGATCACGTTCTTAGACGGTTATACTTCAGAGCGAGTGCCAGCAAACTTACTGCAAGCACAGCGTGATTACTTCGGTGCGCACACTTATGAACGTACTGACAAGCCACGAGGTGAGTTCTTCCATACTAACTGGACAGGCCGTGGCGGTAACACAGCTTCAACGACTTATGATGTGTAGTGATTAATCAAGCATAAAAAGAAAAAGTGGGTAAATTTACCCACTTTTTGTTATCTATCTGTGCCAGAAAGCCTAGTGAGGCTTAATATCACCGTTACGCACATCAGGATTTACCGCACCGGAACGAGTTTCTGTGCTGACTTCTCTGCCGGTTTTATTTGTATAGTCTGCACCGTCAAAATCGCTGTTTCGTCCTAACATAAAATTACGATATTCTTCGACCCACATTGCAGTTGCTCCACATACAGCAACCGGCATCACGACTAAATTCACAAAAGGTAAAGCGGTAAAAATACTCACAAATGTGCCGAAGGTGAAATTTAGAATCTTACGTTGCCCGAGGGCATTACGCATACGTTTAAAATTGATTTTGTGATTATCAAACGGGTAGTCACAATATTGAATCGCTAATAACCAAGCCCCGAAAATAAAGGTCAAAACCGGTACCACCGTTTGTCCAATAACGGGTATAAAACTTAATAAAAACAGGGCAATAAAACGAGGAATACTGTATGCCATTTTTTGCCATTCACGTTTTAACATACGAGGTACATCTTTCAGCATTTCCATGGTTGTCATGCTGTTAAGCTGTTCACCGGTTAGTTGTAATTCGACTTTTTCTGCCAGTAGAGCATTAAACGGGGCGGCAATGAAATTCGTGATCGTGGTAAAAGTAAAATAAAACAACATAATTAATGAGAGTACCGCAAGTGGTACTAAAATTATTGTCAGCCAATCTAGCCAGGCCGGCATAAAGCTAACTATCCAGTCCGCCCAACCAACAATATTACCGACAAAAAACCAAAGTAAAGCAATCATCAATACACTATTGATCGCAATTGGAATGAGGATAAATGGTAATAATTCACGCTGTAACATCAGTCGCCAGCCATAAATAAAATAATGAAAACCTAGACCTAAGTCGCTTTGTGGTTCGTTAAATGCAGATGACATATCGATTCTATCCTTAATTTGTTAAAAATCCGCAAAGAAATATGTTAAGCTACGCACATTATTTTCGCAAATAGTGAAATTCAATTTTATAGATTATTTCAAATAAGAGAGGACCTCAAATGGAGCTTCATATTCTTTTCTTTATTTTAGCTGCGTTACTGATTGCAGTATTGATCGGTTTTAGTTTATGGTCGGCACGTCGTGAAAAGTCACGTATTTTTTCAAATACGTTTTCAACTCGTCCTCCTTCAACACCTATTAATAATGTAGTATCTGATGTGCCAGCGTCATTACACGCTCAATCTTATTCCCAAGATGTTGGACAACATCAAGAGTTTGAAGTAGAAAATCCGGTTCAGATTCAGCAAGAAGTAGAAAGCTCATTACGTGAGATTAAAATTAATTTACCAGGGCAAGAGGCAACAGCTTATCAGCAGGCTTCTGTACCACAAAATACGCCAATTTATAGTGGGCAACCGTTACAATCTGCACCACAAATGCAGTATCAAACGCAAGCTCAATCTTATCCGCAACAGCATGCAGAACCGGTATTTTCCGCACAGCCGACACCGATAGCTCAGAGCGGTTCGGTATTAGAACAATCAGTTGAAGAATTAGAGCGTCAAGCTGATCGTGGTGAGGTAGATATTTATGCGGATGAATCAGTTAGGGTTGGATTAGCAAAAAACTCAATGCAAGCAGAGCCAATAAAAGAGCAAAAAAACATTGCAGAAAATAATATGATTATGCTTTATGTGGTCGCACCGGAAGGTCAGCAATTCCGTGGTGATTATGTTGTGCAAAGTCTTGAAGCGTTAGGCTTCCAATATGGCGAATATCAAATTTTCCACCGTCATCAACATTTAGGTAACCATACTTCTCCGGTTATTTTCAGTGTCGCGAATATGATGCAACCGGGCGTGTTTGATTTAACTAAAATTGAGCAGTTCTCAACCGTCGGTTTAGTGTTATTTATGCACTTACCGTCAGAAGGTAATGATGCGGTGAACCTCAAATTATTACTCAAAACGACAGAGAACCTTGCCCAAGCACTCGGCGGTTTCGTATTAAATGAACATCGAGAAATTTTTGATGAGAACTCACGCCAAGCCTATTTAGCTAGAGTAAGCTAATTTGCAAAACTTTTAGCATAAATGACCGCTTGTTAAGCGGTCTTTTTTATCGAGAATTTTCCCAATGCCTTTATTATCACAAATGCAAGCTCAAGCGGACACAACTTTCGCATACCTAGAAACACTACGTCAAAAATTACGAGAATACGAATATCATTATCACGTATTGGATAATCCGTTAGTGCCGGATGCGGAATATGACCGCTTAATGAATGAATTAAAAAATCTGGAATGGCAACATCCAGAATGGATTACCGCAGATTCACCGACCCAACGAGTCGGGGCAAAACCATTGGATGGTTTTGCACAAGTGACGCACGAAATGCCAATGTTATCGTTAGATAATGCGTTTTCTGATGAAGACCTAGATGGCTTTCTACGTCGTATGGAAAGCTATATTACAGAAAATCCTAACTCACTTTCTTTCTGTTGTGAGCCAAAATTAGACGGTTTAGCCGTCAGTATTTTGTATGTGGACGGTGTATTAAGCCAAGCGGCAACCCGTGGCGACGGTACAACCGGCGAAGATATTACCTCGAATATTCGTACTATTCGTAATATTCCGTTAAAACTGAATATGGACAATCCGCCGGCACGCTTAGAAGTGCGTGGTGAGGTGTTTATGCCGCAAAAAGGCTTCGAAGAACTGAATGAACGTGCGTTGGAAAAAGGCGAGAAAACTTTTGCCAACCCACGTAATGCAGCGGCAGGTTCATTACGTCAGTTAGATCCGAAAATTACCCGTCAGCGTCCACTCGTGTTAAATGCTTATGGAATCGGTGTGTATGAATCGGATGATGAATTACCGGCAACCCATTTTGAACGTTTGCAATGGCTGAAATCTATTGGTATTCCGGTCAATAACGAAATTCGCTTGGCAACAGGGCGTGAGCAGTTACTTGCGTTTTATGCGGATATTCAAGCTAAACGTCCGACACTCGGTTATGACATTGACGGCACGGTGCTAAAAGTGAATGAGATTGGCTTACAAGAGCAGCTTGGTTTTATTTCTCGTTCGCCACGTTGGGCGATAGCTTATAAGTTTCCGGCACAAGAAGAAATGACGGTGCTGAATGATGTGGAATTTCAGGTGGGTAGAACCGGGGCGATTACGCCGGTCGCGAAATTAGAACCGGTATTCGTTGCCGGTGTGACGGTAAGTAATGCCACTTTACACAATAGCGATGAAATTGAGCGTTTAGGCATTGTTATCGGCGATACGGTAATTATTCGCCGTGCTGGTGATGTGATTCCTCAAATTGTTGGGGTGGTGATGGATCGCCGTCCAGAAAATGCAAAAAAAATTGAATTTCCGACCGCTTGTCCGGTCTGTGAATCAGCGGTAGTACGAGTCGAAGGCGAAGCAGTTGCTCGCTGTACCGGCGGTTTATTCTGTGCGGCACAGCGTAAAGAAGCGTTGAAGCATTTTGTTTCTCGTAAAGCAATGGATATTGACGGCGTTGGCGAAAAATTGATTGAGCAATTGATGGAACGTGAGCTGGTGCATACGCCAGCGGATCTGTTTAAACTCGATCAAACTACTTTAATGCGTTTGGATCGAATGGGCGAGAAGTCAGCACAAAATGCGTTAAACAGTATCGAAAAAGCAAAGAATACCACTTTAGCTCGTTTCCTATTTGCATTAGGGATCCGTGATGTTGGCGAAGCTACGGCACAAAACTTAGCGAATCATTTCCATAATTTAGAGGCGATTCGTGCAGCAACTTTTGAGCAATTGCAAGCGGTACAGGACGTTGGTGAAGTGGTCGCCAATCGTATCGTACGTTTTTGGCAAGAACCTCATAATGTTTCTGTGGTCGAAGATCTGATTTTGCAAGGCGTTCATTGGCAGGACGTGATTCAGGTTGAAATTGAAGATAATCCGTTAAAAGGTAAAAGTGTCGTTTTAACCGGTACGCTGACTCAGTTAACCCGAGATCAAGCAAAAGCGTTCTTACAAAGTTTCGGTTGCAAAGTGTCAGGCTCGGTTTCAAGTAAAACCGATTATTTAATTGCCGGTGAAAAAGCCGGCTCCAAATTGGTAAAAGCACAAGAACTCGGTGTAAAAATATTAACTGAACAAGAATTTATCGCTCTAACCGGCGAAAATTAAATTATCGCTTGTAAGCAAAAAAGCGTAAAATACAAGCGGTCGAATTTCTAAGAGGATTTACAAATGGCTATTTTAGTAACTGGTGGTGCAGGTTATATCGGCACACATACGATTGTGGAATTATTAAATATTAATCGTGAAGTGGTTGTATTGGATAATTTACATAATTCATCTGAAGTTTCGCTTGAACGAGTAAAACAAATTACAGGTAAAGCGGTGAAATTTTATAAAGGCGATGTATTAGATCGTGAAATTTTACGTAAAATTTTTGCTGAACATCATATTGAATCGGTTATTCACTTTGCCGGTTTAAAAGCGGTAGGCGAAAGTGTTCAAAAACCACTTTTCTATTATGAAAACAATGTTGGTGGTTCTATCGTTTTAGTTGAAGAAATGCTTAAAGCTGGTGTAAATACGATTGTATTTAGTTCTACTGCAACTGTTTACGGCGTGCCAGAAGTTGTGCCAGTTACTGAAGCGTGTCGTGTCGGCGATACAACAAGTCCTTATGCGACCTCTAAATATATGGTTGAACGAGTATTAGCAGATACGGTAAAAGCAAATCCTCAATTTAGTGCAGTAATTTTACGTTATTTTAATCCGGTGGGTGCGCATGAAAGCGGTTTAATCGGCGAAGATCCGAATGGTATTCCAAATAATCTTATGCCATTTATCAGCCAAGTTGCTGTAGGTAAATTACCACAACTTTCAGTATTTGGTGGTGACTATGAAACACATGACGGTACTGGTGTTCGTGATTATATTCATGTGGTCGATTTAGCTATCGGGCATTTAAAAGCATTGGATAAACACCAAGATGATGTTGGTTTACATATCTATAATTTAGGTACGGGTATTGGTTATTCTGTATTGGATATGGTAAAAGCATTCGAAAAAGCTAATGACATTAAAGTACCTTACCAAATTGTTGCTCGTCGTGCTGGAGATATTGATTCATACTATTCAAATCCGCAAAAAGCACTTGAGGAGCTAGGTTGGAAAACCGAACGTGGTTTAGAGCAAATGATGAAAGATACTTGGAATTGGCAAAAAAATAACCCGAATGGTTATAAAGGCTAATTAATTTTAACCACGGATTTACCTAAGAATATTTAGTGTTGTCCGTGGTTTTATTTTGCAAAATAATAGGAAAAAATGACCGCTTCTCACTCCCCGATTCAATCTTCAATTTGGCGACAAATTTTTACTAAAAATATGTTGCTGTGTATTTATACCGGTTTTTGTTCTGGTTTACCTTTATTTGTGCTGATTCAATTAATGCCGGCTTGGTTTACCTCGGCAAATCTCGATATTAAAACCATTGCTGCTTTTACTTTGACCTCGCTTCCTTATACGTGGAAATTCTTATGGGCGGCATTATTGGATCGCTATTTCCCTCCGTTTTTGGGTCGTCGTCGCAGCTGGATTTTTCTCTCTCAATTAGGCTTATTGGCAATTCTAGCCGGCTTCGGCTTTTTTGATCCAGTAGCGGATATTGGTATGATTACCGTGCTTTCGGTAATTTTAGCCTTTTTATCTGCTACACAGGATATTGTGGTGGACGCTTATCGTCGAGAAATCTTATCAGACAATGAATTGGGCTTAGGTAACTCGATTCACGTGAATGCTTATCGTATCGCTGGATTAATACCGGGTGGTTTATCGCTTTTCTTAGCGGATCATTACCCATGGCAAACGGTATTTCTTATTACCGCCGCATTTATGTTGCCTTGTCTATTGGTGACTTTATTGGCTAGCGAGCCACAAAGTAAACCGATTGACCGTAGTAAACCGTTTTATATGGCGTTTGTTGATCCGTTTAAGGAATTTTTCAGCCGTAAAGGTGTATGGGGTGCAGTAGGACTTATCCTATTTATTTTCTTATATAAATTAGGTGATTCGCTGGCGACTTCGTTACAAACCAAATTTATCTTAGATATGGGTTTTACTAAATCGCACATTGCGGCAGTGGTAAAAACCACTTCACTTTGGTGTAGCATCGGTGGCGGTATTATTGGCGGTGTAGCAATGCTGAAATTGGGAGTAAACCGTGCATTATGGCTTTTTGGGACAGTGCAGTTGATTACTATTCTAGGTTTTGCTTATCTTGCAAGTTTTGAGTATTTTCCGACCGCTTCTATCGGTTCAGCAGAACTCTTTAAATTAGGTATCGTAATGGCGGGTGAATATCTCGGTGTTGGCTTAGGTACGGCAGCCTTTGTTGCTTTTATGGCACGAGAAACCAATCCGATGTATACCGCAATGCAATTGGCGATTTTTACCAGCCTTGCAGCGTTACCAAGTAAATTCTTAGGGGCTTATACTGGACATTTAGTTGAAACCTTCGGTTATTATCAGTTTTTTTGGCTTTGTTTCTTTATTGCGATTCCGGGTATGTTGATGCTGATTAAGGTAGCACCGTGGCGTGAGAAGTAACGAATAGTGTATGAAAGTGATATAAAAATCAGATAACGATGTATTAAAGCCCTTTTGTTGCCAAACAGAAGGGTTTTTTATATATTTTAGTTATAAATTTATTCGAAAATGAGATTGACTCGCATTATACATTTAAGTATATTTACAGAACTTTATTACAAATACGATTAATTCTCAAAATTAATAAGGCGGTTAAATGCGATTCTCTCCATCAAAACTCTCTATGGCAGTATTTCTTGCAACAACATCTGTGGCTTATGCTCAAGAAAATACAGTAAATTTAGATGTTATTTCTGTTGTGTCAGAAAATGCCGGAGCTAAAAGTAAAACCAATGTCGTCACTTTAAAAGATTTACATAAAGGCACAAAAGAAGATTTACGTGGTGTGTTAAGTGCTGAGCCAGCAATCAATTTTGGTGGCGGTACAGGCGGTACTTCACAATGGACAACGATTCGTGGTATGGGACAAGACCAAATTGATATTAAAGTAGATAATACTTACTCTGACGCTCAGATTTTCCACCACCAAAGCCGTTTTATGTTAGATCCATCATTAATTAAACGTATTGATGTGCGTAAAGGTGCAGGATCTGCCAGTGCTGGTATCGGTGCTACCAGTGGATCGATTGAAGCGACAACTGTCGATGCACAAGATCTATTAAGAGAAGGACAAGATTTCGGTTTTAAATTAAATGCCGGTGTAAGTAGCAATAAAGGTCATTCACAAGGTGCGAGTGTTTACGGTAAATCCGGAGCATTTGATGCCTTATTAAGCGGTAACTGGGAAACCGCTGAAAATTATAAAGGCGGTAAAGGCTACTCCAACAAGGAAGGTAGCGATACGGTTAAAAACAGTGCATTAGGTCAGCGTGGGTTATTAGCTAAATTCGGTTTTGATATTAATGAAGATCATCGTGTGGTATTAAGCCATCGTCAAGAGCGTTATCATGGCGAACGTGCATTACGTGAAGAATTTGATTTTTCTCAGGACTGGACTACAACAGCGAGTTTAACGCCTGAACAACTTGTTAACGGATATAAATTAGGTGCTGCTGCAGGTACGGATCGTAGTGGACGTCCAACGCGTTATTTACTTGATAAAAATGGTGCTTTAGTTGCAAATGATGCGAATAATGAGCCTCGTTACCGTATTACCACTCAAAATACTACAAATCTTGAGTATATCGGTAAAAATTTAGGCTTTATCAATGAAGTAAAAGCGAATGCTTACTTATTAGAAAACTCTCGTGAAGAAACCGATACGAATTCAAAAACAAAAGTAGTTACCAAGGGAGCGAATATCAATTTTGATTCTGAAATCGGTAGCGATCATTTCGTAAAATATGGTGTGAATTATCGCCATCAAGAAGGTAAACCAAATTCATTAGAAGCCTTTGCCGAAAACCGTAGAACAAGAAGATTAGAAGCGACAGGTGTAACCAATCGCCAAGAAAAAGAAGATATTGGTGCTTATGTAGAAGGCATTTGGGGCTTTGGTCCGGTAACGATGACAACCGGTTTACGTTATGATCATTTTGACTTTAAAGCTAATGACGGTAAAAAAGTTAGTGATGGTGCATTTAGCCCAAGTGTCGGTTTAATCTGGGAAGTAGCTCAAGGTTTAAGTTTAAATACGAACTTAAACTATGCAACACGTAGCCCACGTTTCTACGAAGTGGCATTAAGTGGTAGCACCGCTCGTAGTGTTGCAGATGACCTAAAAGCAGAAAAAGCACGTAATACCGAGATTGGTTTTAACTATGATTTCAATGATAGTCTGTCAGTTAACGGTAGCTACTTCTGGCAAAAAGTAAAAGATGCACACGCCGTATTAAATAATACCTTGGTTAATTCCGCTTTATTACGTAACAAAGGTTATGAGCTAGGGGCGGCGTATAAATATAACGGTTTAACATTCCGTTTAGGTGTGGCGGATAGCAAACCTGAAACTTGGGTATTTAATGATGCAAGTTTAGATAGTACAGTCTATGCGGTAGCAACCGGACGTACTTGGACAACAGGTCTTTCTTATAAATTTGAAAATCCAAGTTTAGAAATCGGTTGGAAAGGTCGTTTTGTTGAAGGTGAAACCGGTACGCCAAGCCGTGGTTCAAATGCGACAAACGCACCCGTTAAACAATCTGGCTACGGTGTAAATGATTTCTATGTAAGTTGGGATGCGAATAAAAACTTAACGCTTAATTTTGCGGTAAATAATGCGTTTAATAAAAACTATAAGAGCCATAGCCAACGTGCAGGGGCAACCAGTTTACCGTCTGCAGGTCGTGACTTCCGCTTAAATGCAAGTTATACCTTCTAAGTAGCGGTCAAATTGAGTAAAACATTTGCAATTTAAGGCAGTAATCGGTAAGGTTACTGCCTTAGCTTTTTTATTCGTTATATTTTCATTTCTACGAGGTTTTTCCTATGAAAATTATTCTTTTAGGTGCGCCGGGTGCAGGTAAAGGCACACAAGCACAATTTATTATGAACAAATTCGGTATTCCGCAAATTTCAACGGGCGATATGTTTCGTGCGGCAATTAAAGAAGGTACGGAACTTGGTAAACAAGCGAAAGCATTAATGGATGAAGGTAAATTAGTACCGGATGAATTAACCGTGGCATTAGTAAAAGACCGTATCGCACAACCGGATTGTGCAAACGGCTTCTTATTAGACGGCTTCCCTCGTACAATTCCGCAAGCGGATGCCTTAAAAGATTCAGGTGTAAAAATCGATTTAGTGTTAGAGTTTGATGTAGCGGATGAAGTAATTGTTGAACGTATGAGCGGTCGTCGTGTTCACCAGCCGTCAGGTCGTACTTACCACGTGGTTTACAATCCGCCTAAAGTAGAAGGTAAAGATGATGTAACCGGTGAAGATTTAATTATTCGTCAAGATGACAAACCTGAAACCGTATTAGAGCGTTTAGCGATTTACCACAAACAAACTAAGCCGTTAATTGCATACTATACGGCGGAAGCTGAAGCGGGTAATACACGCTATGAACGTTTAGACGGTACAAAACCGGTTGAAGAAGTGAGTGCGGAATTAGCAAAAATTTTAGACTAATTTAAACAACATATTAGCGGTCATTTTTAGTAAGCATTTTACAATTTTTTTGCTAAAAATGACTGCTTTGTTATGACGTTTAGCGACATTGCTATAGGATAGAAATAACAAAGGGTTGAATGTAATAATACATTCAACCCTTCTTTTAATTAATCTTTATAGAGATTTTGCTTATGGATTCACAAAATTTTTACCTAATGCGATATCGGCATCAAGCACCGGTTTTAATTCTGCTAATTTAGCTTGCTCATATTCACTTAATTGACCAATCGGAAGGATTTCTTCCACACCAGTTAAACCGAAACGTACAGGGTGTGCGAAAAATTCTGGATAATCAGAACCTTCTTTACTTTCTACATAAGCGTAACGAACGCAATCTTCACCTAATAATGCTTTGAATACAGCAACAGCGAAACGAGCACCGGATTCTGCCATTGAAAGTGTTGCTGATCCGCCGCCTGCTTTCGCTTCAACCACTTCAGTACCAGCATTTTGAATACGATAGGTTAATGCTTCAATTTCTTCTTGTGTGAATGAAAGTGAAACGCCTTCAGCCAGTGCTTGAGAAAGTAACGGAAGAATCGTTGTTCCTGAGTGACCACCGATAACCGGAACTTTAACGGTTTCAACATTTTTACCTTTTAATTCAGAGGTAAAGGTTTTCGCACGAACCACGTCTAATGTTGTTACGCCGAATAATTTACGTTTATCGTAAACACCGGCTTTACGTAATACTTCTGCCGCAATCGGTACAAGTGTATTTACAGGGTTAGTCACGATACCGATACATGCTTGAGGACAAACTTGAGCTACTTTCTCAACTAAGTTTTTAACAATATCCGCATTGATATTGAATAAATCCGCACGCGTCATACCCGGTTTACGTGCTACGCCGGCAGTAATGATGACAAGATTCGCATCTTTAAGAGCTTCGCTTGGATCTTCACCAGAATAACCAACTGCATTTACAGAGGTTGGGATATGGCTGATATCCACCGCAATACCTGGTGTGACCGGCGAAATATCATATAACGCCAAGTCCGTACCTACCGGTAAACGAAGTTTTAATAATAGAGCGAGAGTTTGACCGATACCACCGGCAGCGCCTAAAAGTGCAACTTTCATAAGTAACTCCTAATCAATAATGGTTATAAAATAAAACTGAGCTAAGTTTACCAAACATTTCTAAAGATTGATGCTTAATAAACCAATTTTTTCTAAAAATATTTCTAATGTTTGATTTAGATTGATTTTTTCCTATCAGTAAGCAAAAATTATGCATTAAAGTTGAATAGATATTGCATAAAAGGACAAATATGGAAAAACTTGATAAGTTATCCGAAGCATTTAAAGCATTGCTAAAACAGGAGAAATTCGGTTCTCAGAGTGAAATTGTCAGTGCATTACAAGAACTAGGTTTTGAGAATATCAACCAATCCAAAGTGTCCCGAATGTTATCGAAATTCGGTGCGGTCAGAACCCGTAATACGAAAATGGAAATGGTTTATCAATTACCGGTGGAATTAGGTGTACCGACAACCTCCAGTCCGCTTAAAAATTTGGTGGTGGATATAGATCATAATGATGTACTTATCGTGGTAAAAACAAGTCCGGGAGCGGCACAGCTGATTGCACGTTTACTTGATTCAATGGGCAAAAGTGAGGGGATTTTAGGCACGATTGCCGGGGACGATACTATTTTTATTACCCCAACAAAAGAAACGTCAATGGTACAGTTGATGCAAAATATTACTGAATTATTCGAGTCATCTTTTTAATGAATATTTTCTTAACCGGTGGCACGGGGTTTATCGGACAGGCTTTAGTAAAAGCATTGTTGGCAGAGGGACATTACTTGACGATCTTAACTCGTCAATCTTTACCTAAAACTAGCTTTCCGCAAGCGGTTAAATTTTGCCAAAATTTAGATGAGTTTCGTGATTTTAATCAGTTCGATGCGGTCATTAATTTAGCTGGTGAACCGATTTTTGATAAGTCTTGGAGCAAACAACAAAAACAAATTTTATTAAACAGTCGGATTCAATTAACCGCTGAATTAGCACGTTTGATTAATGCTAGCGAGCATCCGCCACACACTTTTCTCTCCGGATCGGCAACTGGTTTCTATGGCGATTTAGATTCAGTTGCAAATTTTTATACGGAATCGACCGCTTGTGGTGCAAATTTTAGTGCGATGATTTGTGAGCAATGGGAGCAACAAGCGTTATTAGCAAGCAGTAAGACTCGAGTTTGTTTACTAAGAACAGGAATAGTCTTGGCGGAACATGGTGGCGCTTTAGCAAAAATGTTGCCTTTATATCGTTTAAATTTAGCCGGTAAATTAGGGAGTGGAAAGCAGTATTGGGCTTGGATTAGCTTGGAAGATCATATTCAAGCGGTCTTATTTTTATTAAAAAATGCAAAATGTCACGGAGCATTTAACTTAGTAGCACCCAAGCTAATTACCAATAGTGAGTTTAATCGGAAATTAGCTACTTTCTTAAAGCGATATGCGATTTTTGCCGTACCAAGTTTTATGTTAAGGCTGTTACTTGGGGAACGTTCGCAATTATTATTGGATAATCAACCGCTTGTACCGAAAAAGTTGTTGGATGCTGGTTTTAAATTTACTTGTCCTCATTTGGATTTTTCGCAAATTCTGAAATAAAAAATCCCACTATTGGTGGGATTTTTTAGGTATCTATCTTATTGAAGAATCAAGTAGAAATTTGCGTTGCCACGTAAAATATTTAATGCAACGACAGAAGGTTTTGAATCTAACACTTCACGTAATTGATTAATATTTTCCACAACGACACGGTTTACACCGACGATAATATCGCCTTCTGCCAATCCTCTATTTTCAGCTAATGAACCTTTGGCAATCTTAGCAATTTCAACCCCTTTGATACGATCTTTATCAAAGTTTGTTAATTCTGCACCTTTTAGCCCTGGAATCAGATCTTTTACATTCGCTTGTGCTGTTTTACCTTGTTCCGCCTGTAAAGTCACTTTAGCTTTTTCTTGTTTACCGTCACGTAAGTAGGTTAACTCAATCTCTTTACCTACGCCTGAAGTTGCCACTTTTGCACGTAATTCGCTAAAACTACGGATTTTTTGACCGTTGATTTCAGTAATTACATCACCGGCTTTTAGTCCTGCTTTCGCAGCAGCAGAATCGGTCAATACTTCACTGATAAATGCACCTTGTTGTGCGTTGATATTAAATTCTTTAGCGAGATCTGCATTGAGTTCACCGCCTTTAATACCTAACATACCACGTTTAACTTCGCCGTATTGAATAATTTGTTGTACTAAATTATTCGCCATATTCGCCGGGATCGCAAACGCAATACCTGCATTACCACCGCTTGGAGAGATAATCGCGGTATTAATACCGATTAATTCACCGTTTAGGTTGATTAATGGGCCACCTGAGTTACCTTGGTTTACTGCCGCATCGGTTTGGATATAGCTTTCGTAACCTTCGTCAATACTGCCGGTTGAACGTCCTAATGCCGAAATAATGCCTGAAGTTACCGTCTGACCTAAACCGAATGGATTACCGATTGCTACGCTGAAATCACCGACACGTAATTTATCCGAATCGGCAAATTTTAATTCGGTTAAATCTTTCGGGTTTTCCATTTGGACTAATGCTACATCAGATAACGGATCCGCACCGACCAATTTGGCTTTAAATTCACGACCGTCTTCTAATTTGATGGTAATTTTATCTGCATCTTTTATCACGTGGTTATTGGTAATGACATAACCTTTTTCGGCGTTAATAATCGCACCTGAGCCTTGCCCACGGAAGTTACGTGGTGTGCTTCGTTCACCAAACATATCAGGGCCGAAGAAAAATTCAAATTCTTCGGGAATATCTCTACGATATTGTGCATTTTCTGTTTTTGTTTTGCCTTCAACTGAAATGCTGACCACTGCCGGACGCACTTTTTCGATCATCGGTGCAAGACTTGGTACTGCTTGTCCTTCAACAGCAGTCGGTAATGTTGCATTGACGATGCTAGGTGTAGCAAACATCCCTAGACCAAGAACGAAAGACGCTAAAATTGATTTTTTCATTGTTTTATTCATCATAAATCCTTTGTTTTCATGGTGATGTTAATTTCTCACAAACAAGTTTGTTGTTCGTGTTCGTTAAGACCAAATAATTTGGGGGCAGTTCATCTGAAAACAAGGAAAATCGGAAAATAATACCTTCATATTGATTTATGAAGGCTAAATTCATCATTAAATTGTGCAAAATTTGTCAAATTTTAAAAAACCTTTGACTTTAAGATTGAGTTAATAGAGTATTGCCAACCATTTTCTATTTAATAAAGAAACTTCTCATGCGTGATAATGAATACTTAGTTGAAGTAAAAAATCTTACCTTCAAACGAGGGGAAAGAGTTATTTATGACAACTTAAATCTGCGAGTGCAGAAAGGGAAAATTACAGCGATTATGGGGCCTTCCGGTATCGGTAAAACGACATTATTACGTTTAATAGGCGGTCAGATTTTACCGGAAATCGGCGAAATATTATTTGATGGTGAAGATGTTTGTACAGCCTCGAACAGTAGGTTATATGCAATTCGCCAACGTATGGGTATGTTATTCCAGTCAGGTGCATTATTTACTGATTTATCTACCTTCGATAATGTTGCTTTCCCTATTCGTGAACACACGAAATTACCTGAAAAATTAATTCGGAAATTAGTGTTAATGAAATTAGAATCGGTCGGCTTACGTGGTGCGGCAGATCTTATGCCGGCAGAACTTTCCGGCGGTATGGCACGCCGAGCGGCACTTGCTCGAGCGATTGCACTTGATCCAGAATTAATTATGTATGATGAACCCTTTACCGGACAAGATCCGATTAGTATGGGGGTTATTGTTGAATTAATTAAAAAACTTAATCAGGCATTAAATTTAACCTCAATCGTGGTGTCACATGATGTAACGGAAGTATTAAGTATTGCTGATTATGCTTATATCGTAGCGGATAAGAGAGTTATTGCGGAAGGTACACCGGATGCTTTAAGAGCAAGTCAAGATCCGCAAGTCGTTCAATTCTTGGCGGGTAAAGCGGATGGTCCGGTACGTTTTCATTACCCAGCTAAAGATTATACGGAGGAGCTGTTTAGTGATTAATTTTATCAGTAGTATCGGCTCTAGCGTTATCGGATTTATTCGAGCCTTTGGGCGATCAACTTTTATGTTACTCGGGGCTCTTATCGGAAAACCACAGTTCCGTAAGCATACACCGTTATTAATTAAGCAGTTATATGTGCTAGGTGTACAATCTTTATTGATTATTATGCTCTCCGGCTTGTTTATCGGTATGGTACTAGGGCTGCAAGGTTATGTCGTATTGGTTGATTTTGCCGCAGAAACTAGTTTAGGAACGTTAGTTTCTCTGTCTTTATTGCGAGAACTCGGTCCGGTTGTAACCGCATTATTATTTGCCGGTCGAGCCGGTTCGGCATTAACCGCCGAAATTGGTTTAATGAAAGCAACTGAGCAACTTTCTAGCCTTGAAATGATGGCGGTTGATCCACTAAGACGAATTATCGCACCACGTTTTTGGGCAGGTGTGATTTCAATGCCGATTTTGGCCGCGATTTTTACCGCAATTGGGATCTGGGGAGGTTCGCTTGTCGGTGTGGATTGGAAAGGCGTTGACGGTGGCAGTTTTTGGTCGGTGATGCAAAATTCGGTTGATGCCAGCGATTTAATTAACGGCTTTGTAAAAAGTATTATTTTTGCATTTGCTGTTGTATGGATTGCGTTATTTAACGGTTATGACTCAACGGCAACATCGGAAGGTATTAGCCAAGCGACCACACGTACGGTAGTTCACGCTTCATTAGTCGTGTTAGGACTGGATTTTATTTTAACCGCGATTATGTTCGGTGGTTAATTCACTAAGGAAAAGACAATGCGTCAATCAATTAAATATGAATTTTGGGTAGGTTTATTCGTATTACTCGGCTTAGCGGCTTTAGTATTTTTAGGATTAAGAGTGGCTAATGTGCAAGGATTTACTTCTGAAAAAACTTATACCCTCTATGCAACTTTTGATAATATCGGTGGACTAAAGGTTCGTGCGCCGATTAAAGTCGGAGGAGTAGTTGTAGGGCGAGTTTCCGATATTAGTTTAGATGCTCAAACTTATACACCGAAAGTGTCACTTGCTGTTAATGAGGATTTTAATAAAATTCCTGACACAAGTTCACTTTCAATTAAAACTTCGGGTTTATTAGGCGAACAATATATTGCGTTAAATATCGGCTTTATGATGGAAGGCGAAACGGAATATATGAAAGAAGGCAGTAGCTTTTCTGATACAAATTCGGCAATGGTATTGGAAGATTTAATCGGTCAGTTCTTATACGGCGATAAAAAATCGGATAAAACTGACGGAGAAAATGCAGAAGGCAAAGAAGAGCCTAAAGCACAATAATTGCAAAGTGACATTCACGGCGTAATATTTTATTTTAGGTGGGATGACCACCTTACATTTGGAGATTTTAAATGTTAAAAAATATCAAAAAAGCAATCGTAACTGGTTTTGTAGCATTAGCAACGTTATTTTCAGCACAGGCATTTGCAGAAACTAGTCCTTATACGTTAACTCAACAAGCAGCAGATAAATTATTTGGTGATATTAAAGCGAATCAAGGTAAAATTAAGTCAAATCCTGAATACTTACGTACTATTGTACGCAATGATTTAATGCCTCATGTACATGTAAAATATGCAGGTCAGTTAGTGTTAGGTAAAAACTTATCTTCGGCGACAGATGCTCAACGTGAAGCATTCTTTAACGCATTTGGTCAATTTGTTGAGCAATCATACGCACAAGTATTAACACAATATACTGATCAACAAGTTCAAATTGAAAATGAAAAACCGACTGACGGTAAAACAATCGTGAGTATTCGTGTGAATTTAATTCAATCAAATGGTGCTCAACCGGTTAAATTAGACTTCAAATGGCGTAAAAACAGTAAGACTGGCGAATGGCAGGCTTACGATATGGCAGCTGAAGGTGTAAGTATGGTAGCAACCAAACAAAACGAATGGAGTGGTGTATTACGTCAAAAAGGTATTGACGCTCTAACTGCTCAAGTTGCACAATCAGCAAAACAACCGATTACATTAAGTAAATAATTATAGTTTTATGAAGCCGCAAAAAACATTACAATGGGGCATTCAGCAAAATAATGAAAGCTTATTTGTAAAATTATCCGGTGAATTAACTCGAGACACGTTGCTTCCGCTTTGGAAGCAGCGTGCTTCTTTTTTATCGCCGAAAGGTAATCAACATATTTATTGGGATTTAAAAGATCTTGAACGTGTTGACTCAGCCGGATTTACATTACTTGCCGAATTACTCAATCATTATCAAAAACAAACGCCGAACTGTTTAATCAATGTGCCGGAAGTTGTTAAAACGTTGGCAGAATTGTTTGATTTAACTGTATGGCTAAATACATTCTTAGTGTGTGAAAGTAAACACTGTACTAAACCTCAAGGATAGGAATAGATGGAACCAAAACAACTTGAAGAAATTTTAAAGAACGCATTATCTCATGCAAGTGAAGTTCATGCTCAAGGCGAAAATTCACATTATGGCGTAATCGTCGTCAGTAATGAACTTGCACAATTATCAAAAGTAAAACAACAGCAAGCAGTATATGCACCATTGGGCGAATATTTTGCGACTAATGCAATCCATGCTTTAACGATTAAAGTATTTTCAAGCGAACAGTGGAAAAAAGAGCGTTTACTTAATCTAGCAGGTTAACTTTTTTACAATTAATGGATAATTGATAATGAATTAAAGCGGTTAAATTTTTTGTGAAATGTATAAAAAATCGCTTATCTTCCTTCATTATTGATTGTCCATTACTTATTTCTAAATTTCTAAGGATTTATAATGGAAAAATTTCGTGTTCACGGCCCTTTCACATTAAGCGGAACCGTTGATATTTCTGGTGCTAAAAATGCAGCACTGCCAATTCTTTTCGCAGCTATTTTGGCTACTGAACCTGTGACTTTAACGAATGTGCCGGATCTTAAAGATGTGGACACGACCTTTAAAATCTTACGTAAATTAGGTGTGGTCGTTGAACGTGATGAAAACGGTGCGGTGCAAATTGATGCAAGCAAAATCGATCACTATATTGCACCTTATGAATTAGTTAAAACCATGCGAGCTTCAATTTGGGCATTAGCACCACTTGTTGCACGTTTCCACGAAGGTCAAGTATCACTACCAGGAGGCTGTACAATCGGTGCTCGTCCGGTTGATATGCATATTTCTGGTTTAGAAAAAATGGGTGCTGTTATCGAATTAGATGACGGCTATGTGAAAGCAACTTCAAACGGTCGTTTACACGGTGCGCGTATTTATATGGATAAAGTGAGTGTAGGTGCGACTTTATCTGTGATGATGGCAGGTACCTTGGCGGAAGGTACGACTGTAATTGAAAATGCGGCACGTGAACCTGAAATTGTTGATACAGCATTATTCTTAAATGCAATGGGAGCGAAAATCTCCGGAGCGGGTACGGATACGATTACGGTTGAAGGTGTAGAACGTTTAACCGGCTGTCAGCATCGTGTTGTGGCTGACCGTATTGAAACTGGTACATTCTTGGTTGCTGCAGCAGTGTCGGGTGGTAAAATTACGTGTCGTGGTACTAAAGCAGATACAATGGATGCTGTTATCGAGAAATTACGAGAAGCCGGTATGGAAGTGACTGTAACGGAAGATACCATTACTTTAGATTCAAAAGGTCAGCGTCCGAAAGCAGTAAATATTCGCACAATGCCACACCCGGGTTTTCCAACCGATATGCAGGCGCAATTTACTTTACTAAATGTTGTGGCAGAAGGTACAAGCCGTATTACCGAAACGATTTTTGAAAATCGCTTTATGCACATTCCTGAGTTGAATCGTATGGGAGCGAAAGGTGAAATCGAAGGCAATACAGCGATTTGCCACGGTGTTGAGAAATTAAAACCTGCAGAAGTAATGGCAACAGACTTACGTGCATCAATCAGCTTAGTTTTAGCTGGCTGTATCGCTTCAGGAGAAACTATCGTTGATCGTATTTATCATATTGATCGCGGTTATGAGCATATTGAAGAAAAATTACGTGGAATCGGGGCGAAAATCGAACGTTTTTCTGAACCGTTCACAGGTGAATAGTTTTTTATAAAATGGGAAAGGTCGCTTTATGCGGCCTTTTTTATATCAGAGGCATATATCGGTTTAAATATCTTATAGTAAGCGGTTGAATTTTGTGGATTATTTACAAATATCAGAATCCCTATATTTCAACCCTGTTTTCAAGTAAAATAGATAAGATTTTTTCTATGAGGAATACATAATGTCAACTCAATTTGTATATACGATGCACCGTGTCGGCAAAGTTGTGCCACCGAAGCGTCATATTCTTAAAGATATTTCTTTAAGTTTTTTCCAGGTGCAAAAATCGGGGTACTTGGTTTAAATGGTGCGGGTAAATCAACCTTATTACGTATTATGGCTGGCGTGGATAAAGAGTTTGAAGGTGAAGCTCGTCCGCAACCAGGAATTAAAATCGGTTATTTACCGCAGGAGCCAAAATTAGATCCACAACAAACTGTACGTGAAGCGATTGAAGAAGCGGTTTCGGAAGTAAAAAATGCGTTAACTCGTTTAGATGAAGTTTATGCGTTATATGCTGATCCGGACGCGGATTTTGATAAGTTAGCTGCAGAGCAAGCTAACTTAGAAGCGATTATTCAAGCACATGACGGTCACAATCTTGATAACCAATTAGAACGAGCAGCGGATGCGTTACGTTTACCGGAATGGGATGCAAAAATCGAACATTTATCGGGTGGTGAACGCCGTCGTGTGGCACTTTGCCGTTTATTACTCGAAAAACCGGATATGTTATTGTTAGATGAACCGACCAACCACTTGGATGCGGAATCGGTAGCGTGGTTAGAACGCTTCTTACATGACTATGAAGGTACAGTCGTCGCGATTACCCACGACCGTTACTTCTTAGATAACGTAGCAGGCTGGATCTTAGAGCTTGACCGTGGTGAAGGTATTCCTTGGGAAGGTAACTACTCTTCTTGGTTAGAGCAAAAAGAGAAGCGTTTAGAACAAGAAGCGGCGGCGGAATCTGCTCGCCAAAAATCGATTGCGAAAGAATTGGAATGGGTGCGTCAAAACCCGAAAGGTCGCCAAGCGAAAAGTAAAGCACGTATGGCACGTTTTGACGAGCTTAACTCAGGCGAATATCAAAAACGTAACGAAACCAACGAACTCTTTATTCCGCCTGGTCCACGTTTAGGTGATAAAGTTATCGAAGTGAGTAACTTAACTAAATCTTATGGTGACCGCACATTGATTGATGATTTGTCATTCTCGATTCCAAAAGGTGCGATCGTAGGGATTATCGGTGCCAACGGTGCGGGTAAATCGACCTTATTCCGTATGCTTTCAGGTCAAGAACAGCCTGATTCAGGCTCAATCGTAATGGGTGAAACGGTAGTGTTAGCCTCTGTAGATCAGTTCCGTGATTCGATGGACGATAAGAAAACCGTATGGGAAGAAGTGTCGAACGGTCAAGATATTTTAAATATCGGTAACTTTGAAATTCCAAGCCGTGCTTATGTTGGTCGTTTCAACTTTAAAGGTGTGGATCAGCAAAAACGTGTTGGTGAGTTATCCGGTGGTGAACGTGGTCGTTTACACTTGGCGAAACTTCTGCAACGTGGCGGTAACGTATTGTTATTAGACGAACCGACCAATGATTTGGACGTTGAAACCTTACGTGCGTTAGAAAATGCGATCTTAGAATTTCCAGGCTGTGCAATGGTTATTTCGCACGACCGTTGGTTCTTAGACCGTATCGCAACCCACATCTTAGACTACGGCGATGAAGGTAAAGTGACCTTCTACGAAGGTAACTTCTCTGATTACGAAGAGTGGAAGAAGAAAACTTTAGGTGATGCGGCAACGCAACCTCACCGTATCAAATATAAACGTATTGCGAAGTAATACTTGAATAAGCGGTCGGTTTTTGGTGGAAATTTGCAAATTTCCCTTGAAATTCGACCGCTTGCATCTTTTGATTAGGCAATAAAATGAGTGAACAACCGATAGTAAGACAGGTGGTGCTGGATACCGAAACAACCGGTATGAGTTTTAGCGGACCACCACAAATTGGGCATAATATTATTGAAATCGGTGCGGTTGAAGTGATTAACCGTCGTTTAACCGGCCGTACTTTTCACGTCTATATTAAACCGCCGCGAGAAGTGGATGAAGAGGCGATTAAAGTTCACGGTATTACCAATGAGTTTTTGCAAGATAAGCCTGTGTTTGCCGACGTTGCGGACGAATTTATTGAATTTATTAAAGGTGCAGAGCTAATCATTCATAATGCCCCCTTCGATGTGGCGTTTATGGATCAAGAGTTTTCTTATTTAGAAAACCCTCCGCCAAAGACGGCTGAAATGTGCAGTGTGACCGATAGTCTTGCGGTTGCTCGAAAAATGTATCCTGGCAAGCGTAATAACTTAGATGCATTGTGCGATCGTTTAGGCATTGATAACAGTAAACGTGTGCTTCACGGGGCGTTACTGGATGCGGAGATTCTGGCAGATGTATTCCTGATGATGACCGGCGGACAGCTGGCATTATTAGGTGAAGAAGATACAGCCGTTAATCACGAAAATGTTGCAGATCTTGGTTTAAGTACACTCACGACATTTGAAACAAGCGGTTTAGTTGTGTTGCAATTGACTGAAGAAGAACAGTCCGCACACGAAGAATATCTTAAACTGATTGATAAAAAATCTAAGGGAAATTGTATTTGGATGCGCCCGAAGGAAGCAGAATCAGAACAAATTCATTAATTGCTTGATTTATTTGATTTTAAAATAAGCAAATAAATTTGTTTCGTAAAAAATAATTTGACGCTTGTGGCATAAATCCGTATTATTGGTTTTACCAGTTGCGGAGTGGTAGTTCAGCTGGTTAGAATACCTGCCTGTCACGCAGGGGGTCGCGGGTTCGAGTCCCGTCCATTCCGCCAATTAATTTTTAATTATTGAATTTAATTCGATAATACCATGTGGAGCGGTAGTTCAGCTGGTTAGAATACCTGCCTGTCACGCAGGGGGTCGCGGGTTCGAGTCCCGTCCGTTCCGCCAATTTTTCAAAAAAAAGCCTCTGAGAAATCAGAGGCTTTTTTCATTCCACTTAATTAAGCGTTTTACCCACTTTGGCATAAACGTAAAATTTCTGCCTGAATTTGTTGTAAGCCATTAAGACGAGTACTAGTCAAATTTTGAGAAATTTTTAATGTTTCAAAAAGTGCAGTAATTGAGAAAGTTTGTAATTCATTGAGTGATTTCTCATTTAATGCAATCACAATAATCGCCAAAATTCCCTGCATTAAACGAGCATCGCTATAGGCACGCACTTTGCGAGGTGTCGTTTGAAATTCAAACCATAAGCGGCTTTCACAGCCGTGAATCTCAGGTAATTGTGCTAACTCTTCTTCGGTTGGTTTAGCTAACTGGCGGCTTAATTGAATTAACAAGCGGTATCTTTCTTCCCAAGATTTGCAAAACTCAAATTTTTGGTAAATGTCTTCTAACGTCATATTTTTCTTGATTAAAGCTAAATTTTGCAAAAGATTTTAACAATCTGACCGCTTATTGTTAATGATTTTCTTAAAATTTGATAGAATTATACGTATTTTTCAGATTTCGGATAAGGAACCCAAAATGGCAGTAATCCCAATGGTGGTTGAACAAACCTCAAAAGGCGAAAGATCATACGATATTTATTCACGTTTACTTAAAGAACGTATTATTTTTTTAAACGGTGAAGTTGAAGACCATATGGCAAACTTGATCGTAGCACAGCTTCTTTTCTTAGAATCGGAAGATCCTGAAAAAGATATTTATTTATATATCAACTCACCGGGTGGTGTAGTAACGGCAGGTTTAGCAATTTACGATACAATGAACTTTATTAAACCGGATGTTGCAACACTTTGTACCGGACAGGCTTGCTCAATGGGAGCTTTCTTATTATCCGGTGGTGCAAAAGGCAAGCGTTTTGCTTTACCGCATGCACGTGTGATGATCCATCAACCGCTAGGTGGCTATCGTGGACAGGCAACCGATATTCAAATTCATGCACAAGAAATTTTAAAATTAAAAGAAACTTTAACGCAACGTATGGCTGAACATAGCGGTCAACCGTTTGAGAAAGTGGCAGCGGATACTGAGCGTGATAATTTTATGTCAGCTTTTGAAGCAGCTGAATACGGTTTAATTGATAAAGTTTTAACACACAGAGATACAAAATAATGGCAAATTTTGAGAAAGAACCACATTGTAGTTTTTGTGGCAAAAGACGTACCGAAGTTGATCAGCTTGTTGAAGGTGCGGAAGGTTATATCTGTAATCACTGTATTGAAGAGTCTTACGCATTGTTAAACGGTGAGGAAGAACCGTTAATTGATGAAAAACAAGACGAAGAGAAATTCTTTGAAAATGTACCGACTCCACACGAAATTCATGCACATTTAGATGAGTATGTTATCGGTCAAGAACACGCGAAAAAAGTATTGTCCGTAGCGGTTTATAACCACTATAAACGTTTACGCAATGCACTTTCGGACCATAAAGAAACGAATGGCGTAGAGTTAGGTAAAAGTAATATTTTATTAATCGGCCCGACCGGTAGCGGTAAAACTTTATTGGCGGAAACGTTGGCTCGTCGTCTAAATGTACCGTTTGCAGTCGCAGATGCGACTACGTTAACTCAAGCCGGTTATGTCGGTGAAGACGTAGAAAACGTAATTCAAAAATTACTGATGAAATGTGATTTTGATGCGGAACAAGCTGAGCGTGGTATCGTCTTTATTGATGAGATTGACAAAATCACACGTAAATCGGAAAGCCCGTCAATTACCCGTGATGTATCCGGCGAAGGTGTACAACAGGCGTTATTAAAATTAATTGAAGGTACGGTGGCGAATATCAATCCGCAAGGTAGTCGTAAACATCCAAAAGGTGAAACGATTCCGGTTGATACCTCGAAAATCTTATTTATTTGCGGCGGTGCATTTGCCGGTTTAGACAAGATTGTGGAAGCTCGTACGAATAAACAAGGCGGAATCGGTTTCGGTGCGGAGCTGAAAAAAGACAAAGATCGTGAAGATTTAACTGAATTATTTAAACAAGTTGAACCAGAAGATCTCGTTAAATTTGGATTAATTCCGGAGCTTATCGGTCGATTACCGGTTGTGACTCCGTTACAAGAGCTGGATGAAGAAGCGTTAATTCAAATTTTAACCGAACCGAAAAATGCGATTATCAAGCAATATCAAGCATTATTCCAAATGGAAGGTGTTGAGCTGAAATTTACCAAAGATGCGTTAATTGCGATTGCTCAGAAATCCATTGTACGTAAAACCGGTGCGCGTGGCTTGCGTTCGATTGTTGAGAATCTACTGTTGGATACGATGTATAACTTACCAACACTTAAAGCAGAGAAAAATGTGCAGAAAGTGACGGTTGGAAAAGGTTGTGTTGAAAACGGCGATAAGCCGAAAGTGGAGTAAGCATAGCTAAAATGGACAATGTTTTCATTGTCCATTTGTTTTATCTGTATAGGCATAGCCGTTACGCAAACGATAGTATCTTTAAAGAAATTATATGAATATTTGGCAATCTACCTCAATTATTACTTGGCTGCTTGCACCGTTTTCATTGCTGTTTTGGCTGATTAGCCAAATCCGCTTGTTTTTGTTTCGCAAAAAAATCTTAAAATCGTATCGCTCTCCGGTGCCGGTGTTAGTGGTTGGCAATATTTCGGTAGGGGGTAACGGAAAAACGCCTGTGGTTGTTTGGTTAGTAGAACAGCTACAACAACGTGGTGTTAAAGTCGGTGTGATTTCTCGTGGCTATGGCGGTAAGAGCAAAGACTTTCCTCAATTAGTCACTAAACAGAGTTCAGCGAAAATGGTAGGTGATGAACCGGTGTTGATTGTGCAACGAACCGGTGTGCCGTTGGCAATTTCACCAAATCGTCAGCAAAGTATCGAATTGCTATTGAGTCAATTTGAGCTGGATTTAATTGTTACCGATGACGGCTTGCAACATTACGCCTTACAGCGAGATATCGAATGGGTTGTGGTGGATGGTATACGTCGCTTTGGTAATGGTTTTGTTTTGCCTGCCGGTGGCTTACGTGAGTTACCAAGCCGCTTGCAATCGGTACAAGCGATTATCTGTAATGGTGGAAAGGCTCAACCGAATGAACATCTAATGACGCTCGAACCCGAATTTGCCGTTCACCTCGAAACGGGAGAACAGAAGCCGATAACCGATTTTATCGGGCAAGAGTGTGTGGCGATAGCCGGTATCGGACATCCACCTCGTTTTTTTAATATGCTGGAAAATTTAGGTATTAAATCACTTAAAACACAAGGCTTTGCCGATCATCAAGCATTTGAAGCTGACCAACTTAAATCACTTGCAGCCGAACAAATTCCGTTACTGATGACAGAAAAAGATGCGGTAAAATGCCAAACTTTTGCGCAGCAAAATTGGTGGTATGTACCTGTTTCTGCAAAATTTTCACCGGAATCGACTGCTTGTTTACTCGAACCGATTTTAAAACGATTAGGAAAATAATATGAACGAAAAACTGATTAATAATCTTGCTTGTCCGGTAACGAATACTAAACTTGAGTGGGATAAAGCTAATAATCGCTTGATTAGCCGAGAGGCAAAATTAGCTTATCCAATTCAAAACGGCATACCGGTGTTATTACCAGAAGCAGGCGAAAAGCTCGAAGACTAAATATTTCGTCGATTTATAGGATAAGCGGTCGGATTTTTCGGATTTTTGCAAAAAATTGCTGAAATTTAAGCGCTTGCTTTGAGAACAGAAAATAAAAAACGCTAAGTCAAATGCCTTAGCGTTTTTTGAATTTAATGGTGGAGATAATCGGGATCGAACCGACGACCTCTTGAATGCCATTCAAGCGCTCTCCCAACTGAGCTATATCCCCAAAAAGTGGCAACATAATAAATGTCGCCACTTTAGCTGTCAATAGGAAATTATGCTTGTGCTTGAATAAATTCAATCGCTTTTTGAATACGAGCTAAAGTACGCTCACGTCCGACTAATTTGGCAGTGATATCCATTGACGGTGATTGTCCTGAGCCAGTTACAGCTAAACGGAACGGCATCCCCACTTTACCCATACCGATTTCTAAATCAGCAGCAGTTGCATTCATCGCATCATGAATCGCTTCTACGTTCCAATCGGTTAAAGCGGTTAATTTTTCCAATAATTTTGCAAGTGGCGCAACTGCTTCTGGTTTGAAGTTTTTCGCCGTAGCTTTTTCATCATAACCGTCAAATTCTTGATAGAAATAACGGCTTGCAGTAGCCAGCTCTTTTAAGGTTTTCGCACGTTCGCTTAATACCGGAATAATCTCTTCTAACGCCGGACCGTTTGACGTATCGATGGCTTGATCATTCATATGCCACGCTAAATATTTTGCCACGTGTTCAGCCGGTAAGCTACGCATATAGTGTTGGTTTAACCATTGTAATTTATCGGTATTGAACGCACTTGCCGATTTACTTACTGAGTGGATGTCGAATAATTCGATCATTTCTTCACGGCTAAAGATTTCTTGGTCGCCGTGACCCCAGCCTAAACGCACTAAATAGTTAATTAATGCTTCCGGTAAATAACCGTCATCACGATATTGCATAACACTTACCGCACCGTGGCGTTTTGATAATTTCTGACCGTCATCACCGTTAATCATTGAAACGTGAGCATAGGTTGGAATTGGTGCCCCTAATGCTTTTAAAATATTGATTTGGCGAGGCGTGTTGTTGATATGGTCTTCGCCACGTACAACGTGCGTAATACCCATATCCCAGTCATCTACCACTACGCAGAAGTTATAAGTCGGTGAACCGTCTGTGCGGCGAATAATTAAGTCATCTAATTCGCTATTGCTGATTTCGATACGACCACGTACTGCATCATCAAACACCACTGAACCTTCTTGCGGGTTTTTAAAACGCACTACGTGTGGTTCATCCGCTGAATGTTCGTGATTACCTAAGCAATGACGGTCATAACGAGGTTTTTCTTTATTTGCTTCTTGTTCGTGACGTAAGTTTTCTAAACGTTCTTTTGAGCAGTAGCAACGGTACGCTAAACCTTGCTCGATCATTTGATCGATAACTTGGTTATAACGGTCAAAACGTTTGGTTTGATAGTATGGGCCGTGTTCCCAAGCAAGATTTAACCATTCCATACCTTCAAGAATGGCTGCGGTTGCTTCCGGTGTTGAACGCTCTAAGTCGGTATCTTCGATACGTAATACAAATTCACCGTTAAAGTGTTTTGCATATAACCAAGAATATAAAGCGGTACGTGCACCACCAACGTGTAAATAGCCGGTTGGGCTAGGTGCGAAACGGGTACGCACTTTTACATTTGGATCTAAAGGGAAAAGAGTTTCGATATTCATTATTGTTAGCCTATTAAGTAATTTGCCGAGAACGGCTTTTTTAAACAAAAGATTAATCTATTCTACTACGGTTAACCTAGCGGTTGAAGGTTAAAAAACGTAAAAATGAAGGTTTTGGACGAAAAATTCAACAAACAAGCCAAAATGTTCAAAAAAGCGTTTGACGATAAATGAAAAATCTCTATAATGCCACTCCACAACACGGGCGATTAGCTCAGTTGGGAGAGCACCTCCCTTACAAGGAGGGGGTCACTGGTTCGAGACCGGTATCGCCCACCACTTTCCAATAAGTGTTTCGTGTTGATTACAATCTAATAATTGAAAACGGGCGATTAGCTCAGTTGGGAGAGCACCTCCCTTACAAGGAGGGGGTCACTGGTTCGAGACCGGTATCGCCCACCACTTTTCAAAAAGTGTTCCGTTTTCAATTCCCTTTGATGAAATCTCAAGTGGGCGATTAGCTCAGTTGGGAGAGCACCTCCCTTACAAGGAGGGGGTCACTGGTTCGAGACCGGTATCGCCCACCACTTTAGATTCTCATCATAAACTTCAAGCTATAGCAAATGCTATATCATGAAGGGCGATTAGCTCAGTTGGGAGAGCACCTCCCTTACAAGGAGGGGGTCACTGGTTCGAGACCGGTATCGCCCACCATTATTTCTTATCTTATTCTTTAATTCATCATTAAATAATATTTAAAATTTTCTCTTTTATCTTTGCATTTCATCACTTTTTTGCGATCTAGATCGCAAACATCAAATTAAAAACTTTCTATTTCGTTTAAAAATTACTAGCCTTAATATTGATTGACGAGTAAAATTTGCGGTCTTTTTTATTTTATCAACCTGCAAAACTAATCCTTTTGCCGTAAAGCGTGTAACAACGAGGCTTTTACTCTTATGTCAGAACAAATCCAAACTTGTGCAAGCGAAATTCAAGCAACGAATGTCGCGGTACAGCACCCTAAATCAGAAAAAATTAACTTAATGAATTTAACTCGCAAGGAAATGCGTGAGTTATTTGCCGAAATGGGCGAAAAACCGTTTCGTGCCGATCAATTAATGAAATGGATTTACCATTTTGGTGAAGATAATTTCGATAATATGAGCAATATTAATAAAGTATTGCGTGAAAAATTAAAACAAATTGCAGAAATCAAAGCACCGGAAGTGTCTGTTGAACAGCGTTCAAGTGACGGCACAATCAAATGGGCAATGCAGGTAGGCGATCAGCAAATTGAAACGGTATATATCCCAGAAGATGATCGTGCAACGTTATGTGTTTCTTCACAAGTCGGCTGTGCGTTAGCCTGTAAATTCTGTTCAACCGCTCAGCAAGGCTTTAACCGTAACTTAACCGTTTCGGAAATTATCGGTCAGGTATGGCGAGCTTCGAAAATCATTGGTAACTTCGGTGTAACCGGTGTGCGTCCGATTACCAACGTGGTGATGATGGGAATGGGTGAACCGCTACTTAACTTAAATAACGTGATTCCGGCAATGGAAATTATGTTAGACGATTTTGCTTACGGTTTATCTAAACGTCGTGTAACGCTTTCAACGGCGGGTGTAGTGCCGGCATTGGATATTATGCGTGAAAAAATTGACGTGGCATTGGCGATTTCATTGCATGCGCCGAATGATGAATTGCGTGATGAAATTATGCCGATTAATAAAAAGTATAATATCAAAATGTTGATGGATTCTGTGCATAAATACCTTGAAGTATCGAATGCGAACCACGGTAAAGTGACGATTGAATACGTGTTATTAGATCACGTTAATGACGGCACGGAACACGCACATCAGTTAGCCGAAGTATTAAAAAATACGCCGTGTAAGATCAACCTTATTCCATGGAACCCGTTCCCGGAAGCACCTTATGGTAAGAGTTCAAATAGCCGTGTGGATCGTTTCCAAAAAACCTTAATGGAATACGGTTTTACGGTTATTGTACGTAAAACTCGTGGTGACGATATTGATGCCGCTTGCGGTCAGCTTGCCGGTGATGTTATCGACCGAACCAAACGCACTATGGAAAAACGTAAGTTTGGTAAAGGCATTGCGGTGCAAAACCATTAACTAATTTCTCCCTAAGCAACTAAGCTAGGGGAGTATATCTTGAGGAGAACAATATGAACTTTGCAAAATTTTTGCGAAATTTGACCGCTTGTATGCTGTTATTTGTGCTGTTCGGTTGTTCTTCTCAGCTTCCTACCTACCAAACTACCTTTAATCGTTCGGAAGCGGTTAAAGCCCGTATCAATTTAGCCTTAGCGTATCTCGATCAACATGATTTATCCAAAGCGAAAGAGAATATTGATAAAGCATTAAGCCACGATCAAAACGATTACTTACCTCATTCTGTTTTAGCTTATTACTATCAGCAAATCGGTGATCAAGTTCATGCGGAACAGGCTTATCAGCAAGCATTGAGATTAAGTGATAATCGCCCGGACGTATTAAATAATTACGGTACTTTTCTGTGTAAACAAGCTAAGTTTGATCAGGCATATCAGCAGTTTGAGCAAGCGGTGCAAAGCGAGCAGCCTTACTATCATCAAGCCGATAGTCTCGAAAATATCGTGTTGTGTGCCAAACAAGAGCCGAATCTAGCTAAAGTAAACGAAGCGTTAAGCCAATTAGAAAAGCTGGATAAAGCAAGAGCTGCAGCACTGCGTTAGCTCGAACTTTTATTTTTGGGCATTGTCTTTTTTTACTGTTAAAATAAAGCAAATTTTATTTGTTAGGAAAACGCAATGTCAGAGCTCAATACACAAATTAGCCAGATTATTGCCACAGAACTTTCTGTTGGCTCACATCAAATTCTCGCCGCAATCAAATTACTTGATGAGGGTAATACCATTCCATTTATCGCACGTTATCGTAAAGAAGTTACCGGCGGTTTAGACGACACTCAATTACGTCATTTTGAAACACGTTTAATTTATTTGCGTGAGTTGGACGATCGCCGTCAAACGATCCTTAAGTCAATAGAAGATCAAGGTAAATTGACTGATGAATTACGTGCCAAAATTGAAACGACCGAAAGTAAAACCGAATTAGAAGATCTTTATCTGCCTTATAAACCGAAACGTCGTACCCGTGGACAAATTGCAATTGAGGCGGGGCTTGAGCCGTTGGCAGAGCGTTTATGGAATGAGCCAAGCCAATCACCGGAAGTGTTAGCGGAATCTTTTATTGATGCGGAAAAAGGTGTGGTGGATGTTAAATCTGCGTTAGACGGTGCACGTTATATTCTGATGGAGCGTTTTGCAGAAGATGCCGAATTACTTGCAAAATTACGCCAATATTTGACCGCTTACGCAACGCTGGAATCAAAAGTGATTGAAGGTAAGGAAGAAGAGGGCGAAAAATTCCGCGATTATTTTGCTCATAGCGAACCGTTTAAAACTGTGCCTTCACACCGTGCATTAGCGATGTTTAGAGGCAGAAATGAGGGAGTATTGTCGCTTTCGTTAAATGCGGATCCGGAAGCGGAAGAAGGCGCTCGAACAAGCCATTGCGAAGAAATTATTCGCCAGCATTTAGGTGTGATATTCAATCAACAGCCGGCAGACAAGTGGCGTGAACAAGTGATCGCTTGGACGTGGAAAATTAAAGCAGCCCTTCATTTGGAAACCGAATTAATGAGTGCATTGCGTGAAAAAGCGGAAGAAGAAGCGATTGACGTGTTTGCTCGTAATCTGTCTGCGTTATTAATGGCGGCGCCGGCAGGCACAAAAAATACCATGGGCTTAGACCCGGGCTTACGCACCGGTGTGAAAGTGGCAGTGGTGGACAATACCGGTAAATTATTGGCGACCGATACCATTTATCCGCATACAACAGGCAAAGCAACAGCGGAAGTTTCGCTGTATAAATTAATCAAGCAACATAATGTTGAACTGATTGCAATTGGTAACGGTACGGCTTCTCGTGAAACGGAGCGTTTTGCGAAGGACGTATTAAAACAGATTAAAGAAAATAAACCGGATATGTTGATTCCGCAAACGGTAGTGGTCAGTGAGGCAGGTGCTTCGGTTTATTCCGCTTCCGAATTAGCGGCAAATGAATTTCCAGAACTCGATGTTTCGTTACGTGGTGCAGTGTCGATTGCTCGCCGTTTACAAGATCCGCTCGCGGAATTGGTAAAAATTGAACCGAAAGCGATTGGTGTGGGGCAGTATCAGCACGATGTAAACCAGTCACAACTGGCTCGCAAATTGGATGCGGTAGTTGAAGACTGTGTAAATGCGGTTGGAGTGGATCTTAATACCGCTTCCGTACCGTTATTGGCTCGTGTTGCCGGTATGAGCAAAACATTAGCACAAAATATCGTGGCATTTCGCGATGAAAACGGGCGTTTTAATGCCCGTTCCGACCTGAAAAAAGTGCCTCGTTTAGGCCCGAAAGCCTTTGAACAGTGTGCTGGTTTTATGCGAATTGTCGGCGGTAAAAATGCGTTAGATGCTTCGAGTGTGCATCCAGAGGCTTATCCGGTGGTAGAAAAAATTCTCCAAGCAACCGATTCAACTCTTGCTGAATTAATGGGCAATTCGACTCGTATTCACCAACTGAATGCAAAAGATTTTGTGGACGAACAATTCGGTTTACCGACGGTAAACGATATTTTCAAAGAGTTGGAAAAACCAGGGCGCGATCCACGTGGTGAATTTAAAACCGCCACCTTTATGGACGGTGTAGAAGATATTAAAGATCTAAAAGTCGGGATGATCTTAGAAGGGACGGTGACCAACGTGGCAAACTTCGGTGCTTTTGTGGATATTGGCGTACACCAAGACGGCTTGGTTCATATTTCAATGTTATCGAACAGCTTTGTGGAAGATCCGCATAAAGTAGTGAAAGTCGGCGATTTGGTGAAAGTGAAGGTCTTAGAAGTGGACGTACAGCGTAAACGTATTGCACTAACTATGCGTTTAGAAGACAAGCCGATTGATAAGCCAACAAGCGGTCGAAATTCGCAAGAAAATCGCGAAAATAGCGAAAAATCTGACCGCTTCTCCAAGAATAAGCCTCAACGCAATCAGTTCGCCAACAATGCGTTTGCTGATGCGTTGAAAGGTTGGAAGAAGTAATTTTCCCTCTCTCTGCTTGTTTTCGCTAAACGCTTCAACAAGCTGTCTCTCTCCCACAAGGAGAGAGTAAAATATAGCTTAAATAAAGCCACGGAACACACCGATTACACCGGATAAAATTTCCGAGTAATCTGTGTATTCTGTGGTTAATTTTTTGCAAACCTTTGCAGAAAAATGACTGCTTGTAATGAGATGTTATTGGTTTTGTACTTTTATTGAACAGTAAAAAGGTAGTAATATAGTGACAATTTTGATATTAAGGAGGAGATATGGCAGTAATTAGTTCCAAAGAATTTAACCAACGTGCCAGTGCGGTATTAAAAATTGCTGAAACCGAGCCGGTGTATATTACTAAATGGGGCAAGGTGGTTAGTGTGTTGGCAAGTTATGCCCATTATCAAGCTCAAACGAAATCACAAAGTTTAGCGGAGGCTTTTAGCAGTACAGCTCCAACAGAAATATTAAGTGAAGAAGCGGAGCAGCAATTTGAGCAAACTTTGCAACAAGTACGCCAACAAATCAAAATAAGAGTACCGGATTTATCGGAGTGGGAATAATGTATTTATTAGATACCAATATTGTTTCCGAACTACTTAAGATGGAAAGCGGAAAAGCCGATGCTTATTTAAGTGTCATCACGCTCTTTGAAATTAAGTTAGGGATTTTGCAACTTAAACGCAAAGATATTCAACAAGCTAAACTTTTACAAAGTTGGTTTGAACAAAAACTCCTGCCCCATTTTGAAAATAGAATTTTACCGCTTGATACGAAAGTTATGATGACCTGTGCAGAGTTTCATATTCCGGATAAAAAGCCGTTAAATGACTCTTATATAGCTGCTACGGCTAAAGCACATAGGTTTAAAATTGTGACGAGAAACGTGAAAGATTTTAAAGGATGTGGGGTAGAGGTACTAAATCCATTTATTGATGAATAAATTAAACCACGGAACACACTGATTACATTGAATAAAATTTCCGAGTAGTCTGTGTCTTTCGTGGTTAATTTTTGCAAAATTTTGCGGAAATGTGACCGATTTTTTTGCTTAGTGTAACTTCATTGACGGTCTGAGGAAGCGGTTAATTTGACCGACTAATAAAATCAGACCAGTTTTTACCCAGCCGTGTAAAGCAACTTGGTGCATACGGTATAACGAGAGGTAGGCAAGGCGTGCGATTTTACCTTCGATAAACATATCGCCGCTCATTAAGTTACCCATCAAGTTACCGACTGTACCGAAGTGAGAGAACGAAAGTAGAGAGCCTTTATCATTGAATTTAAACGGTTTTTGTTCTTTACCTTCAAGTACCGCCACAATGTTTTTACCGCATTGTGTTGCCATTTGGTGTGCGGCTTGAGCTCGTGGTGGAATCGCTTTGCCATCTTGGATAAGCGATGCACAGTCACCGATAACATATACCGAGTCATCTACCGTTGTTTGTAAGGTATCTTTGATTTCAATTTGGTTTAGACGGTTTGTTTCAAAGCCGAATTCTTTTACAAAATCAGGCGCTTTAACACCGGCAGCCCAAACCATTAAGTTAGCTTCAATTTTGTCCCCGTCTTTGGTGATTAAGCCATCTTCTACTGCTTCGGTAATCATGGTATTTAAGCGAACGTCCACACCAGCTTTACGCAATTCAGCGAGGGCTGAAGCCGATACTTTTTCGGTTAATGCAGGAATTAAGCGAGAGCCAGCTTCAACTAAGGTGACTTTTAGACTCGCTCGATTCAATTTACCAAAGCCGTATGAGTTTAAGTGTTTTACCGCATTATAAAGTTCTGCAGAAAGCTCAATACCGGTTGCACCACCACCGACGATCGCAATTTTTACATCTTGATCTTCACTGTGAGAGAACTGTAGGAATAATTCCATCATACGTTTTTGGAATTGCTTCGCCTGTTCCGAACCGTCTAAGAAAATACAGTTTTCCGCCACACCTTTTGTATTGAAATCATTCGATTTACTACCGATAGCAATTACTAATTTATCGTAAGTAATATGACGTTCTTCGACTAGCAGTTGATTTTGTTCGTTATAAATCGGTGCAAGTGTCACTTCTTTTTTATCACGACTGACAGCGGTGAGTGATCCTTGCTGAAATTCAAAAGCGTGGTGTTTAGCATGCGCACGGTAACTAAGCGCATCGGTTCCTTCGTCTAAAGAACCGGTTGCTACTTCGTGTAGTAGTGGCTTCCAAAGATGAGTTGTATTGCGATCGATAAGAATAACTTTTGCTTTATTCTTACTGCCTAATTTATTGCCGAGGTAGGTAGCAAGCTCTAAACCGCCAGCTCCTCCACCGACAACAACGATGGTTTCCATTGTCATAAAATGCTCCAAATGATAATAAATTAATAATATTTAAAAATTGAGCTAATTTTAGGCACTTATAGAATAAAGTCCAGTCCCTTTTAACGTTATTTTAACGCTTGTTACAAATTGTCGTTAAATATAAGGACTTGTTTACACTGCTTACAGAGGTAACGGCGACCATTTCGTACGATGGCATTATGACGACGTAAAGAAAGTAGATGCGTTTGACAACCGCATTGGTAGGAAAATTGTTTGCCGACCACATTTTGTGTATCAAAACAATGGTAGGTTTCCGCCGGTACACCGAAAACGTGTTCCATCACCATTTTCCATTCTTTACCGTGCGGTTGAACTCGCCCGAATTGTTGATAAACCAAAGCGTGAGCAAGTTCATGCGGAACAACCTGCTGAATAAAAGATTGCCCGTTTTCCACCAATAAAACAGGATTGAAGCGAATTTCGTTACGTTGCAGATAAGCAACGCCGGCTTTTACACCACGCACGGCATAGCTGACCGTCGGTGGTGTAAAAGTTTTATTGAAGTGAGTATTAGCTTGCTCCAAATTGCGTTTTAGCTGACGCTGAACCTGCATTTTGAGCTGACGCATAAGAGCTGTATTTGTGATTGCTTCCGTCATTTATTTCGGACAGTCCATTGGTTGCCATTGTTTGTCGTAGCAAACGTAGAGTTCGGTTTTACTCGCACCTAAATAAACACCGCGTAGCTGCGGATTATGTTTACGCATCCATTGGAATAAATCATTGCGGCGTAAATTTTTTGCCGGTAGTTTCAGGCTGTGAAACAACTCTTTTTGTTTGGCAAAATAGCTTTCCGCACTATCGAAAGCACAGCTACCGTGTTTTTCCCATTCGCCTTGTAATAATGCAGCACCCGGTGATTCCGGTAGATATTGCTCAATAATTTTTGTGGAAACTTCCGGTAAATCACCTTGGCAATAGCGAGGATGATCATCAACCGAATGTGCTTTAGCATTTTGTGGCCATAAACCGTGAATCACCCAACCGAAGTTCTGACTGCCGGCACACTGATAAGCTAAACGTTGCGGTACATCACCTTGGTTTTTATTGCGTTGTGATTCACAAAAAGCCGGTGACCAAGAAAGCGCTAACATATAGTAATCAACTGGTGCTTGCTTATTTTGCCCGATTTTATCTTCATCCATTTTGGAATCATAATTCATCGCAAGTGCCGCTTGAGTTGCTGAAGCAGATTGTGCCTGCGGTGCTTTTGCAATCGGTGTATCGGTTTCCGTTGCGTAGTCGTTTTGTTGCTGCTGTGGCTGTGGTTGTTTAACTGGTTCTGACTTATTACTTTGATTGCCGAAAAAATAAGAGATTGTCGCAATAATCAGTAATACGGCTAATTTTATAAGATGCTTTTGGTTCATATTGGAGAGATTTGAATCATAAGAAAGGGCGTTACTATAAACAAAAAAGAGAAGTGAGGGAAGAAAAAATAAGCGGTTAGATTTGCGAAAAAATTTGCAAATTTAACCGCTTGTAACAAGCTATTTTATTGTGCCACAGCTAAGGCAATATAAATAGGTGTGTTTAGGATCATTGAATTTTTGTAGCAATTCTAATGATTGTTGAGCTTGAGAGGCAATCGGTAAGCCTAATAATGAACCGAATTGTAATTTCAAGTTCGAGCCATTTAAGAATGAACCTAGCAAGCTATCGTCGCTGTCAATAAACCATTGTGCTCTAAAGTGCTCGATTGCGGCTTCGCCTTTCTCTTTACGTTGTTGATTGACTAATTCGGTGATAACCTCATAAGCGGTGTCAAAATCGCCTAATTGATCAACTAAACCGTGTTTTAACGCATCTTCACCCGACCAAACTTGCCCTTGTGCAATTTTATCCACCGCTGGTTTAGACATATTACGTCCACGGCTGACCAGTTCTAGGAATCGGTCATAGCCGTTTTCAATGCTGATTTGAATCACCTCCGCTTGTTCTTTCGGCAACGTTTTTAACGGGCTAGAAGAAGCAAATGGTGAAAGTGAAATACCGTCTTCGGTGACACCTAAATTTTTAGCGGTTTTTTCAAAGCTGGTGGCTAAGCCGAAAATTCCGATTGAACCGGTAATCGTCGTTGGGCTGGCGATAATTTTATCGCTGGTCGCCGCAATCCAATAACCACCTGAAGCTGCCATACCACCCATTGATGTCACAACCGGTTTACCGGCAAGTTGAATCGCTTCTAATTCTTGGCGAATAATTTCCGAAGCCGTTGCGCTGCCGCCAGGGCTATTGACACGTAAAATCACACCATCAACACTTTTATCTTCACGAGCCTTACGTAGCAGTTTAACAATCGTATCGCTACCTGCTGAACTTTGATCACTTTCACCGGAAATGATTTGCCCTTCGACATTGATAATTGCAATTTTATGTGTGGCGGAAACATCAAAGCGATCATTAAGTTCCTGAGCATAATCGAAGTAATCGATTTGGTTATAGTTACCCTCTTTATCTTTACCGAATAGTTTGACTAATTCCTGTTGAATTTCAGCATTAGTTGCAATTTCGGTCACGAGTTTTTGGCTTAACGCATATTGGGCATCATCGCCTTTTAGTTGACGATATTTAGCGATATAGGTTTGACTGTCCGGTAATACCTGTTCAATCGGAATATTTCGATTGTGAGCAATGTCTTTGCGGATATTATTCCATACCGAATTTAGCCACAGTTGTGCATTTTGTTTTGCTTCCTCTGACATATCATCACGGATAAAGGGTTCTACTGCTGATTTGTATGTACCAACACGGAAAATATGTGGCATGGCTTCGATTTTATCGAGTAAGGTTTTGAAATAGATATTGCTATAACTGAGCGAGTGAATATCGATAAAACCGGCTTTATTCAGATAGATTTTATCGGCAAAACTAGCTAAATAATATTGTGATTGGCTATATTGTTCGCCAATCGCAATCACCGGTTTTCCGGATTGTTTAAAGGTTTTAATTTGAGAACCGATAAATTTTAGTGAAGCACTATCGCCACCTTGGAAATAGCCTAAATCTAGCACTAATCCGGTAATTCGTTCATCTTTCATTGCCTTATTAATGGCACGGGCAACATCAAAAGTAGAAATTTTAATTGGCTCGCCATTACCTAACTCAGATTGAACCAAACGATGTAAATCACCGTATTCATCGTGGTTATCGGCTAAATATCCGTCTAAATTAAGGGTTAACGCCCCTTTTTCAATAAATTGCACCGATTTTTGTGTTTTAGATTCTTGTTGTATCAAAGCTGTAATCGCAAAGCATACCAGTACAAAAATGATAAAAAATAGGCTTAATACCAATTCTCGAATACAACGAAAAATCTGATAAAGCCCTTTGAAGATTTTTAACATATTAGTCCTAATTAAAGTAAAAATTTTATGGCGTAAAACTACCATAAAATGGGCTTAGACTTAATAAAATATGTTATTCTTAACACAATTTTTTAGATAAATTGCAATAAATTATGGATATTTTAGATTTCTTACAACGTCGTCGTTCAAATAAAAAATTTGGTGAAATAGCCCCGAATGCAGAACAATTGGAAAATATTATCAAAGCGGCATTACGTGCACCGGATCACGGCAAAATGAAGCCTTATCATTTTGTGGTGATCGAAAAAAGCGGAATGTCAAAATTGCATCAATGTTTAGTTGCTGCCGCTGCTGAGTTTAATATGGACGAAAAAAATACGGCAAAAGCCGATAAACTGGCTAATCAAGCACCAATGATAATTGGCGTAGTAGCAAAAATTGATCACGAATCACCGAAAGTACCGGCGTGGGAGCAAATTGTGACTGCCGGTTGTGCGACTTATGCGATGCAATTAGCTGCGAATGCCCAAGGTTTTGAAACGGTTTGGATCAGTAAAAAATGGGTAGAAGGATCGCTATTACGTGAAACATTCGGCTGTCGTGCCGGTGATAAAGTGATTGGCTTATTGTTAGTCGGCTCCCCGAAAGAAGATGACGGTATTTCGTTGGCTAGAGAAGCAGAAGCGACCGCCGGTTTTGTGAGTGTGATTCGTTAATAGTGGCGAAACATATCGAGGAAAGTATGAAAACGATTCTAATCACCGGTTGTTCTTCCGGTATCGGTTATGCCACCGCTAAATTGTTGAAAGAAAACGGCTGGCGGGTGATTGCCAGTTGCAGAAAACAGGTGGATATTGACCGCTTGCGAGCGGAAGGCTTTGAATGTATTCAGCTTGATGTGCAAGATTCGGCACAAATAGCGGAAGCGTTTGAATATATTAAAGCGAACGGTGGCTTAGATGCAGTATTTTGCAATGCAGGACAAGGGCAACCGGGCTGTGTGGAAGATTTACCGCGTGAAGCATTACGTGAGTTATTTGAAATCAATGTATTTGGCGTGTGGGAAGTGATGAATCATGCACTTAAAATTTTCCGAGCGCAGAATCACGGACGTATTTTATTGACCAGTAGTATTTTAGGCTTTGCCGCAATGCACTTTCGAGGGGCTTATAATGCCTCTAAATTTGCGGTGGAAGGTATGGCGGATACGTTACGTCACGAATTACACGGCTCGAATATTTATGTTAGTTTGATTGAGCCGGGCCCGATTTTAAGCGATTTTCGTTCAAATTCTTTGGATAAACTCACCAAATATATTGATGTGGAAAATACCGCTAAAACCGCATTTAACCAAAAACAATATCAGCGTTTGGCAACTAAAAAGAATGATAATCCGTTTGCTAAACCGGCATCAGCCGTGGCGGAAGCCTGTCTAAAAGCCTTAAGTGATAGTAAACCGAAAGCTCGCTATCAAGTCACATTTCCAACTAAATTGTTTTGGTGGCTAAGACGTATTTTACCGACTACATGGTTTGATTTTGTGTGCCGTAAGTCCGGTGGCTAGTAACATAATAAAACCATGGAATACACGGATTACACTGAAAAGCCTAGTACGGCAGAGTCGTACTAGGTTAAGCATAATTCAGCCCTGCTAGGGCTGGAAGTTAGAGCAAATATAGATCCACATATGGCTTTGTGCATGGGGGAACTAGCTACTTCAACAATCTCTGACTATTCAGTACTACGGTGATAGAAGACATTGTCATCGCAACGGCGGCGATCATTGGGTTGAGTAGCCAGCCGGTAAACGGGTAAAGCACGCCGGCAGCAAGCGGAATAGCAATCACGTTATACATGAAGGCACCGAGCAAACTTTGCTTCATATTACGTAATACCTGTTTGGCAAACGGCAGAATTTGTAGAACCGGTGCTAAGCCGTGTTGCATTAGCGAAAGATCGGCGGTTTCGACCGCAATATCCGAACCGTTGTGCATTGCGATCCCCACATTAGCCTGAGCAAGAGCCGGTGCATCGTTAATCCCGTCGCCAATCATCGCCACTTTTTTACCTTGAGCTTGTAATTCACGAATTTTATCCGCTTTTTGTTCCGGTAAAACTTCTGCGATCACGCCGTCTAAACCGAGTTGTTGTGCGAAATATTCCGCAGTCGCTTGGCGGTCACCGGTCAGCATTAAGCATTGATAACCTTCCGCTTTAAATTTTTCGATCATTGCTTTGGACTCATTACGCAACTGATCTTCCACCGATAAAATACCGGCTAATTGATCATTTACCGCTACAAAAATTTTGGTAGCTCGAGAAGCGGTTAAATTTCCGGAAAAATTAACAAATTTCGCATTACCGACCTTGATTTGATCTTCGCCTAAGTTGGCAATAATCCCTGCACCTTTGACCACTTGCACATTAGTCACTTCACAAGCGGTCTGATTCTCAGCAAATTTTACAATTGCTTTAGCAATCGGGTGAGTGGCGTGGACTTCTAAACTTTTTGCCAGCTGTAGTACACGATTCGGCTCAAAACCATTAAAGGTTTGGATATCCGAAACCATCATTTCGCCGGTGGTGAGTGTGCCGGTTTTATCGAATACTAGCGTATCGATTTCGGAGCCGGCTTGCAGAGCTTCGATATTACGTACTAACACACCAAATTCGGCGGCACGAGCTACGCCAGCAATGGTTGAAAGCGGAATGGCTAAGCCGAGCGCACATGGGCAAGCGATAATTAACACAGTGGTAAAAATCGAGAGAGCAAATGAAAAGTCTTTGCCTAAAAATAGCCAAATCAGACCGCTTATCAACGCAATCGAAACCACCACCGGTACAAAAACACTTGCCACTTTATCGACAAATTGTGCGAGTGGTGGCTTACTTGATTGTGCATGACGCACGGCGTTAATGACACGAGCAAGGGCGGTTTGTCTGCCGACTTGTTCGGCAATATAGATACCTGATCCGTCTTGAATCAAGGTTCCGGCACGTACTTTATCACCGACTTTTTTCTCAATCGGTAACGCTTCACCGGTCAGCATTGATTCATCCACCCAAATTGAGCCACTTTCCAATCTGCCGTCCACCGCAAGCCGATCGCCGGTGAGTGCTTGTACACGCATTTCCGGTTTGATGCCTTTGACCGGAATGGTTTGCGTTGCATTATTTTGATCAAAAATAACCGCTTGTTGAGGGGCGAGATCGAGTAATTTTTCTAAGGCAAGTGAGGAACGTTGTTTAGCTTTTAATTCAAGGAATTTACCGAGATTGATAAAGCCGATAATCATTACGCTAGCTTCATAGTAAACGTGCGCTTGCGGTTGGGGGAAAAGTGTTAGCCAAAATGAGTATAGCCAAGCGACACCGGTACTGAGAGCGACTAAAGTGTCCATGGTGGAGGCTTTATTTTTCAGGCTGACCCATGCACCGACAAAGAAATCTTTACCGGCAAAATACATCGTAAACAAGCTGACGGTTGCGGCGATAAACCAATAAACTAAATTGGTTGAGTTTGGGAGCATTCCGATAAACAGCCCCAAAGCAACTAAACCGAAACCGACAATTAAGGCGACAATAAATTGCCATTTTTTATGACTTAAAGTACGTTGCGTTTGCGCTTGTTGTTTGGCTCGGCGTTCTTGCTCGTTTTCTAAAATTTCCGCACCGAAACCGATTTTTTCGACCGCTCGTACCATTGCATTTGGATCCGCTTCACCTTGTACAAATGCGGTTTGATCGGCAAGATTGACCGAAGCAAAAATGACACCTTCCACTTTCATCAAGATTTTTTCAACCCGACGCACGCAAGCGGCACAGTGCATACCGTCAATTAAAAGTTGTTGTTCTTTAGCCATATCTTTTCTTTCCGGTAAGTTTAACCACGGAATACACGGATTTCACGGAAATGTTCAGTATTTTCTGTGTATTCCGTGGTAATAGTTAAATAACTTCCGCTTCAAAACCAATATCATCAACAGCGGCAATAAGAGCTTCTGCATTAGCAGATCCTTCCACAATCGCTTGTTGCGGTTCTAAAGTCACGGTCGCTTTAGTCACGCCTTCTACTGCATTCAGTGCTTTTTCCACGCTTTTTACACAGTTACCGCAATGTAAACCGTCAAGTTTGAGTGTAATTGACATTTTGTTTCTCCTAATGATTAGTTGTATGAATTGAAAATGGTGGTTGTGCCGTCTTTTTTGAGTAATAACACATCATATTTATCTTTCTGACCCATATGTTTCGGCTGATCCATTCCTGGTGAGCCAAGTGGCATTTCCGGTACGATTAAGCCTACCGCATCAACCGGTTTTTCTTTGAGTAAACGCTCAATATCTTGTGCCGGCACGTGACCTTCAATCAGATAACCGTCTACCATTGCACTATGACAGGCTTGTAATTTCGGTTGTAATTGCAATTTGCTATGTACATGGCGATTACCTGTATCATTTGCGGTGACGTTAAAACCATGCTGTTTTAAATGATCAATCCAAAAGTTACAACAACCGCAAGTCGGACTTTTCCATACTTCAATATTATTAACTGCATAAGCAAAAGAAGGAGTTGCAAGCATTGCACAAAGTGAAACGGCTTTTAACAGACGAAATTTCATAGTTACCTCATAAAAAAAGAATGACGAATACTGAATTTCTTTATATGCTAATCCTTAACCCTAGGTTAAGGTCAAGAGGTAACAGAATGAATATTAGTCAAGCAGCAAAACACACCGAATTATCAGCAAAACAAATTCGTGATTATGAAAAAGCCGGTTTATTGCCACAGGCAGTCCGTTCAAGTAGCGGTTATCGAGTTTATTCGATTTCGGATTTGGAACGTTTACACTTTATCAGTAATGCACGTAAGGTTGGATTTTCTTTAGTGCAGATCAGCGAATTATTAAAACTAAATGATGATCCGCATCGTACCAGCCGTGAAGTGAAGAAACTTACCGAGCAACATATTGAAGAACTTCAGCAGAAAATTGCCGATTTGCAACAAATGCTGACGTTATTAAAAAGTTGGAGTAAGTCTTGTTGCGGTAACGATAGCCCGGAATGTTCAATATTAAGCGGTCTAAAACGCTAAATTTTTTGCAAATAATTTTGCTGTCATCAAATCGTCATATTGTTTTTTTAGAATACGCTTAAACCAAATAATCTGTTCCAAACAGCTAGTTTAAACATCCATGAGGAGAACAATATGTTATTGGTAAAAGCAGCAAGAAAATGTGTAGTGATCGGGCTTTCATTAGGCGTGATGGCATCAAGTTATGCGGAAACGATTACGGGTGCTGGTGCTTCGTTTCCCTATCCGATTTATGCGAAATGGGCTTCACTTTATGAAAAAGAAACAGGCAATAAAGTGAATTATCAATCTATCGGTTCCGGTGGCGGTCAGCAGCAAATTATTGCTAACACGATTGATTTCGGTGCGTCAGATGACCCGATGAAAGCGGAATTATTGGATCAACACAAATTGTTACAATTCCTGGCAATTATCGGCGGTACGGTTCCGGTGGTGAACTTACCGGAATTTAAAGCCGGCGAGTTAAAATTATCCGGTACGGTATTAGCGGATATTTTCCTCGGTAAAATTACCAAATGGAATGACCCGGCGATTAAAGCGTTAAATGAATCGTTAAATTTACCGGAGAAAAATATTATTGTGGTACGCCGTTCGGACGGTTCAGGTACGACATTTGGTTGGACGAACTATTTATCGAAAGTATCACCGGAATGGAAAGAAAAAGTCGGAGAGGGGAAATCAGTTAAATGGCCGACCGGTTACGGTGGTAAAGGCAATGAGGGTGTAGCCGCTTATGTGAAACAGCTGAAGTATTCTATCGGTTATGTTGAATATGCCTATGCGAAACAGAATAATTTAGCCTGGGCTTCTTTACAGAACCAAGCGGGTAAATTTGTGCAACCTTCACGCGACAGCTTTATGGCGGCGGCTGCAAATGCACAATGGGATAAAGCGAAAGGTATGGGCATTATGCTGACTAATGAAAGCGGTGAAAATTCATGGCCGGTGACGGCAGCAAGTTTTATCTTGATTCATCAGCAAGCGGATAACCCGACCGCAACCAGAGCAGTATTTGATTTCTTCGATTGGGCATTTGAAAAAGGTAAAAATGCGGCATCGGAATTAGATTATGTGCCTCTACCGGACGAAGTAGTGGCTAAAATCAAACAAAAATGGCAAAACGAAGTAAAAGATAAAGACGGTAAAGCCGTTCGTTAATCATTAAACAAACCAATAAGCGGTTGAATTTAAAGTGTTTTTTTCAAACATTGGATTCGACCGCTTTATTTTTTATTTAGGTTATTTATGACAAGGTTGTCATAAAACTGTCATATTCTTTTTTTAAAATAAGCACCAAGATAAAGACATTGGAGTTTATTTTATGCCAAATCTTAATAAACCGACCTGCTTAAATCATCCTTTAATTGAAGGTTTATTTAGGTATACAACGCAATTTTTTGCGTGGCTTGTATTTGCGATGTTGGCTGCGATTTTAATCTCATTGATTATTGGCAGCTGGGAGTCGTTAACTCGTTTTGGACTCAGCTTCTTATGGACTAATGATTGGGATCCGAACAATGATAGTTATGGTGCAATTGTTCCGGTTATCGGCACTTTAATTTCTGCATTTATCGCTTTACTTATCGCCGTGCCGATTTCTTTCGTGATTGCTGTATTTTTAACCGAGCTTGCACCGGAATGGCTAAAGCGTCCGATTAGCGTTGCGGTTGAAATGCTAGCCGCTATTCCTTCCATTATCTACGGTATGTGGGGCTTATTTGTCTTCGTACCGCTTTTCCAAGAACATATTCAACCCACTTTAATTGAATTACTCGGCGATCTGCCACTTATCGGCATGCTGTTTTCAGGCGCTCCGTTTGGTATCGGTCTGTTTACCGCTGGGCTTGTATTGGCAATTATGATTATTCCTTATATTGCTTCAATGATGCGTGAAGTATTCGGGGTTGTGCCGCCGATGTTAAAAGAAAGTGCTTACGGTTTAGGATCGACCACGTGGGAAGTGGTTTGGAAAATCATTTTACCTTACACCAAAGCCGGTGTAGTCGGCAGTATGATGTTAGGATTGGGTCGTGCATTAGGCGAAACCATGGCGGTCACTTTTGTTATCGGTAACGCATTTAATTTACCGGATTCACTCTTTTCGCCGTCTGCTTCGATTGCATCCGCGATAGCGAATGAATTTAACGAAGCGACAGGCTTACAAAAATCGGCATTAATGGAATTAGGTTTAATCTTATTCTTAATTACTACGGTGGTACTCAGTATTTCTCGTTTAATGATTTTAAGGATGACCAAAAAAGAGGGGAATAAATAATGTATCGTAATAAAAATGGACGTTTTTACCGCCGTAAATGTGTCAACAAAGTAATGCTCACCGTTTCTTTCTTTGCGGTTGGATTCGGACTGTTCTGGTTAGGCTGGATTTTATTCACGCTAATTCAAAAAGGGATTCCGGAGCTTTCATTAACGCTATTTACCTTACCGACACCAGCACCGAATGAAGTAGGAGGTTTGAGTAATGCGATTATCGGTTCATTGTTGATGTTGTTGTTCGGCACACTAATCGGCACGCCAATCGGCATTTTAGCCGGCACTTACTTAGCCGAATACGGACGTTACAGTAAATTGGCGAAAGTCACACGCTTTTTGAATGACATTTTACTTTCTGCACCGTCAATTATTATCGGTTTATTTATCTATGCGATTTATGTATCGCACGTCAAACACTATTCAGGCTGGGCTGGTTCTTTTGCTTTAGCATTGTTAGTGATTCCAGTGGTGGTACGTACCACCGACAGTATGTTAAATCTGATTCCAAATAACTTGCGTGAAGCAGCGGTGGCATTAGGTTGTCCGCAATGGCGAATGATTACTATGGTTTGTTATAAAGCGGCTCGTTCAGGGATTATTACCGGCGTGTTACTCGCAGTGGCACGTATTTCGGGAGAAACCGCTCCGCTTCTGTTTACCGCACTATCAAACCAATTCAGTTCGTGGGATATGAACGGGCCAATGGCAAACTTACCGGTCGTGATTTATCAATATGCGGCAAGTCCGTTCCAAGATTGGAATAATTTAGCGTGGGCGGGAGCAACATTAATTACCGGGTTTGTGCTGTGTCTTAATATTCTTACCCGTATCTTTTTTAACCAAAAACAACGATAAGGAAATGCAATGAATAACGACTTAATTTCACTGCAAGATACTAAAATTGCGATTAATCATTTAGATTTTTTCTATGGCGATTTCCACGCTTTAAAAAACATTAATTTACGCATTGCGAAAAATAAAGTGACTGCTTTTATCGGACCTTCCGGCTGTGGTAAATCAACCTTGTTACGAACTTTAAACCGAATGTTTGAACAATACCCGAACCAAAAAGCACAAGGGGAAATTTTGTTTGAAGGCGAAAATTTACTGACTACTGAAACTGATATCGCATTAATTCGAGCCAGAATCGGTATGGTATTCCAAAAACCGACACCATTCCCGATGTCGATTTATGACAATGTCGCATTTGGTATCCGCTTATTTGAAAAATTACCTAAATCGGAATTAAATGATCGTGTAGAATGGGCATTAACTAAAGCGGCGTTATGGAACGAGGTGAAAAATAAATTGCATCAAAGCGGTGACAGTTTATCCGGCGGTCAGCAACAACGTTTATGTATTGCTCGTGGTATTGCGGTTAAGCCGGAAGTCTTGTTGTTAGATGAACCCTGTTCGGCACTTGACCCGATTTCAACAATGAAAATTGAAGAATTGATTTGTGAATTAAAACACGATTACACGGTGGCGATTGTGACCCACAATATGCAGCAGGCGGCACGCTGTTCGGATTATACTGCTTATATGTATTTAGGTGAGTTGGTCGAGTTCGGTGAAACCAAACAAATCTTTGATAAACCGCGATTCCAACGTACCGAAGATTATATCCGAGGTCGAATGGGCTAAATTTAGCTTGAATCGATTTAAACAAGCGGTTAAATTCTGCTGAAATTTTGCAAATTTTTTGTCAAATTTGACCGCTTATTGGCAGTAAAGGGTAGGAGCAGCAGATGAATGAGAAAATTCTGATTGTGGAAGATGAAAGAGTGATTCGAGAGATGATCGCCTTGTTTTTACTACAACAAAATTATCAGGTAATTGAAGCCGAAGACTATCAGAGTGCGGTAAAAAAATTAGATGAAAAACCAAAGCTAATTTTGCTTGATTGGATGTTGCCTGGGCGTTCCGGTATCCAGTTTATTCAATATCTCAAAAAGTCGGAAGAAACAGCTCAAATTCCTATCTTAATGCTCACTGCACGCAGCTCGGAAGATGATTGCATTACTTGCCTTAATACTGGTGCAGACGATTATGTCACCAAACCGTTTTCTCCTAAAGTGTTGATCGCTCGCATCGAAGCCTTACTTAGACGTACTTATCAAAATAATGATGTGATTAGTCTTGATGATCTGATTTTAGACCAAAATGCTAAACGGGTTACCATCCAGAAAAAAGAGATTAGTTTAAGCAGTACCGAATATAAATTATTACACTTCTTTATGACCCATCCGGAAAAAGTCTATAGCCGAGAACAATTATTGGATTTTGTGTGGGGTAATGATATTTATGTGGAAGACAGAACGGTCGATTCTTATATTCGCCGTTTAAGAAAAAGTTTAGAGCCTTATGGCTTTGAACGTTATGTGCAAACGGTTAGAGGCTCCGGCTATCGCTTTTCCAACCACTTTCAGGATCATCAATGAGAATCCATTTTTTCTGTAAAAATTTTATAGTCGAAACCCTATTAGCATTAGGCATCGCCTATTTTTTTAGTTTATTTGCTTGGGATTTCGTAACTTGGGCAATGACGTTATTGGTTATGTTATTGGGCTGGCATAATTATAATGAACACCGCTTATTAAATTTAATTGATCCGAACCGTAAACAAAGCCGTAAGGTGTTAACTACGTGGGAGCATGTGTCACAAACGGTCGCTTTTTATCAAAGACGTAACAGACGGGAAAAAGTGAAAACCTTACGTCTGCTTTCCAAATTAAATAAAAATATTCAATATTTACCGGACGGTATCATCATTTGTAATCATCTTGGCGATATTATTTGGTGTAATAATGCTTCTCAGGAAATTTTGAGTTTTTACTGGAATAAGAAAGTCGAAAAAAGCGTATTTAATGTGATTTTTTATGAGGAGTTCAAGAAGTATTTTCATAAAAATAAGAAAAAAAGACCGCTTGTTCTGATGACGACTGATGAGCGTTATATCGAATTTCATATTAATGATTACGATAGCGAAAGCTATTTAATTATTGCCCGTGATGTAACACAAGTGATTCGTTTATTACATTCTAGGCAGACGTTTTTGAATAATATGAATCACGAATTGCGTACACCGCTGACCGTATTGAGAGGCTATTTGGAATTACTGGAAGCCCAAGCTGAAACCGAATTACAGCAAAAAAGTATTCAGGCAATGCAATCCCAAGCTAAACGTATGGGAAATTTGTTGGATCAGCTGAATTTATTGGCAAAAATTGAAACCTCTTCCAGTAAAGAACATTACGTGGTTGAAATGTCATCAATGATTTTAGCCTTACAGAAAAATACGGATTTCTTGAATCAAAGTAAGCAACAAATCATCTTCAATATTACTCCGAATATTACTGTGTTGGGTGATGAAAACCAGCTACAAAGTGCGGTTTCCAACTTAATTTATAATGCGGTTAAACACGCTGGTGATGGTGCGACGATTGAAGTAAATTGGCATTGGTGTAATGAAGGGGCGGAATTTAGTGTTACAGATAATGGTGTTGGTATCGAGGAATCACACTTACCACATTTAACCGAGCGTTTTTACCGAGTAGACGAATCACGTAGCAACCAAACTGGCGGAAGTGGATTAGGCTTGGCGATCGTGAAGTATGCTTTAGAGCAACACGGCTCCCAATTACAGGTAAAAAGTGAATTTGGTAAAGGCAGCCGATTCAGTTTTATTATCAAAAAATCTTTGCTTGGCGAAACAAAAAATCATTAAAACAGTATTTTTTACTCAACAAATGAGGCATTTGTCAGTAAAATGCCTGTTTTTATGTCCATAAAGAGAGCCTGTCATGTCTGATAAACGCTACGGTGCTGATGAAATTACCGTTTTAAAAGATCTTGAACCCGTCCAACTTCGTCCCGGAATGTACACCGACACTACACGTCCGAACCATTTAGGGCAAGAAGTTATCGATAATAGTGTCGATGAAGCGTTATCCGGCTATGCCTCTCAAATTGACGTGATTCTCCATGCGGATAATTCATTGGAAGTGATTGATAACGGCCGAGGAATGCCGGTTGATATTCACTCTACCGAAAAAATTTCCGGTGTGGAATTAATTCTAACCAAACTACACGCAGGCGGTAAGTTTTCCAATAAAAACTATACGTTTTCAGGTGGCTTACACGGGGTAGGTATCTCGGTAGTAAACGCCCTCTCGCAACGTGTGGAAATCAAAATTAAGCGTAACGGTGAAATTTATACGATTGCCTTTGAAAACGGGGTAAAAGTAGAAGAATTAACTGTAATTGGCAGTTGTCCGAAAAAACAAACCGGTACTACCGTTCGTTTCTATCCTAATCCAAAATACTTTGATTCGCCGAGATTTTCGGTCAGTCGTTTACGCCATTTATTACGTGCCAAAGCGGTACTTTGCCCGAAATTAACCATCAACTTTGTTGACCATATCAATAATAATCACGAAACGTGGTATTACGAAGACGGTTTATCCGATTATTTAAGTGAAGCGTTAAAAGAGTTAGAATGTTTGCCGAATCCGCCGTTTATTGGCGATGTCTCCGCTGAAACCGAAGCGGTAAGTTGGGCGTTAACGTGGTTGCCGGAAGGGGGCGAGTTATTAGCTGAAAGTTATGTTAACTTAATTCCGACCGCACAAGGCGGTACGCACGTAAACGGTTTACGTAACGGCTTATTAAAAGCAATGGTGGAATTCTGCGAAATTCATAATTTACTGCCGAAGAGTGTTAAATTAACCGCTGATGACGTGTGGAATCGTTGTGCTTATGTACTTTCGTTAAAAATTCAAGAACCGCAATTTGCAGGGCAAACTAAAGAACGTCTTTCTTCTCGTCAGGCTTCCAGTTATGTGGATAGCACGATTAAAGATGCGTTTAGTTTATGGCTCAATCAAAACGTACAAACCGGTAAATTGATTGCTGAAATGGCAATTTCCTCGGCACAAAGTCGTTTGCGTGCGGCAAAAAAAGTGGTGCGTAAAAAGTTAGTGAGCGGTCCTGCGTTGCCGGGTAAATTAGCCGATTGTACTTCTCAAGATTTAAGTCGTACTGAGTTATTTTTAGTAGAAGGCGATTCTGCAGGCGGTTCAGCAAAACAAGCACGTGATAAAGATTATCAAGCGATTTTGCCGTTACGAGGCAAAATTCTGAATACCTGGGAAGTGTCTTCTGATCAAGTGCTGGCTTCTCAAGAAGTTCACGATATTGCGGTAGCACTTGGGATCGATCCGGACAATGATAATTTAGATGAATTGCGTTACGGTAAGGTGTGTATTCTTGCCGATGCGGATTCGGACGGTTTACATATTGCGACTTTATTATGTGCATTATTCTTGCGTCATTTCCCGAATTTAGTCAAAAATGGTCACGTTTATGTGGCAATGCCACCGCTTTATCGGATTGATATCGGTAAAGACGAAGTACATTACGCCCTTGATGAAGCGGAAAAAGAAGCGATTTTAGCTCGCCTAGCTAAGAAAAAAGGTAAACCAAACGTACAGCGTTTTAAAGGTTTAGGTGAGATGAACCCGAGCCAATTACGTGAAACCACAATGGATCCGAGTACGCGTCGTTTAGTGCAACTGACATTGGATGAGTTGGATACAACCGAAGAAAACGAGCAGAATACCTTTGAAATTATGGATATGTTGCTAGCGAAGAAACGTGCGGAAGATCGTAAGCAATGGCTACAAAATCGTGGTGATGAAGCGGAACTTAGTGTGTAATTAGTCTAAAAAAGTAAGCGGTTGAATTTTATATATTGGTTACAAACGATATATAAAATTCGACCGCTTATTCTTATATAAGAAAATGTTAAAAATATTTTGAAGAACTTCACATTTTTATAACATTTTTATTTTCTTCTACCTAATTTGATATATAGTGCAACCTATTTTATAACTCAATAAAGGTGGGTATTCTATGGGAAGCACTTCCGCCCTGGTGGCAAAAACCAATATGCGTAATAGTGTGATATTTATTGTGGATGTCATACTTTTTTTCATTTTATTAAATGTATTGCCTTTTGCTCCCGAAGCAAATAAAGGTTTGGCATTATTAGTGTTTGTTGCGGTACTTTGGTTAACCGAAGCATTACACGTGACTGTCACAGCCTTACTCGTTCCGATTTTGTCGATTGCATTGGGTCTGGTTAAATCAAAAGAGGCGTTGGTTGCCTTTGCCGATCCGACAATCTTCCTTTTCTTTGGTGGTTTTGCCTTGGCAACCGCACTACACATTCAGCAATTAGACCGCTTAATTGCAAATAAGATTATGACAATGGCAAGAGGTAAACTTTCTGTTGCGGTCATTTATTTATTTTCTGTTACGGCATTTCTGTCAATGTGGATGAGTAATACGGCAACGGCGGCAATGATGTTACCGCTTGCGATGGGGATTTTAAGTAAACTGGATCGCACTCAACATCATAATACTTACGTATTTGTGTTACTTGGTATTGCCTATAGTGCGAGTATCGGTGGTATGGGAACGTTGGTCGGCAGTCCGCCTAATGCAATTGTTGCTTCACAATTACATCTTTCATTTGCAGATTGGATGAAATACGGTTTACCGATTATGTTTATTTTAATGCCCTTAATGGTCGGTGTGCTGTATGTGGTATTTAAGCCTAAATTTAATGTTACTTTTGAGCAGAACTTTGAAAAAATCGAACTTAATCGTGATCGTATTTTAACTTTGGTTATTTTTGCCTTTATCGCTTTAAGTTGGGTGTTTAGTTCTCAGCTTAATCCAATGATTTCGAGCTTATTGGGATTAACCGGTAAAATAGGTAGCTTTGATAGTATTATGGCAATGGTTGCAGCCGCCTTGATTTGTATTACTCGTGTAGCAACCTGGCAACAGGTTCAAGAGAATACCGAATGGGGTGTGCTATTCCTATTCGGTGGCGGCTTAACGTTAAGTGCGGTATTAGGGCAAACCGGTGCGAGCAAAATTATGGCAGACGGTATTGTTGCGTTAATTGACGGTAGCCATTTCTATATTATCGGATTAATCGTTGCGGCATTTATTATTTTCTTAACCGAATTTACTTCAAATACGGCAAGTGCAGCACTTTTAGTACCGATCTTTATTTCGATTGCAGAAGCATTAAATATGCCGTCACTCGGTTTGGCGTTAATTATTGGTTTAGGCGCTAGTTGTGCCTTTATGTTGCCGGTAGCAACCCCACCAAATGCGATTGTATTCGGTACGGGACAAATTACGCAAAATGAAATGGTTAAAGCCGGTTTTTGGTTAAATATTATTTGTGTCCTAGTGATTGCAACTATCGGTTACGTATTCTGGCTATAAGAATCTTGTAACAATATAGTTAAAATCAACCGCTTACGCCCTGTTCTCAAATTTTAGAATAGGGCATTTTTTATTATAAATGGTTGTACCTGTTTAAATTGTTGATTAAAAATTATGATGTAGCTCATATTTTTTTACTTTAGTTATTTTTTTGCAATGATTTTTTGATATAGTCTTTTCGTTTTAAATAAATTGTAACATTTTAATCAAATCTGAAGCGTGGGGGACACTGAATGCCAGAAACCAAGCAATTTAAAGAAGATGTTGCTAAAAATCGCAGGAATACCATCATTTATATTTTGGATGTGATTCTATTTTTAGCATTACTAAATTTCCTACCTTTTGAACCTGCTCCGACTAAAGCTCTTGCTTTGCTTGCGTTTGTAGCGGTTCTATGGCTTACCGAAGCAATGCATGTCACCATTACCGCACTATTTATTCCGGTACTTTCCGTATTTTTAGGTTTGGTTGAATCCAAACAGGCATTAGTTGCATTTGCAGATCCGACAATTTTCCTGTTCTTTGGCGGTTTTGCTTTAGCAACCGCATTGCATATTCAAAAAATTGATAAATTAATTGCCAATAAAATTATGGCACTGGCTAAAGGTAATTTATTTGTTGCGGTGCTTTATTTATTCCTTGTAACCGCCGTGCTTTCAATGTGGATGAGTAATACCGCTACCGCAGCAATGATGTTACCGCTTGCTTTAGGCTTATTAAGTAATATGGATAAAGAACGTGATCACAACACTTTCGCCTTTGTGATTTTAGGTATTGCTTATAGTGCCGGTCTTGGCGGTATGGGAACTTTGGTAGGAAGTCCGCCGAATGCGATTGCCGCTTCACAACTAGGCATCGGTTTTGCTGAATGGTTGATTTACGGTTTACCGATGGTCGCTATTTTATTGCCAATGGCATTGGTCGTGTTGTATTTTAACTTCCGTCCTAAATTCTCAGGAAGTTTTGAATATCACGCAGAAGAAATTCCAATGAATCGTAAACGTATTATTACTTTAAGTATTTTTGTGGTAATCGCTCTCTGCTGGGTTTTTGGCGAACAAGTGAATAGCTTTATTTCGCCATTATTAGGTTTATCTAAGAATATCGGTAGCTTTGATAGTATGGTGGCAATGATTGCTGCGCTTGCTCTATGTACCTCACGAGTAACGACTTGGAGCCAATTACAAGAAGGAACAGAATGGGGGGTATTGTTCCTATTCGGTGGTGGTTTAACCTTAAGTTATGTATTAAGCCATACCGGTGCGAGTAAAATTATGGCGGAAGGTATTGTTTCGCTTATTGAAGGCAAACACTATTATATTATTTGCTTAATCATTGCGGCATTTATCGTATGTTTAACCGAATTTACCTCAAATACAGCGAGTGCGGCGTTATTAGTGCCGATTTTTATCTCGATTGCAGAGTCATTAAATCTTGACCCTCGTGCGTTTGCTTTAATTATCGGTTTTGGTGCTTCCTGTGCCTTTATGATGCCGGTCGGTACACCTCCGAATGCGATTGCATTTAGTACAGGTGTTGTCACACAACGTGATATGTTGCGTTCTTATAAACTCAGTATCGTCTGTATCCTAGTTATTTCGTTTATTGGCTATTTCTTTTGGTTAGAATAGATTAATAGACTGTAAAAAAGCGTAGTGTATTAGTGATCTGCATCCCAAAAGTTGGACTAAACATCCAACGGATTAAGGTGCAGATTTTTTATATGTGATTTGATTGTTTATTCGTGTTTTTTAACTTTTTATTCTATTTTTTAGGGATTGGTTACGATATTTTTGCATAATTAATGATTGAAGCAGTTTCATAAAAGAATTTGTTAATTTTCCTCTTTACTTTTGTTAAAAATCAGTTATTGTCGAATTTAGCGTCTAAAAATGAATATGCAAACAATTAGAGGTATCATTATGTCGAAAACTACGAAGAATCCTATACGAGGCGTTACTATCTTAACGCTTGATTTGATCTTGTTTTTTACGTTATTAAAGTTATTGCCGTTTGCTCCGCAAGAAAATAAAGGATTGGCTTTATTGATCTTTGTGGGTATTTTGTGGCTAACGGAAGCCTTTAATATCACCGTCACGTCTTTAATGGTACCTATCTTCGCCATTTTCTTAAATGTTCTATCTACTAAAGCTGCTTTTGCTCCTTTCTCCGAACCGATTATCTTTATGTTCTTTGGCGGTTTTGTTATCGCGGCGGTATTAAATATTCACCAAATTGATCTTTGGATTGCTAATCATGTTATTCGTTTGGCAAAAGGAAATTTAAAACGCACAATTATCTACTTATTTGCAGTAACTGCAGGGCTTTCACTCTTTATCAATAATACGGCGGTTGCCGCATTAATGTTGCCACTTTCTTTAGGCATTTTGCACCAATTAGATTTTAAACAACATCGTAAAATTTATGTATTTGTCTTACTTGGTATTGCATTTAGTTCGAGTATCGGTGGAATGGGTACTGTTGTAGGATCTGCACCTAATGCGATTTTAGCTTCTTATATTAAAGTTTCATTTTCCGAGTGGCTTGCTTACGGTATGCCAGTCGCTATTTTGTTACTGATTTCCATGGTTATCGCACTACTTATTGTTCTTCGCCCTAATTTTAATGTTCATTTTGAAGCAAAAGTAGAAAATATTCCGTTAACACCTAAACGTTTAACAACCTTAATTGTATTCTGTGTCACAGCAATTTTATTAACATTCAGCAGTGTAATTGAACCGATGGTACGTCAATTTTTAGCGTTAAAAGAATCGATTAAAAGTTTCGATGCGGTCATAGCAATGATTGCGGTTATCGTGCTTTGTATTACCAATACAGCAACATGGTCGCAAATTCAGGAACGTGCAGAGTGGGGCGTTTTAATGTTATTCGGTGGTGGTTTAACCCTTGGGATTGTGTTGAAAGATACCGGAGCAAGTAAAATTTTGGCTGACGGTATTGTGAATTATATTGGTAATAAACACTGGTTAATTATGACATTATCAATGGCGGCATTTATTGTATTTCTAACCGAATTTACCTCTAATACTGCGAGTGCGGCATTAATGATGCCGATTTTTATCTCAGTAGCAAATTCTCTCGGTCTACCGCCGATTTCATTAGCTGCCATTATTGCTTGTGGTGCGTCTGCTGCCTTTATGTTGCCGATAGCAACACCACCAAATGCGATTGTATTTGCTACTGGTTATATTAAACAAAGTGAAATGGTAAAAGTTGGACTAATCCTTAACTTACTCTGTGTAGTAATTTTAGGTTGTATGTCATATTTCTTCTGGACTACATGGTGGTAGATACTCCATTTGGAGTAATTGGAGGGTGTAAGCGGTTAAAAACTGTTTGTTTTTTTACAAAATCATTCAAGAATTTGATCTACATTCGCCCAAAATAGGTAGAAAATGATATAATTATAACGTTTTATTTTTGAAACTTAAAAAAAGAGGAACTTACTATGTCAGTTATTAAAATGGCAGACCTTGATCTTGCGGGCAAACGTTTATTTATCCGTGCTGATTTAAACGTACCAGTAAAAGATGGCAAAGTGACATCTGACGCACGTATCCGTGCAACCATTCCTACCTTAAAATTAGCCTTACAAAAAGGCGCAAAAGTAATGGTAACTTCTCACTTAGGTCGTCCAACTGAGGGTGTTTTCGAAGAAGCAAATTCTTTACAGCCTGTAGTTGATTACTTAAACGCATCAGATTTAGGTGTTCCGGTACGTTTAGTTCGCGACTATTTAGACGGTGTTGAAGTCGCTGAAAATGAAATCGTGGTACTTGAAAACGTACGTATTAATAAAGGTGAGAAGAAAAATGATCCTGAATTAGCGAAAAAATATGCAGCACTTTGTGATGTATTCGTTATGGATGCGTTTGGTACGGCTCACCGTGCTGAAGGTTCTACTTACGGTGTGGCACAATTTGCACCGGTTGCATGTGCAGGCCCGTTATTAGCGGCAGAATTAGATGCTTTAGGCAAAGCATTAAAAGAGCCACAACGCCCGATGCTAGCAATCGTAGGTGGTTCAAAAGTTTCGACTAAATTAACTGTTTTAGATAGCCTTTCAAAAATCGCTGACCAATTAATCGTGGGTGGTGGTATCGCTAATACTTTCATCGCGGCTGAAGGCCATGCTGTAGGTAAATCTTTATATGAAGCGGATTTAATTCCTGAAGCAAAACGTTTAGCGGCAGCAACTAATATTCCTGTTCCTGTTGATGTGCGTGTTGGTACAGAATTTTCTGAAACTGCTCCGGCAACTGAAAAAGCAGTGTCTGAGGTTCAGGCGGATGAATCAATTTTTGATATCGGTGATAAATCAGCAGAAGAATTGGCAAATATCATTAAATCTGCAAAAACTATTCTTTGGAATGGCCCAGTTGGTGTATTTGAATTTCCTAACTTCCGTAAAGGTACAGAAGTGATTTCAAATGCAATCGCAGAAGCAACAGCAAATGGGGCATTCTCAATCGCAGGCGGCGGTGATACGTTAGCAGCAATCGATTTATTCGGTATTGCAGATAAAATCTCTTATATTTCAACAGGTGGCGGTGCGTTCTTAGAATTTGTAGAAGGCAAAGTATTACCGGCAGTTGAAATTTTAGAGAAACGTGCAAACGGCTAATTCTTTAACTCTCCCTCTTTGAAAAAGAGGGGGGCTGGGGGGAGATTTTACAAGCGGTGATTTTTCTCCGATTTTTTACAAATCTCCCCTAACCCCTCTTCACTAAAGAGGGGAATAATTTTGAATTTATTAACACTATAGGAAACTCAAAAATGGCATTATTAGACATCGTAAAACCGGGTGTGGTAACAGGCGACGACGTTCAAAAAGTATTCGCTTACGCTAAAGCAAATAACTTTGCAATTCCGGCAGTAAACTGTGTGGGTTCTGACTCTGTCAATGCAGTATTAGAAACTGCAGCACGTGTGAAAGCACCTGTTATCGTTCAGTTCTCTAATGGTGGCGCACAATTCTATGCCGGTAAAGGTATTAAACCTACTTCAGGTACTCGTGCGGATGTTTTAGGTGCAATCGCAGGTGCAAAACACGTTCATGCATTAGCAGAAGAATACGGTGTTCCGGTAATTCTTCACACTGACCACGCTGCGAAAAAATTACTTCCATGGATTGACGGTTTATTAGATGCAGGTGAAAAACACTTTGCAGAAACAGGTAAACCTTTATTCTCTTCTCACATGATCGATCTTTCAGAAGAACCTATGGCTGAGAATATGGCAATTTGCCGTGAATATTTAGCTCGTATGGACAAAATGGGTATGACGCTTGAAATCGAAATCGGTATTACCGGTGGTGAAGAAGATGGTGTTGATAACTCAGATGTTGAAGAGTCTAAATTATATACTCAACCGTCAGATGTTTTATATGTTTACGATCAATTACACCCAGTAAGCCATCGTTTCACTGTTGCAGCAGCATTCGGTAACGTACACGGTGTTTACAAACCAGGTAACGTAAAATTAAAACCTTCAATCTTAGGTGCATCACAAGAGTTCGTTTCTAAAGAGCGTAATCTTCCTGCGAAATCAATCGATTTCGTATTCCATGGTGGTTCAGGTTCATCACGTGAAGAAATCCGTGAAGCAATCAGCTATGGTGCGATTAAAATGAATATCGATACAGATACGCAATGGGCATCTTGGGATGGTATTCTTCAATTCTACAAAGCGAACGAAGCATACTTACAAGGGCAATTAGGTAACCCTGAAGGTCCTGATTCTCCAAACAAAAAATATTACGATCCACGTGTTTGGTTACGTAAAATGGAAGAATCTATGTCTAAACGCTTAGAGCAATCTTTCGAAGACTTAAACTGCGTAAACGTTTTATAATTTCAGATTGTAAAAAGTTGACCAAAAAAGACCGCTTATTGGCGGTCTTTTTCATTGCTAATTAAGAGTGGATAATTGATAATAATTTTTCAGTTATCCATTTTAAGATCCATTCCTAATCAAATGCCTTTACTTGAAATTAAACACCTGAATAAGCATTTTACTGATCGAATCGGTTTATTTCGTAAACACAACTTTTATGCAGTTAAAGATGTTTCCTTTTCTTTAGAAAGGGGGGAAACCATTGCGATTATTGGCGAAAATGGGGCGGGTAAGTCCACATTATCCAAGATGATCGCAGGGATCACAAAACCAACTTCCGGCGAAATGATTTTCAAAGGGCAGGCACTTTACTTTGGCGATTATCGTTTTCGAGCGAAGCATATTCGAATGATGTTCCAAGATCCGAATGATGCTTTTGATCCTAATTATAATATCGGTCAAATCTTAGATTCTCCATTACGTTTAGCCACTAATTTAAATGAAAATGAGCGTAATGAACGTATTTTCAGTACATTACGTTTAGTCGGTATGTACCCAGAACATGCTCTTATTCACATCAATGATACGTCTAGTAGTCAAAAGCAGCGGCTTGCATTGGCGAGAGCTTTAATTCTTTCTCCAGAAATTATTATTGCAGATGATACGTTAAGTACCTTAGATTTTTCGGTGAGAACGCAGTTGACTAATTTGATGCTGAATTTACAGGAACGATTAGGGATCTCATTTATTTATGTCGGGCAACATCTTGGCATCATTAAACATATCGCAGATAAATTAATGGTAATGCACGAGGGAGAAATCGTGGAATATGGGCAGACTAAACGCATTTTGTTAGAACCGCAAAGCCCGATTACCGCACGCTTAATTGAGAGTCATTTCGGTAAAAAATTAACGCCTGAAGCGTGGGGTGAATAACGATTCAATATCTAAAATTTATATTTATAAAATAATATTAAATATGCAATACAATGAATTTATACGAGGCGTAAAAGAAGCCTCTCCGATGATGCTAGGCTTTATTCCCTTGGGGCTGGTATTAGGCGCACAAGCCTCTCAAAAGGATATGCCGTTTTATGAAATTGGTTTACTCACTGGACTGAATTTTGCTGGTGGTTCAGAATTTGCCGCTGTGAATCTTTGGACGCATCCACTTGCAATCAGTGTAATTGTTGCTGTATCAATGCTGATTAATAGTCGCCATATTATTATGGGGGCTGCCCTTTCTTTATATATGAAAAATATCGGTCGATTAAAATCATTAGGTTTATTATTTTTTATGACGGATGAAGTATGGGCAATGAATTTGGCTGATGCACAAAAACGTCCTGAAAAGGCAATCAGTATTCCTTATTATATGGGAACAGCAATAAGCCTTTATCTAATGTGGATTAGCTCCAGTATGATCGGTGCTTATATTGGGCCTTTTGTCGGCGATTTAGAGAAATATGGCTTTGATATGTCTTTTACCGCAATATTTTTAGTGATGTTAAAAGGAATGTGGAAGTCATTTAAGCTTGCTCGTCCTTGGTTTGTGAGCTTATTGGTTGCAGGTTTTGTTTATCATACGGCTGATGGTGCTTGGTATGTGCTTGCGGGAGCATTATCTGGTATTTTATCTGCTTATTTTTGGCGTAAGGGAGAGAGTGAAGGGGGAACGTTATAATGGAATGGAGTGTTTTTCTCACGATTATTTTGATGGCGTTTTCCACTTATCTTACTCGTATTCTTGGCTTTCTCGTACTACGCAACCGAAAATTAAGCCGGACAACTGAAAAAGTTATGGAAGCTATACCGGGTTGTGTTTTAATTTCGGTAATTGCACCGGTAATTATGTCTGGTGATCTTGCCAATACAATAGCGGTAATCATAACTTGTTTAGTTATGATGAAATTTTCGTTATTTCCGACTGTGGTTATTTCAATTGTGGCAACGGGATTATTGAGAGCAGTTTTATAAGGGATAAGCGGTTAAGTTTGAAAATTCTAAACACTTGCTAATTTTTTGCTAATTTTTCTTATTTAGAATGCTCTGTATCGGAACTGCTAAGCCGATATGTTTTTTTCACAATGATTCTTAAAAGCTCAAGTCAATTTTGGTTTGAGCTTTTTTTTCATTATATAATCACTTTCAATACTAAATAGGGGAATATTATGCGAGTTTTATTAGTTGAAGATGATTCAATGATTGCAAATGTGGTCGAAGATAGCTTAAAAGATATCGGCTATGCTGTAGATTGGGTCAATAATGGTAATGTAGCTGAAACAGCTTTGCGAGATCAAACGTATGATATGGTATTGCTAGATTTAGGATTACCCGGACAAGATGGGCTACTCGTGTTACAACATGTCCGTAATCTAAAAAATAGTACACCTATTTTAATTATGACTGCCCGTGATGATATTAGTAGCCGTCTAGCTGGGTTAGATGGTGGTGCGGACGATTATTTGGTCAAACCTTTTGATTTATCGGAGTTGCATGCCCGAATGAGAGCGATTATCCGTCGTCATAGTGGACAGGCAACACCAAAACCAAGTAATGGAGTGCTAACGTTAGATCCACAAACTTACCAAGTGGATATTATAGGGCAAAATGAACCTGTCGCACTGACCAATAAGGAGTTTGCAATTTTGCAGGCCTTGGTATTACGTCAAGGCATTATTCTTTCTCGATCGGATTTGGAAGACAAGCTTTATGGATGGGGAGAAGAAGTAGAAAGTAATGCTGTGGATTTTCTTATTCACGCTATTCGTAAAAAAATTGGTAAAAGCCATATTAAAAATGTGCGTGGTGTGGGCTGGTTAGTACCAAAAGAAAGTTAGGGGAAGTAATGAAAAATTCCATTAAAGCTCAATTGATGTGGGGTATTTCGGCATTGTTGTTTATTACGGCATTATTGAATGCAGGCTATAACTTTTCTGATATTTGGAGAGAAACTAATGAATTACAGGATAGAATTTTAAGACAGGTAGCAGATTATATAGATCCAAATAAAGTTTATCCTAAACAACATTCTGATCATAATGATATTCAACTACTGGTACAAACTTCGAAAAGCCCTGATGCAATCTTTGATGTAACAGGTAAACATGAAGACTTTTATGATGCTGAATATAACGGTGATATGTACCGTTTTTATTTGAAACGAAAGCCGGATGGTTATGTGTTAGTCGCCCAAAATAGCAATTATCGTACCGATTTAGCGATGGATGTAGCGTTAGATAATCTTGTACCATTTGCGATTTTATTACCTCTTACCGTGCTGGCAATTGGATTTTTAGTACATTTTAAAATGCGAACGGTGCAACATATCGCCCAAGAAATTGAGCAACGTCAAGATCTTGATTTAACACCGATTGATACCTTACAAGTTCCAACTGAAATTCAAGGCTTTACCAATGCGATTAATCAACTGTTAGTCAGAACTCTCCATTCGATTGAACAGCAACAGAGATTTATTGCAGATGCAGCCCACGAAATGCGCAGTCCGATGACGGCTCTTTCATTGCAAGCTGAACGACTTTCAGGACAAGGGCTACCAACACAACAAGCGGTGCAAATTGAACAAATTCAACAAAGTATTAAGCGTAACCGTCACTTAATTGAACAGCTACTTTTACTTGCCAAAGCACAGACAAGCTATGTAAATTTACAAAAAATGGAAATCAATTCTCAATATTTATTTCGTCAAATTATTGAAAGTTTGCTACCTATTAGCCAGCAAAAAGATCAGGATATTGGTGTGGTAGGTTTACAAACGGTGGTTTTTTATGCTCCAGAAATTGATATGTTTACTCTTATTAAAACTTTGGTTGATAACGCATTACGATATACGCCAACAGAAAGCCAAATTGATCTAAGCTGTGAAGAACATGATGAATTTGTGATTTTTAGTGTAGAGGATAATGGTAATGGTATTCCATCGGAAATGCGGGAGCGAGTACTTGAACCATTCTTCCGTATTCTCGGTACGGAACAACAAGGTACAGGGCTTGGTCTAGCCATCGCTGTAAACATAGCCAAACGTTATGGTGGATATCTCGAATTACATGACAGCCAGAAATTCTCAACCGGACTTTTGGTCAAAGTATTCCTGCGTAAATCTTATTTGCAAGCTTAGCTCTTAACTGCGTTTAGAATGTAATAATTGGATATGCTTGAACACAGTCCATATCTACTAATATCATTGATACAATGAGCACATAATTACAAAACGTTAGTAAAATTCGTCCGCTTGCTAATTTTCTGCTAATTTTTCTTGTTTAAGATGTTTTACATCGGAACTGCTAAGCCGATATGTTTTTTTCATAATGATCTTAAAAGCTCAAACTGTTTTAGTTTGGGCTTTTTCATTTTTCAATAGTTTGAATATGTCACTATATTCTTTATCTTTTTAACGATTCTTCCTAATTTTCGCCTAATTTTCCCCCTGTATTATATTAATAATTGGACAAAATAGTTATCAGTGTGCTTATAGCTATTTATCTTTAATCCTATGAAATTAAATATCAAACCGCCAATTTTCTCTTTTTTATATAAAGGATCACTCAATGAAATTTAAACGTCCTCAATGGCATTTATCGCAAGTTAGTCTTATCGCTCTTGTTTCACTTTATGTTACTGTTGCCTTGAATATCGGTTTTTTCCGAAAAGTTGTCAGTCTCTACCAATTTACAGGAACAAGTGATGATTACTTCATTTACACCATGCCGTTAGTGCTTTTTGCTGCCTTAAATATTGTACTAAACCTACTTTCTCTACCCTTTATACATAAAGTGATTGTACCGTTGCTTATTCTATTAAGTGCAGCGGTAAGCTATAACTCATTGTTTTTCAATGTCTATTTTGACCGCAACATGCTCACTAATGTATTACAAACCAACCCAGCTGAAAGCCTGCGAATGATAACGCCAAGCTATCTTGCATGGATTTTCTTCCTTGGTATTGTGCCGGCACTCGCTTATCTTAACGTGAGAATCGCTTACCAAGCTTGGTGGAAAGAAATTTCACTCAGAATTGCAGTGATTTTTACTGCATCGTTAATGATTTTTGCAGTCGCCAGTCAGTTTTATCAAGATTACGCTTCATTTTTCCGTAATAACAAATACTTGCCTCATTTGATTGTTCCGTCTAATTTTGTTGCTGCTAGTGTGAGTAAAATCAAGCATAGTCGAATAGAAAATCGTCCGTTCGAGAAATTAGCAGAAAATGTTAAAATAGAAAAACCTGATCGTTATCGTCATGTGACAGTCATTGTACTCGGTGAAACAACTCGTGCGATGAATTGGGGACTCAATAACTACGTACGCCAGACTACTCCGAAAATGGCAGTCCGTCTTGCAAGCGGTGAGAATTTGATTAATTTTAGTAATGTCAGCAGTTGTGGAACTGCCACTGCTATTTCTGTACCTTGCTTGTTTTCATCAATGACTCGAGAGCAGTACGATGAAGTTACTGCTAAAAATCAAGATAATTTACTTGATATTTTGAGTCGTGCAGGTGTTAATGTGGTGTGGATTGAAAATAATAGCGATAGTAAAGGTGTGGCTAATCGAGTTAAAGAAATTAATACTTTTAATGGTAATACTTCCTCACTTTGTACCAATAGTGAGTGTTTAGATGAAGTGATGTTACCTGAATTGGATAAAGCCTTAGCTGAAAATGCAGACAAAGATACGGTGATAGTGTTGCATACGATCGGTAGCCATGGCCCAACTTATTATGAACGCTACACCGAAAACGAACGCCTTTTTACGCCGACTTGTGATACTAATGAAATCAGTAAATGTAGTAATGAAGAATTGGTAAACACTTATGACAACGGTATTGTTTATTTAGATAAGTTTCTTGATCAAGTCATTCAACGCTTAGACAGACGAGATGATTGGGAAAGTACAGTATATTATTTTTCCGATCATGGCGAATCATTAGGTGAAAACGATATTTACTTACATAGCACGCCATACTCTCTTGCACCAAAAGAACAAACCAAAATTCCGATGATGATTTGGTTCTCAAAATCTTGGGAAAAAAATGAGCCATTTGATTTAGACTGCATTAAACGTAATGCAGATAAGCCTTATTCACACGATAACGTATTCCATACGGTATTTAGTTTGTTAGATATTGATATGAGTAAACACAGTTTGCCAATATATGATATTTCTCTTGATATTGTCGGTCGTTGTCACCGTTAAACAAGATTGAGTGGATTTTGTGGTTTTTTTATCAAATTTAACCGCTTATTGGCTTTTTTGATCTAGTTCATAAAAAGTTTGAAATACCTCATTTAGACTATTTCGCTTTATCTGTGCTAAACGTACACTGAAACAAATAATTTATAAAAGGAATGAAGAATGGAACTTAAAAACGTTATTGAGCAGCGTAAAACGATTAAAGTGTTTAATCCTAATATAAAAATTGACCGCCAAGAATTACAAGAAATGCTGAGTTTGGCACAGCTTGCTCCTTCTAAGGCAAATTTACAGCCGTGGCGTTTTGTCGTAGTAGATGATATGGAGCAAAAAAGCAAATTGCTTAGCTCAGTTGCCTTTAATGCACCGCCGTGTGAAACCGCTTCTGCAGTCATTCTAGTTTTGGCGGATTTACAATATCAATTATTGCTTGATGATATTTTAGATCGTTCTATTGAAACCGGTTGCTTACATCAACAATTTAAACAACGTTCACTCGATTTTCTTCTTAGTGTACATAATGCTTCAACTGAACAGGACATTCGTGATCAAGTGATTACGGATACCAGTTTGGTGGCAATGCAATTAATGCTGATTGCAAAAGATAAAGGCTATGATACTCATGCAATAGGGGTATTTGATCGCCCAGCCGTATTGTCGGCTTTAGACGTAGATGCCACTCGTTACTTTCCGGTCATGTTATTAGCGATTGGTAAAGCGGCAACCGCTTCGTTACCGAGTAGTCGTTTACCGCTGGAATATACGGTTTCTTGGAATAATGGACAAGGATTTAAGAAGTAATTGTAAGATTTTTTAAACAAGCGGTCTGATTTCTTAAAACTTTTGCAAAAAGTTGTTAAAATTAGACCGCTTTTTTATTGTTATTTTATCTTTGAGGACGTATGCAACCCATTAATAATTCAATTTTAAATAAGATTATTTTTGCTAGCCGTTGGCTACAAGTGCCGATTTATTTAGGTTTAATCATTGTGCAAGGTATCTACGCTTATAAGTTTATGAAATCGCTCTACAACTTAATCGTAAACCTAGGCGTAATGGATGAGAATACTATTATGTTAACGGTATTGAATCTCATTGATGTTGTGATGATTGCTAATTTATTAATTATGGTTATCGTCGGAGGCTATGAAACGTTTGTTTCGAGATTAAGAGTGGATGACCATCCGGATCAACCAGAATGGCTTAATCACGTAAATGCTTCGGTATTAAAAGTGAAACTAGGTATGTCAATTATCAGTATTTCATCGATCCATTTATTACAGACCTTTATTAATGCCGGTAATTTAGATGAAAAAACCATGCAATGGCAGGTAATTATTCATGTGACTTTCTTGATCTCAGCGGTTGCAATGGCTTATACCGATAAAATCTCGCACTCGGTTACAGCAAAACATCATTAATGTATCACAAGAATTTAATGCATTTTTACAAAAAGCGGTTAGAATTGAACCGCTTTTATTCTTTATTTATGTAGGAAAAGATTATGACTAAACACTATGATTATCTAGCAATTGGTGGCGGTAGTGGTGGGATTGCTTCTATTAATCGTGCGGCAAGTTATGGCAAAAAATGTGCGATTGTAGAAGCAAAACATTTAGGCGGAACTTGCGTTAATGTCGGCTGTGTGCCGAAAAAAGTAATGTTCTACGGTGCGCATATTGCCGAAGCAATTAATAACTATGCACCGGATTACGGTTTTGATGTCACGCTCAATAACTTTAATTTTGCCAAATTAATTGAAAGCCGTGAGGCGTATATTTCACGTATCCATACTTCATACAATAACGTATTAGCCAAAAATAATGTTGATGTATTAAACGGTTTTGCGAAATTTGTCGATAGTAAAACTATTGAAGTGACTTATGCTGACGGCAGTTCTGAGCAAGTTACGGCCGATCATATTTTGATTGCAACCGGTGGTCGCCCATCTATTCCAGCTGTAAAAGGTGCGGAATACGGTATTGATTCGGATGGTTTCTTTGCATTACGTGAAGTCCCTAAACGTGTTGCTGTGGTCGGTGCAGGTTATATTGCAGTTGAAATTGCCGGAGTGTTAAACAGTTTAGGTGCTGAAACGCATTTATTTGTACGTCAACATGCGCCGTTACGTAATCAAGATCCATTAATTGTTGAAACCTTAGTGGAAGTATTAGCACAGGATGGTATTACTTTACATACCCAAGCGATTCCGCAAGAAGTCAGTAAAAATGAAGATGGTTCATTCGTGTTAAAATTAGCAGACGGACGTGAAGCAACGGTTGATTGCTTAATTTGGGCAATCGGCCGTGAGCCGGCGTGCGATAAAATTAATTTGGAAGCGGTCGGTGTAAAAACCAATGCGAAAGGTCAGATTATCGTGGATAAATTCCAAAATACTAATGTGCCAAATATTTATGCGGTCGGCGATATTATCGAAGGGGGTATTGAATTAACGCCGGTAGCGGTTGCCGCAGGTCGCCGTTTATCTGAACGTTTATTTAATAATAAACCGAATGAGCATTTGGATTACAATTTAGTGCCGACTGTTATTTTTAGCCATCCGCCGATTGGTACAGTTGGTTTAACTGAACCGCAAGCGGTTGAACAATATGGTGCGGAAAATGTGAAAGTATATAAATCTTCATTTACCGCAATGTATACCGCAGTCACTCAACATCGCCAACCTTGCCGAATGAAATTAGTGTGTGTCGGTAAAGAAGAGAAAGTAGTCGGTTTACACGGTATTGGCTTCGGTGTGGATGAAATGATTCAAGGCTTTGCGGTAGCAATTAAAATGGGAGCGACTAAAGCTGATTTTGATAATACTGTAGCAATTCACCCAACAGGTTCGGAAGAATTTGTAACAATGCGATAGTTTGAATCAAAATAAGAAATAAAAAAACGGATACTTGGGTATCCGTTTTTTTATTTCTAGGATTATTTTTGCCAAAATAGCTTCTCACTCGTATTCCAAATTGTTTCAGCAATTTCTTGCGGAGATTCATTACGTAGCTCACATAACGCTTGGAAACTTACAGCGAGTCGTTCCGGACGATTTGGTTCGCCCTGAAAACCAAAGACCGGCATATCAGGCGAGTCAGTTTCTAATAATAAACTTTCTAAAGGTAATTTACGGATTGCTTCTCTGGTTTTATTCGCTCGTGCATAAGTAATCGTGCCGCCTACACCGATTTTATAGCCTAAATCAACAAAGCGTTTCGCTTGATCATAGCTACCGGCAAAGCCGTGGATCACACCGGTATTGGTCAATTTCGCTTTTTTTAGAAAGACGGAAAGCTGATCATGACTACGGCGAGAATGTAGATTTAGCGGTAAATTAAACCGCTTAGCAAACGCAAGTTGAGCCTCTAAAAACTCACATTGTTTTTGCCAAAGATCAGGAGTACATAGCGATTCCACCGCTCTTTCTAAACCGATTTCGGCAATAGCGGTACATTGAGGATCTTGTTGGGCTAATAAGGATTCTAAATTATCTAAATCCGCTATTTTATGTTGTTGAATATAAAGCGGATGAAGTCCTAAACCATAAACTAAATTATCCGGCATTTGTTTAGCACAAGCGGTCACTTTTGCAAAATTTTCTGAAAATATAGATACAATCAAAATACGAGTAACCTTTGAATATTCAGCGTTTTTAACGAGTTGAGGAACGGGAAGATTAAGGCTTTCAGCAACATAATCTAAATGAGTATGAGTATCAAAGAATTGCATATAAGAGAATCGTCAAAAAATAAAAAAGCGAGGAAATTTTCCTCGCTTTTAACATTTTAATCAAGATTAGTTGGTTGCATAAGCATCTTCGTCACGGTCACCTAACGGTTTAAGCATAGTGAAGAATAATACGATACAAACAACCGTCGTTGCTAAACCTAAGTATACTGACAGTTGGTAATCTAAGCCGAAACCAATTTTGTTGTAGAATAAATAGGTTGCACATACTGCAGTAATAAACCACGCAGGAATTGAGCATACCCAGTGGAATTTTTTATAACGATATAAGTATGCCGCCGCAGTCCAAAGCATTACCATTGCTGTCATTTGGTTTGCCCAAGTGAAGTAACGCCATAAGATACTAAAGTCAACTTTAGATACTACGAAGCCTAAAGCGAATAACGGTACTGCAATTAATAAACGTTTAGCTAATGAACGTTGGTCAATTTTAAAGATTTCCGCAAGTTGTAAACGAGCTGCACGGAATGCCGTATCGCCTGAGGTAATCGGTAATACCACCACACCTAACACTGCAAAGATACCACCGACAAAGCCTAAGAAGTGTAATGAACTGTCATAAACCACTTTAGATGGTGAACCTGCTGAAATTGCATCTTGTAACGCTTGTGGGTTTTCATAGAATGCAAGACCCACCATACACCATACTAATGCGATAACACCTTCGGTAATCATTGCACCGTAGAAAATGAAACGACCTTCGCTTTCATTTTCTGCACAACGTGCCATTAACGGAGTTTGTGTTGCATGGAAGCCAGATAATGCACCACAAGAAATGGTTAAGAATAATAAAGGCCAAATCGGAACATCACCTTTGACTTGGAAGTTTTGAGTAAATTTGTCCCAAGTTAAACCTTGACCATCCGCATTAATCGTACGGAAGAATTCGATTGGATCAGTTGCACTAAAGTGAGCAGTGATTAAACCGTATACCATACCTACTGACATAAATAGTAATAATGCGCCGAAGAATGGATAGATTCGACCAATGATTTTATCAATAGGAAGTAATGTTGCTAAAATATAGTATACGAAAATGATGAGTGTCCATACGGAAATCACAGTCGCTTTATCCATACCCCAAACGGTAAGTCCACCAGCTTCAACTGCTTGGTGAATTGCTTCAGCATCATTTAATTGTAATGTACCGCCACTTGCACCGAAAACGTCCATTGTAATGGTTGCCATTAATTGTGCCGGACTTGCTACGAATACCACGCCAACAAGTAAAAGAAGAATAAGTGCCATCACGTTGATAAATACTTTAACCGGGCGACCTAAAAATTTACCTGCTAAAGCTGGCATTGTTGCACCACCGTTACGAATACTTAACATACCACAGAAGTAATCGTGTACGGCACCAGCAAAGATACAACCAATTACGATCCAAAGCATTGCTACCGGCCCGTATAACGCACCGAGAATAGGACCAAAAATCGGACCTGTACCGGCAATATTTAATAACTGGATCAGCCAAATTTTTGTTTTTGACATCGGCATATAGTCAACACCGTCATTCATAGAATAAGCCGGTGTCGCTTTTTTCGGGTTAATCACGAAAATCTTTTCGATGATCTTACCGTAGACGAAGTAGCCAAGTACGAGGACTGCTACACAAAAGAAAAACCACAACATAGAAGGTAACCTTATAAATTTAAGTTTGGAATCATAAAAGCCGAAAGGCGTTATATTTTAGTAAGATACGTGAATAAAGTAAATTAAGTTCGTTACTGTAAATGAGTATTTATGTAAGAAATGTGAATAGCTTCAAATTTTTTGAACAAACTTCCTACTTTTATTGCACAAATCATCATTTATAAAAACAGCCACGAATTTTTGTGGCCGTTATGACTGATGAAAAGTTATTTGCTACGTTTATGTTCAAACGTATCAAGTAATGTCTGAATTTTCTCATTAGAGAAGATTTCTGTAAGAGAATGACTTAATTTTCTACGCCAGTTTGGATATTCTCCACTTGTTCCGGGAATATTGACCGGTTCTAACATATTTAGCCAATCCTCCGGTTGCGTACCAAATAATGCACTATTCGTATCAGCGACATAGCTTTGTAATTGATGTGGAAAATCAATTGTCACACCTGCACTATCCGGTTCTAAATATTGAACGGCTTCTACCGCTTTGCGAATATTTTCTTTATTAAAATGACGAGACTGTTTTAATATATTTAATATTTTTTCACTTGGATAGACACCGAATTTTTCTCCTAACTCAAAATCATATCCTTTCCAATAACCTTGTATCGTTGGTAAATCATGTGTACTTAATGTTGTCATTGCTTGATATGGGTAATTCGCTAATGGTTTACTACCGTGTTGATCCCATTCAAAATAGAAAATGTTGTAAGCGAGAATACCTTTATCTTCTAATTTTTGTAGCATACCTTTCGGTACGGTTCCGAGAGCTTCAGCAATAATTAAGCATTGGTTACGTTGGCTTTCTAAAGCAAGAATCGCTAATAAATCATCTAATGGATAACGTACATAAGCCCCATTTTTGGCTGAATCGCCTTTAGCTACCCACCACATACGTGCAAAACCAAGAATATGATCGATCCGTAATGCACCACAATCTTGCATATTGGCACGTAATAAATCAATAAATGGTTGATATCCTCTCGCTTGTAATACTTCCGGATGCATTGGCGAAAGTCCCCAATTTTGTCCGTTAGGTCCCATAATATCCGGAGGCGCTCCAACAGAGGCATCTAGCACGAATAATTCTTTATCTGCCCAAGTTTCCGCACCATTATCGGCTACACCCACTGCTAAATCACGGTAGAAACCGATTGGCATATTCAATGATTTAGCCAGCTGGTTACATTCTTTAAGTTGTTGTTGTGCAACAAATTGTAACCACATATAAAAATGAACTAATTCCTTATGTTCCGCTTGGAAAGCACATACCGCATCGGAGTGGTAATCTTGATATTCGCTTGCCCAGTAATTCCAACCCCATTGTTCACTATATTGATCAGATAACCATTGATGAAGTGCATCGAACGTACCTTGAATTTTGAGTGATTCGCCGTTTTGCAGGATAAATTGTTCAAAATCGGTTTGATCTTGAGTGAGGAAATATTTAAACGCCAAGCGTAAGCCATGTAATTTTAAACGTATAACTTGTGCGTAATCGACATAATCTTTTCCTCTGGCTTCACCTAATAACCATTTGGTTTCATCAGAATGGAACCACGCTTGTGCTTCTGCAGATTGTTGGAATGATTCGACCGCATTTACGTCAATATAGATAATATTCTGCCATAAACGAGAAGAGGGGCTATAAGGGCTTGCTCCTTCAGGATTAGATGGGAAAAGTGCGTGAATTGGATTTAAACCAATAAAATCACCACCTTTTGCAGCAATATTCGTTAAAAATGTTTTTAAATCGCTAAAATCGCCTACCCCCCAGTTATGCTCGGAACGTAAAGTATAGAGTTGTAAAATCGCACCCCATAATTTTTGTTTCAGTTCTAATTCTTTTGGTTGATAAGCAGTTTGAGGCGTAATAATAATACGACAGCTTAACGAGAGTTTTCCTTCAAGTTGTAACTGATGATAGCCCAACGGCAGATCGGCAGGAAGATTAATCGTATTGCGTTTAACTTTACCACAAATTTGTTCGCCGTTTTCTAATTGAAGTTGCCAGCGAGCTTGTAAATATTTATTACTGTTTGCAATATTTAGTCGAATATAGACCACTTGTCCGGCAGTTGCCACTTTTACAGGTGGTAAAATTTGGTGACTTTTAGGCGAACCTAAGCGCTTCGCAATTTTGCGATAAACCTCTTTTGTTGCATAACAACGGCGACCGTATTCATCAAAAAAATAAGGATTAAGGTATGGGTGGAGCGATTTCATTGTGATCTTCCTTTTATAACTTTAGAGGGGTAGCTCATAAGCGATTATTTTTTACTTATTTTTGTAAAGCAGAGGGTAAACCCTCTGGCTTTTATCCTTTTACGCCACCGGCAGTTAATCCACCGACTAGCCAACGTTGTGCTAATAAGAAGACAAGCGTGATTGGAATAGCAGATAAGATAGCGGCAGCGGCAAAGTCACCCCAAAGGTAGTTTTGTGGGTGTAAATACTGTTGCATACCTACAGCAAGTGTGTAGTTATCAACATCTCGTAGTAAGAGTGAAGCAACAGGTACTTCAATAATGCTTGAGATAAATGAGAGAATAAATACGACCGCTAGAATCGGTACGGAAAGTGGAAGCAAAATTAAGCGGAATGTTTGCCATGGACTTGCACCATCAAGTGCTGCCGCTTCTTCGAGAGATTTATCAATGGTTTCAAAATAACCTTTAATGGTCCAAACGTGCATAGCGATACCACCTAAGTAAGCAAATATGACACCACCGTGTGTATTTAATCCAAGGAACGGTACATAATCGCTTAAACGATCAAATAAAGCATATAACGCTACTAATGAAAGAACAGCCGGAAACATTTGGAAAATTAACATTGATTTCAGAAGTAAACTTTTACCGGCAAAACGTAAGCGTGCAAAAGCATATGCTGCGGTTGTAGAAAGTGCTAATGTAATTACCGCCGTAATACTCGCGACCTTAACTGAATTCCATAACCAAAGTAAGACGGGGAATGGTGGTGGAGTAATAGTACCGTCTGTATGAGTAACGCTAAGACCGAGAGCAAGTTTCCAATGTTCAAGCGAGATTTCACTTGGAATCAATTCACCAATTGCCAAGTTACCTGGACGCAATGAAATACCAATAATCATCAGCATTGGAAATAAAATTAACGCACAAAAAATAATGAGAAAAAGATGCGTTGAAAATAAACGCAATTTCATTGATTTCGGTTGAACAATAGCCATAATTTATATCCTCGTTTTCCCCCCCAACATACGGAGGGGGTGTCTTCGGTTAATCTTGTGATAATTTTGTCATTCTGATTTGGAATAATGCTAATCCACTCACCAACAAGAAGATGATAACTGCGATTGCAGCAGCTAAACCAAAGTCTTGTGTACCGCTACCTTCAAAGGCAATACGATAAGTGTAACTGACTAGTAAATCGGTATGACCTGCCGGTGTTGTTGTGCCGACCATATTTGGACCGCCGTTAGTTAATAACTGAATTAATACAAAGTTATTAAAGTTAAAAGCAAAACTTGCAATCATTAACGGCATAAGTGGTTTTACTAATAATGGCATAGTGATTTTTGTAAAATTCTGCCATACGGTTGAACCGTCAATAGCTGAAGCCTCATATAAATCGTGTGGAATGGCTTTAAGTAAACCCATACATACAATCATCATATACGGATAACCTAACCAAGTATTCACAATAAGTAACATTGCTTTAGCTAAGAAAGGATCGTTAAACCATTCAGGGCGGATACCAAATAATTGATTGAGTATTAAGTTGATTTCACCAAAACTTTGATTGAATAATCCTTTAAATACCAAGATTGAAATAAAGCCCGGTACAGCATAAGGTAATATTAATAATAATCGATAGACAGACTTACCTTTTAATGCGTCCCATTGTACGAGAGCTGCAAAGATCATTCCGAGTAAAGTAGTAAAAATAACCGTTAATAGTGCAAATACAACTGTCCAAATAAAGATTTTAATGAATGGCTCTTGTACACCGTCATCAGTTAATATTTTGACAAAATTATGCCAACCTGTCGTGACGGTATAACCCGGTTCTAATCTACTCTCTATAAAATTATTTTGTTCATCTATTTTTTGGAAGAAACCGATCTCATCATTTGCTTTATAGCGTTCCTTCGTTTCATTATTTGTTAAAATTTCATTGTTTTCATCATAAGTATAACGAGATTTTTGCTCTGCAAATTGGCGTAGAGAACTCATTGTGAGTCTTTGCTCAGTAGGAAGAACAAGATTCACGGATTGCAATTTTTGGCGATTTTGTGTAATCGCTTTTAATGGAGCAATATTATCTGATGGAAATTGTTCCACCTCATTTAATTTGATCTCGGTTTCTAAATCATTTAATGCAAGCGGTTCGGAAAGATAATTTTTTTGCGATTCTTTACTTGTTAATGCGATTCGGTATTGGTTATTATCAGATTCAAGCAGTTTGAAATCTAAACGTTCACCGGCTGCATAGGTTTGACTTTGTAATTGTCGGAGAACTTGTTCAAAATTCAATTGATTTGAACCGCTATAATTTGTGAAAGCAATAACAACGGTGCAAATGAGCGGAAATAGAACGAATATTCCCATTGCCGCTACACCGGGATAAACATATCGCCAGTGATAAGTTGATTGGTTAGAGAAAATATAGATACCGGCAGTAACAACCACTAACACAAGCAATGCAAATAAAATTTCGCCTTGGAGATAGATAGTGAAAACAAGATAAAAAGAAAGTAGGTAAAGTAACCCAATAAATAGGCGTTTTGCCCAAGATTGAGAAGGGGTAACGGTGTTGAATGATTGCATAGAATTTCCCCTAAGAATGGAGCAAAAATAGGATGAGATTAAGCTCATCGTCTTTGTGAAAAACGATAAAGATAACGGTGGGTCCTAAGACCCACCTGTGAGATGAGAATATTTATTCTTTCTCAATTTTTGCTTGAGCTTCATCAAGTGCGGCTTTTACTGATTGACGACCAGTAGTTGCATTTCCGATAGCTGCTTTTTCTGAATACCAAAAACGACTCATTTGAGGAATATTAGGCATAATTTCACCATTTTCCGCATTTGCCATTGTTGCAGCAATACGTGGATCTTTTGCTAATTTTTCTTGGAAAGATTTAAGTGCTACAGCACCTAAAGGAACATCTTTATTTACTGTATCTAAACCGGCATCAGTTAATAAATGGTTTTCAAGGAATTCTTTCGCTAAGTCTTTATTTGGACTGGAAGCATTAATACCTGCACTTAATACACCCACGAATGGTTTAGATGCTTTGCCATTTAAAGTCGGAAGCACGGCTACACCGTAATTGATTTTGCTTTTCTCAATATTTGACCAAGACCAAGGACCGTTAATTGTTAATGCCGTATTACCTTTATTAAATGCGGCTTCTGCAACAGCATAGTCCATATCTGCACTAATAACTTTATTTTTTACAAGATCAACCACATATTGTAAGCCTTTTTGTGCACCTTCATTATTGACCCCAATATCTTTTACATCATAACCATTTGATGTAACTTTGAAGGCATAAGCGCCTTGGGATGAAATAACCGGCCATGTGAAATACGGTTCTTGTAAATTCCACATAATTGCACTTTTACCTTTTGCTTTTAATTCTTTATCTAATTTTTCAACGTCTTCCCATGTTTTTGGCGGAGTAGGTACTAAATCTTTGTTGTAGATAAGAGAGATAGCTTCCACGGCAATAGGATAAGCAATTTGTTTGCCGTTATATTTCGTTGCTTCCCAACCGATATCCGAGAGTTTTGCTTTAAATTCTGCACTTGGTTGAATTTCAGCGAGTAAGCCGGTTTGTGCATAACCACCAAAGCGGTCATGAGCATAAATGATAATATCAGGACCATCACCGGTTGATGCAACTTGTGGGAATAATTCTTCAAGTTTACTTGGGTGTTCTACAATCACTTTTACGCCCGTTTCAGCTTCAAATTTTTTACCCACTTCAGCTAAACCGTTATAACCTTTATCGGCGTTAATCCAAATATTTAATTGTCCTTCGACAACTTTTGCGTTAACGCCTTGAGCAATACATAATCCTGCTAATACAGCTAATGCGGCTTTAGTTAATTTTTTCATAGGATTTCCCTCAGTTGGTTTTACATAATCAACGGACTAATTTAAAGGTTAGCCATTTTCGTGGCACATAATGAGAAAATTTATCCTCTATTTCATCATCCCCCCTCCTCCTCCCTACGACTGAATTTATTGATGTAGTTCACATATTTTTTAAAGTTTAAAACTTTTGTGAAGCGGATCACAAAATCTAGGGTGTTTTTTGTGATCAAACTCACAAAAAAGGTAGAAAAATAGAATAAAAACATTGAGTTGCAGAAAGAAAAAAATTACTGAAAGTATGATGTGGAAAAAAGAGAAATGCGTAAACTACATAGCAAATTTAAAGCGAGAGGACAAAAACATGACCGATGTTCGATTAGTAAACGTATGCAAATCGTATGGCAATGTGCATATTTCTAAAGATGTTAATTTAGAAATTAAAGACGGCGAATTTGTTGTTTTTGTTGGTCCGTCAGGCTGCGGTAAATCAACCGTGTTACGTATGATTGCAGGATTGGAAGAAATTACTTCCGGCGATTTGTTTATTGGCGAGAAGCGAATGAATGACGTGCCGCCGGCAAATCGAAATATCGGTATGGTATTCCAATCTTACGCATTATATCCGCATCTTTCCGTAGCGGAAAATATGTCGTTCGGCTTAAAACTTGCCGGTGCTAAAAAAGAAGAAATCGACCAACGTGTTAACCAAGTTGCAGAAATTCTACAACTCGCTCATTTACTAAATCGCAAGCCGAAAGAATTATCCGGTGGACAACGTCAGCGTGTTGCGATTGGACGAACTTTAGTTTCACAGCCGGAAGTATTTTTATTAGACGAACCGCTTTCAAACTTAGATGCTGCATTACGTGTGCAAATGCGTGTTGAGATCTCGAAATTACATAAAAAACTGGGCAGAACGATGATTTATGTCACGCACGACCAAATCGAAGCGATGACGCTTGCGGATAAGATTGTGGTGTTACAAGCACTTTCTGCAGGTAGTAATCTGGCAACCAACGTTGCTCAGGTAGGAAAACCGTTAGAACTTTATCACTATCCGGCAAACCGCTTTGTGGCAGGGTTTATCGGTTCGCCTAAAATGAATTTCTTGCCGGTACGTGTGATAGATGTACGTGAGGGCGGTGTAAAAATTGAATTACCGGATTCAACCCATTTAAATTTCTGGGTTCCGGTGGAAAGTGCTGGCGTACAGGTCGGCGATAATCTTTCGCTCGGTATCCGTCCCGAACATTTATTACCGAGTGAACAAAGTGAAGTCAGTATTTCCGGCACGGTAAAAGTGGTGGAACAATTAGGTAATGAAACCCAAGTACATATTGAAATGCCACCGATCAAACAAAGCCTTGTTTATCGTCAAAACGACATTGTATTAGTGAAAGAAGGCGACTCAATGTCAATTGGTATTAACCCGAATCGTTGCCATCTTTTCCGTGAAGATGGTACGGCATGTAAACGTTTATTTGTCGAACAGGGCGTATAAATGTGATTAAGGGCTTCCCTTAAACGTTAATAATGAAAAAAACTATCTGAAAAGAGAAGGAGCTTCCTATGAACCTCAATAAAACGATGTTAGCAACTTTAGTTTCAAGTGCTTTACTCTCAACTAGTGCCTTAGCGGTTGATTTCCACGGTTACGCACGTTCCGGTATCGGCTGGACTTCTGGTGGCGGTGAACAATCTGCATTTACTGTGAATGGTGGCGGTTCAAAATACCGTTTAGGTAATGAAGCAGAAACCTATACTGAATTGAAATTAGGTCAAGAGCTTTATAAAAATGGCGAAAAATCTATTTATTTAGATACTAATGTTGCTTATTCTGTTAATCAACAAGTTGACTGGGAAGCAACAGATCCGGCACTTCGTGAAGTAAATGTACAATTCAAAAACTTTGCAGACAGTTTACCGGGTGCTACATTGTGGGCAGGTAAACGTTTCTACCAACGTCACGATGTACATATGAATGACTTCTACTACTGGGATATTTCAGGTCCGGGCGCTGGGGTTGAAAATATTGACCTTGGTTTCGGTAAGCTCTCTTTAGCGGTAACTCGTAATACTGAAAAAGATGGTGCGTATAGTTGGAAATATGATCCAATGACTAAAAAATGGCAAAGTAGCCAAGATAAAAATAAAGATGTTTACAACGATGTATTCGATATCCGTTTAGCCGGTCTTGAAACGAATAAAGACGGTTCATTAGAAATTGGTTTTGACTTTGGTAATGCACATACTAAAGACGGTGCAATCTATGAAAAAGATGCGACCAAACATGGTTATATGGCAACTATTGAACATACTCAAGGCAACTTCTTCGGTGGTTTCAATAAATTTACCGCACAATATGCTAAAGATGCAATGACATCGTGGAGTACAGGTCACTCACAAGGCGGTTCTGCAAATAATAAAGGCGATATGCTTCGTTTAATCAATCAAGGTGTTGTGCAAGCAAGCGATAAAGTAGAAGTAATGTATGCGTTAATCTACGAAAAAACAGACTTAGATAATAAACGAGGTAAAACTTGGTACTCTGCAGGTGTTCGTCCAATGTATAAATGGAACGATACAATGAGTACCTTATTAGAAGTGGGTTATGACCGTATTAAAGATCAAGCAACCGGTAAGAAAAATGATCTAATGAAATATACCATTGCACAACAATGGCAAGCGGGTAACAGTATTTGGGCTCGCCCTGCAATCCGTGTATTCGGTACTTATGCACATTGGAACGACAAATTTAACACGGCAAATCGTACAAACGCTGGCTATAAAGCAAAAGACGGCGAATTTATCGGTGGTGTTCAATTTGAAGCATGGTGGTAATTTAGCCATTTGGGGCGTATATATTACGCCCCTTTATATGATGTAACAGGTAATTTTTAGAGAGGCATTTATGAAAACCAAAATCGCAGTATTTTTATCAAGTGTATTATTTGCATCAGTTGCTATTGCTGGTACACCCTCAAAAACGGAACTTAGTCGTTTTGGTTGGCAAGATGTCACTTTCTCCCAAAAAATGATTAGCGAATTGTCGGAAAAGCAGATCCGTTCGTTTAGTCAAACCTTATCCGGTACTAACAGTGCTGTAATCGGTTATAAAATTCCGGCAAATCAAGGGACTTTAAAGATCAAAGTAAGCAGTTTAGTGGTTAACAATGATCATATTTTTATTCCTAATATTTTAGTATTGGATGCAAATTTTAATGAATCACTCACTTATCCGGCATCACAATTTAAAGTCGTGGAAGAACGAGGCTTTGAAGGCGGACAAATTCAAGCAGAATTAAGTTTAACGCCGACAACTGGACAAGATTTCATTTACTTACTGATCTATACCACAGAAAAAGATCTTGTCGGACAGACTAAATTTACTCATCCGGCAAAATTATATGAAAAAGCCAAAGGTAACCAACCGCCTGCGATTGCGGACTTAACGGTAAAACATAGCAATTCGGGACTAATTCAGATTAATGTAGATGGCGTGCAAAATACGCAGTTTGTTGGTTTAGGCAATGTAGTTAACGGCGGTGCATTATTTGAATCAAAACCGACTGCGGCTCAAACGGTCGGTAGTGAAGTACAAGCGGTTAAAAATACACAAAAAACTGCAAAACCGAAAACGGTAGAAAAAACGACAGAACAATATTTTAATGAGGCAGTTACGCAAGCATTAAAAAACAATGATATTAATAAGGCAATGAATCTAGTGAATGAAGCGGAACAGTTAGGTCTTTCAATGCCCAGACAAATTTTCTTAAAACAGGTTTCTTCCAAAAAATAGATGTTTTTTTCATTTTTATTTTTGCCATTGAGGGTGTCCTTGCTCTCAGTGGCTTTTTTATACTCGCTATCCTCAAAGCCGGAAAATTGTTAGAATCTACTTATAATTATGTAGTGGAGGTAAGATGCAGCCAACGTTTTCAAGATTAATCCCGACTAAATTGATTTCAAGTAAAGCAAATCAAATGATAAAAGTAAGCGAAACTGTAGAACGAACGTTATTATTAAATGAATTAAATCAAGCGGAGTTTTATCCTATGACGTTGGTCATTGCACCGGCAGGTTACGGTAAAACCACGTTGGTTTGCCAATGGAAAGAAAAACAATTAGTTAAAAATCAACGTATCGGTTGGTACTCACTTGATGAAAGCGATAATAAAACCGAACAGTTTTCCGCTTATTTTACCGCAGCACTTTCGCATGCGGCCGATTTATCTTTTGTCGGTGTGACTTACCAAAATAATTTAATAGATTATTTCTCACAATTATTGATTCAACTTTCTCAAGTACATAGCCATTTCTATTTAGTGATCGATGATTATCATCATATCGAAAATACGGAAATCCACGATGCACTTCGTTTTTGGCTAAAGCACCAACCGTCAACAATGAGCTTGATTGTATTGTCACGCTTAACACCTCCATTAAGTATTACCAATTTACGTATTCACGAACAATTATTAGAAATTGATGTGCATCAGCTCGCTTTTACCCCAACCGAAACGCGTCAATTTTTCGCACTGAAATTTAACGAACCACTCACAGATGATGAAGTCTTTTCACTTTGTGATCGGGTTGAGGGTTGGGCAACCGCCTTGCAGTTAGTCAGTTTTGCAGTGAAGCAAAACCCGGAATTACTACGCTCGCCGGAAAAATTATTTGTAAAACTGAATCAACAACATATCGCTGATTATTTGAACGAAGAAGTGTTTCATTATGTTGATCCGGAAATGAAATTATTTATGCAGCGTTGTGCGATTTTACGTTCAATGAATGAAAAACTGATATTAGCTTTGACACAAGATGAGAACGGCATTAAAAAGCTGGACGAACTAGAGAAAATGGGGCTGTTTATTCAACGGATCCTATATGATGACGGTGAGATTTGGTGGAAATTCCATCCGATTTTAGCCTCTTATCTAGCTCAGAGCTGTCGTTTGGAATTGCCGAGCGAATGGCAAGAATTACATAAAACTGCGGCAATGATGTGGCTAAAATTGGGCTATGGTTCCGAAGCACTTTATCACGCACAGATGTTGGAAGACTCTCATACACTGTATACCATTTTACAAGAATACGGCTGGTCGTTATTTCATCATGGGCAGCTCAAGTTATTAGAAGATTGTTTGGCGTTATTGCCGGCGGAGCAACTTTGGCAAGACTCAAACCTCGTGTTGCTAAAAGCGTGGCTCGCACAGAGCCAACATCGTCATCAGGAAGTGTCCGGTATTTTGCAAAAATTTCAGCCGAATCAACCGCTTGTTGTCGATTTACAAGCCCGTTTCGATGCGTTAAAAGCACAGGTGGCGATTAATGAGGGCAATGATGAGCAAGCCTATAATTTAGCTAAACAGGCATTAGTGCATTTATCAACCGATTTCGGTTATGCACAAATTGTTGCGAATTCGATTATCGGAGAGGCACAACATTGTCGAGGCTATTTGAAAGAGGGATTGGCTCAAATGCAAAAAGTGGAAAAAATGGCATTAGAGCAACGAGCCTATCATCAGTGGTTATGGTCGAAGCTGCAACAAGCGGAGATTTTATCGGCACAAGGTTTTTGGCAGTCAGCTTATGATTTGCTAAAAGATACTACGTTACAAGCACAACATTTGCACCAGATTCCGATGCACGAGTTCTTATTGCGTTTAAAAGGGCAAATTTTATGGGAATGGCACCATTTAGACCAAGCGGAAGCAATGGCAAATGCGGGTATCGAAGTTTTAGAAAAAGAGGGTGAACAGGCACATTGTTTAGCGTTGTTGGCAAAAGTGTCATTGACCAAAGGCGATTTAACCAACGCAGGGCGTTTAATAGAGCAGTGTCGTGATTTAATTATCTCTCACGCAGTACATTGGGATTGGCGTTCGACTTTTGATGAAGTACAAATACTGTATTGGCAAATCAGTGATGATAAATCACATTTGGAAAGTTGGTTGACGCAAGTTAGTTTTCCGGAACAAGATAATAACCACTTTTTACAACGACAATGGCGAAATATCGCACGTTGTTATTTGTTGCAGGATAATTTTGAACAAGCTTTGCATATACTTAATCGCTTGCTACAGACTTCGGCGACCTTTAATTTAATCAGTGATACGCAGAGGGCATTGATTTTGCGTAATCGAGTATTTTATCGCCAAGGTAGAATGGATTTAGCACAACAAGATTTGATTAGAGCATTAAATTTAACTCAGCAAACTAATTTTATCAGTGCTTTTGTGATTGAGGGGGATTTAATGGCACAGCAAATTCGCCAGTTACTGCAAATCAATGTGTTGGATGAACTTTCGACTCATAAAGCACAATTTATTTTGCGAAGTATTAACCAGCATAATCGCCATAAATTTGCCTATTTTGATGAAGAATTTGTCGCTAACTTACTGAAGAATCCACAAGTACCGGAACTACTCAAAATTAGTCCGCTTACTGCGAGAGAATGGCAAGTTCTCGGTTTAATTTACTCAGGCTACAGTAATGAGCAGATTTCACAAGAATTGGTGGTGGCAATCACGACGATTAAAACACATATTCGGAATTTGTATCAAAAAATTGGTGTGGCAAATCGTAGTGAAGCGATTGAATATACACGTAGTTTATTGCGAATGATGGGGTATAGTTAATCACAAACTTTATGTTTTGAGTCAGACAGATAATGCTCTTATATAGTGAGAGATATCCCTATTATTGAAGTATTTAGCCAAAAAAAGCATAGTAGACAAAAAGGTTGGTAATGATTATTTTCAGTGATCTTTACCAACCTTTTGGACTAATATGCCTAAAAAAATCCGCACCTGACTCAATCAAATATTTGATTGTTCAGATACGGATTTTAATTCATAAAGTGATTAAATCACTCGATTTATCGGATTACCATTGATAGCCAATGCTACCCACAGCACCAGTATCGCCTCTCGTATTTGTATTAAGAGAGAATTTCACACCGACTTTACCATTATCAGATAAACGTGAGTAACCTACTGCTACTGCACTTTCACCTCTGTAATTAGAAGCACCTGCAGCAACCATTGATTTACCCGGTAAAGTTGCGTGGTATAAACCGCCCGAAGCCATTGCACCAGCAATACCTGCACGTAGTTTCTTATCAACATTGTTTACATGGTTATGAACATTGCCAAGACCTTGTTTTAATTGATTTACGTTTACTGCGTCAGTACCTTTCACGCCCGGAGCAACATTATTGATCGTACGATTACCTGCGTTAATACCCGATTTAGTTACACTTGGTCCGTTCTTAATTGAGATACCATTGTTATTAATGCTTGTATCACCAATTTTCACGCTACCGTCGTTTCCTAAATCAACGTCCTTCGCTAATTTAACAGACATTGAGCCGTCTTCATTTGCGATTACACCGATATTGTTATTGGTTAACTTGTTGCTATCTGCACCACCTTTAATAGTAAGTGTATCGCCAAGTCTACGTTTAACAGTTACTTTCGGGTTATCTCCTTTGAATGATAAGCCGTCTTCAGTGGTTGCAACTTCATAGTTTTTGTTGCCGTCGTTATAAGTTATGCGAGTCGGGTTATTACCGTTAGGTGTTTTAGTATTACCTTTCTTAACCGTAATATTCGCTGTCGATCCGTCTTTACCGGTAATACCGATAGAACCGTCTTGACCATCTAGTGTAATACGATCGTTACCATCTTTATCTTTGATGTTAACCTTACCGTCTTTCCCTTTACCTGCGATATTTACAGTATTATTCAGATCAGTTTTAACATTGTTACCGTCTTTAGTCACAACTAAGTTGCCGTCGTTATTACCAAAGTCAACCGTATTATCAGTTTCATTTACAACAGAACTATTGGTTTGATCCTGATTTACAGTTAATTGCCAGCTACCTGAACCTCCTTTGCCTCCGTTAATACCGTCCTTACCATCTTTGCCGTCTTTACCGTTATATACGATACTTTCAGATTTATCGCCGTTAGGGTTAGTAATTACAATTGTGTGTGATCCATCATTATTATCAATAACTTCAGCAGTTGCAGCTTTACCATCTTTACCGTCTTTCACGGTCGTCCTAGTTTTTGAGCCATCCGGGTTAGTGACGGTTACAGTATGAGTACCGTCTTTATTGTCGACAACCTCAGCTGTTACAGATTTTCCATCTTTGCCGTCTTTACCGTCTTTTCCTTTTTCACCATCTTTAATAACCGTACTGATCTTAGTTCCATCTGGATTTGTGATCGTTACAGTATGCGTACCGTTTCCATTGTCTTTCACATCAGCGGTTGCAGACTTGCCGTCTTTGCCATCTTTTACAACAGTTTCAGACTTGGTGCCGTCTGGATTATTGATGGTTACAGTGTGAGTACCGTCGCCATTATCTTTCACATCAGCAGTTGCAGATTTACCATTTTCACCTTTATCGCCTTTGTCACCTTTCGCACCATCTTTCACAGTAGTTGTGGTAGATGTACCATCAGGGTTATTGATAGTTACAGTGTGCGTACCGTCACCGTTATCTTTCACATTAGCGGTTGCAGATTTACCATCTTCACCTTTATCGCCTTTGTCACCTTTCGCACCATCTTTCACAGTAGTCGTAGTAGAGGTGCCGTCTGGGTTATTGATAGTTACAGTGTGTGTACCGTCACCGTTATCTTTCACATCAGCCGTTGCAGACTTACCATCTTTACCGTCTTTCACGGTAGTCGTAGTAGAGGTGCCGTCTGGATTATTGATAGTTACAGTGTGCGTACCGTCACCGTTATCTTTCACATTAGCGGTTGCAGATTTACCATCTTCACCTTTATCGCCTTTGTCACCTTTCGCACCATCTTTCACAGTAGTTGTGGTAGATGTACCATCAGGGTTATTGATAGTTACAGTGTGTGTACCGTCACCGTTATCTTTCACATTAGCGGTTGCAGATTTACCATCTTCACCTTTATCGCCTTTGTCACCTTTCGCACCATCTTTCACAGTAGTCGTAGTAGAGGTGCCGTCTGGATTATTGATAGTTACAGTGTGCGTACCGTCACCGTTATCTTTCACATCAGCCGTTGCAGACTTACCCTCTTTACCGTCTTTCACGATAGTCGTAGTAGAGGTGCCGTCTGGATTATTGATAGTTACAGTGTGTGTACCGTCACCGTTATCTTTCACATTAGCGGTTGCAGATTTACCATCTTCACCTTTATCGCCTTTATCGCCTTTGTCACCTTTCGCACCATCTTTCACAGTAGTTGTGGTAGATGTACCATCAGGGTTATTGATAGTTACAGTGTGCGTACCGTCACCATTATCTTTCACATCAGCGGTTGCAGATTTACCATCTTCACCTTTATCGCCTTTGTCACCTTTCGCACCATCTTTCACAGTAGTCGTAGTAGAGGTGCCGTCTGGATTATTGATAGTTACAGTGTGTGTACCGTCACCGTTATCTTTCACATCAGCCGTTGCAGACTTACCATCTTTACCGTCTTTCACGGTAGTCGTAGTAGAGGTGCCGTCTGGATTATTGATAGTTACAGTGTGCGTACCGTCACCGTTATCTTTCACATTAGCGGTTGCAGATTTACCATCTTCACCTTTATCGCCTTTGTCACCTTTCGCACCATCTTTCACAGTAGTCGTAGTAGAGGTGCCGTCTGGGTTATTGATAGTTACAGTGTGTGTACCGTCACCGTTATCTTTCACATCAGCCGTTGCAGACTTACCATCTTTACCGTCTTTCACGGTAGTCGTAGTAGAGGTGCCGTCTGGATTATTGATAGTTACAGTGTGCGTACCGTCACCGTTATCTTTCACATTAGCGGTTGCAGATTTACCATCTTCACCTTTATCGCCTTTGTCACCTTTCGCACCATCTTTCACAGTAGTTGTGGTAGATGTACCATCAGGGTTATTGATAGTTACAGTGTGTGTACCGTCACCGTTATCTTTCACATTAGCGGTTGCAGATTTACCATCTTCACCTTTATCGCCTTTGTCACCTTTCGCACCATCTTTCACAGTAGTCGTAGTAGAGGTGCCGTCTGGATTATTGATAGTTACAGTGTGCGTACCGTCACCGTTATCTTTCACATTAGCGGTTGCAGATTTACCATCTTCACCTTTATCGCCTTTGTCACCTTTCGCACCATCTTTCACAGTAGTCGTAGTAGAGGTGCCGTCTGGGTTATTGATAGTTACAGTGTGTGTACCGTCACCGTTATCTTTCACATCAGCCGTTGCAGACTTACCATCTTTACCGTCTTTCACGGTAGTCGTAGTAGAGGTGCCGTCTGGATTATTGATAGTTACAGTGTGCGTACCGTCACCGTTATCTTTCACATTAGCGGTTGCAGATTTACCATCTTCACCTTTATCGCCTTTGTCACCTTTCGCACCATCTTTCACAGTAGTTGTGGTAGATGTACCATCAGGGTTATTGATAGTTACAGTGTGCGTACCGTCACCGTTATCTTTCACATTAGCGGTTGCAGATTTACCATCTTCACCTTTATCGCCTTTGTCACCTTTCGCACCATCTTTCACAGTAGTTGTGGTAGATGTACCATCAGGGTTATTGATAGTTACAGTGTGTGTACCGTCACCGTTATCTTTCACATTAGCGGTTGCAGATTTACCATCTTCACCTTTATCGCCTTTGTCACCTTTCGCACCATCTTTCACAGTAGTCGTAGTAGAGGTGCCGTCTGGATTATTGATAGTTACAGTGTGTGTACCGTCACCGTTATCTTTCACATTAGCGGTTGCAGATTTACCATCTTCACCTTTATCGCCTTTGGCACCTGTTGCACCAGTTTCGCCTTTATCGCCTTTAGCACCTGTTGCGCCGGTTTCACCTTTGTCGCCTTTTTCACCTTTAGCACCAGTTGCGCCAGTTTCACCTTTGTCGCCTTTTTCACCTTTAGCACCAGCTACGCCCGGATCACCTTTTTCACCTTTAGCACCAGTTGCGCCGGTTTCACCTTTGTCGCCTTTTTCACCTTTAGCACCAGTTGCGCCGGTTTCACCTTTGTCGCCTTTTTCACCTTTAGCACCAGCTACGCCCGGATCACCTTTTTCACCTTTAGCACCAGCTACGCCCGGATCACCTTTTTCACCTTTAGCACCAGCTACACCTGGATCACCTTTCTCACCATCTTTAATTTCGATTGAGCTATTGTCTGAGAATGTAACTTTCGTTCCATCCGGTGTTTTTTCAGTTTTAGTGATAGTAATTGATGTGCCGTTTTGACCCGGATCACCTTTCTCACCTTGTTCGCCTTTTGGACCTTCTTTAACTGTAGAAGAAATAGTAATTGAACCATCGGCTTGATCTACTTTGATATTATCGCCTGCGATAATTTTTACTGTATCGCCTGCTTTAACTAAGTGATTAGTTGCACCATTATTTTGTCCTGTACCACTTTTACCCGTTGTAACATACCAACCTAAGCTATTTACTGTATTAACGATATCATTTGCCGTAACAAATTTATTACCATCAGTACCTGAAATAGGATTAAATTTACCACCGGTAACGGTTGGAGTAGTAGTTAATACGTTATAAGAAATTTCACCGTTAGGGGTTACTTTAACCTCGGTATTTGTACCATTAATAAAGTTGACTTTACCGTCTTTATTTGTTGCAGGTTTACCATTTACATTGACATAATTGTATAACTGATCACCGGTAATTGCATCGCTAGAACCATTAGTTACATTCCCGTTAAGTAAGTTGGTTAATTCTTCTTTAGTAGTTGCTGTACCACGAGGTTTAATGACAACGTCACCAGTATATTCAGTTGCTCCTGGTTTTAATGAACCATCAGGATTAACCTGATCCTTTTTATATAATTTTCCATTAATTTGGACTAAAGGCTCTTTAGCATCTTTCGTTGCATATTCAAATGGCGAAGTGCTTAATGAATGTACAGTATAGGTTGTTTTATTTGTTTTAGGATCTTGTTGTGAGGTAACAATAGTATTGCTACCTGCATGAACTGCCGTTCTACCCGCATCAACATAGTTTTTGGTTGTTGCTTGGTTACCTGCTGTTGGAGGGTTGTTAATTGTTACACTATTAAATGTAGGTGTTTCGGAGAAAAGGATCTCTACTTTACCGTTTGTTGCTTGTGTTCTTACATTTTGACTTGAACCACCTGTTGCAAGTGTGCCTGAAATATTTAAGGTTGATCCTAATTTTTGTGTTGTTGAACCTGAATTACCGGTAAAAGTTAATGGTTGGTTTACGGCTGTATCAAGTGTTGATAATGCCGCACCTATATTATTGGTGGTTTGTTTCGCAGCAGCTGACGGATTTGAAGTTAATGTATAAGAAGGGGCTGAAACCGTACCGTCTGTATTCACTTTTGAACCGCCACCTAGACTGGTTGCAACAGATGTTGCCACATTATTGATGACTTGTTGAGCTGCGTGAAGTTGTGAACCGTTGATCGCATCGGTTGAAGTTGCCGATACTTTACCTGCAGCAACATTAATTAATTGGCGTGGAGCAGTCGAATTACCAACACTCATTACACCAGTAGGATTACTACCTTGGTAATCCTTATAAGTAATATTACCGGTTTTTGAGCTAGACTCTTTAGTTGCCGCTCTATCATTAGAGCCGTTACCTAATACAACGCTGTTAACTTGATTTGCAGTTGCACCTGTACCGATAGCAGTTGAGTTTTCTACATTAGCTTTTGCTTGATCACCAATTGCATTAGAACTCCTACCTTTTGCTTCCGCATAAGTACCTATCGCATTTGCACGATATTCAGTTGCTTTGGCATTATTACCAATCACATTTGCACTAACAGCGTTACTTTCCGCAATAGCCCCATTACCTAATACTACGTTATAACCTTTAGTAGAAGTTGTTTTTGCATCACCGATTACAATATCAGTTTGGGTTGCACTTTTGGCATTTACACCTAAAGCAACGCTACTTGCTATTGTTTCTAAATGTACAGTTTGACCATTAGAGATAAGGCTAGTTTTTAGGTTTGCCCATTGTCTTACACCTCCAATATCTAACCCTACTTGAGAGTCACCAGATACAGCAGTTGCTGCTTTTGCACCAGGAGTTAATGAAATAAGTGCAGTCGCAATTGCAAGAGCAGATAGTGTTAGCCCTTTATTGATAGATAAGCTCAAAGTCGGCTCAACACGGACATCTGTTGTACTCGATGCCTTACCCTTTGATTTTGATAACTCTGAGGTTACTACAAATTGTTGTAAGCCGTGATTCCAAATCACTTTAAAAATTTTATTCATTGTGTTTCTCTCTCTCTTTAAAATGTAAAGAGTTGTCAGATTCTTCTGTCATTTACTGACTGAGAATAGCTGATTCGATAAATAGTGATTACCTTATTAATAGTCAAATACTATTAAAAGATGGATTAATTAATAAAACTTGTTCGCCAATAAGATTATTGAACAATTATCAATCTATTATTGCAATAGAATTATCCTATTAAAGATAAACCCTAAAAAATAATTTAAAGTATTTTTTAGGAATTTTGCATTATATTTTTAAGTTTATGTAAGTCTACCCCCCCCCCGGCAATTTTACAGTTTATATACATTTATTTACTTATTCTATTGATATAAATCAAAATTTATAATCTAAAAGGATTGCTTATAAACTACACTCTAAATTTATTATTTTTTCATTTAAGCTAAAAATAAATTCGATTGCATAAAAAACGGGTGTTGTTAAAACACCCGTTAATGATTGTTGAGAGATTAAAATTGATTATTTTTTCCAAATACGAGCTTGGTAATCTCGAATTGAACGGTCTGAGCTAAAGCTGCCGAGGCGAGCGGTGTTCAGAATCGTTGATTTTAACCAAGCGGTCTGATTTTGATAACGTTTTGCCACTTCTTGTTGTGCTGCACGGTAGCTAGCAAAATCGGCTAATACGCAGAAATAGTCTTTGTTTAGCAAATCATAAACAAGAGGTTCAAAGATTTCTTTATCGCCACCGGCAAATGAGCCGTCTGCTAATGCATCAATCGCTTTGCGTAATACTTCATCTTGTTCGTAATATTCACGAGAAACATAGCCTTTTTCACGTAATTCACGTACAGATTCCACCGTATGACCAAAAATCACGACATTTTCCTCACCGGCAAATTCGGCAATTTCCACATTCGCACCGTCAAGCGTGCCTAAGGTAATTGCGCCGTTTAGGGCTAATTTCATATTACCGGTACCGGAAGCCTCTTTACCGGCAAGTGAAATTTGTTCGGAAACATCTGCCGCCGGAATGATTTTTTCCGCCAGACTTACGCTGTAGTTCGGTAAAAATGCCACTTGTAATTTGCCTTGCATATCTGGATCGTGGTTGATGACGTGTGCCACGTTATTAATCGCTTGAATAATTTGTTTCGCCATAAAATAACCCGGTGCAGCTTTACCGGCAAAAATAAAGACACGCGGTACAAAGTCCATATTCGGATTAGCTTTCAATTCTTGGTAAGTCGCAATAATATTCAATAGATTGAGGTGCTGACGTTTATATTCGTGGAAACGTTTGATTTGTACGTCAAAAATCGCATTTTGATTGACTTGAATACCCAACGTTTCTTCAATCACTTTTGCCAATGCTTGTTTATTTTGTTGCTTAATCTCAGCGTAAGCGGTCTGAAATGCTGCATTTTCTGCAAGTGGTTCGATTTGGCGTAACAATTCTAAATTCTGTGTCCAGTCGCCTTCAATATGTTGATCGAGTAATGTACTTAATAACGGGTTAGCTTGGCGAATCCAACGGCGAGGCGTAATACCGTTCGTCACATTATGGAATCTGCCGTTAAAGAGTTTTGCATACGCTGGGAATAAATCACTTACTACTAAATCAGAGTGAATTTGTGCCACGCCGTTCACTGCAAATGACCCCACCACGCAAAGGTTCGCCATACGTACACGGTTATTGGCGATAATTGCTGTTTCGTCCCATACATTAGCTAATTCATCTTCACTAAAACAGGCTTTGACTTGTTGGTAAAGCTCAAGATTAATGCGTTCAATGATGATCAAATGACGAGGTAATAGTTTAGCAACAAGGTTTTGATCCCATTGTTCTAGCGCTTCCGGTAACAGGGTGTGGTTGGTATAAGCGAATACGTTTGAACAGATTGCCCACGCTTTTTCCCAGCTGTAACCGTATTGGTCGAGTAATAAACGCATTAACTCAGGAATCGCAATTGCGGGGTGGGTGTCATTTAATTGAATCACTTCAAATTCAGCTAATTGCTCAAGTGTTCTGCCTTTTGCTAGATGGTTTTTGAGAATATCTGCGACTGAACAAGCACAATGGAAATATTGCTGCATTAGGCGTAATTCTTTACCGTTTTGATGGTTATCGTTCGGATAAAGCACTTTGGTAATTTTTGAAGCATCAATGACGCTAGATTCCGAATCTAAATAATCACCGTCATTGAATTTTGCTAAATCAAAAGCGGTTTCGCTATAACCTTGCCATAAGCGTAATGGTTGTTGTACGCCTTTATAACCGACCACCGGTAAGTCAAACGCTTCGCCGTAAACCGTCCATGCCGGTTGCCATTCATATTTGTCGCCGGCAATATGATGAACTTCGCCGGCAAAACCGACCGCTTGGCGGAAATCCGCACGGTGTGACTGTAATGGGAAGAAATCACGTCCCCACGCATCGCCTTCTTCATATTGTCTGCCAGCCCAGTCAAAACTTTGTTTGAATAAGCCGTATTGATAATGTAAGCCATAGCCAACAGCCGGTTGAGCAATGCTTGCCATAGAATCTAAATAGCAAGCGGCAAGACGACCTAAGCCACCGTTACCGAATGCTGGATCAGTTTCTTGTTCTAAAATATCGACTAACGTTTTACCGTATTTCGCCACTTCATCTACTACATATTGATATACACCGAGGTTCTGTAAGTTATTACCGAGTAAGCGTCCGACTAAAAATTCCATTGAAAGGTAATTCACTTTACGAGTATCGGTAAGCGGTGCATTTTTTGGAAAAAATTGTAAAGCGGCTTGGTGTGCGACTTGTGCCACTAGCTGATACCATTGCTGTTCGGATAATTGTTGTGGGCTAAGAGAACGTTCTTCACAATAATGTTGTAAGGACGTTTCAAAAAGTGCTGAAAATTGAGCTGTTATAGACATTTGATTCTCCAAAATAAAACTGAAAGACTTTCGTTATTATTCAAAAGAGTGAATATGAAAAAATCCTCCCCGACTAAAATTAGTCAAGGAGGATTAAGCAGTAGGATTAAGATGATTTTTTCTCGGTTGTTTCTTTCTTATCCGATTCTTTTTCCGGATCGAATTTCACAACGGGGACGCAACCTCGACAAGCACCTTGATTGACACCAAGTTCCTCACAAAATTTATCGTATTTTGCGAGGGCTTTTTTAAACCATCCTTTTGGTTCGTCTGACATATTACACCTCTTATCATTTACAAAAAATGGATTAAATTCAACCGCTTATTGATGGGTGAAACTTAGTCACGGAAGTTATTAAATTGGAACGGTTGACCAAGTTCCGCCCCTTTTACTAACTGAATCGCCGCTTGTAAATCATCACGAGATTTCCCGGTGACACGTACTTGTTCGCCCTGAATTTGGGTCTGAACCTTAATTTTTGAATCTTTGATCAATTTGGTGATCTTTTTCGCCATTTCGGTTTCAATACCCTGTTTAAGTTTAATCTCTTTCGAGTAAAGTTTACCGTGGTGTTCCGCCTCACTTGGAATATCAAGCGAGTTGTGTTCGATACCACGTTTTACACAAGAACCGATTAAAATCTCAATTAATTGTTCTAATTGGAAATCAGATTCAGTCGTCAATTTTACGCTTTCGTTTTTTTCGTTAAGCTCAATAACGGCTTCCACGCCACGGAAATCATAGCGTGTGCTTAACACACGGTTAGCATTTTCTACCGCATTACGTACTTCGTGCATGGTAATTTCAGAAACAATATCAAAAGATGGCATTTTTTATTCCTCATTCTTAAAACGATGCTAACACACTCGGTATTAATATCGTTGGATTATAGATAAAGATTTTTAGCATTAAGTAACACACACAATGCGCTTAAGTCACCGAAGTTTATCACAAATTTCGCCTGTTCTTGAACTTTTGGTTTGGCGTGTAGGGCAACACCTAATGATGCGGTTTTGATCATTGGTAAATCATTCGCCCCGTCCCCAATCGCTACCCATTGAGTTTGTGGAATATGAAATTGTTCACCCAACTTGGTTAAAGTTTCCGCTTTATATTGTGCATCTACCACTTTTCCTAATACGACACCGGTTAACTCGCCGTCAATAATTTCTAGTTGATTAGAAACTGCATAATCCAACTGATATTTCTCTTTTAAATAATCAGCAAAATAGTCAAAACCGCCGGAAGCAATCGCTAATTTCCAGCCGTGTGCTTTTAATTCGCTGACCATTTGCTCAAAGCCATCCATAAGCGGTAGCTTTTCTCGTACAGTTTGCAAAATGCTTTCCGGTGCATGTTCCAGCGTACCAACCCGTTTACGTAAACTTTGCTCAAAATCCAGTTCGCCTCGCATCGCACTAGCCGTAATTGCTGAAACGATTTCACCGGAACCGGCTAACTTAGCAATTTCATCAATACACTCGATTTTGATTACAGTAGAGTCCATATCCATCACCAATAGACCGGCTTCTTTAAGATTCGGTACAATGGATAAATCCGCCACATCTGCGGCTATTTGGCTTGCCGCTACACGTAAATCGCAAGCGGTCAAATTTGTTTCAAAAAAGGCAAGGTTATAGCCTAAATAAACCGCTTGTTTTATGTATGTTGCATCGTTTTGTAGCGCAAATTGTTGAATTTGTTGCTCATTTAGTTGCTTAGCAAAGATAAAAATAGTGTTTGGCATACTGTTCTCTTTTTAATAGACATTTTGGAATTGAGCATAGATAATGCGTGCTTGAATTATCTATTATCAACTATTTATTAGCAATTAATCTATGTATTTAACCCGTGAAAAACTTATAAAAATTGGTTTGCTTGTTTCCACTTGTATAGTGTGCTTACTTGTGATTAGCGTGATTTTAAGCGGTATCAATCAATTTAAATTAGGTTCTCAATTAGCAAGCGTTAATCAGGTATCTAATTTGTCGCATTTATTAGTGCGTCAACAAGCGAATTTATTTTCTCTAATGTTAGTGAAAAATGCCAAAAATGATGAGTTGGTTGATGCGTTAGATACTTTTGCTAAAGAAGAATTTGTGATTGATGCGAATTTATATTCTCCGAGCGGCACTTTAATTGCTCAAAGCCATAACGCACAAGATTTAAAAACCTTATTAAGCACTCGCACACGAACCGATACGCCGCAATCGACCCAACAAATTGTTGAACCGATTTTTGCTCAACAGGATTTAGTCGGTTTTTTGCGAGTGACCTTTGATGCAAAATACGGACAGACGACCAAAAATAAAGTGGAACAACTTTTTCATCAGTTATATGGCGAGCTGATTATTTTGGTTTTAGTGGGGGCGTTATTGGCGAGTAGCTTACACTATTTTTTACGCCGTAAAGCGGTTATCGTTCATTCACCAATTAAATTTCCGAGTTTGTCGAGTAAGACGCAAACCCAGCGTTTTCATTCGCGTCGTCGTACGTTTAGACGTAAGTAATCGCTTGGAAATGATTGTAATTTAGACGGATGAGAGTATAATAAGCCCCGTTTTTTTATTTATATCCAAACCCTAATTTAAAGAGGAATCAATGGCTAAAGAAGATTGCATTGAGATGCAAGGTACGATTTTAGAAACCTTACCAAATACAATGTTTCGTGTGGAATTAGAAAACGGTCACGTTGTTACCGCACATATTTCAGGTAAAATGCGTAAAAACTATATCCGTATTTTAACCGGTGATAAAGTAACGGTAGAAATGACGCCATACGATTTAAGCAAAGCACGTATTATTTTCCGTGCGCGTTAATTTAAAAGCTTAAAACAAAAAACGGAAGTTGAGAAATCAGCTTCCGTTTTTTGTTTTTATCCATTTGTTCCAAATATCTGTGTTCTCAGCGTATTCCGTAGTTAATTAATCATAAAGACTATTTTTCTATAATACTTTCCGCACAAGCAAAAGCGGACGACCACGCCCATTGGAAATTATAGCCACCGAGCCAGCCGGTCACATCCAACACTTCACCGATAAAATAAAGCCCTTCGGTATGTTTTGCTTGCATTGTTTTTGACGAAATAAAATCGGTATCTACGCCACCCATTGTGACCTCGGCGGTACGATAACCTTCTGTGCCATTAGGTAAAAATTGCCAATGGTGAATCAGTTGATCTAACTGAGTTAATTCCGCTTTGCTTAACTGAGCAATCACATTATCTTTGAAATCACCTTGCTCCAACCAAAGTTCGACTAATTTTTTCGGTAAATAGCGAATTAATGTGGTTTTTAGCTGTAATTTCGGCGAAGATTGACGCAATTCATTCAAAATTGTTGAAATGTCATCAGCAGGTAACAAATCAATTTCGACTGTTTCGCCCAAGTCCCAATAATTAGAAATTTGCAAAATTGCCGGGCCGGATAAACCTCGATGAGTAAACAACATTTGATTACTAAAACTTTGCTGCCCACAAGTGGCGCGAATCGGTAACGCAATGCCGGAAAGTGTCGCAAAATGTTTGTCCGAGTCTTTCCAAGTAAAAGGCACAAGGCTTGCTCGTGGCGGAATCACCGGAATATTGAATTGTTCGGCAATTTTATAACCGAAAGGACTTGCGCCTAACGCCGGCATAGATAAGCCGCCGGTAGCAATAACTAAATGCTCGGTTTCAAAGGTTTCACTAGCGGTCTGAATTTGGAAATTTTTTGCAAATTTTTCGACAGAAATGACCGCTTGTCGTAAAAAGATTTCCACTTTACCTTTGTCACATTCCGCTTGCAGTAAATCGACAATTTGCTGCGAGCTTTCGTCACAGAATAATTGTCCTAACTCTTTTTCGTGGTAGCTAATACCGTATTGTGCCACTAAAGCGATAAAGTCCCAGTTGGTATAACGAGCCAGCGCCGATTTTACAAAGTGTTTATTTTGGCTGAGGTAATGATTTGCTGTAACCTCTAAATTAGTAAAGTTACAAAAACCACCGCCAGACATTAAAATTTTACGCCCGATTTTTTTGCCAGAGTCTAAAACAGCGACTCGTTTGCCGGCTTGCCCGAGTTGTGCGGCGCAAAATAAACCGGATGCACCAGCACCGATAATAACGACATCAAAATGTTGCATTAGAAATTTAAGACCTTATCTGCTTCGATTGTCCAGTCTGCCAGCTCAATTAACGTACCGATTTCCACTCCGTCGGCAAGCGGTAACTCTGTCATACCTCGTGCATTAATACAGGTTTTACAAAGTTTAATTATTGCGCCTTGTGCGGTGAGAATTTCTAACATTTGTTGGAGGTTATAGCCTTCCGATGGATTTTGTTTTCTTAAACCTGCGGTAACTGAGTCAGACATTAAGAACAATTTAAGTTGTGCTTTATGCTGTTCTTGAATTTGCAATGCTAAACGTAAACCACTAAAGAAAGATTCGTTGCCGTATGGGGCAGAATTAAAGATAAAGAGGAGTTTTTGCATAGTATTTTCCTTAAAAATATGGAATACACAAAACAAGCGGTTTAATTTTGCATATTTTTAGCCACGTTGCCGTTTGTGTATTCCGTGGTTAAGCGTTATTAACCCACCCAAACGAATTTTGCGATAAATAGTAATGATACCACCGCAACAGATGGATTGATTTCTTTCCAACGACCGGTACAAGCTTTCATCACGCAATATGAAATAAAGCCGAATGCAATACCTTCAGTAATAGAATAAGTAAATGGCATCATTGCTGTCGTGATAAATGCCGGAGTTGCTTCAGTTAAATCATCCCATTTCACTTCAATTAAACTTGAAGCCATTAAAATCCCTACGAAGACTAATGCCCCGGCGGTTGCATAAGCCGGAACGACACCAGCAAGCGGTGAGAAGAAAATGGTTAATAAGAATAAGATACCTACAGTAACAGCGGTTAAACCGGTACGACCACCAACCGACACGCCTGAACCGCTCTCGATATAAGTACTAATTGCTGACGTTCCCATAAATGAACCGACCATAGCAGCGGTACTGTCCACAAATAACGCTTGTTTCATACGAGGAAAACGACCTTGTTGATCGGCGAAACCGGCTTTGGTTGTTACCGCAATTAATGTGCCTGATGAGTCGAATAAGTTGACTAACATAAAGGAGAAAATAATACCAAGTAAACCGATATCTAACGCACCGGCAATATCCACCTGACCAATAACTGCATCTAAACTTGGTGGCATAGACATAACGCCATTAAAACTTACCGCCGGATCAAAAATTAAAGCTAATGCTGTGATTACCGCAATAGAAATTAATACACCGGAATGGAAGCCTTTAGCCGCTAAAACAACAATGATAAAGAAACCTAATACGCCCATTAACACTTTCGGATCGTGCAGATCGCCCAATGCCACTAATGTTGCCGGATTTGCGACCACTAAGCCCATATTTTTAAAGCCGATTAGGGCGATAAATAACCCGATACCAGCACCGATACCAACACGTAAACCGAGCGGAATGGCGGACATAAACCAATAACGAATTTGTAAAACGGTTAATAAGAATAAACCGACAGAGCCTAAGAAAATTGCACCCATACCCACTTGCCATGAGTAACCTAATTTTTGTACTACCACAAAGGCGAAAAACGCATTTAAGCCCATTGCCGGTGCGAGTGCGATAGGAAGATTACTGAATAAGCCCATCGCAATCGTACCGAATGCAGCGATTAAACAGGTGGTAACGAAAACCACTTGGGTATCCATACCGGCAACGCCGAGAATAGATGGGTTAACGAAAACGATATAAACCATGGTGAAGAAGGTAGTAATCCCCGCCACGATTTCTGTTTTGGCATTAGAGCCTTTTGCGGATAATTGGAACAAACGTTCTAACATAAAAACCTCAAATAAAAAGAAAGAAACCATGGAACAGAAAGCGATACAAGGCGTTAACACAACCTTTTATCGTTTTGTTCCATGGCGGATAAAATTAGTATTCCAACACTAAGTTGAGTAGTTGAACCGCTAAAAATGCTAAGCTAAATTTCTGTTCGTCAGCGACAGACCAGAATTGCACTTCATTTTCCGATTTTGCTAATAATTGGCTAATTTGAAGTTGGTTTTCTTCTTCATTTTCACCGTTTTTAACCGGAGTCATCACGTTTTCTTCGTGGAAATTTAGCCAGTTTTGTTGTTGCCATTCTGCACTAATGCTCTCAACGTCTAATTGATATTCTGAATATAACGTTACCATTTGAGAAATACCGTAGAAGACCGGTGTTTGCACCGAATGGAACGTGGTAGAAGCGGTTAAATTCGGTAAAACTTTTGCAAGTTGTAATTCAAAGACGCGAGAGAACGGTAAGTTTTTCTCTTCGCCTTGCACGTTTGCTGGAACGGTATCAAATGCGATACGTTCCGCATTTTCATCAAACGGAATACCGTTTAACAACCGAGCGGTTTGACCGGCAAGTTCTTTCACTTTTTCATCGCCGAAATATGCTGCCGGTAATAAAGATGTGACAAAAATATGGCTTAACGGCTGAGCTAAAAATGGCTTGAGGGTTAAGGCTAATTGTGAAATTTGTGGGTTAGCGAGTGCAACAATATTGCGTTCACGTAAGTTTTCAATCGCTTCGTCATTGATACTTGGCACGATCACCGGCACATTCGCAATTAATGCCGTGATGCCGTAAAGATCGAGTACGATACAACCGGCTTGTACCGCTTGTGCTAAAATTTCAGCTTGTGCCATTTTACCGGCAAAGAAAACGTGACTGAAATCCGCCCAATTTACTTCATCAAGTGCAATTTGCTCGATTGCTTTACTGCCCATATAAAGTGATTGTTCTTCACCAAAAGGTTCGATTTCGATAGCGGAAATATTGTCTAAACGCAAATCACTATCAACTAATGCTTCAAGTAATTTCGATGACAAGGTAAAATCAGCGGCAATCGCTAAACGGATATCTGATGTAATTGAATTAGACATAGATGAGTTGCTCCTTTTTATACGCTTAATTTAGCGTAACGCACACACAAAAGGACTAATTGTACATATTTTTAAGAGGAAAAACTAATGACCCTGGCAATAAATTTATTAAAAAAACAAAAAATTGCACATACGCTTCATCCTTATGAACATGATCCGAATAACACTAATTTTGGGCAAGAAGCGGTGGAAAAATTAGGTATTGATGCAAACCAAACATTTAAGACGTTATTGGTCGCAGAAAACGGCGATCAGAAAAAATTAGCGGTGATGGTTGTGCCGGTTTCGCATACGTTGAATTTAAAGCGAGCGGCAAGTGCGCTAGGCGTGAAAAAAGTGGAAATGGCAGATAAAGATATTGCCCAGAAAACGACCGGCTATTTGCTAGGCGGAATTAGCCCGCTAGGTCAGAAAAAGCGTTTGACCACCGTGATTGACAGCTCCGCACAACAATTTGCAACGATGTTTGTATCAGGCGGTAAACGAGGCTTAGATGTAGAACTTGCACCGCAAGATTTGGCAAATTTGTTAAATTCAACTTTTGCCGATATTAAAGAGTAACAAGCGGTTGATTTTGGACGGAATTTTGTAAAGCAAATACAAATCTATGCTTTCTGAAAAGTTCCGCAAATCCAATGTAAATTTAGGGTGTGCAATTTCCAAGACTAAATTAGTATGGTATAGTTCACACCTCATTAGTTAGTAGCTTCTCATTCTCAATTAGAAAACGTTATTGGAATGATAGCTAAGTATCTCGTGTGGAACAAATGGCAAAACAGGATGCAGATTGTATAACGTTAGATCTGTTCGCAACCGTGCCAAAAGTTGGGCGACCACGTACTAATCCGTTAAGTCGGGAACAACAAGTCAGAATCAATAAACGCAATCAGCTCAAACGAGATCGCTCGTCCGGGCTTAAACGTGTGGAATTAAAACTACATTCGGACTTAGTGCAGACTTTGGAAGAGGAGGCGTTCCAACGAGGAGTGACACGCGGACAGTTAATCGAAATGATTTTAAATGATTATATCGGCAACAATTTTGCCGACTTAGAGAAATAGGTAAATTCAAATGGCAGTGGTAGGTTTATTCTACGGTAGCGATACTGGTAACACAGAAAATATTTCAAAAATGATCCAAAAGGAAATTGGTGCGAATTTAGTGGATATTCGTGATATTGCGAAAAGCACTAAAGAAGATATTGAATCATACGATTTCTTATTATTAGGTATTCCGACTTGGTATTACGGCGAATCTCAAGCAGACTGGGATGATTTTATGCCAACGTTAAAAGAGATTGATTTTAGCGGCAAAGTCGTTGCTATCTTTGGCTGTGGTGACCAAGAAGATTATTCGGAATATTTCTGCGATGCAATGGGAACGATCCGTGACATCGTAGAACCGAACGGCGGTGTGATTGTCGGTCACTGGTCAACTGAAGGTTATAATTTTGAAGTTTCTCAAGCGTTAGTCGATGAAAATACGTTTGTCGGTTTATGTATTGATGAAGATCGCCAACCGGAATTAACCGCAGAACGTGTAAGCCGTTGGTGTAAACAACTTACTGAAGAGATGTGCTTAGATCAATTAGCATAGAATGAATACAAGAGATAAAGGATAGCAAGTTATGTCTGAAGAAAATGTAAAACTTCTAAAAAGTGTCGGTTTAAAAGTGACCGAGCCTCGTTTAACGATCCTTGCTTTAATGCAACAACATCGTGAACAAATGCAGCACTTTTCTGCTGAGGATATTTACAAAATCTTATTAGAACAAGGTTCTGATATCGGTTTAGCGACAGTCTATCGTGTATTAAATCAATTTGAAGAAGCTGGTATTTTGCTTCGCCATAACTTTGATGCAAATAAAGCAACGTTTGAATTAAATGTAGATAGCGAACACGACCATATTATTTGTATGGATTGTGGTAAAGTCTTTGAGTTTAAAGATCCGGATATTGAACGTCGTCAGCGTGAAATTAGCGAACAACACGGAATGAAATTATCTACACACAGCTTATACCTTTATGCAAAATGTAGTGATATTTCACATTGCGATTCTTCAAAAGATAAAAAATAGTTGATTCTTTTGATAAACAATATAAGTGGCATATACCGAAGATTTTTTAAATCTTCGGTTTTGTGCTATCTAAAGGATATGAAATTAAGCGGCTTTTTTGCAAAATTTCAAGGAAAAATTACCGCTATCTGAAAGAGAGCTTAGTTTAATGACAGATAAAATTTCACAACCTGTAGAGGCAAAAGTCCGACAGCCTCGTAAAATTTCACCTTTTTGGCTATTGCCAATCGTTGCTTTTATTATTGGCGGATTGTTGTTTTTCCAGATTCTTAAAGAACAGGGAGAACATATTACTATTCGTTTTAATGAAGGGGATGGTATTACTGCCGGTAAAACAGTGATCCGTTATCAAGGTTTACAAATCGGTCAGGTAAAAAAAGTATATTTCGTTGATGATTTAAAAAAAGTAGAAGTACAAGCTGAGATTAATCCCGAGGCAAAATCAGTCTTGCGTGAACAAACAAAATTTTGGTTGGTTAAACCAAGTGCTTCCATTGCCGGTGTTTCAGGGCTGGATGCGTTGGTTTCTGGTAACTATATTACGTTATTGCCGGGAGAAGGGAACAGTAGCAATGAATTTATCGCAGAGGAAGAACCGCCGGCAGTCACGGTGGCGGATGGTGATTTATTGGTGCGTTTAGTTTCAGATGATTTAGGATCTATTACAGTGGGGGCAAGTGTCTATTTCCGTAAAGTACCGGTAGGTAGTATTGCGGATTACCGTTTTACTGCCGATCAAAAGAAAGTGGAAATTGATGTTGTTATTGATAAAAAATATGCCAATTTAGTCAAGCAAGATAGTCATTTTTGGAATATTAGTGGTATTAATGCCAATATTGGTTTATCCGGCGTATCGGTTAATGTGGATAGCATTGCTTCGGTCGTGCAAGGTGCAGTCGCGTTCGATTCTCCGGACAATTCTCAGCTTGCGGATCAAGGGCAAAAATTCACATTATATGAAAGTTTAAAATCGGCACAACGAGGCAAAGAAATTAATGTCGTTGTTCCGATTATGCCGAACTTAAAAGTAAATGAAACCCTGGTTTTTTATCAAAATATACAAATTGGAGTGCTTTCCAGCTTAGCCTTATCTATGCCTTCTGATGAAAAAGAAGCTAAATTAGAGGATAAACCGTTAGAGAAAGGAATGGTTCGTGGTACGTTGCTGATTGATCCGAATCATGTTCATTTATTTAAAAGCGAGACGAAGATTTTACTGAAAGAACCTAAATTTGCATTAAATAAGGAACAGATCAGCAAAGTTGGTGAGTTATTACGTGGTATTTATTTTGATATTGATGCCGGTAAAGGCGAGCCAAAACTGGATTTTGAAGTACAAAAAGAAGCGGATTATTTGCTTTCTCGTCCGAATTTATTAGCACTAACTTTTACCGCTCCTCAATCATATAGTGTTGATCAAGGACAGGGAATTTACTATAACGACGTACAAATCGGTGAATTGCTGAAACGTACTTTAACTTTGGAAGGCGTGACTTTCCAAGGGATTATTTATCCGCCATATCGCCATTTGGTTGCCGGTAATAGTAAATTTGTGGCGATTTCAAATTTAGACGTATCGGTAGGTTTAGATGGAATGCGAGTACAAGCCGGATCTCCTAGCGATTGGTTAAAAGGTGGCATTCGTTTGCTAGAAACTAAGCCACAAGGCGATGTGAAAAAACAATATCCGCTTTATAAGGATATTGAAAGTGCTGAGACAGGTATTATTGATGATCATAAAAAGACCACTTTAACCTTATCAGCGAATGATTTGTCCGGTATTGATAAAGGTTCTGTGGTGCTTTATCGAAATTTCCAAATCGGTGAAGTGCTGAAAGTGCATCCGCAAAAAAGTAAGTTTGATGTCAATTTATTTATTGAACCGGCATATCGTCATTTACTGAGTGATAAAAGCCGTTTTTGGATTGAGCCGGCTGTTTCTGCCGAGCTTTCTATGCAAGGCTTGAATGTACAAGCCGCACCACTTATGCGTACTTTGAAAGGGGCAATCAGTTTTGATAATGGCGGTACTAAAGGTGACAAAACCTTATATGCCAGCCAAGCCAAAGCGACTTCAGGTAATACTCGTATTACCTTAATTGCGAAAGATGCTTCCAAACTGTCGAAAGGGATGGACATCAAATATATGGGCTTAACCATTGGTCAGATTGAATCGCTTGAACTGCAAAATGCAAATAAACAGATAAAAGCGACCGCTTACATTGATAGCCAGTATTATGCTTTAGTGGCGAAGGAAGGCAGTCGATTTAGTGCGATCTCACCGGAAATTACCACCAGTGGTGTGAAAAATATTGATGCAGCGTTACAAAATTATATTAATGTGGATGTAGGTAATGGCAATCGCAAAACGCAATTTAATTTAAGCGATACTGATACCAACAAAACTATTTATGCAAATGGCTTCCCAGTGATTGTCGAAACCAGTGATGCTCGTGGCATTGAGGTAGAGGCACCCGTGCTTTACCGAGGGATGCAAGTGGGGATCGTGAAACGCCTAAACTTAAGTGAATTAGGTGACAGAGTGATGATTCACTTGAGTATTGAAAGTAAGTATCAACATTTAGTGCGTAACAATACTGAATTTTGGGCAGCTTCCGGTTATACCATGGATGTCAGTCTACAAGGGGTGAGTATGAACTCCGGAACGATGTCGCAGTTATTAAAAGGCGGTATTGAGTTCTCTACTCCATCAGGTAGGGTAGTACAGCCGCAAGCGAAGCCGAATCGCCATTTCTTATTACAACGTAAGATTCCGCAAGAAGCCCCTGAATGGGATCAAGGAATCGCAGAATAATTTCAGAATATGGGGTAATGACCATTACCCCGTTAAATTTTAAATTGGAGTAAAAAATGCCTTTATTAGATAGTTTTAAAGTTGATCACACTCGTATGAATGCACCGGCGGTGCGTGTTGCAAAAACGATGACAACGCCGAAGGGTGATACGATTACCGTGTTCGATTTACGTTTTTGTCGTCCGAATATTGATATTTTACCGGTACGTGGCATTCACACGATGGAACACTTATTTGCCGGCTTTATGCGTGATCATTTAAATAGCGAAAATGTGGAAATTATTGATATTTCGCCGATGGGTTGCCGTACCGGTTTCTATATGTCGTTAATTGGTACGCCAAGCGAAGCGGAAGTTGTTTCGGCATGGACCAAATCAATGGAAGATGCGTTACATAAAGTGCCGGATGTGTCAAAAATCCCAGAATTAAATGAATATCAATGTGGTTCTTACAAAGAACACTCGCTTGAAGAAGCACACCAAATCGCCCGTGAGGTGTTAGCTAAAGGTATTGGCGTGAACCGCAACGAAGATTTAGCACTTGATGATAAATTATTAAATCCATAGTCCTTTAAAAAGACGTAATCCTTATTACGTCTTTTTCTTCTTAAAAAATATGCTCATTTTACGGACGCTTATGGCGTCTTTTAGTTTTTTCAGGAAAGCAATATGTTAAACAAAATTTTCAGTTGGTTTGAGGCTAGAGTAGAAACTTACCCCGAAGCACCACCGAAAACACCTAAATCGGGAATAATTCCGTTTATTTTTGAAGCGACTAAAGGTATGCGAGGCTATTTAGTTATGCTGACCGTGTTAGTCGCTGCGGTTGGTGTCATCGAAGCGGTACTCTTTCAGTTTATGGGTGAATTAGTTGACTGGGTAGCTCAATACTCTCCGTCACAACTTTGGGCAGAAAAAAGCGGTAAGATTATCGCCATGTTTTTCATTGCCTTATTAGGGATTTTATTCGTATTTCTTGCCAGCAGTATTCGCTTTCAGTCGTTACAAGGTGTATTCCCCATGCGTTTACGTTGGAATTTCCACCGTTTGATGCTCGGTCAGAGCATGGGCTTTTATCAAGACGAATTTGCCGGACGAGTTTCAGCAAAAGTGATGCAAACCGCTTTAGCTGTTCGTGATGTGATTATGACCTGTGCCGATATGTTGGTTTACGTTGTGGTTTACCTAACCACTTCTAGTGTGATTTTATTGCAGTTTGACGGCTGGTTATTTGTGCCGTTTATACTATGGGTGATTGCCTTAGCGGTGACGATCCGCATTTTCGTTCCAAAACTAGCGGAAGCAGCACAAGAACAGTCAGATGCGCGTAGTTTAATGACTGGCCGTATCACTGATGCTTATTCAAATATCGCTACGGTAAAATTATTCTCTCATGGCAACCGTGAGTCGGCTTATGCGAAAGAATCAATGCAAGAATTTATGGTCACCGTACATAAACAAATGCGTCTGGTTACAGTCATCGAAACCCTTACCAATGCGATGAGTATTGGCTTAATTGTTGCAACCGCCGGTATCGGTTTATGGCTATGGGGTACTGAATTGGTTACTGCCGGTGCGATTGCGACTTCAACTGCATTAGCGTTACGTATCAAAGGCTTATCGCAATGGATTATGTGGGAATTTGCTCGTTTATTTGAAAATTTAGGCACGGTGCAAGACGGTATGCAAACCTTATCAAAACCGCATACGGTAGTGGACAAAGCGGATGCAAAACCACTTGAAGTTAGCAAAGGCGAAATTAAATTTGAGCATGTTAATTTTGCCTATGATCCGAAAAAACCGTTACTTAAAGATTTTGAATTGAGTATTAAAGCCGCTGAAAAAGTCGGTTTAGTTGGACGTAGTGGTGCAGGTAAGTCTACGCTCACGAATTTATTGCTACGTTTTTACGATATTCAAGACGGATCGATTACGATTGATGGGCAAAATGTACGTGATATTACCCAAGAGAGCCTTCGCTCACAAATCGGTTTAGTCACGCAAGACACTTCGTTATTACACCGCTCAGTGCGTGAAAACTTACTTTACGGTCGCCCAAATGCAACCGAAGAAGAAATGCTGAAAGTGGTAGAAAAGGCGGCGGCAGCGGAATTTATTCCGAATCTACAAGATGCGAAAGGCAGAACCGGTTTTGATGCACATGTAGGTGAACGAGGCGTAAAACTGTCCGGTGGTCAGCGTCAACGTATTGCGATTGCTCGGGTAATGTTAAAAGATGCACCAATTCTATTATTGGACGAAGCAACCAGTGCATTGGATTCGGAAGTGGAAGCTGCAATCCAAGAAAACCTAACTGAGTTAATGGACGGCAAAACGGTAGTAGCAATTGCTCACCGTCTTTCAACTATTATGGCGATGGATAGACTAATTGTGTTGGATAAAGGTGAAATTGTTGAGCAAGGTAGCCACGAGGAATTACTGGCACAAAACGGGGTTTACGCCAAACTTTGGGCACATCAAAGCGGTGGCTTTTTAGCTGAAGATATTCATTAATAGCAAGCGGTTGGATTTGTAGAAAATTTTGTAAATCTGACCGCTTCAATCTTATTCAATAGGAGAAAAAATGGCGATTGTTTCTGTTCCGGTTGAAAAATCATACCGTTTACTCAATATCGGGCCAACTACTTTGGTTTCAGCAAAAGCGTATAATATTGAAAATGTCATGGCAGTAGCTTGGTCTTGTGCTTTGGATTATGGTCCGCTTTCTAAAGTTACGACTGTGTTAGATAAGCAGGCGTTTACACGTGGATTAGTGGAGAAAAGCGGCTTATTTGCGATTCAAATTCCGGTGGCAAGCCAAGCGGAATTAGTGCTAAAACTTGGTTCAACTTCACGCCATACAGATCCGCATAAGTTAGATAACGTGGAGATTTTTTATCAAGACGGTTTTGATATTCCGTTAGTAAAAGGGTGTGCCGGTTGGATTTTATGTGAATTGATCCGTAATCAAGAGAATCAGCAAGAGCACGATCTCTTTATCGGTAAAGTATTAGCTGCCTATGCCGATGATCGTGTGTTTAAAGATAATCATTGGATTTTTGATCAAGCGGAAAATGGCTTACGCATGTTACATTATGTTGCCGGCGGACAGTTCTATCTGATTGGTGAAAGTTTAGAAGCGAAGTAAGAGTGAATTTGACGAGTAATTTAAATTTTATCAGTAGGAGAGATAATGAGTGATAAATTAGCTATGCCTTTAACTAGCGAAGAATTTGAGCAACTGGATGAGTTGTTATTTGCATATGCTAATAAAGGCAATGAAGATGCAATTTTATTAAATGTGTCAGAATTAGATGGATTTTTAACCGCAATTTTATCCTCAATAAATGTGCCTGCAATGAGTGATTGGCTACCGATTTTGTTTAATAATGATGTGCCGGATTTGGAAGATAAGCGTTCTAAACAATTTATTGAGTTAGTTTCTCGTCACTATAATTCATTAGCACAAACATTGCTGAATGATCAAAAGGAATATCATCCGATCTTTTGGGAAGAGCGGATTGGTCGCCGTAAATTGGTCGTGGTCTCGCCGTGGTGTGGTGGTTATGTTGTCGGTACAATGGTGGCAAATTGGCAGAATCTTCCAGTAGATATTCAATCGCATTTTGATTCGATTGAACAGCACGCCAAATCAAGCTATATGGAACAAATGCCTCCATTGGAAGAACAACGTAAAATTGAAAAAGCGATTCGTCATGCGGCATTAGCGATTTTTGAACAGGTTAATCAATCTGCTCCGCTATTAGAGAAGCCTCAACCTTATGTGAATCAAGATAAGGTAGGCGTAAATGAGCCTTGTCCATGTGGAAGCGGTAAAAAATATAAAAAATGTTGTATGAATAAATAATTACGCAGCCGTATCTTGTTATGTAAGATACGGCTTTTTTTATAAAAATCTAATCGCTTTTTGATCATAGCTAAGAGATACAGAATAATTGCTATAACCTGAGAGTTTAGATCCCATACAATATTGATTCGCTATCGTTACAGTGAGGAGAAGAGATGAAAAAAGCATTTATTTTTGATATGGACGGAGTATTGATTGACTCCGAGCCTTTATGGCAACAAACGGAACTGGATCTTTTACACGGCTACGGTATTCCGATTACCGAACAGGAATTGGCTCGTACGCGCGGTATGCCGTCCGTACCGGTATTACGTTATGCAAGTGAGTTATATCAAAAACCGTTAGATATTGAAAAAGTGGCTCGAGAGCTGTTAGATGCGGCAATTAGTAATATTTTAAAGGCGAAACCTCTCATCAGCGGTGTCACGGAAACCTTAGAATTACTTGCACAGAATGATCTTAAAATTGCCATTGCTTCTGCCTCGCCTCGTTATATGTTGGAAAATATTGTGCAAAGTTGTGGTATTGCAGATTATTTTAGCTATATCGCCTCCGGTGCGGAACTGCCATATAGTAAACCGCATCCGGCGGTTTATCTACAAGCAGCAGAAGGTTTAGGCATTAAGCCTTTTGAATGTGTTGGTATTGAAGATTCTAAACCTGGTATGATCTCAGTGAAAGCGGCTTCAATGAGCTGTATTGTGATTCCTAATACATTAGATTTCTCTGAAAATTACTGGGCATTGGCTGATTTTAAATTAGCAAAAATGAATGAAATCAATCAGCAATTTTTGGCACAGCTTTAATTTATTTTATGGTCGTAAGCGGTCGTAAATCTTGCAAAATTTACGACCGCTTGTGTATTTATCAGATTAAAAATAGAGAAATTAAACAGGAATTATAATGACTAAAACGGTTTTTCCTATTCCGGTAAATTACTTAGGAATGGTTCTTGGTCTTGCTGGGATAGGTTTAGCATGGCGTTATGCGGCAACTATTTTAGCGATTTCGCACCTTATTGGAGAATCAATTTTAGCAATCGCAGCCTTAATTTGGGCAAGTTTGATTAGCGTTTATTGCTATAAATGGTTGAAATATCCCGAGTTAGCAAGAATGGAATTGGATCATCCGATTATGGGCTGTTTTGTCAGTTTAACGATGATTACATCATTACTTATCGCAATTGCAATTCAACCATATAGTCCATTAAGTAGCGATATTTTATTAGCTGCCGGAATTATTGGTCAGATAGGTTTTGCGATGTTACGTATCGGTAAATTATGGCAAGGTAATCATCCGACTGAAGCCACAACGCCAGTGCTTTATTTACCGCTGGTGGCAGCTAATTTTGTCAGTGCAAATGCGTTAGGAATGGCAGGACAAAGTGAGTTGGGTATGATTTTTCTCGGTGCAGGCGTATTTTCTTGGCTTTGCTTAGAACCAACGGTACAACAACGTTTACGTAATTTAGAATCGGTTCCACCGGCAGTTCGACCGGTGTTGGGTATTCAATTTGCACCGGCTTTTGTCTGCTGCTCAGCATACTTTAGTTTGAACGGTGGCAAAATAGACAGCTTTGTTTATTTGCTTATTGGATATGGGCTTTTGCAGTTCTTACTATTAGCCAAATTACTACCGTGGATTATGCAAAACGGTTTATCTATGGGGCTTTGGTCTTTCTCGTTCGGTGCCGCCTCAATGGCAGGTGCTGGGCTCCATTTCTACCACGAACTGTCTGATAAACTGATAGCAATGCTTGGCATTGCAATGTTTATTATTGGTTCAGTAATTATTTTGGCGTTAGCTTTAATGACCCTACGCCTTATTGCAACAAACCGATTTTTACTCAGATATAATCAGAGATAGGCATGTTACAAGGGGTTAGATTAGCCTTTCTATAGTTTGCTTATCTGTCTGTGTAAGCGGTTGAATTGGCAAATTTGACCGCTATTCTTTTCATTAAAATAATGCTCCTTGCTCCCCTACTACTTTATCGATTTCAGTCTTTACCTCAAAATTTAGTTCGCTTAAATAGCTTTTTAAGGTAGCAATATTATAGAACGAATGGCTATTGGTTGTATTCTGAAAGTAAAGATAGAGCTGTTTGAATGAATTTCGCTGCTGAGAAAGTAGGTTTGCCAGTTGTTGTAATTCCTGATCGGAATAGCGGTAATCATGTCGTTGTTGAGCGGTTTCTGCTTTCCACCAATTCGGGTTACGTCCATGTAAACGCAAATAGGCAATTTTTTGATTACTATAAAAATGGAACGGCGGTAGACCGATATTTATCGGGTAATCAACATTACACCAAATTAAATTTGGTTGTTTGGCAAAGGCTTGTTTTACTGTTGTGATATGCCAACTACTGTGTCGAAATTCAATGGCAAGCGGAAAACCGTTAAACCATTTGGTCAGTTGTGCCAAATATAAGCGATTGGCGGTGGTACGTTCAAAGGTATGCGGAAATTGCACGAATAGATTTGCCAAGCAATTTTGTTCGATTAACGGCTGTAATGCATTAAGAAATAAATTTGCTTGTGATTCGGTGGCAATACGTTGATGGCTAAAATCTTGATGCAATTTTACTGAGAATTTTAACCGCTTTTCCGCTTTCTCAACCATACCTTGCAATGCTTTTTCGCCGATAGGCGCATGAAAAGTACTATTAATCTCAACTGTGTCATAATAGCGACTATAGATATTTAGAAAGTCAGTTTTTGGTGTGCCGTGTGGATAAAGTGTGCCGAGAAGATCGGTATCACTATATCCGCCCGTACCGAGATAAATTTTCGGCATTAACATTTCCCTAAAGCTAAAATTTGTTGTCCGTTTTCATCGAAATTATTCGGTTCTAACCATTTTTCCAATCTTTGTTTATTTGCTTGCCATTCACAATCAAGTAACGAAAACCAAGCGGTATCACGACTGCGTTGTTTATAGACGACTAATTGGCGGAATGTACCTTCGTGATGAAAGCCCAAACGTTCGGCACAGCGATAAGACGGTTGATTGAGCGAATCACATTTCCATTCATAACGGCGATATTGAAGCGTTTCAAACACATATTGCATGACTAAAAATTGTGCTTCCGTTGCAATTCGGCTACGTTGTAGCTGCTCTGAATATATCACCCAACCCATTTCAATTACTCGATTTTGTCTATCAATACGCATTAAAGCGAAAGTGCCGAGTAATTTGTCTGTTTGTTTATCGAAAATGGCTAAATAATAAGGATCCTGCGATTGAACTATATCAGAGAGGTATGAGTATAACGTTTGTTTATTTGAGAAGGGTTCAATCGGAAGATAAGTCCAGTATTGTAGAGGGCTTTCGCTACCATAAAGTTGCCAGAGGTCTTCAAGATATTGAGGATTTTTCAGTATTTCCGTATCCAATTTTTTGACAACAGCATATTGTCCGCTTAATTGTTTAATTTGTGGAGATTGCCCCTCAGTAAAGTGATCCATCGCTTCGCCAATCGGTTGTTTAAATGTGTTATATCTCATTGGTTACCTCTCTTAAAAGTTAAGTAGGATGATTCTAAAACTAAATCATTCGCTTTACAAAAAGTTTTAGGAATTTAACCGCTATTTAAAGGGAGCAAAAGTCAATAAATTTAATCTAAAATGCTAAAAATTTGCATAAAACTAATATTTTATGCTAAGGTTTATTGGTTTTAATCAATGTGAACAATCCTTGTTCGTCAATTAAAGGTATCTGTGCCTTTTCTTTCGGTTTCGTTCGGACCTTCTTTTAATCTATTATTGGACATTATTTTATTTTTATATCTACAAAGGAGTATTTATGAACTTCACGGCATTTTTACGTGATAAATCATCATTTAATCCGTTTGTAACGAGTATCACTTTATGTATTGTTATTTTACTTGTTGCGTGTACTTTACTTTTGCCTAGTCAGACACAATCTGCACTAGATTTCTTGAAAGCATCTATTTTTCAACATTTCAGCTGGTTTTATATTTTAGTTGGTTCGCTCTTTCTGTTTTTTTTGATTTTTGTATCCATCAGTAGCTACGGTAATATCAAATTAGGTGCAAATGAAGAAGAACCGGAATTTCACTTTATGTCTTGGATGGCAATGCTGTTTGCTGCCGGTATGGGGGTCGGCTTAATGTTCTTTGGTGTTGCCGAACCACTTTCTCATTATGTGTCAGAAATTAGTTCCGGCACGACTGAACAGCAAACACAACAAGCCTTATTACATACGGTGTTTCACTGGGGAATGCACGCTTGGGCAATTTATGGTGTCATTGCTTTGGCTCTCGCTTATTTCGGTTTTCGTTATAAGTTACCGTTAGCGTTACGTTCTTGTTTTTATCCGCTCTTAAAAGATCGCATTAACGGACGTTTAGGTGATGTGATCGATATTATGGCATTGGTTGCTACGCTCTTTGGTATCATTACTACACTTGGCTTTGGTGCGGCACAGCTCGGATCAGGATTAGTCGCATTAGGTTGGTTAAGTGAAAGCGGTTTTGGTTTACAAATCGGCGTAATTATCACCGTTATGGCTCTTGCTATTCTGTCAGCAATTTCAGGTGTAGGAAAAGGCGTAAAAATTTTAAGTGAAACCAATTTGGGGTTAGCCGGATTTTTATTGCTATTCGTGTTAATTAGCGGTCCGACATTGTATTTATTATCAGCTTTTAGTGAGAATATCGGTACTTATTTTAGCCAGTTAGTTCAACTGAGCTTTAAGACTTATGCTTATGAGAGTAAGCAAACAGGATGGTTTAATGCTTGGACGATCCTTTATTGGGCTTGGTGGTGTTCATGGGCGCCATTTGTCGGATTGTTTATTGCTCGAATTTCTCGTGGTAGAACAATTCGTGAATTTGTATTCGGAGTATTAGCTATTCCGAGTTTATTCGGGATTTTATGGTTTACCGTGTTTGGTAATAGTGCGATTTGGTTGGATAACAATGCGGCACAAGGGATCTTATCTCGTTTAATTTCTACACCGGAAATCTTGTTGTTTAAATTCCTTGAGTATTTACCGTTCTCAAGTTTAACCAGTTTTATTGCATTAGTTAGTATTGCTTTGTTTTTTATTACCTCCGCAGACTCGGGAATTTATGTGCTGAATAATATCGCTTCTCGTGATAAGAGTTTAGCTTCCCCTCGTTGGCAAGCCATTATGTGGGGCATATTAATGGCGGTGGTTGCTATTACTTTACTAGGCTCCGGCGGCTTAGCAACCTTACAAACAATGACATTAATTACCGCATTACCTTTTGCTATATTAATGGTAATCGTATGTGTAAGTTTAATGAAAGCCTTAGCGGTAGATAAAAAATATTTCGAGGCGAAATTTAATCCGACCACAGTTTTATGGTCAGGCGAAAATTGGAAAACTCGTCTAAATCAGATGTTAAATCAAACCGAAGATAAAGACATTTTAAAATTCTTAAAACATACTGCATTACCGGCAATGCGAGAATTACGTCGAGAGTTAATTTCGGAGTATGAGCTGAATGTGGACGTGATTACTAAATTCGATGAAGATGAGCCGGCAGTTGAGTTTGTGATTCATACTGAGTCGTTACAAGATTTTATGTATGGTATTCGTTCGGTCAGCCATCAAGTTTCCGAGCAGTTAATCAATGATGAACATTTACCGCATATCCAAAATGAAACGACTTACGAACCATTAAGTTATTTCTTTGATGGTCGTAACGGCTATGATGTGCAATATATGACGCATAATGAAATCATTGCTGATATTCTAAAACACTACGAACGTTATCTCAGTTTGTTACGAGATGTCGGACAAGAATTGATGTCGCATGAACCGACAGAATTAGCTGAGTAGAGCAAGTCCGTAAGCGGTTAAATTTTCTATTTTTTAGCAAATTTAGAAATCACTTATCGTTATAATGCTTATAAGAAAAGATGATTATATTTTATATCTTAAAATAGGCTAAAATAGAAAAATAGGCTTTTTAAGATAATAGGAAAGTAATAATGGAATTTATCAAAACTCGTGCGGCGGTCGCTTGGGCGCCGAATGAACCGTTAAAAATTGAAGAATTGGATTTAATGCCACCACAAAAAGGCGAAGTGTTAGTCCGTTTAGTGGCAACCGGTGTGTGTCATACCGATGCTTATACCCTTTCCGGTCAAGATAGCGAAGGGGTGTTCCCGTGTGTACTTGGCCACGAAGGCGCAGGTATTGTAGAAGCAGTCGGCGAAGGTGTTACCGATTTTAAAGTGGGGGATCACGTTATTCCACTTTACACCGCAGAATGTCGTAAATGTAAATTCTGTTTATCAGGCAAAACCAACCTTTGTTCCGCAGTGCGTGAAACCCAAGGTAAAGGCTTAATGCCGGACGGTACGGTGCGTTTCTTTAAAGACGGTCAGCCGATTTTCCACTATATGGGGACTTCAACTTTCTCCGAATATACCGTGGTTTCCGAATACTCATTAGCAAAAATTCAAGAAAACGCACCGCTTGATGAAGTGTGTTTACTTGGTTGCGGTGTCACCACCGGTATCGGTGCGGTAACGCGTACTGCAAAAGTGAAAAAAGGCGATACGGTCGCGATTTTCGGCTTAGGCGGTATCGGCTTAGCGGCAATTATCGGGGCAAGAATGGCGGGCGCAGGTCGTATTATTGCGATCGACATTAATCCGGCTAAATTTGAGAAAGCTAAAGAGCTTGGTGCAACGGATTGTATCAACCCGAAAGATTACGATAAGCCAATCCAAAATGTGATTATCGAGATGACTGACGGCGGTGTGGATTTCTCATTTGAATGTGTGGGTAATGTGGATTTAATGCGTTCGGCATTAGAATGTTGCCACAAAGGTTGGGGTGAAAGTATCATCATCGGTGTCGCACCGGCAGGTGCGGAAATCCGTACTCGTCCGTTCCAATTAGTCACAGGGCGTGTATGGCGTGGTTCGGCATTCGGTGGAGTGAAAGGACGTACCGAATTACCGGGCATTATTGACCAAGTTATGAAAGGCGAATTTAAATTGCGTGATTTCATTACTCACACTATGCCATTGGAAGATATCAACAAAGCCTTCGATTTAATGCACGAAGGTAAATCAATCCGCACGGTGATTCATTTTTAATTTCATTAAATAAGGGGCGTAAGCCCCTTTTGTTTCTCCTATCGAATTTCTTCTTTTAAAATCTTCCTACCATTTTTTAACAGGCTTGTGAATGTTCATAAAATAGACTATTATTTTTTGTAGCAACTTAACTACAAAAGGAGAAATAATATGAAAATTATAACCAGTCGTGAATTTAATCAAAACCTTGGCAAAGCTCAAAAGGCGGCACTTACCGCCCCTGTAATTATTACCAACCGAGGCGAACCGGCGTTTGTGTTGATGAACTATACTGAATATGAACGCCAAACGGCTCCTGTATTCAGAAGTGCATTAGAAGCCTTAACACCAAGCGATCCAAATGTGGCGGATATAGAACTTGAATTGCAACCTCGCAGTCGTGGACAACGCCGTCCAGTAGAGTTCTAGGAGGAACTAATGTATTTACTGGATACAAATTTAATTAGTGAAACCCGTAAGATCGAAAAAGGAAAGGCTAATCAAGGTGTGGTTGCGTGGCTTGCGACGATTCCAGCATTTCAAATTTATACTAATGCAGTTGTCTTAATGGAACTTGAGCGAGGCATCTTAGCGATGGAACGTAAAGATCCCATACAAGGAACAACACTAAGAAATTGGTTTGAAAATGATATTAAAACCACCTTTAGAGGCAAAGTCTTGACCATTGATGAAGACACCGCTCGCATTTGTGCCAAATTGCATATTCCCGATCATGCTCCTGAAAATGATGCGTGGATTGCAGCGACTGCGATTCAACACAATCTGATTTTAGTCACTCGCAATGTGGCGGATTTTGCAAAAAACGGTGTGCGAGTGTTTAATCCATTTAGCAACTAACCTCAACGAGCGGTCAGATTTCACTGATAATTTACAAAATTAGCAACAAATCTAACCGCTTATAAAAGTTATTTAAGGTCTAATCTTCTCCTTTAATAACTAATGAAAGTTGGCTTATAAATTGATTTTCTAACTCTTTACCTCGTTCCTTAATATATTCGGGTGTCCATTTAATTTTATCTCTCAAATAATTATTTATTTCTACCTTACCGCTTTTTAGACCTATATCCTTACCACGATCATCTTTAACATTTACTTTTTTCTCAAATGAACTATTTGATAGTGAGCTATTGTATGCAGTTAAAGTTAGATTTCCTAAAGAATGCAGCCATTCTTTGCAATCATCTGCCCACTCTCCCTCTTTTGGCGTTCTTGGGTAAATATGCTCAACAGACCATATAAGTTTTTGACCTTTCGTTACTTCCCAAAAATCTACTTTATCTTCATTTGTTCGTAGTTGTCTCTCTAAATAAACAAGAATATAACGAATTAATACGGTGTTATCTTCATACAAATTTTTACTTTTTAGAGCTTCACGAATGCGAGCCGATGAAGGGATATGCTTTTGTAATTCATCAATCAATTTTTCTTGGTCATAATTATTATGTTGTTTTTTTGTTGCTTCAATAAAAATTTGATCAAGGCTATTACTTGCTGGCACATTCGTTAAATGGCGAGCGATAAACCATTGCTCAAGATAATTCAATAAAGTAGTAAAGTCCGCCATTGGATATTGCTCAAACAGGAATAACAATAATGTATATGCAGGAGCGATCCCCAATTTTCTCAAATCAATCAATTTATCTTGATATTGAATAAACTGATTATCGCTTGTAATTTCTTCTGGAAAAGATAACACTTGATATGTAATTGCTTTTTTAGTTAATTCTTTGAGAACATCTTCAGGCTTTTGTTTAATAGCGTTCGTATAAATTTGAATCAACTCATTTTTAGTAATTTTATCTTTACCTTTGGTCGCATCAAAAATTAAATTAGTAGGTCTAAATGCTTGATAAAAATGGCGTAAATAGCGTACCTGAATATCATAATCATTTAAATTCTTCACAATGTTTTGCCATTGCTGATTTGTTTTCTCTGCATCCTGACTTTTCAGATTACTAATCATACTATTTTTGATTAAGTCCATTGGAGTAAGAGGTATGCCTCGGTTATTAATGCTTTCAAATAATGTGAATGCTGAAGCCTCATCTTTAGTATCGATACGCACTACACAAGCAGATGTAACTTTATCAAGCAAAGAAAATAACTTATCTATACTCTCTTCTACGTGTTCCTCAACTCGCTTTTTAAAGTGAGAAAATGCTTTGGCAATACGACGATTTCCATAATTAGTTGGCGGATTGTTCTTATCTTCATTTACAACTTTATTAACTAAATGAAAATAATCTTTTTGGTTATTATTCTGAATTGAAGGAGTTAAACGTATTTTTTCGTTATACGAGAAAAATTCCTGTGTAGAAAGAAATTTTCGTAGATAACTCTTATTAGCAGTAAACTTCTGGTTGTGATAAAGCTCTTCTAGCTTATAGTAAATTGCTAAGAGTAATAAATTAAGCGTTGTTAGGCGCTGTTGTCCATCAATAACTATAGCCTCATTTTTCTCTCCTAAAATACAAATTAGTGAACCAATAAAGTATCCTTCATCATTATCCATAAGATCATCAAATAGATTATCCCATTGGTTTTTATTCCAAGCATATTCACGTTGGTAAGGTGGAATTGTATAAAAAAATTCTGTACCTGAATCATTTTTACTTAATAAAGCAGACACCGTAGTTTTAGCCGCAGATTCAATCATTATGTATCCCTTTTTATATATGTAGATGAAATAAATTAATTATACATCACAATTCTGATGAGTTGTTTATATACCAAAGAGTCTCTTCAGTAGACATCAATCCGTTTTATATTAAACATCAGAAAAAGTGATTAGCCTTTATAACTTAACAAGCGGTAAAATTCAAAAAATTTTTTGCAAATTCAATGGAGAAAAGCAATGACAACCGAATATCAACCGCCAAAAGTATGGCAATGGGAAGCACCAAATGGTGGACAATTTGCCAATATCAATCGCCCGACTTCAGGTGCGTTATTTGAACAACATTTACCGAAAGGCAAACACGATTTACAACTTTATTCAATGGGTACTCCGAACGGTGTCAAAGTTACCGTTATGTTTGAGGAATTGTTAGAACTTGGCATCGAAAAAGCCGCTTATGATCTGTTTCTGATCGATATTAGACAAGGCGATCAATTCGGTTCGGATTTTGTGGCGATTAACCCAAATTCAAAAATTCCGGCATTACTCGATTACAGCCGTGAAAAACCGCAGCCGGTATTTGAAAGCGGTGCGATTTTGCTTTATTTAGCTGAAAAATTTAATGCGTTCTTACCGAGTGATTTCAGCGAACGAACCGAATGTTTGTCTTGGCTATTTTGGCAAATGGCAAGTGCGCCTTACGTAGGCGGCGGTTTCGGACATTTCTACAAATATGCACCGACCAAACAAGAATATCCGATTAACCGTTTTACTCTTGAAACGAAACGCCAGTTAGACTTGTTAAATAAACAGCTTGCCGACAAAAACTATATTTGTGGTGAACATTACAGCATTGCCGATATTGCAATTTGGGGCTGGTATGGACAAATCGTGTTAAATCGTGTGTATGACGCTGCTGAATTTTTAGCGGTACACGAATATCCGCACCTGATGCGTTGGGCGGAACAGATTGCTAACCGTCCGGCTGTGATTCGTGCCTTAGCCAAAGCATATCGTCCGATTAAATTGTAAAAAAAGGGAGAAAAATGACCGCACTTACTCAAATTGCCCGCTATAAAATGTTTGGCGGCTATCATGAACGTTATACACATTATTCGAACAGCACTCACTGTGAAATGACTTTTGCCATCTACTTGCCGCCGCAAGTGGAACAAGGGCAAAAAGTGCCAGTGCTTTATTGGCTTTCAGGACTGACTTGTACCGATGAAAACTTTGCGACCAAAGCTGGCGCACAACAATTTGCTGCTCAGCACGGTATTGCGATTGTGATGCCGGATACCTCACCACGTGGTGAAACCGTTGCAAATGATGAAGGTTACGACTTAGGTCAAGGTGCCGGTTTTTACCTCAATGCCACCCAACAACCATGGGCTGCACATTTCAGAATGTACGATTACATTGTGCAAGAGCTGTCGGCGCTTATTGAGGCAAATTTCCCGGTTAGTGATAAACGTTCGATTTCTGGACACAGTATGGGCGGACACGGTGCAATCCAAATCGGTTTAAAAAATCCAGATCGTTACTGCGCAATCTCGGCTTTCTCACCGATCGTTACCCCAAGCCAAGTGCCGTGGGGACAAAAAGCCTTCACCGCTTATTTAGGCGAAGATCAGGCTACGTGGGCGGAATATGATAGCTTTGCGTTATTAGATAAGGTATCGCCTGCTCGCCCTATTTTGATTGAGCAAGGGCTTGCCGATAGCTTCTATCCAACCCAATTACAGCCGGAAATATTTGCCGAAAAAGCACAAAAGCTAGGTTTTGATGTCACGCTCAATTTGCATGAAGGCTATGATCACAGCTATTTCTTTATCGCGAGTTTTATCGAAAAACATATCGCATTTCATGCAAAAGCGTTAGCAGAAGTATAATATAAAAAGACAAGCGGTCGTAAAATGCAATTTTTTGCAAATTATGACCGCTTTTTATTTGGTTATGTTAATCGGATTAGTTCGCTAAACCGAAGAATTGCTGAATCCCTACCAATAAGTTATTTACCGCCACAGCAGCAAGAATTAATCCCATCACACGGCTAATGACAGAAGCCCCGACGCTACCGATAACATTTTGAATTTTACTTGCCGCCAGCAGTAAGAAATATGTGATGAGTAATACCGCTAACATAATAAGCGTAGTAATGAATTGATCCGTTAAACTAAAGCGATGGTTATCGGTTAATAAAACGATTGCCATCATTGCACCAGGAGAGGCGATGGAAGGAACAGCAAGCGGATAAACCGCCAATTCACTTAAGCTGGTTTGCATCTTGATTTCATTTTCCGGTTTACCTTCACCGAAAATCATGGTTAAAGCAAAGATTAATAAGACTAAACCGCCGGCAATTTGGAATGCGGAGAGTGGAATTTGCATCATTTCAAATAAGGATTGCACGGCAACTAAAAAGAATAGCAAGATAATAGTTGCAATCCCGACCGCTTTTAAAGCGACTTTATTCCGTTCTGCTGCGGAGAGATGATTTGTTTTAGCTAAATAGACGGGAATCGAACCGATTGGATCAATCACCGCCCATAATACGACAAACTGTACAATTAATGAATCAAACACAGTAAAACTCCAAATAAATCACCTAGTTATTGGGTAAATTAACAGAATTTTTGATTTCGTCAAGGTAGGAAAAGTAGAGGAGGGAGTTGGAAAAGAAATAAGTAAAAACGGTATGAAATTAGAAAAACTCATACCGTGTAATTTATAGAGGATTATTTCATCCAGCTTACGATTTCTTCAATCAGTTTACGTGATTTCGGTGTGATATCACCAGCACGATAGCCGAAAGTTGCCATTACAGAAACGCCGTATTCATTTGGATCGAATGCACCGGCTTCAGCAAGAATTTGGTTAACCGCATCATAGTTGAAACCTTCGATTGGGCAACTGTCGATACCAATCATTGCCGCACCGCTCATCATATTGCCTAAAGCGATATAGGTTTGTTTTGAACACCAGTCGAATAATGCACGCTCATTGCCAGCAATTTTAATGTCTTGCTCGTGGAATTGTTTGTATAACGCTAACGTTTTTTCCATTTCTTCGGCGGTTAAACCACGTTGTTCAAGTGCTTTTTTGAAGTATTCGCTATCGTGACTTGCATTTTTCTTAGCAAGTAACACCACTAAATGGCTTGCAGAGTCTAATTGTGATACCATACCCCATGCAACCGGTTTTAATTTGTTACGTAATTCTTCGTTTTGAATCACCACAAATTTCCACGGCTCAGAACCAACAGAACTTGGCGAAAGACGAGCTAACTCTAAAATATAAGCGAAATCTTCATCGCTGATTTTTTTAGAAGCGTCATAGTTACGTGTTGCACGACGATATTTAAATGCTGCTAAAACGTTTTCTTTTTCAATATTAAACATTGTTTTTCCTTTTTTATTTATAAACCTAGTGAGTTCAGCTAAAAGTGCAAGAACCCAATGCGATTTCATAAGTGCTTTCCGAGTAAAATATAACTTTTGAAGTTTAATCTATGCCAAGATATAAAATCCAATCATATTTTATTATAAGGAATATAAGTGTAGATTATGTTAGAAAGGGGCGTTTTTAGCCGTTTACAACCTTAAAAAATAAGCTACAATCAATAAAATTTATCCCACATCAGAAGGAAAATAATATGACGGCAACATTTACACAAATTGGTTGGATTGGCTTAGGTCAAATGGGCGTACCGATGGTTAATCGTTTACTGGCGAACAATATCAATGTCAGCGTTTATAACCGAAATGCGGCGAAAAGTGCGGAATTTGCAGAAAAAGGTGCAAAAGTTGCCGGTTCGGTAGAACAATTAGTTGCAGAAAACCAAGCGATTATTTTGATGGTTTCGGACTATGCGGCGGCAGTAGATATTTTAAATCCGGACGTTTGTGCAACGCTGCAGGGTAAAGTTATCGTGAATATGAGTACGGTTTCCCCGACCGAAAACTTAAAACTAAAAGTATTGGTGGAAGAACACGGCGGTTTATTTGCCGAAGCACCGGTTTCAGGTTCGGTTGTGCCGGCGACAAACGGTACTTTATTAATCCTATTCGGTGGACAAGAAGCAGTATTAAAACCGTTACAACCGGTATTTGACGTACTTGGTCAGCGTACTTTCCATTTTGGTGATGTGGGTAAAGGCTCCGGGGCAAAATTAGTGCTTAATTCATTATTAGGCGTATTCGGCGAAGCCTATGCAGAAGCAATGTTAATGGGCGAACAATTCGGGATTAACTTAAATGATCTTGCCGAAGCGATTGGCGGATCGGCAATGAACTCACCGATGTTCCAAACTAAAAAAACGTTATTACTCGCAAAAGAATTTCCGGCGGCATTTATGCTAAAACACGCCAGTAAAGATCTCAATCTCGCTTGCGGAGAATTAGAAAAAGCCGGCTTAACGCTACCGGCGGTTGAAACGGTTGCGGCACAATATCGTGAAGCGGTAAAAGCGGATTTAGGAAGCCAAGACGTTTCAGGTATTTACTTACAATTAGCGAAAAAATAATTAAATTTGTATAAATAAGCGGTCGTAAATAGTTAAAAATTTACGATCGCTTATCATTTTATTGCCTTTCACTTTTGCTATGAATTTATTTCAGTAAAGCTCTGTTTTAATAACTGTAAGATTGCTTGTATTTTTGCCGATTGAGTACGATGTGCTGTGACAGCATAGAGATTGTAGTAAGGTAATTCAATGTTAGGTAACACAATGACAAGTTCTTTGCTTGCAAGTGATTGTTCGATTTCACCGGAAAGTTGAATTGTGAGTCCAAACCCTGAAATAGCAAGGCTTTTAGAAGCTGTAATACTTGAACATATAAGCGAATTTTTCGGCGAAATTCCTTCTAAACCTAGTGATGATAAAGTATTACGAAATACGGTTTCGTTATATTTTATCCAATCTAAGGATAGTAGATCCGACACATTATTAATTTGCTTTTCAGCTAAATAAGTTGGGCTGGCACAAATACACAATTGCCATTTAGTCAAATAACGAGCGACTAGATTGCTATTAGGATCGGGTTCTGCTGCTCGAATAGCAATATCAATGCGTTCGTTCATTAAATCGGCAATATGATCATCCGGAATCAGTTCAAGCTGAATTTTAGGATGTTGTAATTTTACTTCTGTAAGAAATCGCTTAACGGCTTGGCTATCAATAAAACCTGTTGGTAAACCGATAATAACAGAACCGGTAAGTTCGGTTTGTAAATCAGCTAATGCTTCCTGTGTTTCTGCCAACGTTTGACTGATTTTCTTTGCACCCTGCCATAAAAGTTTGCCTGCTGCTGTTGGACCGATCTTACGAGTCGTTCGATTAAGTAATTTAATGTGGTGATGCTGTTCTAATAATTGAATATGTTGGCTGACAGCGGAACTGGTGATGCCTAATTCTTTAGCTGCGGCAGACATACTGCCTTTTTCTAAGACAAGGTTAAAAATTAACATGGCTTTGAGCGTATCCATCTATCTTTTCCTATTTATTGTTAAGTTTTTCTTGAAAGTTTATTAAGGAATATATGGATTATCAAGCTGTATTAATAGCGTTACACTCTTTCTATCTTCATTAAACATTTTGGGAGTATAGCTTATGCCACATATCAACATTAAATGTTATCCGAAACATCTAAACGAAGTAGAGTTTACGAATTTCATTGATGAGTTAAATGCTGTAATACAGAAACATTTAAAAGCAACGGATGAGGTTATTTCTATTCAATATACCGAGATTGATCCGGAAAATTGGGGAGAGGTTTATCATAACGAAATTGAACCTAATTTAGCGACACTTGCGAAAAAACCGGGTTATAAACTCTAGTGCTAAAATTTAAATTCAAAAATACGGAGTGAAAAATGAAACGAGGAAAAATTTTTCTTTTATTATCAGGGCTTTGGGTTTCTATGTGTTCAGCTAATACCGGTGAAATTCCTCGTTATTTTGGACAAACAGAATCAAGTTATATAAGCCAAACTGCTTATGGCAATTATCCGCAGGCAGGTAAGAGGGTTCAATCCGGTTCGGCTAAAATCTATTATGAAACTTACGGAAAAGGAGAGCCGATCGTTATTTTACATGGCGGTTTAGTTGGTTCGATAACGGAAATGGGAGAGTTTATTGATCATTTAAAAAATGATTATCAGGTGATTGCCATTGCGACTCGAGGTCATGGAAAATCGGAAGTTGGAACCGAACCGCTTGATTATGCACAAAAAGCTAAAGACGTAAAAGTGGTACTGACACAAGAAAAGATTACACAACCGGTCAATATTCTTGGTTTTAGTGACGGTGCTTACACAGGTTATGTCTTTGCCGCAGAATATCCGTTACAGATAAAAAAATTAGTGGCTATTGGTGCGGGAGAATGGAAAAAAGCATGGCGTTCTTTTGATTTTCCGTTGGAGAGTTTAGTTAATTTAGATAAAGCATATTGGGAACAACAACAGCATCTTCGTCCCAATCACGATTTAGCAAATTGGTATAAAAATCAGACCGCTTACTATAATCAAGTTGAAATGGGTAAACCGCTTTTTGAACGGGTTAAAAATAAAACATTAGTTTTAGCCGGTGAAGATGATAAAAATGCTCCGTTAGATACGGTGATTCAAGCCTATAAATATTTGCTCAATGCAGATTTGGCAATTATTCCTAATGCACCGCATCAAGTTTTTATGACCAATTTCCCAGCTGTATGGGCGGTAGTCGAGCCATTTCTACAGCAAAAATAAGCATAAATAATTAGAGGTAAATCACATATAGATTTACCTCTAAAATTTAAATTGGTTAAAGACTATCCACAATTTCTTTCAACAAGCGGTAAGATTTCACTTGTTTTTGTTCATCGTAGATATAAGTTACCGCCATAATTTCATCAATTTCCACTCGTTTAGCTAATTGGGTTAATTGAGCCTTGACCGTTGCCGGCGAGCCGACTAGCGTGCAAGCGGTCATTTGTTCTACCACCGCTTTTTCTTGGTGGTAAATCTGCATTTCACGTAAATCAATCGGTCCGAAGTGCAGCTCGTTTTCCGTACGGTTAAAGTTTTGCCATACTTCCGCATCATTTGCCATTGGCGGTTGTAAATTCTGTTGTGCGTTTGTCACGACATTGATAAAGAATTGGGTTTGGGTAGTCACCAGACTTTGTGCTTCCGCATCGCTATCCGCCACAATTGCATTTACGCCCATAATCACATAAGGTTTTGCCAAATAGGCGGACGGCTTGAAATAACGGCGATAAATTTCGACCGCTTCCATCATCATACGTGGGGCAAAGTGAGCGGCAAACGCATAAGGTAAGCCGAGTTCTGCCGCTAAATAAGCGCTTTCGGTGCTGGAACCTAAAATATAGAACGGAATATCTAAACCGGCGGCAGGGTAAGCGGAAACCGGATTAGTATTTTGGAAATAACCACGCAGTTCGGCAATTTCATCCGGAAATTCGAGGTGTTTTGCCCCTCGGCGTAATGCGTTAGCGGTACGCATATCGGTGCCGGACGCTCTGCCTAAGCCAAGTTGGACACGATTTGGATAAAGAGTCGCAAGCGTGCCGTATTGTTCCGCCACAATATAAGGGCTGTGGTTCGGTAACATTACACCGCCTGAACCAACCGCAATTTTTTTAGTATTGGCTAATGCGTGTTGAATCAGCAGGGTGGTCGCCGAGCTGGCTAAGTTTTTCATATTATGGTGTTCGGCAATCCAATAGCGAGCCAAATCCAGTTCTTCCGCCAATTGTGCCAGTTTCACCATAGACTGCATTGCTTGTGCGTAGTCTTGTCCTTCACGCACTGGGACGAGATTTAAAATAGAAAGTTGCATAATGTGATAAATCCGAGTGTGATAAATAAGAAAACGGTGTAAAAAATGCTTCTTTTTACACCGCTTGTATAGACGTTAATTAGAAATAACCACGTTGATATTGTGCCGGCACAAATTCAATACCGCTGTTATTTGACGCATTTTGTGCGTATTGTACATTCAATAACCATTGTGGGTCACGTAATAATGCACGACCAACGCCCACTAGATCCGCATCGCCGATTGCTAACACGTGATCTACCACATTCGCATCATCTAACATACCGACCGCAATGGTTGGTAAACCAGTTGCTTGTTTTACCGCACGAGCCAAATACACTTGATAGCCTGCATTAAATGGCGGATGTTTACCTTCCGCTAACACACCGTCACCGCCGGCACTTACGTGCATACAATCCGCACCGGCTGCCGCAAAGCGTTTTGCCATTTCCACACCGTAATCCGCATCAAAGCCGTCCGCACCAAATTCTTGTGCTGAAATACGTACAATTAACGGCATATCCGCCGGCATTACCGCTTTAGCCGCTTTAATTACCTGCTCACCAAATAAGAAACGATCTTGACCGTATTCATCAGTACGTTGATTTGATTTCGGTGATGAGAATTGGTGAATTAAATAGCCGTGCGCGCCATGAATCTCAATCGCATCAAAGCCAGCTTCTACCGCACGTTTTACCGCATCTTGGTAAGATTGAATCACATCTTGAATTTCCGCTTTGCTTAATTCACGAGGTGTTTTTAAATTCTGACCTGCATAATCTAATTCACCGTAATGAATTGCCGAAGGGGCAACCACATCATCGCAGTCTTGTGCTTTACGACCGGCATGACCGATTTGCACCGCAATTTTACTGCCGTATTTATGTACGGACTCGACAATCGGTTTAAACGCATCACGTTGTTCATCATTCCATAACCCTAAACACTTCGGCGTAATACGGCCATTTGGTGCAACGTTAGTCATCTCTACAATGATTAAACCGACACCACCAATCGCACGTGCGGTGTAATGCACAAAATGCCAGTCGTTCGGCACACCGTCTGTTGCCGAATATTGGCACATAGGTGGCATCACGATACGGTTTTTGAGTTCAAGATTTTTGAGCTTGAAAGGTGTTTGTAAATATCTAAATTTTGCCATTGATCTAATCCTTCATGTCTAAAAAACGAATGGATTTTAATCGGCTGAAGATATAAAATCTAATCACAATTTTTTATACTAAATATAAATATGCGTGATATTAGAACCGTTGATTTAAACTTATTGAAAGCGTTTGATGCACTCTTGCAAGAACGTAACGTAACCAAAGCGGCACAACGTTTATCCGTGACTCAGCCAGCAATGAGTGCAATGCTAAATCGCTTGCGTGATAGTTTTGGTGACCCGTTATTTGTGCGTGTACAACACGGGATTGAACCGACTGCCAGAGCCTTGGCATTAATGCCTTCGGTTAAAACCATTTTGGCGGAAGTGAATCGAATGTTGCGACCAGTGGAATTTGATCCGCAAACGGCCGAAATGACGATTAAGATTGCCTCCACTGATTATGGTTTGGAAGCAATCGGTACGCCTTTTTTAGCCCATTTAAAGCAACTTGCACCGAAAATTCGTGTCGCTTTTTTACCGGCACAAGATGTGGATTTGTTAGCCCAATTTGAACAGGCAAGAATTGATATTGCCTTGGTGTCTACCCAACATATTTCGGCGGATTTGCACAGCAAACCGTTACTGACAGAACATTATGTTTGTGTGATGCGAGCAGAGCACCCAATGGCAAATCAACCGCTCAATTTAGACAACTTTTGTGAATTGGATTTTGCAATGATGTCCTATGACGGCGGACAATTTTACGGTGTGTGCGATGAGGCATTGGCTAAACTCGGTAAAACTCGCCGTGTGTCAGTATCGGTTAATCACTTTTCTTTGCTACCGAATATCTTACGTAGCACAGACGTGGTGGCATTGGTGCCATCACGTTTAACTCATAATCTCACCGGATTGGTCTGCAAAGCGCTTCCGCTCGAAGTACAGGGCTTTGCAATCCAAATGGCATGGCACGAACGCACTCACCAAGACCCGGCTTACCAATGGATCAGAAATTTGTTGGTGGAGAGCCTGACGAAACCATAATTGACAAACATATTTACAAAAAATGAGGGAAATTAGACCGCTTGTTGTCACTCATATAGCAAATATACTAGCTAGCATCTCCTTTCGGGCTTACCCCAAAATGTCTTTTATATTCTCGGCTAAACTGGCTTGGGCTTTCGTAACCGACTTGGAAAGCAATATTGGCGATATTGCTCTGTTTGGCTTGGATCAAACGCTGTGCAGCTAGTAAGCGATGCGATTTTTGATATTGTAGCGGTGACATATTGGTCATTTTTTTAAAATGCGAATGAAAACCTGATACTGACATTCCTGCCTGTTTCGCTAACTCATCTACCCGTAACGGTTCAGATAAATGTTGCTCGATCCAAAGTGCGGTTTGAGCGATTCGATTTGTGTGACTGCCTACTTGTACCAATTCCCGTAATTTCTGCCCTTGATCGCTTTTTAGCAGAACATAGTAAATTTGCTGTTGAATAAGTGGTGCAAGAAAATCTATATCTTCCGGAGTTTTGAGCAAATCAATTAGGCGCTCAAACTGAGCCAATAGATTTTCTTCCATTTGACATTGTAAGAAAGCGGTCGATTTTGGCTGATTTTTTGCAATTGTCTTTGGAATATGTGGCACGATACTTGCCACCATTTTTAGATCGATTTTCATCGTCATCATCAAGTAGGGCTTTTCGGGGCTTGCTTCCACCACTTCTACCGACAATGGCACGTTTACCGGACAGAACATAAAATGTTGATTGCTGAATAGCGTACATTGATCACCGATACAAATTTTTCGCTCGCCTTGCAACACAATACAAATACGAGGTTCGAGAATTGTGTTACCCATAGGCGTTGGATGATCAGCGTGTTGAATCACAAGCCCTTCAATGGGAGTTTGCCAAAGTTGGTTTTTCGGCACAAGCGGTAATAATTTATCAATAATTTGCATTTTTGGAGAATTAGGCAAAATTTTTACCGAAATGATATACCGACAATCGTGAAATTTCCACAAAAATAACTTCTCGTTTAGTAAATAGGTTATAATCGTATTTTGTGTGTAGGTGGGCAAAAATGCTTACCTACTCAAATTTTCATAACAAAGGAAACAACTATGAAACGTTTAAGCTAACCAATGGTTGGAGCAAAAATTTTTAACGAAATGCTTAAAGTGGAAAATGCTCTTGGCGATTTGTCGATTGACATTTTTATGAAAGAAATCATCAAAATCCGCTCATCACAACTGAATGGTTGTGCATTTTGTCTTGATATGCACGTGAAAACCGCTCGCAAAGCTGGGGAACGAGAAATGCGTTTGCACCACGTTGCGATTTGGCGTGAAAGCCACTTATTCTCGGAAAAAGAACGTATGCGTTGGAATTAACCGAAGCCCTTACGCAAATCAAGCCCGAAGGCATTAGCGATGAGCTTTACAACCGAGCCAAAGCGGTATTTAGTGATCAAGAATTATGCGATGTAGTATTCTCGATCGCCCAAATCAATGCGTGGAACCGTCTTGGCGTAGCATTCCACACCGAAATCGGCTCAATGGACAAAGCAATGGGGCTAGATAGCGTAGAACTCTAATTTTTACCCACTCTGCAAGCGGTCAAATTTGTAAATCATTTTGCGAATTTGACCGCTTGTGCTTAGAATGGCGAAATTTTATTCACCTTTTGGAGCAATGATGAAAAAAACATTACTGGCGATGATGATCGCAACTGTCGCAGTTGGCACAACGGCTTACGCTGAAACGAAAGCCGTGGCAAATCCTGTGGTGGCGAACCTTGAACAAGAGATTAAAAGTTCAGTATTGGTGGACGGCTTAGACGGCGTTTGGGATATGGTTTGGGGGGCTGACGACAAAATTTGGATCACCGAGCGTCAAGGCAAGAACATTGCGACCATTGATCCCAAAACGGGCGAGAAAAAAGTGCTTTACACCTTTGACAAAGCCTTCGCTCAGCCCGTTCATCAGGGCGTATTGGGAATGGCGTTCCACCCTAATTTCTTGAAAGGCAAAGGCGAGGACTATGTTTACGCCTACTACACTTATGCCAAAAATCCAACGGACGGCAAATCAACCGCTGGGCGTATCGTGCGTTTAAGCTATGATGCCAAAGCGGGAACGCTCAGTCACGAAACGGTGGTGCTAGATAATTTAACAGGCGGTGATGACCACAATGGCGGGCGTTTGATGTTCGACCAAGCGGGCAAATTATTGGCAACCTTTGGCGATAACGGTTTCAACCAATACGGTAATAGCTGTAAGGAAAACCTCGCTCAGAAATTACCAACCGCTGAGGAAATCAAGCAAGGCAACTTCAGCCATTATCGTGGAAAAATTCTTCGTTTGAATTTAGACGGTTCAATCCCTGACGATAACCCAACGATCAATGGTGTGAAAAGCCACGTTTGGGCGTATGGTTTCCGTAATCCGCAAGGCTTAGTTTGGGTAGGCGATCAACTGTTCAACGTGGATCAAGGTCCGGGCGTGGATGATGAAGTCAATCTCATCGAAAAAGGGGGTAACTACGGCTGGCCGCACATTGCTGGCTACCAAGACAATCAGGCTTATAGCTATGTGAATTACTCTCAAGTGAACAACTGTACCCAAGCCCCGATGTACGATGAAGTGACCGTACCAGAGGGCGTGAAAGCACAATTCCAAAAAGAAACGGATGTGAAATTGGACAACTTCAAAGAGCCATTAAAAACGTTCTATACCGTGCCGAACAGCTACAATTTCAATGATCCAAAATGCAATGGCGACTATATTTGCTGGCCAACGGTGGCAACCACCAGTATCGCTTACTACCCGAAAGACGGCAAAATCAAGCATTTGCAAAATTCCTTGCTTATCACAGGGGTAAAAACAGGCATTCTTTACCAATTACCGTTAAGTGGCGATGCAAAACAGGTTCAGGGCGAAGTGCTAACCCACTTCCGTACCAGCAACCGCTACCGAATGGTACTGGTGTCGCCTGATAGCTCGAAAATCTATGTTGCTACCGACAGTGCAGGCTACATTATGGGCAAACAGCTACAACCCGTGAATGAAGTCGAAAACAAAGGGGCAATTCTCGTTTTTGAAGCGAAATAACAATGCTAGAAAAGGTGGGCAATAGTGCCTACCCTACAAAACACAAGCGATCGACATTCGCAAAAAATTTGCAGATTTTGACCGCCTGTGGCAAAGCTATTGATGTTTTAACTCTTTAAGTGCTTGGCGAATAATCGCATAACTCGCTGAAAGTGAGAGATAAACCATCACAATAGCAACGATAAGATCAGGTAGATTTGAGTGAGTAAGATAAACAAAAAATGAGGCTAAGATAATGATTAAATTACCAATCGCATCATTTCGTGAGCATAGCCATACGCTCATCATATTGCTGTCGCCTTGACGAAAGCGATAGAGTAACCAAGCGGCAAGCATATTTGCCATAAATGCCGCTAATCCCATTCCGCCCATATCGTTATAACTTGGAAGTGAGCCTTCAGCAAATTGGTAAAAGGTTGTAATGAAAACCCACACGCCAACCAATCCCATTGTTATACCTTTAAGAAGACTGGCTTTTGCTCTTATGGAAAGAGACTTACCTAAAACCAAAAGGCTAATCAGATAATTGGCACTATCACCTAAAAAATCCAAACTATCCGCTAATAGTGACACCGAATTTGCTCGCAAGCCGACCAAAATTTCAACTATAAACATTACTGCATTGATCGAAAATACGACCCATAAAATTTTCCGATAAGTGTTGGAAAGCATTGTTTGCTCAACAGCACAATGATTGCAAGCCATAAAAAAATCCTATCTAATTGAAAATAGAGCTATACTGTAAAGCCTGTTCTTAGCACAGGGTCAAGAGGGAATTAAGATGAATGATTTTTTTACGGTAAAAGAAGTGAGCAAACAAACGGGGCTTTCACTTGAAACGATTCGCCATTACGAAAAAGTCGCATTAATTTGCCCGCCAAGAGCAGAAAACGGCTATCGCCAATTTAATCAAACCATTATGGAACAGTTAATTTTCATCAGAAATTGCCGAGCATTAGGGTTTTCGCTTGAAGAAATCAAACAAATGCAGGCTTTACAACAGCAACCGCAACAAGATTGCCATAATGTCGATGAGCTTCTCGCCAGCCACATTTTGCAAATTGATGAAAAACTCTCTCAATTACAGCAAATCAAGCAAAAGCTACAAGGCTTGCAAGGATGCAATAACCATAAAATTTCACAATGCAAGGTCATAAACGGCTTAAAAAATAGGTAACTTGCGTGGGCTAAAATGCCCACGTATTCATTTTTTGATGTCCTACCAATCTTTCTGTTCAAATTCTTCCACTAAAAAATCAATGATTTGTCGCACCGCAAGCGGTAATTTTTCTCGGCTTGGATACAAAGCGTAAAGGCTGTATTTGGGGAGTGTCCATTCAGGCAAGACGTTGAGAATTTTACCGCTTACCAGTAGGTCGCCTAACATATATTTCGGTAACATCGCAATGCCATTATCGGCAAGCACACTATTGAGCAAGGCGGTAGAATCGTTGGTGGTAAATTTACTCGACAAATCAATTTCGGCGGTGCGTTCCCCTTGCGTTAAGTGCCATATTTTCATACTGCTATGGCAAAGCTGATGATGTTGCGACAAGTCGTTTGGCGTAGTTGGCGTGCCGTATTCCGCAAGGTAGGCAGGGCTTGCCACTAGCAATGAATGGCAATCCGCCAGCTTTCGGGCAATTAAATTGGGGTCGGGATTATGGGTAATACGAATGGCAAGATCGATACGCTCACTAATTAAATCGACCAAATTATCTGTTAGTTGTAACTGCACATTGAGTTTAGGGTGCTGTTTGATAAAACGGTTAATGCTATTTGCTAAATGCAAACTGCCGAAGGAAACCGAACTCGCCACCCGAATCACACCTCGTAATTCGCCTTTTTGAGCGGAAATTTCTCGTTCCATTTCCACCGCACTTTCGGTAATTTTTCGGCAAAAAACGACCGCTTGCTCTCCAATCTCGGTAAGTACCACTTTGCGTGTGGTGCGTTGGAATAAATGAGCGTTGAGCCAGTCTTCCATTAGGGCAATATAACGGCTGATCATTGATTTAGAGATGTTTAATCGTTCAGCCGTTTGGGTAAAACTGCCCGTTTCAGCCACCGATAGAAAAACATTGATTGCAGTAAGTTTATCCATTTTTTCTTCCATTGTTGCTCATTAAGAAACAATGTTATTCAAAAAATGCCATTTATTCAATTTTTTGTTTCGTTATACTGTGCAACATCAAAACGGCAACGTCATTATTTTTTAATTTAACAGAAGGAAAACGTTATGAAAATCGCAGTAATTGGCGCAACAGGTTTAGCGGGCAATGCAACAGTGCAAGAATTGGCTTCTCGTGGACACGAGGTGGTGGGCTTTGCTCGCAATGTTGAAAAGGTGTTTAAGGCAGAGAACGTTCAAGCCGTGCAAGCGGACGTAAATGCAGAAGATTTTGCAGAAAAATTAGCAGGGTTCGATGCGGTGGTGAGTGCGTTTAATGGCGGTTGGACAAACCCAAATCTGGTCGAAGATACCGAGCGTGGTTCAGCATCTATTTTGAACGCAGCCAAAGTGGCTAATGTGCCGTATTTATTGGTGATTGGCGGTGCAGGTAGCCTTTATGTCGCCCCTGATTTACAGCTGGTGGATACACCAAATTTCCCACCTGAAGTGTTCCCAGCGGCAAATGTGGTGCGTAATTTACTTACCGAATTAAAAGGTCGCCGTGATATTAACTGGGCATTTTTATCGCCTGCGGCAATGTTTGCGGTAAACCCGCTTTCGTTTGAAAAAACAGGCAAATATCGCCTAGGCAAAGATGATGTATTGCTCAACGGTGACGGCTCGCCAGCAGATATTTCAGTACTAGATTTAGCCGTGGCAATCGCTGATGACGTGGAACAAAAAGCCCACTTATTTAGCAGATTTACGGTAGCGAACTAAGAAACAGGGCGGAGACGCCCTTTTTTTGTTATAGGAGTAAATAATGGCACTGTTGATTTTTAGCCTAATATGTGGAGGCATTTTTTGGAAAATGCTTAACCATTCGCCTCGCTTACTCCATTTAGGTGAACTACAAAAGATGGAAAACATCCAATTAGACAACACCGTTTTTTATGTTGAAGAAACTCGCTTTGCGACAAACAATTTAGCGGTTAATCAGTATCAACATTTGGCGATGCATTTTTACGATAGGGGGAAATTGTTGAGATATCGCCACGATTGGTACGATCTCTGCCTAACGGTATTTCAATTTGAAGATTGCTCCATGTGGCTTTGGCGGCGAGGTAATCATATCCGCTTAGTCAAAAGCCAAGAACCAATGGAACTTGCTGAATTTGAAAAAAAGATTGCCCCTATCGCTTATAGTTAAATGTCTTCACTAATGCCATAACATTTAGAGAATTAGGCAATTGTTTTAGAGAAATAAGCTACCTCCCATCGTCAAATCCCCCCTAAAATAACCGCACTTCTAACGGATAATGCTTAACAGGAGAACATAATGAATTCACTTTTTCAAACTTATGCATTAAACAATGGCGTAGAAATTAAAAACCGCTTGGTGGTTGCACCAATGACTCACTTCGGTTCAAACGAAGACGGTACATTAGGTGCACAAGAGCGTACTTTTATTAGTAACCGTGCGGTGGATATGGGTATGTTCATCACAGCGGCTACGTTAGTGGCAAAAAATGGTAAAACCTTTGTGGGGCAGCCTGAAGCCCTTGATGATAGCCATTTAGAGAGCCTGCGTGAAACGGCAAAAGTGTTGCAAGCACAAGGCACAAAGGCGATTTTACAAATTCATCACGGTGGCGTGAATGCACAAGCTAATTTAACAGACGGACAAGCCTTAGTGAGTGCGTCAGACCACGCTGAAAGCGGTGCAAAAGCAGCAACGGCTGACGAAGTGGTGGCGTTAATTCAGGCCTATACCAATGCAGCAGAATTAGCGATCCGTGCAGGCTTTGACGGTGTGGAAATTCACGGTGCGAATGGCTATTTGATTCAACAATTCTTCTCGGGCGAATTTAACCGCCGTACGGACGAATGGGGTGGTAGCCTTGAAAAACGTTTACGTTTCCCATTGGCGATTGTGGATTCCGTGATTGCATTAAAAGAGAAATATGCAAAACCTGAATTTATTGTAGGCTACCGCTTCTCACCGGAAGAACTGGGTGAAAACGGCTTAACTATGGCGGATACTTTCGCTTTAATTGATGCGTTAGTTGAAAAACCATTGCAATACTTGCACGTTTCATTGCATGAATTTGACAAAAAAGCACGTCGTGGAGCAGATACTAACCTCACTCGTATGCAACTTATTCACGAACGCATTAACGGTAAATTGCCATTAATTGGCGTGGGTGGCTTACTTTCAGGCGAACAAATCCGAGCGGCATTCCAAACAGGTTGGGCGGAATTTATCGGCTTAGGTAAAGCGGTAATGGTAAACCCAAACATTGCAACTTTATTGAAAGAAAATCGTGATAGCGAAATCGCAACCGAGCTTGATCCAACTCGTGCCGACCAATACGGAATGCCAGACATTCTTTGGGGCTTATGTCAAAAAGGCGGTGCGTGGTTGCCACCTGTGAAAGGTCAAGATTGGAAACCATTAGATATTTAATCTTTATTTAGAAGGAATACACAATGAAAATTTTTTACAAAACATCAGCAACAGCAACAGGCGGTCGTGACGGTCGCACACAAGTAGATGACGGTTCACTCGCATTAGATTTAGTCAGCTTCCAAAACGAAAGCGGTAAAGTGGGGGCGAACCCAGAACAGCTTTTCGCAATGGGCTATGCAGCGTGCTTTGACAATGCGATTATCCACGTTGCCCCAACACTAGGCATTAAACCAACTAAACATTCAACGACAGTGGGGTGGGTATCGGTCAAAAACCAGACGGTGCATTCAGCTTTGAAATTGACATCACTATCACCGTGGAAGGAATTAGCTTAGAAGAAGCAAAAACGTTGATCGAAAAAGCCCACGCAACTTGCCCATATTCAAACGCAACGCGTGGTAATGTGGACGTGCGTTTACACGTGAATGTGATGCAAATCTTTGATCTATAAGGAAATTAACAATGACAGCCTATGTGGTTTTTATTCGTGACGAAATGAAAGATCAAACCGCTTACGATGAGTATTTACAACTAGGCGTGTCGACACTGGCTTCGTATGGTGGCGAGATTTTGGTGGCAAACGGTGAATGTCAAGCCCTTGAGGGTGCGGAAATTGACGGTTCCGTAGTGTTACGCTTTCCTGATATGGCAGCCGCCCGAGCTTGGTACACCAGCCCTGAATACGAAAAAATCAAATCAATGCGTTTGAATGCAACACTAGGGCGTGCGGTACTATTAAATGGTATTGCTTAATTCGCTGACAAGCGGTTAGATTTTGCAAAGTTTTACCGCTATTGGAAGAAAGTAATACCGCCTGAGATTGATATTTCAGTCGGTATTTTGTCTATATGGCGAGTAAACAAGCGGTCGAATTTTCGTGAAATTTTGCCAATTTATGAATATCGCTCAAACTTTACAAAAAAATTAGCGACCTAACAAACCGACAGCTTCAACGATTTTGATTAAGCCTTCTGCTGCTACATCGTTGATAATTTTGCCTTGTTTATTGAAGTAATAAAAATTCATTATGCGTGTTGCGAATTTATTCCCCGTAGGGGCTTTACCCATAAAATCACCCAAGTGAGTGCCTGTGCATAGCCATTGCACCACAACGATATTGCCTTCTTCGACCATTGCTTCGGCTTGCCATTGAACATCAGGGAAGCTTTGGAGGAACAAATGAACAATCGCCAGATAACCTTTTCCGCCAACCATTGGTTCAGGAGACATTGGTGTATAAAATGGGGCATCGTCAGCTACTAACTCACACATTAATGCTTCATCAGCAGTGTTAATGGCAGTTTGAAAACGTTGCATTTGCTCTTTTTGAAAACTCATAATTTCTCCTATGAAATAGTGTCTTTTGAGTTGTGAGAAATTATATCTTATGTAAGATAAATTTATAATAATCTATTTTCTTTAAACACTTTGAAGAAAAACTTATAAATTAAAGCAGGTTATAAGTTATAGAAGTTTTACATTCCCTGTTACTTAAGGAAAAAAATATGATCACGTTACACTATCTAAAACAATCTTGTTCACACCGTATTGTATGGCTACTTGAAGCCTTAGGCGTGGATTACGAACTAAAAATTTATGACCGCTTAGAAGGAACCGGCTTCGCACCGGCAGAACTGAAAGCACAACATCCGCTTGGCAAAGCTCCTGTATTGCAAGACGGCGATTTAGTGTTAGCGGAAGGTAATGCGATTATCCAACACTTACTTGATCGTTATGATACTGAAAACCGTTTCACCCCAGCACACAAAACCGATGCTTATTCTAATTACGTTTACTGGTTAGCGATTTCAGCCTCAATGTTCTCCGCGAATTTGTTAGCGTTAGTCTCAAAGAAAGGTGATTTAGGCGATTTCGCCCAATACACTAATGCGCAAGTTGGTTTATATTTCAATCACGTAGAAAAATCGTTAGAAGGCAAAACTTGGATCGTGGGCGAACAACTCACCGGTGCAGATTTTGCATTAAGCTTCCCTCTACAATGGGGCTTAAACTATATGAACAAAGCGGATTACCCAAATATCACTCGTTACCTCGAACAAATCGAAACCCACCCAGCTTATCTCAAAGCGAATGAGAAAACAGATGGTGGCTTGGATTTGAGTCGATTCTAAAATACAAGCGGTCGTAAATTGTTGGGAGTTTACGGCCTTTTAGGAATTAAAATGGAGAACGTAATGATTCAATGATTTGTCTATCCATTAAACTAACATAATAATGACCATGGCTATCCTGCTCGCTATGGCAAATTTTACATAGTGCAATTAAATTATCTTTTCGGTTGTCTTGCTTTACACCATTTTTATGATGTACATCTAATAGATGCTTATGAGATGTTAAATTTACTCCACATTGCTCACAACAATACTGGTGGCTTTCACGATATTGTCGAGAAATATTTTCCCAGTCTTGATGATAGCCAGCTTTATCCTGATTAATTGCTTTGGGTAAATTGCGAAAATGGGAGTCATATTTTTCAAAAAAACCAACTAAATTAAATGTGTTGTATGGATAATATCCTAATTGGCGTAAGCAATTCTTACAAGCATGCAACGCAACTTCAGCTTCTCGCCCATAAGCATCAAAAATAGTAAATATTCCTTCAGTATTATTCGTTGCGTGGTAGCGTTGGAATCGCCCTCTTTGTCGCATATTTTCCAAAGTACTACAATCTGTTAAATGATATTTATTTCCTTGGCTTGAATCTTCTATTGTTCTATCAAAAGTAGAGCCATAGCTATGGTCAGGTATAAATAGCAGAACGTGCCAGCCGTTATAAGTAAATACACCAAATTTTACCTCAACATCTTCAATATTTGATACTTCAAAACCAGATCGAGAATTGATTTGAACTTCAAAATCTGTTTTTATCGCTTGGTTGGTTGGTAATAAGGAAATAGGTGTGATTTTCTCCACCCCCATTTTCTTTACTGCTGTAAATAAGGCTCTAAAATCTACTGACAATTTCATTATTTTACCTCAGAAAGTTTTCTTAATTGTTCTTCAGCGTTAGTGATAATTCTAAAAGTTACTCGCTTAGAAGCCTCTTTATCTTCGATACCTTGGGTATTTTTAATGGTTTTAGATGATGATAATCCTACGGCAGATAAATTGCTTTTTATCCAATCGCGGTATTGAGCAATGTTTTCTAGTTGATATAAATAAATTAACACTGAGCGAGTTCTATCTTGGGAAAGTTGCATATTTAAGAAATAAGCCATATCATCACTTGATTTATGATCCCATTCAGTGCTGGTATGCCCTTCAATCCGAATTTCGCTAATTGATGTTTTATAATTATCAACCACTTTCATATACCGAGGGAAAAAATCATCTAAAATTTTCTTAAATGGTGCATTGAGATCAGAACGCCCTGTTTCAAATAGAACTTCTGGATCAGTAAAAATAAAAGTTAGTGTATCTTTATCAATTTTTGCCTTCCAGTCTTTCAGTTTAGGAGAGAATTCTGTTTGCAATGCCTGATAGATTTTTTCTTGATTATCTTGGTAATTATCGGCAACACGCTTGGCGTTTAAGATAAAACTCACCGCAATAAAGAGAAATAAAATCATTAAACCAGACATTAAATCGGAAACAGGTAACCATTGAGAATCTTCAGATTCTTGTTGCTGTAATTTCAATTTAGAAAAATCAATCTGCATTAGAATCTACCTCGATTATTTTGCTGAACTACTTTTGCCATTTGTTCTGTTAAACGGACATAGTCATCAGTAAACTTATTAGCAATTGCGGCAAGGGCTCCTCCCATTTCTTTCATTACTCGATTTATTTCTTCTTGCATTGACTTATCAATTAAATCTAATTGTTTCTGTACACTTTCAGCAGTAGATTTCAAGGCATTTTCACTTTCTTTTTCGAGTGAAAGCATTAGCTTACGGTTTTCTGAAACTTGCGACTTAATCATTTCTTCAACAGAATGGTTAAATGCTTCATGAATACGCTTTACATTATTGTTGAATTCATGATTCCAACGACTCGCAAATTGCGTAATTTGCTCAAATAATTGTTTTTGATATGCTGTTAATTCTTTATTTTGTGTTGAAATTAAATTAGCTGTTTCGCCTAGTTTCTGCGAAGTTTCTGTTATTGATTGTCCTAATTTATCCGACGTATTTGCAATATGTTGTTGTAATTTTTCCCCACTCTCTTTTAAACCTTGAGTTAAATCTGAATTTGCTTTGTTTACATTCTCCAACATTGCTGAAATTTGTTTCTGAACTTCTGGAATTGCTTCGACAGCTTTGTCACGCAACTGTGCAAAGCTCTTTAAATGCCCATCGAGCTGATCAATTTGTTGTTGATTAGAACGAATTATCATATCTAATTTTTCCATCGTAGTTGGAATAGACTGAGTTGAATTTTCAATATTTGAAATTGCAGTTTCTGTGGTTGTTAAAGATTGTATTCCTGAATTATACAAAGAGATCATTTCATTTAATTGATTTTTGTAATTCTCTTGCCATTCAACCAAATTAATAACAGCTAAATTTAATTGTTTAAAATTCTCACCAAATTGTTCAGTTAAATTATTATTGAAGTCTTGGATTACTTTTTTTAGAGCATCAATAACTGCTTCCGTAGCAGATTTAGACATCATATCCGCAAAGTCTTGTAATTTAATCCATAACTTATTTTCAAAATTTGAGAATATTTGTTTTTGATCGTTAAATGAATTTAGAATTTTTTCTAAATTTTCTGCCATTGGAGTAAACGTTTTTTGCAATGCTTTTTGTTGATCGGATAAGTCACTTCTTAACAATTTGAGTTGCCCAAGTAAGCTACCGTCTGACTCACTACCTAACATTTTTACCATTGCTTGCAAATTATCGGCTAATACATCTGATTTTTCTGTTTGCAATTTTAAGTATTCTGTTTGCTTGAATAGCGTATTAACAATACTCTCAATATCCATTGAATTATTTTCATCACTTTTCTTATTCTTTTTCTTAAATAGAGTAAAGATTACTTTGAGGGAAATAGAGAGCGTAACCCCGATTACACTAGTTAAAAAAGCTGTTTTCATTCCTGATAGTAATTCAGTAATACTGTTATCAATATTCTCAATATCAAAATTTAGTAACCCTGACACAATCCCTGTGAAGGTTCCTAATATCCCCAATGAAGTTAAAAGTGTTGGGGCGTAATCAAGAATTCTAGAACGGAAACTTTCTCTAATATTAGGTAATGCAAAGAATAAAAAAAGATTAAAAGTAGTAATACCAAGCATTAGATAGAAAAAGTAGTTAGTAATACTTTCTGCAGGAAGGCTTTTTAAATAATTTTCAATAAAGGTGATCATAATATGCTCCTAAGGTAAGGTTCGTATTATAACTTAAACTTTATAATTATTAGGAAAGTTTTATTTATAAATTACAATAATCTCCCAAAAGTTTCCCATCACAACTTTCAAATCAAATAACAGCTCATTTGCCAATCCTGTTGCGGAAAATACCATTTGTGGCACGGCAAAATGAAATAAGCTGAAATGTGGGTAAAGGATAAGGGCGACAGTTTTCACGGTGTTTTCATCTCTTTTTCAAAGCGAAACATTTCATCAAGCTGTGAATTTTGTGCGTTTTTTTGCAAATTTGGCGAATGTGGATCAGGATTTTTCTCGTGATAAAATTCCATAATTTTGAAACCGCATTTATTCACATAAAAATGAATATTGCGTTTTTCAAAATACGGTGTGTGCGTTTCCCATATTTTGGTTTGTGGATAATGTCGTTCAATCGCTTGCCATGCAGCTAGCCCGAAGCCTTTGCTAGGCTCATTGGCGGTAACGAAAAACAGATCTAAACAATTACGTTGAGTCTGTTCATCAATTCTCACCACCGCACCGGCTACTGGTTGTCCTTGATATTCAATCTGTAAACTCTGTGCATTATCGGCTTTCATTGTAGCTTCAATTTCTTCTCGACTAATAATTTCTTCATTTTCCGCAAGTTCATCTAACATGGCTTGCTTAAAAGCCCATTGTAATGAGCTGATAAACCATTCTCTCTTTTCTTCTGCTAACGGTTTCAGTTCTAACATTTTCGATCCTAGTTTTAAGATAGATTGCATTCTATTTTACAATAAAAAAACGGTCGCAAAACTTTCTCGTTTTTCGACCGCTTGTAAATTGAAATTTGCGTTAGAACATTGAACGACCGCTTGCCGTTTTTTCTGGTACGGCTTGGATTACGTCCCAGTGTTCTACGATTTTGCCGTTTTCGTCGAAGCGGAAAATATCCACCACCGCTTCGCCTTTATCCTGCGGATTTAACGTGCTATGAACGTGCAACATCACTAAGTCACCTTCTGCCACCACACGTTTGATTTCAGCACGTGATTGCGGATGTTCTTTTAAGAACGGCGCGAATGCGTCCACAAACGCTTTGCCACCGTCCGCTACGGTCAGGTTGTGCTGTAAATATTCTTTGCCGATGTATTTGTCTGTACCTTCTTGTACTTTGTGTTGGTTGAACACTAACTCGTAAAACTCAAGAGCATTTTTCTTATTTTGCTCCGGTGTGGTGTGTGCCATTGCCGCTGTTGTGGCTAAAAGTGCGGTTGAAATTACTGCAGTTTTAAGTAATTTTTTCATATTGATTTTCCTTTGCTTGAAGAGTTTCAAATAATCTGTTGCCATTATATTGAAATAAAAAATGGGAAAAAGGCTGGTTTCTGATATAATTGTTTTAAAAATTGAAACAATAAGGGTGAAAAGTGGATAGAATTACTGCAATTCAAGTGTTTTTAATGGTGGCGGAAACCGGCAGTTTTACTGCAACGGCAGAACGATTGGATCTTTCACGCCCGAAAGTTACCCGTGCAGTCGCCCTTATGGAAGAATGGTTTAATGCCCGACTTTTGCAACGCACCACTCGCCACGTTTCACTGACCGATGCAGGCGAACAAGCGGTCGAATATTGCAAAAAAATGACGGAATTAACCTCGGCTATCGAGCAGGATTTTTTAACTAAGCAAGGGGAATTACGAGGCTCGTTGAAAATTGCCTCGAACGCAGCATTTGGTAGCACCCATTTGCTCAATGCGATTCGCACTTTTTTAGCCAAACATCCGAAGCTGAATATTCAGCTGATTTTGGCGGATAACACGGTAAATTTAGTTGAAGAGGGAATCGATCTTGCCGTCCGTTTTACGAACAATCCCGATCCAAATGCTGTGGCTCGCCCATTATTCACTTGCCATTCTTTATTAGTGGCAACGCCTGCTTATTTGACTCAGCACGGCACAATTCACTCACCGCAAGAATTAGCCAATCATCGTTATTTAGCACACGCAAATGTAAACCGAAAAGAGTGGACATTTATCAAAGGCGGGCAAGAAACCGTGTTGGAACTGACCAGCCAACTCACCATCAACGACACAGGGGCATTACTTAATTTCACCTTAGCAGACGGTGGCATCGCAATGTTGCCGAAGTATTTTATTGAACAACAGCTCAAAAATAATCAACTACAAATTGTGCTACCCGACTGGCAAATGCCGACTTATCAAGTGTACGCCGTCTATCCCTCCCGCCGCCAACTCCCCCAAACCGTCCGCAGCTTTGTGGATTTTTTAGTGGAAGAGTTTGAGGGGAAGGGGAATTGGTAGGGAAAGGAAGAATACTTTATAAAGTTTTATAGTAGAAGATGGACAGGGTTAGTTATAGTTCAAAAAGTTTCAATTATACTTTAAACTTTTTAGATAATTGCCAAAAGTTTCATTTATAAATTAAATGGGTAAGTGTGTTGAGTTGTAAGTGATAGAAAATAAACAAGCGGTTAAAATTCGCCAACTTTTTCGGTATTATGTAGCAGTTGCACAAAATCCAAAACGCAATCTTAACCGCAATAAAATTTACGATGCTCTTAACGCCAAAAACAGGGTTAAGAGCATTTCTTTGACCTAATTCTAGTCGATTTTCTCACTGATTACACAACATTTCCTTATTACAAGCGTAGCCAACCCGCTCAACCTTGCTTCAGGTAAGCTTTTCAAATGCATTTTGTTCTATTTAATGAAAATGCCCGTGATGAATTACGCAGCAAGTAAACGTTCTTCGTAAGCCATACGTTCGTTTAATGCTTTAAAATAGCTTTGAGAAATTTCTTCAGGGCTAAATGCGGTCATGCCAATAAGCTCTTGTGTGCGATGATTTCCTTGCCAATAACCCACCCATTCCCTTAATGGTAATACCCATAAGCAACGTTTGAGAATATCACTAAACAGTTCGCCATTAGACTTTTGGTTACCAAAATACCATCTTCTAGCCAATCAGCCCCTGTTTTAACTTCTGTTCCCCTATGTAACACAAACATCTCATTTGTTTTTTTATTCTTAACAATAGTTCCTGAATAGCCATTAGATGTGTTTGGTTTATGGGCGATTATGTCATAAATATCAGTAAATTTTTTTGCTTGTTCTGTTGAAAGTTCAATATCTGTTAGATTTCTCTGAATGATATTACTATTACTAATATCCGTAATTTTTGCGTATGCTACTGTAGCTAATAATGCTAAATTGTCATTAGACATAATCTAACCTCACTAATTATTTAAATAATCATTCATTAAATCTGAACCTTCCGAAATATCATTTTCATTACACTCAAACCTTTCAGGCACTCCTGAAATAGGAGTCATGAAATATCCTGCAATTAAATGATACTTCACTATAACCTGTTTAAGGTTATGATCGTATAGTACAAAGGTATTATGACCAAATATCTTTTTTGGGGTTATATATACATATATATTTAAGTAAGGGTATTTACTATTCACCTCACTTAAAAAATGTTTATTCCTATCAAAATACATTATTGGCTGATATAACCCTTTATTTTTTATAAAAAAAGGCTCCTCCTCTGGCTCACCTTCAACAGTTGGATAATACACCCATTCAATACCTTTTAGCGACTCATTAACACCCGATAGATTTCTCCATTCTTCTGGTGTTAAAAATACCTCTACTTCTTTACCCTCCCACATTTTACAACGAATAGGGGTAGCTATGAGTGCTATTATCATTTGATGAAATGCAAATAAGAATAACCCTAGAGAGATATAACAGAATCTATGTTTTAAAAAATGCTGTTTTAGCTTACTCATCACAAAACCTTACCATCATTTTTATTCTAAACCCTAAATATAGGGTAATAAAAAGTGTCATTATTGTATTTATAACACACGAAATGCGCTTAATAAATAGCCAATTATTAAATTTGTGATCTGCTACATAATACCGAACTTTTTGCAAAATTTAACCGCTTGTAAATGTTACTCTCTCGCTAAAATCTTTTGGATTTCCGCCATAATTTCTTGGTCTTGTTCGAGAGCGATACGATACATTTCTTCGTTTTTGAAACGCTCGATTTTCGGGTCGTACACTTCTGACATAAGTTTCACGCTATGGCGATCTTTGCCGAAGTACATATTGCCGATTTCATGTACTTTGTCTGCATCTAAGCCGAGTTCTCGTAATGCTTGTTTACCGGTACGTAATGCACCGTCAAAGGTTTCTCGCACTTCAATATCCGCTCCGGATTGTACCAAGTCGTAAACGTGATAACGGTCATAAGCACGAGAGATAATTTTAATATGTGGGTTCACGCTGCGTGCGTATTTCACAATTTCTAACGCTTGTTGCGGATTATCAATCGCCACAATCAGCATTTGTGCGGTTTGAATGCCTGCCGCTTTAAGTAAATCAGGGTGAGCACCATTGCCGTAATAACTTTTTACGCCACGTTTTTTCATTGCAGCGATAAGTTTTGGATTCAGTTCAATAATAGTCGGGTGGTAACCTGTCATTTGCAATAAATGATTGACCACTTGTCCGAAACGACCTAAGCCAACTAAGATAATCGGATTCTGTTCTTCAATATGATCATGCGGTTTAATTTCATCAATTTTTTGCAAACGAGGTGCAATAAATTTCTGACTTACAATAATCATTAACGGTGTGAAGACCATCGATAGCACCACAATTGCTGTCATATTGGCGTGTACTGTGTCATCAATCACTTTTTGGGCGTGTGCTGCCGCAAACAACACAAATGCAAATTCACCGCCTTGTGCCATTACGATTGCACGGTCGTGAGCATCTAAATTATTACTGCCGGAAAGGCGAGCCACTAAGAAAATCACACCGCCTTTAATTAGCATCATCAAGGCTACTCCGGAGAGAATCAGCCCTAAGTTATCCCACACTACATTTAAGTCGAGCGACATTCCGACCGCAAGGAAAAATAAGCCGAGTAATAAGCCTTTAAATGGGTCGATATCCACTTCTAATTGGTGGCGGAAGCTGGAAGTGGAAAGCAATACGCCGGCAGCAAATGCCCCCATTGCCGCAGAAAGTCCACTCACTTCCATTAAAAGTGCCGAACCCAGTACCACGAAAAGTGCTACGGCGGTCATCATTTCTCGGATTTTGGTACGTGCCAACATTTTAAAGAATGGATTTAGCACCTTGGTTCCGATAATAAATAAGAAAACCATCGCAAACACGGCAATCGCAATTTTTTGCCAAATTGGCGTACTGGTCGTTTCTGAATGAATTGGTGATAAAAAGGTAACGACAGCAAGTAGTGGCACAATCAACATATCTTCAAATAACAGAATAGAAACCATTTTGCGGCCTCGCTCGGAAGTCATTTCCCCTCGTTCGCTTAATACTTGCATCACAATCGCTGTGGAAGTCAACACGAAACCTGCCGCACTAATAAATGCCACTTGCCACGAATAGCCGAATGCCATCACTAAACCTGTAAGTGCAATCGCTGCACCCACTACCTGAAAGCTGCCTAAGCCGAAAATATATTTGCGTAAGCCCCATAAATGTGCCGGTTGCATTTCCAATCCGACTAAAAACAGAAACATGACTACGCCGAGTTCGGCAACATGCAAAATGGTATGCGGATCGCTAAATAAGCCGAAGCCGAAAGGTCCAATAACTAAACCGCCGGCTAAATAACCTAATACTGAACCTAAACCGATACGTTTAAAAATCGGTACGGCAATAATTGCCGCACCAAGCAAAGCCACTACGCTCGTTAGCTGGCTTGCCCCTTCTGCTGCCATATAACCTCCAAAATTTAGTGTGAAAAACAGTTATAAAAATAACATAAAATATATAAAGGTTTGATAAGAATTGAAAAGTTAGAAAAAGATCAGCTTATCAGCTGGTCTTTGAGAAAAGCTAAAAGCACTTTGGATGAATTATATAATTATTTGTTTAACATCAAATAAAAAAGATCTTAACTTACTTTTTTCTTCTATACTCATGCTTATCTTCTTTATTTAAGGACATAAACTATGAAAACTATTAATGTTGCAATTGCCGGAAGCGGTTATTCCAGCCGTTTGTTTCATGTTCCTTTTCTCAAAAATGATGAACGTTTTTGTATTCAAAAGGTGTATGAAAGAACAACCGAACGTGCAAAGGAATGGTTGCCAAATGTGGATATTGTGCATGAATATCAAGAATTACTTACGCCGAACATTGATTTGATTGTGATTACTACGCCAAATCAGACACATTATGAAATGGTAAAAAGTGCCTTATTAGCCGGTAAACACGTACTGGTTGAAAAACCGTTAGTGGCAAGTTCTATGGAAGCATTAGAACTTGAAATGTTAGCTAGACAGCAAAATGTGATGCTGTATGTCTATCAAAATCGCCGTTGGGACAGTCATATTGCTACGGCAAAAGACATTTTAGATAAAAATTTAGTCGGCGAAGTCGTAGATTGCGAGATTCGTTTAGATCGTTATGCAAAAGGTAAAAATCCAAAGGTTTGGAAAGAGGTCGGTGATCGTGGAACAGGATTAGTCTATGACTTAGGCGTACATTTAATTGATCAATCGGTTTATTTATTTGGCAAACCACAAGCGGTATTTGCTGATATTCGTTATCAGCATGACGAAGCCTTAGTAGATGATAACTTTGATATACATCTCTATTACGAAAACGGTTTAAAGGTTGCACTGCAAGCCTCTAAATATGCACGCGAACCAAACCCTGCTCTAGTTTTACACGGTAAAAACGGTTCTTATGTAAAAAAAGGGGTAGATATTCAAGAATCTCTTTTAGATAAAGGTGTACAACCAGTTGGAAATTGGAATGAGGAATCGGAAGCAGAATGGGGCATATTACATACGGAAATTGACGGTGAAGTAATCCGTAAGCCTTATCCGAATATTCAAATGAGCTATCAAAACCTGTTTGATGATTTATACCATGTGATTACTACAGGCGATGATCCAATCGTAAAATTAGCGGAAGTGACTTTAGTTTTACAGATTATCGAAGCGGCATTTGAAAGTGCGAGCAAAGGACAAAAAATTAACTTATAAGTCGATATGAGTTTAACAAGCGGTTGGATTTGCAGAAAATTTTGCAGATTCGACCGCTTTTTTGTAAGGTTTAATTATATATTGCGACTTATAAAAACCTTTTTTAATTTTGATTAGATTTTAGGATATTTTATGGAGCATATTACAGTAGAAAACTTAGTGATTGGTTTTGGTAAAGCGGGTAAAACCTTAGCGGCAGATTTAGCTAAAGCGGGGCAATCGGTAATTTTGGTGGAACAGAGTGAAGTAATGTATGGCGGCACTTGTATCAATATCGGTTGTATTCCTTCTAAAAATTTATTGGTAGAGGGGCAGAAAGGGCAAAATGTGTCTGATAAAGTCGCCGTGTTTAATCAATCAATGGAAGCAAAAAACGGCTTAATCGGTAAATTACGAGCAGCAAACTTTGCGAAATTAGATAGCCTTGAAAACGTGCGTATTATTACCGCTAAAGCGAGTTTTAAAGACGAACATAGCGTGTTATTAAACGGTCGTGACGGTGAGTTTGAAGTACGTGCCGATAAAATTTTTATCAATACCGGTGCAAGTTCAAATCGTTTAGCGATTGAAGGAGCGGATGGTACGAGAATTTATGACAGTACCGGTATTCTTTCTCTAACTGAGCGTTCGGATCGTCTGGTGATTGTCGGCGGCGGTTATATTTCATTAGAATTTGCCTTTATGTATCAAGCATTTGGTAGCCAAGTTACTATTTTAGAGAACGGTGATACTTTCTTGGCTCGTGAAGATCGTGATATGGCGGAAGCGATGCTGGATGTACTGAATCGTAAAGGTATCCAAGTGTATTTAGGTGTACAAACGGAACGTTTTGTGGAAAATGCGGATTCGACTACCGTAGTTACCAATCAAGGAGAATTTGTTGCCGATGCAGTATTAGTTGCGATCGGTCGCCGTGCCAATACGCAAGGTTTAGCACTTGAAAATGCCGGTATTAAGCTAAATGAGCGAGGTGCAATCATTACCGATGAACATTTACGTGTTGCAGGTAAATCACATATTTGGGCGATGGGTGATGTTGCCGGTTCTGCCCAGTTTACCTATATTTCATTAGACGATTACCGCATTGTGCGTGACCAGTTATTTGCAGAAGGCAAGCGTAGCCGTGATGATCGTGCGGTATTCCCGACTGCTGTATTTACCGAGCCGCCGTTTGCACATATCGGTTTAACCGAAAGTGCGGCACAAAAATCGGGACGCAATATCATTGTGAAGAAAATGAAAGCCGAAATGATTCCAAAAGCGAAAGTATTGGGTCAAACAGACGGTTTGTTGAAAGCCATTATTGATGCGGATACGGATGAAATTTTGGGTGTAACGTTATTCTGTGCGGAAGCGCATGAAATTATCAATCTGTTTAAAATGGCGATGGACTACAAAATTCCGGCAAGCTATGTCAAAAATCAGATCTTTACCCACCCGACCATTATTGAAGGCTTAAACGATTTGTTTGCTTAGTTGGTGAAGAAAGTAAGCCCTCATTTGTAACATAATTTATATGTTGTTATAAAAAATCTGTACTTTATAATTCGTTTGCTTATTAAGCTTAACCATTAAAGTGCAGTTTGTTTTTTATTCAGTTGCGGTAAAAAACTCAATCACCGCTTTAATTCGTCCTACTTTTTGGCTATGCTGCATAAAGTAAAGATATAACGCTCCGAAACTTTGCCAATGTTTTTCTAATACGGGTAAAAATTCCGTTTTATCAGGCTGAATTTCCATTAATGGTTCAAAAAAACGTCCGATTCCCACCCCTTGCAAAATAGCAGATTTCGCAACCACCAAGCTATTAACGAGCATCGGCATTGGCATTTCTATACGAATATTTTCCCCTTTATCTTGCAATGTTAATGGCATAACACGGTTACTGGTTGCAAAGCGAAAACCAATCAGTTTATGTTGTTGTAATGCATTGAGTGTTTTAGGTAATCCATATTTCTGCTGATACGTTTTTGAAGCGTAAATGCCTAAACGAAACGGCTCGGTCAGCTTTTTGGCAACCATTTGCTCTTCAACCTGATTACCAAAACGAAATCCCAAATCAAAGCCTTGTTTTAGAATATCCACTGTGCCGTCATTGATTGAAATTTCTAGCTGAATATCAGGAAATTGCTCGGCAAATTCTCCTAATCTCGGTTCGATCAACAGCCAATAAGCGATATGTGGCACGGTCATACGAACCAACCCTTTTGGTTTCTCACTCAAATCTTGCACGGTTTCCACCGCAGTTGAAAGTGATTGCAACGCATTTTGAGTGCTGTCAATTAAACGGTGTCCTGCTTCGGTTAATTCCATTTTTCGAGTTGTGCGATTAAGTAAAGGCAAACCAATATGGTTTTCAAGCAATTTCATAGACTGACTTACTGAAGGGGAGGTCATTTGCAATCTCCGTGCTGCTCCTGCGATAGATCCTTCAGCAATAATAGTATGGAAAATAGTAAGTGCGTTATAGATTGAGCTATTCATTGTGTGGTTTTATCTAAGAATGAATTAAGTATTCATCATCTTATCATTAAAAATCATTAAGTTAAAATAGCCACACTTTTAACGAATAAAGGACAACAAAATGTATATCATCAACATTGCTGTAAATAATAATGTAACCGCAGAACAACAAGAAAAACTTTTTGCTGAGCACGTAGAATGGTTTAAAAAATACTTCCAAACAGGCAAATTTTTAATGCTTGGGCCATTCAAAGATCAAGCCAATGCTGGGGTAATTTTCGCTAGCACTGACAGCCGTGCAGAGTTGGATCAAATGTTAGCGGAAGATTGTTACTACCCAAACTTAGCCAGCTATGAAATTCGTGAATTTGAGCCAAAATTGATTGCCGCAAATATCACCGAATTTGTAGAAAAATAAGGAGAAAGTAATGAAAAATATATTGATCGTGTCGGGGCATCCTGATTTAAAAACATCTATCGCCAACCAAATAATTTTAGACGAAACGGCAAAATTATTGCCGAATGCGGAAATCCGAAAATTAGATCAACTCTTTAAAAATGGTACGTTTGATATTGCTGCTGAGCAAGCCGCAGTACTCAATGCCGATATTATCGTGTTCCAATTCCCATTCTCGTGGTTTAGTTTTTCTGGCGTAATGAAATTATGGCTAGATGAGGTGTTTGAACACGGTTTCGCTCACGGTTCAACCGCCAAATTGGCGGGCAAAAAATTGATTATCTCCACCACCACAGGGGCGCCATCAACACTTTATCAAAAAGACGGCTTTTTTGAGCATACCGTGGAAGATTTTGCCCTTCAGTTTGAAATGATGGCAAAACTCTGCAACCTTGATTATGCAGGTTTTATCTACACTAACGGCATTGGCTACACCAGCCGTGAAAACCAAGAAAAAATTGATGCCCAAAAACAAGAAGCAAAAAAACACGCAGAGCGTTTAGTTACGTTGATTAAGCGGTTATAACAAGCGGTCAAATTTGAATCAAAATAAAAATCTGACCATTTTCCTTGCCAACGACAATCCTTGCCGCTGACATTCAATCTGCTATTGAAAAAACACAAGGAGTAATACAAATGACACTTTCCGCTCGCCAATTCAGTTTGGCACAAATCGGCGCACTCACAGCCAAGGGTGATCTTGAAAACTTAAAAATTGCTGTGAATACGGCTTTAGATAACGGTTTAACCGTTAATGAAATTCAAGATGCAATGGTGCAACTTTATGCTTATACAGGTTTTCCTCGTAGCTTAAATGCGTTGGGTGTTTTATCACAAACGGTAAAAGCCCGTCAGGAAAAAGGGATAAAGACAGAGCGAGGTAAAACAGCAACATTATTACCTACGAATACGGATATGCTAGCTTTGGGAACAGAAACTCAGACAGCATTAGTAGGGCAAAAGGTGGATCTTTCTGCCCTTTCGCCTGACATTGATCGCTACCTGAAAACCCATTTGTTCGGCGATATTTTTGCTAGTGATTTGCTTACTTGGCAAGAACGAGAAATCGTCACTGTGGCAGCATTTAACCAACTTTCAGGCGTGGAAAGCCAGCTCAACGCTCATATTGGCATTAGTAAGAAAAATGGCGTGACTGATGAGCAAATTGCCACAATCCAAAATGTGCTTGTCCCAATGCTCAGCCAATTCCCGATCGGGCAATCCAATGATGCTTACGCCCAATACTTCTCAGGCAAAAGCTATCTCGCCCCAATTTCCACCGAGCAAGTGAAAATCTATAACGTCACCTTTGAGCCTACGGTTCGCAACAACTGGCATATTCACCACGCCACCAAAGATGGTGGGCAAATGCTGATTGTTACTGCAGGACGAGGCTATTACCAAGAATGGGGCAAACCGGCTCGAGAACTCAAAGCTGGAGATGTGGTAAATATTCCTGCCAACGTCAAACATTGGCACGGAGCAGCAAAAGATTCTTGGTTCCAACATTTAGCCGTAGAAGTGGACGGCGAAAACACCAGCAATGAATGGCTAGAACCTGTTTCTGATAAAGATTACGGTAAATTGAAATAGTCAATTTTCCACAACAAGCGATTGAATTTTGCAAATTTTTTGCAGAATTTGACCGCTGCCTTATTGTTCTAATTAAGTATCGTATAACGGCTTAAAAATGATTTAGCATCAAGGCATAAATACAAGGAGAAAAAATGAAACGAATTTTAACCGCACTTTTATTGGGAGTAGCAACGATGGCACAAGCTGGATACCGAATGAGCCTATTTGAACTCACGGTCAAACCAGAACAACAGCAAGCGATTGATGCGGTGGGCAAGCACAATCTTGGCACGTCAATTCAAACCGAAACTGGCATGTTGGCAATGTTCCATACCGTGAAAAAAGATGAGCCAAGCAAAAATGTGATTTTGGAAATTTACCAAGATGAAGCTGCTTATCAAACACATATCAATGCGCCACATTTTAAACAGTTTGTTGAAGTTGCTAAAACTGCAGTAACTGATCGTAAAGTCGAGCCACTAAATTCGCAAATTTTATTGGAAAAACAACCGCTTGCAACATTTGAAAACGGTGATTATCTCATTAACTTAGCTGAAGTGAGCGTGAACTCCGCACAAAATGAAGACTTTAAAGCGATTGTTTTAGATGAGATGAAACAATCAATGGCAAAAGAAAACGGCGTGATTTTAATGTACGCAGCTACACTCAAAGACCAACCGAATGAGTGGCGCTTTTTTGAAATCTATGCGAATGAAACCGCTTACCAACAGCACCGTAACACACCGCACTTTCAAGCCTATTTAAACCGCACTCAGCTAATGTTGGAACGTAAAAATGTTAAGACTTTAGTCGGTAAAACATTAGTTAGTAAAGGTCTGTTTAAGTAAAAATTGACAATTTTTGTTTTCCGAAAATAGTCGTTAAAGTGCTTGATCTCCGTACCCAACTCGCCTACATTTATAAATCTTTGTATATAAATAGTACAAATGGTAAAAAAATGGGGAAATTTAACCGCTTGCAATAAATAATTATTGAATAATTTTGCATATTTATGCAAAATATCCCTATTCAGATGTACAGGACATCTTTTAAGAAGATTAAAGAAGCGAAAAGGAACACAATATGGCACTTTGGGGTGGACGTTTTAAACAAGAAGCTGATGCAAAATTCAAATTTTTTAATGACTCATTACGTTTTGACTATCGTTTAGCATTACAAGACATTGATGGCTCAATCGGTTGGGCGAAAGCAATTACTTCGGTTGGCATTTTAACCGAGCAGGAACACCAACAATTAGTGGTGGCGTTAAAAGAATTACGTGCGGAAATTGAGCCGAATATTGCAATTATTTTACGTGATGATGCGGAAGATATTCATAGCTGGGTTGAATCAAAACTGATCGAAAAAGTCGGTGATTTAGGTAAAAAACTCCACACCGGTCGTAGCCGTAATGACCAAGTGGCGGTGGATATGAAAATGTGGTGTAAAGTACAAGCGGTCGTCTTACAAGAGCGTATCCGCAATTTACAACACAAATTGGTCGAAACCGCCGAAGCCAATCAAAATGCGGTCATGCCGGGCTACACCCATTTACAACGTGCACAGCCGATTACTTTTGCTCATTGGTGTATGGCGTATTATGAAATGTTAGAACGTGATTTCAGCCGTTTAACCGATGCTTATAAACGGATGCACACTTGCCCGTTAGGTTCAGGCGCATTAGCCGGCACGGCGTATTCAATCGATCGTGATGCACTGGCGCAGGATCTCGGTTTTGCGATTGGCACACGTAATAGCTTGGATTCGGTTTCGGATCGTGATCATGTATTAGAACTGCTTTCAACAGCTTCGATCAGTATGGTGCATTTATCACGTTTTGCGGAAGATCTCATTTTCTTCAATAGTGGTGAATCGGCGTTCTTGGAATTATCGGATCGTGTTACTTCAGGTTCTTCATTAATGCCGCAAAAGAAAAATCCGGATGCGTGTGAGCTAATTCGTGGTAAATCAGGTCGTGTTTTCGGTGCATTATCAGGCTTGCTCACCACCTTAAAAGGCTTACCGCTTGCATATAATAAAGATATGCAAGAAGACAAAGAAGGCATTTTTGATGCGATGGAAACTTGGCAGGCTTGCTTAGAGATCGGGGCATTAGTGCTGGAAGATATTAATGTGAATGTGGAACGTACCCGTGAAGCGGCACAACAAGGTTATTCAAATGCAACTGAACTTGCGGACTACTTAGTGGCGAAAGGTATTCCGTTCCGTGAAGCACATCATATCGTGGGTGAAGCGGTAGTTTATGCGATCAGCAAACGTGAACCGTTAGAAGCATTAAGCGTGGCGGAATTTAAACAGTTCCACCCAGTAATTGATGAAGATGTTTACCCGATTCTTTCGTTAGAATCCTGTTTAGAAAAACGTAGTGCGAAAGGCGGGGTAAATCCGGAACGTGTACGTGAAGCGATTGAAGCGGCTAAAGTAAATTTAGGTGCTTAATTGAATTGATATTTGGATAAGAACAAGCGGTCTGATTTGGTAAAATTCTTGCAAAATCAGACCGCTTGTTTATTTGTAGCCCACGCACGGCAATTCTCTTTTATTCTGTGTATTCAGTGTTTTCCGTGGTTCAGAATAATATCTAAATTCGGCTACCGTGTTCCACTTTAACGTGGCTGGCGTGGTCGATTTCTTGGTTATTGTAATCGGATTTAAAGCCTTTTAAATAAACACGAATATGATTTTCTCGGGCGGTAATATTGGCGAAATCTTCAATTAATTCCAATACGTCCGAAGCGATATAAGAGGTGCGAGAGGCATCAATAATCACTTTGGAATTCGGGCGAATATTTTTTAAGGTCTTTTTAATTGCCGCTTTATTTAAGAAAGAAACCTCTTCGGAAAGTTGCATTTTGATGTAGCTTGCGTCTTCTAATTCTTCACGGCTTAAGTAGTAAGCTCGTTTCATATTACCTTGTAATAAAAAGATAATACTAATTACCAAACCCAATCCGACACCTTTGAGTAAATCAAATGCCACTACAGCTGCAGCCGTTGCGACAAATGGGATAAATTGATAAATCCCTTTATGCCAAAAGTGTTTAAAAATCGTTGGACGAGCTAATTTGTAGCCGACCAAAATTAATACTGCAGATAAAGTGGCTAATGGAATTCGATTTAAAATTGTTGGAATTGCTAAAACACACACCAACAGTAAAATACCGTGAATAATACTCGAGAGCTTATGAGTTGCACCGGCATTAGCATTGGCGGATGAACGTACAATTACTGCCGTAATCGGTAAGCCGCCTAATACGGAAGAAACGATATTGCCGACTCCTTGGGCACGTAATTCCTGATTGGTGTCAGTAATACGGCGTTTGCTGTCTAAACGGTCAGCGGCTTCAATTGATAATAAGGTTTCAATTGAGGCTACAATCGCCATTGTCGCTCCAGTTACCCATACGATAGATGAACTAAAACCGGCAAAATTCGGAAAACGGATCAGATCACGCATTTCAGCCCAAGATTGCGGAATAGGTAATTGCACTAACTGTGAGCGAGGAATTGCTAGCGAGCTATCCATACTAATAAATATTTGATTAAGGCAAATACTGATAATAACGGCGATCAATGCTGAAGGAAGCAGTTTAATTTTTTTTAGCATGGGAGAAGAATCCCAGCCTAACATTAGTAATAGTGAAAGTAAGGCAATGCTGAATGAGCCTAAATGTATGTTAACAAATGACTGACCGATTTCTTGGAAAAATTGCTTATTTCCCAAGGCATACGGCAGTTGCGAGAAAATAATTAAAATACCGATACCGGCTAACATCCCTTCAATGACTGCTACCGGAATATAGTTAGTAATACTGCCGGCTCTGACAAAACCGAGGATAAGCTGAAAAATACCGGCAATCATACCGGCACATAAAAATAGTTCAAACGAACCTAATTGAGTTACCGCAGCGAGTACGATAGCAACTAAACCTGCAGCTGGTCCGGCAACACTAATATGAGAGGTACTTAATGCACCGATAACAATGCCGCCAATGATGCCTGATACAATACCGGAAAGCGGAGGTGCGCCGGAAGCAAGAGCAATACCTAGACATAGTGGTAACGCAACGAGAAAAACAACAAGGCCTGAGGCAAAATTTTGTTTAAGTAAATGTATTTTATTTTTTTCGGAAGTCATCTTGAGTACCAATTTTTAGTATGTCATGTTATCGGCTAAATATTGTGCCAATAAGTAAATATTCTACGCTTTTTATTCTGATAATCTTTGGCTTATATCAGAGATTTGAAGAATTATTTTACGCTTTATCCTAAATTCTTGAAAAAAAGACCGCTTGTATAAAAATTTTTGTCAAAATGGCGAGTTAAGATTGCAAAACAGGCATTACATCTTTAAACTTCCGAGTAATTTTTTGTAATTTTTTAATCAAGAGCATCGTTATGACCGAATCAACAACGCCTAAGCAAGAAAATCAAGACATTCACTCGTTAGGACAAAAGCTAAGAGCTGCACGTGAGTCTTTACATTTAAGCATTGAGGATGTGGCGAAAAAAACCAATCTGAAAAAGTCCCATATTGAATCTTTAGAGAACGATATTTTTATTCTGCAGAATGTTGCCCCAACTTTTGTGCGTGGTTATGTGCGTAATTACTTACGTTTCTTGCATTTACCAGAAGAATTGGTATCAAGTGTCAATTATGGTGAAGTGATCATTCCTAAAGAGGCAGTAAAAACATCTTCAGCAAAAGTCGTACAAAAATCACAAACACAATGGGTTAAATATTTAACGATTCTTGTATTACTCGGTGCGATAGGTATGACATTACTATGGTGGTGGCAGGATTATCAAAAAGAGCAAGAAACTAGAGAGCATATCGTTAGCACTACTGCAATGCCGTTAGAAAACAATACGACAACAGTACAAACTCCTCCAGCTACTGAACCAGTCGTAAATAATAGTGTTCAACCGGTTACAACAGCTGTACAGCCTGTAGAAGCACCAAAAACTGAGACTACTCCAGTGGTTCCGACAACTGAAAATACAGCAGCGGTAACAACAGAACAGCCAATAGCCACAGCTACAGAAACGCAAGCTGAGAATGTCAATGTATTACAACAGTCTTCAGCAGAAAATGCAACAGAAGCCCAACCGGCAGCAGTAAGCAATGACGAGTTAAGAATTGAAATTACCGGTAAAGAAAGCTGGATTACGGTAAAAGGTGCAAAAAACAAGAAAAGCCTAGCGGAGAAATTATATGCTAATGGCGAAGTGCTTACTTTTAATGGTAATGAACAATACCGTTTAACCATTGGTGCGCCGGCAAATGTGAAACTTTACTATAAAGGTCAAGAAGTACCATTAAAAATTGATGGTCGTGTTGCCCGTATTAAATTACCTTTAGCACAATAAGGATTGGAAATGTCAGCTCATCAATCTCCAATTAAACGTCGTGAATCGAAAAAGATTTGGGTCGGTAATGTTGCAGTCGGCGGTGATGCACCGATTTCCGTGCAATCGATGACAAATACTCGTACAACAGACGTAGAAGCAACGGTGGCTCAAATTCAAGCACTTGAACGTGTTGGTGCCGATATCGTCCGTGTTTCGGTACCGACAATGGATGCGGCGGAAGCCTTTAAAGTCATTAAACAACAGGTAAATGTCCCACTTGTAGCAGATATTCATTTTGATTATCGTATTGCATTAAAAGTGGCGGAATATGGTGTCGATTGTTTACGTATCAACCCGGGTAATATTGGTAATGAAGAGCGTATCCGTGCTGTGGTTGACTGTGCGAAAGATAAAAATATTCCAATTAGAATCGGTGTAAATGCCGGCTCACTTGAGCGTGATTTACAAGAGAAATACGGTGAGCCGACTCCACAAGCGTTATTAGAATCGGCATTACGTCACGTAGATATTTTAGATCGTTTTAACTTTGAGAATTTCAAGGTAAGTGTAAAAGCCTCCGATGTGTTTCTAGCGGTTGAATCTTACCGTCTTTTAGCAAAACAAATTGTCCAGCCATTGCATTTAGGTATTACTGAAGCAGGTGGTGCAAGAGCCGGTTCGGTTAAATCTGCAATTGGTTTAGGATTACTGCTTTCAGAGGGTATCGGCGATACATTACGTATTTCACTTGCCGCGGATCCAGTGGAAGAAGTTAAAGTCGGTTTCGATATTTTAAAATCGTTACGTATTCGTTCTCGCGGTATCAACTTTATCGCTTGCCCGACTTGCTCACGCCAGGAAATTGATGTGATTGCAACGGTAAATGCGTTAGAACAACGTTTGGAAGATATCTTAACACCGATGGATGTATCGATTATCGGCTGTGTGGTAAATGGCCCGGGTGAAGCACTTGTATCAGATCTCGGTGTGACCGGTTCTAATAAAATGAGTGGCTTCTATCTTGATGGCGTTCGCCAAAAAGAGCGTTTTGATAATGAAAAACTCATTGACCAATTAGAAGCAAAAATTCGAGCAAGAGTTGCCGAGCAACATAATCGAATTCAAATCGAACAAATTTAAGTTTAGTCACCACGGGTTATATGAATTTTACGGAAATTGTAGAAAATAAGCGGTCAATTTTCTGCAAAAATTTACTTGCCGTATTTATTTGTATTGTCCGTGGTTTTAGCGTAATAAAAGGAAAATAAAGTGGCTAAAAATATTCAAGCAATCCGTGGGATGAACGATTGCTCCCCAACAGAATCACCATTATGGCAGTGGATTGAAAATAAAGTACGTAATGTATTAGCCGGTTATGGCTATTCTGAAGTGCGTATGCCAATTGTAGAAAGTACACCGCTTTTCGCACGTGCGATTGGCGAAGTAACGGATGTGGTTTCAAAAGAAATGTACACCTTCTGGGATAATGACGAACAATTAACACTTCGTCCGGAAGGAACGGCTGGTTGTGTGCGTGCAGCGATTGAACGTGGCTGGATCTACAATAATGAACAACGTTTATGGTATATGGGACCAATGTTCCGTCACGAGCGTCCACAAAAAGGTCGTTATCGCCAATTTCACCAAGCAGGTGTAGAAATTTTCGGTATTCCAAATCCGGAAATTGATGCGGAATTAATTATTCTTACGGCACGTTTATGGAAAGAATTAGGTATCGATCAACACGTTTCTTTACAACTAAACTCAATCGGTTCGCTTGAAGCTCGTGCGAATTATCGTTCGGCATTGGTAAAATTCTTGGAAAATTATACCGCTTTAATGAATGATGAAGAAAAGGAACGTTTAGTAAAAAACCCGTTACGTATTCTTGATACTAAAAATCAAGCGTTACAAGAAGTCCTCAATGATGCACCGAGATTATTAGATTACTTAGATGATGACAGCCGTGAACATTTCACACAACTTTGTAGTTTATTAGATGCAATGGGCATTGCTTATGAAGTAAATCCAAAGCTGGTACGTGGTTTAGATTACTACAATAAAACTGTATTTGAATGGGTAACTTCAGCATTAGGTTCGCAAGGTACGGTCTGTGGTGGCGGTCGCTATGACGGCTTAGTTGAACAGCTTGGTGGTCATGCAACGCAAGGCGTTGGCTTTGCAATGGGTTTAGAGCGTTTAGTGCTACTTGTTCAAGAAGTGAATAAAGAGATTAGCTTACCGAAAGCCGTTGATGTGTATGTAGTTTATTCAGGCGAAGGTGCTACTTTAAATGCGTTCCAAATTGCTGAGCAAATCCGTAGCGAATTACCGCAATTACGCGTGATGACACATTGTTCCGGCGGTAACTTTAAAAAACAATTTAAACGTGCGGATAAAGTAGAAGCACAAATTGCGTTAGTTATCGGTGAAAGCGAAGTGGCTGAGCAAAAAGTGGTGGTAAAAGATCTGCAAAGCGGTGCAGAACAGGTTACTATTGCACAAGCGGATTTAATTTCAGAACTGACAAAACGTTTTTAAATTAGGAAAAATGAATGAGTAACGAATATTTAAATAAAACGGAAGAACAGCAGTTTGAAGAAGCAAAAAGCTGGTTTAAAGAAAACGGCACACCAATTGTTGTAGCGGTTTTTATTGCTTGTGCAGCAACTTTCGGTTGGAATTTTTGGAAAAATCATCAGTTAGAAACAGCACAACAAACTTCAGTAGCTTACCAAAATGTTATGGAAAGTTATTTGCAAGATCCGACTAAAAATGCACCGCTTGTAGAAAAGTTTATTAGTGAAAATAAAGACTCAAGCTATGCGGTATTTAGTCAATTAGAATCCGCTAAACAAGCGGTTGAAAAAGCTGATTTTGCGACGGCAAAAGTGATTTTACAAAATACGATGACTTCAACCTCTGATGCCACTTTACAGACATTGATTCGTTTCCGTTTGGCTATGATTGATTATCAGCTAAAAGGTTATGATGATGCACTTGCAACATTAGGTCAAATAACAGATCCGGTATGGGAACAACGCAAGCTAATGTTAACCGGCGATATTTTGGTGGCTAAAGGCGATAAGACATCTGCAAAAGGTGTTTATGAAAAAGCGAAAAGTATAGCATCAAGTCAAGATAAATTACTGATTGATGTGCGTTTAAATAATCTATAACGAATAGGGCTGTAAAACAGCCCTATTTTTTTATATAAACACTGATGTTGTAATTTATATTTTACATAAATGCTTATTTTAACTTAGAATAAAGCAGTTTTTATTATATATGGAGGATGTATGATGAATACACAAACCGTTTCAAATTTTTTTAAACAAGAGCTTTCCGGCTGGAAACCTTTTGAAGTGATTTGGCTTGTTGTTTTTATTGCTGCCCAAGTTTGGGCTTATGTACAAGCACCAGATTCTATTTTGGCAATGATTTCAGGGATTGCCGGCATTATCTGTGTTGTATTGGTCAGTAAGGGAAAAGTGAGTAACTATTTATTTGGTTTAATTTTTGCTTACACCTACTTTTATGTCGCGTGGGGAAATAATTTTATCGGTGAAATGAATAGCGTGCTTTATGTATATTTGCCGGCACAATTTATCGGTTACTTCGTATGGCAAGCGAATATGCAAAAAGATAGTCAAGGTGGCGGTGCAGTTATTGCGAAATCTTTAACTGTCAAAGGGTGGATTGTATTATTGGCAACAATTGGTATTGGTACTTTTCTCTTTATTCAAGCACTTAAAGCGGCAGGCGGTAGTTCAACCGGTTTAGATGGTGTGACCACTATCACCACCGTAGCAGCACAGTTACTGATGATTTTACGTTATCGTGAACAATGGCTGTTGTGGATTGTGCTTAATATGTTATCTATCGCTTTATGGGCGGAAACACCAGCGATGTATTTAATGTACGCTGCATATTTGCTTAACTCGCTTTATGGCTTTTATAACTGGACGCAATTAGAGAAAAATGCTCATCGCTAATATTCTTAGCTAGCTAATAACAAGCGGTCTAATTTGCAAAATATTTTACAAATTAGACCGCTTTATTTTTACTATGAGCCTAAAAGCAAATTATGATTTTTCTCTTGCTACGGCACGGTAGCCAATATCTCGGCGATAGAAACGACCTTGCCATTGAATTTGTTCGGCAAGTTTTAATGCTTTTTGCTGGGCTTCAAATACTGAGTTACCTAATGCTGTTGCACATAAAACACGGCCACCATTTGTCACTAATTTGCCATCTTTTTGCTCAACACCGGCAAGAAAGACTTTCTGTGATTGTTGTGCTTGAGTAGGAATACCGCTGATTTCATCGCCTTTACGATAATCGCCCGGGTAGCCTTCAGCAGCTAATACGATACCTAATGCAGCTTGTTCACACCATTTCGATTTAACCGTATCAAGTTTTTCGTCACAAGCCGCTAAACAAAGTTGTACAAGATCTGATTCTAAACGCATCATAATTGGTTGTGTTTCCGGATCACCGAAACGACAGTTAAACTCAATCACTTTCGGTTGTCCGTTCGGCATAATCATTAAGCCGGCATAAAGGAAACCGGTATACGGATTCCCTTCCGCTGCCATACCTTGCACGGTTGGGTAGATCACTTCTTGCATCACACGATTGTGAATTTCCTGTGTGACAACAGGTGCCGGTGAATAAGCACCCATACCACCGGTATTTAAGCCTTGATCACCTTCACCGACACGCTTGTGATCTTGACTAGTTGCCATTGGCTCAACGTTTTTACCGTCTACCATCACGATAAAACTGGCTTCTTCACCGTCTAAAAATTCTTCGATAACTACACGGCTACCGGCTTCGCCGAATGCGTTGCCCGATAGCATATCTTTGACCGCTTCTTCTGCTTCTTCAAGCGTCATCGCAACAATTACACCTTTACCAGCAGCCAAACCGTCCGCTTTGATCACAATTGGTGCACCTTTTTGTTTTAAATAAGCAAGTGCTGGCTCAACCTCGGTAAAATTTTGATATTCAGCAGTTGGAATTTGATGACGAGCTAAGAAATCCTTAGTAAATGCTTTCGAGCCTTCTAACTGTGCTGCAGCTTGAGTTGGACCAAAGATTTTTAACCCATTTGCACGAAATGTATCAACAACCCCAATAACGAGAGGAGCTTCAGGACCAACAATGGTTAGTCCAATTGCATTTTCTTTAGCAAATTGCACTAAGGCGGTCAAATCTGTGGCAGAAATTTCAACATTCTCAATCCCTTCTTCAAGCGCGGTGCCTGCATTACCTGGTGCGACAAACACCTTTTTGACTAAAGGCGATTGACGTACTTTCCAAGCTAAAGCGTGTTCACGACCACCGTTACCGATAATTAATACATTCATTTGGATTCCTTATAAATTAACAAAAGCAAACGTTTGCGTATTGTACTAGAATATTGAAAAATACTGAACTATATATTCGTCTTTTTATCAGGTAAAACCTATTTTTGTATTAATGTGATTAATCACATTCTTACATTGGCTTGATTAACGATAAATTCTGCTTGCAAAAACAACAAATTTACGTATAATTGCGATGCTCAGTCACATCTGTTTTTAATCCTTGCTTCCACAAGCTGGTGACTGGCTAAAGTTGGAGGCTGCTAACCCGTAAGGATAGTCAATGCGTCACTACGAAATCGTTTTTATGGTTCACCCGGACCAAAGCGAACAAGTACCAGCAATGATTGAGCGTTACACAGCATCTGTAAAAGAAGCTGGCGGTCAAGTTCATCGCTTAGAAGATTGGGGTCGTCGTCAATTAGCATACCCAATCAACAAACTTCACAAAGCACACTACGTGTTAATGAATGTAGAAGCACCTCAAAGTGTAATCGACGAGTTAGAAACTAACTTCCGTTATAACGATGCAGTTCTTCGTAACTTAATCGTTCACACTAAAGCGGCAGTAACTGAAGCGTCACCAATGGTGAAAGCGAAAGAAAGCAAAGTTGCTGAAGCGGTAGCTGAAGTTGAATCAGAGGAAGTTGGCGAGTAATTCGCCGATTGATAATTGTTTAATTTTAAGTGGCTCTGTTGCTTCAATAATTAAACAAAGCCGAAATCCATTAGGGGTTCCGAGTTATCGTTTTTGGCTTGAGCATCGTTCAACCCAAATCGAAGCAAATTTAGAACGTCAAGCGTGGTGTAAAATCCAAGTGATTTTAAACGGCAATCAATTTAGTTTAATAACCCAACAAATAAAGCTCGGCGATAAAATTAGAGTTCATGGATTTATCCATACTCACAAAGACTATAATGGTTTAAACCAATTAGTCCTTCATGCCGAACATATTGAATTTATAGATCAGGAGAAGCCAAATGGCACGTTATTTCCGTCGTCGTAAGTTCTGCCGTTTCACAGCGGAAAATGTTGTTGAGATCGATTACAAAGATATCGCTACATTAAAGAACTACATTTCTGAAAACGGCAAGATTGTTCCTAGCCGTATCACTGGTACTCGTGCGAAGTATCAACGTCAATTAGCTCGCGCAATCAAACGCGCTCGTTACTTAGCGTTACTTCCATACACTGACAATCATCAGTAATAGAGAGGTCGAGTACAATGCAAGTTATTTTATTAGATAAAGTTGCTCACTTAGGTTCTGTGGGCGATCAAGTAACTGTTAAATCAGGTTTTGCACGTAACTTCTTAATCCCACAAGGTAAAGCAGTTATGGCAACAGCAGCAAATATCGCTCACTTCGAAGCACGTCGTGCTGAATTAGAAGCTAAAGCGGCAGCAGCATTATCAGCAGCACAAGCTCGTGCAGCTAAAATTGCTGAAATCGCAGCAGTATCTGTATCTGCAACAGCAGGTGACGATGGCCGTTTATTCGGTTCTATCTCAGCAAAAGATATCGCTGATGCATTAACAGCAGCAGGCATTGAAGTAGCTAAATCTGAAGTTCGTTTAGGCGAAGGTCCACTTCGTACAACTGGCGAACACGAAGTTAAAGTTCACTTACACCCTGAAGTAAATGCAGTAGTTACAGTAAACGTAGTTGCTGAATAATTTATAAAAGTAATTCTTAAATACCCAGCCAATCGCTGGGTATTTTTTTATCTCGTATTAAACTTTATCTTCAAAAGGGTCTATTAATTCTTATTAAATAGAATTCCTATTTAATATACTTATTTATTTCTCGTATATTAGACGTTTGATAACGTATTCTAATTATACTCAATCAAAACTTATAGATAATGTATTTATTGTCACGGGAACATCCGAAATTATGTAGCAAATGCACAAAGAGGTTAATCTGTTTCAATAATGTAGGGGCAAATTGCATTCACCCGAAAAAATTTATGATGAATATCATAAGGACGAACACAGTTCAGCCCTACAAATAAATTTTTGTGCAACTGCTATATAATGCTGGGAATATCAAATTTTACTGATTAAAAGAATAAAATCTCTAATTATTTATGGGCTTTTAGGAGAAGAATTTAAGTATGAAAAAAGGCTTTAATTTATAATTAAAGCCTTTTGTTAGATTGAACTAAAGTGAGTTAAAGAAAATCACTAAAATAATAATCGGAATCACAAATTTCACGTAATTAAACCAAATTGTGGTAAAGGTTTTCCCTGCACCTAATTCAGCTTTAGCTTCGTCTTTCAGGATAAATCCTACAAAAATTGCACTACCTAATGCGGTGAGAATAAATAATATATTACCGCTGATATAGTCAAATGCATCAAAAATACTTTTATCTATGATTCGGATATTCTGCCAAATATTATCTCCTAAAACTGACGGAATATTTCCGATCAGAAAAATGGTTGCTAATGTTACCGCAATCGCTTTTTTACGGCTCATATTTGTTTTTTCTTGTAAAGCGGTAATAATTACTTCATAAATAGTTAATGAGGTTGTAAGTGCTGCTACAACTAATAAGCTAAAGAAGATAATTGCGAAAACAGTTCCGCCCCACATATTAGAAAATACGATTGGTAGGCTTTGGAATACTAATGTTGGTCCTGAATTTGGTGCAACACCAAAACTAAATAAGGATGGGAAAATCATAAAACCGGCAAGTACAGCTATGAGTGTATTCATAATACCGGTAATCGTTGCTGTTTTAACTAGATTTTCATTCTTATCGAGATAACTTGATAGCGTGATAAGCACGCCAAAGCCTAAACTTAATGCAAAGAATACTTGCCCTAATACAAAAACAAAGAGTTTTGGCGTGATTTTTGAAAAATCAGGCATTAAATAAAAAGAGATACCTTCAGCTGCTCCAGGTAGTGTGACATTACGGATTACCATAACAAGTAAGAAGACAAAAAGTAAGGGCATAAGGTATTTCACGGAACGTTCAATACCATCTACAATGCCTTTAACTAAAATAAAATAGTTAACTAATACAAAAATTGAAGTATAGCCAATAATAGCTAAAGGACTATTTTGGATACTTTCTTTGTAATATGAAGCAGTAGTTTCAACGCTGATCGGACTAGATAGATCTAAAGAACCGCTTACTAAGCTACCGATATAATTGAGTACCCAGCCACCTAATACCATATAGTATGCCAAAATGCCAAAAGCACCGAGCAGCCCCATATAACCTAAGATTTTCCAACCGGAATGAATCGCTTTACCATTTGCAGTCCCTCCAAAGGCATCAATCGCATTTACTTTAATACGACGTCCGATAACATTTTCAACTAATATCATTGGGATACCAATTACGATCATCGCTACACAGAAAAGAAAGACATAAGCACCGCCGCCGTTTTCTCCAACAAGGTAAGGAAAACGCCAAGTCGCTCCAAAACCGACAGTTGCACCGGCAACGGTCATTACATAAGCCAATCTGTTTGACCAAGATTGGCGTTCTACAGGTTTATTTGCCATTATTACTCCTAAGTCAGGCTGTTATCCGCTGATATGTAAGCGGTTAAATTTTTAGAAATGTTTGTAAATTAAGAGAAAAGTGCGAATAGTTCGTTAACTTTGATACGAGAGTTAGCATTTTGTCCGATAGAACGTTGAACTTTAATTTTTTTTATTTTCGCACCTTGGTATATTTTCCGAGTGAAAACCGTATCATGGTTTGAAATGAGTACAGGTATATTATTTTGTTGAGCCTGTTTGGCTAATTGTGCCAATTTCTCTTGTTGAGAAAGGGTAAATCCACCTCCAGCATAGTGTGTAAAATTACTCTCTTGTTGGAGAGGTGCATAAGGTGGATCACAATATACAATATAATTGTCTGGATTCTGATTTAAGTAAGCAAAAACTTGTTCAAAATCAGCACAAATAAATTCGGCTTTCTGTGCTTTTTCCGCAAAAAAGCGTAATTCATTTTCGGGGAAATAATGGGTTTTATAAGCACCGAAAGGTACGTTATATTCGTGTTTTTGGTTATAGCGACAAAGTCCATTAAAACCAAAGCGGTTCAAGTAAAGAAATAGCACAGATCGTTTGAAGGGATCCGATGAAACATTAAATTCCTGACGACGAGCGTAATAGAAATGATCTGTATTGGCTTCTGGGGATAAAAAAAGTGAATGAACCGCTTCAATATAATGCTCCACATTATATTTAACGGTATTAAACAAGTTAACTAAATCAGGATTGATATCCGCAAGTAAATAGCGTTCATAATCTGTATTGAGAAATACGGATCCCGCTCCCACAAAAGGCTCAACGAAACAAGCCCCCTGAATAGGCTTAGGGGGCAAATGTTTACGAATTTCAGCAGCTAGGCGATATTTTCCCCCTGCCCACTTTAAAAAAGCTCTTTTATTATTCATTAAATTAACGCTGAGTAAATCGTTCAATTGCTGCTAGAACTTGTTGCTCCGATGCTTGAGATGTGACATAAGCATTACCTAATGATTTAAGTAGAATCAAGCGTAATTGCCCGTTTAATACTTTTTTATCTCGCCACATATACGGAAGGTATTCTTTAGGTTCCATTGTATCTGGAGATATTGTCGGTAACACCGCTTGTGCAAGTAATTTCTCTAAACGGGCAACATCCTGTTCAGATAAATGACCTAAAATACGAGATAATTCAGCCGCTTCTAACATACCGACAGCAACAGCTTCGCCATGTAACCAATTACCATATCCCATATGAGCTTCAATAGCGTGACCAAACGTATGTCCTAAATTAAGTAAAGCACGATCACCTTTTTCTGTTTCATCGCGTGCCACAACATCTGCTTTAAGTTGGCAACAGCGTTGGATACAAAATTCTAAAGCATCTTTTTGTAAGGATACTAGATTATGAATGTGTTGTTCTAACCATTCAAAGAATTGAATATCAAAAATTGCACCGTATTTGATTACTTCAGCAAGACCAGCACTTACTTCACGCTTAGGCAATGTCTGTAACGTATCCGTATCAATAATCACTGTTGCTGGTTGGTAAAATGCACCAATCATATTTTTACCGAGAGGATGGTTAACAGCCGTTTTACCTCCTACAGAAGAATCTACTTGAGCTAACAAAGTTGTGGGTATTTGAATAAAACGGATGCCTCGTTGATATGAAGCAGCAGCGTAACCGGCAACATCACCGATAACGCCGCCACCTAATGCGATAAGTGTCGTATCCCTATTATGATTTTTTTCTAATAAAGCGGTGAAAATCATATTCAGGGAGTCTAAAGTTTTATATTTTTCTCCATCGGGAATAAGCACGTAGTCAACGTGGCAACCAAGTTTTTCCAGCGTATCCTGAACAGCGGCAAGATAATGTTCGGCAATTGTTGGATTTGATACGATCATTACTTTATCACCCGATTTTAATGGGGCATAACTTTTCGGCTCACTTAATAAACTTGAACCGATAATAATCGGATAACGACGTTCTTTTAATTCAACATTTACTTGTAACATTTCTTACCCCTTGTGATTACTGTAAATTATCAATTAACTCAATAATATGAGTTGCAACAACTTTTGCACTTTGTTCATCGGTTTGTAGTGTAATGTCTGCGATTTCTTCATACAAAGGATTACGAATTTGTGCTAATTCTTCCAATGTTTGACGCGGATTGTCTGTTTGGAGTAACGGACGTTTTTTATCTCTTTGTGTTCTTTCAAATTGTTTATCAACAGTAGTTTCTAAGTAGATAACAATACCTCTAGCTGATAATACATTGCGATTTCCCTTTGATAGAATAGAACCGCCACCAGTGGAAAGCACAATACCTTGATTTTGCGTTAATTCATTGATAATGCGTTCTTCACGCTTACGGAATCCTGCTTCGCCTTCAACATCAAAGATCCAATCAATATCAGCTCCGGCACGTTCTTCTATGACGTTATCAGAATCAATGAACTCCATACCTAGCATTTGTGCAAGCTGACGGCCAATGGTACTTTTACCGGCTCCCATAGGCCCTACAAGGAAAATATTACGTTTTTCTGCCATTTTTATTTCTTCTTAATATTCTAAATTTATACAACTATCAATTTGTGGAAAGAAAACGACCGCTGATGCTTAATTGCTTTATTTTTAGCAATAGCAAGCGGTCTGCTTTACGAAAAATGTTGCAAGCGTGCTTTTTCGGTTGAGTTAAATCGTATTAAATACCACAAATTGCCCAAAGATAATTAGGCAAGATTATCGCAAGAAATCATACCTAATTTCAACCTTATAGGGAAAGAAACCCTAAAATTTTATAAATTATTTTAGAATAATTCAAAGCTCCCTGGAGAATTTAGTAACTCTTTTGGCGGTAATCCTAATCGTTGCTCTAAATGTGGTTTAGAACCAGGTTTTATGTCTGAGCTTGTCTTAGGCTTCGTTGATTGAGGTACTTTATAGGCTTTTTCCACGATATATTTTTTAGTCGGTTCGGTGCCTTTAATAAAGTACTCAGTTAAATTGTTACCAAGAAAACCACTATTGGCGTCAATTTTTACTTCAATAATATTAGGTGGAGTGGCAATAACACGATCCTTTTTATCTGCAAGAGCGACCTTCATATATTTAGTCCAAGCTGGCATTGCCGTTTTTGCACCAGCCTCGCGTCTACCTAAATTTCGTTTATTATCATCAAAACCGACATAAACAGTAGTGACGATATTTGCCCCAAAACCCGCATACCAAGTGACTTTAGCATTATTCGTTGTACCGGTTTTGCCGCCAATATCCTTACGGCTTTTAAATTCATTGGCTAACGCTTTACTGGTTCCGTTCCAGCTCTGTCCTGGCTCACCATAAATCGCACTATTTAACATACTACGCATTAAGAATGCTAATTCACCACTAATGACTCTCGGTGCATATCGTACTTCGGTACTATTCTGAACGGCTTCAGTCATTAAACTTGGCACATTGGCTTTGACAGAAGATTTGATTTCAGGCTCACCTTCACTTTCTGCCGGATTATCATCACTTTCGTTGTTATCTTCAGTATCTTGAGCAGAAATGGCTTGAATTTGTGCTTCATCGTGAATTTTTACGCCATCGAAATAATCCGGCTCAGGATATTTCACGGGTAAATTACATTCTAAACAGGCTATTGCAGGGTTCGCTTTAAATAATTCATTGCCTTGATTATCTAAAATACGCTCTATGATATAAGGTTCAATTAAATATCCGCCATTATCAAAAACGGCATAGCCCCTTGCCATCTCTAATGGCGTGAATGATGCAGCACCTAATGCCAGCGCTTCGGTTGCAACAAATTGATCTCTATTAAATCCGAAACGTTCTAGATATTCAGCAACATAATCTACCCCAGCCATTTGCAATGCTCGGATCGCGACCATATTTTTAGATTTACCTAATGCGACGCGTAAACGTAATGGACCTTCATAGCGGTTATCCGCATTTTTAGGTGTCCATGGTTTTTGTCCTCGTTTAGTGATAGTAATAGGAGAGTCACTTAATGTTGTAGAAAGACTTAAACCTTTATTCATTGCAGCAGCGTAAATAAACGGTTTAATTGACGAACCTACTTGTACGAGAGATTGAGTTGCACGGTTAAAGCGGCTTTGTTCAAAGCTAAAGCCACCGACAATTGCTTCAATTGCACCATTATCGCTATTTAACGAAACTAATGCTGAATTTACTTCCGGAATTTGACCGAGAATCCATTCTTTTCCATTTTTAGCTTTACGAATCCAAATTTGCTCGCCTACGTTAAGTTTAATTTGTCGTCCGAAAACCGCATTAGATTTAGGTAATTCATCTTTATCACCGTTCGGTAATAAAAGGGTATAACTATTTTTGTCGATACCAACAATTACAGCTCCGGTAAAGGGATCCGAATTAGGTAATTTACTGAGATGCTCAATAATTTTTTCATCATCCCAAGCATTTTTACCCTTCCAAAGTTTATCAGCACCACGCCAACCATGACGCATATCATAATTAATTAGGTTTTCTTTTAACGCATCTTGTGCTGCTTTTTGGTCGGTAGAGAGGACAGTCGCATACACTTTAAAACCGTTATTATATGCTGCATCTTCACCATAACGTTTTACCATTTCTTGACGAATCATCTCGGTAACATAATCAGCTCTAAATTCTAAAGCCGTACCGTAGAATGTTGCTTTAACTTCCTCTGCTTTTGCTTGTTCATATTGTTGTTGCGTAATTTTCTTGACTTCCAACATTCGACCTAAGACGACATTACGGCGGTTTTCAGCACGTTTTACCGAATAAAGAGGGTTCATTGTTGAAGGTGCTTTTGGTAAACCGGCTATAATTGCTATCTCTCCCAAGGTTAATTGGTCAAGATTTTTACCAAAATAAGTTTTTGCTGCGGCAGCAACACCATGAGAACGATAACCTAAATAAATTTTATTTAGGTAAAGTTCAAGAATTTCATCTTTGCTCAGCACTTTTTCGATTTCTAGAGCAAGAATAGCTTCTTTTAATTTACGTTCAAGATTACGCTCAGGTGTTAAGAAAAAGTTACGAGCTAATTGCTGAGTTATTGTACTTGCACCCTGAGTATCCCCTTGACTGGAACGCCAAATCGCACGTGCTATTCCTTTGGGATCGATGCCTTTATGTTCATAAAAACGGACATCTTCGGTTGCAATGATTGCATCGATCAATGTTTGAGGAATATCAGCCAATTTAACAGGAATACGACGTTGTTCGCCTACTTCACCAATCAACTTGCCGTCAGCAGTAAAGATTTGCATAGGTTGCTGCAATTCCACCGTTTTTAAACTGGATACATCGGGTAAACTTTCTTTGATATGAATATAAGTAATACCTGCTGCTACACCACCTAGAATCAGCAGTGAAAGTAAAGCACTAAGTATTATTTTTGCGATCTTCATCGAAAAATTCTCTTTTGGTAAATGACGAAATTGAAACTTATCGCCAAGATATAAACACAATTAAAAAGTAAGTATAAGACAAAAATCGTAAAAAAACCGCTTAAAAATTGCATAAAGTCTATTTAAAGGAACAAAATTGTGAAAAATTTCACCAAAATGATGAAAAAAGCAACGGAAAATTGTTTGGTTGGGGTTAGTGAGAATCGGGTTTATCGTTGTTTCTGTTTTGATAATGGTTATAAAAAAACGTGCTATTGGCAAAATAGGGAGGAGAATGAGGTGTTTTTATTACCGAAAGTTCTTGAATTTACATCTAATTCTGCTTTTGTTCGTTCCGTTCCTTTTCAATATATTTGGCGAAAATATCTTTTTTTACCGATAAGTGATGATAAAACGCTAATTTATCGCCAACTTTTACAAGTGCTACAACAAGAATTACCACTTTCGCTTGAAGAGGTTTATTTTGATTACCAGCTTTTTCCTCTTAAAAAGGAGGGATTGATTAAAGTGATTGTTTATGCGTTACGTAAGAGTTATGCCCATACATTGATGATTCGGGCTGATACCATTTTGGATTGTGAGCTTTATTGTTTTGTTCGAGGTTTTAATGCTCTTTCCTCATCCGATTTGGATCAAGAAAATCGAATTTATGCTTTAACGGATAGAACTTTTAGACTTACCGGTAAAGAAATTGAATTTAATACGGATCTTACCTTAGCAAATTGTCGTTTGGAGCAGCTGGAATTAGAAGACTCAATAAAAGATCCTTTTTTATATGTGACTGCATTCGGGGCAAGTTTATGGAATGGAAAGGGATAAATTTAACAGATTATCGAGCAAAGCAATGGAAGCAAAACGTCTATAAACAGGGGCTTTATCTATTTCTGATAGTTATCATTGCAGTCACTTTAGCTATTTACTTGCAGTTAACTGTTTTGCAAATAAATCAGCAAAATAGACCGCTTGTCAATCAAACTAAATATCTTAAGCAAGAATTAGAACATTTAAATGGAAAATTGGTGAGTTCTCGATCTTCTCCTCCTATAAATATAGGACGAACATTTACGGAGGAGCATATTGCTAAATATTTGACGCTTTTACAAGATTTGCCATTGTCGCAAGGTGGTATAGAAGAAGTCATTTTTGAATATAACGAGATACCAATTATGAAAATAGTCGGTATTTTTAGCCACTCGGATCAATTCGAAAGGCTGGAAAAATATCTTTCCGAGCAAAAAGTATTTGGTTTTGAATTAGTTAACTTTCAGATAAATGAGCAACACCAACTTGAATTTAGTTTTAATATTACCTTAAGGGAGTAAATTATGTTTTCACTTAATAGGCTTTATTTATTACCAAATAGTTATACTTTTCGTTTTTTATCTTTGCTGCAAACCTATTTTAGAACGGTTTGTTTAAGTGTATTTATATTAATAGTAAGTTATCCCTCTTATCAATATATTTCCCAATCTTCATATCAGAAAGAATTATTAGCTACAGTACAACAATTATCTCAAGAAACTTCACAAAAGCAGCGACTCTATCAAAGCCTTAGTCAACATCAGAATTATTTGAAAGAGAAAGAACAATACGTGAGCCAACTTAACCAGCAATTGCAAAGCATATTTAATGTTTATCAAGTAAAGCTGGAACAAATGCAATGGAATTTAGAACAGGGAAAGTCCATTTACTTTTCGTTAAATCATCAAGTATCGATTATCTTTAAGCTTATCAAAAAGCTATCGAAATTGAAGCCATTAAAATTTAGAGAAATTCATTTAATCAAATTGGAACAGGAGAAGCAGTTGCAACTACAGGCGAGAGTTATTGTTACGGAGGATAAAGGTGAATAAGTATCTTTTAAGTTTCTTATTTTTCTCATCTGTGAGTAGTGCTGATCCGTTTTACGGTGAACAATTAGGAGATAAAAATTCGGTATTTTCAGCAGAGAAGAGAATTGCAGTTTCTTCCGACAATTTAACCGCTTGTCCAGCACCTTCGCCAAGAAATAATCGCTATTTACCCTCCAAATTAACCCAATTGAAATTTATCGGCGTACTCAAAAAACAAGATAAATATAAAGCGATTTTGATGGATTCGCAAAAGCAGCTGTTTGATCTGCAAGTTAATGATTGGTTAGTCGATGAACATATTCAGATTGTATATATTGATTTAAAATCAATAAGTTATATAGATTGGCAAACAGAGAAAAATTGCCAATCTCCGACTTCTATTACCTTAAAGTTATAGGAGGAAAATATGAAAAGAATGATTTTGTTACTCTTTTTTATGTTTTCATCGGCTTGCGTATATGCTTTTTCTATCTCATTGAGGAATGCACCGACTTCAGAAATCCTGAGTTATTTGGCGGAAGAATACAGCAAAAATATTGTGTTAAGCGACAATATTGAAACGAATACCACGTTAAGAATTGAAAATAGTGATTTTGATAGTGTGTTAAAAAGTATTACTCGAGTAAATAAGCTGACGAGTACGTATGAAAACCAAATCTATTTTATTGGTCATAAAAAAGACGATAAGGATCCTAACAGGGGATTAAATCCGGAATTATTAAAACCTAAATTGATTACTAAGACAATAAAATTAGATTATGCCAAAGCAGCGGAAGTGATTGAATCTTTAACTAAAGGTAGCGGTAATTTTTTATCGGAAAACGGCTATTTACATTTTGATGATCGCAGTAATAGCTTAATTATTAAAGATAGCCCAGAATCGATGAAAAATATTGTGAAATTAATCAAAAATTTAGACAAACCGACCGAACAAATTGCGATTGAAGCAAGGATAGTCACAATAAGTAGTGAAAATTTGCAAGAGCTTGGGGTACGTTGGGGAATGTTTTCTCCGGCAAATGGACATCATAAAGTCGCTGGTTCGCTTGAAGTGAATGGATTACCGGATACTAACCATTTAAATGTCAATTTTCCGGTAAATAACGCTGCTTCTATTGCGTTACAGGTGGCTAAAATTAATGGACGTGTACTTGATTTGGAATTAACCGCTTTAGAACAAGAAAACGATGTAGAAATTATTGCCAGCCCACGTTTACTGACTACCAATAAAAAACCGGCAAGTATTAAACAGGGGACTGAAATTCCATATGTGCTTTATAACCGTAAAGATGAAGTGAAAAATATCGAATTTAAAGAAGCCGTTTTAGGGCTACAAGTCACGCCGCATATTTCAAATGATAAGCAAATTTTGCTTGATTTGGTAGTTACACAAAATTCACCGAATTCAACCAGTTCAACCGTGCATGGTTTAGTTACGATTGATAAACAGGAATTAAATACGCAAGTATTCGCTCAACATGGTGAAACCATTGTACTTGGCGGTATTTTTCAGCATTTAACCGCAAAAGGTGAGGATAGAGTGCCAATTTTAGGCTCAATTCCGGTCATTAAAAAATTATTTAGCCATTCCAGTGATAGGATAAGTAAGCGTGAGTTAGTCATTTTCGTTACACCTTATATTGTTAAAAGTGGAAAACAGAAAATTTCCTCGCATTCTTCACAGAAATTACCGCCAAAATAGGATAAATTGTGTTAAAATCTCTCGCTTAAATCGCAATAAGTTATAGCTTGATTGCGTACGAATTTTTGTGTGGCGGTTTATTTAGATAGATGCCGCCATTTTGCTCTTTATGATAAATGCAGAGGTTTTATGAAAGTTTCTCCACGTCGCCGTGCCAGAGAGTGTGCGGTTCAGGCTCTTTATTCTTGGTATGTTTCGCAAAATAGTGTAGAAGAAGTTGAATTATCATTTGTAACTGATCAAGATATGAATGGTGTTGATTTACCTTATTTCCGTAAATTATTACGTGGTACGGTTTTATATGTAGAAGCGATTGATAGCGAGCTTCGTCCGTTTCTAGATCGTGCGGAAGATGAGGTTGATCCGATTGAACGTACTATCTTACGCCTTTCGGCATACGAATTAAAATATGAACTTGATGTACCTTATAAAGTAGTGATTAATGAAGGTATTGAAGTGGCAAAAGTATTTGGTTCGGACGATAGCCATAAATATATTAACGGTATTTTAGATAAATTAGCACCGGCTTTAGGTCGTAAATAATTGAAGGATAAAAAGAAGGTGAGCGTAAGGTTCGCCTTCTTTTTTGTTATATAACGGAGGGAAAATGACGGAATTTGAAGTCATTGCACAATATTTTAAACGTAACAATATACGTTCGGATGTGGATTTATCCGTAGGCGATGACTGTGCGGTTACCATGTTAAAGCCGGATGAACGTTTAGCAATTACTACCGATACACTTGTATCTGGAACCCATTTTCTTCCGTCTATTTCCGCAGCCGATCTAGCCTATAAAACATTGGCGGTTAATTTAAGTGATTTAGCTGCAATGGGAGCTACGCCTGCATGGGTTTCTTTAGCGTTAACATTACCAAAAGTTGATCTTCAATGGCTTGCTGAGTTTAGCCAAAGTTTATTTTCCGTGTTAGATCGTTATCATATCGATTTGATTGGTGGTGATACTACCAGTGGACCGCTTTCGCTAACACTTACCGCACAAGGGATTTTACCGAAAGATCAAGGATTGTTTCGACATCAAGCCAAAGTCGGTGATTGGATTTTTGTTTCCGGCAGTTTAGGGGATAGTGCAGCCGGTTTATCGCTGTTGTTGAATCATTGCAAAATTTCGGACGAATCCGACCGCTATTTGGTACAACGCCATTTACGACCTACGCCAAGAGTGGAATTAGGATTGGCACTACGAGCCTTTTCCCGTTGTGCGATCGACATTTCGGACGGCTTATTAGCGGATTTAGGTCATATTTTAGAACGTAGTCAAGTTGGTGCTGAGATTGAATTGGAGAACATACCGTTTTCTACACATTTAACTGCTAAATATAGTGAGCAAAAAGCACTCCATTTTGCTTTAACCGGTGGAGAAGATTACGAGTTATGTTTTACCGTATCGGATAACAAGCGGTCGGAAATGGAACAAATTTTACGTTCTCAAGGGATTAAGGTTAGCTGTATCGGTAAAATTACCTCGGCAACAAGCGGTCTGATTTTACGCCAAAATGGCAAACAGGTGCCGTTACCATCTCAAGTCGGTTTTGATCATTTCAAATCATAATAAAAAATAACAATGAAAAATTTTAACTTAAAAAATCCTATTCATTTATTCGCTTGCGGTTTTGGCTCCGGTTTATTAAAGCCAGCACCAGGGACATGGGGTTCACTTGCTGGTGTTTTGATTGCCATTTTATTGTGGAATTTGACTGAGAGTGCTTTATTCTTTATTGGGTTAACTGTTGTGAGCTTTATTGCCGGTTGCCATATTTGCGAAAGAACCAGTCGTGATCTAAACGTGCATGATGACGGTCGTATCGTGTGGGATGAAATCGTGGCAATTTTTCTGATGTTTGCATTTTTACCTGAATATAATTGGCTGGCTTATATACTGACATTTATTTGTTTTCGTTTCTTTGATGTATTAAAACCTTATCCGATTCGTTATTTTGATGAAAAATTAGAAACTGGTTTAGGCATTATGTTTGACGATATTCTTGCTGCAATTTATGCCTTAATTACTTTGCATATTATTTATTGGTTTATTTAGGAGAGTATATGTTAACTATTTTATTGGTTCATCTAGCAGGCTTAGCCAGCCCTGGTCCGGATTTTTTTATGTAGTACGCCAATCCGCAAGTCATTCAACTAAAGCGGGCATTTTAGCGGCAATCGGGATTTCATTAGGAATTATTTTTTGGGCGAGTTTTGCTATTTTCGGTTTGGCTTGGCTGAGTAATACGATTGGTACAGTGTTCCAATTTTTAATTATGGTAATTGGCGGCATATATTTATCTTATATCGGTTCACTTATGGTGAGGGTTACAAAAAATGCAACCTTTACGAATCAGCCAACGAATCTTAGAGAGTTAGATAATTTTACTGAAATTAAAAAAGGTTTATTAATCAATATCTTTAATGCTAAGGCAGGTGTTTATTTTACGAGTGTTGTTTCAGCATTTCTTACTCAATTTACTCAAACTTCTGATCTATTTCTTTTATTATTTTTGTTCGTATTTTCAACGCTAATTTATTTTATATTAGTAGCATTGCTGTTTTCTCGCCGACCGGTACAAGAATTTTATACAAAATATAGCCGCTATATTGATAACGTTGCCGGTGTGATCTTTATTGTATTTGGCGTGATTTTAATTTTTGATGGAATAAAAGGGCTAATAAGCTAACAAAGCTCCAAAGTAAAACAGGCTTACGTTTTTACGTAAGCCTGTTTTTTTCTGATATTAAATGATATGTGTTTGATACCATTGATTTAACACGATACCAGCACTTACCGCTACATTTAGGCCGCTGTTTAACGGATTTTCAAAGGAAAGTTGAACGGTGGTATCTTCTGGATATTCAATATCTTGTGCTGGAATTTCACTTAATACGAATACTGTTTTTGCAGCTAATTTGGTTTTTGCCAGTGATGCCGTTTGTTTATTGCGAGTTAAATGGACGATTTGATAGCCTGCGTTACGTAATTGTGTTAGTGCGATTTGTTTATGTTTGGTTTCGAGTGGACGAACAAATTCTAAACCGCCTTCGGCAACACGAGCCGCAGCACTTGAATTAAGGGTTTCGGCACTTTCGACAATCACTCCGCTTATCCCATAGAACGCACAAGTACGAATAATACCGCCTACGTTTTGTGCATTGTTTACTGCATCCAGCAAGACTAAACAGTCACGTTTACGTGGCACTTGTAAATAGCCTTCTAATGAGAACGGCATCGCTTTTTTCACTAATAAACAGACATCACCGTGATGTTCTGTGCCGGTGACACGTTCCATTTCGGCACGATCCACCACATGATAAGCTTTTTTGTGTTCGGCTAAGTAGCTAAGCATATCGCCTAACTTTTTCGCGCCTTCTACGGTTGCCCATAAACGCACGATCGCATCCGGTCTTTGTTTGAATAGCGTAAGGCAAGCGTTTTCGCCATACACTTTCATTTCTTCCGCACGGTTTTTCTTAATTTTTTCCGGAGCACGAGGAGAAAGTGGGCCGGTTTTTTTCTCTTTAATTGTGCTATTGCTACCTTTTACGCTAATTTGTACATTGCCTTCGCCGCCGGCTTTTTTAGCACTTGTCGGGTAAACCACGTGATGAACTTCTTGGCGATCTTTTCGCTCGAAGCGATTTTTCTCACTACCGAATTTCGGTTTATCAAAACGAGGTTTATCTTCAAAACGGTTTGAAGAACGTTCGTTACGTTGTTCTCGACGGTTTGAATTAGAGTCATCGCTAAAGCGGTTTGATTTAGTTTGGAATTTGTGATCACGACGCTCATCAATGGTTTGAAAGCGAGGTTTGTTTTCATTAAATTTTGGTTTCATTTGATTGTTCCTTAGGGAAAATTTCGGGCTATTATAGTTTATTCACTTAGTAAAATACCGCTTTTTTGCAAAAAATTTTGAGAATCAGACCGCTTGTTATTTCTTTATTTATCGAGTTTATTTATAATCAGTCGTCTTTTTATGTTCTTTAAAATCTGGTGGAATTATGAACCCAATGTTAAACATTGCTATTCGTGCTGCACGAAAAGCAGGCAATATTATTGCTAAAGGCTATGAGCAAGCCGCGAGTGAAATCGAAGTGGCTCAAAAAGGTACAAATGATTACGTAACGGCAATTGATAAAGCGGCGGAAGCGGCGATTATCGAAGTGATCCGTAAATCTTATCCTGATCACGCTATTGTTGGCGAAGAATCAGGTATTTTGGCAGGCGAAAATGAAAATGTGCAATGGGTGATTGATCCATTAGATGGCACAACTAACTTCGTGAAACGCTTACCTCATTTTGCAGTTTCGATTGCGGTACGTGAAAATGGCCGTACCACGGTAGGGGTTGTTTACGATCCAATCCGTAATGAGCTTTTCACTGCTGTACGTGGTGAAGGTGCAAAACTCAATGAATTTCGTTTACGTGTAGAAACAGATCGCCGTGATTTAAACGGTACTGTACTTGCAACCGGTTTCCCTTTCAAAGCGGCCAAACATCGTCCAGCACATCTAAATATGCTCGAAGGCTTAATGAATAACGGCGTGGCGGATTTCCGTCGTACCGGTTCTGCAGCGCTTGATTTAGCTTATGTGGCGGCAAATCGTGTTGACGGTTACTTTGAAATCGGTTTAAAACCGTGGGATTGTGCAGCAGGCGATTTAATTGCGCGTGAAGCGGGTGCAATCGTTACGAATTTCGTTGGTGGAACAGATTACTTAAAATCAGGTAATGTTGTTGCAGGTCAGGCTCGTGTGGTAAAAGAGATCTTAAATACGATTCAGCCGGCATTAACCGAAGATCTTAAAAATTAATTCAAAATTTAAACCAGAGATGATACAGGTAAAGCAAAATAAGCGGTGAAATTCTCCAATTATTTTGTAATATCCGTGTTAATTCTTTCCTTTGTGGTTAAATTAAATAAGAAAACATTATGCAAAACAAATATCCTCTGTTAAGTCAAATCAACTCTCCTGAAGATTTGCGTTTGCTTGCAAAAGAGCAATTACAGCCTGTGGCAGATGAGCTTCGTGCTTATTTACTGGAATCGGTTAGCCAAACAAGCGGTCATTTAGCCTCCGGTTTAGGGGTTGTAGAGCTTACGGTGGCTTTGCATTATGTTTATCAAACACCTTTTGACCAGCTCATTTGGGACGTTGGTCATCAGGCATATCCACATAAAATTCTGACCGGTCGTCGTGACCAAATGCATACCATTCGTCAAAAGAACGGTATCCATCCTTTCCCTTGGCGTGAAGAAAGTCTCTATGATGTGTTAAGTGTTGGTCATTCCTCTACTTCAATTAGTGCTGGTGTCGGTATTGCCGTCGCGGCAGAAAAAGAAAATGCCGGACGAAAAACTGTTTGTGTGATCGGTGATGGGGCTATTACTGCTGGTATGGCATTTGAAGCGATGAATCATGCAGGTGCATTGCATACGGATATGTTAGTCATTTTAAATGACAATGAAATGTCGATTTCCGAGAATGTCGGCGCATTAAATAATCACTTAGCACGAATTTTCTCCGGGTCAATCTATACGACCGTGCGTGACGGCAGTAAAAAAGTCTTGGATAAAGTCCCGACCATTAAAAACTTCATGAAGAAAAGTGAAGAGCATATGAAAGGGGTGATCTCGCCAGAAAGTACCCTGTTTGAAGAGCTTGGTTTTAACTATATTGGTCCGATTGATGGGCATAATATTGATGAATTAGTTAAAACATTAAGCAATATGCGAGATCTAAAAGGTCCGCAGTTCTTACATATTCGTACCAAAAAAGGTAAAGGCTATGAGCCGGCGGAAAATGATCCGATTGGTTATCACGGCGTGCCTAAATTTGACCCGACTTGTGGACAATTGCCGAAATCAAAAACGATTCCGACTTATTCGGATATTTTTGGTAATTGGTTATGCGAAATGGCGGAAAAAGACAGCAAATTAATCGGGATTACACCGGCAATGCGTGAAGGTTCGGGAATGGTTGAATTTTCAAGACGTTTCCCTGAACAATACTTTGATGTTGCAATTGCTGAACAGCATGCGGTGACTTTCGGCGCAGGCTTGGCGATTGCCGGTTATAAACCGGTAGTGGCAATCTATTCAAGCTTCTTGCAACGTGCTTATGACCAATTGATTCACGATGTGGCGATTCAAAATTTACCGGTGATCTTTGCGATTGACCGAGCGGGGATTGTCGGTGCGGACGGGCAAACTCACCAAGGTGCATTTGATGTGAGTTTTATGCGCTGTATCCCGAATATGACGATTATGTGTCCGTCAGACGAGAATGAAATGCGTCAAATGCTTTATACGGCTTATCGTATGAATACACCGGTGGCAGTACGTTACCCAAGAGGTAATGCGAAAGGTGTGGCGTTAGAACCGATGCAAGTACTTGAAGTCGGCAAAGGCAAGCTGATTCAGCAAGGGCAAAAAGTGGCGATTTTAAACTTTGGACCATTGCTAAATGAAGCGCGTATCGTTGCAGAAAAGCATAATTACACGCTGGTAGATATGCGTTTTGTGAAACCGATTGATGAACAATTGTTAGCGGAGTTAGCGGATTCTCATGAGTTATTAGTGACTTTGGAAGAAAATGCGATTCAGGGCGGCGCTGGTAGTGCAGTCAATGAATATTTGCAAAAAATCGGTAAAATTCGACCGCTTATAATGCTTGGTATTCCTGATTTCTTCGTGCCGCAAGCAACTCAGGCGGAAAGCTATGCGGATTTAGGCTTAGATGCAGCAGGCATTGAACAAAAAATTCAAGTAATAGTAAATCAATAAAGAAAAAGCTCATCTTATCAGATGAGCTTTTTTTACTATTTACGGTTATCATTTGCTTGTTGCAATAATATTCTACTTTCTTTTAAGAATTGCTCTGAATAATCGCCAAACCAATGATGAACTTCTTCAAATGCTTGAATAAAACCAGTTCTATCATTGTTTTTAAAGAACTCTAAGCTGGTTGCAAAAGAGTCTTTAAGTGATTCAATTACCGTAAGATTTTCCGGTTTATCCGAAATAATATCTGCATATAAGCCACCGTCTTGAGCGAATAAACGTCCGATCATGGCTAATTCTAAGCGATAAATCGGTGAAGAAAGAGCTAACAGCTGCGAGAGTTTTACCGATTGACGAGATAAATGCAGACCGAAAGTAAAAGTCGAGAAGTGACGCAAAGCTTGAATATAAGTCATCGCATGATCATGCTCGTGTGCATCAATCACTTCAATTTTTGCCCCCCAGATTTTGACTTGCTCAATTAACCATTCATATTTTTCGGAAAAACGCCCGTGACAACAGGCAACCAGTTGTTTTGCCATTGAAGCAATATCCGGTCCAAACATCGGGTGTAAGCCGACAACCGGACCGCTGTGAATTTCTAACATTTTTTCAAGTGGTTGAGCTTTTACTGAGGTCAAATCCGCTAGAATCATATTTTCAGTTAGGAACGGTTGTAAACGCTCAATCGTTTCTAAAGTTTTGTTAATCGGTACACAGACAATCACTAAATCACTACCGCTAAGGATCTGCTCCGCATTGTCCCAATCTTGGCTGCCTAATGTTTCGACTTGATAACCGGATAGTCTAAGAAAACGAGCAAATAATCCGCCTAATTTTCCTTTACCTCCGATAATTACGATTTTATTGATATTAGGATTGGTCGTTTTAAAGCCGTGTTTATTCTCATTTGCATAAGATTCACGCATAATACGTCTTAATACGTCTTCAATCAAATCAGCAGGTACGCCTTGCTTTTCTGCTTCCTCTCGGCGAGCAGCTATCATTGCGGTTTCACGTTCCGGTGCGTATACAGGAATACCGTGTTCCGATTTTACTTTTCCTACTTCGGCGACTAATTTTAAACGTTCGGCAAACAGTTGAATTAGTTGCTGGTCAACTTGGTCGATTTTTTCTCGTAAAGGATTTAATGGGCTCATTGATTGTTCCTTCATTCTGTCAGGAGATCTCTTAAACAAGCGGTCAAATTTGCACAAAATTTTGCAAAATTGACCGCTTATTTAATTTATGTGAATCTTACCAAATTATTTACGGTCGTTATTTCTGTCTTAATTTTTCGGCAAAGTTAGTTAATACTTCTTCTGTTGTTTGCCAGTCGATACAAGCATCGGTAATCGATACGCCGTATTTCATTTCACTAAACGGCTGATCTGATGATTGGTTACCGGCATTTAAGTGGCTTTCGATCATTAAACCGATAATTGAACTGTTACCATTTAATAATTGTTCTAAGGCATTTTCCGCTACTAATGGTTGACGACGATAATCTTTATTAGAATTACCGTGGCTACAGTCAATCATAATCGCTTCCGGCAATCCTGCTTTACGTAATGCTAATTCACATTCTTCCACATATTGCTTTTCAAAGTTTGGCGTTTTACCGCCTCGTAAAATTACATGACCATCTAGGTTACCTTTGGTATGTAATAAGTTTACTTGACCTTTTTGGTTGATACCAATAAAACTATGGCTTTGGGCAGCAGATTGTAACGCATTGATTGCCACCGCTAAACCGCCGTCCGTACCGTTTTTAAAGCCGACTGCCATTGATAAGCCAGAAGCGAGTTCACGATGTGTTTGTGATTCGGTTGTACGAGCACCAATTGCAGACCAACTAAAGAGATCCGCTAAATATTGTGGCGTCATTGGATCCAGAGCTTCAGTTGCAAGTGGTAAACCTAATTCAGCGAGTTCTAAACAAAGTTTGCGTCCGACACGTAAACCGGTTTCAACATCAAAAGTCCCGTCAATTTTCGGATCATTGATTAAGCCTTTCCAACCTACGGTTGTACGTGGTTTTTCAAAATAAACACGCATCACGATATAAAGCTTATCTGAAACGGTGTCGGCTAATACTTTTAGTTTTTTTCCATATTCGATAGCTGCAACCGGATCGTGAATAGAGCAAGGGCCGATAACAATCAGTTTGCGTGGGTCACGTTTATGAATAATATTTGAGATTTCACGACGTGATGTTTCAATTTGTTTACGCAGATGTTCCGGTAATGGAAATTCTGCTTTAAGTTCAGCCGGTGTGAGTAATACTTTTTCGTCAGTAATATTTACATTATGTAAGCTATCTTGGTTAACTACGCTGTTCATTTTTGTTTCCTACGTGCGTAAAAAAAATAATACAGTGCTACTTTACAATTTTACAGCCAGAGTTTCAACTATTTTTTTCTTCACTTCGTCAACAGTAATGCGTTCCATTAATTTTTCGCCTGATTTACTTTTCGCTTTAGTTGCCCAGGGTAACTGATTCCATGGCTTCCCATAATAATCTAAGACAGCTTGATCATAAGCAGAAACAACATTGTGTTGATCATTATAGGGAGCTGTCCGACGAGGGTTATGAATCGCATATAAGCCGATAACTGGTGTACCTTGTGTCGTTGCAATATGTGCCGCACCGGTATCCGCTGAGATAACTAAATCAACTTGTTTAATTAAGGCAGCAAGTTGTTTTAGACTTGTCTTTCCGGCAATATTGATGCAATTCGGTGCAAGTTGTTGAATTTTATTGGCTGTTTCCATTTCATATGCAGAAGGGGAACCGGCAATAATCACATTAATATTCTGAGCAGTAAGCCATTTTGCAATTTCTGCATTAGGTTCTGTACCCCAATCTTTTTCTTTTTTACTGGAACAAGGCGAAATTAAAACATTCTTCTTAGTTTTATCAATAAAAGCGGCACTATAGTCCAGATCAGATTGGCTTAAAGGCAACGACCAGCGAGGAGTTAAATCCGTTACACCAATTGCTTTGGCAAACATCATCTGTCCATCCAATACGTGTGGAGAAGATGTAATTTCCACTTTTTCATCGGTAAAAAGCCATTGCATTTCACGTGCACGATCACGATTAAAACCGATTTTCTTAGCCGCTTTAATGCCTAATGAGATCATAGAAGCACGAAAAGCGGTTTGCATATTTAACAAGAAATCGAACCGCTTGTTAGCCAGCGTTTTCCAAAGTGTAAATATTCCTTTCCAACCAGTTTTTTTATCATAAGGAATCAGTTCAACATTTTCCAAACCTTGCATCAACATTGCTTCGGTTTTGCCGATTATCCAGCTGATTTTTGCATCGGGATATTGACGTTGAATCGCTTGCACGACTGCAAGAGTGTGGCATACGTCACCAATAGCGGAGAGGCGTAAAATACAGATATTAAGCGGTTGTTTTTTCATTAAAATTTACGTATTGAAATAGTAAGTAGGATTAATATAACAAAAAACCCACGCATTAGCGTGGGCTTTTTAAATTGAATTGAGTGATTATTCAACTGTTAAGATACGGCAAGTATTTGTACCGCCTTCTTTTAATTCATCACCATGTGTTAATAACACAACATCGCCGGACATTAAATAACCTTTCTCTTTTAATAATGCAAGTGCTTTTTTCGCTCCGTCAATTGTACGACTTTCTTCATCGTAGAATACCGGTGTAACACCACGGTAAAGTGCAGAAAGATTTAATGCTTTTTGATTACGAGATAATGCATAAATCGGTAAACCTGAGCTGATACGACTCATTAATTTAGCGGTTTCACCTGAGTGAGTTAATGCAATAATTGCAGAAACGCCTTCTAAGTGGTTTGCTGTGTACATTGCTGACATTGCAACTGCTTCATCAATACTTGCAAATTTACCTTCCATACGGTGACGAGAAATATTGATGCTAGGCATTGTTTCAGCACCTAAACATACTTCAGCCATTGATTTAACCGTTTCGATAGGATAATCACCGTTTGCAGTTTCGCCTGAAAGCATTACCGCATCAGTACCATCTAATACTGCGTTTGCAACGTCCATAACTTCAGCACGAGTCGGCATTGGTTTTTTGATCATTGATTCCATCATTTGCGTTGCAGTAATTACTACGCGGTTTAATTTGCGTGCACGACGGATTAAACGTTTTTGTACGCCAACTAATGCTGCATCACCGATTTCAACACCTAAGTCACCACGTGCAACCATTACAACATCAGAACCTAAAATAATATCTTCCATTGCTTCTTCAGTTGCAACGGTTTCAGCACGTTCTACTTTTGCAACAATTTTCGCATTTAAGCCCGCTTCTTGTGCTAATTGACGTGCGTAGTGTAAATCTGCACTTGATTGTGGGAATGATACTGCAAGATAGTCAACACCGATTTTCGCAGCTAATTTGATATCTTCTTTATCTTTGTCGGTTAATGCAGGTGCAGATAAACCACCGCCTAATTTGTTGATACCTTTATTGTTTGATAACGGACCGCCAACAGTAACTTCAGTATGAACTTTTACGCCTTCAACAGAAAGCACTTTTAATTGAACGTTACCGTCATCTAATAAAAGAATATCGCCTGGCACTACATCGTTTGGTAGGTTTTTGTAGTCTAAACCTACTGCATCTTGATGACCTTCACCACGAGGTAAATCTGCATCTAATGTAAATTTATCACCGATATTTAAGAAAATTTTACCGTCTTTAAACGTAGAAACACGAATTTTAGGGCCTTGTAAATCACCTAAGATAGCAACAGTTTTACCTAATCTTGCTGCAATTTCACGTACTTTATTCGCACGTTCAATATGATCTTCCGGAACACCGTGAGAGAAGTTCATACGAACCATATTCGCACCAGCAGCAATAATTTTTTCTAAGTTATTGCCACGGTCTGTAGCAGGTCCCATAGTACAAACAATTTTAGTTCTTCTGAGTTTTCTTGACATTGATAGACTCCGTAATGGTAGATTTATTTGAAAATTAAAAATTCTTTTGTAGACGCTATTGTAACGCCTAAAACGTTGAGTATTATACGCTTAAATCGTGTTAGTTTAAATACAGTAATGAGGTTTTACAGTGAATATTTGGGTTATGCGACATGGCGAAGCCAGTTTTAATGTGTTAACGGATAGTGAACGCCCTTTAACTGAAAATGGGAGGGAAATGGCTCTAGAGCAAGGTATTTGGCTTGCTGAACGGTTAATGGGAACTGATCGAAAATTAGATAAGGTTATAGTAAGTCCATTTATTCGTGCGAAACAAACCTTTGAATATTTGTTACGAGGTGCCGCTAAGGTTGATGTAAATCAAGAGATGTACATAAAACGGCATTTAGAAATTTGGGATGGCATTACCCCTGAGGGTAATCTAGAAAATGTATTGAATTATTTAGATTTTTTACGTGCAGAAGGTGCATCAAATACCTTAATTATTTCCCATTTACCACTTGTATATGATTTAGTTTCAAATTTAACGATGAATCAAGGTTCGGTACATTTTTATCCAGCAGTCATCGCAGAGTTAGAGTGGACGACAAACTTAGGGAAAATTACTTTGGTCAAGAAGCCGTAAGTCTGTTCATTTTGGCAAAAATCTTTAAGAATTTTAAATTTTTTAAAAATTGTCGAATAAATAGACTTCCATATTTAGGAAAAAGTGCGTATCATACGCACCTCAAAATCAGCTTAGGCTGACAAAGATTGATAAAAGAGTACGGTTTTTTAGCCGTACTTTTTATTTGGATTTTCGTCTTGTTAAATGTGTTTTAAATTTAATCACTTATAGGGAAAAGTAATGCGTATTGGACAATATGAATTTAAAAACCGTATTTTCCTTGCGCCTATGGCAGGTATTACCGATCAACCTTTTCGCCGTTTGTGTAGTAAACTTGGAGCTGGTTTAACTTTTTCAGAGATGATGTCCACAAATCCTGATGTATGGCATACCGAAAAATCTCGATTGAGACTTGCTCATCATGAAGAGATTGGCGTGAATGCAGTACAAATCGCAGGATCTGATCCGACTGAAATGGCGATGGCGGCAAAAGTAAATGTCGAGTATGGTGCTCAAATTATTGATATTAATATGGGATGCCCAGCAAAAAAGGTAAACAAAAAAATGGCAGGCTCTGCTTTATTACGTGAACCGGATTTAGTTGCTCGTATTTTAGATGCTGTTGTTAGCGCTGTTGATGTTCCCGTAACATTAAAAATTAGAACGGGTTGGGATCAAGAGAATAGAAATTGCTTAGCGATTGCACAAATTGCGGAAAAAGCTGGTATCTCAGCATTAACTATACATGGTCGTACTCGAGCTTGCTTATTTGAAGGGCAGGCCGAATATGACAGTATTAAAGCAGTAAAGCAAGTAGTGTCTATTCCGGTTATTGCTAATGGCGATATAACTTCTGCAGAAAAAGCAAAATATGTCTTAGATTATACTCATGCTGACGCAGTAATGATTGGTCGAGGCAGTTTTGGTCGCCCTTGGTTGTTTAAGGAAGTTGAACAATTTTTAGAGAATAAGCAACAAGTTGATTTACCACTTATGGAGAAGTGTCAGCTAATGTTTAAGCATATCGAAGAACTTCATCAGTTTTATGGCGAAGAAAAAGGTTATCGGATTGCGAGAAAACACGTTGGTTGGTATGTGGATCAATTAGTGCCGGACTCAAATTTTAGACGTACTTTCAATACATTAGATTCAGCGAAAGAACAATTAATTGTATTGGAAGATTTTATAGAATCGATTCGTTAGAATCTTTATTTTAGTTGGATAGAGGACAATGTTAGAACAACAACCTGTACAAAACCCATTAACGGTATCAATGTTAAATGCTCAAGCTCAACAAGTGAATAAACCACTTCGTGACAATGTGAAAGCAGCATTAAAAAATTATTTATCTCAATTAAACGGTGAAGATCCAACGGAATTATATGAATTAGTATTATCTGAGATTGAACACCCAATGTTGGATATGGTAATGCAATATACTCGTGGTAACCAAACCCGAGCAGCAACAATGTTAGGTATTAACCGTGGTACATTACGTAAAAAATTAAAAAAATACGGTATGGGCTAATCTTTAGGGATTCTTGATAAAAAAACCTCACTAAATAGTGAGGTTTTTTTATTTTCTAATAACAGCGGTTAATTTGCAATATATGGATTTAACCGCTTGATTATTGTTATTGTACTTTAAGTTTTTTACCTACAGTAATTTTATTGTTTTTGATATCGTTTAATTTACTCAATTTTTCCGGTGTCGTGTTATAAACTCGAGCAATAGAGTAGAGCGTTTCATCTTGTTGAACAATATGATATCCGTTTGTAGATTTTTTTGGCTCGGAACGTTTTGAATTTTCATCATCTGTCTGTTTAGATTTATTTCCCTTCTCCTTCGTTCTTTCCTGAGCTGATTTATCTTTAGCAGGTTTTTCTGACTTCTTATCAGGTAATTGCTCTTTCGATTTCTCTTTTTCTTGTTTATCGGATGATTTTACAGTGCTGATTGTATCAGATTTTTGAATTTTATCTTCTTCCTTCACTTCTTGATAAACTATTGTTTTATTACTTCCGCTATGTCTTGAACGGTAATTAACTAGCCCATTATAAATTGCTCGAGCAATTTTACGACGATAAGCTGGATTAGCCAGTTGTTGCTCTTCCGTTGTATTCGATAAAAAGCCGGTTTCCACTAAGATAGAGGTAATATCAGGAGAGCGTAATACACTTAAGCTCGCATGTTGAGGAGCATTTTTCGCCAAGGCAGTAACATTCCCCAAACGGGAAAGGACGCTTTTACCTAACTCATAGCCTGAACGCTGAGAGTGTGAAAACTGGAGATCGAGAACGGTTTGATTGAGATAACGCTCATTATTATTCGATAATACCGAGCCGGCTCCGCCTAATAATTCGGATTGTTTTTCATGATCTTCCAGCCATTTGCCCATTTCATCACTTGCTCTACGATTCGAAAGCACCCAAACTGAAGCCCCCTTTTGGCTAGCTGAATTAGGGGAAGAATCTGCATGGATTGAGATTAAATAATTAGCACGATTCTTTCTCGCAATTTCAGTGCGTTCAGGAAGTTGAATAAAATAATCGCTTTTACGTGTCATGACTGCTTTAAAATTAGGATCGGCATCTAATAATGCCTTTAATTCTTTTGAGATACCTAATGTCACTTCTTTTTCTTTAATGCCTAAAGTTTTACCAATTGCACCAGGGTCTTTACCACCATGTCCGGCATCAATCACAACAACGGTTTTTGCATAACTTGTTAGGCTAATCGTTAAGCCAAATAAACTCATAGTGAGATAATTTACTAACTTTTTCATCTTCTTCCTTTTTATTAAGCGGTCTAATTTTCCTGATATTTTGCTAAAATTTGTTTTCCTGTTTCATTTTGAGGGATAAGAGTAAGATTTCGACCTCTATCAGCATAATCGATTTGAATCAGAACATCCGCATCCGGAATCATCCCTTTTCCCTTACTTGCCCATTCCAGTAAACAGAGCGTTTGTGGGCGGAAATAATCACGAATCCCCATAAATTCTAATTCTTCCGGATCACTTAATCGATATAAATCAAAGTGATAAAGTGAGAATGGTGGTAAATGATATTCTTCTACTAGCGTATAAGTCGGGCTTTTTACATTCCCCTGATGCCCAAAGGTATGCACAATACTACGTGTTAAGGTCGTTTTCCCTGCACCTAATTTCCCATTTAGATAAATAACTAGTGAATGTTCAGCATTTTGTTGTAGGTAGGATTTTATTGTTTGAGCAAATTGTTGTCCAAACGTTAGTATCTGTTCTTCTGTGGGAAAATGAAATGTTACTTCTGACATCTGATTCATTATTTCTCTAAATTGATGAAATGTGTACGATAAAATTTAAGTTCTTCAATAGATTCTCGAATATCATCTAAAGCTAAGTGAGTATTTTTTTTGGTAAATTGTTCAAGTATTTGCGGCTTCCAGCGGCGTGCAAGCTCTTTTAACGTACTCACGTCAAGGTGACGATAGTGGAAGTAATCAGCAAGATCCGGCATATATTTATATAAGAAACGTTTATCTTGCGGTACGCTATTGCCACAAATCGGTGATGCACCTTTTGGCACCCATTGTTTTAAAAAATCTAGCGTTTGTAATTCAACTGCACGTTCGGTTAATTTACTCTGTTTAACACGTTCAATTAAGCCGTTTTCTGTATGCGTTTTAATACACCAATCACTCATTTTATTCAATAATTCATCAGATTGATGTACGGTCAGTACTGGACCTTCGGCAAGAATATTCAGATCTTTATCGGTTACGATAGTTGCCACTTCAATAATTCGTTCTTTTTCCGGATCTAAACCGGTCATTTCCAAATCAATCCAAATTAAATTTTGGCTATCTAATTTACTCATCTTTATTCCTTTTCTTTTAATGCGTTTAAAACCGAGTATGGGACAAATTGTGCGATATTTCCTTGATGTCGATAAATTTCTCTGACCATAGTAGAGGACAAATAACGCCATTGCACGGCAGGTGGAAGAAAAATCGTTTCTAAACCCTCTGCCAATTTTTCGTTAAGTTGTGCTAATTGAATTTCATATTCAATATCATCGCTTCCCCGTATGCCTCGAATTAATGTTTTTGCTTGATATTGTACGGCAAAATCTGCAAGCAATCCGCTAAATCCGACCGCTTGCACGTTACTCAGATGACTACAACTTTGCTGAACTAATTCGGTACGTTCTTCAAGTGAGAAAAGCGGTTGCTTACTTGGATTTTTGGCCACAGCGACAATTACCTTGCCAAATAATTGTGCGGCACGTTCAATAATATTCAAATGTCCATTAGTAATTGGGTCGAAAGTACCAGCATAGATAACGGTATAACTCATTTTCTGTCCTATATTATGTGTCTAAATAAGGCGAAAGTAGATTGATATGGCGTTTTAAAGCACCTTGATTTTCTTTTAACACATCAAAACCTGCTTGGCTAATCTTCTTCCCAACTTCAGTATTACTCATTAAAAAGTTTACAGCTTGTGCTAAATCTTGTTCATTACTTTTGACTTCTACAACGCCATTTACATAATGTAATTTAGCGAAAATTTCTGGAAAATTAAAAGTATGTACACCAGAAATAACAGGAAGTTCAAAAGCAATAGGCTCTAATGGATTATGTCCGCCGTGTTTGACTAAACTTCCACCAACAAAAGCAATTTTAGCCAGTCCATAGAAAAGCATCATTTCTCCCATAGTATCACCTAACAGGACTTGGGTTTTCGGTTTTAGTGGTAAATTACTCGTACGCTTGACATAAATTAGCTCAGATTTATTGAGTAATTCTTGTACTTGTTGGAAGCGTTCAGGATGTCTAGGTACTAAAATAAGTACTAAATCAGGCCATATTTCAAGTAACTTTTTATGTGCTTCTAAAATGATTTTTTCTTCACCCTCATGAGTACTTCCTGCAACCCAAACAGGGCGATTAGCTAGTTTTAATACGTTTCTCACTTTATCTACTTTGCTTCGTAAATCAGGCGTTACTTCTAAATCAAATTTAAGATTACCTGTATTGATTAAATGTTCAGCCGAGAAACCTAAGTTAAGATAACGTTCCGCACTGACTGCATCTTGAGCCATAATAGAAGAAATTTTGGTTAACATATCTTTTAATCCGGCTTTTATCCAACCATAACGTTTTGCAGAACGAGGAGATAGTCTAGCATTAGCAATCACAAATGGAATTTTTTTCAAGTATGATTGATGGATAAGATTTGGCCATAGTTCTGTCTCGATCACAATAATTAATTTAGGATCAATAAATTTAAGAAAGCGATTAACGGCATCAGGCAAATCATAGGGTAAATAGAAATGGGATACGCTACTGCCAAAAGCTGCACGTACACGAGCAGAGCCTGTTGGAGTCACAGTGGTGACAGTAATAGGTAGCTTAGGATATTTGAGCTGAATCGCTTTGATTAATTGTGTAGCAGCAATTACCTCTCCGACAGATGCAGCATGTATAATGATACCTCGAGCTTTTGGTTTAGTATTTATATTATAATACCCATAACGTTCCCAGAGTCTACGGCGGTAAGCTGGTTGTTTATAGCCTCGTTTCCACATCATTAATAAAATAAATGGTTGAATAATGTAACTTAAAATAGTATAGATAATCCGTAACATTATTTAATTCCTGTAAGCGATTGATTTTTCGCTATTTTTTGTAATCCTAAGAAAATGATTGTTGTCACAAAATAAAACATAATTCCAGAATTATGTGAGATAAATGCTTGAGTTAAGAAGTAACTCATCGTGAGTAAAATATGTGAAATGCCTACTACTCCCCATAAGTAAGTTAAGGAACCCGCTGTTGATTGTCGTAAATTGTGCCAAAAGATAATAAGAGGAACGAATAATATCGCCAGTAGTGCTATCAATCCTAATAACCCCCTAGTAGAGGTATCATGAAGGTATTGATTATGTGAATGTCCAAAACTTGCGGCGTATTGAGAGATCTTTCCTTCTTGAAAATGCTGGTTACGCATTGTCTTTACTCCTTCAAGACCCCAGCCAAAAATAGGTTTTTCTTGAATACCAATAATAGCACTTTTCCACATATCAAAACGGGCACCAACTGAGGTACTGGTATTAGAATGATTCAGATAAGCAGAAATATCATCTTGGGCGGACTGATAACGTTGATAAATTGTTTTACTTGCAAATATTCCGCCTGACAGCGTGATAAGTAACACGCCTATCACTAACCATTTCGATAGATTCCTACGATTTAACCAAAAAATAACCATAAGCACTACAGGTACACCAATCCAAGCACCGCGAGCTGTCGTAAGAAAACTTGCAATTATACCTAGTAGACCGGCAATTAAGCCAAGAAATACTAAGCGATATTGTTTATTTGCATAAAAATAAAATACTGTACAGAAGCAAAACACCGCAAGTGACATAGCGATATCACCGGCTTGAATGTGCATCATTTTAGGGAATGCTTTTTCAAGATGTAATCCGACTACCTGAATAATCGCAATCAGTCCAGCTACGCTAGCAGCACTTAAAATTGCATAGATAATCCATAGTTGTTTGACTTGTATTTTGGCGAGTAAAACAAGAATCGGTAGTGATAACAATGCACGGCTAGGTAAATCTAATTCTTTTCCTTTTCCATGATAAATACATAAAGAAATGATAAATAATAGAAAGTAAAACGTAAATGTACCGATTATCCATTTATCCTGTGCCGTAAATTGCCAGTTTTTCTGTTTAATATGAGGAATAGAAAAAATGATTCCGCTAAGTGCTAATAAAATGGGAATAAGCGTATAACTTACTTTAACGTGTAAGATTAAAAGGAAGAATAAACCGATAAGTACAGAGTAAATATGGCTTTGGTAAGACTTAAAACGGATTAACATAGATATTCCCACAAGAAATAATAAGAAAACTGGGTATTATACTGAAAAATGAAGAATATGAGGAAGGGAAAGCTGGATCTTTTATATAAATTAACAAATTATATCTATGTAGACATAAAAAAACCCCTCATCCGGAGGGGGTAAAACTTATTATGGAGTCATACTTCTTTGAGTATTGAACTAAATTATATGTATCCAAGACTCAAGTTCAATAACAAGTATATAACATTTACATACTTCTTATTAATTTTGTGAAGTTGATCACGCTTTATGCGGATTTCTTGTATTAGAGTCTATAAGGTTACGCATTAAAAGTGCATAATCCAAATCGATATCCGCCAGGACGTCTAAAAAGACAAAATGCCCGTCACCAAGCCCTGCGTCCACTGATTCATTTTTACGGTTTAGCATACGCTCAATTTTGAATACGATATTACCTTTCGGTGTCATCATTTCAACCGAATCCCCCACAAGGAATTTATTTTTTACCGCCACTTCTGCCATACCTTCAGCGTTACGTTTACCGGTAAACTCACCGACAAATTGTTGGCGTTCTGAAATTGAGTAGCCATATTCATAGTTTTGGTATTCATCATGCGTATGACGACGTAAGAAACCTTCGGTATAACCACGGTGTGCAAGTGACTCTAGAGTATCCATTAATGACTCATCAAACGGTTTACCTGCCGCTGCATCATCAATTGCCTTACGATAAACTTGAGCGGTACGTGCACAGTAGTAGAATGATTTAGTACGTCCTTCAATTTTAAGTGAATGAACGCCCATTTGGGTTAATCTTTCTACGTGTTGTACAGCACGTAGGTCTTTTGAGTTCATAAAGTAAGTGCCGTGTTCATCTTCAAATGCAGTCATTTGCTCGTCTGGACGGTTTGGCTCGGTGTATAGGAATACTTTATCCGTATGTGAACCTTCACCTAATGTTGGTGCGATATTTTTCACTTCGATTTCCGGCTCATAACGTTGAACAGCAGATTGTGGCACGATATTACCGACTTCATCGGTTGTGCCTTCTTCCATTTTGTATTCCCAACGGCAAGCGTTGGTACAAGTACCTTGGTTTGGGTCACGTTTATTGATATAACCGGACAATAGGCAACGACCTGAATATGCCATACAAAGTGCACCGTGTACGAAAATTTCAAGCTCAATATCCGGTACTTGTTGGCGGATTTCTTCGATTTCTTCCAATGATAATTCACGTGAAAGAATTACTCGAATAAGTCCCATTTGTTTCCAGAATTTTACCGTTGCCCAGTTTACTGCATTCGCTTGTACCGAAAGGTGAATATCGATTTCCGGGAAGTTTTCACGCACTAACATAATTAAACCGGGATCGGACATAATCAGTGCATCTGGTTTCATATCCACCACAACTTTTAAATCTTTGATAAAGGTTTTTAGCTTTGAGTTGTGTGGTGCAATATTTACTACCACATAGAATTTCTTGCCTAAGCTATGTGCTTCATCAATCGCGATTTGTAAGTTAGCGTGGTTAAATTCATTGTTACGGACGCGTAAACTATAGCGAGGTTGACCGGCATAAACGGCATCTGCACCATAAGCAAAAGCGTAACGCATATTTTTTAGGGTACCGGCAGGCGAAAGTAATTCGGGTTTAGGGTATTTTAATTCGGACATAGGTTTATTCTCTTCTGATAACAAGTCAGGACCTCCCACAAGTGGAAGGCATAAAAGTATATATTCTCCAAGAAATATCGCTTTCTAGCAAGCAATAGATAGATTAGAATGTAACTTTTGTTTTAATTTATTTCGTTGAAATGTGGGAAATTTATGAAGAAATTTAAATGGTTAGTTATTGCAACATTTTTGGCATTTTCGAGTATCGCTTTTTCAAAAGGCGTTATGATGGAAATGTTCCAAATGAAAAAACAGTTAAATGTATTGCAAGATGTGGAAACAGTGGAGCAATTCCAAACTTCTATAGCGACATTTTTACAGCAAGCTGAAAAAGCGAAAGAGAAGATGCCGGCTAGTCTGGATGGTGATCAAGAACGTTTTGTCGGTTATCAAGCCGCAATGCAACAAGTAATTGATGTTGCAAAGCAAGCAGATAAGCAAGCTCAGCAAGGGAATTTAGCACAAGCAAAACAGATGCTAGAAGCACTTAATGATATGAAGCAAAAGTATCATTCAGAATATAAGTAAAAATAGGAAGCGGTTGGGTTTTAGTGTTTATAGAAAAATATTAAAATTTGACCGCTTGTTTTTTTATTCTAGCTCATTTTTTGGGAAATTATGGAACATACTTCATCATTGACTAAAGTCTTAGTCGCTACGGCTTCAATCATTGTCATTCTTGCCGGTGTGAAAATGGCGGGAGAAATTATCATTCCGTTTTTACTCTCGCTGTTCATTGCGATTATCTGTTCACCGATTATCAAATTTATGACGAATCGTCATATACCATTAGGCATTGCAATTAGCCTATTATTAGGACTAATTATTTTAGTTTTCTTTTTTATTGCGGGTATGGTGAACGGTGCAATTCAGGAATTTACCGCTTCCATTCCACAATACAAAGTATTACTTACTGAGCGTTTAAATACGGTGTTCGCTTTGATTAAAGCCTATAATTTACCAGTTAGTGTGACTCAAGAAGAGATAATTAGTAAATTTGACCCTAGCGTGGTAATGAATTTTGTCAGTCATTTGTTACTGAGTTTCTCAGGTGTGGTATCGAATATTTTTGTATTGTTTCTCGTCGTTATCTTTATGCTGTTTGAATCGCCAATGGCGAAATATAAATTAGCATTAGCACTAAGCCCTGATGATGATTTATCAAATGAAGAATATTATCTTAATCAAGTTCTAGACGGCGTAATCGGCTATTTAGGGGTGAAAACCGTAGTGAGTGCATTGACCGGCATTTCAATCTGGATTTTACTGGTTATGCTTGATGTTCAATATGCAGTGCTTTGGGCAACACTTGCATTTCTACTTAATTATATTCCTAATATCGGTTCATTCTTGGCAGGGATTCCGATTGTATTACAAGCCCTTTTATTAAATGGTTTCTCGATAGGTATCGGCGTATTGGTTGGTGTAGTCGGTATAAATATGCTGTTTGGTAATGTATTAGAGCCGAGAATGATGGGAAAGCGTTTGGGATTATCAACATTGGTTGTATTTCTTTCCTTATTATTCTGGGGATGGTTGCTCGGTACGGTTGGTATGTTATTATCTGTTCCACTTACAATGGCATTAAAAATTGCTTTGGAGTCCAGTCAATCGACTCGCCGTTATGCAATATTACTGGGAGATGTCTCAGAAATTTCTTTGCCTAACAAGGGTAATGATTAACTAAAGAAGCGACCGTTATTAATAGCGGTCGTTTTTTCATTATATTGTGTAATCTATAATCAAAAAGCAAACGTTTGCGTTAAAATGTATTTTTGAACTATTGACGGCAGTTAAAGAATATGTAGAATCATACATATTCTTTTTTAGAAAAGATATGTTCGGATGAAGGTAGCTGGAGAAGAGTGGTAAGCTCTACCGACGAGGTAAAATCTTTCAGGTGCTAGCAATAGCGAGGACAGTTACTGGACGAACCCTTGGAGAGATCCAATCCAAATTAATGGAAAATGGACGCCGAAGGCGCAAGTACGTAAGTATGAAACGCTCAGGCAAAAGGACAGGGGAGAAAAGTAACACCTATTTTTCTATAGGTGGTTTTTTGTAATTTTTTGGCAAAATTTAACCGCTTATAGTCTGCTTTTCTTTCCTTGTAATTAAATTTTACGAGGAACCAACAATGTCATTTGACGCAATTCTTAATCAAATCAACAGCCTTATTTGGGGTGCTCCGCTTTTAATTTTACTTTCCGGTGTCGGTTTATATTTAACTCTTGTACTCAAAGGTATTCAATTTTCTCAATTAGGTCGTGCTTTTGTCTATATGTTTAAACCTGAAAAGGGGCAGGGACAATCTGGCGATATTTCAGCTTTTGCTGCATTATCTACTGCCTTAGCGGCAACTATCGGTACCGGTAATATTGTCGGTGTGGCAACGGCTATTCACTCAGGCGGACCAGGTGCATTATTCTGGATGTGGCTGATTGCGTTATTCGGTATGGCGACCAAATATGCGGAAGGGTTATTAGCAATTAAATTCCGCGGCCGTGATAAAGACGGTTTTGTTGCCGGGGGCCCAATGTATTATATCGAAATGGGGATGGGTAAAAAGTGGAAATGGTTGGCAAAAGCCTTCGCTTTCTTCGGTGTATTGGTTGCATTATTAGGGATCGGTACATTCCCACAAGTCAATGGTATTACTCACTCATTAGAATCGACCTTTGATGTACCAGTCGTATTCAGTTCAATTATTTTAACCTTGGTTGTGACATCGATCGTATTAGGTGGAGTTAAACGTATCTCTAAAATTGCAACGATTGTCGTACCGTTTATGGCTATTGCTTATGTGATTGCTTCAGTAAGCGTTTTAATTATGAATGCAGAAAAAGTACCGGATGCAATCGTATTAATTGTGCATGCAGCATTTGATCCGGAAGCAGCATTAGGCGGTGCATTCGGTTTCACGGTGATGCAAGCGATTCAATTAGGGGTTGCACGTGGTATTTTCTCGAATGAATCAGGTTTAGGTTCTGCACCGATTGCCGCCGCAGCAGCACAAACTAAAGAGCCGGTGCGTCAAGGTTTAATTTCAATGACGGGTACTTTCTTAGATACAATTATTGTATGTACTATGACCGGTTTAGTTATTGTGTTAACTGGAACTTGGACCGGTGAGGCTAAAGGTGCGGAATTAACCAATTTAGCATTTAACCAGGGGTTGGAAAGTTCGTTCGGTGCAGTGGTTGTGACGATCGGTTTAATTTTCTTCGCATTTACGACGATTTTAGGTTGGTGTTATTACGGTGAGCGTTGCTTCGTTTATTTAACGAATGGTAAAACGCAAGGCATTAAATTCTATCGTTTACTATTTATTTTATTGATTGCATCTGCACCGTTCTTACAATTAAATACAATTTGGACAATTGCGGATATCGTGAATGGCTTAATGGCATTTCCAAATCTGATTGCATTGATCGCATTACGTAAAGTGATTATTGAAGAAACTAAAAATTATTTCTTCCGTTTAAAAAACGGCGAACTTGAATAAGGCTTACGCCGAGTGATTGAAAATCTGTTAAAGTGTAGGGTAAAACCTACACTTTTTTATTTTTATATGAAATTTAGCTATTTTTTAATTTTTTTATCTTTTAATTTATTGTTTACATCGGGTGTTTATGCTGATTCAAATGAACGAATAAGTTGTAAAGTGGTTGGTATTACCGATGGCGATACTTTGACGTGTTTGCATAAACGTACACAGCTTAAAGTTCGTTTATTATATATAGATGCACCGGAATCAGCCCAACCTTACGGCAAGAAAGCGAAACAAGCTTTGGCAAATTTAGTGTTTAAGCAACAAGTGATATTACATAGTAGCGGTTATGATCGCTATCAGCGTGTTTTAGCAGTCGTTTATGACGAACAGAATCGTAATATCAATTTGTTATTAGTCAAAAAAGGTATGGCGTGGGCGTATCGTGAAACGCAACCAATTTATGAGCAGGCGATGCTGAAAGCAAAACAAGCGGAGATAGGTTTATGGCAAGATAAATCTCCTATTGATCCGGCAGAATGGCGAAAGGTACATAGTCATGACAAGCGGTCTGATTGGGGCTGGAATTGGCAAGATATTTGGAAAAAACGACCGCTTGCTAAAGCTGAGGCGATTGATTGTAGTCAGACCTTATATTGTAGCGATTTTAGTGATTACCAAAATGCGAAACGTTATTTTGACCAATGTGGCTCCAAAACAATGGACGGTAATCATGACGGTATTCCTTGTAATAAATTGTATCGAGAGGCGAAGCATTAATGAATATGCAACAAACGGAAGCATTTAGAGCTCAGTTTCCTTTTTTTAAGCAACAAGTCGGATGGACCTATCTAGATTCAGCAGCAACTGCTTTAAAACCTCAAGTATTGATTGATAGCACCACAGAATTTTATGCCTCGGCTGGTTCGGTGCATCGCAGCCAATATGATCTTGCTCAAAGCCAAGCCTATGAACGAGCAAGAGATTTAGTTGCCGCTCGTTTTAATGTAGAATCTCGTAATGCGGTTATTTGGACAAACGGTACAACTCATGCGATTAACTTAGTGGCGTATGGTTTAGAGTATTTAATGCAAGCTGATGATGAGATCATCATATCGGTTGCTGAACATCATGCAAATTTTATTCCGTGGCAACAGTTAGCACTACGTAAGCACGCAAAATTGGTTGTTTTGCCGTTGGATGAAAATTTTCAGATAAATCCGACCACTTTACAGCATGCTATTTCTAAAAGGACTAAAATTGTTGCTTTGAATTTAGTTTCAAATGTTACTGGTGTACGCCAGCCTATTGAGCAACTCATTCCAATTATTCGCCAACATTCAAATGCAAAGATTTTATTAGATTGTGCCCAAGCGGTATGTTGCGAAAAGGTTGATGTGCAACAACTGGGTGCGGATTTTTATACTTTTTCCGCACATAAAATGTATGGTCCGACTGGAGTTGGCGTATTAACTGGAAAATTGCAAAGTTTAGAGCAAATTCAACCGCTATTTTTCGGCGGTAAAATGCTGAATGATGTATCTGAATCCTCGCTTTCCGTTGCTGATTTACCTTATCGCTTAGAAGCTGGGACCCCAAATATTGCTGGGATTATTGGCTTTGGTTCAGTTTTAGCATGGTTGAAACAATGGGATTTTGATGCTTTAAATCAGTCAGTAAGTAACTTGGCAGAAACGGCTTACAAGCGGTTAAAAAATTATAAGAATATTCAAATTTTTTCACAACAAGGCTGTTCTACAATCAGCTTTACTTTCGTGGGGATTCATCATGCCGATATTGCGTCAGTCATGGCAGAGAGTAAGATTGCTTTACGGGCAGGAGAACATTGTGCTAAACCCTATTTAACTTATTTAAAACAAAGCGGTACATTGAGAATTTCCTTAGCTCATTATAATAATAGTGTAGATTTGGAACGATTGTTTAATTCCTTGGATTTAGCCCTAGATATTTTAGTGGATTAGATCAAAAAAAATTTAAATTTTGCTAGAACGAATACCCTAAATAAGGTAATCTTCACGCCAATTTCGATTTATTTTACAATTTTAAATTTATAACAAAAGGTGTCTAAAATGACTAAACAAATCAAAAAAATTGCCGTGCTAACGAGTGGTGGTGATGCACCGGGTATGAACGCTGCGATTCGTGGTGTGGTGCGTGCTGCATTAAACGAAGGCTTAGAAGTATACGGCGTACAAGACGGTTATTACGGTTTATATAATGATAAAGTAATCAAACTTGATCGTCGTTCCGTATCTGAAACGATTAACCGTGGCGGTACATTTTTAGGCTCGGCACGTTTCCCTCAATTTAAAGATCCAGAAGTGCGTAAACAATCGGTAGAAACACTAAAAAAATATGAAATTGATGCGTTAGTGGTTATCGGCGGTGACGGTTCTTATATGGGAGCGAAACTGTTAACTGAAGAATTCGGTTATCCGTGTATCGGTATTCCAGGTACTATTGATAATGATATTGTGGGTACGGATTACACAATTGGTTATCAAACTGCATTAGAAACGGCAGTAGAAGCGATTGACCGTTTACGTGATACATCTACTTCACATCAACGTATTTCTATCGTAGAAATTATGGGTCGTCATTGTGGTGATTTAACTATTAGTGCGGCATTAGCAAGTGGTTGTGAATACATTATCGTGCCAGAAAAAGGTTTAGATAAAGAATCATTAATGCGTAATATTGAAGACGGTTTTAGTAAAGGTAAACGTCACGCAATTATTGCGATTACCGAATTAATGACGGATGTTCAAGCATTAGCCAAAGAAATCGAAGCACGCTTCGGCCATGAAACCCGTGCAACGGTATTGGGTCATATCCAACGTGGTGGTGCACCTTGTCCGTTCGACCGTATTTTAGCATCTCGTATGGGCGTATATGCGGTAGACTTATTATTACAAGGTTTCGGTGGTCGTTGTGTCGGTATTAAAAATGAGAATTTAGTACACCACGATATTATTGATGCAATTAATAATATGCGTCGTCCGTTTAAAGAAGAGCTCTTTGAAGCAGCTAGAAAATTATTCTAATTTTTTCTAGTATACAAAGGCGACTATTTTAGTCGCCTTTTGTTTTAAGTAAGGTATTTTATGCTGAAAGATAAACCGGTTATATCCAATCAACACGGAGCGTTAGTCATGGCATTTGTGCCGTTCTTATATGCCGGCTTTAAAAGCGGTTTTAGTTACCAGCATATTTGGTTTGCTCTTTCTTGGTTATTTCTTTACCTATTCTCTTATCCCTATCTTGCATTATTTAGTAAAAAACCGACTGCTCGTAATAAAAAATGGGCAATGATTTATTTTGTTCTAAGCCTTGGTTTCGCCTTACCGGTGATTATGGATAAGCCGAATATTTTGCAATTTTTACTGATTATTTTACCGCTTGGATTAGTACAGACTTATTATGCAAAGCAAAAAGACGAACGTCATCTTAATAACGATCTTGCTGGTATATTGACCTTTGGTGTGATTGGTATGGCAAGCGGGTATTTAATGAGTATGGAATATGACTGGGCAATCTTGATTCATCCGACTTTATTCTTTGTTGCCACAACCTTTTATGTAAAAAGTATGGTCAGAGAGAGGAAGAATCCGCTATTTATGGAATTGAGCTTAGGCTTGCATTTATTATTAGCAATGATTTATTGGTGGTTGGGGTATCACTGGTTGTATTTTGCCTATTTAATTGGATTTATGCGAGCTGCACTTGTGCCAAGTTTCGGCTTAAACGTCAAACAGATAGGAATGTTAGAATTTATAACTGTATTTATATTCTTTATCTGCTTGATTTACTCGCCATAAACAAAAAGTCTGTAACCATTCAAGGCTACAGACTTTTCATTAATAGTCTAAATCATCTTTATAAAGCTGATAATCCGCTTTTAAGGCTTCGATTAATTCAACAAAATCGTCCGGCAACGGAGCGTGCCATTCCATTAATTCGCCGGTAATCGGATGTTCTAAACGTAGCATAGTTGCGTGTAATGCTTGGCGTTGAAAGCCTCGTAGTACAGCCAAAAATTCTTCGCTAGCGCCTTTGGGCGGACGAGGACGACCGCCATAGAGTTGGTCACCTAATAATGGGTGAGCGATATGTGCCATATGCACACGAATTTGGTGTGTTCGTCCGGTTTCCAAACGCAAACGTAAGCGAGTATAGTTGCGGAAACGTTCCATAATACGATAATGGGTTACCGCCGGTTTACCCATAGGGTGTACTGCCATTGCGGTACGTTTGGTTGGATGGCGAGCCATAGGCTCATCCACTTTACCGCCTTGTGTCATCACACCACTTGCTACCGCTTCATATTCACGCGTAATGCGGCGTTTTTGTAATGCAGTTACCAAATGTGTTTGTGCCGGAATATTTTTTGCCACAACCATTAAACCGGTTGTGTCTTTATCCAAACGATGCACAATACCTGCACGTGGTACTTCAGCAATTGGCGGATAGTAATGTAGTAAGGCATTAAGTACCGTACCGTCCGGATTACCTGCACCCGGGTGAACGACCAAATCTTTCGGTTTGTTAATTACGATAATATCATCATCTTCATATACAATATTTAGCGGAATATCTTGTGGTTCGAAACGAATTTCTTCTTCTATCTCCGCTTGGATTTCTACACTTTCGCCACCGAACACTTTTTCTCGTGCTTTGTTGATGATAATTCCGTTTACTTTTACTAAATCACTCTCAATCCAAACTTTAATACGAGAACGAGAATAGTCAGGAAAGAGTTGAGCAAGAGCTTGGTCAAGACGACAGCCTAATAAATCGGCAGTCACTTCTGCCGTTAATGTCATTTGTTGAGTCATTAAATATAAATTCCAATATTTGTTTGTTGCTTATTTAGCGATGTTCTATAAAATAAGGCTATTTGTATGAACTTAGCAAAATGCCATTGGTCAAACATAACCATTGTACATTAACTTTTCATTGCACACACTTTTTATAGGTAAAATAATATGCGTAAATTTACTTCTCTTGCCTCTTTAGTCTTAGCTGGGCTTTTAGTCGTAGGTTGTTCTAGTGCGAATAAAGAATTAGAAGAATCATCCGCACAGGATCTCTATACTAAAGGGCAAACCTATTTACAAGACGGTGATTATAATTCAGCAATCCGTTACTTAGATGCTGTTGGGACCAAAGGTGGCCAACAAAGTTCATTCGGCGAACAAACGCAATTAAGTTTAATTTATGCAAATTATAAAATCGGTGAATATTACAAAGCATTAGATGCAGCGGAACGTTTTGTACGTGCTTATCCGAACAGTTCAAGTATGGATTATGTTTATTATTTAGCAGGTTTAAGTAATGCACGTTTAGGTGATAACTTTATTCAAGATTTCTTTGGGGTAAATCGTGCCTCTCGTGCATTAGATAGCGTACGTAATGCGTATGGTAGTTTCCAGACAATTGTTCAACATTATCCACAAAGCCAATATGCTCGTGATGCTCAGAATTGGATGGGATATTTGATTAATCGTATGGCAGAACACGAATTAGCAATCGTGAAGTTCTATGATGAGCGAGATGCTTATGTCGCAGTAGTAAATCGCGTAGAAGAAATGATGCGTTTTTATCCGGAAAGTAAGCCAACCTATGAGGCTTTAGCTTATATGCAAAAAGCCTATGATCAAATGGGCGTCAAAGATTCAGCAGAGAAAGTGGCTGGATTAATTGAAGCAAATAAAGATAAAACTTTCCCTGAAATTAATAAGCCTGAATACAGTGAACAATTCTAATTGCTTGATTTTATTGAAAGTTTAGCAAGTTTAGGGGCGTTATTTTTGAATAATGCCCCTTTCCCATTTCATAAGTAAGACGAAAATATGCGAATTTTAGGTATTGAAACTTCCTGTGACGAAACGGGAGTAGCAATTTATGATGAACATAAAGGTTTAATCGCAAACCAACTTTATAGCCAAATCGAAATGCACGCGGATTACGGCGGTGTTGTGCCGGAGCTGGCTTCACGAGATCATATCCGTAAAACATTACCATTGATTCAAGAAGCATTAAAAGAAGCAAATTTAACCGCAGATGATATTGATGGCGTTGCTTATACCGCCGGTCCGGGATTGGTTGGTGCATTATTAGTCGGTTCAACGATCGCTCGTTCACTCGCCTATGCTTGGAACGTGCCGGCGCTTGGTGTACATCATATGGAAGGTCATTTGATGGCGCCGATGTTGGAAGAAAATCCACCGGAATTTCCGTTTGTTGCGTTATTAATTTCTGGTGGACATACGCAACTAGTCAAAGTATATGGCGTTGGACAGTACGAAATTCTTGGCGAGTCAATTGATGATGCGGCAGGCGAAGCCTTCGATAAAACCGGTAAATTACTTGGCTTAGATTATCCGGCTGGTGTGGCGGTATCACAATTAGCTGAGAAAGGTACACCGAATCGTTTTGTTTTCCCTCGTCCAATGACGGACAGACCAGGGCTTGATTTCAGCTTTTCGGGCCTAAAAACCTTTGCCGCAAATACGATTAATGCCCATTTAAATGAGAACGGACAGTTGGACGAACAAACTCGCTGTGATATTGCGCATGCTTTCCAACAAGCAGTGGTGGATACGATTATCATCAAATGCAAACGAGCTTTACAGCAAACCGGTTATAAACGTCTTGTGATGGCTGGCGGTGTGAGTGCGAATAAACAATTACGTGCCGATTTAGCTGAAATGATGAAAAATTTAAAAGGAGAGGTATACTATCCTCGTCCGCAATTTTGTACTGATAATGGTGCAATGATTGCTTACACCGGTTTTCTACGTTTAAAAAACGGCGAAACTACCGATTTGAGTGTGAGTGTTAAACCTCGCTGGCCAATGACTGAATTACCAAAAATCGGGTAAGGTTATGTTAGAAAAAATTGAGCGTTTAATTGTTGAAATAAATAAGCTGCATTTAGCTTTTTCGGAAGATTATTTTGAAACGGGTAAAGTTGCCAAAGTAAACTTAAAACATGCGCTTGCTAAAGTGCCAACAGAGCATATTTTATCTTACCGTTTAAATTTACACGAATCGATCAATGATTATTTATTCCTGCGGATTTATACGATATTCCTTATTTTTATCGAGTAAAAGCCTCGGAATCTATTTTAGATAAAATCAAACGTTTTGAGTCTCGTAGTGAAGGTTATCCAGTTAATAGCATTATGAATGACATTTTTGGTGCGAGGATAATCGTTTCTAGTGAATAAATCGCAGAGATTATGGAACGTTTAGATGAGTGGAAAGATAAATATGGCTTAAAAAATTGGTATTTGAGAGATAAAGAAGAATATCTAGGCATTCATATTTACTTTAAAAATGCCAGTAACTTTTATTATCCTTGGAAACTACAAGTTTGGGATAAAAAAGATTCAGAGAAAAATATCCAAAGCCATATTAAATATAAACGTAATTTTGTAAATAATATTTAGTAACATATTGAGATTAAACGAGGAAAAAAATGAACGTAGCAGAATTTCATCAAAAAGTTGAACAAGTATGGCAACAAATCGAAGAAAAAATTGATGACGAAGGTTTAAGTGTCGATACTGAAATTCAAGGTGCAGTTTGCACTCTTACCTTTGATGATGAATCGCAAATTATCATCAATAAACAAGAAGCAATGTTAGAGCTATGGCTTGCGAGCAAATTAGGTGGTTTCCATTTTGCTTTCCATGATGGCGAATGGGTTACTGCAGAAGGACGATCTTTCTGGACGCACCTTGAAGAAGCCTTTGCTCGTCATGGAGAACAAGTTAGTTTCTAATCAATAAATGAATAGCGGTCGTGTTTGTAAAAATTTTTGCAAATTTGACCGCTTGTCTATTTCTTTTTAGCTTATCTTATTGGAATCACAATGCAATTATCTCAACCTGCCGCCAAAGATGTGTTAAATAATGTCTTCGGTTATCAATCTTTTCGTCATGGACAGCAAGAAGTGATTGATTCGGTATTAGCAGGAAAAGATTGTCTTGTGATTATGACTACCGGTGGTGGTAAGTCGCTTTGTTATCAAGTGCCGGCACTTTGCTTAGATGGCATTACGCTAGTGATTTCTCCACTCATTTCTTTGATGAAAGATCAGGTCGATCAGCTACTAACTAATGGTATCGAAGCCGGCTTTTTAAATTCCAGCCAAACGTTCGAAGAACAGCAACAAGTTGAACAGAAAGCGCTTTCCGGTCAGCTGAAATTACTTTATCTCTCACCGGAAAAGGTGATGACTCAAGGATTTTTTCACTTTATTTCGCTATGCAAAATTAGTTTGATTGCGGTGGATGAAGCCCATTGTGTTTCGCAGTGGGGACATGATTTTCGTCCGGAATATACTTTATTAGGCAATTTGCGTGATACCTTTCCGAATGTGCCGTTGATGGCATTAACGGCAACTGCAGATCCAACGACTCGTCACGATATTCTACAGCACCTCCGCTTAAAAGCACCGCATACTTATTTAGGCAGTTTTGATCGCCCGAATATTCGCTATACAGTGCAAGAAAAATTTAAGCCGATGGAGCAATTAGCAAAATTTATCAGTAAGCAACAGGGCAAGAGCGGTATCGTTTATTGCAACAGCCGTAAAAAAGTTGAAGAAATTACTGAAAAACTGGCAGCGCGTAAGATTTCAGTAATGGGCTATCACGCCGGAATGTCGGTTCAGCAGCGAGAAACGGTTCAGAATGCGTTTCAGCGAGATAATATTCAGGTCGTAGTGGCAACGATTGCTTTTGGAATGGGGATTAATAAATCGAACGTGCGTTTTGTCGTGCATTTCGATTTGCCGCGCAGTATCGAATCTTACTATCAAGAAACCGGGCGTGCAGGACGTGATGATTTACCCTCCGAAGCGGTGTTATTTTATGATCCTGCCGATTATGCGTGGCTACAAAAGGTGTTACTGGAAGAACCGGAAAGTGAACAGCGAGATATAAAACAACATAAATTACAGGCGATTGGCGCTTTTGCCGAATCACAAACTTGTCGCCGTTTAGTATTGCTGAATTACTTTGGTGAATCACGCCAAGAGCCGTGTAAAAATTGTGATATTTGTTTAGATCCACCCCGTAAATATGATGGGACATTGGATGCGCAAAAAGTAATGTCGGTGATTTATCGTACCGGTCAAACTTTTGGTGCACATCATGTGATTGGTGTATTGCGTGGTTTGAATAATCAGAAAATTCGTCAGTTTAATCATGATCAGCTTTCGGTGTACGGCATCGGCAAAGAGCAGAGCCAAGATTATTGGCTAAGTATTATTCGTCAACTGATTCATCTTGGTCTAATTCGTCAAAATATTGTTAATCATTCAGCTCTACAGTTAACTGAAGAAGCTCGTCCGGTATTGCGTTCGGAGAAAAAGCTCGAATTAGCAATGCCTCGTTTAACGTTTTCAGCAACGGCTTATGTACAGAAACAAACTTCGGTTCGTTATGATAAAGACTTATTTGCTCGTTTGCGTTTTCTACGTAAGCAAATTGCCGATAAAGAGAATATCCCACCTTATGTGGTATTCAATGATGCGACTTTGCAAGAAATGGCGGAATTTTTACCGCTTAGCGAGGTGGAAATGTTGGATATTAACGGAGTGGGGGAGCGTAAATTAGAACGTTTCGGTGGTGCATTTTTAAGTTTGATTCGAGAACATTGTAACAATCGCCAATAAGTAGACAAGCGGTAAGAATTTCGCAAAATTTAACCGCTTGTTCAGCTATTAGCCCAGCCACTTTTCTACTAATTCAGCATTAGTTTCTTTGTGCACCCACATACTGTCTAATTCCGGTTGAGGGAATTTTGTGTGGTTATAGCCGACAAATTGGCTAAAATCAAAAGCCGCGTGCGGATAGCCGTTTAGTAATAAAAACGCTTGATAGCCGTTTTCCGACCAACAAATTTCTAAACGACGTGGTTCTGATAAGGTTTTTTCGTCAATATCCGCTTTGCTATAGACAAATAAGCTGTCTACCACAGGATTTTCTGTCTGGTGTAAATCCATCGCATAAAAATAGCCGGTTTCGCCATCATCTTCAAACATCACGACGAGATGTTCGTGTTGTGTAGAATGGGCACCGTTACGGTAGCCTTGACCAATAAGTAATTGGTCAGTTAAAACAGAATATAACATTATCTTTCCCTATTTAATCAAATTGGGTCTGCCAAGTTGTACTTTGGTAAGCTTCAAAACATAAAGCAATTTGTTCTTTGCTATTTTTTTCTTGAGCAAGTACAGGAAGATTTTTCAGAGAGAAATATTGAGAATCAATAGTTTCACTATTCTCTACAAATTCTCCTCCGAGTAATTCACACATAACAAAGGTTTTTAACACACTATAAGGGTAATTCGGGTCATTACGACGATGCTGATTGTGAATTGCAATAATAAATTGCGTTTTTACCGTTAAACCGGCTTCTTCTTTTACTTCTTTTATGGTATTGGAGTTGATAGTTTCAAATACATCAATCCATCCTCCGGGTAATGCCCAACGACCGTCATTTTCTTGTACGAGTAAAATTTGTCCATTTTTAAAAATAGCGGCTCTCGTATCAATTTTAGGTGTTTGATAGCCGGATTCATTACAGAACAGTAATTTCACTTTATCAATAGGAATAGCCGTTTTGTAACTTAACATTTCAGCTGAAATTTCTCGTAAACGCTCATAACGTTCACGATCATAAACGCCTGTTGTATAAGTAATCCCATTTTGTGCGATACTTTGGATTTCTATTGCCCACTTTAGCCATGGCTCGGAAAGTAGAACTTCTTGCATATTTAATTCTCGATGAAGGTATATACAAAAATGCCACAGAAATTTCTGTGGCATTTATTACTAATCAAATAAGATTATGCTTGACCTTTAACTTCTTTTAAACCGTTAAATGGTGCAGGTGTACCTGCTGCCGCTAATGCTTCTTCGATACGGATTAATTGGTTGTATTTAGCAACACGGTCTGAACGGCTCATAGAACCAGTTTTGATTTGACCTGCAGCTGTACCAACCGCTAAATCAGCGATAGTTGCATCTTCAGTTTCACCAGAACGGTGTGAGATAACTGCTGTATAACCAGCATCTTTAGCCATTTTGATTGCAGCTAAAGTTTCAGTTAAAGAACCGATTTGGTTAAATTTGATTAAGATTGAGTTTGCGATACCTTTTTCGATACCTTCTTTTAAGATTTTGGTGTTAGTTACGAATAAGTCGTCACCAACTAATTGGATTTTACCACCTAAAACTTTAGTTTGGTATGCAAAACCTTCCCAGTCAGATTCGTCTTGACCGTCTTCAATTGATTTGATTGGGTATTCGTTACATAAACCTTCTAAGTAGTGAGTAAATTCTTGAGAAGTGAAAGATTTACCTTCACCTTTCATTTCGTATAAACCGTTTTCTTTGTTATAGAACTCAGAAGATGCACAGTCCATTGCTAAAGTTACGTCTTTACCTAAAACATAACCTGCTTTTTCAACTGCTTCTTTGATACATGCTAATGCATCTGCATTTGATGCTAAGTTTGGTGCGAAACCACCTTCATCACCTACTGCAGTATTTAAACCTTTAGCTTTTAATACTTTCGCTAAGTTATGGAATACTTCAGCACCGATACGAAGTGCTTCTTTTAATGTTGATGCACCAACTGGTTGAATCATAAATTCTTGGATATCAACGTTGTTATCAGCGTGTTCACCACCGTTGATGATGTTCATCATTGGTAATGGCATTGAGTATACGCCCGGAGTACCGTTTAATTCAGCGATGTAAGCATATAATGGTAAACCTTTAGATGCTGCTGCAGCTTTAGCTGTTGCTAAAGAAACCGCTAAGATTGCGTTTGCGCCGAATTTAGATTTGTTATCTGTACCGTCTAAATCGATCATGATTTGGTCGATTTCAGCTTGAGCAGAACCGTCTTTACCTAAGATAGCTTGTGCAATTTCGTTGTTTACTGCAGAAACAGCTTTTAATACACCTTTACCTAAGAAACGTGATTTGTCACCGTCACGTAATTCTAATGCTTCACGAGAACCTGTTGACGCACCAGATGGAGCAGCCGCTAAACCAACGAAGCCACCTTCTAAGTGAACTTCCGCTTCAACTGTTGGGTTACCACGTGAGTCGATGATTTCACGACCAATTACTTTAACGATTTTAGCCATTGTTAATATCCTCTAATTGAGAGTTAATGAAAAAAAGAATAATGATATAGTAAAGATATTTTACGCTTTTGTCTTGTAAAAAAATGAGTTAGCTCACAAAATCTCATAGTTCTTTGATCGAATACGGATAAATGAAACTAAAGTAGTTTAATTATACCTGGATTTTGTAAAAAAGATAAATGCCTACCAAGTTTAGGGTAGGGGAAATAATTATTTTTTCACTAAAAATGTCAGCACTTCATAATGTGATGTATGTGGAAACATATCGAATAATTGCACCTTTTGGAGTGAATAATTGCTTAATACTTCAAAATCTTTAGCCATCGTTTGGGCATTACAGCTTGAATAAATGAGATAGGATGAACCTAATTGATTTAAAAATTCTGCAAGCGGTTTACCGATACCACGGCGAGGTGGATTCACAATCACAAGATCCGGTGTTACGCCTTTCTCGTTTAGTGCAAATTGTGCCGAGTCAAGCGAAGCGAATGTCACATTTTTAAGTCGTAATTGCTCGGCGGATTTTGTTGCGCTAGCGATCGCTGAAGCAGAAATTTCAATACCGGTTAAGTGTACATTCTCATTCTTCTCTTGTAACACTTTCGCACAATGTAAACCAAAACCCCCTACACCACAGAAAAGATCCCAAAATTGTTGGATCGGTAAATCTTTTATCCAGTTTTGTGCAGTTGCATAAAGCTGGCTAGCGACATTCGGATTAGTTTGGAAAAAGCCTTGCGGACGAATAAATAATGGAATGCCGTTAAAATTTTCTTCAATCGTGGTTTTTTCGGTGAGGAAAATTTCGGTTTCACCTTCTAAAATTGCAGCGTGTTGCGGCTGGATATTTAAACTGACCACAGAATCTTTCGGCAGCTTAGCTAATAAATTTGGCAATTCACGTTCAACAAGCGGCCGTTTTTGCTCACTTCTTAGCACAAAACGCAACATAACGGATTGGTTATATTGGCTTTGAGTCAGCAGGATATATTTCAACTCGCCTTTCTTTTTTGAGATGTTATAAGGTACAAGCCCGGCTCGGGCAATAAAATCTTTAAGAATCGGGAAAAGTGCTTCAAATTCAGTCGGATAGAGTGGACAATCACACAGATCGATACCACTTTGCGGATCGGTTTGATCTTTTAAAATGCCTAAAACGGGGCGCTCGACACTACCGGAAACCACCATTTTTGCTTTATTGCGAAACTGTTTTTGTGAAGATTGAACAGGCGGTAAGATTTCTGTGAATTTTTGCAAAATAAAAGACGAAATTAACCGCATAAGATCTGCTTCTTTATCGATAAGCTGCATAGAATACGGTTTTTCTAACCATTGGCATGAAACACAATGTTGCTGTTGAAAATGGGGGCAGTTTAGTATCATTTGTACAAAGAATAACGGAAAGTGATATAGGTTTGTTAGGGCATATCATGTTATGCCCTAAGTTGATGCTGACTAACAGTGTTGTGCTTTATATTCCAGCCATTCGTTTTGTAATGCGATTAAGCGTTGTTGTACTTGCTGATAACGAGGACTAGATTCAAGTTCTCTCCAACTTACCGTTTTACGTTTCATTAAGGAAATATGGCGTTCAGTTTGCATTTTAGTCGGTTGATATTGTAAACCGTCTAATACTTGAATCACACCTTCCGGCTCATTACAGAGTAGTAATAAATCACAACCTGCGTGAATTGCTTTCTCCGATCTTTCGACAAAATTGCCCATAAAACCGGCACCTTTCATACCTAAATCATCAGAAAATATCACACCATTAAAATTAAGCTGACTACGTAATACTTGTTTTAACCAATATTCCGAACCGCTTGCCGGTTGGCTATCACATTGCGTATAAATCACGTGAGCGGGCATAATCGCAGACAATTTGCCTTTTGAAATAAGTTGCTTAAACGGCAAAATATCGTGGTTAAAAATTAATTCTTTCGGACGATCATCAAACGGTGTTTCCAGATGCGAATCAGCTAATACGTGTCCGTGACCAGGGAAATGTTTACCGGTCGTCGCCATTCCCATTTCTCTCATGCCATCAATAAAGGCTTCGGCGATCGGCAAAATCATATCCGGATTTTCGCCGAATGAACGATCGCCAATGGCTTTACATTGATGGCCTAAATCCAAGACTGGTGCAAAACTTAAATCAATATCTAAGGCGAACATTTCTGCCGCCATTAACCAACCGGTCTGCTGAGCTAAAGCGGTCGATTCTTGCGGATTTTTTGCAAGTGTATGAAACGCTTGCATTGCCGGCAATTTAGTAAAGCCTTCACGGAAACGTTGCACTCGGCCACCTTCTTGATCAACAGTAATCAATAACGGTTTTTTTACCCGTTGGCGAATCGATTTTACTAAGGCTTCTAACTGAGCTTTATCGTGAAAATTACGGCTAAATAAAATTAAACCGGAGATAAGCGGATGTTCAAGAATTTCCACTTCTTCTTGGCTTAATTCCTTATCTTTAATATCAACAAGTAACATATATGATCCTAATAAAACGCCCTCAAATGAGGGCGTGTAAACTATTGTTGGTGTTTCGCTTGGTTTTTACGCATTTTAATATTAAGCAACTCAACGACAACCGAGAAGCCCATCGCAGTATAAACCGCTGATTTTGGAATATGAATATTAAAGCCTTCACCAACTAATACCACACCGATTAAAATTAAGAATGCTAATGCGAGATTTTTGATCGTCGGATTATTATCCACAAAGTCACCAATCGCTTTAGCTGCTAGCATCATAACGCCAACTGCAATAATAATAGCAATAACCATTACTGGAATATCATCAGCCATTGCAACCGCAGTAATTACAGAGTCTAGTGAGAAGACCACATCAAAAATCGCAATTTGTACTAAGATCATCAAAAAGCTAGCTTTTTTGACTGAATCTTCTTTTTCTTCATGTGATTCGGCAGCGATAGATTCTTTTAATTCCATTGCACTTTTCACAATAAGAAAGATACCACCGAGTAATAGAATTAAATCACGACCAGAAATTGGTATTCCTGCAATTGAGAAAAGCGGATCAACTAATTTCATCATCCAAGCAAGCGAAAGTAATAACAGGATACGAGTTCCCATAGCTAATGCTAAGCCGATAATACGAGCTGATTGGCGTTGATGAATAGGTAAACGTGAAACTAAAATACTGATTACAATAATGTTATCGATACCTAATACGATTTCAAGCCCGGTAAGGGTTAAGAGGGCAACCCACGCTTCGGGGCTAGCAATCCAATCAAACATAAGATGTCCTTCAAAATGAGAGAAAAATTATAAGCTCTTGCCTATATTTAAAAGGTGCTAATCATAGCGATACTTGTCTCAAAATTAAAGGGGAGAGCGTAAAAAATTCTGTAAAATTTCGGCAGTAAATTGTTTACGTAAATAGAAACCTAGCGGTAAAGATTTAACTCGTTCTCCATGCTGATTTATTGCGGTAGTCAATGAACGGCTATTTCTTCCTTTCGGGCGTAATTGCATTACTTCGCCAAGTGTGGCATTAATCTCATTTAAGCACCCGAAGATAATGTATTCCATTAATTCTTCCCAATCATTTTTAAGCTGTTGTTCCTGCTCAAATGAGGGAGTCCATAAAATTGGTTGTCCAATATGACGTTCTGCAACTGGGATTTGTCTTTCTCCCTGTACTGGGATCCATAACACTTTTTGTAATTTATGACGAACGTGTGAAGTTTGCCAAGTAATACCAGTATTTTGCGTCAGCGGTGCTAAACTGACGAAAGTGGTTTCAAGCGGAAAGCCTTTATGATTGATAGGAATGGTTTTTAGTTCTATTCCTAAGTGAGCAAAATCTTGTTCTGGTTTACTGCCGGCTTTTGCACCTAAAGCCGTTTCGATTAATTGTCCAGCCCAGCCTTTATCTCTACGAAGATCAGACGGAACATTAACATTTAATTGTTGTGCGATTTCACCGAGTGTAAAACCTGCAAGCCAGTTAGCTTTTTCGAGCAATTCGGATTCGGAATGTGAGAAAGTAGACAATTGCATAAGGCGATAAAAGAGATTTAGGAGAATAATGTATATCTATTCTCCTAATATAATTGAGATTTACATCCAAGCGTTATTACGAATTACACCAACAGCAATGCCTTCAATTTCGATATATTCAATACGAGGGTCAACAATAATAGGTTCTAATTCATCATTTTCAGGATGAAGATAAATGAGATCGCCTTTTTTCTCTAAACGTTTTACCGTAACTTCATCATCAACACGAGCAACAACAACCTGACCGTTACGAGCAAAATTTGTTTTATGTACTGCAAGTAAATCACCGTCTAAAATACCGATTTTTTCCATCGAATTACCATTTACTTTTAGTAGGTAGTCGGCATTTGGATTAAACATTGCACCGTTTACTGGATAATGGCTTTCAACGTGTTCAATCGCCATAATTGGTGTGCCAGCTGCTACTTTACCAATTAAAGGTAATCCATCATCATTTGCTGCTTCTTCTTCATTGTCAATTAAAATACGAATGCCTCGAGAAGTACCAGAAAGCATTTCAATATAACCTTTACGTGCTAGTGCTTTTAAATGTTCTTCTGCAGCATTAGGCGATTTAAAGCCGATTTCACGTGCAATTTCAACTCGTGTAGGAGGCATTCCGGTTGTTTCGATATGATGTTTGACGAAATCAAAAATTTCTTGCTGACGAGCAGTTAAGTGTTTACGTGACATTTTTTCCTCGCTGTCTTTATATACAGATTTTTTGTTATTATATACAGTAATTTGAAATTTGTAACTAGATAAATTCATAAATATTCCTTAAATTTATGCTAAACTATAAATTGAGTACACTTAGGTGGCGTAAACCATAACAATTCTAAGGATATAAAAATGTCTAGCCTCTTAAATCTTTATCGTAAAGTGTTAAATATCCCACTTTCTTTATTAGTGAAATCTCGTTCTATTCCAACTGATCCTATTAAAGAACTCGGTTTAAATTTAGAGCAACCGATTCTTTATGTATTACCCTACACTTCCCAAACAGATTTATTAATTCTTCAAAAAAACTGTTTAGCCCTTAACTTACCTGATCCATTACAAAATAATGAAGTGAGCGGTCAATTATTGCCTCGTTACGTCTTTTTAGATGAGGGACGACGTTTCTTTAAATCGAAAGGAGCCAAAAGCGAAACAGAATCCATTTTTTATCGTTATTTAGATTTACATCGTACTCTTCAAGATTTAGATGTGCAATTAGTGCCAGCATCTGTGCTTTGGGGAAGATCTCCCGGTAAAGAATCGGAACCTCATTTACGTTTAATGAGTAATTTCCAACGTATTATTTCGATGATTTGGTTTGGACGGGATAACTTTGTACGTTTTTCTCAAGCACTATCATTACGCTATATGGTAGAAGAACACGGTGCTGATGAGGGGATCGCTCAAAAACTTGCTCGTGTTGCTAAAATGCACTTTGCAAAACAACGCTATTCTGCAATGGGGCCTCGTTTGCCTGATCGTCAGGCAATGTTTAATAAAATTATTCAATCGCCTGCTATTGTGTTGGCAATTGAGGAAGAAGCCAAATCTAAAAAGATTTCGCTTGAAAAAGCTCGTCAAGAAGCGGAAAAAATTGTGAATGAAATTGCAGCCGATGTGAGTCATGAAAGTCTACGTGTGGCAGATAGAGTGCTAAGTTGGTTATGGAATAAGCTCTATCAAGGAATCAATGTACAAAACGGTGATAGAGTGCGTAAATTGGCATTAGAAGGGCATGAAATTGTTTATGTTCCGTGTCACCGCAGCCATATGGACTATCTGTTGCTATCTTATTTACTTTATCATCAAGGTTTAGTTCCGCCACATATTGCTGCCGGGATTAATTTAAATTTCTTTCCAGCAGGCCCGATTTTCCGCAGTTGGGGAGCATTTTTTATTCGCCGGACATTCAAAGGAAACCGTCTATATTCAACGATTTTCCGTGAATATTTAGCGGAGCTTTTTTACCGAGGATATTCGGTTGAATATTTTATTGAAGGTGGTCGTTCTCGTACAGGTCGTTTGCTTGAGCCGAAAACTGGTATGATGTCTATGACTTTACAGGCATTGCAACGAGGATTAGCTCGCCCAATTAGTATTGTGCCGGTTTATATTGGTTATGAACACGTATTGGAAGTGGATACTTATGCGAAAGAGTTACGTGGTGCGGAAAAAGAAAAAGAAAATGCTGGTTTAGTATTACGTGTTATTAAAAAATTGAAAAATTTAGGGCAATGTTATGTGAATTTTGCAGAGCCGATTCAAGTGAATAACTATTTAAATCAGCACTTCCCGGAATGGAAAGATGTACATATGGAAGATAGTCGTCCGAAATGGTTAAATGATGCAGTTGATGCGGTAGCTCATCAAGTCATGATTAATATTAATAAAGCTGCTGCAATTAATGCGAAAAATCTGATTGGTTCGGTATTGCTTGCTTCCCGACAACGTGCTTTAGCTCGGGAACAACTCATTGAACAAGTGGAGAGCTATTTACAGTTATTTAAAAATGTTGCCTATTCGTCCGATGTGATTATTCCGACAGAAAGTGCTAATGAAATGCTTGAACACGTACTGACCTTGCCTCGTTCGGGTGTTATTAGTGAGAAAGATAGCTTTGGCGAAATCATTCGCTTGGATCGAGAATCTGCGGTGCTGATGACTTATTATCGTAATAATATTCAACATTTGTTTGTATTACCGTCATTGGTGGCAAGCATTATTTTACATCACGAATCAGTTTCTAAAGATCTGATTATCAAAACGGTAAATCACATTTATCCGTTCTTAAAAGCGGAATTATTCCTACATTTTGGGGAAAATGAAATTCGTGGACAAGTTGAAGCTATTCTTAATGAATTTGCTTCGCAACGTATTGTGAAATATGAAAGTGATGTGTTACAAATCAACCGTCCGCGTGTTAGAACATTACAGCTACACGCAGCCGGAATACGTGAGATTTTGCAACGTTATTACATCAGTTTAAGTATTTTACTGGAGCGCCCAGAAATTAACCGTATTGCTTTAGAGAAAGAAAGTCGTTTGATCGCACAGCGTTTATCTATTTTACATGGTATCAATGCACCAGAATTTTTCGATAAAGCATTATTTTCAACGTTTAGCAGTTGTTTGAAAGAACAAGGTTATTTTGATGCAGATGGAAACTGTATTCTTGAGAAGGCTAAAGAAGCGGAAGACATTTTAAGAGCATTAATTTCCGTTGAAATTCAGCTAACGATTCAAGGTGCAATGGAAAAAGTCGAAGACATTGATACAGCAGAAATAAAAGCGGTAGAAACAGAAAAAACGGAATAGATTTTCTGTGCTTAGATATATAAGCGGTAAGATTTTACAAAATTTTCACAAAATCTTACCGCTTTTATTATATAATTCACGCAAACGTTTGCTTTAACTTTTAGAGGAAGAAAAAATGACCGTAATTGGTACGCCATTAAGACCGAATGCGACAAAAGTAATGATGCTTGGCTCAGGTGAGTTAGGTAAAGAAGTTGTAATTGAACTACAACGTCTAGGCGTAGAAGTGATTGCAGTGGATCGCTATGAAAACGCACCAGCACAACAGGTAGCTCATCGAGCTTATACAATTTCAATGTTGGATGGTAAGGCGTTACGTGCATTAGTGGAACAAGAAAAGCCAGATTTTATAGTGCCAGAAGTTGAAGCGATTGCAACGGAGACACTCGTTGAGTTAGAGCAAGAAGGTTACAATGTTGTACCAACAGCAAAAGCAACGCAGTTAACGATGAACCGTGAAGGTATTCGCCGTTTAGCAGCAGAAGAACTTGGCTTAAAAACCTCGCCTTATCGTTTTGTCGATAATCTGGAAGATTTTAAACAAGCGATTGTCGAGATTGGTATTCCGTGTGTGGTTAAACCGATTATGTCATCGTCCGGTCACGGACAATCAGTGATTAAATCCGAAGATCAGATTCAGCAAGCATGGGATTATTCACAAGAAGGTGGACGTGCTGGTGGCGGACGAGTGATTGTGGAAGGTTTTATCAAATTTGATTATGAAATCACGCAATTGACCGTGCGTCATGTAAACGGCACATCTTTCTTAGCACCAATTGGGCATCGTCAAGAAGATGGTGATTATCGTGAATCTTGGCAGCCGCAAGCGATGTCTGAACTTGCATTAAAACGTGCACAAGAAACCGCAGAGCGAATTACAACCTCATTAGGCGGACGAGGTATTTTCGGTGTGGAATTGTTTGTGTGTGGAGATGAAATTATCTTTAATGAAGTTTCTCCTCGTCCACATGATACAGGAATGGTCACAATGGCGTCACAAGAACTTTCACAGTTCGCTTTACACGCTCGTGCGATTTTAGGTTTACCGATTCCGGAAATTTATCAAATTAGCCCAGCGGCTTCCAAAGCGATTGTCGTAGAAGGTAAATCAAACAATGTAAGCTTCGGCAATATTGATAAAGTGTTAGAAGAAATTGGCACCAATATCCGTTTATTCGGTAAAGGCGAAGTAAACGGCCACCGCCGTTTAGGTGTCATCTTAGCCCGTGATGAGAATACCGAAAAAGCCTTAGCGAAAGCCGAACGTGCTTATGCAAAATTAGCGGTACAGCTTTAATCCCTTCTGTTGAAAATGTCAGTAATGGAATTACTGGTATTTTACTTAATTCCTTTGTAAAGAGAGATATCAAATTTATCTCTCTTTTTTTGTATATTCTACTTAATTATATTTACTTAATATTTTTTGATTTTAAATGACCCCTTGTAATACATTAAATTGAATAAAATCCAGAAATATATTTTGATTTTTTCGACTTATATCGCAAAAATTCTTTCTAAGAGCATTGTGAAATTTTGAACGTGTTATAGTTTACGTAGTGGTAGATTAAAATTTACCACTACGTAAATATTGAATGATTTTACAAGGAGAATTTTATGAAAGCACTTAATAAAATAGAAATTGTTAATGTAAGTGGTGGTCACTGGACTGGTACTATTGCGAGTTTTTTGGGAGGTTATATAGGTTCGAAATATCTAGATAAAGTTACCGAAAAAGTAGAAAAAAATTTAAATGATTTTGGTCATAAACAAGCAGATTCTTTTAGAAAAGAACCATCTATTATTACCGAAAGATTCTCATTTAATGGTGATCTATAATAAACAATAGGCCACTTTTATAGGTGGCCTATATAAAAGAGGTATATATGAAATTCATAGTTGCATTTGTTTTTTTTGTATTTTGTTCAAAGATAATTTACCCAATCGTTCCTTTTTATATTAATGAATATGTGTTTGATGTTTTATGTTTTTTAGTGTTATTGCTTGTAGATTTTTATTTTGGAAAAAAGAATTAAATTAGAGATAAATGTTATAGACTTTCCTCATATCACTGGAGGTAATTTTGCTAAATCTATAGGAAGTTTTATCCTAGGTAATATATCTTCGGAAATTTTTTTGCACCATTTAAAGATAAAGTAATAGATAGTTATAAGCAACAAAATTCTGATATGGTAGAAAAATTTAAGGAGAATCATGACTCATTAAACAAACGTTTTTCATTTAATGGAGATTTATAGCTAATCTTTCAACATCATAAATGAATTTTTAAAAGTTTATAAGTTAAGAATTAAGAATGTATTACTATGACTTTAATATTTTATATTTAAGTAGGGGAATGTATATAAATGTTATTTAAAATGTTTTTTATAGGTATTTTTACCTTTCTTTTCCTAAAGTGGTTTATATATCCATATATACCAGTTGATGTAAATAGAACTATTTTAGATATATTGTTTGGATGTGTTGTATATATAATATTTTATCTTAAGGATAAAAAAGAATAATAAATAGATACATAAAACATGTTCCGACAAGAAGCAATAAATTTTCATAATAAAAAATGGAAAAGTACAGCTGTAATTATTTGTTTATTATCTAATTATTCAGAAAATTATACGTTTTTTAGGTGGGTTTTTATTAATTTATTTTAAGAGATATTATTCTTATCTCTATTTTTCTTTATTCAGCATTTTTATTGAAATATATACTTTCTATTTTTTCGATATAGATCGCAAAAATTTACTTTAAGCATGGTCTTAGATTTTTATAGTGCTATAGTCTTCTTAGTGATAGGTCTGAAATAGACATCACTATATTAATTAATATTTAAAAAGGAGATTTTATGAAAACACTAAGTGTATCAGAAGTAGTTCAGGTATTCGGTGGAAAACAGAGCTTTGTTGGTGGAGGGGGAAAAGGTCGTTGGGGAAGTTATGGCCGTATTACAGGTAAATATACATTTAACCTTACTAAAAATATATCAATATCACCATCAATTACAGTGACTAAATTGCCAATGAAGAAACCTAAAGTAACAGGAGGTGGTATTGGTATCAATATTCGTTATTAATATATTTTATATATTTTTGGTTGTTGGATGCAGTTTTAATAATAATAGAAAAAATATTTCTTATTTATCCATTCAGGATATAGATTATAATAAATGCTATTATAAATCCACATCTGAAAATTATAGAAAAATATCTACTAATGTAGAAAGAGTAATACGTTATAATCGTTGTAAGAGAGAATTGATGTAAATGATGTATTATTCTTATAAGGTTTTTATATTTTTATAGATATAGATGTAAACTTGATTTATATTTATATATTATAAATATTTTATCTACTATATTGTTTTATATGTTCCGTCAAGAAGCAATAAACTTTCATAACAAGAAATGGAAAAGCACAGCTGTAATTATTTCTTCAGTACCGAGTTGGTTAGTTTTTTCTATTTCTTTTGTTCTTACTTTATCATTTGTCTTTTTTATTACTTTTACAGATTATACTCGTCGAACAAATATATTTGGTGAAATTGTTATGCAATCTCATCCAATTATACTTTCAGCTAATAAATCAGGTTATATTTCTGAGAAATATATAGAACCACATCAGAATGTCACAAAGGGACAGCCTCTATTTAAGATTACTTTAGATCGGATTTCTAAAAGTGGCGATACAAGTTTAAACTCTATTCAGTCTTTACAGAAACAAATTCAATCTATCGATACTTCTATTGCTTTATTACAAAAAAATGAGGCAGAAACACTATTCAGTCTTAGAAAGCAAATAGATAATCATCAAAAGATTCATAAAGAAAAAAGTCAATATCTTATTGAAGTAGAGAGAACTTTAAATAAATATATGGATTTAGTAAAAAAATATGAGAAATTATTCAAACAAGGTTATTCGAGTAATGATGAAGTAAATAGTCAACGAGAAAGATATTTTTCTCAAAAGTCACTTTCTGATGAGATAAAAATGGAGTTGATTCAGCAAGAGTCTGCTATTTTACATTTAGAAAATGAAATTGAAACGCAAAAAACGAATTTTAGAAATAATATTATTCGTTATGAATTGCAACAGAATGACTTGCGCATACGTTTATTAGAATTTGAATCTATTTCCGAATTAATCATTAATGCTCCTATGGATGGAGTCGTTGAATCTATTAATGCAACTATCGGACAGGTTATTAAAGAAGGAGATCCCTTATCACAAATTTCACCTTTGAATAAAGGTGAATATCAACTGGTTATGTGGGTACCAAATAGTGCTATCTCGTTTATTAAGTTAAATGATGAAATCAATATACGCTATGAAGCTTTTCCATTTGAGAAATTCGGGCAATTTAAAGGATATATTCGTTCTATTTCCCATTTACCGGCTTCTCTACAAGAACTTAGTTTTTATAAAAACCTACCATTAGAAACAAGCGAGAATATTCCTTTATATAAAATAACAGCAGAATTGCCTGATCAATTAATTACTTATAATGATAAGGATTTACATTTTATGAGTGGAATGAAAGCGGAAGCTACTTTGTTTTTAGAAAAACGTAAATTATATGAATGGATGCTTTTCCCTTTATATCAACTAACTAAAACAATGGAAGAATAATGGAACAGTTGAATTTTAATTTTTTCAGAAAAGTACCTATAACGTTACAGACAGAAACTGCTGAATGCGGATTAGCGTGTTTATCTATGATTCTAGGTTATTATAATCGTAGTAATACTCATTTATTTAATTTGCGTCGTCAGTATGGGGTTTCTTCTCGAGGTGTAAATTTACAAAATCTTATTGATATTTCTCGTCACTTAGGGTTTATAACCCGTCCTTTATCACTTGAATTAGAGGAGGTTAATCAACTACGTTTACCCTGTATTTTACATTGGGACTTTAATCATTTTGTCGTGTTAACTAAAGTGACTGATAAAAGTTTCATTATCCATGATCCGGCGTTTGGCAGAAAAAAATTAAGTAAAGAGCAATTTTCTAATCATTTTACAGGTATTGCTTTAGAGATTTGGACAGAAGTTAAATTTGATAGGCAAAAAAATACGAATGAAATTAGCTTCTACGAAACATTAAAGCATATTGTAGGGATAAAAGGAGCATTAATTAAGATTTTCTCACTTTCAGCGTTGATTGAGTTAATAGGCTTACTTATGCCGATTGGTACTCAGCTAGTTATGGACCATGTTATTCAAGCGAAGGATCAATCCTTACTATTAGTCATTTGTATCGGGTTATGCTTATTTACATTTTTTAGTAGTGCCGTCAGTATGTTTAGGGCTTGGATTTCATTGAAAATGAGCTATTTAATTAACTTTCAATGGACATCAAGTTTCTTTTCTCATTTATTGAAATTACCTTTAGTCTTTTTTGAAAAAAGGCAAGTAGGAGATATTCACTCTCGTTTTGATTCACTTTCTATAATTCAAAAAACACTAACATCAAGTATTGTTGCTACAATTATTGATTCAATAATGGCAATTTGTTTAGTTGTCATGATGATCTTGTATGGTGGTTGGCTATTTGGGGTCGTATTAGGCTTTTCTGTCGTATATTTGACTTTAAGAATGATTACGTATTGGACATATCGTCAGATCTCAGAAGAAAAAATTATTAAAGCTGCAAAATCACATTCACATTTTATGGAAACTTTATATGGCATTACTACGTTAAAGTCGCTTGATTTATTGCAAAAACGGGAAGAGCAGTGGATGTCTTTAAATGCAGACTCATTTAATACAGGAATTAGAATTACAAAGTTAGATATGCTATTTGGGGGAATTCATACTTTTATTTCAACTTTAGAACAGATCTCTATTTTATGGATTGGTGCGAATTTAGTTATTGAAAATATAATGACATTAGGTATGTTTGTCGCATTCAATGCTTATAGAGGTTCATTTTCAGCTAGAATAGCGAATCTTATCAATATTTTCTTTAGTCTAAAAATCTTATCTTTACATCGTGAACGAGTAGCGGATATCGCATTAAATGAGGTTGAAGAAGAAAGTAAAAAGCCTTTTGATATTACTGCGAATGATGCATCTATTTCGGTTAAGGATCTTTGTTTTCAGTATGATCAATTTTCCCAGCCAATATTAACAGATATACAGCTTGATATTAAATCAGGAGAGAGTGTCGCTATTAGTGCGGCATCCGGATTTGGAAAAACGACTTTATTAAAGTTAATGACCGGTTTATTAAAACCAAGTTCGGGAACGATTTATTTTAATAATGTAGATATTTATCAATTTGGTTTAAGTAATTATCGTAAACAAATTGCTTGTGTTCTACAAGATGATAAATTTTTTTCAGGATCTATTTTAGACAATATTGTGAGTTTTGAGGAAAACTATGATCGAGAGTTTGCGATTGAGTGTGCAAAGTTAGCAAATATTCATCAGGAAATTATGGCTATGCCAATGAATTATGAAACCCTCTTGGGCAAATTTGGACAAAATTTATCCGGAGGACAAAAACAACGCTTATTTATTGCCAGAGCTTTATATAAAAGACCTAAAATTTTATTTATGGACGAAGCTACTAGTCATTTGGATGAGGAAAATGAGAAAGTGATTAATCAAGCTATTTCAAATCTTAATATTACTCGAGTAATTATTGCTCATAGAAAATCAACGCTCGAAAGTACGAATAGAATAATCTATCTATAATATTCATTATATAAAGAAAAAGGAGGTGTTTATTAGTAAAGATGATAAACAAGTTTTAAAACTTATGGTAGGAATAGTATCTCTGATACTATGTATTATTTTTAGAGATACTTTTCGACCATTTTTAATTATGTTGATATGTTTTAGCATGGTTAAAATTTGGGATTATATTGATAAATTTAAAAAAGGAGATTCTAAATGAAAACCTTAGATAATCAGTCTATTCAATTTGTTAGCGGTGGTATGGGCTTTGGTTTTATTAAAGCTATTGATTGGCTCGGAAGATATTTTGCTGTTGAAGAGAGTTTTAAAAAACTCCACGATCATATCGAACCATCCAAAGTTATTAGACCATCAGGAATACCAATAGACAGTAAAACAGGTAAGTATGTAACACATTAATTAGCGACAAGGGTACTAGTTAGCACCCTTTGCAGTGAACCACAAAAACTGCGAAACAAAACCATAAAAAGTACGAAAGATTTTAGATATAAAAAAATGCTTTATTCCATCGTTGGATAAAGCATTTTTTATTGTAATGTGAAGAAACTTTCTTTCAATCAGTAGCAATTTTCAATGCAAAAAATTGAAAGGTAAAAGCTATTATTTAATACAATTTTGAATCAAATAACCTGCTGATTTTCCTACAAGGAAAGGGGTATTGATATCCGTGCAACGAATGATTTTAACTTTACCGCCTTTTTCTTGGTAAGTATCAACAAACAGCCCATCTTTACGGCGTACCGTGTAACCGTAAGACGGTTCAAAAACATTTCCTTTTTTACTGTTTTCTTTTTTATCCTTATTGCTTGGGACGTAAGCCAAAACAATACAATTTGACCAAACTTTTTCTAAATTGCCGTCTTTCTCTTGCGATGCTGCACCGATTTTAACAATATCAACGCCAATCAGTTCAGCAAAAATTTCAGGGGTTAAAATACCTGTGCGAGTGTATTTGATACGTTCTAAAAGGTTCGTATTTTCTTTTAATACTTTCCAAACATCAGACGCAATTACGCAAACATTCGGTAAACGCCCAATAGTGGCGGAAATAGCTTCTAAACCTTCATTAATAAATTTCAAAGGGTCTGATTTTGCGTTAGTAAAACGTTGCGTATCGGTAAGTTTAACTACATTTTCAGGGGCGTAGTTATCCGCATTTTGAGCTATTTCAGCAACAGCAACTTCACGCCCTAAAGCGATTACATTTTGCACCACTGAAAGAGCGTATTTCTTGAGTGGATAACTTGCATCATTATCTTCACGATAATCAATAGGGTATTCTACATCGTGTTCTTTCAGTTCAACGTGTAAACTTGTAATATCTTCAGGCATTAAGCGATTTGAATCACCGTGTATTTCTCGAACAGTTGAACCCACTCGAAAAGCTAAACGCCCAAACTGTGGGATTTTGCCCGCTTCTTTTTCAATTTCTACAACAGGCATCAGCACTTCTGAAACTAGCTCATTATTGTGATAACCTTGAGCTAATTCAGTTAAAATAGGGTCTTGAATACGTTTATTTGTTAAACTCATTTTTTATTCTCCTTTTTGATTATGAACAACATCAAATGCTTCTGAATAGCTCAATTTATGAACACTTGCATAAGTGCGGATTTCTTGATCTAACTCAATCATTTCAGGCGGTGTATTTTCAGCATATTTAACAAAATTTTCATTTTGCTTTTCACTTGCTCTTTCTTTCGTTGCAATTTCGCCAAAATAGATGATTTGCGGTTGAGCATTGAAAAAATCTTGCATTTTTTGCAATAGGCTTTCATTTTCGCCAAATTCGATAAAGTCGCCTTGATCATAGCGTTCTGCAAAATTTAGAAGCTCTACAGCGTTCTCTTTTGCTACAGGGGCTAATTTTCCCTTTCTGATAAGTGATTCGGCAAAATGTAGAATTTTTCCTTTTTCATTAATAGCAAGTTGATTTTTTAAGCGTGCATTTTCTGCTTTTAATTTTTCCAGCTCTGAAAGTTCATTATCAGCATAATCAGAAAAATCAACTACGCCTTGTTCATTTTCTGCAAAAATAGGATTTTTCAAGCCTTTCACGGCTGGAGCCATTGCTCCTAAAAAGCCCACGTGTCGTAAATATAACGCCCCTTTTTTTGGGTTATTTTCACTATCTGGCAAATAGAAAGACGCAGAAATTTTTTTATAACGCCCATTTTTTACCATTTCTGAAAAAGCAGGATCGACTTGGTGCAATTCAGCTTTTAATACATCGCTTTCTAAGTGCAAGCCCTTAACCCACGCATAAGCAGGATGATTGTATTCCGGGTGTCCTATCACAACAGGGGCTTCAAATGTATTCACATCATAGGCTTCAACAACTTTCTGTAAGTCTTTTACGGTAATGTTTACTTCTGTGCCATGTGTGTCTTTACGTTTCCCCGCTTTAAAAATTTCAATTAACTGCATTTTTATGACCTTCTTTTGATTTTTTAACAATATGGTAAACCCACTGCACTGAAATCCCGTGTTTTTTAGCTAAATAAGCGTGATTTTTGCCATTGAATTCTTTAGCAATTAAGCGGGCTCTAGCACTTGCTTTATTTGAGCTACCTTTAGGGATATAAATACTACTACCGCCACAATGATGGGAAATTCTTTCCATTAAAAAGGAATACAATTCATCACTATTTTTTATTGCAAAACGTTCAGCCGCTTCTTGTACTGCACCACCTACCCCATAAATAAATTCTCCCCACACAAATTCAGAATTATCTTGCATAGTTCCTCCTTGCAATATACGAACACTCTAAATCAGTTTAAAGCAAACTTCTTTTAAAGTGCTTTAAAGAAAAATAAAACGCTCCACAAAGCATTACATATAAATTAGAAAAAAGAATAGCGTTTAAATACCGTTTAAATGATCGCTAAAACGTTTAAATAAATCTAATCAATAAAACCTACCGCTTTTGATTAAATAGTGCTTAAAATCGCTTTCTGTGCATTTTGTGAAATTGGGGAAAGTGGTAAAGATTTTTCTATTATGTATGTTTTTTCATTTTCTTCTTCGATAAAAAGAAAAAAGCACTAACTTTTTACAGTTAGTGCCTTCTAAAATGATTAAATTTTTCTTATAGCTTAATCTCAAATTATAAACAACGTTCTACTTTTTCTAATCCATCTATTGCCAAATTTAGGATATCAACGTTATTTTTTAATGATAAGGCAAATTTTATAAGCATTTCCGCTTTTATTTCCTTACATTCACTATCATTAGAAATTCCAATATCTAACATAGTTTTTGAAATTCCTTCGATAGCTTGCAAAGAATCTAATCTTGCACTATCAAACATTGTGTAATAATCTTTCATTAGTTGCGGATTGTTTTCTTTTTGGCTTTCTAGAAAATGGCCTAATGCGGTATTGAGTACAAAATAGATGCTACTACTCATTTGCAACCTCCATTTTAGCCCCCATCAGCTTTTCTAATTCATTTAGTTTTTTGGTTTGCATCATTAAATAAACGGATGAAATTTCACTAAATGCATAAATATATTGTGATAAATCGCCCTTATTTAGATTTTCCTTTGATTCCACCCCACAAACAATCATTTCTAATAGTTCGGGAATTAAAGCTACATTAGCATTTAATAAACTCAACTCTTTTAAAGCATCATTAAACATAAATCCCCCTATTGAATATGACAAGCGGTTGAAATTCGCCCGTAATTGACCAAAAGACAAAATTTAGGCAAAAGCAGTCGTTTAGCTTGTTCTAAACTTTTGCATTCAATACGAATTTTTTGACGTGGGAATGTATGGATATTTAGGCTTGTATCGCCTAAATCTTGGCGTGATACGCCTTGAAATAGATAAATCATTTTCGGTATTTCCGTTGAAAATTTTAAAGAAATTACCGCTTGAAGTTTCGAGGCTTGTGGGCGGTAACGTGTAACGGGCTCGAAAACTGCGATCAACGGAACACAGCAAAGGGCGAAACCTTTCCCGCTACACGCCACCATAGAATGACACTCTCGGCTTTCTAGAAGCTCTCGGTGTTCTTGAAATGTGCGTGAGCAACAAACAAAAAACACGCTTTAGGCGTGTTACTGTTCGCCGTTGATAAATCTTCGAGTTTCGAGGCTCGGCAGTCGATTTTGCGACTGCAAGAAAATGATAGCAAAGTTGAAAAAAAGAAAATCAAGTAATTTTTTCGTTTTTTATTTTAGGCATTCGCTCTTCAAACTAGCTACAAGACAACGCCCTGACCTATGAAAGCAGTTTCTGATAAACGTTCGCCCAAAATCTATCGCTAAGCAAGCAGGATAAGGGCAGAAACCGCTTTATCTGATTGAGAAACACAGTTTCTGAAAAAGTTGATTTTAAGAAACTAGTGAGATGAAAACTAAATCAAGCAAAAAACATTATAACGCGTGAAAAATAAGGAATTTACAGCTTTTAATCTGAAGATTAAAACTAGCAGGTTTGAAATGATCTAAGTTTATTTTAGCAAGGCTGGATATAAACTGCTATTGATAGCTTTTAGCTATTAAAAAATCAACTATTATCTTTGCATTCTTAAAAGAAAGTCGCTTTCTTTTAAGTCATCTTAAACGAAAGAGGTTCAAGCTATTCTATCGGCTTTAAGTTCTTTTCAAATGATTTGATAAATTTTTGGTGAATTCATGTAACCCATTGATAAATAAGAGCTTTATTGTGAATTCTTTCTGAATTCAAATGATAAGAACTGAATTCCTTTTCAAATCATTTAGAAAGGAACTTTTTTTAAAGTTTTTACACTCTTTTCATCCTAATAACACCACAAAAAACACCATAACCTATTGATTTTATTATAGTTTAAAAAGTGTAAAAACGAACCCCTTCTTTTTTACACTTAACGCAAGCAACTATAAAAAAGCCCCAAAACCAAAATTCAGCCATTTTTATGGTTAAAAACAGCCAAAAAACGTAAAAGTTAATTTGCTATAAACTCTCTAATGAGTGCTATTTTTTTCTTTATTATTCAAAGACTTATGCTAACTTTTACGGGTAAAACTTCACAGCGTCAAAACGTAATACTTAAAAGGTTGAACTATTACGTTTTGAGCGGTAAAAACCAAATTATTCAGTGAAATCCTTAAACACTCACTGGCGAACGTTTAAAGATTTGTTATTTCCGAGTTTAACTTGGAAATTCCTTTTAAATCAATATGTTACAAGGGAAACGATTTTCCAAGTTAAAGTAATAACTCGGAAACAACCCACGCAAGAAACCGCCTTTAAATGCTTACTTAAACGGTAAATTCCATATTTGTTTAAATTTCGCAGTTTTAGCGGTTATTTTTGGCAAATTCCTAAAGTTTTTCGTTTTTCTTAGTTTTTCTTTTGCCCTTAAAATCACCTTCAAAAAACGCCAAAAAATCCTTATTTTTCAATATGTTGAACAACCTAATTTCACTTAATTCAACCTAATCCCTATTTTCGTAGTTTTTATGGTCTTTTACACCCTTACTTGTAGGCCTCTTTTCAAAAAATCTGTAAAGTCCGACCGCTTGTTTTTCTTACTCAAATTCCAGTTCTACGGCATTTTCGCCAAGTAAGGTTTTGAGTTGGTCGAGCATTTCATCTTTCGGGGTAATTCGCCATTCCACACCGCTTCGCAATAAGGCTCTGCCTTTAGGACTTTGGTAGTAGAAATGTAGCGGTAACGTCCCTTCCTTATTCGGTTCAATGATTTCTCGTAATTCTTTTATAAATTGTGGAGTAAGCTGCTCTTGGCTAACTGCTAAAGCAAGGCTTTTCGCATAGCGGCTACGAGCTTCGTCTAAAGTAGCGATTTCTCGCACCGACATTTTTAGCCCACCACTAAAATCATCGAATTGCACCGAACCGGTAGCGATCACAATACGATCTTTCTCTAAAAGATGACCGTAAGTTTCGAGTGCTTCTGAGAATAGTGTCACATCTAATTTACCGGAACGATCTTCAATGGTTGCAATCCCAAGACGGCTGCCTCGTTTGGTTACGGCGATACGTGAACCCATAATAATACCAGCAACGGTGACGACTTGCCCACGGCGTGTTGGTTGTAGTTCATTTAGACGTATCGGAGCATAGTGAGATAACTCTTTTAAGAATCGCCCGATTGGATGACCGCTTAAATATAAACCGAGTGTGGTGCGTTCGCCTTCTAAAATGGTTTGTTCCGACCATTTCGGCGTATTCGCATAAGCGTTTTGCACTTCTTCCGGCGTTTCAGTTAGCACTCCGAACATATCACTTTGTCCGAGCGCTTCCATTTTGCTATGTTGGTCAGAAGCTTTTAGTGCGTCTTCTAAATTTTTCATCAATGCAGCACGATGCGGGCCTAATTTATCGAAAGCACCCGACATAATTAAGCCTTCAAAGGTACGGCGATTGATTTTTTTCAGATCGACACGTGCGGTCAAATCAAATAAATCTTTGAAGATACCGTCTTTTTCACGTGCTTCTAAAATCGCTTCAACCGGGCCTTCTCCCACACCTTTAATTGCGCCTAAACCGTACACGATCTCGCCTTTTTCATTAACCGAAAAACGGTGTTTACCGCTGTTTACATCAGGCGGAACAACGGTTAAGCCCATATTGATACATTCGTCATAGAAGCCAACGATTTTGTCGGTATTATCCATCTCAGAGGTCATTACCGCCGCCATAAATTCGGCTGGGTAGTGTGCTTTCAACCACAGTGTTTGGTAAGAAACCAACGCATAAGCGGCAGAGTGAGATTTGTTAAAACCATAACCGGCAAATTTTTCCACCAAGTCAAAGATTTTCATCGCAAGATCGCCATCAACACCTTGTTTGATCGCTCCTTTTTCGAAAATTTCACGCTGTGCAGCCATTTCCTCCGGTTTTTTCTTACCCATAGCACGGCGTAATAAGTCTGCACCACCTAAGGTATAGCCGGCAAGTACCTGTGCGATTTGCATTACCTGTTCTTGGTAAACAATAACACCATATGTCGGTTCTAAAATCGGTTTAAGCGATTCGTGCTGATATTGTGCATCAGGGTAAGAAACTTCTTCATGACCATGTTTACGGTCGATAAAGTTTTGTACCATGCCGGATTCAAGCGGGCCAGGACGGAATAATGCTACTAACGCGATAATATCTTCAAAACAGTCGGGCTTCAGTCGTGAAATCAGATCTTTCATTCCTCGTGACTCTAGCTGGAATACCGCCGTTGTTTTCGAAGCGAGTAACAGATCAAACGATTTCTTATCATCCAACGGAATACTTTCGATACGCACCGGCTCTTTGCCTTCTCGGGCTAAGCGTTGATTGATCATCTCCAATGCCCATTTAATAATGGTGAGCGTCCGTAAGCCTAAAAAGTCAAATTTTACTAAACCGGCATATTCCACATCGTTTTTATCGAAGTGAGTCACCGGATGCAGCCCTTCCGAATCGCAATAAAGCGGTGAGAAATCGGTAATAGCGGTTGGGGCGATTACCACACCACCGGCGTGTTTACCGGCATTTCGGGTTACGCCTTCTAATTTACGTGCCATATCAATCAAGTCTTTCACTTCTTCATCGGCTTCGTAAAGTTCCGGCAATTTCGGCTCGGCATCAAACGCTTTAGCCAAGGTCATACCCGGATCGGGTGGAATCAGTTTAGAAATACGATCGACAAAATTATACGGGTGACCTAGTACACGGCCTACGTCTCGAATTACCGCTTTTGCCGCCATCGTACCGAAGGTAATGATCTGCGAAACCGCTTGACGACCGTAAGTATCGGCAACATGTTCAATCACACGATCTCGCCCATCCATACAGAAATCGACATCGAAATCAGGCATTGAAACACGTTCCGGATTTAAGAAACGCTCAAAGAGTAAGTCGAAGGCAAGCGGGTCTAAATCGGTAATTTTTAACGCATACGCTACTAAAGAACCCGCACCGGAACCACGCCCTGGACCAACCGGAATATCGTTATCTTTCGACCACTGAATAAATTCCATTACGATCAGGAAGTAGCCAGGAAGCCCATTTGGTTAATTACGTCCAGCTCGACTTGCAAACGTTCATCATAAATCGACCGCTTGTTTTTACGTTCTTCCGGATCCGGGAACAGAAATTCCAAACGTTCTTCCAAACCTTCACGTGATTTTTTCACTAAAAAATCTTCGGTGGAAAGATCGCCGGTTGGGAAATTCGGTAAGAAATATTCGCCTAAACGTACGGTTACATTGCATCGCATTGCAATTTGTAGCGTATTTTCGACCGCTTGCGGTAAATCGGCAAACAAGGCACACATTTCTTGTTCGCTACGGAAATATTGTTGCGGTGAATATTTTTTCGGGCGTTTCGGATCATCCAGTGTGTAGCTGTCGTGGATTGCCACACGAATTTCGTGTGCATCAAAATCGTCTTCTTTCAAAAACACTACGTCATTTACCGCCACTAACGGTAATTGGTGTTTTTGTGAAAAAGGTACTGCTTGCTGAATATAGCGTTCTTCATCCACACGGCCGGTACGACAGAGCGCGAGGTAGTAATGATTCGGGAAATATTGCTGATAAAAGCCGACTAATTCGTCTGCTTCCGCTTCATTTTCTTTGAGTAATGCTTTCCCAACATCGCTGTTGCGTCCGCCGGAAAGTACAATAATGCCTTCATTTAACTCGGCAAGCCACGCTTTTTCGACTAGCGGAAATTCAACGTAGCCCTGTTGATAAGCTTTTGAAAGTAAAAGAGTAATATTGTGATAACCGGTGTTGTTTTTTGCTAACAAAGTTAATTCAAAGAAGTCTTCACTATCCGGTTCGGGACGCACGAAAATATCCGCACCGATAATCGGTTTTAAACCGGAACCTAACGCTTCGCCATAAAATTTAACCAATCCGCAAAAGTTGCTGAAATCGGTTAATGCCATTGCCACCATATTGTTGGCAACGGCTGTTTTGACTAACGGTTTTACTTTAGCCAAACCGTTAATCATAGAGAAATCACTATGGACTTTAAGATGAACGAAACGTTGTTGAGTCATTACGATATTACGATTGAGATAGAAATAGAAACTTAACCTATGTTAGGTTACACAGCTCAGCTTTTTGAAACTGAAAGATATACGTAGAGAGAGCCACAGAGTGGCTCAGCTGGCTCGAAGAACCTCATAACCACGTACGGCTCGTGCGTGGTAAAAACGGTTAATTTTTTGCAAAATTTTGCAGAAATTTAACCGCTTGTTTTATTTATTAATCACGTTTTTTGGTTAGTAGCCACCAAACGATACTTAAGCAAATTAAGCTTGGTATTAATGCACCGATAGCAACCGGTATCCACGAGAAGACAAGCGTCATATTGCCAAAAACAATGTTGGATACGTAGAACACAAAGCCTGCAATGATACCGATAAATAATTTAGTTCCCATTGCACTACTACGGAGCGGTCCAAAAACAAACGAGATAGCTAGCAACATCATTACCGCCATTGAAATCGGCTGATATACTTTACGCCAAAACGCAATTTGGAAGCGTTTGGAGTCTTGTCCGGTTTCTTTTAAAAAGCCGACATAATCGGATAAACCTGAAATAGATAGTGATTCTGGTTTGAGCGATACAATGCCTAATTTACTTGGCGTGATCGTTGTTTGCCATTCTTTTTTATCTTGTCGCGACTGCTGAACACTATTTTCTGCTAATGTTGAGGTTCGTACTTGTTGTAATGCCCAATTTCCATTATCAAAAGTCGCATCATTCGCCTGAGTTATTGATTTTAATATTTTGTTTTCAAAGTGATAAATCGAAATATTATTGAGCTTACGTTCGTTTTCAATATGACGAATATAAATAAAATCATTACCGTCTTTCGCCCAAAAACCTCCTTTCGTTGCAAGCATTGAGCCACCGCTTTGTGCGATAGAACGCATATTTCGAGCATATTGTTCGGTTTGTGGAATTCCCCATTCGCTAACAAACATCGTTAGGATAATGAGTGGAATCGCGGTTTTCATTACGGCTAATCCGATGCGAAAGCGAGAAAAGCCGGAAGATTGCATTACCACCAATTCACTACGGCTAGCAAGATTGCCTAAGCCTAATAAACCACCGATTAGGACGACAACCGGAATAAATTCTTTAATATCGCTCGGTAACATTAAAAGTGAATAGTAAGTGGCAGTTAAAGCATCATAGGAACCTTTACCGACATCTTTAAATTCTTCTACTAACTTAATGATAAATACTAAACCACTCGACATTAACAACACGGCAAACATCATCACAATAATAGTTTTACCAATATAACGTTCAAGAATATTCATACCAAGTAAATTCATTTACGCCACCGCCTTATGACGACCGAAAGAATAACGAATAGCCGACATCCATTTTGTATCCCAAAAATTCATCACTAATGCCAATGCTAAAAACGCAATAGAAACTAACGGCATTAATAACGTCGCATCTAACTTACCGGAAGCACCGGAAGATTTAAGTGAGCTTTGTAATAAGAAATAAATCAGATACAACAATACCGCCGGAATCACTTTTGCAAAACGACCTTGACGAGGGTTTACACTACTCATTGGTACGGCTAATAATGCCATGAGAGGTACGGCAAAAATGAGTGCAAAACGCCATTGTAATTCGGCTTTTGCTTCATTGGATTTATCTGTCATCAACTTATGAAAATCTGCTCGTTGCACTAATTTTTCATTTGAGTCTACATCTTGATAGCCAAGGTAGGCTTGGTAATTTTCAAAGTGAGATACTCTAAAATCAGCAACATCCGCAGTCCCTTCATAACGGGTGCTATTTTCAAGAGTAAGAATTTGATCGCCGTTTGGTAAACCTTGTAATTGACCGGATTCCGCAACTACTACGGAAGGGCGATTTTTCTTTTGTTGATCCGGTTGGAATACATAAATATCGTTTAATTTATTTTGATCGTTATTAATATTTTCGATAAATAGCACGTAACCACCGGCACTCATAAATTGTCCGGCAGATAAAGCGGAAAAACGAGGATTGGACTTCGCCTCTGCTAACATTTCGCTTTGTTTATTAATCGCCCAAGGGGTAAGCCAAAACACGTTATAAACTGCCAATGCGGTAGTAAAAATTGATAGGAATAGTGCTACCTTGGTTAATAATCCTTGACCAATACCGCATGCACGCATTACGGTAATTTCACTTTCAGCATAAAAGCGTCCAAGGGTGAGTAATAAAGCAACAAATAGGGAAAGTGGCAACATGAATTGCGAAAGTGCCGGCATTCCCAATCCTAATAAACTTAGCACTAAATCAGTCGGCACTTTTCCGCTGACCGCAGAATTGAGAACGCTAATTAGCTGTTGGCTAAAAAACATCAGTAGCAAAATAAATAAAATGGCTAACTGACTTTTAAAAATTTCTTTAGTTAGGTATCGACTTAATATCACAATCTTTCTCACATTTTTGTTGAGCAATATCGCTCAAAAAATTCGTTATAGCGGTCTAATTTGATACAAACTTTGCAAAATAGTTGCAAAAAATAACCGCTGATAAAGTGGTTTATAATACCGTTTTTCAAGGAAAAAATCACGGGACTTGAGGAGAATTTAGCGAATAAAGCTGAACTTTATAAATTGACGTTTTTATCGTATCAGCGAAATAATCGTAATTTTGTATATTACAGAACGATAAACTAATGAATTTGGAGGAATATTTATCTAAAAAGGTAAATTTTTTTAGGTTTGGCTTTATTTCTTGATAAAGTTTGTATTTTTACTATTTTCTACTTGTAATTTTAGGATTAAATCGGTAGTTTTATTTCATTATGATTAAGTCGGAGTCGGCTTAGATTTAACCTCGAAGCACAGGAGCTAATAATGGAATTTAGTGTTAAAAACGGTAGTGTTGAAAAACAGCGTACAGCGTGTTTAGTTGTCGGTGTCTATGAGCCTCGACGTTTATCGGGGGCGGCGGAGCAACTGGATAAATTAAGTGAAGGCTATATTAGTGCTTTATTACGCCGTGGTGATTTAGACGGTAAAGCAGGGCAAACCTTGTTATTGCATAATGTACCAAATGTGCCTGCCGATAGAGTTTTATTAGTCGGTTGCGGAAAAGAAAGAGAATTGACTGAACGTCAATATAAGCAAATTATTCAAAAAATGGTGCAAACCATTAATGAAACCGGCTCAATGGAAGCGGTCTGTTTTTTAACCGAATTACATGTTAAAGCTCGTTCAAGTTATTGGAACGTCCGTTTTGCGATTGAAGCGATTCAAGAGAGTTTATATGCCTATAATGATTTCAAGAGCATTAAACCGGAAGTACGTCGCGAGTTACGCCGTGTGATTTTCAATGTTGCTAATCGTAAAGATTTATTAGAGGCAGAAAGAGCGTTGGAACACGGAAAAGCAATCGCAACTGGTGTCGCGTTTGCAAAAAATGTCGCAAATTGTCCACCTAATGTATGTAATCCGGCTTATCTTGCTGAATTAGCGAAAGGTTTAGCGAGCGAGTATGAAACGATTAAAACCACTGTGATCGATGAAGCGGAAATGGAAAAATTAGGTATGGGCGCTTATTTAGCCGTATCTCGAGGCTCTCATAATCCGGCATATTTATCTGTTATTGAATATCGTAATCATCCGAATCCGGATGCGAAACCAATCGTTTTAGTAGGTAAGGGACTGACATTTGACTCCGGCGGTATTTCAATTAAGCCGTCCGAAGCGATGGATGAAATGAAATACGATATGGGCGGAGCCGCTTCGGTTTACGGTACGATGAAAGCGTTGGCGGAAATGAAATTACCTCTAAATGTCATCGGTGTGTTAGCCGGTTGTGAAAATATGCCGGACGGTAATGCCTATCGACCGGGCGATATTCTGACAACGATGAACGGTTTAACCGTTGAAGTATTGAATACCGATGCGGAAGGCCGATTAGTTTTATGTGATACATTAACTTATGTAGAACGTTTTGAACCGGAATTAGTGATTGATGTGGCGACTTTAACCGGCGCTTGTATGATTGCACTTGGTGCTCACAATAGCGGATTAATGTCGACCAGTAATATGCTGGCAAACGATTTATTAAATGCAGCGGAACAAGCGGATGATAAAGCATGGCGTTTACCGTTAGGCGAAGAATATCAAGAACAGCTTAAATCAAATTTTGCGGATCTCGCTAATATTGGCGGACGTTTAGGCGGAGCGATTACCGCGGGTCAATTCTTATCTAACTTCACCAAAAAATATACTTGGGCACATTTAGATATTGCTGGTACAGCTTGGAAATCCGGTGCGGCAAAAGGCGCAACCGGCAGACCTGTTTCATTATTTAGTCAATTTTTAATTAATAAAGCGAGTAATTAGGTTAAGCGGTTAATTTTACTCAAAAATTTACAAGCCCTCAGGTAGTGATGCCTGAGGGCTTTATTATAAACAAACTTATTCAATACCGACCAATTTGTGAGTTTGTAAACTCAATTGCCATTTGGGTTTATTGGCTCGTTGATTCAAAATACCAAGTTGGGTGATGGTTTCCAATAAATTCATTTTGCCGTCCACTTCGCAAGGAGAAAGGTAGTAATGTTCAGCGGTAATTTGTGTCTCGATTTGTTCACAAAAACCTTGTACATCGCCTTTATCCATCACGATACGAACTTCGTTGGCAAATGGAATACATTCTCTCAAATATTTCTCTTGATACATCAGTTTCGGGCTAGTAGCGATATAATCAATCTGTTTCGGCACGGCTTTTAAGCCGTTTGTTTCAATTGTTAGCCAATAACCTTCTGCTTTAAACACATCGAGCAATACGCTTAAATTGGCATACATAGTAGGCTCACCACCGGTAATGATAATATTCTTAGCGGAATAAGATTTTACTCGTTCAAGAATTTTCGCCATGCTCCATTTTTCGTATTCGTTATAGTTGGTATCGCACCACGGGCAAGCCAGATTACATTTGCCTAAACGCACGAAAATACAGGGTAAGCCAGTATTAAAGCCTTCACCTTGCAGGCTTTCAAAAATTTCGACAATCGGGAAAGCTGTTGTCGTCAAAATAGTATTTGTCATAATTTTTACAAATCTCTCCTAACCCCTCTTTACTAAAGAGGGGAATATCGGGGTTAAGATTTATGCTCTATATTTATTTAGATGGGAATGTTTAACGAGAATATTCACAATATGAGGTTGGTGTTTCCCAAAGACGAATTAAACTGACCGGTAAACCGACTTTTTCCAGCTTTTCAAACATATATTTCGCCATTTCTTCCGCTGTCGTACGGCTTGGAATACCGTAAACTTTAGAGTTTAAATCGATTAACAGTTTGGCAACTTGACTTTCTCTGTCGCTATTTAAATCGTAGATATAGGCATGATCCATCGGGTCTAAGATTTCACGTTTTACCACCGATTTTAAATCGGAATAATCCATCACCATACCTCGTTTCGCTCCCTCGGCAACTAAGTTACCGCTCACTTCCACCTGAAGTTTATAAGTATGTCCGTGTAAGTTTTGGCATTTGCCGTCGTGCCCATCGAGCATATGTGCCATATCGAAACTAAATTCTTTTGCAATTTTAAACATTTTTTGACCGCTTGTTTTAGGTTATGACCTAGCACGAAACCTCGTACTAGGTTAAAGATAAGTCAGCCACGTTGTGGCTAGAATAAGATAATGTTTACTGATTATTTTTTTCAGCAAGGTACTCGTTAAGCCCTTTTTCACGTAATACGCAGCTTGGACAAGTGTGACAACCGCCTTCCACACCTAAATAGCAAGTATGGGTATGCTGTCTGATATAGTCGAACGCACCGAGTTTATCGGCTAATTCCCATGTCTGTTTTTTAGTCAGGTACATCAGTGGCGTACGAATGTTGAAGTTATAATCCATTGCCAGATTTAAGGTGACATTCATTGATTTCACGAACACATCTCGGCAGTCCGGATAGCCGCTAAAGTCGGTTTCACATACACCGGTAAAAATAGTTTGGATACCTTGTCCTTTGGCATAAATAGCGGTGTAGAGTAAAAACAGTGCATTACGACCGTCAACAAAGGTATTCGGCGTATTGCCTTCTTGCTTAATTTCACGTTCTTCCATCATTGCGTTGGATGTGATAGCTTTGATCACGGAAGTATCAATCAGCGTTTGTTTAACGCCGAGATCTTTGGCGATCCAAGCTGCTTTTTCCAGCTCGATTGCGTGGCGTTGTCCATATTGAAAGGTAACCACTTCAACATTTTCCACATCAAATTCTTGAATGGCTTGGAAAAGGCAAGTGGTGGAGTCTTGCCCGCCGGAAAAAATCACGACGGCTTTTGGAGTTGAATTCATTTTGTATCCTTAGTTTTGGTTTCAAAGATAGTCTTTGGCGTGGGAGGTTTTCGAACCACGAGAAAGAATAAGCGGTCTGAATTTGCAAGTTTTTTGCAAAAATAGACCGCCTTTAAGACGATATTATAATGATTTTTGTTGGAATCGCTATTTTCTTTGCAATTCTTTCTAATTTCTTAATATTTGATTCTTCCGCAAACGTTTGCTTGTGCTATAATCCACCTGTTTTTTGTTATCACTCAGTTTGTCGAGGTTAAATTGTGAGCAATACACAACTCAGTTATAAAGATGCCGGCGTTGATATTCACGCAGGTAATGAATTAGTCGAACGTATTAAAGGCGATGTAAAACGTACTCGCCGTCCTGAAGTTATGGGCGGTTTAGGTGGTTTCGGTGCATTATGTGCATTGCCAACTAAATATAAAGAGCCGATTTTAGTGTCAGGTACAGATGGTGTTGGTACTAAATTACGTTTAGCGATTGACCTCAACAAACACGACACCATCGGTCAAGATTTAGTCGCAATGTGTGTAAATGATTTAGTGGTACAAGGTGCAGAACCTTTGTTCTTCTTAGATTATTATGCAACCGGTAAATTAGAAGTTGATGTTGCGGCAGACGTAATTAAAGGTATCGCAGACGGCTGTGAAATCTCAGGTTGTGCTTTAGTTGGCGGTGAAACGGCAGAAATGCCGGGTATGTACCACGAGGGTGACTATGATTTAGCCGGTTTCTGTGTCGGCGTGGTAGAAAAATCTGAGATTATTGACGGTTCTGCTGTAAAAGCCGGAGATACATTAATCGCATTAGGCTCAAGCGGCCCACACTCAAACGGTTATTCATTAATCCGTAAAGTGATTGAAGTTAGCGGTGCAAATCCGGCCACAGATACTTTAGATGGTAAATTATTAAGCGAGCATTTACTCGCACCAACAAAAATCTATGTGAAATCCGTACTTCAATTAATTAAACAGGCCGATGTTCACGCAATCGCTCATTTAACCGGTGGCGGTTTCTGGGAAAATATTCCACGTGTGCTTCCTGCAACCACAAAAGCAGTCATTGATGAAAAATCATGGGAATGGCCGGCGGCATTTAAATGGTTACAAGAAAAAGGCAATATCAGCCGTTATGAAATGTATCGTACTTTCAACTGTGGTGTTGGTATGGTCATCGCTTTACCGGAAAAAGATGTTGAAACTGCATTAGCCGTATTAAAACAAGCAGGCGAAAATGCTTGGGTAATCGGTAAAATTGAAAACTTAGGTGATGGTTCAGAGCAAGTTGAAATTATCTAGTTTACAAAAAAATTAAAAAATCAAACCGCTTGTGGCTTAGGCTGTAAGCGGTTTTTTGCAATCATTTTATCTAGTACATTTATTCTCTAGCTTTTATGATTTAACTTATAAGTGTGTAACCAATCAATAAATTCTTTATCGGTTCGGGTTACATTTAAGCGTAAGTAGGTAGAAAAATCAGAATGTTGAGAGAATAAATATCCCGGAGCTAATAAAAAAACTTCCTTACTTGCTTCTAGTGCCATCTTCGTTGTATCTAGATATGTATTAATCCATAAAAATATCCCAATATTGCTTTCTTTTGGGTATTCAATTCCAATCTCTTCTAATTCTTTTTTTAGATACTCATGTTTTTTAGTTAATTTAATTTTCATTTCCTCAATATGTTTTTTATATTGAGGATGAAGCCAAATTTTATGGATCGCTCTTTCGGTTAATTCTGTACTTGTCATATTAGATAGCATTTTTTGTTTGAGTATGGGCTGCAGAAAATTTTGAGGAACGCATAAAAAACCGACTCTCCAATTTGCTCCAAGTATTTTAGATACTCCTGTAACATAAAAAACGCGTTCTAATTGATCTAAAGAGGCATAGCGTAATGTTTTTCTGGAATCCTCTAAATGGCTGTAAACATCATCCTCTAATAAGTAGGCATTATATTTATGTAGTAAACTTAATACTTTGTACATTATGGATGGTGAAATATTATAAGATGTGGGATTATTTAGAATACTATTTGTAATATATAATTTAGGCTTATACTTTTGAAAGAAACTTTCTAATTGTTCTATATTTGGTCCATTGCTATCTCTCTCTACACTTACCACTTTAATATTTAATTGATGTAGACAGCCTAATAACCAAAACCAACTAGGATCATCAACAATAACATAATCGCCTTCTCTCACGACTTCTCTTAATACTGTCTGTATAGCCGAAGAAACGCCTGGCATTGTAATGACCGTATTTGGGTTTATATTTATACCTATATTATCTAATTGTGTGGAAAATAATTCTCGTAAGGGTTGGTAACCTTGAATATGCCCATATGAATAAATAAAATTATGAGCTTCTTTAGCTGATTTTCTGATTGCATTTGAAATAATCTCTGCATCAATGAGCCACTCATCCGGCAATAATCCACTTCCTGAGGCTTTATTTTTGGGAAGTTCGCTAAATAGATGGCTCATTAGCCAGCCGGTATCATTAACATTATTAATCAAAGTAGGGGCTAAATTTATCTCAGGCAAAGCACATTGCTTTTCACAAACAAAAAATCCTGAGCCGCTTACCGATTTGATATATCCCATTGATACTAATAAATCATATCCTTGAGCTACGGAAAATGTAGATATATCTAATTTTTGAGCTAATTGGCGAATCGAAGGAATTTTTTGCCTAGGTAAATAAATATTTCGTTCAATTTTATCTATTACCCATTCACAAACCTCTTGAACTCTTGTTTTTTTCTTCATGCGTTAATCCATTTGAAATTGTATAGAAAAATCTCCTATACAGTTATTTTTTATATGTACTGATTGTATAGGTCATAAGTTGATTTTATTCAGTATAGTAAACAAGTATCAACAACATCTTAAAGCAATATAGGAACACACTGTATTACTTAAATCAGAAAATCAAATTATAAGAGGATAAAATGAATCGTTATATATTATTTGTATTATTATCAATTTGTTGTTTAGCGTTAGGTGGTATTTTTGTTAAGTTAAGCCAATTCCCGCCAATAACAACAGGAATGTACAGAGTGTTATTTTCTCTACCTATATTTTTTATGCTATCTAAATATAGTAGTAATGAGTATAAAATGTGCTTGTCAGAAAATATTATTGCTATTTTTGCAGGAGCTTTTTTAGCACTAGACCTCATTTTATGGAATATTTCTTTTTCATATACAACGGTAGCAAATGCAAACTTGTTAGCAAATTTAGTTCCATTTACAGTTGTGCCTATTTTATATTTTATTTATAAAGAGAAAGTATCAAAAGATTTTTTAATAGGTGGTGGAGTTATTTTGGTCGGTATTTTTGTATTGATGAGTGGAAAAATTAATCCGATGCCTGAAAATTTCAAGGGTGATGGACTAGCAATATTAACATCTATATTTTATGGGTTGTTTATTGTTACTGTATATAAACTTAGAAGTAAAATTTCTACAATTCACTTAATGAGTTATGCCAGTATAGGATGTCTAATTGTACTCTTGCCTGCATCTTTATTATTAGAAGGAATTTATATTCCCTATACATTTAGTGATTTTTACCCCTTAATTGGTTTAGCATTATTATCCCAAATTTTAGGGCAGGGGGGGCTGAGCTATTGTTTAGGAAAGATTAAGGCGAGTTACGCATCGCTGTTAGTATTAACTCAGCCGATTATTTCTGCGATATATGCTTATTTCATTTTTGATGAAAACCTTTCATTAAAAGAGATTGTTGGTATTTTGGTAGTTCTTATTGGCTTATATATAGCAAATAAGAAAAAGTGATTTGTAAAAAACTAAAGAAATCAAACCGCTTGTGGCTTAGGCTATAAGCGGTTTTTTGTGAAAAATGTGAAGTTCGTCACAAATTTTTATTGATTATATTAAATATAGGAAAAAGTCCTAGATTTTATAGAATTTGTTCTCAGGCTTTTTATACTAAGAAAGCATAGGATTGCACGCATTAATAATTTATGAGTAATGAGGTTCCTATGCTTGATTTTTTAAAAGAGGTGAGAAAACCGACCCTAGACTTACCGGTTGAAGAACGCAGAAAAATGTGGTTTAAGCCGTTTATGCAATCATATCTGGTTGTGTTTGTTGGGTATATGGCAATGTATTTGATTCGTAAGAATTTTAATGTTGCGCAAAATGACTTAATTGAAACATACGGCTTAACTAAAACCCAATTAGGTATGATTGGATTAGGTTTTTCTATTACGTATGGTATCGGTAAAACGGTGGTTTCTTATTATGCGGATGGCAAAAATACTAAACAATTTGTGCCGTTTATGCTGATTCTTTCCGCTATTTGTATGCTTGGCTTTAGTATGAGCTTAGGTGGCGGTAGTGTTGCATTATTCTTAATGATTTCATTTTATGCCTTAAGCGGTTTCTTCCAAAGTACCGGCGGTTCATCAAGTTATTCTACAATTACAAAATGGACCCCAAGTAAAAAACGCGGTACTTACTTAGGCTTTTGGAATTTATCGCATAATGTAGGCGGTGCAGCTGCAGCCGGTGTTGCATTATTCGGTGCGAATGTGTTATTTGACGGACACGTTATCGGTATGTTCGTATTCCCTTCCATTATTGCATTAATTGTCGGTTTTGTCGGTTTACGTTATGGTAATGACTCTCCAGAAGCCTATGGTTTAGGTAAAGCTGAAGAATTATTCGATGAGCCAGAAAGTGAGGAAGATTTAGCAGCAGAAAAAAATAATCTGACAAAATGGCAGATTTTTGTGCAGTTTATTTTGAAAAATAAAGTGATTTGGTTACTTTGCTTTGCGAATATTTTCCTTTACATTGTGCGAATTGGTATCGATCAATGGTCACCGGTATACGCATATCAAGAATTAGGTTTTACCAAAGAAGCGGCAACATCCGGTTTTGTGTTGTTTGAAGTTGGAGCGTTAGTCGGCACATTCTTATGGGGATACTTGTCGGATCTTGCGAATGGTCGTCGTGGTTTAACAGCGATTGTTGCCTTAGTGCTGATTGTATTTATGCTAGAGTTTTATCAATTTGCCACAAACGAATATATGTATCTTTTAGCATTATTTGTGTTAGGCTTCTTAGTGTTTGGTCCTCAGCTTCTTATCGGTGTGGCAGCTGTCGGATTTGTACCGAAAAAAGCCATTGCTGTGGCGGACGGTGTAAAAGGTACATTTGCTTATCTTATCGGTGATAGCTTTGCTAAATTAGGTTTAGGTATGATTGCGGACGGTACGCCAATCTTTGGCTTAACTGGTTGGTCAGGTACATTTGCTGCACTAGATATTTCAGTTATGATCTGTATCGGTTTACTTGCTTTTGTTGCACTTGCGGAAGAACGTAAAATCCGTAGAAATAAAGCAAAAGCGTAAGATATATAAGTCATGAAGGCTATCTGAAAAGATAGCCTTTTTTGTTTTATAATATGCTTAAAATAAGGAGAAAATATGATTAAAGTTGTTTTGATTGATGATCACGTTATCGTCCGTTCCGGATTTTCACAATTATTATCATTAGAACAAGATATTCAAGTCGTGGGGGAATTTTCCTCTTCTCAAGAAGCTCGTCTAAAATTACCCGGTATTAAACCGGATGTATGTATTTTGGATATTTCAATGCCGGATGAAAATGGTATGGAACTCTTAAAAGATATTCCTTCAGCGATTCACTGTATTATGTTAAGTGTGAATGATTCCGCCGTTATTGTCCGTAAAGCATTAGAGTTGGGAGCAAAAGGCTATCTCAGTAAGCGGTGTAATCCTTCTGAGCTTATACAAGCAGTGAGAACAGTTTATGCCGGTGGCGTATATTTAATGCCGGAATTAACTTCTAAGTTAGTGTCAAATAAATTCAGTCTAACTGGGAATTTGACTAAGCGAGAATATGAAATTTGTGAGTTATTGATCTTGGGATTGGATACAAAAGAAATTGCAGAAAAATTATCTTTGAGTGTAAAAACGATTTATGTTCATAGAGATAATGCAATGAGTAAATTAAATGTGAAGAATAATGTAGAACTGGCTAAGTTATTTTATCAGCAAGGGTAAGCAGATGATCGCTGTTTTTAGTGGGATTTTCATATTTTTTAGTTATTTATGTTTATGGGTGATTTCCGATTATTTATTAATAGATCCCATTTTAGCACTGTTATTCTTGCCATTTGCTTTTAGAGTCGGACTGACTTTACACACAAATATACGTTATTGGTGGGTCGGTTATCTTTCCGAATGGATATTTTTATACTTTATTTTTAAATCTTACTCAAATATAAGTATTTTTATCCTTTATATTTTAAGCGTGATTTCTATCCCTATCGTTTGGAGTTGTCAGAAAATTTATGTCGGAAAACAATGGCAGAAGTTTATCGTTCAGGCTTGTTTAACCTTGGTGATTAGCTCATGTAATTTAATTCTTATTGTATTTACACCTTTTCAATTTTCTTCCGTTTTTTTAGTCAGTTTGGTTGGTTGCGTCCTTATGTTACCGGCTTGCACGCTTATTTATGATTATGTCTTTAATAAGTCTTGGATTCCGCTGACCGCGAATCATATTAAAAAACCGATAAGGCTTCGTATGGGATATATCTTTATATATTCTATGCTGTTTATTTTAAATATCATTATTCAATCTTTGATGCCCGGCGAATTTACTCGTTTTGCGATTTTTTGCTTGGCGATTCCAATCGTTTTACTTGCCTTTCACTATGGGTGGCAAGGGGCTTTACTCGGTACGCTATTAAATAGTGTTGCTTTAATTGCAACGACACATAGCTTTTCTTATGTGGAAATTACTGATTTATTATTATTGATACTGATGCAAACCGTTACGGGGATTTTTCTCGGCTTATCAGTACAATATCAGAAAGAGCTAAATAGTTATCTATCCATCGAGTTAGAGAGAAATAAATTATTAACAAAAAAACTTATCAATACGGAAGAAGAAATCCGTAAAGATATCTCTAGGGAATTGCATGATGAAATCGGACAAAATATAACCGCGATTAGAATGCAATCAAGTATCCTAAAAAAATTAGAGTCGTCACCAAATTCACAAAGATGTGCAGATATGATCGAGCATTTATCTTTAAATATTTATGACACGACAAAAAGTATTCTAAATCGTATACGACCTAAATTATTAGATGATCTGGATCTTTATCAGGCGATACAAAATCTGTTTATCGAATTAGATATGGATAAACAAAATATAAGCACGTATTTAGTTTTTGAAAATAAGTTAAAGCACAAGTTAGATCATGTGTTAGAAATTACCATATATAGATTATGCCAAGAAGGTTTGAATAATGCGATGAAGTATTCGCAGGCATCAGAAGTGAGAATCATTATTTTGATTGATAAAGAGATTAAATTATCTATTCATGATAACGGAATAGGATTTGATCCGACAAGTGTTGTTCACGGATTCGGATTAAAAGGTATGAAAGAGAGAGCCGAAATTTTAGACGGAAGTTTTAAAGTTGTATCTAAATCAATAACGGAAAATGAAAGTCAATCAGGTACATCTATTTTTATCACTTTGCCTTTAATCTCATAGGAAAAAGAATGAAAAGCTTAAAAGATATAGATAATTCGTACCGCTATTGGCGTATTCAGTTAATGATAGCGATGTATATTGGTTATGCCGGATTTTATTTAACGCGTAAAACATTTAATTATGTAACTCCCTCTTTAATTAATGATTTACAGATAGATAAAAATGATATTGGATTGATTTCAACCTTATTTTATTTAACCTACGGTATCTCTAAATTTGTATTTGGAATTGTGTCGGATCGGGCTAATCCTCGCTATTTTATGTCGATCGGCTTAATTATCACCGGGATAACAAATATTTTATTTGGATTTAGCAGTTCATTAATTATCCTCACATTATTAGTCATTATAAATGCTTGCTTTCAAGGATGGGGCTGGCCACCGTGTGCTAAGCTATTAATGATGTGGTATTCTCGTAAAGAAAGAGGCGTTTGGTGGTCTATTTGGAATACCGCGCATAATTTCGGGGGGGCATTAGTTCCGCTTATTGTCGGGTTCTTAGCTTTACACTATAGCTGGCGAATCGGCTTTTTTACGGTGGGAGCTTTAGGTGTTTTTATCGGTCTTTTTCTGTTTATTCGTTTAAGAAATACGCCGGAATCAATGGGTTTACCCTCAATCGGCAAGTGGAGAAATGATCAGTTAGAATTAATTCATGAAGAGGAAGAAAAGGCTCTTTCATGGAAATTGATTTTAGGCCGTTATGTTTTTTGTAATAAATATATTTGGCTTTTAGCATTAAGTTATACATTAGTCTATGTTGTTCGTACCGCCATTAATGACTGGGGGAATATCTATCTCACAGAAAAATATCATTATGATTTAATGTCAGCGAACAGCTCAATAACATTATTTGAGATTGGTGGCTTTGTTGGTTCTCTAGCCGCTGGTTGGGGTTCTGATAAACTGTTTTTAAGTAATCGAAGTCCTATGGCATTAATTTTTTCTGTGGGTATCTTTTTCTCAATTACCGCATTATGGCTAATGCCAAAAGAAAATTATTTGCTACAGTCAATATTATTCTTTGCAATCGGTTTCTTTGTCTTTGGACCTCAAATGTTGATTGGCATGGCTGCTGCTGAATGTTCTCATAAACTTTCTCCCGGGGCAGCAACCGGCTTTGTGGGTTTATTTGCTTATTTAGGTGCGGCATTAGCCGGTTATCCTTTGGCACTAGTCTTAGAGAATTTCCAATGGAGTGGCTTTTTTACCGTCGTGGTATGCTGTAGTTTAGGCATCTCTTTACTCTTACTTCCGTTTTTAGTGATAAAACGTGATATTCTTGATTAATTATTAAACATTTATTTATGCGTATTTTTATTCTCATCTATTTTCTTGTGATTAACGCCATTAGCTTCTATCTGATGTATGCTGATAAACAAAAATCTGTTAATAAAGCGTGGCGGATTCCTGAGTCAAATTTATTTTTCCTCTGTTTTGCTGGTGGATTTATCGGAACGTTTCTCGCAATGAAGTATATTCGTCATAAAACTAAACATTGGCAATTTCACGCTGCCGTGATTGTTTCCAGTTTATTTTGGGTAATCGGTTTACCGGCGTGTTACTACTTCCTCATTTTTAATCATTAGAATTTCTAATCCGAAACCTTAATTTATATCCTAGGAGCGATTAGATGAAATGTGATTTAGATCACATTTCTTTTTAGATTAAATCGCTATGATCTCTCTCGGATTTTAATTTTATTATTTTTTATTTTTTGAGGTGAGTATATGAGTAACGTACGTGTTGAAGTGGATTTATTAGGCGAAAGAGAAGTGCCTGCTGATGCTTATTGGGGAATCCACACATTAAGAGCAGTTGAGAATTTTAATATTTCAAACAACACTATTTCCGATGTACCGGAATTTGTTCGTGGTATGGTGATGGTTAAAAAAGCGACTGCCTTAGCAAACGGCGAATTAGGTGCAATTCCGAAAAAAATTGCAAAAGCCATTGTAGAGGCTTGTGACGAAATTTTAGTTAAAGGTCGCTGTATGGATCAGTTCCCATCAGATGTCTATCAAGGTGGGGCGGGTACATCAGTAAATATGAATACCAATGAAGTAGTAGCGAATTTAGCGTTAGAATTGCTTGGATATAAAAAAGGCGAATATAACGTGATTAATCCAATGGATCATGTGAATGCAAGCCAATCAACCAATGATGCGTATCCAACCGGTTTCCGTATTGCGGTCTATAACAGTATTTTACATTTAATTAAAAAAGTACATTACTTACAACAAGGTTTTGAAGCTAAAGCGGAAGAATTTAAAGGCATTTTAAAAATGGGTCGTACCCAATTACAAGATGCCGTACCAATGACAGTTGGTCAAGAATTTAAGGCTTTTGCGGTACTATTGGAAGAAGAAGTGCGTAATCTAAAACGTACTGCTGAATTATTATTAGAAGTCAACTTAGGTGCAACGGCAATCGGTACTGGTTTAAATACCCCAGAAGGCTATTCTCAATTAGTAGTTAAACACTTAGCAGAAGTAACTGGTTTACCATGCGTATTATCAGAGAACTTAATTGAAGCGACTTCAGACTGTGGTGCTTATGTAATGGTTCACGGTGCGTTAAAACGTACAGCGGTTAAACTTTCAAAAGTATGTAACGACTTACGTTTATTGTCATCAGGCCCACGTGCCGGTTTAAATGAAATCAATTTACCAGAATTACAAGCAGGCTCTTCAATTATGCCGGCGAAAGTAAACCCAGTAGTGCCAGAAGTCGTGAACCAAGTTTGCTTTAAAGTAATTGGTAACGATACGACAGTTACCTTTGCAGCAGAAGCGGGTCAATTACAATTAAACGTAATGGAACCGGTAATCGGTCAAGCAATGTTTGAATCTATTGATATTCTTGCTAACGCTTGTGTAAATTTACGTGATAAATGTATTGACGGTATTACTGTTAATAAAGAAATCTGTGAAAACTTCGTGTTTAACTCAATCGGTATCGTGACTTATCTTAATCCGTTTATCGGTCACCATAACGGTGATATCGTGGGTAAAATCTGTGCAACAACCGGCAGAGGCGTGCGTGAAGTGGTATTAGAACGCGGTTTACTCACAGAAGCGCAATTAGATGATATTCTTTCAGTTGAAAACTTAATGAACCCGACTTATAAAGCGGAGAAATTTACTGAAGAAGAGTAATTAAATAAATAGACAAGCGGTTGAATTTGCGAGATTTTCTGTAAATTCAACCGCTTGTTTTTATCTAAATATTTCAATAATTATTGAAATATAAACATAGAATGTTATAATTTTTACTATGAATATCGAACACGCAAGTCAAGTATTTGGTACGCTCAATTCACCGATTAGATTGCAAATTTTTCAGATGCTTGCTGCTCAAGGCAGTAAAGGAATGATTGCTGGAGAATTGGCTAAACAATTGAGTATCGCACCGAATAACCTTTCTTTTCATCTAAAAACATTGGCTACCGCCGGCTTAATTCATAGCCGGCAAGCGGGTAGATTTGTGCATTATTATGCAAATTTAGCACTTATGATGGAGCTGGTGGCTTTTTTAACCACGAATTGTTGTAAAGAAAGCAATGATCCGAATTGCAAATTTTGTGGGTAAAATACCTACAAAATTTTTTACCTTAACATTTCAATAGGTATTGAAATATTGGAGAAAATATGGAAAAAGTGACAATTTATCATAATCCCAAATGTGGTACATCTCGTAATACATTAGCGTTAATCCGCCACTTAGGCATTGAACCAACGATTATTCACTACCTCGAAACACCTCCCGATGAGGTTACACTACGAAACTTAATTTCAGCAATGGGGATTTGTGTGCGAGATCTGATTCGGACGAATGTACCTCCTTATGAAGCATTAAATTTAAGCCGTATGGAATTGAGCGATGACGAACTAATTGCTGCGATGCTTGCTGAACCGATTTTAATAAATCGTCCGATTGTTATCACAAGCAAAGGTGTTCGACTTTGTCGTCCGTCTGAAAAATTCTTGGAAATATCACCGGTTTCATTGGATAAACCTTTTGTTAAAGAAGATGGTGAAATAATTAATAATTTAGAAACAACTTAGAGGTAAGAATTTTTTATGCAACAAACCTTAAAACAACAATGGTTTTCTAATATTCGAGCTGATTCCCTTTCCGGGCTAGTCGTTGCACTAGCTTTAATTCCTGAAGCGATTGCTTTTTCCATTATTGCAGGTGTAGATCCGAAAGTCGGTTTATATGCATCATTTTGTATTGCTGTGGTAATCAGCTTTGCCGGTGGACGACCGGCTATGATCTCGGCAGCTACCGGTGCAATGGCGTTAGTTATGGCATCACTAGTGAAAAGTCACGGTTTAGAATATTTATTGGCTGCCACTATTTTAACTGGGGTGATTCAAATTATTGCTGGGTTATTAAAATTAGGTTCATTAATGCGTTTTGTTGCACGAGCAGTAGTAGTTGGCTTTGTAAACGCACTAGCGATTTTAATTTTTCTTGCCCAATTACCTGAGTTAACCAATGTTACTTGGCATACTTACGTACTGGTTGCGGCGGCATTGGGAATTATCTATCTTTTCCCTTATTTGCCTAAAATCGGCAAAATATTGCCATCACCTCTCGTTGCGATTGTTGTACTGACTATCGTTAGCTATTTTATGGGGCTAGATGTACGTACTATAGGAGATATGGGGGAATTACCGGACAGCCTGCCGGTTTTTTTATTACCGAATATTCCGCTTAATTTAGAAACGTTATTAATCATTTTGCCTTATTCGTTAAGTTTGGCTGCAGTCGGTTTGCTTGAGTCATTAATGACGGCAACCATTGTTGATGAAATGACCGAAACAGAAAGCGATAAAAATAGAGAATGTAAAGGGCAAGGTATTGCCAATATTGCTTGTGGTTTTATGGGCGGTATGGCAGGTTGTGCCATGATTGGTCAATCGGTTATCAATGTAAAATCCGGCGGAAGAACACGACTTTCTACCTTTTTAGCCGGTATTTATTTATTAATTATGGTTGTGTTTTTGGCGGATATTCTAAAAATTATCCCAATGCCAGTATTGGTTGCGGTAATGATTATGGTATCAATCGGTACATTTAACTGGCAATCAATTAGAGATTTAAAAACGCATCCGATAGGCTTTAATGCAGTAATGTTGGTTACGGTATCCGTAGTAGTTTATACCCATAATTTAGCATTAGGCGTTTTTGCCGGCGTATTACTTGCAGCATTGTTCTTTGCCAATAAAATCGGACGTTATATGCTGATTAAACCATTACCGACAGAGAATGATTCTGTGCTTGCATACGGAGTTATCGGACAAGTATTTTTTGCCTCGTCTGATGATTTTATTAATAGTTTTACTTATGACAATCCGGCAGTTAAGCAAGTGAGTATCGATCTCACCCACGCACATTTTTGGGATGTTACGGGAATCGCAGCTTTGGATAAAGTGGTACTTAAATATCGTAAAGTTGGTGTAGAAGTTGAAGTATTCGGTTTAAATGAAGCAAGCCAAACGCTTGTTGATAAATTTGGCGTACATGATAAATCCGAAGATGTCGATATTGTATTTAATCATTAATAAGGGAATAAAATGGGGATCTTTGAGCGTTTTTTAACAATTTGGGTTGCCTTAGCTATTACAGCTGGAGTCGCATTAGGTGTATCATTTCCGCAAGCGGTCGAAAAAGTAGCATTATTGGAAATCGCGCATATTAATTTGCCGGTAGCGGTATTAATTTGGCTGATGATTTACCCGATGATGATTCAAATTGACTGGTCTGCAATCAAAGATGTGGGTAAAAAGCCGAAAGGTTTAGCGATGACAATCGTAGTAAATTGGTTAATTAAGCCGTTTACAATGGCATTAGTCGGCTGGCTATTTTTCCGCTTTTTGTTTGCTTCATGGGTTGAGGCACAAACGGCTCAGGAATATATAGCCGGTATGATTTTACTTGGTGTTGCACCTTGTACCGCAATGGTTTTCGTTTGGTCTCAATTAGTAAAAGGAGACCCGAACTATACTTTGGTGCAAGTATCGGTGAATGACATTATTATGATTTTCGCTTTTGCACCGATCGCAGGTTTTCTATTAGGGGTGAGTGATATTACGATTCCTTGGGAAACATTGTTATATAGCACGTTACTTTATGTGGTACTGCCGTTAATAGCAGGTAGTGTCACTCGCAAAATTTTGCTGAAATCCAACCGCTCTATTTCCCAATTTGGTAACAAATTAAAGCCATTTTCGATGATGGGATTGATCTTAACCGTAGTGTTATTATTTGCATTCCAAGCAGAAACAATCTTAGCCAATCCGCTGATTATTGTTCTGATTGCAATTCCATTATTAGTTCAGACATATGGTATTTTCTTTCTTAGCCATTTACTCTCGAAATGGTTAAATTTACCGAAAGAAATTTCTGCGCCGGCTTGTTTAATCGGTACCAGTAACTTCTTTGAATTAGCGGTGGCTGTTGCGATTTCATTGTTTGGTTTACATTCCGGCGCAGCTTTAGCAACGGTCGTTGGTGTGTTGGTTGAAGTGCCGGTTATGCTGTCGTTAGTCTGGTGGATTAATCGTCATAACGCCTAAAAGAAAAGCGGTCGAGTTTGCAAAATTTCTGCAAATTCGACCGCTTGTTTATGGAAGATTAGCTATTGCTAATGCTTAATTGGTCATTTTGATAGTCCACCACAACAGGGCTATTCGGTAATAATTTGCCGCTTAAGATCTGTTGTGCAAGTGGATTTTCAAGCTCTTGCTGAATTGCACGTTTAAGCGGTCTTGCACCGAATAATGGGTCAAAGCCGGCGTTGCCGATATGGTCTAATGCCGCATCGGTAACTGTTACTACGTAACTGCGTTCCGCAAGGCGAGCGATTAAACGTTGTAACTGAATACGAGCAATCGCACGGATATGTGCTTGACCAAGTGGGTGGAACACCACAGTTTCATCAATACGGTTGATAAATTCAGGACGGAAATGTTGTCCTACCACTGACATTACCACTTCTTTCATTCCAGCATAATCTAATTCCGGATTTTCTTGGATTAAATGTGAACCTAAGTTTGAGGTCATAATCACTACCGTATTGCGGAAATCGACAGTTCTGCCTTGACCATCAGTTAAACGACCGTCATCCAACACTTGAAGTAAGATATTAAACACGTCCGGATGAGCTTTTTCTACCTCATCAAGTAACACAACAGAATATGGACGGCGGCGGACAGCTTCAGTTAAGTAACCGCCTTCTTCGTAACCGACATAGCCCGGAGGTGCGCCGACTAAACGAGAAACGCTATGTTTTTCCATAAATTCCGACATATCGATACGTACCATCGCATCAGGATCATCGAAGAGGAAATTCGCCAAAGTTTTGCAAAGTTCGGTTTTACCAACCCCGGTCGGACCAAGGAATAAGAACGAACCAATCGGACGATTCGGATCTGATAATCCGGCACGGCTACGGCGAATTGCATTTGCCACCGCTTCCACCGCTTCATTTTGCCCGATGACACGACTGTGTAATACTTCTTCCATACGCAACAGTTTTTCTTTCTCGCCTTCCATCATTTTTGAAACCGGAATACCGGTCGCTTTTGAAAGTACTTCTGCAATTTCTTCATCGGTGACTTTGGTACGAAGTAGCTGATTTTCACCACCTTCTTCCTCACATTTAACCGCCTCAGCTAACTGTTTTTCTAATGCCGGAATTTTACCGTATTGTAATTCGGACATTTTCTCGAAGTTACTTTCACGGCGAGCCTGATCCATTTCAATACGGGCATTTTCTAACTCAGTTTTGATATGTTGCGTACCAAGTAGAGCAGATTTTTCCGCTTTCCAAACTTCTTCCAATTCAGAATATTCACGCTCACGAGCGGTCAGTTCTTCATCTAATTTTGCAAGACGTTGGCGACTTGCTTCATCTTCCTCTTTTTGTAACGCTTGGCGTTCCAATTTAAGTTGAATAATACGGCGTTCAAGTTTATCTAACGGCTCAGGTTTAGAATCGATTTCCATACGTAAACTGGATGCCGCTTCATCAATTAAATCAATCGCTTTATCCGGTAATTGGCGATCACTAATATAACGATGTGAAAGTGTTGCTGCCGCTACAATCGCAGGGTCAGTAATTTGTACGTGGTGGTGGATTTCATAACGTTCTTTCAAGCCACGTAAAATTGCAATGGTATCTTCTACAGTTGGTTCATCCACTAATACTTTTTGGAAACGACGTTCAAGTGCCGCATCTTTTTCGATATATTGGCGATACTCATCTAGCGTAGTTGCCCCAACGCAATGTAATTCACCACGAGCAAGAGAAGGTTTGAGTAAGTTACCGGCATCCATTGCACCGTCTGTTTTACCCGCACCTACCATAGTGTGAATTTCATCAATAAATAAGATAACCTGACCTTCTTCTTTGGCTAATTCATTGAGTACCGCTTTTAAACGTTCTTCAAATTCACCACGATATTTTGCACCGGCAATTAATGCACCCATATCGAGGGAAAGTACACGTTTATTTTTTAATCCTTCCGGCACTTCACCGTTGACAATACGTTGTGCTAAACCTTCTACAATAGCGGTTTTACCAACACCCGGTTCACCGATTAATACTGGGTTGTTTTTTGTACGGCGTTGTAAAACTTGTACCGCACGGCGGATTTCTTCATCACGACCGATTACCGGATCTAACTTGCCAGCTTTGGCTCGCTCGGTAAGATCAATCGTATATTTTTGTAATGCTTGTCTGGTTTCTTCTGCGTTTTGATTATTCACGGTTTCTCCTCCTCGAATTTGGCTGATTGCGTTGTTTACTTTCTCTTTAGTTAAGCCAAATTGTTTTAATAATTTGCCTAAATCGCCGTTATCGTCCAGTGCGGCAAGCACGAATAACTCCGATGAAATAAAGCTATCGCCGAATTGTTGTGCCAATTTATCAGATTGATTTAACAGGCGAATTAATTGTTGTGACGGTTGGGTTGTACTGCCGGATACGGTCGGTAAGCGGTTTAAAATTGTCTCTAATTCACTCAAAATACGTTGCGGTTGCACATTGAGTGCGGTAAATAGTGGGGCGATAGAACCGTCTTGTTGTTTAACTAATGCATACAGTAAATGTGCCGGTTCAATGTAGTTATTATCTTTTCCGATAGCTAACGATTGTGCTTCTGCGAGGGCTTCCTGCAGTTTGGTCGTAAATTTTTCGAAATTCATATTTTTACTCCTAAATTTCATTAATCTGTATCGAGCAAGATTTATACTTGCTTCAACATTGTAATAAATGGAGCTAGTCAAGATTATTTCAAGTAAAAATGTGAAAAAGATCACAAAAAATAAATTAGTACCTCGTTGTAGGTATTAAAATGGCGTATATTTGATTCTTGTCAATAAAAGTTAGATAGATTGTTTTTAGAATGTTATTAACGTAACGAATTAGTTACTTTTGTATTTTAAGAAAAGCAACAAGAGGTCAAAAATGAAAAAAACAGTATTAGCAGCAGTATTAGGTAGTGTGTTATTAGCCGGTTCAGCAATGGCGCATCAAGCGGGCGATGTGATTTTCCGTGCCGGTGCGATTACAGTAGATGCTAACTCTAGCTCAACGACAAAAACCGCAGTAGATGTAGATTTAAAAGTAAAAAATAATACTCAATTAGGTTTAACCGGTACTTATATGTTTACGGATAATATCGGTGTAGAACTATTAGCAGCAACACCATTCTCACATAAAATCCATGCAAATGTACCTGCACTTGGTTTAGGTTTAGGTCGTGTAGCTATTGTTAAACAACTTCCGCCAAGTTTATATGCTCAATATTACTTTGGTGATGCAAATTCAACATTCCGCCCGTATGTTGGTGCAGGTCTAAACTACACTCGTTTTTATCACGCTAAATCAACACATTCGGCAGTAACCGATCTTAAAGTGAAAAAACACTCTTTTGGTCCAGTAGCGAATGTGGGTGTAGACGTGAAATTAACTGATAATATTTATTTTAATGCGGCAGCATGGTATACACGCATTAAAACAACAGCGAATTTCAAAGCGTTAAATTTAGATCACGAAGTGAAATTAAAATTAGATCCAGTTGTTTATTTTGCTGGTTTCGGGGTTAGATTCTAGTAGAACGATAATTGGAAACAGAAGGGAGCTTTTAAAGCTCCCTTTTTCGTGGTAAGAAATGATTCAAAAATAACCGCTTGTTAAGCACAAAAATGTAGGATCATTTTGGTGAGTAATTCTCGGGTCGGCTCAATAAATTTCGTTTCTAAAAATTCATCTGGTTGATGAGCTTGCTCAATGGAGCCAGGACCTAAAACGAGAGTCGGGCAGAGTTGCTGAATAAAAGGTGCTTCGGTGCAATAGTTTACCGCATCGCATTTTTCGCCTAACAGCTTTTCAACCACTTGTACCACTTGTGCGGAATGTTCACACTCATAACCAGGAATACCGTCGTGCAGGTGATGAATCTCAATCAGATCACCGTATTGTTCCAACATCGGTCTTAGATTCTCATTGACCATCGCATATAAATCTTCAACCGGCAGATTTGGCAATGGACGCATATCGAATTGCAATTCACAACAGGCACAGATACGGTTAATTGCATCACCGCCGTGGATATTGCCGAAGTTCATTGTTGGATATGGCACTTTAAACAGATCATTATGATATTTTTCACGTAGCTGATTACGCATATTCATTAGATAACCAGTCGCTTGGTGCATTAATTCAATTGCATTAATGCCACGATCCGGATCGCTAGAGTGACCACTTTTTCCGGTAATTCTCACCGCTTCGCCAACATGTCCTTTATGCGCTCGAATCGGTTTTAAGGAAGTCGGTTCACCAATAATCGCACAATCGGGGCGAATATGTGTATTTTGAGCGAAGGTTCTGGCACCAAGCATCGTGGTTTCTTCATCGGCAGTAGCTAAGATACGCAACGGTTTAGTTAATTTACTTAAATCAAGTTGGCTAAGCACATCGACAATAAAAGCAAAAAAGCCTTTCATATCCGCTGTACCTAAACCGTAGAATTTACCGTCTTGTTCGGTTAACGCAAATGGATTAAATGTCCATTTCCCTTCGTCAAATGGCACGGTATCGGTATGACCGGCTAATAATAGACCGCCTTCACCTTCGCCGTAAGTAGCTAATAAATTATATTTATCACGGCTACCTTCCACTCGAATAATCTCTGTTTTAAAACCGAAATCGGCAAGCCAAGTTGCTAGTAATTCGATAAGTTGTTTATTAGATTGATCTTCCGCCGCTTCCAAACTGGAGATAGTTGGAATTGCAATTAAATTGCGGTAACGTTCGATAAATTTTGTGTTTGCCATAATATTTTCTCTTTTTATTTACGTTTTAACATTGCTAGACCGGCGAGGATTTCCCAAATCATAATGGCATAAATGGCAACACGTTCCAGTATTGGCGTTAACATATTCGGCAAAAAGATGGTAATCAAGACGCAAAATATACCAATCAGACCGGCTTGGATACTGAAACGGCGTAGCCAAATAAGTTTCGGTTTTACAATATCAATACCAGCCATCAGAATAGCAAGATTACCAAATAAATAGGTTAAACTTGCTCCTAAATTTTGCAGACCGCCGGCAGTCATTTTGCCTTGTGATGAAGGTATTAAACTCATACCAATCGTAAAGAAAACCGCAAAAATCAGTGCTAATAACCAATATTTACGGCGAGATAGTTGTAGCAGTACAGCAAGATATGCAATGGCAAAACCTAGCCCTTGAAGACTGAATACCGCATTCATCACTTGATATAACGGTGAGAACGTATTGGTTTTGCCATCAATTACTGCCCCAAACGGAAGTAATAATTCCAACACCGTATGGCGAGGGTAAGTAATTAATGATGACTCACTAAATAATGCGGATACAAATTCTGCAAAAATATAGAATACGCCCATAAATGAAAGCAGAGCAGAGAGTAAAATTACGGTAGAACGTGTGCTACCTCGAATAATCGGGTGCATTAAAAATGGATAAAAGGCAACGCCGAATGACCCGTTACTGAAAAATTTTTGTAGTTGATGAGATACGTCAACAATTTTATTTGCAAAAAATTTTAGAAAAGCGACCGCTTGCTTAACCAATGTTGTTTTCATACGAATGCCTAAAATTAATTTGTAAGAAGAGAATAAATTGCACCGATAAAGAGCAGGCTAATAAGTAACAATAAACCTTTTTCTAAAGGATTTAAGTTAAGTTTTTCGCCGTTTTGTTTACGTGAATAGAAAAAGAGCAAAATGCCCGGCACATATAATACCACTGATAACAATAAGTAATCTAACCCTGCGGCATACACAATCCATAAACCATAAATTGATGCCATTGCACCGGTTAATTTAATATACCAAGCTTCATTTTGTTTTATCGCTACTTTGAGTAAATAAGCCCCGACTAAGAAGTAAGGCACTAAAATCATTGTAGTTGATAGCTGAATCAACATACTATAACCTTTGCCGGTAAACAGCACTAAAAGTAAGCTAATTTGAATAGTAATGTTAGTTAACCATAAGCCAGCTATCGGAGTGCCATTGATATTTGTGCGGTTTAATAATTTCGGGAATACTTTGGTTTTTGCCGCTTGGTAAGGGATTTCCGATGAAAACATTGTCCAGCTCATATAAGAAGCCAGTACGGAAATAATTAAGCAAAGTGTAATAATAATCTTACCGCTTGCCCCAATCATATGTTCCATTAAACCTGCCATAGATGGATTCGGCATTTGTGCGATCACTTCACGAGGCAAAATACCGAGTGAAAGCACAGTAATCGCAACATATAACACTAATGTAATCAAAATCCCTAAAATGGTTGCTAAGCCGACATCACTTTTCTTTTTTGCGTGTGCTGAAAGCACCGAAGCCCCTTCAACACCGACAAAGACCCAAAGGGTAATCAACATAGTATTTTTGACTTGCGTTAACGTATTTTTTTCTAGTGTTGCTCCGCTGAAATCTTGTACAAATTGTTCAGGGGAGAAGAACCAAATGGCCAAGCCGATAAACAAGAAGAGCGGTAAAGTTTTAACAATTGTCGCAACTAAATTCACAAAGGCGGCTTCTCGGATACCTCGGGCAATCAGATGATGAATTAACCAAACAATTACCGATGCACCTAAAATCGAAGCAACGGTATTACCTTGTCCAAAAATGGTATAGTTTTCGCTATCAATGAAAGTCCCCACACCTTCAAAAGCCACGACCAAATAGCCAACGCTGCCGATTGCCGTACAAAGCCAATACCCCCAAGCAGCTAATCCACCGACTAAATCCCCAAAACCTTCTCGAGCGTAAGTATATACGCCACCCTCCAATTCCGGTTTAATACGAGATAGAAAAAAGAAAGATAAGCCTAAAAAAATGATACCAATACCGGTAATTAACCAACCGATTAATAATGCTTTCGCACCGGCTACCTCCGCCATATTTTGCGGAAGGCTAAAAATGCCTGAGCCGATCATCGAGCTAAGCACCAAAGCAGTTAATGAAAAAAGACCGATTTTGCCTTTTGACATAAAATGTCCTTCTTATAATTGTTATTCACACAAATTGCATAATTTAGCATAAAAATAAAAAATCCCCTAATGTATAAAACACAAGGGGATGATGAATGTTAGCTCCAATCAACGTTAGTAAAACTATTATAAACCGCCCAAATAAATAAGAGTCCGATTAAGAGTAATAAGATTTTTTCAAATGTTGTTAAATTTAAGGTTTTGCCTTGATGTTGATAGCGTGAGTAAAGGAATAAAGCAATGCCCGGTACATAGAGGAGTACCGATAATAATAAGTAATCTAACCCTGCCGCATAAACAATCCATAAACCGTAAATCGATGCGATAAAACCTGTTAGTTTGATATACCACGCTGAATTTCGTTGGAATGACAGTTTCAATAAATATGCACCGATTAGGAAATAAGGCACAAGGATCATTGAGGTCGAAATCAGCAATAATGCGTTGTAACTTTTACCGGTTAAAAGCACTAAAAATAAACAGAATTGCACCACAAAACCGGTAAGCCAAAGTGAATTAATCGGCACTTCATTCGCATTGAGCTTATCTAAAATTTTCGGGAACGCGCCATTTTTAGCACCACGATAAGGTACTTCCGCTGAATACATTGTCCAGCTGACATAAGAGGCTAATACCGACACAATTAAGCAAAACGTAATTAAAATCTTACCGCTTGAGCCGATCATCGTTTCTAATAAACCTGCCATTGATGGGTTTGACATCTCAGCAATGGTTTCACGTGGTAAAATACCGAGAGAAAGCACGGTAATTGCAATATATAAAACCAATGCGATAAGAATCCCAAGTACGGTAGCTAAACCTACATCACTTTTCTTTTTAGCGTGAGCGGATAACACAGACGCACCTTCCACACCAGTAAATACCCAAAGGGTAATTAACATCGTGTTTTTTACTTGTTCCGACACGCTGTTATTTAATGCCATACCTTGTAAGTCTTGGCTAAAAGTTTCGCCTTTAAAATACCAAATTGCCAAACCGATAAATAATACGAGCGGGAACACTTTTACAAACGTTGCAATCAAGTTTACCGTTGCTGCTTCTTTAACACCGCTAGCCACCAAAGCGTGAACTAACCACACGATAATTGAAGCACCGATAAAAGAAGCCAGCGTATTACCTTGCCCGAAAATAATATTCGATTCAGTATCGGTAAATGAGCCGATTCCCTCAAACGCTACCACTAAATAGCCAACAATCCCGATGGTTGCACACAGCCAATAACCCCAAGCGGAGAGAAAGCCGACTAAATCGCCAAAGCCTTCACGTGCATAAGTATAAATACCACCGTCTAAATCTGGACGCAAACGAGAAATAAAGAAGAAAGAAAGTCCGAGAAAAATAATCCCAATGCCGGTAATGATCCAGCCGAGAATTAACGCTTCACCGCCGGCGACCGCCGCCATATTTTGCGGCAGACTGAAAATTCCAGAACCGATCATCGAACTGAGTACCAGAGCGGTTAAGGAAAGTAACCCAATTTTTTTGTTTGACATAATTGCCCTTATTTTGATGTTGTGCTTGATACAAGCGGTTAAATTTTGCAGGTTTTTTGCAAAAAAATTGCCAATTTTGACCGCTTATTCGGTTATTTTAAATTTTTAGCCAGAGTGTTGATATATTCGATTCCGATACCGCAACAGCCGCCGACAATGGTTGCGCCTTGTGCCGTCCATTTTTTTGCCCACGCAAGATAGGCTTCAGGGTCTAAATCTTTACGCACGTCGTCTAAACCGTCATTAGCGGTTGCATCTTTCGGTTGAGGAGCAAACGCATTTGCATATGCACCGGTTTGGATATGTGTCGCATTTTTGGCTGTTAGAATAGATTGGGTTATTGCTAGTGCTTGTTCAATCACTTCCGGCTAGCAGCAGTTAAATAAAATCGCATCAACGCCTAATTCCACCATTTTTTCAATCGCAAGGGCTACTGGTTCACCAGAGCGTAATTGTGGCTCGGGCGTTGGCTCATCATCAGTTAAAGTAAACGAAACCCAAAGCGGACGGTTATCTTTTGGTAATAACGGCTTAATCGAAGTCGGTTCGATAATCGCACTTTGTGTTTCACATAACCAAATATCAACATAAGGTGCAAGCCCGTCAATAATCGGTTGAGCAATTTCGGCAAAACGATCTGCTTGAATCAAATCAGCACGGTAAGATCCGAACATTGGCGGTAATGAACCGGCAATTTTTGCAGATTTTCCGCTATTTTTAACCGCTTGTTTGGCAAGACGACCGGCAAGATCTGCAAGCATTTTACCGTCCGCACTAAAACGTTGCTCACCGATATGAAACGGTACAACTGCATAGCTGTTGGTTGTAATCACTTCTGCGCCGTTTGCGATAAAATCTTCATGTACTTGTTGCACCGCTGACGGTTTTTCATAAAGCGATAAAGCCGACCATTCCGGCTGTTTAAAAGGTGCGTTTAAACGCATTAACTCACGGCTCATACCGCCGTCTAGGATTGTGATAGACATAATGATGATTCCTGAAAGGTAAAAAGATAATAATGATAAGCGAAATATTTAAGAGGGAAAATCTCTTTTTGAATTAGAAGATAATTCTTGGTTATGAAGGAATATGTTTAGTAGGGGAGAGGTTATAAAAAAAGCGATCAGAAAGTCAATCTGATCGCTTTTGATTATTTAGTATTTAACGTGGATTACCATTCATAACCGATACCAGCACCGACATTGAATGTACCCTGTGTATTGGCACTACCGGATGCTTTGAAAATAACTTTACCATTTTCAGACATACGGCTTACACCCACAGCAACCGAACTTTGTCCATCATAAGAACCGACAGCAGCAGATGTCATCACTTTACCCGGACGAGTGACTTGAGGTAAGTTTGCTATTGCTGTTACACCCGCAACGCCAGCACGTAATTTTTTATTCTCTTTTCTTACGTGGCTTTCTAAACGATCTACACGTTTATTGGTTTCTACAATACTCGCTCTATTCGCTGCGATATTTGCTCTATTGGTTGCAATGTTAGCACTATTGGTTTCAATATTTGCTCTATTGGTCGCAATATTAGCTTTATTTGCAGCAATATTAGCTTTATTGGTTGCAATATTAGCTTTGTTGCTTGCAATCTTCGCTCTATTGTTCTCAATGTTTGCTTTGTTTTTCGCAATGTTCGCTTTATTTTTTGCGATATTCGCTTTATTTGTACCAACATTGGCTTTCACCGCATCAACGTCAGCTTGGTTTGCTTTAGTTGCGACATCTGCTTTTACAGCATCAACGTCAGTTTGGTTTGCTTTCTTAGCAATTTCAGCATTTTGAGCTTTGTTTGCTGCATCAACATCAGTTTGGTTTGCTTTAGTTGCGACATCTGCTTTTACTGCATCAACGTCAGCTTGGTTTGCTTTCTTAGCAATTTCTGCATTTTGAGCATTGTTTGCTGCATCAACATCAGCTTGGTTTGCTTTAGTTGCGACATCTGCTTTTACTGCATCAACGTCAGCTTGGTTTGCTTTCTTAGCAATTTCTGCATTTTGAGCATTGTTTGCTGCATCAACATCAGCTTGGTTTGCTTTAGTTGCGACATCTGCTTTTACTGCATCAACGTCAGCTTGGTTTGCTTTCTTAGCAATTTCTGCATTTTGAGCATTGTTTGCTGCATCAACATCAGCTTGATTTGCTTTAGTTGCTACATCCGCTTTAACAGCATCAACGTCAGCTTGGTTTGCTTTAGTTGCTACATCGGCTTTAACTGCGTCAACGTCAGCTTGGTTGGCTTTGGTTGCTACATCAGCTTTAACTGCGTCAACATCTGCTTGATTTGCTTTCTTAGCAATTTCAGCATCTTGAACTTTGTTTACAGCGTCAACGTCAGCTTTATTAGCTTTGCTATTTAAGTCGGCTTTATCCGCTTTAGCATCTAAGTCAGTTTTATCTGCTTTAGCATCTAAGTCAGTTTTATCTGCTTTAGCATCTAAGTCAGTTTTATCTGCTTTCGCATCTAATGCAGTTTTATCCGCTTTAGTATCTAATTTAGTTGCTACGTCTGCTTTTACAGCATCAACGTCAGCTTGGCTTGCTTTAGTTGCTACGTCTGCTTTTACAGCATCAACATCAGCTTGATTTGCTTTAGTTGCTACATCTGCTTTTACGGCATCAACATCAGCTTGGTTTGCTTTAGTTGCTACATCAGCTTTTACTGCATCAACGTCAGCTTGGTCTGCTTTCTTAGCAATTTCTACATTTTGAGCATGGTTTGCTGCATCAACATCAGCTTGGTTTGCTTTAGTTGCTACATCAGCTTTTACTGCATCAACGTCAGCTTGGCTTGCTTTAGTTGCTACATCTGCTTTTACAGCATCAACATCAGCTTGATTTGCTTTAGTTGCTACATCTGCTTTTACGGCATCAACATCAGCTTGGTTTGCTTTAGTTGCTACATCAGCTTTTACAGCATCAACATCAGCTTGATTTGCTTTAGTTGCTACATCTGCTTTTACAGCATCAACATCAGCCTGATTTGCTTTAGTTGCTACGTCTGCTTTTACGGCATCAACATCAGCTTGGTTTGCTTTAGTTGCCACATCAGCTTTTACAGCATCCACATCAGTCTGATTTGCTTTAGCATCTACAGCTGTAGTTAACGCATTTACTGTTGAGTTTAGTGTATCTACAATTGCTTTATCTGCTTTTGTATCAACCTTATTGGCTAGAGTATCAACAACTGTTTTATCTGCTTTATTATCTAAAGCAGTTTTATCGGCTTTAAGAGCAAGAGCATCGTCAGTTGCTTTTTTGTTTGCTTCAACAGTTGTTTTATCCGCTTTATTAGCTAAATCAGATTTTGATGCTTTAGAGTCAATAACAGCATCTTGAGCATCGTTGTAAGCATCAACATCAGCAAGGTTTTCAGCTAACTCATCAACAGCGGTTTTATCTGCTTTGCCATCAACGGTTTTCGCTAAGGTATCAACAGCGGTTTTATCTGCTTTTTGAGCGATAGCTTCGTCTTGTTTTTCATTATCTTTCGCTAAACCATCTAAACCGGTATTCACTAAAGTAAGTTGAGTATCGACAAAAGATTTATCTGCTTTATTAGTTAACTCAGTTTTATCTGCTTTGTTATCTAAAGCAGTTTTATCGGCTTTAAGAGCAAGAGCATCGTCAGTTGCTTTTTTGTTTGCTTCAACAGTTGCTTTGTCTGCTTTAGCTGTTTTTAATGCGTCAACTTCAGATTGATCAGCTTTTGCTTCAATCATTGCATCTTGAGCATCATTATAAGCATCCACGTCAGCAAGGTTTTCAGCTAATTCATCAACAGCAGTTTTATCCGCTTTGCCATCAACGGTTTTCGTTAAAGTATCTACAGCAGTTTTATCTGCTTTTTGAGCGATAGCTTCGTCTTGTTTTTCATTAGCTTTTGTTAAACCTTCTAAACCGGTATTCACTAAAGTAAGTTGAGTATCAACAAAAGATTTATCTGCTTTATTAGCTAACTCAGTTTTATCTGCTTTGTTATCTAAAGCAGTTTTATCGGCTTTAAGAGCAAGAGCATCGTCAGTTGCTTTTTTGTTTGCTTCAACAGTTGCTTTGTCTGCTTTAAGAGCAAGAGCTGCATCAGTCGCTTTTTTATTTGCATCAACAGTTGCTTTGTCTGCTTTAGCTGTTTTTAATGCGTCAACTTCAGATTGATCAGCTTTTGCTTCAATTATTGCATCTTGAGCATCATTATAAGCATCCACGTCAGCAAGGTTTTCAGCTAACTCATCAACAGCGGTTTTATCCGCTTTGCCATCAACAGTTTTCGCTAAAGTATCTACAGCAGTTTTGTCTGCTTTTTGGTCGATAGCTTCATTTTGTTCTTCATTAGCTTTCGTTAAGCCATCTAGACCAGTAGAAACTAAACCTAATTGCGTGTCCACATAGGTTTTATCCGCTTTGCTATCTAAAGCAGTTTTATCAGCTTTGAGAGCAAGGGCATCTTCAGTCGCTTTTTTGTTTGCTTCAACAGTTGCTTTGTCTGCTTTAGCTGTTTTTAATGCGTCAACTTCAGATTGATCAGCTTTTGCCTCAATCATTGCATCTTGAGCATCGTTGTAATCGGCTACATCAGCAAGATTTTCAGCTAGTTCATCGACTTGAGCTTTATCTGCTTTATTAGATTGTAATGCAGTAACGTTAGCGTTAGTTGCATCTAATGCTGTTTGGTCGGCTTTAGTTGCTAATTTAGTTGCTAGAGCTTTATCTTGTTCAGCATTTTTTCTATTTGTATAACTTTCAGCAGATTGAGCGACTTGTGTTAAAGCATCACTCACTTCTTGTTTATCGGCTTTATCAGATTGCAATGCAGTCACAGCGGCATTAGTTGTATCTAATGAGGTTTGGTCAGCTTTATTGGCTAATGCGGTATCTACGGTAGATTTATCTGCTTTATCAGTTTGTAATGCAGTAACATTAGCGTTAGTTGTATCTAAAGCGGTTTGGTCAGCTTTATTGGCTAATGCGGTATCTACGGCAGATTTATCTGCTTTACTAGTTTGTAATGCAGTAACGTTAGCGTTAGTTGTATCTAATGCAGATTGGTCAGCTTTATTTGCTAATGCAGTATCTACGGCAGATTGATCTGCTTTACCAGTTTGTAATGCGGTGACATTAGCGTTAGTTGTATCTAATGCAGATTGATCAGCTTTATTGGCAAGTGACAAATTATATTTACTAAGTTTGTTAGATTAGCTGATTGAGCAGCTAAGGCTGCAATAGTATTTGAGAGTGAAACTTGCTCTCTTAATTTAGGAGCTACTGTTTTATCTGCTCTTGCTGAGAAATTATTGGCATAAGTAGTTGCATATGATTGAATAAGATTATTCACATCTGTGAAGTCTTGGTTTGTTACAGCGAAAGAAGAAGATGCTCCAGATAAAAGTAAAATGGTTGATAATACTTTTGCTTTAGAGGCAATCGTTTGCTTTGATTTCACTTCTGAATTTGTAGATGATTTTACAACCCCACGAGCTAATTCTGATACTGCTACCCAGCTTTGTGTTGAATGGTTCCAAATCACTTTAAAAATATTATTCATAGGATATTCCTTTAGATGGAGAAAAAATATGGATATTTATATGGCTTTATAAATTATGCTCAATAAATGAAGGCATTATAAGAAGGGGGAATTAATTGTCAATTAATGTGGTTTAGGGGGGGTGGTTAAATTTTAGCCAAAGTTTACAATTTTCTTACATTATTATCTTGGAAATGTGATGAAGATCAAATTATATGATTCGTTGAAGTATAAAAAAGATACAAAAGAAGATTTATGTATATGAATTTTTACATTTTATTTTAATAACTGTTAATTATATATAAGAAGTTATTTGTAATAATTTTGAATTATATCAAATATTAGGATTGATGTTTTTTTGAATAAATGGTTTGACAGGAAAGTAAAAAAGTCTATTATAGCCGTCTAGACGGAAAAACGGCTAACTAGAATCCAGTACAGGCGGTTTAAATTTGTAAGATTTTTGCAATATTTGACCGCTTGTCTAATATATAACGTTATAAATCAATGAGTTAAAAGGTAATTAGAATGGCGATTAATTTATTTACTTCAGAATCAGTATCAGAAGGACATCCGGATAAAATTGCAGACCAAATCTCGGATGCGGTGTTAGATGAAATTTTAAAACAAGACCCGAAAGCACGTGTGGCGTGTGAAACGTATGTAAAAACCGGTATGGCGTTAGTCGGCGGTGAAATCACCACTTCTGCATGGGTGGATATCGAAAACTTAACTCGTCAAGTGATTTGCGACATTGGCTATACTCATTCTGATATGGGCTTTGATGCGCATTCTTGTGCAGTATTAAATGCGATTGGTAAACAATCACCGGATATTAACCAAGGTGTTGACCGTGCCGATCCGTTAGAGCAAGGCGCAGGCGACCAAGGTATTATGTTCGGTTATGCAACCAATGAAACCGATGTATTAATGCCGGCACCGATTACATACGCTCATCGTTTAATGGAACAACAAGCGAAAGTACGTAAATCTGGCAAATTAGATTGGCTGCGTCCGGATGCGAAAAGCCAATTAACTTTTGCTTACGAAAATAATAAAATCGTCGGGATTGATGCGGTGGTACTTTCAACTCAACACGCTGAACACGTTTCACAAAAAGATTTAGTGGAAGGTGTGATGGAAGAAATCATCAAGCCGGTATTACCAAGCGAATGGTTAAGCCAAAACACCAAATACTTTATTAACCCGACTGGTCGTTTCGTGATTGGCGGCCCAATGGGTGACTGTGGTTTAACCGGCCGTAAAATTATCGTAGATACTTACGGTGGTGCGGCTCGTCACGGTGGCGGAGCATTCTCTGGTAAAGACCCATCAAAAGTTGACCGTTCGGCAGCATACGCAGCACGTTATGTAGCAAAAAATATCGTGGCGGCAGGTTTAGCGGATCGTTGTGAAATCCAACTTTCTTATGCAATCGGCGTAGCGGATCCGACATCAATTATGGTGGAAACTTTTGGCACGGGTAAAGTTTCAAATGAAACATTAGTGAAATTAATCTACCAAAACTTTGATTTACGTCCATACGGCTTAATCAAAATGTTAGATTTAATCCGTCCGATTTACCGTGAAACAGCAGCTTACGGTCACTTCGGTCGTGAACACTTCCCATGGGAACAAACAGATAAAGCGGAAGCATTACGTGCTGGTGCAGGTTTATAATTAAGTTAAAATAACTTAGCCATATAGAGCGGTTGAATTTACAGAGAAATTTGTCAATTCAACCGCTTGTTTTTTAATTAGCTATTATTACGCAAACGTTTGCCTAAAAGGACGTAAAAGCGTATAATTCGCCCCAATTTTTTAGTTTGAGGCATTTATGCAAAATTTACGTTATCCTGTTGATTCTAAACCGCCTTTTGGTTTAACCCTTTTACTTGCAGCACAACATCTTTTAGCTGCACTTGGTGGAATTATTGCCGTGCCGCTTGTTATCGGAAATGTATTAAAACTTCCAACACCGGATACCATTGTACTGGTTAATGCGGCGTTATTGGTTTCAGGGATTGTCACGATTATTCAATGCAGAGGGATTGGTCCTATCGGTTTGCGTTTACCGAGCGTAATGGGAACCAGTTTTACTTTTGTGGCGGCGGCGCTTGCAATCGGTTTTAGTGAACATGGTGTTGCCGGTATTATGGGGGCATCGTTAGTCGGTTCATTAGTGATGATTATCGGCAGCTTCTTTATGCCGTATGTACGTAAATTATTCCCACCAGTCGTGACTGGTGTAGTGGTAATGATGATCGGTCTGAGTTTAATTCCTGTCGCAGTAGACTGGTTCGCAGGCGGTCAAAAAGGTGATCCGCATTATGCAGATCCGGCAAATCTTGCGATGGCGACTTTTGTACTTGTATTGGTGGTGATCTTGGTACAATGGGGAAAAGGAATTTTCTCTGCAGCAGCGATTGTAATCGGTATGATGGTTGGTTATGTCGTGGCGTTAGCTCTTGGCTGGATTAATTTTGATGCGGTTAAAAATGCTGAAACTTTTGCCATTCCACAGCCGTTACATTTCGGATTAGCTTTTCCAATTTCAGGTATTATCGGGATGTCGATTGCTTATTTAGTGACGATTGTTGAATCAAGCGGTAACTTTTTAGCATTAGGTAATGCAACACAAACTGAAATTACCGGTAAACATTTACGTGGTGGCGTACTGTGTGACGGTTTAGGTTCTGCGTTTGCAGCAATTATGTCAACGACACCGTTCTCATCATTTGCACAAAATATAGGCGTTATTTCGTTGACCGGTGTGGCAAGCCGTTATGTGGTGACTGTGATGGGGGTACTGCTAGTTTTAGCCGGTGTATTCCCTTGGTTCGGAGCCTTAATTGTGTCAATTCCGAGTCCGGTATTAGGCGGTGCGGGTTTAATGATGTTTGCAATGATTATTGCTGCTGGTATCCAAATGTTGGATAAAGTAGAACGTTCAAAACGTAACGGCTTAATTATTGCGATTTCAATCGGTTGTGGTTTAGCCGTGACGACGCGTCCTGAATTATTAGATAAATTACCAAGCTTCTTTAAAGAAGTATTTGGTTCGGGGATTACGGTCGGTTCCATTTTAGCGTTAGTTTTAAATCTTATTTTACCGGAAGATAAGGAATAAATAATTAGTGCGATTGGCAAAATTTACTTGAAATTGAGTAGATGAAGCCTTATCTTACGAAAAAACTTAACGCCACAGTCTCAAGTGGCGTTTTATTTTAGATTCTCAACAAGGAAACAATTATGACTTTACAAGTTACCGATGCAACTTTTGAACAAGAAGTTTTAAAATCAGATGTACCTGTATTATTAGACTTTTGGGCACCATGGTGTGGTCCTTGCCGTATGGTCGCACCAATTTTAGACGAATTATCAGAAGAGTTTGTAGGTCGTGCGAAAATCGCTAAAGTAAATGTGGATGAGAACCAACAAATCCCAGCACAATTCGGTATTCGTTCAATCCCAACTTTAATCCTTTTCAAAAATGGTGAAGTGGTTGCAACACAAGTTGGTGCATTACCAAAATCACAATTAAGTGCATTTGTTGAACAAGCACTTTAATCTTTAATTTTCTAAATCGGGCGAGTTAATTCTCGCCCTTTTTATTTGCAAAAAAATTGTTAAAAAAGACCGCTATTTGCTATATAAAGCCTAGCAAAATCAAGTACAAATAGGTACAATCGACAAGCTACGTTATTTTTAATAGACGTACAGAAATTTTTTATTTTGGAGAAATTTATGTCGTGGAATGAATCAGGCAACCAGCAAGATCCGTGGGGTAAACCGGGTCAAAAAAAGCCTGAGCAACAAGGGCAAGGTTCGCAACAAGAACCGAATCAACAGAATAATCGCCAAGAGCCGCCGGATTTAGAGGAGGCTTTTAGCTCGTTACTAAAAAAAATGGGTGGTGGTAAAAAAGGAAATCAATCGGGAAATTCGCAAAATTTCGGTAAACTCCTACCGCTTACTGCCATTTTAGCCGCTATTGTTTGGGGTGCATCCGGATTTTATACCGTTCAAGAGGCGGAAAGAGGGGTTGTAACCCGTTTCGGTAAATTACACCAAATCGTAATGCCGGGTTTAAACTGGAAGCCGACTTTTATTGATGAAGTCATTCCGGTGAATATTGAGCGTGTGTCAGAATTAAAAACTGGCGGTTCAATGCTGACGCAAGATGAAAATATGGTTCAGGTTGAAATGACGGTTCAATACCGTGTTGAAGATCCGGCTAAATATAAATTTAGCGTACGTGATGCGGACGATAGCTTAAAACAAGCGACAGACAGTGCATTACGTTATGTGATCGGTCATATGTCAATGGATGATATTTTAACTACCGGTCGTGCAACGGTACGTGAGAAAACTTGGCAAACTCTCCGTGATATTATTAAAACCTATGATATGGGGTTATTAGTTACGGATGTAAACTTCCAATCCGCTCGTCCGCCGGAAGAAGTAAAAGACGCATTTGATGATGCGATCAAAGCACAAGAAGACGAACAGCGTTTAATCCGTGAAGCGGAGGCTTATGCACGTGGTCGTGAACCGATTGCTCGTGGTCAGGCACAACGTATCGTTGAACAAGCAACAGCTTATAAAGATCAAATCGTGTTAGAAGCAAAAGGTGAAGTAGAACGTTTTTCTAAATTGTTACCGGAATATAAAGCCGCACCGAAAGTTATGCGTGAGCGTTTATATATCGAAACCATGGAAAAAGTGATGAAAAACACGCCAAAAGTGATTATGGACGGTAACGGTAATAATTTAAACGTATTGCCAATGGATAAACTGTTGGCTAAACCGGCTGTATCTGAACCGGCGAAACAAGCTACGCCGATTGTTATTCAGCAACCGCAAGTGATGCAACAGCCTGTTCAAACTTCTGTGCCGAATACACAACAAAATGAAGAGCCGGTACGTAAGGGGAGATTTTAAAAATGCGTAAATTCTTATTACCTATTTTATCTCTCATTGCTTTTGCGGTGATTTCTTGTATTACGATAGTACCAGAAGGTTATCGTGGCATTATGTTACGCTTCAACAAAGTACATCGTGATTCAGACCAAAAAGTAGTGGTTTATGCACCAGGCTTACACTTTAAAGCACCATTTATTGATAGCTTAAAAGTATTGGATGCACGTATTCAAATTTTAGATGGTCAAGAAGATCGCTTTGTGACGGTTGAGAAAAAAGACTTATTGGTTGATTCTTACGTGAAATGGCGTATCAGTGATTTCGGGAAGTTTTATACTGCAACTGGTGGCGATACACAACGTGCTTCAGATCTTTTAAAACGTAAAGTTGGCGACCGTTTACGTTCTGAAATCGGTTCTCGAACGATTAAAGATATCGTGTCTGGTTCTCGTGGTGAATTGATGGCAGGTGCACAAAAAGCCGTAAATGACGGCGATGATGGTGCAGAGAAACTTGGTATCGAAGTGGTCGATGTACGTGTAAAACAGATCAACCTACCGAATGAGGTTTCATCTTCAATTTATCAACGTATGCGTGCGGAACGTGCTGCGGTAGCAAGCGAACACCGTTCGCAAGGTGAAGAAAAAGCAGAAATTATTCGTGCTGAAGTTGACAAGAAAGTGGTACTTATTGAAGCTCAAGCGAAGAAAACAGCCGAAACTTTACGCGGTGAAGGCGATGCACAAGCTGCAAAAATTTATGCAGACGCATTTAGTCAAGAGCCAGAGTTTTATAGCTTTGTACGTAGCTTAAAGGCATACGAAAACAGCTTTGCAAAAGATCAAAGCAATATGATGCTACTTAAATCGGACAGTGAGTTTTTCCGCTTTATGAAAGCTCCGACAAAATAATTGTATCTATAAGACCCGATCTATATCGGGTCTTTAACTTTTTTATTTCGCTCTGAAAATAGACTAGTACAAGCGGTAGAATTTAGCTATTTTTTGGTAAATTTCTTAGAATATTTAATCGCTTGTTATTGGTGTGTTTGGAGTGAAGATACCAATTCAATTCAAAACTAACTAAAGAGGCAATTCCTATGGGTAAAAGTGTTGCTATTCTCGGCGCTCAGTGGGGCGATGAAGGGAAAGGTAAAATCGTAGATTTATTAACAGACCGTGTAAAATATGTGGTTCGTTATCAAGGTGGTCACAATGCAGGCCATACCTTAATTATCAATGGTGAAAAAACTGTTCTTCGTCTTATTCCGAGCGGTATTTTACGTGATAATGTCACATGCTTAATTGGTAACGGTGTGGTACTTTCTCCGGATGCGTTAATGAAAGAAATGGGCGAATTAGAAGCACGTGGAATTAACGTTCGTGAGCGTTTAAAAATTTCAGAAGCTTGCCCATTAATTCTTCCTTACCATGTTGCAATGGATCACGCACGTGAAGCAGCATTAGGTAAAAATAAAATCGGTACAACCGGTCGTGGTATCGGTCCGGCATACGAAGATAAAGTGGCTCGCCGTGGTTTGCGTGTCAGCGATTTATTTGACAAAGAAGCGTTTGCTGAAAAATTAAAAGATATTTTGGATTACTACAACTTCCAATTAGTTAATTACTATAAAGTTGAACCGGTAGATTTCCAAAAAACTTTAGACGATGTATTTGCGATTGCTGATGTGATTAAAGGTATGGTGGCGGATGTAACCACTTTACTCCACCAAGCACGCAAAGACGGTGTGAATATCTTATTTGAAGGTGCGCAAGGCACAATGTTAGATATCGACCACGGTACATATCCGTTTGTAACCAGTTCAAATACTACGGCAGGTGGTGTTGCAACCGGTTCAGGTTTTGGTCCTCGTAATCTTGACTATGTATTAGGTATCATCAAAGCATACTGTACTCGTGTGGGTAGCGGCCCGTTCACCACGGAATTATTTGATGAGGTGGGGGCGGAAATTGCGCGTAAAGGTAATGAATTCGGTGCGGTAACCGGTCGTCCTCGTCGTTGCGGTTGGTTTGATGCGGTAGCTGTACGCCGTGCAGTACAAATTAACTCGATTTCAGGCTTCTGTATGACAAAATTAGACGTATTAGACGGCTTTGAAGAGTTAAAAATCTGTACCGCATACAAAATGCCAAACGGTGAGATCGTAGAATATGCACCGATGGCAGCGAAAGATTGGGAAGGTGTTGAGCCGATTTACGAAACAATGCCGGGCTGGTCTGAAAACACCTTCCGTGTAACTAAACGTGAAGAGTTACCACAAGCGGCATTAGATTACATCAAACGTATTGAAGAGCTTGTTGGTGTGCCGGTTGATATTCTGTCAACAGGTCCGGATCGTGTTGAAACAATGATCTTACGTGACCCATTTGCTGCGTAATCTCGTTTAAATTTTTAGTTGTTTTCTTACCACGGAAAACACGGAGTTCACGGAATTTTCTGTGTATTCTGTGCTTTCCGTGGTAATTGTTTTTTGATACTTGTCTGAAAAGCAGTTAAATTTGCAAATTCTTAGCGAAATTTAACCGCTTGTTTGGGCAACTTTTTTCTGTAGTGAAACCGAAAAATGAAATTTATTATTAAACTTTTCCCTGAAATTATGATTAAAAGCGATTCGGTTCGTAAACGCTTTATCAAAATTCTGACTTCAAATATCCGTAATGTGTTATTGCGTGAAACTGAAAATGTGGCAGTGATTCGTAACTGGGACTTTATTGAAGTGCGAGCCAAAGTGGCGGAAGAAGCGCCGATGGTATTGGAATTACTGAAACGTACACCGGGTATTCACCACATTTTAGAAGTGGAAGAAATGCCGTTTACTACGATGCACGATATTTTTGAAAATACATTGGCAAAAGTACGTGATGAATTGGAAGGTAAAACATTCTGTGTACGTGTACGCCGTAAAGGTAAACACGAATTCCGTTCGTTAGATGTCGAAAAATATGTGGGTGGCGGTTTAAATCAACATATTGAATCGGCGCGGGTGAAATTAACCAAGCCGGATGTAACCGTTCGTATTGATATTGACGGCGATAAAATGTTGCTGATCAATGCTCGTCACGAAGGTTTAGGCGGTTATCCGATCGGTACGCAAGAAGATGTGTTATCGCTTATTTCCGGTGGTTTTGATTCGGGCGTATCAAGTTATATGCTGATTCGCCGTGGTTCACGTGTACATTACTGCTTCTTTAATTTAGGCGGTGCGGCACATGAAATTGGTGTAAAACAAATGGCATACCATATTTGGAGCCGTTACAGCACCTCACACAAAGTGCGCTTTGTGGCGATTAATTTTGAAAATGTAGTCGGCGAAATTTTAGAGAAAGTCGATAACGGTCAAATGGGTGTGGTGTTAAAACGTATGATGGTGCGTGCTGCAAGTAAAATTGCCGAGCGTTTCGATATTCAAGCGATCGTGACCGGCGAAGCGCTAGGTCAGGTTTCAAGCCAAACTTTAACCAATTTACGTTTAATCGATAAAGCGTCTGATACATTGGTATTACGTCCGTTAATCACGCACGATAAAGAGCAAATTATCGCCATGGCAAAAGAAATCGGCACCGATGATATTGCGAAATCTATGCCGGAATTTTGTGGTGTAATCTCGAAAAATCCGACCGTGAAAGCGATTGAAAGCAAAATTGTGGAAGAAGAAGGACATTTCAATTTTGAAGTGTTGGAACAAGCGGTCGCAAACGCACAATTCCTTGATATTCGTGAGATTGCTCAACAAACGGAACAAGAGGTTGTGTCGGTTGAAACCACTTCTGAATTAACCGAAAACGATATTATTTTAGATATTCGTAGCCCGGAAGAAACAGATGAAGCTCCGTTTAGTTTAGATGGTGTAGAAGTGAAATTAATGCCGTTCTATAAACTTTCAAGCCTGTTCGCTTCGTTGGATCAATCGAAAAACTACTTACTTTATTGCCAACGTGGAGTAATGAGCAAATTACAAGCGCTTTATCTCAAAGAAAATGGCTTTAGTAATGTAAAAGTGTTCCGATACTAATTATTTTAGCAACTTTAAAAGCGGTCATTTTTTGCAAAAAATTTGTAAAATTTGACCGCTTTTTTTATTAGCTATATTTTCCAATTTGGCAAAACTCATTTAATTTCTCGTTGCTTTTTCATCAAAAATAAATCCATAAAATAGTTCTCAACAAAGCAATCACATATGGAGAACTAAAATGAATCCTAAATACAACCCATTATTTACCCCTTATACGCTCAACAACGGCGTAGAAATCAAAAACCGCCTGACGGTTGCCCCTTTAACCATTTACGATTCTGGCGAAGACGGCGAGATGACGGAAGCAGGTCGCCGTTTTTGGCAAAATCGTTTTGAAGGTTTTGGCTTGTACATTATGCCGTTTACCAACGTTCACCCAAGTGGCATTGGCTTTGAAAGCCCAAATGCTTTTGATGAACGCCACTTACCTACTTTGCGTGAATATGCGGAAATCGCCCACGCACAAGGGACAAAAGCGGTGGTACAGATTGCCCATTCTGGCAGTCGTGCTGAACGTTCGATGACCCAAGGATACGACGTGCTAGCCCCAACTGGCGATCTGTACGGGCGATTCCGTACGATGACAGAACAGGAAGTGTGGGAAATGGTGGATAGTTTCGCTTATGCCGCAGAATTAGTGATGAAAGCAGGCTTTGACGGTGTGGAAATCCACGGTGCAAATGGCTGGCTAATTCAACAATTTATGTCGGCAGCAACTAATCTACGTACGGATTACTGGGGTGGCAGTTTAGAAAAACGAATGCGTTTTCCGCTCGCGATTGTGGATAAAATTGATGAAATGCGTAAAAAATATAACCGCCCTGATTTCATCATTGGCTACCGTTTCTCGCCTGAAGAACCTGGTGAAGACGGCATTACGATGAAAGAAACGCTCGCATTAGTGGACGCATTGTTGGAAAAACCGTTGCAATATCTGCACATTTCATTGTGGGATTTCTACAAAAAAGTTCGCCGTGGGGCGGATACCAACCTTACCCGAGTGCAAGTGGTACACGACCGTATCAACGGACGAATGCCGTTCTTTGCCTCGGGCAATCTCTACACCGCAGATGATATGCTTAACGCCTACCAAACAGGCTGGGTGGAAAGTGTTTCAATCGGTAAAAGCATTATGCTCAGCCCGAATCTCGTGGAGCTGATCCAAACTGGACGAGAAGTAGAAATTGAAAGCACCTTCGACTGGGAAAAAGCAGATTACTACCGCTACACCCCAGCAATGCTACAAGGCACAATGGCTGGCACGGATTTCTTCCCTCCGTCAAAACAAAATGGTGTGAGATATAGAACTAATCATTTTTAACTAAAACGACAAGCGGTCATTTTTGCAAAAATTTTGCAGAATTTGACCGCTTTTTTATTCTCTTATAGTGAATGAAAATAAAAATGAGGCAAGGCGAGGCAACACCGTATCATTGAAATTTTAATTCACTACATATTTTCTAAACTAGCAAAACTGTTTTATTTTTCTTTGGCTTTTTCAGAAAAAATAAACTACTAAAATAACTACAAATTAACCCGTTATGTAAGGAATTAACAATGAAAAATCGTATTTGTAACATTTTAGGTATTGAAAAACCGATTATCCAAGGACCAATGTCTTGGCTGACGGACGCACGTCTTGTGGCAGCGGTGAGTAATGCTGGTGGCTTGGGGTATTAGGACCAAATGCCGGCTTGCATCAAGCAGAATCAACCCCAGAAGGTGCAGCAGAAAAATTGCGTGAAGAGATCCGTAAAACAAAAGCTTTAACGGATAAACCTTTCGGCGTAAACGTGATTATTGACGGTGCATTAAGTGTGTGGACACCGCCACAAGTAGAAGTGATTAAACAAGAAAAAGTGGCTATCGTGGTTTATACTGGCTATGGCGAAGGCGGAATCATTCCTGAATTATTTGCAGATTTAAAAGCAGCTGGCGTGAAAATTGTTTATCGAGATATTAACCCAACGCCTGAAAATACTCGCCGAGCAGAAGCCGCTGGTGCGGATGTTATCGTTGCGACAGGTTTTGACGAAGGCGGTACATTACATGGGCAAGTAATGGGCACATTTTCTATCGTGCCATTGATTGCAGATGCTACTCAAAACGTACCCGTTATGGCAGCAGGTGGCATTGCCGACCACCGTACAGCTAAAGCGGCGTTTGCCTTAGGTGCAGAAGGCTTATTTGTTGGTTCAGCATTTTTAACCACCACCGAAAGCCGTATGCACGATGCAGCTAAAGAAAAAGTCGTTGCGGCAACAGGGCAAGATTTATTGCTATTCCGCACCGTGCCAGATTATTACCGTTCGCTTTCAACCCCACTCGCAGACAAACTCGCCGAAATGGATAAAGCAGGGGCAAGCAAAGAAGAGATTAATGCCTTAATGGGTGGTTTGCGTGGAATGAAATTCGGTATGCTAGACGGCAATTTTGATGAAGGTTATATTTCTGTCGGCAACGGTATCGGCAGCATTCACGCCGTGAAATCTGTAGCAGAAGTTGTTGAAGAATTAATTGGTTGGTTTGAATAATCTATACCGTCTGAAATTTGGGTTTCAGACGGTATTTTTTCCCTCCATATATTTTCCAAATCAGCAAAACTAATTTAACTCCTCATTGCTTTTTCATCAAAAATAAATCCCTATAATTGACCGTACTTAAATTATTTTAGGACAAGAAAATGAAAGAACTTAATATCGCCACTCAATCAGGTACGGTATTGCACGGTGTGCTGTTCCCTGCTGAAACCCAAGTGAAAACGGTGGTTATTGCGATTACAGGTATTCACGGTAACTTTTATTCCAATCCGTTTTATTACAACATTGGCGAAACCTTGAGCAAGGCAGGGGTGGATTTTCTTTATGCACAAACTCGCAATGCGTTCGGCAAAATGCAAGAAGTGAACGCCTTAACCAACGAACCTGAAATTATCGGGTCGTTCAATGAAGATTTTGCAAAAACCATTGAAGATTTGACCGCTTACCTTGATTTTGCCGAACAGCAAGGCTATGAAAATATCGTGTTGGCAGGACATTCGCTTGGGGCGAACAAAGTTATCTATTATTTGAGTGAAACGCAAGATCCACGAGTGAGCAAATTTCTGTTACTCAGCCCAGCTAATGTTACCCATTTAACCAATTTTGTCGGTGAGCCTGAGCGTGCCTACATTCGCCAAATGGTCGAAAAGGGTCAAGGGCAAAAATTACTCCCTTTTGAGCTATTTGGTTGGTTACCCGCCACGGCGGATACCGCCTATCAATGGCTGTATAGCCCGTTGCTGAATAATGTCCACGTGGAAACAGATGGCGATTTTTCTCAAGTGGAAAACATTTCCCATTCGGGAGCTTTGTTAATCGGTACGCTTGACCGTTTTACTTACGGTGATCCAAGTGGTTTTTTACGCAATATCAACGCTCACTTCACAAATAGCCAAGCAAACGAGCTTATTTTTATCGAAAATACAGGGCATACTTATCAGCAAAAAGAACAAGAACTGGCGGATAAAATCCGTGATCTGCTGACAACTTGGGGGATTTAATGCCATTTCTATTTTTAAAGACGAATGTAACGATTTCGCCAGAACAAGAAGTTAAGCTAAAAACCGCTTTCGGCAAGGCGATTGCGTTAGTGCCAAATAAATCGGAGGCGGTGTTGATGATGGAATTGCAAGACAACGCCCGAATGTGGCTTCGTGGCGGTCAGCCACCAATGGCGTTTATCAAGTTGAGCTTGTTCGCCAACCCACAACATTTGGGCTACCCTGAATTGACGGCAATGCTCACGCAACAAGTGGCAGAAATTTTGCCGATTCCGCCAGAAAATGTGTATATCCAATTTGACGACATTCAAGCGTGGGGCGTGAATGGGTTTTATCTTGAGTAACAAAATATGCTGAAAATAACTGTCTTTACCGATCCGATGATGGGGCTTTCCTACGAAAGTGAGCCGTTCTTACGCCAGTTGGAAACCCATTTTCCCAATCAACTTCAATTTGCCTATGTAATGGGCGGTTTGGTGAGAAATGTCGCTGACTGGCTGCTGCCGAATGAAACCCTAGCCGAATATAACGCCCGCCTTGCTCGCATTTACGAGGCAGAACAGGCGATTTCAGGCTTGCCGATTTCAATGCCGAATCTCAATTTGTTTACCGCTGAACGCCCCTCGTCCCTGCCGTTAAATTTGGCATACAAAGCGGCACAGTTGGCGGAGAGTTGCAAAGCGGACGCTTTTTTATACCGCTTGCGATACGCCACCATTGTGGAAGTTCGCCCAACCAATGATTTAAACGAGGTTTTAGAGGTTGTGCGAGCGGTTGGCATTGATGAGTCGCTGTTTTTACGCCATTTTCAAGACGGTTCAGCCCAAGCACAATTAGAGCAGGATTTTGCGTTGAAAGATCGCTTGGACGTGCGTGGTTTGCCTGCCTATCCATTTGAATTTGAAGGGAAAAAGATCTTGGTAAATGGCGTGCTGAATTTTGCTCAATTTACACAAATTATCCGCCAAATTTCAGAGGGCAAATTGCAACCCCAAGCCCCAAAACTCACCCAAGAAACGCTCTCGGCACTACTCGCTAAGCACCCTGTGATTTCGCTCATTGAGTTGCAATATGCTTTCAATGCAAGTGAAGCCGAAGTGCGGTTAATGTTGGCAGATTTTTTGGCAAAGGACGAAGTGAAATGGATGAACAACCCGGCCTTCATTTGCACAAATTTAACCGTTTAACATTGCAACAATAAGCGGTAAAATTCTTGTCAAATTTTGCAAAAGAGAACTTAAAATGGACAGAATCCAAACCTTGCAAGTCTTTACCCACGTGGTAGAAACGGGCAGTTTTTCCAAAGCAGCTGATCAGCTAAATCTGCACGTTTCCGCAGTTTCCAAAGCGGTGAAGTATTTGGAAAATCAGCTTGGTTTACGCCTACTTAACCGCACCACTCGTAGCCTAAAATTAACCGCAGAAGGCGAAGCCTTTTATGAAAAAGCGCAATTTTTATTAGCCGAGTTGGAAGAAACATTTCAGGATTTATCAGGCGTGAGCCAGCAGGCAAAAGGCAAATTACGCATTGAAATGCCGACTGTTGTCGCCCCTTTTGTGATTGCTAAATTGCCCGATTTTCAACGCCTGTATCCAGAAATCCAGCTGGTGATCACTGTAAGCGATCAGTTGAGTAACTTAGTTAATGACGGTTTAGATTGCACCCTTCGCTTAGGCGAGCTGGCTGATGCCAGCTATATCGCCCGCCGTTTAGCCAATGTAGCAATGCAAACTTGTGCATCGCCAAGTTATCTTGCCCAACACGGCACGCCTGAAACTTTGGCAGATTTAGCACAACATCACGTTGTACATTATGTTTCAGGTCAGCAAGGGAAAATTATGCCGTGGAAATTTCTTGAACAGTCAGAGGAAGTAGAACAATTCAAAAATACCCACGCTACACAAGTAAATGACTCAAACGCCCTATTATTTACCGCACTTTCAGGGCTTGGCATTGTACAAATGCCCGATCTGATACTTCGTCCTTATTTAGAACGTGGCGAGCTTGTGCCGATTTTAACAGAGTTACAAACCCCAACCCGTCCGCTTTGGATTATTTATCCCCAACGCCAATTTATTCCAAAACGCCTGGCAGTGTTTATTGAATGGTTAGTGGCATTAGCGTGGAATGTTAAATAAGTAACTAAGACCGTCCGCTTTTGGTACTACTTTTATGAGGCTTATTTTCTTTTTTACATAAAATTTTGCAATAAAAGTGATTATTTTGATTTCTTAAGATTTAATTAAGATTTTCTTGATTTAATGTGTGTCATCGAAAGGGCATTGTGCTTTTCGAACCAAACATAACATTTAACAAGGATCTTAATCTATGAAAAAATTATTTACATTTACCGCTGTTTTGACAGCATCTTTACCGGCAATCGCAGGTTTCCAAGATAATACTCAGGCTATTAATTCTAATCAGGTTACTGTTATTAAAAGTGTGGCTAAAGCGAAAACAGCAAATGAAGATATGCCTGTGCAGCTAACTGGTTATATTACTCGCCAAGTGGATAACGATGAATTTTATTTTAAAGATGCTAGTGGCGAAATTAAAATTGATGTTGAGGATCATGCTTGGAATGGTCAGAATGTGACACCTAAACATAAAATTACTATTGAAGGTAAGGTCGATAGAAATGATGCAGGCAGAGCAGACATTGATGTTTATCGTATCAAAAAACACTAATATCTAAAGAGGATTTTTATATGAAGAAAATAATGACTTTAACAGCAATTTTAACTGCAACGGTATTAACGGCGTGTTCTAAAAATGTTCCGCAAAATCAAGTATTTGGTGAAGCGACAAATACGGTTGCTACGGTGCAACAACTTTCATCTTTAGCAGACGATAGTCGTGTAACTTTAGAAGGAACTTTATTAAGTCGTATTGATGACGATGAATATAAATTCCAAGATAGTACCGGCACCATTAAAGTGGAAATCGACAATCACGTTTGGAATGGCTTAAATGTCACACCTAATGATAAAATTCGTATTCAAGGTAAATTTGATAAAGAAACCTTTGATTCAAGTATCGATGTATATAGCGTTGAAAAAGTACAGTAATTCTATTTAAGCATCTCAAGCGGTCTGTTTTGGCAAGAATTTTGCTAAAATAGACCGCTTTTTGTTTATACAAGGGAAGTGCTATGCGAATTTTATTGATTGAAGACGATAAATTAATCGGTGAAGGTTTAAAATTGGGACTCACTAAGCAAAATTTTGTCGTAGACTGGCTTCAAGACGGTAAATTAGGCTTTGATGCCCTGTTTTCCGCGGAATATGATGCGGTGGTATTAGATCTTTCTTTACCAAAAATGGACGGATTAGCGATTTTAAAAAGCTGGCGGAAAGAGAACCAAGATATTCCTGTTCTGATTTTAACCGCTAGAGATACGCTCGATGAACGAATTTTAGGTTTTAATGCCGGTGCAGATGATTATTTATGTAAGCCTTTTGCTTTAATGGAAGTCGTGGTGAGATTACAGGCGTTAGTTCGTCGCCGTTATCAGCAAAGTTCAGCTGAAATTATTGTTGGAAATTTGCGTCTAGATATGAATACTCATAGTGTTACATTGGGTGAAAATCCTATCATGTTAACCGCTAAAGAATTTCAATTGTTACAACTGTTTGTGAGTAATAAGGATAGAGTGCTAGCTCGTTCAATGATTGAAGAAAAGTTATATAGCTGGGATAGTGATGTAGGAAGTAATACCTTAGAAGTTTATATCCATAATTTGCGTAAAAAATTAGGTAAAAATTGGATTAAAACCGTTCACGGAATTGGTTATCGTTTAGGCTCTGATGAAAATGACTAAGATCTTGAAAACACATAGTTTACGCTATAGGCTGATTGTAACTTTATCTGGCATATCATTTCTGATTTGGGTCATTTCAGCAATGATAGAATGGCGAACTTTACATAAAGAAATCAATGCGTTATTTGATTCCCAACAGGTATTTTTTGCCGAACGTTTGGCTTCGTCTAATATTGCCGAAGGTTTTCATTCTATCCAACAAAAAGCAGATTTCTATCAAGCAGATGTGGATGATGATGCGTTAGCTTTCGCCATTTTTACGGAAAAAGGTGAACAAATCATTAACGACGGTAGGGATGGACAATTTTTTACGTTTCAACCCGTTGATGGTTTTCAAACAATACATTTAGTGGAAGAAGATGATGAATTAACCGGTGAATCCGATGTTGATTTATGGCGAATTTATTGGCTTAAAGATAAGGATATTTATGTCGCTGTCGGTCAAGAAGTTGATTATCGAAATGAGCTAATCAATAAAACGATCCTTTCACAGTCGTGGAGTTGGCTATTTGGTTTTCCGATGACGATTTTAGCTATTTTATGGATTATTCATCGAGAATTTGCTTCGTTGAAACGTTTAGAGCGTGAAATTGCTTTGCGAAAACCAGACGAATTAAAAGTGATTAGTACGGAGAATTTACCCAGTGAAATTATTCCACTTATCAATAATCTCAATCATTATTTTGAGCGGACGCAGACGATGTTTAATCGTGAGCGACGTTTTACTTCAGATGCAGCACATGAATTGCGTAGTCCATTAGCCGGTTTAAGGGTTCAAACCGAAATTGCTCAAATGACAATAGATGATCCGATTGAACATCAAAAGGCATTATCTAATATCACGAATAGTACCGATCGTATTGCTCAATTAATAGAGCAATTATTAACCCTTTCTCGTTTAGAAAATTTAGAGCAGCTCGATAAACTGGAACGGATTCATTGGCGATCTTTAATTGAAAATAGTGTGGTTCAACTTTATTCGCAAGCAGAAGAGAAGCGGTCGGAAATTATTGTGAATTTGCAAAGTGAACCTCAAAACCAGCTGGGAAAACCATTGTTATTAAATCTTATTCTACGTAATTTATTGGATAATGCGATCAGCTATACACAAGTAGGTAGCCATATTTATTTGACGTTAACTACTGAGAATTTAATTGTGGAAGATGATGGGCAAGGCGTCAGTGATGAAGATCTTGTTAAACTAGGGCAACCTTTTTATCGACCGGTTGATCGTCCAGTTCAATCGGATAAAGATGAAAAAGGGAGCGGTTTAGGCATTTCTATTATTAAACGAATTGTTGAATTACATGGTTTTTCAATGCGACTGACACGAAGTAAAATGGGTGGTTTGAAAGTGGAAATCCTGTTTTAGTTTAGATAGAAGCAAAAGACGAAGTGATTAACTTCGTCTTTTTAACATTTATTGAGCAATTAGCGTTTTGATTAAGTCAATGGCTTGTTGAATCTGTGCCGAAGATAATTTTCCTTCTGCAACAAACTGAACCTTTCCATTTTTATCTAGCACGACCACAAAACTGTCTTTTGCTTTAAGCCCCCAAGCATTTTTTACGCTACTGCTTTGATCTAGTACCACTTGGCTATGTGGATTTTCTCGCTTACCGTCTTCCGCACTGCTTTTAACAAATGAACCAGTGGCAACAATAGCATCATCCGCATTAATAATAGATGTTGTTTGATATTTGCTTCGGTCAAAATTTGCCGCTTTAATTGCATTAATTAATGCTTCGTTTTTTTCTTTTGCTGAACTTCTACCTGCGAAATGATGTACAACTCGTACTTTTCCAGCAAGACTATTACTTGACCATGGCTTATAAGAAACCTCTTTACCTTTATTGAGGATTTCCCCATCTTTAGCTACGCTTACTGACGGTAATGCTACATTAAGTTGAACATTATGTGCAAAAGCTGTATTAGCCAAAAATAACCCAGAAATAACTGCTAATTGAGTGATTATTTTCATTCTTTTTTCCTTTAATGAATTGAATTATGAAAAATAGCTACAATATTGCAATACTACTGTAAAAGTAAGCATATCGCATTAAAATTTTCTTCTCGTGAAATGTGTGATTTTATGCTATTTTAACTACTAATTTTCCCATTGATTGGGAATTTTATCTTTTAAATACTAACTTATTGATTTTAAGGAGCTTTTATGCAACAAGGTGGCGGATTAGAAATGATCGTAATTTTAGCGGTTTTCGGTCTTATTTTTTACTTTATGATTTATCGTCCACAAGCGAAACGCCAAAAACAGCAACGTGATTTACTTTCTAACCTTGCAAAAGGCGATGAAGTATTAACAAATGGTGGTTTAATCGGTCGTATTACCAAAGTAAGTGCAGAAAACGGAAATATCGTTATCGCCTTAAACGATACAACTGAAGTTGTTATTTCTCGTAACTATGTTGTTGCGGTATTACCTAAAGGTCAAATGAAAGCCCTTTCTTAATTTTCCTATAATATTAGGGGACTAATTGTGTTAAATCGTTTCCCATTATGGAAGAATCTGATGATTGTCTGTGTGATTCTCATCGGTGGCTTATACGCTCTTCCTAATCTATATGGCGAAGACCCTTCAGTACAAATTTCTGGTACGAGAGGTCAAGCTGCTACGAGCGATACGCTCGCTCAAGTTCAGGGAACTTTGTCATCAATGAATATCACCCCAAAATCAGCCGTTCTTGAGAACGGCTCGATTTTAGTGCGTTTACAAAATGATGATGAACAACTTCCTGCCAAAGAAAAAATTTCCGAAGTATTAGGCGATAAATTTTCTGTTGCATTAAACCTTGCACCGGCAACGCCGAGCTGGTTAACCGATATCGGCGGCAGCCCGATGAAGCGAGGTCTAGACTTACGTGGTGGTGTCCGTTTCTTAATGGAAGTGGATATGAATACGGCGTTGGCTAAACAGCAAGAAAACTTGCAAGATAGTTTACGTTCAGAGTTTCGTAAAGAAAAACTTCAATATAAAGCGGTTAAAAAAGGTGAGAATTTTGCCACTATCGTTGAATTTGCCGATAGCGATACGGCAGATAAAGCATCTCGTTACGTACGCCGTGTACATACGACATTAGAAGCGAATTTCCTAACACCGACAGAAGTTTCATTTAGCCCATCAGAAGCAGGATTAGCGACATCTCGTGATACAGCTATCGAACAAAACTTGTCTATTTTACGCAAACGTGTTGAAGAATTAGGTGTATCAGAACCGACTATTCAACGCCAAGGTGCGGATCGTATCGTGGTTGAATTACCGGGTGTGCAAGATACTGCACGTGCTAAAGAACTTTTAGGGGCAACAGCGACTTTAGAGTTCCGCTTAGTTAATGCGGAAGCGAGTCCTGAATCTGCCGCTCGAGGTATTGTACCTGCCGATTCAGAATTAAAATTCAGCCGTGATGGCGGAGCTGTAGTATTACGCCGTAAACCGTCTTTAGGTGGTGAACATATTATTGATGCGACATCAGGTAAAGATGAACGTGGTTTACCGCAAGTAAGCATTAATCTTGATGCGGAAGGCGGTAATATGATGTCTGAAATCACGAAGAGTGCGGTCGGTAAACCGATGGCGACACTTTATAGCGAGTTTAAAGACTCCGGTCGTAAAGATGCAAATGGTAAAGTGATTTTAGAAAAACACGAAGAAGTGATTAATGTGGCAACCATTAACTCACGTCTTGGTAGCCAATTCCAAATTACTGGTATCAATTCACCGGCTGAAGCACAAAACCTAGCGGTGCTTTTACGTTCAGGTGCATTAATTGCACCAATTGTCATCGTAGAAGAACGTACTATTGGTGCTTCATTAGGTGCGGATAATGTTGCTAAAGGTATGGAAGCCGGGATGTATGGCTTGGTGTTAACCATTTTATTCTGTTTAATTTACTATAAAGTGTTTGGGCTATTTGCTGCGGCAGCATTAACAGTAAATATGGTGTTAACTATCGGTTTGATGTCATTAATTGGTGCAACACTTACTATGCCAGGGATCGCTGGTATTGTACTTGCAGTCGGTATGTCAGTTGATGCGAACGTATTAATTTATGAGCGTATCAAAGAAGAATTACGTAATGGTCGCTCGGTACAACAAGCCATTCACGAAGGTTATAACGGTGCATTTACTTCAATCTTCGACTCAAACTTGACGACGGTATTAACCTCTTTAGTGTTATATGCGGTGGGGACAGGTCCGGTAAAAGGCTTTGCGATTACCCTTGCTTTAGGGGTAATTATCTCAATGTTTACCGCAATTACCGGTACACGTATGCTTGTTAACTGGGTATATGGTGGTAATAAACGTGTGAAAAAACTTTGGATTTAAGGTGGAATAAATGGCAATTATGCAAAAAGAAAAAGATGCGTCAGAAATCAAACTGCCGTATAAGCTCATTCCATTTATGAAATATCGTTATGTCGGTTTCGTATTTTCATTAATCGTTACTGCATTATGTATTTTCTCTATCGTTACCAAAGGCTTTAACTGGGGCTTAGATTTTACCGGTGGTACGGTAATTGAAACGTCATTCTCACAACCTGCCGATTTAGGTAAAGTTCGTGGTTTATTGGAACAAAACGGTTATGGTAATGCGTTAGTACAAACAACCGGTAGCCAAAAAGAGCTAATGATCCGTTTACCAGCCTCTGCCGGTGATATGTCATTAGGTAACAAGATTATGGCTTTGGTACACAAAGATCTTGATGCTGGTGCAACGATTAAAAGCGTGGAATTTGTAGGTCCTAACGTAGGGGAAGAGCTAACTCAAGGTGCAATTTGGGCAACGCTTGCGACACTTGGTATGTTATTGCTTTATGTCGGTACACGTTTTGAAATTCGTTTAGCGATTGGCGGTGTACTCGCGTTATTCCACGATGTGTTAGTGACTATCGGTATTTTCTCATTCTTACAGATTGAGATTGACCTGACTTTCGTCGCGGCAATTCTTTCCGTAGTAGGTTATTCATTGAATGACTCTATCGTTGTATTTGACCGTGTACGTGAGAATTTTAGTAAAATTCGTCGTGTAAGTTCACAAGAAGTGATTGATATTTCATTAAGCCAAACCTTATCTAGAACCTTAATGACCTCTGTGACAACTTTGTTTGTTGTTGCGGCGTTATTTTGGTTCGGCGGTCCGACAATTCACAGCTTCTCACTTGCATTATTAATTGGTATCGGTTTCGGTACATATTCATCAATTTATATTGCGATTGGTGTGGCACTACAACTTGGTTTAAACCGTGAACATATGGTAAAACCAGTAGTAGAAAAAGAAGGTGCGGATCAAGCATTTATTGATCGCTAGTAGATAAATATGAAAAGGGCAGAATTAATAATCTGTCCTTTCTTATATTTGGAGATAAGCCTAAAAATAGGCTAGCAAATTTTGCAACTTGCAACCACAGCATACACGGGCTTCACAGAATTTTTGTGAAGTCCGTTTTTTTAAAGAGATTTGTAAATTTTTAAGAAAATCATACTGCTTATTTATTTGGATTTATGCAAACGTTTGCTTATTAGACCTGAGTTCGGTAAAATTCGCCCCTTAAAATTTTTATTTCGTTATTTGAGGTTTTCATTTTATGTCTTTGTTTAAGTTTGAAGAACGTGGCACTAATGCTCGCCAAGAAATTATTGCGGGTTTAACCACATTCTTAGCGATGGTGTATTCGGTTATTGTTGTGCCGGGTATGTTAAGCCAGGCAGGTTTTCCGGCTGAATCAGTATTTATCGCGACCTGTTTAGTGTCGGGTTTAGGTTCAATTTTAATCGGTCTATGGGCAAATGCACCGATGGCGATAGGCTGTGCAATTTCTTTAACCGCATTTACCGCATTCAGTTTAGTGCTTGGTCAAGGTATCTCGATTCCGGTGGCACTCGGTGCAATTTTCTTAATGGGGATATTATTTACTCTTATTTCGGTAACTGGGATCCGAGCGTGGATTTTACGTAACTTGCCGGCAAGCATTGCACACGGTGCAGGTATCGGTATCGGCTTATTTTTACTATTAATCGCAGCAAACGGCGTGGGCTTAGTGGTTGGTAATCAAGCGGGTTTACCGGTAAAAATGGGTGATTTCACCTCATTCCCAGTCATTATGGCTTTACTTGGCTTAGCCGCAATTATCGGTTTAGAGCGTTTAAAAGTTAAAGGCAGCATTTTATGGGTAATCATTGCGATCACAATCATCGGTTTAGTGTTCGATCCAAACGTAAAATATGCAGGCTTCTTCAAAATGCCGAGCTTTGGTGAAAATTCCCAATTCTTAAATCTTGATGTAATGGGGGCGTTAAATACTGCAATTTTACCCGTGGTATTTGCGTTAGTAATGACGGCAATTTTTGATGCAACCGGTACAATTCGTGCAGTAGCTGGTCAGGCAAATTTATTAGATAAAGACGGTCAAATTATTAACGGCGATAAAGCCTTAACTTCAGACTCACTTGGTTCGGTTTTCTCCGGATTATTCGGTACAGCACCGGCAGCGGTTTATATTGAATCAGCAGCAGGTACGGCGGTAGGTGGTAAAACCGGTTTAACCGCAGTCGTTGTCGGTATCGGTTTCTTATTAATGTTATTTTTCCAACCACTTGCGTTCTTAGTACCGGGTTATGCAACCGCTCCGGCATTAATGTATGTCGGCTTATTAATGTTAAGTAATGTATCAAAACTAGACTTCGATGATTTTGTCGGTGCAATGTCAGGCTTGGTGTGTGCGGTATTTATCGTATTAACTGCTAATATCGTCACCGGTATTATGCTTGGATTTGCGGCGTTAGTGATCGGTCGTATTATTTCGGGCGAATTTAAAAAACTCAACGTAGGTACGGTAATCATTGCGATTGCGTTAGTGGCTTTCTACGCATTTGAATTAGCAATTTAATCCACAAAAAAGATCGCTTGTAAGCCTGTAACAAGGCAAACAAGCGGTCTAATTCTTTTAAAAAATTTGCAAATCAAATTGCTTTAATAATTCTGCGGTTTCAAATACTGGTAATCCCATCACTCCAGTAAAACTGCCTGATAATCGCTCAACAAACACTCCTCCAAATTGTTGAATACCATAAGCACCAGCTTTATCCATCGGCTCACCGGTTGCAATATAAGCATAAATTTCAGCATCACTTAATCTTCTAAAACTCACTTCACTAGTATGCAGACATTCCACTTGCTTGCCTTGATAACTAATGCAAACAGCGGTAAATACTTGGTGTGTTTTGCCCGATAACATTTTTAGCATTGCAAAAGCATCTTGTTCATCTTTCGGTTTACCGAGAATTTTGCCGTCAATTGAAACCGTCGTATCCGCCGTCAGAATTGGGTATTCTGCAAGATTTCTCGCAATTCTAACCGCTTGTGCAGCTTGGTTCTTCTGTTTCGCAATCCGTAAGCAGTATTCATCTGCTTTTTCTCCAATTTGCGGCGATTCATCAATTTCACTCGATAACCGCAGCAAATCCAAGCCTAAATTTTGTAACAATTCCCAGCGACGTGGGCTATTGGAAACAAGATAAATCTGTTTATTTTTCATTAGCGTCTGTCCTTTTCTAAATTTCTTACATAACATTTTATTATATAAAATAGGTATTTATATGCATAAAATGTTAAAAAATCTTTGCATTTAATAGGAGTTAACCATTATTATCCTCAAAAATAGACTACTCTCTATAAGGAACTTATATATGTCAAAATTTCAAATTCATACGATTGAAACTGCACCGGAAGCGGCACAAGAAGCATTAAAAGCGGTAAAACAAGCTAACGGTTTTATTCCAAACTTAATCGGCGTATTAGCCAATGCACCGACGGCACTAGAAACTTATCGTACGGTAGGCGGTATTAATGGTCGTAATAGCTTAACACCTCTTGAGCGTGAAGTTGTACAAATCACAGCAGCGGTGGTGAATGGGTGCGGATTCTGTGTTGCCGGTCATACTAAAATTTCTTTAAAAGCATTAAACGCACCAAAAGAAATTGTTGATCAAATTCGTGCAACCGCACGTATTTCAGATCCTAAATTAGATACCTTGGCACGTTTTACGCTTGCGGTAATGCTACAGAAAGCAAAATTAACGGAAGCACAATTAAATGCGTTTTTTGATGCCGGCTATAACCAACAAAATGCGATTGATGTGATTTTAGGTGTGAGCTTAGCAACATTATGTAACTATGTGAACAATATCGCCGAAACACCAATCAACCCTGAATTACAAGATTTTGCTTAATATATTCATTTTCTTATTTTAGAAAAGCGGTTTGTTTTTGTATAAAAATTCAAAAGCAGACCGCTTTTTTTATTCTTTATATTGCCTTGAAGCAAGCTATTTTTGGGGTGAGTGATAATGTTGAGTGTCTTTATGTGTAATCATAGGCATTTACTTGATGATTAACGCTATTTTTGCATATCTTCAAACCTTAAAAAAGGATAGAATCCTATCGTTCTTATTTTATGAGTAAAGCGTATGAAATCAGAAAAACGATTTTTTAAATGTATTGCGATTGTCGGTAAGCCTCGCCATGATATTGCATTAGAAACGCATTTGGCGGTATATAATTGGCTAAAGGATCGTCGTTATGAGGTGTTAGTCGAAAAAAACATTGCCCATCAACTTAGTTTACCTGACGGAAAGAGTTTAGATGAGATTGGCAAGCAAGCTAATTTGGTTATTGTGATTGGTGGTGACGGCAATATGCTTGGTATGGCACGTCAATTGGCAAAATATAAAGTGCCGTTAATAGGTATTAATCGGGGAAATCTTGGCTTTTTGACAGATATTGCTCCTCATTCTACTTTTGAACAGCTTTATAATTGTATTGAGCGAGGTGAATTTGTGATTGAAGAACGTTTCTTGTTAGAGGCTCGTATTGAACGAAACGGTAAGATTATTGCTTCGAATAATGCCCTCAATGAAGTGGTTGTTCACCCCACTCAAGTGGCTCGTATTATTGAATTTGAAGTTTACATTGACGGAAAATTCGCATTCTCACAACGTTCGGACGGATTAATTATTAGTACACCGACCGGCTCAACCGCCTACTCACTGTCTGCTGGCGGACCGATTTTAACGCCGAATATGAATGCAATTGCACTTGTTCCAATGCACCCTCATACGCTTTCTTCCCGCCCGTTAGTGATTGATGGCGATAGCCAGATTTCATTACGCTTTGCCCAATATAACCAACCAAGCTTAGAGGTGAGTTGTGATGGACAATATGATCTGCCGTTTACACCAGAAGATCGTATTATTGTGACGAAAAGTCCGGATACTTTACATTTATTACATTTAAGTGATTACAACTATTTTACGGTATTAGGTTCAAAATTAGGTTGGTCGAGCAAATTATTTTAGTCTAAAAAAAGACTATCCGAATAGGTAATAAGTGTGTAAAATGCGACTAAATTTTTAAAGCAAACGTTTGCGTAGGCAAAAGTATCGCATTTCTAACTAAACTAAAGAGAGGAAAGCACCAATGTTTAGCACAAATATGAATATCAAAAGTTATGACGCTGAGTTATGGGCGGCGATTGAAGGCGAAAATCGTCGTCAGGAAGAGCATATTGAATTGATTGCATCTGAAAACTATGCGAGTCCGAGAGTAATGGAAGCACAAGGCTCACAATTTACTAATAAATATGCAGAAGGCTATCCGGGTAAGCGTTATTACGGTGGTTGTGAATATGCAGACATTGTTGAGCAATTAGCGATTGATCGTGCAAAACAATTATTCGGTGCGGATTATGTAAACGTACAGCCTCACTCTGGCTCACAAGCTAATGCAGCGGTATATATGGCATTATTACAGCCACACGATACGATTTTAGGTATGAGCCTTGCACATGGCGGACACTTAACACATGGCGCATCAGTAAGTTTCTCCGGTAAAATTTATAATGCGGTACAATACGGGATTACAGATGAAGGTTTAATTGATTATGAAGATGTCCGTCAAAAAGCATTAGAATGTAAACCGAAAATGATCGTTGCAGGTTTTTCGGCTTATTCTCAAGTAATCGATTGGGCTAAAATGCGTGAGATCGCCGATGAAGTGGGGGCTTATTTATTTGTAGATATGGCCCACGTAGCAGGTTTAATTGCTGCTGGCGTTTATCCGAATCCACTTCCACATGCTCACGTTGTGACAACTACCACACATAAAACCTTAGGCGGTCCTCGTGGCGGATTAATTCTTTCTGCTTGTGGAGATGAAGACATTTATAAAAAACTGCAATCAGCGGTATTCCCAGCAGGACAAGGCGGTCCATTAGTACATATTATTGCGGCGAAAGCGGTTTGTTTTAAAGAAGCTCTTGAACCGGAATATAAAATCTATCAGCAAAATGTTGTGAAAAATGCAAAAGCGATGGTGGAAGTATTCAAACAACGCGGTTATGAAGTAATTTCAAATGGTACGGAAAACCATCTTTTCCTGGTGAGCTTTGTTAAACAAGGTTTAACCGGTAAAGCAGCGGATGCAGCATTGGGTCAGGCAAATATCACAGTGAATAAAAACTCGGTGCCAAATGATCCACAAAAGCCGTTTGTTACTTCAGGGATTCGTGTCGGTACGCCTTCAGTGACTCGTCGTGGTTTTAATGAAAATGATGTGCGTGAACTTGCTGGTTGGATGTGTGACGTTTTAGACAGCATCGGCAAAGATAATCATGAACAAGTGATTGCGGAAACGAAAACAAAAGTATTATCAATTTGCCAACGTTTACCGGTATATCCAAAATAAGAATATCATAATCATTTAAAGATCAAGCGGTTAGATTTTTGCAAAATTTTGTAGGAATCTGACCGCTTATTTGCATTTTGTGATAGAATCTAACCGTTTTACTACCCACCCATGGTTAGGGTGATGTAAAACAAATTATCAAAAAGATTCAAATCAGGCCGCTTGTCAGCGGTTTTTATTTTTTAACTAACAAGTCACCTCTCGTATGGGTGACCACTGTAACAAGGATATAAAAATGCCTATTATCACTTTACCAGACGGCTCACAACGCCAATTCGATAATCCCGTTTCTGTAATGGAAGTTGCACAATCAATCGGTGCAGGCTTAGCGAAAGCCACGATTGCCGGTCGTGTAAACGGCGAACGCCGTGACGCGTGTGACATCATTTCTGAAGATAGCTCACTTGAAATTATTACCGCAAAAGATGAAGACGGTTTAGAGATCATTCGTCACTCATGTGCACACTTATTAGGCCATGCGATCAAGCAATTATTCCCGGATGTAAAAATGGCGATTGGCCCAACCATCGACAACGGTTTCTATTATGATGTGGATTTAGATCGCTCGCTCACACAAGAAGATTTAGATGCGATTGAAAAGCGTATGCTTGAGCTGGCTAAAACCAACTATGACGTGGTGAAAAAACGTGTGAGCTGGCAAGAAGCGCGTGATACGTTTGAAAAACGTGGCGAACCGTACAAAATGGCGATTTTAGATGAAAATATCGAACGCACTGCAACGCCAGCGTTATATCACCACGAAGAATATATTGATATGTGCCGTGGTCCACACGTACCAAATATGCGTTTCTGCCACCACTTCAAATTACAAAAAGTTGCAGGTGCATATTGGCGTGGCGACAGTAAAAACAAAATGTTGCAACGTATTTACGGCACAGCTTGGGCAGATAAAAAACAATTAGCGGAATACTTAACCCGTTTAGAAGAAGCTGCAAAACGTGACCACCGCCGTATCGGTAAAGCGTTAGATTTATACCATATGCAAGAAGAAGCACCGGGTATGGTGTTCTGGCACAATGACGGTTGGACGATTTTCCGTGAGCTGGAAACTTTCGTACGTACCAAATTAAAAGAGTACGATTACCAAGAAGTGAAAGGTCCGTTTATGATGGACAGAGTGCTTTGGGAGCGTACTGGCCACTGGCAAAATTATGCGGATTTAATGTTCACTACGCAATCTGAAAATCGTGAATATGCAATTAAACCGATGAACTGCCCGGGTCACGTTCAAATCTTCAATCAAGGTTTAAAATCATACCGTGACTTACCGATCCGTATGGCGGAATTTGGTTCATGTCACCGTAATGAGCCGTCTGGTTCATTGCACGGCTTAATGCGTGTACGTGGTTTTACTCAAGACGATGCACATATTTTCTGTACCGAAGATCAAATTGAAAGCGAAGTAACCAGCTGTATCCGTATGGTTTACGACATTTACAGCACATTCGGTTTTAGCAACATTCAAGTTAAACTTTCAACCCGTCCTGAAAACCGTATCGGTGATGATGCGATGTGGGATCGTGCGGAAGATGGCCTAGCGAAAGCGTTAGTCGCAAACGGTTTAAGCTATGAAATCCAAGAAGGTGAAGGTGCATTCTACGGTCCGAAAATTGAGTTTGCATTACGTGACTGTTTAGATCGTGAGTGGCAATGCGGTACGATCCAATTAGACTTCGCATTACCGGGTCGCTTAGATGCGTCTTATGTGGCGGAAGATAACGGTCGCCGTACACCGGTTATGATTCACCGTGCGATTTTAGGTTCTATCGAACGCTTTATCGGTATCATCACCGAAGAGTATGCAGGCTTCTTCCCAACGTGGCTAGCACCGACTCAAGCGGTGGTCATGAACATTACCGATAGCCAAGCGGACTATGTACAGAAAGTAACGAAAGCGTTATCTGATGCGGGTATCCGTGCGAAATCAGACTTACGTAACGAAAAAGTCGGTTTTAAAGTACGTGAACACACCTTACGTAGAGTACCTTATATGCTTGTGTGCGGCGATAAAGAAATCGAAGCGGGCAAAGTATCGGTGCGTACCCGTAAAGGTGCGGATTTAGGCACATTCACTATTGAAGAATTTGTTGAAATCCTTAAAAACCAAGTGAAAGCTCGTGAACTTAAATTATTAGGCGAAGAGTAATTTCATTATTTGTAAAAGGGCGGTCAAATTTGACCGCTTTTTTTGTGTCTGTTACAAAGATAAAACCCTATTCAAACTATCTTTGTATATGCAGTATTTTCTTTTAGTGTATTATTTTGTTATTTATTGTAAATTTAAGTTTTGTATTTTTAAATAAAATTATTATAATTAAGAATCATTCTTATTAAAAAGGAGATTCAAATATGAAACAAATAAATCAACAAATCTTATTATTCGGCTCAATAACGCTCTTATTTCACACGGGATCTTATGCTTCTGCACCGGAACAATTAGATACGATAGAAGTTATTGGGGTATCAGAAACGAATATTCGAGAGAAAAAAGTCGGGGAAACTAAGATCTCGGAAAAACGTCTTAAAAAGCAACAGGTGGCGGACAGTAAAGATTTAGTTCGTTATGAAACAGGTGTCACCGTCGTCGAAAATGGGCGTTTCGGAAATAGCGGTTTTGCGATTCGTGGTGTGGATGAAAATCGAGTGGGGATAATGATTGACGGTTTACGTCAGGCAGAAACGTTATCTTCGCAAGGATTTAAAGAATTATTTGAAGGATACGGCAATTTTAATAATACGAGAAACGGTATCGAAATAGAAAATACGAAAATGGCAACTATCACCAAAGGAGCGGATTCAATAAAATCGGGGAGCGGTGCATTAGGCGGCTCGGTATTATTTGAAACCAAAGATGCAAGAGATTATTTAATTGATAAAGATTATTATTTGAGCTTGAAAAAAGGCTATCAAAGTATGAATAATCAAGATATGTACTCGATGACGGCGGCAGGCAGATATAAGGGGATTGATGCTTTGGTTGTTCACACTAAGCGTAATGGACACGAAACGGAGAATTTTACTTATAAAAATGAAGATAGTCAGCTTGTAGGGAAAACGAGAGAGAAAACCGATCCTTATCATATTAAGCGTGAAAGTACGCTGGTCAAATTAGCCTATCAACCGAATGAAAATCATCGTATTGGTGTAGTTTATGATTCCTCTAAGCTAGCTTCAAAAGGACAAGATCTATCTTATACATTAAGACCTACACAATATTCCAAAGACGAACGTTATGGCGAACGTTTAACGAATGATAAATCCAACCGAAAAAATATTCAGTTTACTTATGAAAACTTTGTACCGACATCGTTATGGGATTATGCCAAAATCTCATTTTCATCACAAAAAATTACGAATAATGCTCGCACGGATGAATATTGTTTTTCTGCAAAATGTAAGCAAATAGCGAACCCTAAACAGCTCCATTTTGAGAATAAAGATGGTGTTAATATGATTGTTGACGGTAATGGACAAGCAATTAGTGGGAAAGGCGAAGCTAAAGGTTGGTCGACCGAGAGTGTGTATTATGATGCGTCGGGAGATGAACTCAGTTCGCTTGACGATTATAAAGAATATAGAGTTAATAATATTTATATTGATTGCAGTAAGCGAGATTGCTCGAAACCTTACCGTGTATTTTTGAAAAAAGATAAAGAATATGAGGAGAAATATACTTTCGTCGATAGAACGCTCAAAATTGATACGATTAATGGTAAAAAATATGGTTCTGTGGTTCCTCAAACTGGAATGAAATACGGTTGGTTGGCAACAGAGGAAGAACTCTTTTTTGTTTTACCGCATTCTGCAGGATATAGTCGCAATGATTATAACGATAGAGATTTAAATACGGATACACGGCAAATTAATTTAGATTTTGACAAAGCATTTTCTTTATGGGGCTTTGAACATAGTGTTAAATATGGCGGAATTTATAGCCAAGCCAAGAAAAATATGTTGAATAAAGACGGTTATATCGGCGGCAATATACAATGGTGGGCGAATGATTTCTTTTGTGGCGAATCAAATAACGATTATCCGGTCACTTATACGCCTCGTCCGGATCAGTGGGCGACTACCGGTAATTGTACGGGAGAATACCGTAACAAAATAAACGGTCGTTATAGCTATTTACTACCGGTAAAGACTAAAAATCAGGCCTTTTATTTGGGTGATAATATTAAGGTAACGGATTGGCTCGGATTTGATCTGAATTATCGTTATGACAGAGAAAAACAGAAACCGGAGTATGACGATAAAATCCCAGTACCAAAAGGTATGATTGCCGGTATTTTTGTACCATTGCCGGGAAATGCTTATGGTCCTAATGCTGATTGTGGTTATAACACGGAATGTATGTCCCAGAATTTACAACAAAATTTATCTCATCTTTTACAGAATAAGTCTTATAAACATCATTCTTATAGCTTAGGGGTAAATTTAGATCCGACAGATTGGTTACGTTTACAATTTAAATATTCAAATGGATTTAGAGCACCGACGTCAGATGAAATTTATATGACCTTCAAGCATCCGAGTTTTTCGATTAGTCCGAATACACGTTTAAATAAAGAAGTTGCGAAAACGAAAGAAGTTGCTGTGACGTGGTATAAAGATCAAAGTTTTTTAACATTTAATTTATTCCGAACAGATTATAAAGATTTTATTGATTTAGTCTTTATGGGTGAAAAATTCGTTGATGTCGGCAGTGCAATAAAATACCCATTTTACCAAAATCAGAATTTAGATTATGCCCGTGTCCAAGGTTTTGAAATTAATTCCCGTTTTTCATTAGGCGATTTTTATCAAGCATTACAAGGTTTTCATTTAGGATATAAATTGACGCATCAAAAAGGTCGTATAAACGGCCATCGCCCAATGAATGTTATTCAGCCGACAACATCGGTATATTCGTTTGGCTATGCCGGATTAGATGATAAATACGGCGTTGACTTTTTTCTTACGGATGTTGCAGCTAAGAAAGCGACAGATACCTACAATATGTATTGGGAAAATCAGAGTAAAGATTCCGATGTTCTGGTTAAAGGTGAGCGTGTAAAAGACAGTTATATTCCTTGGCGTAATAAACATTACACGGTATTAGATATGATTGCTTATAGTAAGCCTTTGAAAAATCTCACGATCACATTTGGTGTCTATAATATGCTAAATCAGCGGTATATTACTTGGGATTCGGCACGTTCGATTCGCCCATTAGGTACGATTAATAGAATTGATCATAATACCGGTGCCGGTTTTAGAAGATTTTATGCACCAGGTCGAAATTTTCGTTTTACGACAGAGCTAACTTTCTAACGGATAATTTCTGTGATTATTATGCTTAATATTGATTATTTTTTCGTTCGCTATTGCATAACTTGGCAATATCTTTTAGAATCCGGACGTTTGTCCTTTAATTAATTTCAATTGAAGGACTTGAGAGATTTTAATCTTCTGCTTAAGCGGTCGATTTTATAGTAAAACTTACAAGAAGGAATAGTACTATTAAACCTGTAAAACGTGTTCAGTCAAATCGCGCACATCGTCTTAATGATGAAATTCGTGGCGTGAAGGAAGTTCGCCTAACTGATGAAAATGGCGAACAAGTTGGTATCGTATCAATTCAAGATGCTTTGGCGAGAGCGGAAGAAGCTGAATTAGATTTAGTTGAAATCAGCCCTAATGCAGAACCGCCGGTTTGTCGTATTATGAACTACGGTAAGTTCATCTACGAAAAAGAAAAAGCTGCGAAAGAGCAAAAGAAAAAGCAGAAAGTCGTACAAATTAAGGAAATTAAATTCCGTCCAGGTACAGACGATGGCGATTATCAAATTAAGTTACGTAGCATTTTACGTTTCTTAGAAGACGGCGATAAAGTTAAAATTACCGTACGTTTCCGTGGTCGTGAAATGGCTCACCAAGATATCGGTTTAGATGTTTTAGATCGTGTTAAAACAGATACGGCTGAAGTGGCAGTAGTTGAATCTGCACCAGGTAAGCTTGAAGGTCGCCAAGCGGTAATGGTTATTGCACCGAAGAAAAAATAATTTATTCTTGCATAAAACGGGTGGATCCTATAGAATTCGTCCGCTTTCTCTTTTTGTAAAAAGAGAAACAAAAGCGATCTACAGGCACATTTCGCAGCCTGATTCGCTTTTTTAAGCTGAAAAGCTTATGAGCGGTAACGCTCTTTCGAGATAATTAGTGCTTTCCAAGTAAAAATGCGATTAGCGATAATCATATTTTTCGCCTGATTATTGTGTATTATGTAAAACAATGCGGAGTTTATAAAACAATGCCTAAAATTAAAACAGTACGTGGTGCTGCTAAGCGTTTCAAGAAAACAGCTTCAGGCGGTTTCAAACGTAAACAATCTCACTTACGTCATATTTTGACTAAGAAAACCACTAAACGTAAACGTCACTTACGCCACAAATCAATGGTAGCGAAAGCAGACCAAGTATTAGTAGTAGCGTGCTTACCATACGCATAAGCGTTGAGTCAAGTTAAAACGTACTTTAGTGAATTTTAGTTAATTATATACATTAGGAGATTTAATAATGGCTCGTGTAAAACGTGGTGTTATTGCAAGAGCACGCCATAAGAAAGTTCTTAAGGCTGCTAAAGGTTATTATGGTGCACGTTCACGTGTTTATCGCGTTGCGTTCCAAGCTGTAATTAAAGCAGGTCAATATGCTTACCGTGACCGTCGTCAACGTAAACGTCAATTCCGTCAATTATGGATTGCTCGTATCAACGCTGCAGCACGTCAAAACGGTTTATCTTACAGCAAATTCATCAATGGTTTGAAAAAAGCTTCTGTTGAAATCGACCGTAAGATTTTAGCTGACATTGCTGTATTCGACAAAGTTGCATTCGCAGCTTTAGTTGAAAAAGCAAAATCTGCTCTTTAATTCTAAAGAATAGAGATTAGGACGCCTTTGGCGTCCTTTTTTATATGATGCGAAAATTAATCATTATTCGAGGACATTCCGGTTCGGGAAAATCAACATTTGCTAAGCAAAAAATAGTGGAATTTAAGCAGCATTTCCCGAGCGGTAAAGTTTTTCATATTGAAAACGATCAATTTTTATATGAAAACGGCGAATATATTTGGACAAAAGAAAGATTTCAGTCCGCAAAAATGTTAGCTGAACAGAAATTAGCATTAGCTTGGGAATTTGCAAAAAGTCATCCGAAACTTCCCGTATTCATTGTGATCAGTAATGTGAATCTCAGCTTACAAGCGGTCGAAAAGTATCAGCAAATTGCAACTCGATTACATTTGCAAATTGAAAAGTATCGTTTAATGAATTTCTTTAAGAATCAACATTATGTTGATGTTTATACGGTATTGAGTATGTATTTGGCGTTAGAGCAGCAGCCGTTAGTAGACGAAGTTATTGTCAGACCGATTAATAAAATGCCTTATTTTATGCATAGAATTTTAGAAAAAATGCGTAAAAATAGGGATAAAAAATACGAATAAGAGGTCTAATTTGTGCTTATTTTTACAAGAAGGAAGTCGTAATGAAAAAATTAGTGTTACTTATATTACCTTTGCTCGTGACCGCCTGTTCTACTCCGGTACAACAGAGTACAGTGCCGATGGATATGCAAGCAGTTGCGGAATATCAGCAACGTGTAGCAAGTGGAAATACCGTTTCGGAAAAACAAAAGCAACGTGTTGCTCAACAGATTGAACCGGACGAACCGCTTAATCAAAGCGATAAAAGACGTTCTAATACAAAAGTTATTCATCACTATCCGAGAGTGTATCCTTCGGTTGGATATCATTGGGGACATCGTCATCGCCATTCTGGTATTGGTGTTGGCTTAGGTTCAGGCTACTATGACTAAAAAATTGGGCGGAATATATTCCGCTTTATTTTTATCTCCATTCAATAATAGGAAGGTTTTCTTTCTCTTGTTTAGATACTCTAAATTGTTCAGGAAGTATACATTCTTGCTGATTTGGGAAACAGATAAAATTAAAATCAAAACCTGATAATGTTTCTGGTGCATTGAAGTAATTATTTGTTTGATAGCGGTTAGAAATAAACCAATAACAATCGTAATCGATAGCAGTTAAGTAGTCATATAGTACCTCAAAACTATGCAAATGGGCTTCAATAAAGATAATTGGTCTATGCTTTTCAATGGTTTGTTTCGCACCATTTAAGACATTGAGTTCAAATCCTTCGGCATCTATTTTTAGCAGTCTTAGATGATCTAACTGTTGAATTTCATTGTGTTGGTCAATAGGAATAATTGAAATCGTTTCTTGAGAAATATTTCCCGTAAAATCGCCTTCAGTGCTAAAACCTTTATCAATAGAAAAACTACCGTAATTCCACGCAGTATTATAATTTGAACTCTGAATTTGAGTTTGATATGCGTAATGACTTATACCCATCGGATAACAATAGACATTAGTCAAACTATTCAAATTTATATTGCAGCATAAGGTTTGAAAAATAATTCGTTGAGGTTCAAAGCAGAATAACTTTCCGTTTGGTATCATTTTGGCAATAGGTATTGCGTGCATTCCAATATTTGCACCAACTTCAATGACATTATGCTGGGGAGAATTTAGAATTTTTTGGAACAGAATAACTTCTGCTTCTGACCATTCTCCATAGCTCTTAGCATATTGGCTGATAAAATCGCCTTCGATAAGGTTAAATAGTCCGTGTTTTAATTGATGGAGTGAAGTTCTCATTTGTTGTTTTAATCAGAAAAAGTTAATATATTATAATCTATGAGAAGATGTCTCTTCTTACTAAAGATCTTTGCGGAAAGACACCATTAATTGGTCGATTTTAAAATTCTCGGTATCAATAATTTCGAATTTATATTGATCATAAAGAACAAAATCGGTTTTCTTCGGGATTTTACGTAACATATACATCATAAAACCGCCGATAGTTTCATAGTTTTCCGCATTCGGGAAACTTTCGATTTCTAACGCTTTCATCACGTCTTCGAGCGGTGTTGCACCGTCAATTAACCACGAATCTTCATCTCGGCGGACAATTTGTTCTTCTTCAGTTGAAACTAATTCGCCCATAACAATACTCATTACATCATTGAGGGTTAAAATCCCCACAACTAATGCGTATTCATTCACAATAACAGCAAAATCTTCACCGGCAGATTTAAATAGCTCCAAGACTTCGTAAAGTGATAGTGTATCCGGAATGAAAAGCGATTTTTTCAGTAGTTTCGCATCCGTTAATGATACGTTATCGTTTTTTAGATACTGGGTCAGGAGATCGTGCGTTTCGATATAGCCTAAAATTTTATCCAATCCATCATCGCAGATCAGCACTTTGGAATAGGGATCTTCGCCTAATGTTTCCAATACTTTTTCTCGATTGTCGGTACGGTTTAAAAACACAATATTTTCACGGGTGGTCATTGTTGATGTTACACGGCGTTCCTGCATTTCAAATACATTTTCAATGAGATAATGTTCTTGTGCTTTTAAAATACCGGCTTTCGCTCCTGCATCAACTACCGCCACAATATCTTCAGAAGTCATATTGTCTTGGCGTACAGTAGAAACGTGAAATAATTTAAATAATGAGTTGGCAATCCAATCGAAAAACAGTACAAGCGGTTTAAATAAGGCAATACAAAACATCATAATGCCGATAGTTCGTACCGCTACTTTTTCCGGATAGGTCATTGCAATACGTTTCGGCATTAAGTCTGCGAAGAGGACAAATGCCGAGGTAACAATGATAAAGGCAATCCAAGATGCTGCACTATCCACCCATTCCGCTTGTGTATATTTGGCAAGTAATTCACTAAAATAAGGATTGATCGCACTTTCGCCGACCACACCGCCAAGAATTGCGACCATATTTAAGCCGATTTGCACTACGGTAATAAAGCGTCCTGGTTGTTCTTGAAGTTTTAAGACTTTTTCGGCACGAAGATCACCTTCATTGATCATTGCCTGTAGCTTTAGTTTTCTTGCTCCGGCAAGTGAAATTTCAGCTGAAGAAATAATTGCACTGGCAATAATTAATAATAGAACAATTAAACTGGCTTCAAATAAGCTCATAATTTCCTCTGTGTAAAGGTTTAATGTACAAAATTATATCATTAAATATGTCTGTTATTTTCTATGTCGAAAATTTTTGCCCAAAATTGACCGCTTGTTGGTAAGCTTTGGATACAAAAAGATTCGCCTTGATAATCAAATTTTAGTTGATAAGCATGTAAATAAACCCGATCAGATTCTGTGCCGGCATAGAGTTGATCGCCTAAAATCGGGCTACCTAAACTTTTCATTGCCACTCTTAATTGATGGGTTTTTCCGGTTTTCGGTTGCAAAATAAAATGGCGTAAATTTGGCTTAAGCGAGTATGAAACAAATTGGGTCACGGCTGGATTCTGTTTGCTATGGCACAGTTTCCACGCACCGTTACGGCTTTTTTGCATATCACCGCTAATTTTACCTTGCTTCTTTTTCGGTTTTTGATCGCTTAATGCCCAATAGGTTTTTTCGATCTTATGTTGTTCAAACAGGTGGTAAAAGTACACGGCAGCTTGTTTGTTCAAAGCGAAAATTAATAAACCGGATGTGACTTTATCTAAACGATGCACTAGCCATACTTGTTCCACTTGTAATTGTTTGGCAAGTTTTTCGGTTAATCCGACCGCTTCTTCGTCTTTGTGTACACTCACGCCGACCGGTTTATCAATCACAACAAAGTCGTGATGTTGAAAGCAAATAGTCAATTTTCCAGTCATTTTTTGCTATACTCCGATAAATTTTGGCTATTTTAACAGGGAATTGAATATGGCACTCAATATTTATTTAGTCCGCCACGGTAAAACCGTTTGGAATTTAGAAGGACGTTTGCAAGGTTCTGGTGATTCGCCTTTGGTTGAAGAAGGTATTGAAGGGGCAAAAAAAGCGGGGAGAGTGTTAAAAACGGTTAAATTTGCTGCTGCTTATTCCAGTATGCAAAAACGCGCACAAGATACCGCAAATTATATTTTAGCGGAAAATAATGATAAGAATATTCCACACTTTCACCATTTTGGCTTAAATGAGTTTGATTTTGGGCTTTGGGAAGGTATGAAATCAGTAGATTTACACTCAAATGATGAATATTGGACGATGAAAAAAACACCGGCGGAATATCGTGCGGAAACCAATGGCGGTGAAACTTATGAAGATCTTTATAATCGAGTGATTAAAGTGTTTAATCAAATTGCTCAGTTGCACCAAGATAATGAAAACGTATTAATTGTTGCACACGGTATGACATTAACTGTTCTCACAGCGGTATTACGAGGCTTACATTGGTCGGAATGTCGTGACGAAACCAAACACAGTTTTGTGATTAACACCGCTATTAACAGGGCGGTTGTTGAGAATGGTAAGGCTGAATTAGTTGAGTTTAACCGTGTAGAACATTTGGGCTAGACTTGCAAGGAAATTCAAAATTTAGACCGCTTATTTGCGTTGTTGAAATTAGCGGTCTTACTATTTTTATTGGGTTTCAAACCAACTTTCTAAAATTAAGCAGGCGGAAATCGAATCTACTTTATCTTTTTTTAAGGCTTTGTAGCCACCTCGTTCAAAGATTTCCGCTTTCGCTGATACTGTTGTGAGGCGTTCGTCTTGTAACTCAACCGGCAAATTAAAGCGTCCGTTTAAACGATTCGCAAATTTTTTCGCTCTTTGGGTCAGTGGCTGCTCGCTGCCGTCCATATTTAGCGGTAAACCGACGACTAAGCGTTCCGGTTGCCATTCTTTGATCACTTTTTCAATTTGATCCCAGTTAGGAATTCCATCTTGTGCTTTAAAAGAGGGAAGTCCCTGTGCTGTGCCGGTAATATCTTGTCCGACTGCACAACCGATGCTATAAGTACCGAAATCAAATGCGAGAATTGTTCTTGCCATATTATCCTTTTGTAAAAAATTATCTATTTTTGACCGCTACTTAAGCCGTCATTAGGCTCTACCAGCACGGGCTAACACACCGGAAATACCGAGCATTTCATTGGCTTCTACCCAACGTTCTAAATAACCGGTTTCGAATAAGGTTTTGTCGTTCGCTTCAGAAATCAACCAGTAATTACGTGCGATTTCTTGTTCGAGTTGTTCCGGTTTCCACGTAGCGCAACCTAAACAGACAATAAATTTTTCCGGTGCTTCCGGTTTACCGAGGCTGTCTAGTACATCGCCGGAAGTTGTGAGCAAAATATCATCAGTCACTCGGTAACTATGCAAAAATTCCTGTTCGGTTTTGGTATGAACAATAAAGCCACGATCTTGGCTAACCGGTCCGCCGCTTAAGACCATCTGATCTTTATGATAATTACGTTGATTCGCCATCTGGAAATCCATACGGGTAATTAATTCCAACACGGATAAATCTGTCGGGGTATTAATCACTAAGCCCATCGCACCGTTACTGTTATGTTCGCAGATATAAATCACGGTGCGATCAAAGTAATCATCATCAATTTCCGGCGTTGCAATCAAAAATTTGCCTTGTAAATTTTCTAACATATATCCTCTAAAGAAGAAGCGATCAGAAATGTAAAAATTTATCAAATCTGACCGCTTATATGGTTATTTCCAGTAGTTATTTAATGCTATTTGGCTTTAGATCCTTTGTTAAGTAGCCAATGATTAAAATAAAACAAAGAACCATTAGAATACCTATAGTCAGTCCCATATTTCCCTCTAATCTTCGAAACTATTGCGAATATTGATCGAAATAACAGTAGAACAATATACACAGATGCAAAGCAATATCAAGTTAAAAAATTTGATTGATAATTCAACATTACTATATGCAGTAACAGGCATTGCTAAAATAGCGATTTTAGTAAAATCATCTAATATTTTAGCCCAAACTTCTAACATAGATTTTTTTATTGGAGATTTAAACGGATTAAAGATCATAAAAGCCTATTTGATTAAATTACCGATACCCGATTGTAAAATAGGCTGTTTATTGTACAAGTGACTTAATGTAATTCTGCGATCTGGATCGAAAATTAAATATCTCCAAAACAAACTTGTAGGGCGGTAATTGCCGCAAGTGAGGCGGTTTCCGTACGCAGGACGCGTTTACCGAGTAATACTTCGGTGAAGCCTTCTGTTTCGGTCATTGCGATTTCTTCTGCAGATAATCCGCCTTCTGAGCCGATTAATAAACGTACACCAGCTTCAGGCACATTTGGTAACTGGCGAATGGTGTATTTCGCACGAGGATGAAGGTTTAATTTCAGCATATCGTCTTGTTCTTTACACCAGTCGGTTAACTTCATAATCGGACGAACTTCAGGAATTTCATTACGTCCACATTGTTCGCAAGCGGCAATCGCAATTTTTTGCCATTGCTGTAATTTTTTGTCTTGGCGTTCATCATTCAGTTTCACTCCGCAACGTTCAGACCAAAGCGGAGTAATGGTTTTTACGCCTAGCTCAACCGATTTTTGAATGGTAAATTCCATCCGATCACCGCGAGAAATCACTTGCCCTAAATGGATCGGTAAATTGGATTCACGATTATCTAATTCACTACCATCAATTTTTGCAATAATTTGCTTTTTTCCGACCGCTTGTAATGTGGCGTGGAAAATATGGTTTGAGCCGTCAAATAAAATAATTTGATCGCCTTCTGTCATACGTAACACTCGGCCGACGTGATTGGCTGCATCTTCACTTAAAATACAACTGGTTTGATTCGCTAATAATTCGGGATGGTAAATTCTTGGGATGCGCATACGTTATCATTTAATGGATAAAGCGATCTAATTTCGGTGCGATTTACAAATAATCTAGGCAATCAGACCGCTTTATATTGTTAAACTATTTAAATTGATGAATTGCAGTGGCTACTTCATTATCATTATAGATAGCTTTAACGACATCATCATAGGCTTGAGCTAATACTTTCTTAATATCATCGTTATCTGTTGTGACAGATGCACCTTCGTAGCCTCGAGTTGCGTTAAAGTTTTTACTAAAATTGCCTTTAGGACCTTTAACTGCAACTTCGACACCGACTTCAGCATTAACTTTATAGAGTAAATTACCTTGTTCTACGGTAGCGAAGAATTTACGAACGCTTACGATAACATTTGCATTTGCCGCACCTTGTACAATTTGGAAACCCTTCGCATTTAAATCTTGTTGAACCGCTTGTTGGAACATTAAACCGACTTCCGGACTTGAGGTTAAACGAGTAATTTGACCACTTTTAGTATAAGCGGCAACTTCACGAGAAGTACGTAGATCTTGAGTCATTACACTTACCGCAGCGGTTTGGTTATTTGTATTAAATGTAGCAGTCGGACTTGGTGTAGTGAATGTTAATACATTAGATTGCGACTGGCAGCCGGTTAATACTGCCGTTGCAAGTGTTGTTGCAACAAGTAAGGCTTTTTTTGAGAATTTCATAAGATATCCTTTTAATTGATAAGAAATAATGGATAATGCGTATCTGAATGGTAACGCGAGTAAATCGTTATTAATTATTACTTATCAACTCTGAATTAGCAATTCATAAGGAATAAAAATGTCGGTAGAAAATACAATTAGAGAGAAATTAACGGCACAATTTCAGCCTCACGTTCTCAACATTGAAAATGAAAGCCATATGCATAGTTCAGGTCGTGGATCTGAATCACATTTCAAAGTGACGTTAGTGACTTCTCATTTTGAGAATATGAGAACAGTCGCTCGTCATAGAGCAATTTATAGTTGTCTTGCTTATGAATTGGAACATGGTGTGCATGCTCTTGCTTTACATACTTATACACTTTCGGAATGGGATGAAATAAATGGTGTTGTACCAAAATCGCCAAATTGTACAGGTGTGGGACAGTAAAATATTTTAGTGTGATAATTAATTTAATTTGCAAATAAAATACTTGATTAGAGTAAGAAAAATCGGTATAGTTCCCACATCTTTCAAATATACTTTAATGTATATTGTTAATAGTTCGGTGAGATGTCCGAGTGGTTGAAGGAGCACGCCTGGAAAGCGTGTATATGCGAAAGTGTATCGGGGGTTCGAATCCCCCCTCTCACCGCCATTATTAATCAGAAAGATTCCTTACTGTTTTCATAGATATTTCCTTGGTTAAGTTAAAGTAATTAATTACTTTTTTCCTTATTGGTTTAGTCCCCGAAAGTTTTTTCGGGGATTTTTTTATATCTTCCGTTTGGTTGTGAGAGTTTGAAGGATAGCAAGCGGTAGAAATTAAATAATTGTTTGCATAACGTTAAGATTTATATTCCATTTCTTAAAGATTCAAAAAAAGGGGCTAACAGTAGTTAGCCCTTTGTTCATTTCATCAATCATCTATAAGGATTTGAACGGTTTATTTTCCGTAATACGCCTTAGTCATAAGTTCTTCCATATCAGCAACCATTGCAAGACGTGGATTTGCTGGTGTACATTGGTCTTCAAAAGCATTGAGTGCAAGTTCACGACGAGCGGCTAAGAACTCTTGTTCATCAATACCTTGCTCACGTAAAGACATTTTCACGCCACAACGTACTGCGAGGTCGTGTACTGCTTTTGCATAAGATTCCACCGCCTCTTCTGGCGTTACCGCCGGTAAACCTAAAATACGTGCGATGTCTTGGAAACGTTTATCCGCAACATAGTTAGTGTATTTCGGCCAAGTTGCCACTTTAGTAGGGCGAGTACCGTTATAACGAATCACGTGTGGTAATAAAATTGCATTAGTACGGCCGTGAATCGTATGGAATTTACCACCGATTTTATGTGCCATTGAGTGACAAATGCCTAAGAACGCATTCGCAAATGCCATACCAGCCATGGTTGATGCGTTGTGCATTTTCTCACGCGCAACTTCATCAAATTCTTTTACTGATTTTTCTAAGTTTTCGAATACCAATTTAATTGCTTGTAACGCTAAACCGTCAGTATAGTCGTTGGCAAGAATTGAAGTATAAGCTTCTGTTGCGTGAGTTAATACGTCTAAACCTGTATCTGCCGCAACGTGAGCCGGTACTGACATTACTAACGCTGGGTCAACAATCGCAATGGTTGGGGTTAATGAGTAGTCTGCTAACGGATATTTAATATCGCCATCAGTAATTACTGCAAATGGAGTTACTTCAGAACCTGTGCCTGATGTAGTTGGAATACCAACAAATTTCGCTTTACGACCTAATTGTGGGAATTTGAACGCACGTTTACGAATATCCATAAATTTTTGAACTAAATCACGGAAATCCACTTCCGGCTGTTCATAGAATAACCACATTACTTTTGCCGCATCCATTGGTGAACCGCCACCTAATGCAATAATCGTATCCGGTTGGAAGCTACGCATAAGTTCTGTACCGCGTTGTACGGTTTGTAAACTTGGATTTGGTTCAACATCGGTAAATAATTGAATCATAACGTGATTACGACGTTGGCGTAATTGATCGGTAATTCTATCTACAAAGCCGAGTTCTACCATTGAACGATCGGTAACAATCATCACTTTTTCTGCATCTTTCATTGATTTAAGATATTGGATTGAATCACGCTCAAAATAGATTTTTGATGGCACTTTAAACCATTGCATATTATTTCTCCGTCTGCCCACACGTTTAATATTAATTAAGTTCACTGCACTTACGTTGTTGCCTACGGAGTTTTTACCATAAGAACCACAACCTAATGTGAGGGACGGTAGGAATGAGTTATATACGTCACCGATACCACCGAATGTTGACGGAGAGTTCCAAATCACACGAATCGCTTTAACACGTTCACCGAATGTTTTGGCTAATTCGGCATTTTGGGTGTGAATTGCCGCAGAGTGACCTAAACCGTGGAAATTTACCATGGCTTCAGCAAGTTCTAAACCGTGTTCGGTTGAATTTGATTTTAATAATGCTAAAACTGGTGAAAGTTTTTCACGAGTTAGTGGTTCACCTTCGCCAACAAATGCACATTCCGCTAATAAAATATTAGTTTTTTCCGGCACGCTAAAACCGGCTTGTTTAGCAATCCAAGCTGCTGGTTTACCTACAACAGCCGCATTTAGTTTTGCACCAGCACAGTTTTCGTCTTTCGCTTTATCTACACCGAAAATGAATTTTTCTAAAAGTGCTTTCTCTTTTTTATTCACGAGATAAACACCATAAGATTGCATTTCTTTAACGAAATCTGCATAAATTTCTTTATCAACAATCGCAGCTTGCTCAGACGCACAAATCATACCGTTGTCAAATGATTTTGACATCACGATGTCATAAACGGCTTGCTCTAATTTTGCAGTTTTTTCTACATAAGCTGGTACGTTACCTGCACCTACGCCTAATGCCGGTTTACCACAAGAATATGCCGCTTCAACCATTGCATTACCACCGGTCGCTAGAATGGTTGCGATCCCCGGATGTTTCATTAATGCTGAAGTACCTTCCATTGATGGTGTTTTAATCCATTGCACGCAGTTTTTTGGAGCACCGGCGGCAACAGCTGCATCATAAACAACTTGTGCAGCATGAGCTGATGATTGTTGAGCGGAAGGGTGGAAAGCAAAAACGATGGGGTTACGAGTTTTGAGAGCGATTAACGCTTTGAAGATGGTGGTTGAGGTTGGGTTAGTTGTTGGAGTGATACCGCATACGACACCAACTGGGTCTGCGATTTCAGTAATACCGGTGACATCATCCTCACTTATTACGCCAGCTGTTTTTAAGTGACGCATATTATTGACTACGTATTCGCAAGCGAATAAGTTTTTAGTTGCTTTGTCCTCAAATACACCTCGACCGGTCTCTTCATAAGCGTGCATTGCCAGAATACCGTGCTTATCAAGTGCTGCAACAGAGGCTTTCGCCACGATGTAATCGACTTGCTCTTGATTCAGCTGACGAAATTCTTCGAGAGCTTTTAAACCATTTTCAACAAGCTCGTTTACTTCAGTTTGAGCATCATATGGTTGTGCATTTTTTGCATTGTTAGCCATAGTTTGGTTCCTCTAAAAATTAAAAATCTAAAATTTTTTAACTGATGAAATTATTACTCTAAAAGGAGTAAATTGCATATAAATTTATAACTCTTTAGAGGTTTTTTTGATCTGTGTCAAATTTTATTTTTTGTAATAATTATCAGAAATAACAACATAAACCTTTGATTAACAATATACTAACTTTACACAGAAATTTTGGCAGTTGACTCTAATTAATGGTAGGATAACAGCATTTATATAACGACAACTGAATTAATGAAATTTCCTATGAAAGACGTATTACGTATTGCAACACGCCAAAGTCCATTAGCATTATGGCAAGCAAATTTTGTAAAAAGCGAATTAGAAAAACGATTTCCGGAACTTACGGTCGAATTAGTAACAATGGTCACTAAAGGTGATGTGATTTTGGATACGCCGTTAGCTAAAATTGGTGGTAAAGGTTTATTTGTCAAAGAATTAGAATTAGCACTGTTAGAAAATCGTGCGGATCTTGCCGTTCACTCAATGAAAGATGTGCCGATGATGTTTCCGGAAGGTTTAGGATTAGCGGTGATTTGTGAGCGAGAAGATCCTCGTGATGCTTTTGTATCGAATACATATCAAAATTTGGATGAGTTACCTGCTGGAGCGGTTGTAGGGACATCAAGTTTACGTCGTCAATGTCAATTAATGGCAAAATATCCGCATTTGGAAGTAAAATCTTTGCGTGGTAATGTTGGAACGCGTTTATCTAAATTGGATAATGGCGAATATGATGCGATTATTCTTGCGTCCGCCGGTTTAATTCGTTTGGAAATGGCGGAACGTATTCGTAGTTTTATTGCTGTTGAACAATCATTACCTGCTGCCGGTCAAGGTGCAGTTGGAATTGAAACGCGAGTGAATGATGAGCGAGTGTTAAATTATCTTGCAAGTTTAAACCATAATCCGACCGCTTGCTGTGTAATGGCAGAGCGAGCGATGAATACACGTTTACAAGGTGGATGCCAAGTTCCTATCGGTGGTTTTGCAACATTAAATGGCAATGAGATTACCTTAAATGCTTTAGTGGGATCTCTTGATGGCTCAACGATTATTCGTGCTACTGGTATTGCTACAATTGAACAGGCTGAACAGCTTGGAATTAACGTGGCGGAGCAATTACTTGCTCAAGGTGCGGATAAAATTCTCGAAGAAGTATATAAAGACGCATAAAAATGAATGTGTTAATTACTCGTCCGGATCACCAGGGACAAGAATTGCTGGAAATGTTGACGCAGCATCAAATTTTTGCGATTCATCAACCGCTGTTTATGCTAGAAGCAGGGGCAGAATTGCCTTTGCTTCCATCAGTAATGGCTCGACTGAATCGTGGCGATTATGTGTTTGCTGTATCAAAACAAGCAATTGATTTTGCTTCAGACACATTAGAACAAACCGGTTTTCATTATCGTAGTGATTTAAAATATTTTGCCGTTGGCAAACAATCGGCTCAATATTTTTCATCTCGTAGTGAACAACCTGTGCATTACCCGATTATTTCTGAAAATAGCGAGGGATTACTCTTATTAGATGAAATGCAAGATTTAAGCGGTAAAAATCTATTAATCTTGCGCGCTGAAACAGGACGTGATTTGTTGGCGGAAACAGCGATTTCTCGAGGTGCTGACGTTCAGTGTTTAGAATGTTACCGTCGCAAATATGTAGAAGAAAATCTTGCAGAAAAAATGAGTTTATGTAAGAGAGCCGGTGTTGATACGATAGTGGTAACAAGCGGTGAAATTTTAAAAACTTTATACGAGCAAACCGCAGAAGATGATCGTGCTTGGTTAGTTGAGTGTAATTTGATTGTAGTGAGTACACGTATTGCAAGTATGGCGTATCAATTAGGCTGGCATCAAAATAAGGTTCTGCTTTCAGAGAGAGCGGATAATAATAGTTTATTAGAAAGCATATTAAAATTTATCGGCAAATTTAACTAAGGTGGGAAGTATGTCAAAGAATAAGCAGATTATTGAACAAACTGAAGAGGTAGTTGAAACGGCTATATCTGAGGTGGAACAAGAAGCGACACCAACCGAAAAAGAGGATGTTGTAAAAAATCCTGAAAAAGAAACCGCTTCTCAATCGAGTAAAGAGGATGTAAAAGTGGAACAGAAAACGGATGATAAAACCGTCATTGTGCAAAAATCCGGTGGTAAAGCTATTGCAGTATTAGCATTATTAGTTGCAATGGCTGTGGGTGGAGCCGGTCATTATATGGCAAATAAAAAATTTGCTGAGGTAGAACAGCAAATGGCTAAAATTGCCGGACAATCTGTTTCAGCAGCTCCAACAGAGATACCTAATTTTGAATCAGAAAAAGCACAACTGGCGGAATTGGCGACATCATATCAAAAAGCCTTAGAGCGTATTAGTCAGTTAGAGCAGGAACAAGCAACTTATACCAACCAAATTAATGGACTAAAAACGCAGTTACAGAAAGTAAGTGGTATGCCTCAATCTGAATCGGTAGTTTGGAAATTATCGGATGCGGATTTCTTATTAAATAATGCATTGCGTAAATTAGTATTGGATAACGATATTGATACAGCAAAAAATCTGTTATTAGAGGCTGATGCAGTATTGGCACAAGTTTCTAATACAGAAGTAGCCAATGTTCGTAGTGCTATCAAAAGCGATTTAGCTCAGATTGCTAATGTGAATAAAGTTGATCAAAATAACTTAATGCAACGTCTAACAACACTTGCTAATCGTTTAGATGATTTACCAATGATTGCGAATGAAGCAATCGAAGAAAATGAAATAGCAAGCGGTGAAGTAAGTGATTCAATTCAAGACTGGCAAAAAAATATTGAGAAAAGTGCGAGTTCTTTCTTAGATCATTTTATTCGTGTGAGCGATCGTAATAAAGCGGATGAAAAAGCATTTGTGGCTCCGAATCAAGAAGTTTATTTACGAGAGAATATTCGTTTACGCTTACAAATCGCAATTTTAGCGATTCCTCGTCAGCAAAACGAACTATATAGACAATCGTTAGATGCAGTAAGTACTTGGATTAGAAGCTATTTTGAAACTCAAAATGATAATGTTAAAAATTTCCTTAAAGAGTTAGATGATTTGAGTGAACAATCTGTTTATATTGATGCACCTAATCGTCTGAAAAGTATTGAATTACTGGATCATCTCTTAAATAAAGCTCCGCAAACAGTTGAAAAGATCGAAATTAAAGCAGAAAAAGAGTTAGCCCAGCCGATAGTTACTCCGGAAGTAAAAAATGAGCCGGTAGAATCAGCTCCGCAACAGCCAGCCCAGCCTCAAACTGAACAGGCGACTCCAGTTGCACCGCAGGGAGAATAAGATATGTTTAGAATTCTTTTTTTAATGCTTCTATTACTGGTAAGCTTAGTTGTCGGTCCTTATATTGCCGGTAGTCAGGGCTATGTACGTATTGAAACGGATACGAAAGTAGTTGAAATGAGCCTTGTGATGTTAGTGGTTTTCTTTATCATCGCAATGTCAGTCGTTTATTCCGTTGAAGTATTGATTAGCCGTTTTTGTCGTTTAAGTAAAGGATCATATAATTGGTTCTTTAATCGTAAACATAAAAAAGCTCAGCAAGAAACCTTAGAAGGGTTAATGAAAATGAGTGAAGGCGATTATTCTAAGGCTGAAAAATTATTTAGTAAAAATGCTAAACACGCAGATGAGCCTGTTCTCAATTTAATTAAAGCTGCGGAAGCTGCTCAGCAAGGTGGTGATGAGTTTGCTGCTAATAAATATTTAATTGAAGCCAGCGAGTTAGCAGGGCCAAATAATGTTGCGGTAGAATTGGCTCGTACTCGTATTTTAGTGCAGCAGAATAAATTACCGGCAGCTCGCAGTGCAATTGATAGCTTAATCGAGTTAGCACCACATAATATGGAAGTTCTTCGTTTAGCGATTAATATTTATAAAGACTCTAAAGCCTATAATGCGTTAGACAGTGTATTGGAAAATATTGGTCAACGTAGCTTCTTGTCTACAGAGGAATATGATGAGTTAACGCATTTTGTTGATGACGGTTTACTTGATGAAAAAATGAATGAGGAAGGTCAAGACGGATTATTAACGTGGTGGGAAAATCAACCGAGTCGTCGCCGTAAATCAATTTATGTCCGTACTGGTTTAATCAAACGATTAATTGATACCGATGATCATGATTCTGCACAAGAAATTGCACTTGAAACTGTGAAAAAATATGAAGATGATGTACTTGTACCACTTCTTGAGCAGTTAACTCGTTTACAAGTTTCAGAGAACAGTAAATTAGTCAAAGTGCTAGCAAAAAGATCGGATAAAGCTGATATTCATTATTCTGATGATTATGCGAGAGCATTGGGGTATATCTATACAAGAGAAGGCTTATTTGATAAAGCTAAAGCGTATTTTGTGCAATTACTCGAACATCAAGAATGTGTGGCAAATGACCGTATTATGGCATTACACGTTGCAGAGCAGACACAAGATACCGCATTAATTGAGCGTATTCGTGCGATTAATCTGAAAGAAGTCAATATGGATAAGAAAGAAGAAGTTCAGGCTGTGGGTGAAGTAATACCAACCGTTTAATTTCTCTAAAATATAAATAAAAGCCGTTTATCAAGGATTAAATAAACGGCTTTTTTTATGAATATGATTAGTGTTTTTTACTAAATACTTTCATTAACGGCAAAATAATTAGACAACAAATTGAACCAATAATAATACCTACTACAAAATCAACTACGCTGGAGAATTGTGCCGGAATACCTAAGTGTTCGACAAAATGATGAATTTCGGCAATATTGTGCGAGAAAATACCTCCACCGACCAAGAACATCGCAATTGTCCCGATAACCGAAAGTGATTTCATAAACCACGGCATAATAACGAGCAGGGCTTTACCGATAGATTGAGATAATCCATTTTTCTTTTGCATTAGCCATAAACCAATATCATCCAGTTTTACAATTAATCCAACTAAGCCGTAAACGAAGACCGTGATACCTATGCCGATACTGGAGAGAGAAAGGATTTTAATCATCGTTGACGATTCTTGTAATACCCCTAATGCGATAATAATAATTTCTGCTGATAAGATAAAATCGGTACGGATGGCACCTTTGATTTTGTCTTGTTCTGAGACTTGCTCTTCTGTGCCGGAGTGTTGATCATTTTTGTGTAGGAATTTATGTAATAATTTTTCCACACCCTCAAAACATAGATAAGCACCGCCGATCATCAATAAAGGCAGAATAGCTTGCGGTAAATAAATTGATAGCAGTAGGGCAAGCGGAATTAAGATCACTTTATTGATAAACGAGCCTTTAGCTACGCCCCAAACAATAGGTAATTCACGTTCCGGGCTAATATTTTTTCCGCTAACTTGATTTGCATTCAGTGCCAAGTCGTCTCCGATAACGCCGGCAGTTTTCTTGGCGGCAACTTTAGTCATAACAGATACGTCATCCAGAACTGCCGCAATATCATCTAATAGTGTAAATAATGAGCTAAATGCCATTGAGATACTTTCCTTAAAAATAAAAGTTATATAAAAAAACCGAGCTAAATAGCTCGGCTTTTCTGATTTCAATTCGAAATTAGCGACGTAAACCTAAACGTGCGATAGTTTCTGAATATTTAGCAAGATCAGTACGTTTTAAGTAGTCTAATAATTTACGACGACGTGAAACCATACGTAATAAACCGCGACGACCGTGGTGATCTTTTTTATGCTCAGCAAAGTGTGCTTGTAAGTGGTTGATTTGAGCTGTTAATAATGCGATTTGAACTTCTGATGAACCAGTATCTTTTGCATCACGACCAAATTCAGCAACGATTTTTGCTTTTGCTTCTACGCTTAGAGACATTTTAATATCCTTTTTCGTTAAGGGTTGATAATACATCCATAGCCGATCTCTAACTCAGCTAGGACAGGAAACACAAATTTTAAAGATAAAGCGGTTAAATTTCAACTAAAATTTGCAAAATTAATGCAAGGAATGACCGCTTGGTTTTAAATATTCTTCTCTGTTTGGATCAACCGTTTTAGATTTTCTAATCATAGGTTCAATGGTTGAGCCTTGTACTAAAATAGAGAACATAACGACAGCATAAGTCATGACTAAAATAAGATCTTTGACATCAATATCGCCGGCGAATGCGACTTTACTTGGAATAGACAATGCCATTGCTAATGCCAATCCGCCACGTAATCCGCCCCAACTCATAATTTTAAGTGTATAAGGGTTATAGGTACGGAATTGCTGCATTAGTTTAAATGGAATCCACAAACTTAAATAGCGAGAAGCCAGACATACTGGGATAGCAACAATCATTAAGATGACACCATAAATATCAAAATCGACCAATAATAAGGCGAAACCGATGAGGAAAAACAGTAAAGAATTGAGGAAGTGATCAATCATTTCCCAGAAATGGTCTAAATAACGTTGGCTTTGTTCCGAGAAGCCTGAATGACGAGTCCAGTTTCCCATCATAATGCCGGCTACCACCATTGCTAATGCACCGGATACGTGTAATACGTTGCTGGCAAACATAAAACCGGCGGTCGGAATGGTTAAGGTAATCAAAATCTCCATTGAACCGTCATCGGTAGATGAAATTAAGATATGAGCGATAAAACCCAGTACGAAACCGAATAAAATGCCTCCGATAGCTTCGTGCATAAACAGCCCCATGACGCTAGAAAAGCTAGCTTCTTGGCCGCCAAATGCTACAGCAAAGACAGTCACAAAAATCACTAAACCGACCCCGTCATTAAATAACGATTCGCCTTCTACTTGCATTGATAAGCGTTTTGGTGCACGCAAGTTTTTAATAATCGCTAAAACGGCAATTGGGTCGGTAGGTGAAATTAAAGCACCGAATACGACACAGTAAATAAAATCAATTGGCAAGCCAATCAGGTGACTGATGGCATAGATTAAACCGGCGATAAAAAAGGTAGAGGCGAGCGTTGAAAAGAGAGCGAAAGTGGTAATTTCCCATTTTTGATCTTTAAGAATCGGCAGTTTTACGCCTAATGAGCCGGCAAATAATAAGAAACCTAAAATCCCATTTAATAAAAAGCTTTTAAAATCAATTTGTTCCATTACTTCTTTAGCAATCGTATCAATATTAAATAAGCCTAAAGAACCTAAAATCCAAACTAAAAGTGAACAGACCATCGCAGCTGCGGTAATGGCAATAGTTGATTGTACTTTGGCACTAATTTTACTTGTAATAAACCCGAGTAAAATTGACAGAGCCGAGAGGAAACAAAGATATGCATAAATTCCCATTGGGTAATCCTGTCGAAAAGAAAATAAAATAAAAGAGAAACTTGCGATAAAGCAAGTACAGGAGGGCGGAAATTAAAACAAGTTTCCTGATTAATGTAAAGAGGTAGATGAGAATCTATCAAGTCTAACTTACTTGGTAAGCGGTGCTTTTTTACTGGATTTTTGCTTGTAATTATTAAAATTACACATTTGAGAATTAACCGATTTACAGTATAATCGGCATAATTTTTTCAATAAACTTCATTAGGAATTTATCAATGATTGAAAATATGCACGAACGGACAAAAGGTCCTGTGTTTAAAATTATTTTTGCCCTAATTTCTGTATCCTTTGTGATTACTGGTATCGGTACAGGATTAGTCGGCGGAGATACATCGGCAGTAAAAGTGAATGGTACGGAAATTAGCCAACAGGCTTTCAATACTGCAAAAAATCGTCAACAAAGTGTGTTAAATGCACAAATGGGCGAGCGTTTTTGGGATTTACTGGATACACCTGAATATGCAAAGCAGTTTAACCAATCCGTACTAAACGGTTTGATTGATGATGAATTATTACGTCAATATGCAAAAGAATTAAAATTAGGTATTAGTGCTGATCAAATTAAAAGTGAAATTGTACATAGCCAAGCATTTCAACAAGACGGTAAATTCAGTAATGATTTATACCAACACACATTGAGAAGTAACGGACTGACGGCAGACGGTTATGCAGCGATTGTTAATGAAGCGATGCTATTCTCACAAATCCAAGAGGGAATTATTGGGAGTAATTTTACTGTTCCGGCACAAAACGAATTATTAGCGAAATTGTTATTACAAAAACGTGAAGTGCGTTTAGCTAACTATTCCGTTGCAAAAGAAGCGGAAAATCAGACCGCTTCAAGTGATGAATTACAGAAATATTATGAAGTCCATAAAGCAGAATTAATCGAACCGGAAAAATTGACGGTTGAATATGTTGCTTTAACGCCGGCTGACGTAGCAAAGAATGTGCAAGTGAATGATGAGCAAATTACGACTTATTATGAAAAAAATAAGGCGGACTATGCAACAAAAGGTGAAGCTCGTGTTGCTCATATTCAATTAGCCAATGAAACTGAGGCAAAAGCTGTAGCGGAAGCGCTTCAAAAAGGAGAGGATTTTGCTACATTAGCAAAAAGTAAATCAACCGATAAATTATCTGCGACACAAGGCGGTGATTTAGGTTGGGCGAAAGCCGGTACCTTCCCTAAAGCGTTTGAAGACGCGGCTGCAACGTTACAAGCCGGTCAGGTTAGTGCGGTTGTGAATGTGGATGGTGCATATCACATCATTAAAGTATTAGAGCGTAAAGGCGAAAAAGTGATTCCGCTTGAGCAAGTGAAAGATCAGATTGCAAAAACCATTCGCCAAGAATTATTGTTAACTGAATATTCTAATATTGCTCGTGAAATGGCGAACAAATCGTTTGAAAATAACGGCAGTTTAGAAGCGGTGGCTCAAGCCGGCGGCGTAAAAGTGCAAAAAACAGCACAATTTACTCAGCAAAATTTACCGGCGGAGCTTAATCATGAAAAAGTGGTCAAAGCCTTATTTAGCGGTGAGTTACGTCAAAACGGTCAAAATTCTGATGCGTTGGATATTGGTACAGAACACGAACCAAAAACGATATTTGTACGTGTAAGTGATTACCAAGCTGAACGAGTTAAAAGTTTTGACGAAGCGAAAAGTGAGCTAGACCTTGCAGTAAAACAGCAGAAAGCAGAACAAGTGCTTCGTACTAAAGCGGAACAACAAGTTAAAGCATTAAATGAAGGTAAATCTGTTGATGTGACTTTTGGTAATCCGCAAACATTAGTTTTTGTACAAGCTGAAAACGATAACCCAGCATTAGCTCAAACCGTTTTTACAATGCCGAAGCCGACTGATAAAGCAGTTTACCAAGTGGCTCAAAATCAGCAAGGTGATGTGATTATTGTTGCATTGGATAAAGTTACAGATGGTAATGTTGATGAGTTTAAGTCATTAGCAAGCCAGTTTAATCAAGCGGAACAGCTTTTATTACGTAATGATTTATTAAAAGACTTACGTGCAAAAGCGAAGATTGAGATTAATGATGATTTTATGGGACAAGCAGAATCATCAAGCCATTAATTTCAATGAATGATAAAATAAGAGAAACGCCTAAAGCCTAAGTTTTAGGCGTTTTTATTTTGTCTTATTTATCTTACTCTATATAATGGCAGATAATTTTATTTATAAAGGTTGGCGTTAGTGGAACTCAATATTAATTTTGCGATTTATTTGCAATTTTTCATTGGATTATTTGCGATAGTAAATCCATTCGGTTCATTGCCGATTTTCTTTAGTATGACTACGCACCAATATGAAGCAGAAAGAAATCATACCAGTTTAGTTACCTCGGTTTCGATTGGTATTATTTTGTTAGTCAGCCTGTTTTTTGGAAAATTGATTTTAGATGCGTTTAGTATCTCGTTAGATTCTTTCCGTGTGGCAGGCGGTTTCCTGATTGTAAGTATTGCAATGACGATGATTAGCGGAAAATTAGGTGAGCATAAACAAAATAAAGAAGAAAAAAATGCTGACGTGAGCGAATACGAGAATATTGGCGTTGTGCCTTTAGCAATGCCGATTATGGCAGGGCCGGGAGCTATTGGTTCTACGATTGTTTGGGGAACGCGCTATAACCATATTACAGATTATATCGGTTTTAGTATTGCAATTATTGCCTTTGCGATAGTGTGTTATACCTTATTCCGTTTTTCCGCACCATTAGTTAAAAAATTAGGTAAAACGGGTTCAAATGTAGTTACTCGTATTATGGGATTAATTCTGATGGCTCTCGGTATTGAAATTATTGTGGCAGGATTGGGTAATTTATTTCCGGTCTTACTTCAATTCACTAGCAGGAGGAATAATGCCATCTTGTAAACAAGCGGTTAAATTCTTGAGAAATCTTACCAGCGTACTCATCGGTTTTATGCTGTTAAGTTGTGACCAAAATTTGCCAGTGAAACAAGCCTCTGTGCCAAAAGTCGAAATATTACCTGAAATTGATCGTACCATTTTAAAACGTGCAATTTATACTAATAGATTTCAGTTAGATCCACATTTTGCCTATTCCTCTGCAGATAGTGCGCCTCTCAGGGATATGCTTGTCGGATTAGTGGCATATAATGAAAAAGGTATTGTGCAACCGGCAGTAGCGAAGACTTGGTTTACTGATAATCATAAAGATTGGTTGTTTATTTTAGATGAAAATGCCAAATGGTCGAACGGGGCTGCTGTAACGGCACAAGATTTTGTATTAAGTTGGCAACGCTTGGCAGACCCTAAAAACGGTTCGCCGTTAGCACCTTATTTAGCTTATATGCAACTGAATAATGCTAAAGCAATATTAGCCGGTGAAAAATCTGTGGTCGAATTGGGTATTAAAGCACTGAATAATTCCACATTACAAATTCAATTAAACAAACCGAATCCGATGTTGCCGAAAATGTTGGCTCATATTGCATTATTACCGACGTTTCAAGGTAAAGCGCCGGATGGGAAACAATTAGTCACAAACGGTGATTATTATTTAACGGCAAATACAGATAAAATGTTGGCTTTGCAAGCGGTCAAAAATAATATGGACTTTGTAAAAGTGGAATATCATCGTATTTCGGTATTACAATCAATTAAACCCTTTGATGTCATTGAAAATCCGCTAGAAGGGCAACAGCATAATATTTGGGAATTTCCACGCTTATGTAACTATTATTATGATTTTAATTTAGCCGATCCACAACTAAGTCGTAAGGAAGTTCGCCAAGCAATTAAAACGATGATTTTATCTACTCGTATTGCTCAACAATATGGTTTAGCCAATCTTTCGGTATTACCCCAAAATATGCTGAAACCAACCCAGCGTCAATGGCATCCATTAGTGATAGAACCCCTGCTGAAACAGGCCGGAATTAGCTCGACTAATCCGTTAAAACTGACGTTAACTTACGATGAACAACATAAACATGCGGAGATTGCGAATCAAATCATTCGTACATTGGGAGAGTCAGATCTTATTAAGATTCAGCCTCAAGCGGTAAATTGGCAACAATTATTAACCTTGAGAGATAAAAAACAGTATCAAATAAGTCGAGCCGGTTGGTGTGCGGATTATTCTGATCCGTTACCATTTTTATTACATTTCCACTCAAAAAGTGCGGATAACAAAAGTAATTATCATAATCCGCAAGTGGATCAACAGTTAGAACAATTACAAAATCAGAATTTAAGCGAGCAAGCAAAAACAGAGCTTATTCAAAGTATCGTAAAACAAATTGATGATGATGTTGCGGTACTTTCGATGTTTCAGTATTATCGCAGAGTGGCATTAGATCCCACCGTTTTAGGTATTGATCTAAATAATGATAGTGAAGTAATTTATAGTAAACACTTATATCGAATGAAACCTAAGGATTAATCGATGAATCAACTTAACGAACAGCAATTAAGTGAAATTAAATTTGTTTTACAAAATTTCACTCATCCAACACTGCAAAAAGATTTAATCGCACTGAATGCGTTTAAGAAAGCGGAATTAGGTGCAGGTATTTTACGCTTAGAATTGACGATGCCGTTTGCTTGGAACAGCGGTTTTGAGGCATTAAAAGCGGAAACGGAAGCGAAGTTTAAACAAATTAGCGGTGCAAATGAGGTAAAATGGATTTTAAATTACCAGATTGCAACCTTAAAACGTGCGAATAATCATCCGGCAGTAAACGGTGTCAAAAATATTATTGCAGTGACTTCAGGCAAAGGCGGTGTAGGTAAATCAACTACCTCAGTAAATCTTGCCTTAGCATTAAAAGCACAGGGGGCAAAAGTAGGTATTTTAGATGCAGATATTTACGGTCCGTCAATTCCACATATGTTAGGTGCTCAGGATCAACGTCCGACTTCTCCGGATAACAAACATATTACACCGGTTGAAGTTTATGGGATTCAATCGAACTCAATCGGCTATTTAATGGCGGAAGATAATGCAACTATTTGGCGTGGACCAATGGCAAGTTCAGCGTTAAGCCAATTATTGAATGAAACGTGGTGGACAGAACTGGATTATCTTGTGATTGACATGCCACCGGGTACGGGCGATATTCAGCTTACCCTTTCACAACAAATTCCAGTAACCGGTGCGGTAGTGGTTACGACGCCACAGGATATTGCATTATTAGATGCAGTAAAAGGGATTTCAATGTTCCAAAAAGTTTCTGTACCGGTATTGGGTGTGATTGAAAATATGAGCGTACATATCTGCCAAAATTGCGGTCACCACGAAGATATTTTCGGCACTGGCGGTGCGGATAAAGTGGCGAAGAAATACGGTACGCAAGTATTAGGACAAATGCCGTTGCATATTCGTTTACGTCAGGATTTAGATGCTGGCACGCCAACAGTTGTGGCAGCACCGGAACACGAAACTAGCCAAGCATACATTGAATTAGCGGCAAAAGTTGCTTCGGAATTATATTGGCAAGGCTCAGTTATTCCGTCTGAAATTATGATCCGTGAAGTGAAATAACACCGAAATATAGAAATACGGGAAAGTAAATAAACAGCCGGTAGGATTTGCAGAAAAATTTGCAATTCCTACCGGTTGTTTGTTAAGTGAGCAATACTTCAAGTTGCTCTTGGTAGTCAAGCCATTCCATTTCAATTTCTTCAACGTTTTTTTTCGCTTCGATTTGCTTCGCAAGTGTTTCGGTTAGTTGAGCTTTATTTTCCGCTTCATAGATTTCGCTTGAAGCTAGTAGTGTTTCGAGCTGATTTAGTTTTTCACTCGCTTTTTCAAGATCTTTTTCTAACTGTGCGATCTTTTTGCGTAATGGTGCGGTTTGTTGGCGTAACTCCGCTTCTAAACGCTTCTGTTCCTTGCGATTTACCGCACTATTATCCGCTTTTTCTTCCGTACAAGCGGTTGAATTTCCTGAATTTTTTGCCGCTTCCAGCGTATTTTGTTCATTTAACCATTTTTGGTAATCATCCAGATCGCCTTTAAATTCTTCGACTTTTTTATTATGTACTAGATAAAATTCATTTACCGTACTACGCAATAAATGACGATCGTGCGAAACTACTACCAGTGAGCCTTCATAATAAGTGAGTGCATCGGTTAGTGCTTGACGCATTTCTAGATCTAAATGGTTGGTCGGTTCGTCCAACAACAGTAAGTTTGGGCGTTGCCATACGATTAACGCTAACACTAAACGAGCTTTTTCTCCACCGGAAAACGAGCCGACATTTTGTTTTACTTTGTCGCCTTTAAAATCAAAACCACCCAAATAATTACGTACTTCTTGTTCGGTCAATTCCGGTGCAATTTTCTGTAAATGCCATAACGGACTTTCATCAAAGCGTAACGTATCCACTTGATGTTGAGCGAAATAACCTAATTGCACACCTTTGGCTAATTGAATATGTCCGGTTTGTGGTGCTAATTCGCTGGCGAGTAATTTAATCAGCGTAGATTTACCTGCACCGTTTCGACCAAGTAAGCCGATACGTGAGCCAGGGACTAAATTCAACTTTACCGATTCTAAAATAGTTTTGTCACCGTAACCTGCGCTGGCTTTTTCCATCATTAATAATGGGCTTGGCAAAGCGAGTGGCGGACGGAATTCAAATTCAAACGGGCTATCCGCATAAGCAGGTGCAATCAGTTCCATTTTTTCCAAGGCTTTGATACGGCTTTGTGCTTGTTTCGCTTTGGTTGCTTTAGCCTTAAAGCGATCGATAAAGCTCTGTAAATGCGCAACTTTACGTTGCTGTTGTGCATAAGCGGCATTTTGTTGTGAGATTTTGGTGGCACGCTGAATTTCAAATGAAGTGTAGTTACCGGTGTAATCATTTAGTTGTTGATTTTCGATATGAATCACGCGATCAATAATCGGATCGAGAAAATCTCGGTCATGGGAAATAAGTAATAGTGTGCCACGATAGTTAGTTAGCCATTTTTCCAGCCAAATCACCGCATCTAAATCCAAGTGGTTAGTTGGTTCATCAAGTAGCAGCAAATCAGAACGGCAGATAAGTGCTTGTGCTAAATTTAAACGCATACGCCAGCCACCCGAGAACGATTTCACCGGTAAGGAAAGTTGTTCGTTAGTGAAGCCTAAACCGTTTAACAAGGTTGCCGCACGAGCTTGAATCGTCCATGCGTCAATCGTATCCAGCTGGGTGTGAATCATGGCAATTTGATTACCGTTATTTTCTTGATTGGCTTTCTCTAATTGGCTCATTAAACCGGTATATTCGCGATCGCCTTGGATCACATAATCCAATGCGGAAATTTCAAGAGCAGGTGTTTCTTGATTTACCCAAGAGATCGCCCAGTTTTTTGGTAGAGAAATATCGCCGCCTTCCGGTTGTAATTCACCTTTCACTAAAGCGAAAAGTGAAGATTTGCCGCAGCCGTTTTTACCAACCAGCCCAACTTTTTGACCGGTATGAATGGTGGCGGAGGTATTTTCTAAAAGGACGGATTGTCCACGTTTTAAGATAAGATCAGTGAAAAAAATCATTATAAGCGGTCTATTTTGATGATAGGTTTACAAAATTAAGCTATTTTACCTTATTTTATGTCATTTGTGAGTTTTGCGATTTTGATCGCAAAATAGCACTCAAACACTGGTGTTTTATTCATCTTCTTTTTACATTTATCACGATGAAAAAAGGAGAAATTATGTGGAATTTATTTTGTTTTCCAACTAAAAAAGAAACGGTAGAAGCTTGGGCGAAAATGTTGGAGGACTTTGCTAAAGTTTCAATTATTGCTTTGCCGGTGGTATTCTTCGGCAAAGAAAGTTTGATCTTTAAGGCTTTTGGTATTGGAGGCTTGATTTTGATTGCTTATTGTAGTCTAATCATTGCAAAATATACTCGAGAGAAAATGAGTGAACTAATCTTTAAGGAGGAAAATGTATGAATGTAGAAATGATTATTTTTTTATATTTAATGGCATTTGCTCTGATTGCTTTTGGTTATAAATTGAAAAAAACAGTAGAGAAAATTGAAAAGCAACAATCTAATCAGCATTAATCAAATAAAGGGCGTATTTACGCCCTTTATCGTTTTATACATTACATTTTAAGGTATTAAAAAAGAGTTATGGCATTACTCCCTTTATCCGAAGCGTTAGCCAATATGTTGGAGCGCTTACCTTCCCCCACTAAAATCGAAAATTTACCGCTTAATCAATGTGCTAACCGTATTTTAGCAGAAGACATATTTTCCCCGATTAACGTACCGAGCTTTGATAATTCAGCAATGGACGGCTATGCGTGTCGTTTAGCGGATCTTGCTCAATTTGAACGTTTAACCGTAGCCGGTAAATCTTTTGCCGGTAATCTGTTTAACGGCGAAGTAAAAGCTGGCGAATGTGTTCGCATTATGACCGGTGCAATGGTACCGGCGGACTGCGATGTAGTGGTGATGCAAGAAGATACGGAAGTAGAAACACTTACAAGCGGTCAAATTTTAGTGAAATTTTGCAAAACGCCGAAGCTCGGGCAAAACATTCGCCGAATTGGTGAAGACGTAAAACAAGGCGCATTGGTGTTAGCGAAAGGCAGTTTATTAAATGTGACCACTTTGCCGTTATTAGCTTCGTTAGGTATTGCACAAGTGCCGGTATTTAGCCGTTTAAAAGTTGCAATTCTTTCCACCGGCGATGAACTAACTTCGGTTGGTCAGCCGCTTGAGCAAGGCAAAATTTATGATACCAACCGTTTTGCGGTGCGTTTAATGTTAGAAAAACTCAATTGTGAGATTTTAGATTTTGGTATTTTACCGGATGATCCGGCAGTATTTGAACAAACATTTAATCAAGCACAACAGCAAGCAGATGTATTAATTACCAGCGGCGGCGTGTCGGTCGGCGAAGCGGATTTTACCAAAGACGTGTTAGAAAAACTGGGTGAAATTGGTTTTTGGAAAATTGCGATGAAACCGGGTAAACCGTTTGCTTTCGGTAAATTGCAACACGCTTGGTTCTTCGGTTTACCGGGTAATCCGGTTTCGGCTTTAGTCACTTTTTACCAATTAGTGCAACCGGCGTTAGCTAAATTAGCTGGTGTGAATGTGGAGCGTATTGCAAATCTTACTCAAAATTTAACCGCTATTGCCGATACAAATTTGAAAAAAACGGTGGGACGACAAGATTTCCAACGTGGCTTCTATTATGTTAATCAACAGGGAGAAGTGGCGGTACGTCCGGTCGGTTCGCAAGGTTCGCATATTTTTAGTGCTTTTTATGAAAGCAACTGTTTTATTGTATTAGAAGCGGAACGAGGCAATGTAAATACCGGTGAAAAAGTGACGATTCAGCCGTTTAACAGTTTATTGAGATAGTGAGTGAATATGGAACTTAGCGATCAGGAAATGTTACGCTATAACCGTCAAATTATTTTAAAAAGTGTTGATTTTGACGGACAAGAAAAGTTAAAAGCAAGTAGCGTATTAATTGTTGGTTTAGGTGGTTTGGGGTGTAGTGCAGCACAATATCTCGCTTCCGCTGGTGTTGGGCATTTGATTTTGGTGGATTTTGATGAAGTATCATTATCCAATTTACAACGCCAAATTTTGCATACGGATGTGAATATCGGTCAACCGAAAGTGGAATCAGCAAAAGCACGTTTAAGCCTAATCAATCCGCATATTCAGCTTGAAGCGATTAATAAACAATGTAGTGATGCCGAATTTGCCGAGCTGATTGAGCGAGTGGATTTAGTGGTGGACTGTACCGATAATGTTGCGGTGAGAAATCAGCTGAATTTGCAATGTTTTGTGCAAAAACGACCGCTTGTTTCCGGTTCAGCGATTCGTTTTGAAGGACAAATTTCAGTCTTTACCTATGCGGAAAATGAGCCTTGTTATAACTGTTTGAGTCAATTATTCGGTGACGGCACTTTAAGTTGTGTGGAAGCTGGTGTGATTGCACCAATCGTTGGTGTGGTGGGGAGCTTACAAGCGTTGGAAGCAATTAAATTATTGCTGAATATCGGTAAAAGTTTATCCGGAAAATTATTGATGGTTGACGGATTACATTTTTCAGTAAGAGAAATGACCTTGCCAAAACTTAAAGATTGTGAAATTTGTTGTCAATAAATTGCTAACATTCAAGATGTGCAAAGAATTGACAAGTTAGGTTATAGTGTTTGACGCTAAAACGGTTTAGCGATACCATGGCTCTCGTTTTGTTCCTCCTTAGTTCAGTCGGTAGAACGGTGGACTGTTAATCCATATGTCGCAGGTTCGAGTCCCGCAGGAGGAGCCAACTAATTTCCTTTAGTTTTGCTTTTGTTCTTGTTTTATTTGTCTCCTTTTATAAAACAGTGATTCATACCTCCAGAATTAGAACAAAAGAATTTGCCCCGTAGGTTTTCTACGGGGTTTCTTTTTTTCTATATCCTTTCAAAATCTTTCCAATATTTTCAAATTTTTCCACCACAGAACGCTTACCAATTAATTTTTGTTTAAGTTATCCTGTGGCGAAGAATTAATTATTTTGTAAATAATGAAATCGATTCCAAATGTCCGGTATGTGGGAACATATCGATCATGGCCGCTTTTTGTAGTTTATAGCCGGCTTGAATCAGTTTCTCCGCATCTCGGACTAATGTGGCAGGGTTGCAGGAAACATAAACGATCGTTTCGGGATTCAATGTAGCTAAGTGATCCAAACAGAAAAATGCACCGTTACGTGCCGGATCTAATAATACTTTGTTGAATGGCTCACTTGCCCACGGTTTATCGGCAAAAGGCTCATCTAGGTTGGTTTGGTAAAATGCTAGGTTTTTTAGACCGCTTGTAGCTTGATTCTGCTTGGCTTGTGCAACCATCGGCTGAACGCCTTCTACACCCACAACAAAGCCGGCTTGTTTAGCGATGGGTAAGGTAAAATTGCCCATACCGCAGAATAAATCCAATACGCGATCTTGTGCGGAAAGATTGAGCCATTCCAGTGCTTTATCCACCATTTTTTCATTTAATTTGCCATTCACTTGAATGAAATCACGAATCGAAAAGCCCAGTTTAACGCCGTGAATTTGGTAGTAGGGCGCTTCGCCACTTAATTGAACGATGTCGTTTTCAGCGGTCATCACAAACAATGAAAGTGAATATTGTTCAGCAAACTGTTGCAAATTTTGGCTATCTTGCGGATGGAGTTGTCCTACGTTACGCACCAACATCGCAATAGTATTATCCGCTTGAACCAGTTCAATATGTCCAAGCGTCTTTTTGTTCTGCCACGTGTTAAATAGGCTTTGCAACGGCTTGATAAGCTGAGAAAGTAGTTCTACCAACACTTCACAATGTTCAAGCGGTATGATTTGGTTTGAATTTTGCATTCTAAAACCAATTGCTAACTGATTATTTTGTAACGCAATACTCAATTTGGCTCGGCGGCGATAGCTTTTATCATTGCCGACAATCATTGGCTGAAAATCAATCGGCTGTGATTGCAGTTTCTGTAAGCGTTGAAAAAGTGCCTGCTGTTTGGTTTCACGCTGTAAATCTAGCGGAATATGTTGCATTTGGCAGCCGCCGCATTTGCCGTAGAGTGTGCAGCTCGGCTGTTGGCGTTCGGCGGATGGTTTTAAAATTTTAACCGCTTTTGCCCGTCCGTATTGGCGTTTTTCTTCCAATACACGGATTTCAACTTGTTCGTTAGGTAAGGCATTTTCGATAAACCACGTTTTTCCGTCAATTTTCGCCACACCTAAGCCTTGGTAGTCCAAAGATTGAATAGTAACCGGTGGACAAGCGGTCGTTTTTGCCGATTTTTTTGTTTGTTGCTTTGCAGCTTTTTCAGAGTAGAACAGAGCCATTTTTAGTGTAAAATCAAATTCGTAAAGTCAGTTATTATATATGAAAAAGGGGGGAAGATGATTTCTAATGTTTGGGCCGAACGTTTTTTGGCGGATAAAAAACGGGAGCAAGACCACCGTTCACCATTTCAGCGAGATCGTGCGAGAATTTTACATTCCGAAGCCTTTCGTTGCCTGCAAGCTAAAACGCAGATTCACGCAGTCGGTGAAGATGATTTTTACCGTACTCGCTTGACCCATTCACTTGAAGTGGCACAGATTGGTAGTAGTATTCGTGCGAAATTATTGCGAGAGAAACAAGCTTTTCAAGCGGTTGTTTCTGAGCCCAAATTTGCAAATTTAGCCGAAAATCTGACCGCTCTATTACCGTCTCGTAGTTTGATTGAATCACTTTGTTTTGCTCACGACATCGGACACCCTCCATTCGGACACGGCGGCGAGATGGCACTCAATTATAAAATGCGTGCGTATGGCGGTTTTGAAGGTAACGCCCAGTCATTTAGGATCGTTACCCAACTTGAACCTTATACACCGCAACACGGTATGAATCTCACACGCAGAACCTTGTTAGGCATCATTAAATATCCGGCACTGCTTGAAGAAACCGAACCGCAAACACGTCCGCAATTTGCCGAGTCGCCCTATATTAATTTGCACCAATTTAAAACCTGTAAGGGCATATTTAGCGATGATCTAACCTTTTTCGATTGGGTATTAGCGCCGTTAAGCGATCAAGATCGTAAGTTACTACGTACGATAAGTTTCAGTAAAGATCCGCTTGAACCGCATAAAACGCAATATAAATCGTTGGATTGCAGCATTATGGAACTTGCCGATGATATTGCCTACGGCGTACACGATTTGGAAGATGCGATTGCTGGTGGTATGGTCACGCCACAATCATGGCAACAGGCAGAGCAACAATTAGCACAATGTTCTTCTAGTTGGATTCAAACGATTTTACCGACCCTTAGCCAGAAATTATTTGCACAACATCGTTATGAACGTAAAGATGTAATCGGGGCGTTAGTCAATTATTTTGTGACCAATGTCCAATGGCGTGAGCAACCGGGTTTTGATGAGCCGTTATTACGTTTTAATGCGTATTTACCGGATGATGTGAAATGTGTGCTGGAAATTTTAAAACGCTTTGTGTATCAATATGTGATTTGTGATGTAAAAACCCAAAGGGTAGAATACAAAGGTCAGCGTATTTTAATGGCATTGTTCGATATGTTAAGCACTGATCCGGAGCGTTTATTGCCACAAAATATTGCGTTACGTTGGCAACAAGCGGAACAGGCAAAACGCCCTCGGGTAATTTGCGATTATCTAGCCAGTATGTCAGATGGACAAGCGTTTAAACTTTATCAAAGTTTATAATCGCTCGCCTGTTTTATCAGATAAAATTTAGATTGTTTATTCATTAGCCGCTTTATTTATAAAGCGGTTTTTTTCATAGAAAATTTGCAAATTTTCCGAATAATCCGACCGCTTAAAGTCTGAAATTTGCTAGAATAGACGTTAATTTATAAGTAGGAGAAATGATTAAAAAATGTTCGTAATAGGGCAACGCTGGATCAGCGAATCAGAAAATAATTTAGGTTTAGGGATTGTAACGGCAAGTGATAATCGTACCGTTACCATTCAATTCCTGGCGGCAGAGGAAGAGCGTATTTATGCACTTTCGGTTGCACCTTTAACACGTGTGCAATTTCAAAAAGGCGATCGCATTAATAGTGTGGAAGGTTGGCAGTTAGATGTCGAAGAGGTTGTTGAGAACCAAGGGTTTATAATCTATTTAGGTAAACGAACGGATTCCGGTGAAGAAACTGTATTACCTGAAATGCAGTTAGACCATAAAGTGAGCTTCAGCAAGCCGCAAGACCGTTTATTTTCAGCACAAATTGATCGTTCTGATCGTTTTGCCTTACGTTATCGAGCATTACAGCACCAACAAGCCCAATTCCAATCGCCGTTACGTGGTATGCGAGGTATTCGTGCGAGCTTAATTCCGCACCAATTACATATCGCTAAAGAAGTCGGACAGCGTGTTGCACCTCGTGTGTTATTAGCGGATGAAGTTGGTTTAGGTAAAACCATTGAAGCCGGTATGATTTTACAGCAACAGCTTTTCTCAGGTAGAGTTGAGCGTGTATTAGTGCTTGTGCCGGAAAGTTTGCAGCATCAATGGTTAGTTGAAATGTTACGCCGTTTCAACTTGAAATTCTCATTATTTGATGAAGAACGTTGTGGCGATTTTGATAAAGCGGATGAAGACGGTAATGATGTCAGCGAAAATCCGTTTGATAGCGAAGCGTTAGTGATCGCTTCAATCGACTGGTTAGAAACTTCGCCGAACCGTGCGAAACAAGTCTTGGCAAGTAATTGGGATATGCTGATCGTGGATGAAGCACATCACTTAGCATGGTCGGACAACGAACCGAGTGTTGGCTATCAATTTGTTGAGCAGTTATCAAAACAGACACCGGCTGTATTGCTATTAACAGCAACGCCTGAGCAATTAGGGCAAGAAAGCCATTTTGCCCGTTTAGCATTATTGGATTCAGATCGTTTCTATGATTACCACAGTTTCGTTGCCGAACAAAAAGATTACAAACCGGTAGCGGATGCAGTAGCGACTTTATTGAATGATAAACCGTTAAGTCATGACGAACAAAATAGTATTGCCGAATTACTGAGCGAGAAAGATACCGAACCGATGTTTAAGGTGATTAATAGCGAAAAATCGAAAGAAAATGACCGCTTACAAGTGCGTCAAGAATTAATTCATGAGCTGATTGATCGCCATGGCACCAGCCGTGTGTTATTCCGTAATACACGTCAGGGTGTGAAAGGTTTTCCACACCGTATGTATCATCAAATTACCTTGGAAATGCCGAGTCAATATACCAATGCGTTAAAAGTGATGGGGATGATGGGCGGTGTAACCAAAGATGATCAGCTTTATCCGGAACGTTTATTCCAACGTATGAATCCGGCGGTAAAATGGGCGGATTTTGATCCTCGTATCGAATGGTTGATTACCTTCTTAAAAAATCACCGTGATGAGAAAATCTTAGTTATTTGTAAGCAAGCGGATACAGCGATTGCGTTAGAACAAATTTTACGTGAACGTGAAGCGATTCGTTCGGCAGTGTTCCACGAAAAAATGTCGATTGTAGAACGTGACAGAGCTTCCGCTTACTTTGCCCAAATGGAAGAGGGCGCACAGGTATTGATTAGTTCAAGTATCGGATCGGAAGGGCGTAACTTCCAATTTGCGAGTAATTTAGTTCTGTTCAATTTACCGGATAATCCGGACTTATTAGAACAAAGTATCGGACGTTTAGATCGTATTGGTCAGAAAAATGACATTCAGATTCATGTACCGTGTTTTGAAAATTCAATGCAGATGATATTAGCGACTTGGTATCATCAAGGTTTAAATGCGTTTGAAGAAACCTGTCCGATGGGCGCTGCGTTATTCCGTGAATTCGGCGAAGAGTTGGAAATCTTCCTGAAGAACCCGCAAGCGGTCGGATTTGACGAATTTCTTGCAAAAACCTTTAAGCGCCAACAACAGTTGAAAGCGGAATTAGAGCAAGGACGAGATCGTTTGCTTGAGCTAAATTCAAATGGCGGCGAAGCTGCACAGGAACTTGCTGAAGCGATTGCGAAAGAAGATAATAGCCCGCATTTAGTCAATTTTGCTTTGAGTTTATTTGATGTTATCGGCTTAGAACAGGAAGATTTAGGTGAGCAGTCTATCGTAATTAGCCCGACCGGTCATATGCTTGTACCTGACTTCCCGGGAATTGCAGAAGACGGTACGACAGTGACCTTTGATCGTCAGCTTGCCTTAATGCGAGAAGATGTCGAGTTTTTAACTTGGGATCACCCAATGATTCGCAACGGTATTGATTTGATTACTTCCGGCGACATCGGTAAATCGGCAATTTCGTTACTGATTAATAAACACTTACCGGCAGGTACTTTATTGCTTGAAGCGATTTATATGGTCGAGACACAAGCACCGAAAGGTTTGAATCTGACCCGTTTCTTACCGCCGACACCGGTACGTATCCTATTAGATAATAAAGGTAACGATATAGCGGCTCAAGTGTCGTTTGCAGGGCTTGAGAAGCAGTTAAAACCAGTGAATAAACAAATGGCAAATAAAATTGCGAAAATGGCACAAGCGGATATTAAAAAATTAATTAGTATCAGCGAGCAAAAAATCGCAGCCAAATTACCGGAATTAATCGAAAAAGCTAGCCAAGATGCAGATAGTACCTTAAGTGCGGAATTACAGCGTTTGACCTCGTTACAAGCGGTGAATAAAAATATTCGTGCTGATGAAATTGATGCTCTGGAAAAGCAACGCGTTGAATCGCTGAATCAAATTGCATTAGCAAATTGGCGTTTAGATAGCTTACGTGTCATTGTAAGTAATAAAGAATAGGGTATTTATCACGGAATAGACCGAAACCACGACAAGCGGGAATTTGCAGAAAAAGCTCAAAATTCACCGCTTGTTTCTTGTATTCGTCCATTCCGTGTTTTTTATGGTAAGAAAAATGGCATTAATTGAATATCATCCCCCACTTGAACCGTTTTTAACGGAAGTTTATCGTGATAATCATATTTTAGTGATTAATAAACCGAGTGGTTTGCTTTCCGTACCGGGCAATCGTCCGGAATATTATGATAGTGCAATGACTCGTGTACAGCAGAAATACGGCTTTACCGAACCTGCACACCGCTTGGATATGGCGACTAGCGGTATTCTGTTATTCGCACTCAGTAAAGCGGCGGAAAAAGAGTTAAAGCGTCAATTTCGTGAACGAGAGCCGAAAAAGCATTATATTGCTTTGCTTTGGGGAAAATTAGGTGAAAAGGTCGGTGATACCGGCGAAATGAATTTTCCACTGATTTGTGACTGGGAAAATCGCCCTCGTCAGAAAATTTGTTATGAACGAGGCAAAAAGGCGATTACGCATTACGAAGTATTGGCTCATTTACCAAATAATACCACTCGAGTGAAGCTTACCCCGATTACCGGTCGTTCACATCAGCTAAGAGTGCATTCGCTTGCGCTAGGACATCCGATTCTCGGTGATAAATTTTATGCTAATCCGTTAGCCAAAAGTTTATCGCCTCGTTTATGTCTACATGCAGAAAGCTTAACCATTACACACCCTGTTACAGGCAATGAAATGACCTTTACTGCACAAGCTGAATTTTGATGAATTTAAATTATTTTATAAAACCACTTTACATATATTGAATTTTTATTTACAATGTTTGCGTTTTATAACGAATAACTTTGTTATAGAGCAAGTCATCATCCAAATGACTTAGAAAATTTTATTCATTCCTAATATTGGCTAGGTTTAATACCTAGCCTTTTTTATATTCTAAAATTGTTTAAAATAGATGCGATTTAATATCATAAAAAATATATATTAGAATATATTCCTATTTAAACTTTGATATAAAATAATCTTATGAAAGATAACTGTTATTTTATAAAAAAATACCTTGTGATTATTTAAAATTAGATTAGACTTAGTCATAGTTAATTCGGCAATGTTATATCTGTTGTGAGATAAAGATCGTCAAATAACTAAGAAAATTTTATTCATTATATTATATTTGGGCTAGCTAATTTATCTAGCCCATTTTTTTTATGTTTAATTATAACTTTAGTTGATAGAGTTTAAATAAAGTTGAATATTTATTAATATATTTTAAGAAATAAGTTTTTTGTAGTAAGTCCAGTCGAAATATTGACCGGGATCGATTTTACGTGCTGGTGCAATATCACAATGTCCAGCTATTCGTTGTAAAGTAATGTCAGGATATTTTCCCATTAATGCTTTAGTTAATTGTGCTAATGATTGATATTGTGCCTCGGTAAACGGTTGATTATTACTGCCTTCCAATTCAATCCCTATCGAATATTCATTACATTTATCTCGTCCGTTAAATTCGGATAATCCTGCATGCCATGCCATATCGTTGAAGTTTACGTATTGGGTAATTTTGCCCTCTCGATTGATTAAGCAATGTGCTGAAACACGTAAATCTTTGATTTCTTCAAAATAAGGATGAATGGTTGGATCTAACTTTCCTTGAAAAAAATCGTCGATAAAATTCCCACCGAATTGTTCCGGTGGCAAGCTGATATAGTGAATCACTAATAGTGAGATATCATTAGGTATCGGGCGAATATTGAAATGAGGAGAGGGAACTTGTTTTTGATGTATAAGTTTGCCGTTTTTAATCGTAAGATCCATATATATCCTTTCTATTATTACTTGAATAAGTGAGTGACAGCTTGTGTGATTTCTCTGTGTTTTCTGTACTATTCCGTGTTAAAATCAACGAATTAACTTATTGAAAAAAGAGAAAATTATGCTTAGTTATCGCCATAGCTTCCATGCAGGCAACCACGCCGATGTTGTGAAACATATTGTTCAGCTTTTGATTTTACAATCATTAAAACAGAAAGATAAGGGCTTTCTTTATCTTGATACCCATTCCGGTGTTGGTCGTTATAGCTTATTGAGTGCGGAATCAGAGAAAACTAGTGAATATTTGGAAGGTGTCGCTCGTTTATGGGAACGTACGGATTTACCGGAAGAAGTAGCGCTATACATTAATGAACTGAAAAAAATTAATAAAGGCGATAAGTTACGTTATTACGCAGGTTCTCCTTTGTTGGCGGTTAATCAGTTACGCCCACAAGATCGTGCAATTTTAACCGAGCTACATCCGAATGATTTTCCATTATTACGCCAAGAATTTGCCAAGAAAGCGAATGTGGTGACTAAACGTGAAAACGGTTTTCAGCAATTAAAATCCGCATTACCGCCGAAAGAGCGTCGTGGGTTTGTGTTAATCGATCCGCCGTATGAATTAAAAGAAGATTATGAGTTGGTGGTGAAAGCGATTGAAGAAGGTTATAAACGTTTTGCGACAGGCATTTATGCGATTTGGTATCCAGTCGTGTTACGTCAGCATACGAAACGTATTGTGCGTGGTTTAGTTGATTCAGGAATCCGTAAGATTTTACAAATTGAATTGGCGGTACGACCGGATTCAGACCAACGAGGTATGACCGCAAGCGGTATGATAGTGATTAACCCGCCTTGGCAATTAGAAAGTCAGATGAAAAAAGTGCTGCCGTATCTTGCAGAAGTTTTAGTTCCTGAAGGGACTGCTTCGTGGACAGTGAGTTGGATCACACCGGAATAATTTGAGTAGCCACAGATAACACAAATAAACGGAAGTTTCCGTGAAAAGCCGTGTTATCTGTGGTTTTTTATATAAGGAAACAACATGGAACAATATAAACACGATTTTATTGAATTTGCATTAAGCCGTAATGTTTTAAAATTTGGTGAATTTACCCTAAAATCGGGTAGAAAAAGCCCGTATTTTTTTAATGCAGGCTTATTTAACACTGGTAGAGATCTTGCCAAACTCGGTGAGTTTTATGCACAAGCGATCCAAGCAAGTGGTCTAAATTTTGATGTTCTTTTCGGGCCGGCTTATAAAGGTATCCCGATCGCGACTACGGTTGCCGTTGCGTTAGTAAACCAATTTGATGTGGACAAACCTTGCTGTTTTAACCGTAAAGAAGCGAAAGATCACGGAGAGGGCGGTAATCTTATCGGTTCACCGTTAAAAGGCAGAATCTTATTGGTTGATGATGTGATTACTGCCGGCACAGCAATTCGTGAGTCAATGGAAATTATTAATGCAAACCAAGCGGAATTAGCCGGTGTATTGATTGCGTTAAACCGTAAAGAAAAAGGCAAAGGTGAACTTTCTGCGATTCAAGAAGTTGAACGTGATTACTGCTGTCAAGTTTTCTCAATTGTTGATTTTGATGACTTATTACAATTTATTGAAAAATCCGAACAATATGCACCGTATTTAACAGCAATGAAAGCATACCGTGAACAATACGGCGTGTAATTATTATGAATTTTATTCATCATAAATGTAGATAATTTTCATCCGAAAAAAGCCTGGACTGGGCTTGTTCTAAATTAAAATTTCCCTTAAATTAATCTCAGTGATAACAAATAAGAATATACGGAGTAAAAAATGGCAAATCAAACATTACCTTTTCACGCTGATACAGTAGGTTCGTATTTAAGAACAGATACGTGGAAAAAAGCGCACGCAGATTACAAAGCAGGCAAAATCTCACTTGAGCAACGTGATGAAATTGTTGAAGAAGAAGTAAAAAAATTAGTACAAGCACAATTAGATGCGGGTATTCAAGTGGTAACAGACGGTGAGTTCCATCGTTCTTGGTGGCATATCGATTTCTTAGAAAACTTGAACGGAATCGAAGGTTATGTACCTGAAAAAGCCTATGCATTCAAAGGTGTAGAAGTACGTCCGTATAACACGCGTTGCTGCGGTAAAGTATCTTGGAATCCAAACCATCCATTCCTTGAACATTTTAAAAAATTCAATGCGATTGTTGCAGGCCGAGCGGTAGCAAAATTCACCATTCCAAGCCCGAACCAATTAATGTATCCGGCACAATGGGATCACGGTGTTTACGCAACTCGTGAAGAATTTGCTAAAGATGTGCAGCAGGCTTATAAAGATGCAATTAAAGCATTTTATGATGCAGGTTGCCGTTATTTGCAAATTGATGATGTGTATTGGGGATCGCTCTGTAATAATTATCAACAGCCGACTTTTGAAGCGGATAAAGCGCAAGCGGTTGCGAATATTCAAGCGATTTTAGCAGACAAACCGGCAGATTTAACCGTTACGACTCACGTTTGCCGTGGTAACTATAAATCGTCTTATTTATTAGAAGGTGCTTACGATCCAATCGCTGACGGTTTATTCGGTCAAACTAATTATGACGGTTACTTCTTAGAATATGATGATGAGCGTTCTGGAGGTTTTGAGCCGTTAAAACACTTTGCGAATAATAAAGGTCGTGTGGTGTTAGGTTTAGTGAGTTCAAAATTCCCGGAATTGGAAGACAAAGAAGTGATCAAAGCACGTATTGCGGAAGCAGCGAAATATGTACCGCTTGAGCAACTTTGCTTAAGTCCGCAATGTGGTTTCGCTTCAACTGAAGAAGGTAATGTGATGACTGAAGCACAACAATGGGCGAAAGTACGTCACGTAGAAGAAATTGCGAAAGAAGTATGGGGCGAAGATTAATTCTTCATTTGCAGCTTTTTAAGTAACAATGACCGCTTGTCAGTAATTACAAGCGGTCATTTTTTTATCTATTTTGCATAGCTTTTAAATCCAATTTAATTGATGCAAAAGTAGTAAACCTAAACTGGCGGTAAACATTGAGCCAATAGTTGTTATGCCGATTAAGTTTGCCGATCCTGTTCCGCTTCCGCCATAAGCTCTTACCATAGCATAAGTTGCTGCCGCAGTCGGTGTGCTGGCTGTAATGAATAAAATACCTAATTGCATCGGATTAAGAGCAAAGAACCATTTTCCTAGGATAAATAAGAAAATAGGCGTTAAGATTAAACGTGAAAATGAAGCATATATAACAACTCTATTTAATTCATTTTCTTCTGCACTTTGGCGACGAAATTGACTTAAGGCTTTAAAATCTAACGTTGCACCAATACAAATTAACGCCATTGGTAAAGTGATATTTGAAAGCGATTGTGCGGTTTGCATTAACGGCTTAGGAATTGGAATTTGCAGATAATTTACGATAATCCCAAGGACAATGGCTTGAATCAGCGGATTCTTGGTTACTGCCAAGGCTAATTTAAAGGCATTAGGTTTTTGATCACTTAATGAGTTTAAAATAGTAATAACACTCAGGACATTAAATAAAATCACGAGTGATGCGGTATAAATAGAAGCACTAGCAAGCCCTGTTTCGCCATAGGCATTAATAGTTAATGCCAAGCCTAAAATTGCTGCATTAGAACGAAAAACACCTTGCGTGAAAATGCAGCGATAGCCTCGTTCTCGAATGTATTTGGCTGCCCACCATTCTGCAATAAAATAGAGTATTAATGTTCCGCTCAAGCCAGCAAAAATTAAGTTAAGATCTTTGGAATAATCTAACGGACTTTTTACGACATTTAAAAACAGCATAGTAGGGAGGGCAAAATTGAACATCACTTTTGAGGCGGTATTACAAAAGGCATCATCAACAAATTTACGACGACGTAAAAAAATACCCAATAGCATCAATAGAATGGTCGGTAGCATTACCCCTATACTAAATTGCAAAGATTCAAAAAACATAACCTAGCTCCCGAGTAAAAAATAAGCGGTCAAATTTGCAAAATTTTTTACAAATTTAACCGCTTGTAATTAAAGCCCTGCTTTAAGGCTGGCTTCAATAAATTTGTCTAAATCACCGTCAAGCACTGCTTGGGTATTACGGTTTTCAACACCGGTACGCAAATCTTTGATACGAGAGTCGTCTAATACGTATGAACGAATTTGGCTGCCCCAACCAATATCCGATTTACTTTCTTCCATCGCTTGTTTTTCCGCATTCTTTTTCATCATTTCCATCTCGTATAATTTTGCTTTAAGCTGCTTCATACATTGATCTTTATTTTGGTGTTGTGATCGACCGTTCTGACATTGCACCACAATACCGGATGGAATATGAGTAATACGTACCGCCGATTCGGTTTTATTAACGTGCTGACCGCCCGCACCGGACGCACGGTACACATCGATACGTAAATCCGCCGGATTGATTTCAATATCAATATCATCATCAATTTCCGGATAAACAAATGCAGCAGCGAACGAAGTATGGCGGCGGTTATTCGAATCAAATGGCGATTTACGCACTAAACGGTGAATACCGGTTTCAGTACGCAACCAGCCAAACGCATATTCGCCGGTAATTTTAACAGTTGCCGATTTTAAACCGGCAACATCACCGTCCGACACCTCGATTAACTCGGTTTTAAAGCCTTTGCTTTCCGCCCAACGTAAATACATACGCAGTAACATTTCCGTCCAGTCTTGTGCTTCCGTACCGCCTGAGCCGGCTTGTAAATCGACATAACAATCTGCCGCATCATGCTGACCGCTAAACATACGTTGGAATTCAAGTTTCGCTAATTTTTCTTCTAATTCGTTGGCTTCAGCTTGTGCTTCGTTAAACGTATCTTCGTCTTCTGCTTCTACAGCTAATTCGATTAAGCCTTCAACATCTTCCACACCTTGATCCAACGCTCGAATCGTATTGATCACCATTTCTAACGCAGAGCGTTCTTTTCCTAACGCTTGGGCTTTTTCCGGCGTATTCCAAATTTCCGGCTGCTCTAATTCGGCATTAACTTCTTCTAAGCGTTCGACTTTGGCATCAAAGTCAAAGATACCCCCGAAGTACGTTGGTACGCTCGGTTAAATCGGCTAATTGAGTTTTAATTGGATTCAGTTCAAACATTATTTTTCCCTCTTTTAAAATTGACCAAGAATTATAGCTCAAGCGGTCGTTTTTTGGGGAGATTTTGCAAAAAAATGCTCAAATTTAACCGCCTGCCATTGCTATAATAAATAAAAAAACAAAGGAATAAATTATGCCTAAACGCCCCCAAAATATTCATAATACCCTTTTCCAATTGGAAATCTTACGTCGTATTCCAAAGGGAAAAGGGCGTTACATTACTGCAAAGCAATTACATTCCCAATTAGAAGAACTCGGTTTCGATAAAGATATTCGTACCGTACAAAGAACATTAAATATTTTATGTGAACATTTTGATATTGAAAAAGATGAGCGTGATATTCAGCATGCTTATCGTTGGAAAGAACAAGCGAAAGGACTGGCAATTTCTACGTTAACCGCTCACGAATCTTTATTATTAATGTTGGCGGAGGAACATTTAAAGAATCTGTTGCCGGCGAATTTAATGAAATCACTCAAACCGTTTTTTGATGAAGCACGTTATCAAAAACAATTTGGTAAAGAAACGCTTGAATATAAATGGTTGGATAAAGTCAGCAGCGTACCGACCAGCCAGCCGTTACTTCCTGCGAAAGTTTCTCCTGATATTTTTGAAGCGGTCAGTTCGGCATTATTTGAAAATAAATTACTGAATGTCGAATATCAAAATCAGCACGGTAAGAAAAATAAAGCACAAGTGATGCCACTTGCTTTGGTTCAACAAGGGGGGGCAATGTATTTGGTTGTGCAATATGAGGGGTTTGAAAATTATCGTCATCTTGCTTTACATCGTATTAAAAAAGCAACAGTTTCGACTTTTAGTTTTGAATATCCGAAAGATTTTAATCTTAAACACTATCAAGAACAGGGAAATTTCGGTTTCGGTGATGGCAGTATGGTTAAATTGACTTTCTCTATCTCTCATTCTGCAGGTTTTCATTTAACGGAAACACCGCTTTCAAAAGATCAGCAAATTTTAGAAGAAACAGAAGCGTTTTACCGAATCCAAGCTACTGTTCCTGATAATGAAATGCTAACTTGGTGGATTCGTAAATTTGGAACGGATATTTGGGATATTGAGAGAAACGTAATTTCTGGATGATTTAAAAAGCAAGCGGTAAGATTTACAATAAATCTTGCGAATCTTACCGCTTAACTTTATCCTTTCAACATATGCATAATCAATCTAATTAAAGTTTCTTTCTGTTTCGGATCGGATTCAGCAACTAATAATGTGAGTGCCGCAAGCCCAGTATCGTTAATAATCGGGATATTGTTTTGATTAAATAAGCGTTGATTTCTATGTAGAAAATCGACAAATAAGAAAGTACCACTTCGTTTATTTCCATCAGCAAACGGGTGATTTTTGACGACGAAGTAGAGTAAATGTGCTGCTTTTGCCTCAATACTTGGATAAGCCGGTTCACCAAATACGGTCTGTTCAAGATTACCTAAAATAGCGGAAAGTTCGTTATCTCTCTCAAGCCCGAATAACTCGGAGGCTTCTCCTCGAACTATTAATAGTTGCTTTAATTCGTGTAATGCTTGTTTAGCCTGTTCAATGATGGGTAATTTTCCTCCAACTTGAACTTTAGGTTCGATTAGCAATCCTTCATCATATTGTTGCAACCATAAAAACGTATGAGTATAGCGACTGACAATATCGACCAACCCTCTCCCGCTTTCAATCGTCAATTCCGAAGAGTTTGCCGTTTTTTGAATTAAAGCTAAGGCTCGTTCCAATTCATAGGCATTTTGTTGAAAACGTTTTTGATTAATAGCATAGCCTTTCGTTAAATAATCTTTTAAACGAGTGGTCGCCCAAATACGAAATTGAGTAGCGGATTTAGATTTTACACGATAGCCAACAGAAATAATGGCATCAAGATTATAGTGTTTGACTTATCTGGTAACTTTACGATTACCTTCTACTCGAACTACCGAGAAATCCTTGGTAGTTCGAATTTCTTCTAGTTCTTTCTCATTAAAAATATTCTTTAAATGTAAACTGATATTATCCGTTGAGGTTTCAAAAATCTTCGCCATTTGAGCTTGTGAAAACCAAACGGTTTCATTTTCAACGCGAACTTCAACTTGAGTTGAGCCGTCTTCAGCTTGATAGATTTCGATTGGGTTTGTCATATTTTTCTCCTTTTATTGACATCATTACCTTAGTGGAATATGCGGAAATATATTTGAGTAGTTTTGCGATATAGATCGAAGATTTACAAAAATTCAGTGATATTGCGACATAATATGTCACAGAGTTGTAAGGGTATTTTAAGTGTTATGCGACATATATTGTCGTAGTGTCCTTTATTATTACTGATGTGAAATCAGCAAAAGGAGCCGTTTTATGAGTAGCGAATATAATTTAAATCCACCAACTGTATCCCTTTTTTCTGAAAAACTTTTACTTAAGATTTTGTGTGAACATAATGGCTTTAATCACTTTTTTCGTTCCCATGGTTGGAGTGATGATACGTTAGCTTATGCATTAGGGTTGAATAATGAATGGGATAATCAAGAAAGTATTTCGAGTGTGAAATTACTGCTGCAAAAACGTTATCAAGAAATTAAAAAATGCCCTTTCTCCGTGCCGAGTGAGTTAGAAATTGCTTATCAAAATATTAATAAATTAACGCAATATATTGAGTTGAATGAGGTTGAAAAAGCGATTTTTACATTAGTTTTTCACTTAAAGCATGAAGAGATCATTGAAAATGGATTTAATTTTTTAGGTTCGGTAAATATTACTTCTGCAATTGGCTGGATCAGTAAATTATGTTCACTAGATAAATCAGCCGTTAAATTAGCTCTTGCAAAAAATCAAAAATTAAAAACCTATGGGCTAATTGAGCAATCTCGTCATAATACTGATCTTGAAGGTTATTTAGAATGGGGAGAGACATTAGATTTTGATGAATTTCTTAATGAACCATTAACGGAAAAAAGTCTATTAGCTCGTTGCTTAATTCCGGCGGCAGAGCCACATTTGACATTAGCTGATTTTGAACATATTCAATCCATGCAACAAATTATGCTGAATTATCTCCGACAAGCGGTTGATACGCATAAAAAAGGTGTAAATATTTTACTTCACGGCTTACCTGGAACGGGTAAAACCGAATTTGCAACTTTATTAGGTAAGCTACTTCAAATTGATACTTATATGCTACATTTCTCAGATAGTGATGGTGAAACGCTAAATGCAAAGACACGTCTGAACAGCTGTGTATTAGCACAAAAATTATTAACGGATCGCAGTGGTATTATCATTTTTGATGAGATTGAAGATGTATTTTCAGCCGGCTTATTTGAACGTTCTGTTGCACAATCGAATAAAGCGTGGGTAAACCATTTTTTAGAAAATAATCCTGTCCCTATGATTTGGATTTCAAATGATATCCATAGTATGGACAACGCCTATTTACGTCGTTTTGATATTATTTTTGAAATGCCTGATTTACCTTATAAGCAGAAAGAACATTTAATTCGTAACTTAGCCGGAGAACAGTTATCTGAACGTTATATTCAGCATTTTGCGAAAATTCCAGCCTTATCTCCGGCAATATTAGAACGAACATTAAAAGTCGTTACCAGCCTTAAACTTAACAGTCAAGTAGCCTTTGCCGAACAGAGCAGAACGCTATTCAATCAAACATTGCAGGCACAAGGTTTTAAGAAAATCGAACCGCTTACTGACAGCCTACAAGCAGACTATTCTTTGGATTTCGTTTCGTGCAAAGTGGATATTTATAAAATCAGTAAAGGATTAAAACAAACAAAATGCGGACGAATTTGCTGTTATGGTGTACCAGGAACAGGTAAGACGGCATGGGCAAAATGGTTGGCACAAGAGCTTGAAATGCAGCCACTTGTATTAAAAGGATCTGATTTATTGGATATGTATGTAGGAGGAACGGAGCAAAAAATTGCAGCTGCTTTTGAACGAGCAAGAAATGAGAATATGTTACTGATTTTAGATGAAGTGGATAGTTTTCTGTTTACTCGACAAAGCGGACAACGTAGTTGGGAGCATAGCCAAGTCAATGAAATGCTCACACAAATTGAAAAATTTGAAGGTTTAATGGTGGTTTCAACCAATTTGCTTGATGAACTTGATCCGGCAGCACTTCGCCGTTTCGATTTAAAATTACAGTTTGATTACCTCAAACCGCAGCAAAGTGTTGCATTAGCCAAAGTTCAAGCGGCTAAATTTGAATTGAATTTTACAGAAAATGTTCAGCAAAAAATTGAACGACTTCCTATGTTAACACAAGGTGATTTTGCTGCTGTGGCTCGCCGTCACCGTTTTGCTCCTTTTGAAAATGAGAATGAATGGATTGATGCATTGGAAGATGAATGTCGCCTTAAACAGGGAAAAGTACCTAGAAGAATTGGTTTTTAAGTTCGTTTATTGCGATTTTTAACAGTTTATTTTTGTTAAGCGACATAATTTATCGATGGCTTATAAAAAATGGAAATAAAACAGGAGTAAAAATGAAAAACGATCTTGATTATGCGATTTCTTTGTTAGCCAAAGCAGATGGAATCTTAATTACGGCGGGTGCAGGAATGAGCACAGATTCAGGGTTACCTGATTTCCGTAGTTCAGGCGGATTATGGAATGCTTATCCGCCCTTAGAAAAATTTCATCTCTCTTTTATGCAAATCGCAACGCCAAAAGCATATATTGAACGACCCGATTTATCTTATTGGTTTTGGGGGCATCGTTTGAATCAATATCGCCAAACACCACCACACGAGGGATATGCGATTTTAAGATCTTGGGCAGAAAAAATGCCGAATGGCTATTTTGTTTATACCAGCAATGTTGATGGTGCTTTTCAAAAGGCAGGCTTTTCAGATGAACGAGTGTATGAAATTCACGGCACAATTTTTCGTACGCAATGCTTTTATAACTGTAATGATGAAAGTTGGGTAACGGATTTTCAACCAATCACAGATGATCAGCAATGCCGAGTATTAAATAAAACACCAATTTGTCCCCATTGTGGGGAAATGGCTCGTCAAAACGTATTAATGTTTGATGATTATTTCTTTTGTGAACAACATTATGCACCAAAAGAAATCGCATTACAGAATTGGGTAAAGCAAGTAAAAAATTTAGTAGTTATTGAGCTTGGTGCAGGGAAAACGATTCCTACTGTCCGTAGATTTTCAGAAAGCACCGCTAAAGCTAAAAAAGCAGGTCTTATTAGGGTTAATAAGTTAGATTCGGGAGTCCCTAAAATGCATTTTTTAAGTTTAGAAATGAATATTCTCGAAGCATTAAAAACGCTTAATGCAATGTGGGAAGTAAGGCGATAGATAAGCGGTGAAATTTTGCAGAAAATTTGTAAAATTTCACCGCTTATTTTTTATGACACAAATTGTCGTTGTTTAGTTTATTGTATTCTTTGATAAGCATAAAAGGAGCAAAAAATGCAAAAACCAATTTTATATATTGATATGGATAATGTACTGGTCGATTTTAAATCAGGTATTGAACAATTATCTGATGAAATTCGACAACAATATGCAGGTCGATTAGATGACGTGCCTAATATTTTTTCACTCATGAAGCCAATGAATGGTGCAATAGAAGCCGTAGAACACTTAAAAGAACACTACGACATTTACGTATTATCTACTGCTCCGTGGGAAAACCCTAGCGCGTGGTCAGATAAATTAAATTGGATTAAAACTTATTTTGGTGATGTATTTTATAAGCGTTTAATTCTAAGCCATCATAAAAACTTAAATGCAGGTGAGTATTTGATTGATGATAGAACGGCAAACGGCGCTGGTTATTTTAAAGGAACGCTTTTACAGTTTGGTAAAGAATATGCAAATTGGCAAGCTATCACAGATTATTTATTATCAGAAGCTAAATTATATAAAAATATCGAGGTTAAGTTAGCTAAAAATTTGGCATTAATGAATCAAATTTGGTCACTACATTCAAAAGACGAAAAAGTTTTTATTTACCCAAATGGGGAACGTAATTTATCTACGGAACAAAGTAAACGTCCTGAACATTCCTCATTCAATTTATCTACATTTTTACAAGAGAAAATGGCTTGTTTACGTTATGAAATTCATACTCAAGAGGGAGTGGTTTATTGTTTAATTAATCATAAACGTTATAAAACATTTAAACAGATTGTAAATAAGTGGCAAAAAATGTATTCACGAGAATTTATTGAATATGCTAAAGATAATACGTCATTTTTAAATTCATTAAGTTTATTTGCTGATTTTAAAAAATGTTCCTTTATTCAACTAGAAAAAGTAGAAAAATGTTTTGTGAGTTACCCTACTACTGGGAGAGGACTTGAGTATAAGCGTAAAATAGATGAGGCTATTCAAGGTAATCTTAAAAATTTGAAGGAGTAAATAATGAATAAAAATTTACCAAAAGTGGTGGTTTTAACCGGGGCGGGGATTTCTGCGGAATCAGGAATTGAAACATTCCGAGTTAGTACCGGATTATGGGAAAATCATAAAGTCGATGATGTTGCAACCCCTGAAGGATTTATGCGTAATCCTGAATTAGTGCAACGTTTTTATAATGCACGCCGGGCAAGGTTATTTGATGCAGATGTGCAACCTAATGCAGCACATTTAGCCTTAGCAGAATTAGAAGAAAAGCTAGGCGATAATTTCTTATTGGTAACACAAAATGTAGATAATTTACACGAACGTGCGGGCAGTAAACGTATTGTACATATGCACGGAGAACTGCTTAAAGTACGTTGTGTAAGAAAGGGAACGGTATATGACTGGCAAGAAGATATTACGGATGAGAGCCTGTGCCAATGCTGCCAGCCTCCTCAAAAATTACGCCCACATATCGTTTGGTTTGGGGAAATGCCTCTACAAATGAATCGTATTGAAGATGCTTTATGGGAATGTGATTACTTTATCTCGATTGGTACTTCCGGTAATGTTTATCCGGCAGCAGGCTTTGTGAATATTGCGGATCGAGCCGGTGCTGTGACGGTGGAGCTGAATTTAGAACCGAGTGAAAAACATTCCTCATTTCATTATAGCCATCAGGGAAAAGCAACTGAAATTGTGCCAAAGTTTGTGAGAGAATTATTGGATAAATATGTTTAATATTTATTTTACCCAACAATCGGCTAAACATAAAAGAGTAAACCAAGATGCATTATTTAATGGCATTGAGGTTTACCAATATATTTTGAAGTTAGCAGAAAAGGTCACGTTGCAGAAAGAATCCGTAATTATCGGTATTGCTGATGGGGTTTCTCATAGCCCAAACTCCCAGTTAGCAAGCCGATTTTTTATGAATCAATTAAAAACTTGCGAAAGTCTTTCCGCTTCTTGGTTACGTTATCAACATCAATTATTTTGCGAAACTTATTCAGAGAAATATTTAGGTAGTGCGACTACATTCGTAGCTTGCCAAATAGATAATGATGGATTAGTTAATTTAATTAATGTTGGCAATAGTCGAGCATATAAAATCTCAGCGAATGGAAAATGGCAACAGATAAGCCAAGATCATACTTTAATTTCAAGATTAAAAGCAGATGGAATCGCAATAGAGGATATAGAGTATTCAGGTCTATATAATGGTTTGGAATCTTGCTTAATTGCGGATTTTGAAGAAAGTGATTTTCAGATTTTTACTCAAACATTTTATCTTAAGCCAGATGAAATACTTTTGCTTTGTTCTGACGGTTTGCCTGATTTTGTCCCTGAGAATATTAGAGAACAGATTTGGCAACAGTATGAAAATATTGAAGAAAAAATTACTGCTTATAGAAAGTATGTAAAACGACAAAGATTTAATGATGATTTCTCAGTGATTGTGTGTAGAAGATAGCCCTCTTTTGAGGGCTTTGTTTTGCAAAAAATTTAGTATTTTTAACCGCTTGTTTTACTAGCAAAAACAAGAAAAAATCCCCATAACAGTAAGAGTTTCCGAGTCTGATTCGGATATTGATGTACCAAAAATTATCGTACCGGCTTCATTGCTTATCGAATGAATTCCATCCAGAATTAGATTAATTTCGTCAAGTTCAAGATTTAAGCCTGATTGTATATCGATAAGTACAGCATCAACTTGACTGGCACATCTAAATTTAGCCTGTTCGATAAATTTATTTATAATTAATTCTACTCTATTTTTTCCGGACGCAGATTCGATTATGAAAAATGCGTTATCCGCTCCCGAAAGGATTGAGCAAACATCTTGAATATCAATATTAATTAACCCTGGGCAGGACATTATATTCGGTAGGTGTGAAAATTGAATTAATCTTTGTTCAAGATGACTTTTCGCTTCTTGCTCAGCTAATTGATAAATTTCACATTCTTTCTGTAAGTCAAAATGTACTATGCAACTGTGATCAGTATGGAGTTTTTTTGTACGTGCAATAATTTGAGCATTTTCTTGTAAATATTGGGCAGCAATCACTACAAGCGTGTTATTGCTTGTTTGAATCAATGCTTGAGCAATATTAAAGTCTTCTTCATTATCAATATCAACATAGATCAGTAAGAAATCGACACCTTTGAGTAATTCTATCGCTTTTTGTTGCTGTTCTACTGAGGTTACAAGTAATTTATGATGCGCCATCACTTTACTTAAACGCTGTTCATTGTGATCAATGGCAATATAAAACACATTTTCAGCTGGCTTTTTTATCATTTTCTGAATAAGTTTGCCGCCTGATTCGCCAATACCGATAAGGCGAATAATTAGATTATTTGGTTCTTGTATTGGAACAAACATATTTTCTCCAAGGGGACTTATTGTTTATAGATACTGATGTGAAATGGGCGTTTAGCAGTAAGTCCTAGATAATGCTTAATACGTTGAATAATGAGAGCATTTTGTGTTTGAATTGCACTTTCCATTGTGATTGTATCTGCCAGCCTTAATAAATCATTGTTATTAAACAGCTCACAAATATCACAAGCGGTTGCTAATTTTTGTTTGGCGAAATAGACCAATCGGCTACGTTTATTACCCTCAAAATAAAAAGGTGTGACGATAAATGCCAAAACTTGACAGCCCTGTGCTTTGGCCAAACGAGCTATTTCCGGAGCAATACCCGTACCATTTCCTCCGCCTAAACCACAAAATAAAACGATAATATCTTGTCCGGTGACTGCTTCAATAAGTTGCGGTTCACTTATTTTCACCGCTTCTTGAGCAAGTAGCGGATCGGGGCCGCAACCCACAGGAGAATTGCCTATATGTAGCGTATTAAACGATGATTTACGTAGAGAAATCAGATTGGTATTGATTAATAGATAATCCTGTTCAGGTAAAACATTTGCTACTTCCATTAAGATATTTTGCCTGGCACTGCCAATACCGATAAAGCGAATCTTACTTTCAGGCGTAACGGTAATACGATTATTTCTCGGTGTAATTAAGGAGGGTTTTAGGGTGATGATCGGATAACGTTTTCTATATTTTTTAGGCAATATTGTAACTTTGGGCGATTGACTAGATTGCGGTTGTGAAACGGTTTTAGTTTGTGAGTTTTTTTGCTGAAAACTTTTAAAGAAAGAACAAATTTTACGAAACATATTCAGTGACCTATATAACCAAAATGTAATTTATCAGCCGTTATCGTAAAAGATTAATGCGACATTTCGTGTCGTTTTGAATCACGGCGATTATTTTTATAAAAAATCACTCAAATCTGACCGCTTGTTGGCGTACAATAACAAAATTCAGAAATAGATTACGAGGTATAAAATGGCGGAAGAACCGATTCGTTTGACGCAATACAGTCACGGTGCCGGTTGAGGCTGTAAAATTTCTCCTAAGGTGTTAGGGACAATTTTACAAAGTCAGCTTGAAAAATTTGTTGATCCGAATTTATTAGTGGGTAATGAAACCGCTGATGATGCCGCCGTGTATGATATCGGTAATGGTGTTGGCATTATCAGCACGACGGACTTTTTTATGCCAATTGTGGATGATCCATTTGATTTCGGGCGTATTGCGGCAGCAAATGCGTTAAGTGATGTATTTGCAATGGGCGGTAAGCCGATTATGGCGATTGCAATTTTAGGCTTTCCGGTAAACAAGTTGCCGGCGGAAGTGGCGCAAAAAATTGTGGAGGGTGGGCGTTTTGCTTGTCAGCAAGCCGGTATTGCTTTAGCCGGCGGCCATTCGATTGATTCGCCTGAGCCGATTTTTGGTCTAGCGGTAACCGGTATGGTCAGTACCGAACAGGTGAAAAGGAATGCTTCGGCACAAGCCGGTTGCGAACTGTTTTTAACTAAACCACTCGGTATCGGTGTGCTGACAACTGCTGAGAAAAAAGGTTTATTAAAAGCGGAACATCAGAATCTTGCACGTGATGTGATGTGTCAGATTAATTTGATTGGCGCACAATTTTCACAATTAGCAGAGGTGACGGCAATGACGGATGTAACCGGTTTTGGTTTGTTAGGGCATTTGAGCGAAATTTGCCAAGGCTCTAATCTGCGTGCCGAAGTGAATTTTGCTGAAGTACATACGCTAGACGGTGTAAAAGACTATATCGCTCAAGGTGCAGTACCGGGCGGAACAAATCGTAACTTTGATAGTTATGGGCATCTGATTTCAGCCATGACCGATGAGCAAAAGGCGATTTTGTGTGATCCGCAAACATCAGGCGGTTTGTTGATTGCGGTACGTCCGCAAGCGGTTGAAAAGGTACAACAAATTGCCAAACAAGCCAATGTGTCTTTATTTAGGGTAGGGCGTTTACTTGAAGCGAACGATGCGAAGCCGTTAATTGAGGTCATTTAAGCGGAAAAGTGAGGAATGAATATGCATAAACCGAATATCACGTTAGCCTGTGTAGTGCATTGCAAAGGTAAATTTTTATTTGTGGAAGAAATCGAATACGGTAAGCGAACTTTAAACCAACCGGCAGGGCATTTGGAAGCAAATGAAACGTTGTTAGAAGGGGCGAGTAGAGAGTTATTTGAGGAAACAGGGATTCGTGCTGAAGCCCAACGTTTAATTAAGATTTATCAATGGCATGCACCTCGTTCACAGACCGATTATTTACGTTTTGTATTTGCGGTTGAGCTAGACGACTTTGCACCAATTTCACCGCAAGATAGTGATATTACCCAAGGTTTTTGGCTAAGTTTGGAAGAGTTTAAGCACTTTATTCAGCAAGAGGGACAATGCGAACGTAATCCATTAGTTAGTCAGTCAATCGAAGATTACTTGAGCGGAGAAAGCTATCCGCTTGATGTGTTGCGTGTGTTTGAATAAGAGGTGGAAATGGGCGAACAATTTGATGTGGTTATTGTCGGTGGGGCAGTGACTGGTTCTGTGTTGGCATTGGCGTTAAGCAGCTTATCACAACATAAGATGCGGATTGCAATCGTTGAAAAACAGTTGCCTAATTACACGCAACAGGGTGGCTTTGATGCTCGTAGTATCGCTTTAGCACAAGGCAGTTTGCAAAAATTTGCTCAAATTCGACCGCTTGTCGGCAACTCACTTGCCGAACAAATTCAGCAAATTGCGACACCGATTCAGCAGATTCAAGTATCGGATCTCGGACATTTCGGTAAAACGACATTAAAAGCGAGTGAACTAAATGTAGCACAATTAGGCGTTGTGGTTGAACTTGCGAAATTAGGCAAAATTTTAACCGCTTGTATTGAGCGACAACCAAATATTCATTGCTTTTGCCCGAATCAAATTACTCATTTTGAACGGTCACAAACGGAGGTTTTGATTAGACTGCAAAGTGGTGAACAAATTCGTACACAATTAATGGTGGCAGCAGACGGGGTTCAATCCCAGATTGCTCTACAATGTGGCGTTGATACCGAGTTATTGAAGGATTATCAACAATCAGCTTTGATTGCCAATGTAGAAATTAGTGAACCGCATCAAGGACAGGCTTTTGAACGTTTTACGACGCAAGGGCCGTTAGCCTTATTGCCGTTAAGTGATAATCGAATGTCATTAGTTTGGTGTGTGAAACAAGCAGAAGATTTGCTGAGCCTTGCCGATGAAGATTTTCTTTCACAATTACAGCAGCAATTTGGTTGGAAATTAGGGCGGTTCAAGCAAGTCAGCAAGCGGTTTGTTTATCCGCTCACTTCGCAAAAAGCACAATCGCATATTCATCATCGTTTGGCGATAGTCGGTAATGCTGCACAATTATTGCATCCGGTTGCGGGGCAAGGCTTTAATCTTGGAATGCGAGATCTGTTTACCCTTGCACAACTGTTGGCAAAAGCCTCTGCAGAAGGCAAAGACTTAGGCGAATTTGCATTGTTAAATCAATTTGAACAATCAAGAAAGTTAGATCAGACACAAATTATCAGATTAACAAGCGGTCTGGTTTCATTATTTTCTTGCGATTTTTTACCGTTGCAAGCGGTCAGGAATTTAGGATTATTGGCGATTTCGCATAGCAAGTTATTGCGAGAAAATATCGCAAATAAAGCGCTAGGTTGGCAATAAAAAAGAAAAGGACGCATTTAGCGTCCTTTGGTTTATAGTTGATATTTTTTTATTAATTTTAATTTTTCATGTGAGATTTCATTACCTAATTGGGTAATCATTTTCCCTTTATCTTGAACTGATTGAGCCAAGGCTTCATTAGGTTGAGATTCTAATTTAATCATATCTCTGAAGGTTTCTTGGCTTAATTGCAAAGCCCTTAATCCAATATTTTTAATGGGAAGAATTTCATTATTTTGGATATCCAAATAGTCTAAAGAAGCCTGAATGGTATCGACTTCTTCTAAATAATGCTGCATTGCCTCAATTCGGGCATGAGAATTTTTGGCAGTTTCTAACCCATACATTGCAAATGCGGTCGCTTGAATATAATCATTACCGTAAACTTCATCCCAATGATGAAAGCGTTGAAAATCAGCTTGTGGAGAGTGGTTTTTTTGTATTGAGGTACAGGCAGTAAGACTTAAAAAAATAACAAAAGAAAGTATCGTTTTTATTATGTTGTACATTTTGGGCGGTATTAATTTAATGTAAAAAGGCTAGGCAGAAGCCTAGCCGGTAAATATTATTTTTGTGGAGCTGGAGCTGGAGCTGGAGCTGGAGCTGGAGCTGGAGCTGGAGCTGGAGCTGGAGCTGGAGCTGGAGCTGGAGCTGGAGCTGGAGCTGGAGCTGGAGCTGGAGCTGGAGCTGGAGCTGGAGCTGGAGCTGGAGCTGGAGCTGGAGCTGGAGCTGGGCCATATTTCGCAGTTAGTTCAGCCTCAATTTTTTGACCTTCCGTTGCAATCTTATCTAATTGAGCTTGTAATTCACTAAATGCTTTATGTGCTTCAGGTGTTGGATTTTTTGCAAGTTTATCATTTTCAGCAATCATTTTAGCACCTAATGCCATAGCTTCAAGTGCTTTATCTTTCAGTGCATTTACTTGTGCATCTTTGATATCTAAAGTCGCGGCACTTTTTTGGATATTTTCAATTTGAGCAAGCACAGCTTTATTCATTGTATCTTGAATAAGTGCAGCATCTTTTGCTTTTTCACCTAATTTTTCGATTTCTGCATTAATTGCATCACCGATAGATTTCTCTTGCACTTGTTGCCATTCTTGGAATTTTTTGTAATCTTCCGCACCGGTATCCGCAGCTTTTTCAACTGGTTTTGTCGCTTCCGGTTGTGTTTGAGTTGCTGGGGCTTGTGTCGCTGGTTCAGTAGTTTTATTAGCCGGCTTATCACAAGCAGTTAAAAACAAAGCAAATAATGCTGTGGCACTAATTTTTGTGAATTTTGTCATTTTATTACCTATTTATGTGGAAAAAGGCTAGTACCTTTTCGGCACTAACCTTGATTTATTTTAGCTTAGATTCGCAAAATTATTTTTCAAATTTTGCTTTTAAATCAGCTTGTAATTTTTGAAGTTCTTGAGCTGTTTGAGTTAACTGTTGAGTTTTAGCTTGAATTGCCTGTTGAGCAGCTTGATCAGCTGTTGGTGCTGCCATCAGTTTTACTTGTTCGGTTAAGACTTCGTTTGATAAACCTAAAACTGCTTTAGTTTTATCTTTTAATGCTTTAATTTCTTCGCTTTTTACATCAATAGTATCTAAACTTTTTAATGTTTCTTGTACTTTACCTGCGAAACTGTTTAATAACGTTTCTAACGCTTTAGGATCTTTTTGTTGTTGACCCATTACTTCAGTTAATTGTTTTTGGAACTCAGCTTGAGCAGTCGCTTGAGTTTTCTCTTGCATTTGGTACCACTCTTGGAATTTTTTATAATCTGCAGCAGGATCTGCTTTGTTACATGCTGTTACGCTGAATGCTAAAAGTGCTACTGCACCAAGTGTTGCTAATTTTTTCATTAGTATTCCTTAAAAATAAGATTAAAATTCCCTTAAAGGGAAGCTGTTGATTGTACCCGATAATAGACCAGTACTGAAAAGAGTAGTTCAGTAAAAACTTGTATACCTTAGTTGTTTGGTTAAAAAGTAAGCAATTAGGTTAAATACCAACAGCTTGAGCTAAGAAAAATTTTTTCAACGGTGGTAATTGATCAGTTACTGATAACCCGACACCCCTAATAAATTTTTTGAGCGGATGATTGCCGTTAAACAGTTGCTTTAATCCTTCCATTGCCGTTAATAATTTAATAGCTTCGGCTTTACGGATTCGTTCAAAGCGGCGTAAATGACGGTATTCACCAATATCATTACCTACTACTGAGTGTTGTTTGATTTCTTCTGCTAATGTGATGGCATCTGCAAATCCTAAATTCACACCTAGTCCGGCAAGCGGATGAATAGTATGAGCAGCATCACCAATTAATGCAATTCGAGATTGAGCAAAATCACGGGCGTAACGAGCAACAAGTGGGTAAATGGATCTTTCACTTTGTACTTCAACCAAACCCAAACGGTTGTCAAAAGCGATGGTTAACGCCCGATTGAATTGTTGCTCATCACACGCTTGTAATTGTTGAGCTTTATCTGGTAGCAAAGACCATACGATAGAACAGAGGTGTTGATCCGGTAACGGTAAAAACGCCAAAATACTCTCAGGAGAGAAAATCTGTTGTGCCGTATATTGATGCGATTCTACTGTTTTAACATTACATACTAACGCAGTTTGCTCATAATCCTTGCTCGTTAGCGGAATATGAATTTGTTTTCGTAACCAAGAATGCGCACCGTCTGCTCCCACCACTAATTTAGCACTAATCATTTCACCGTTCTCTAAGGTTAGAAAAGCACCATTTTCACTAATCCCAATCGTTTGAGGGGCGCTTAAAATGATTTCGACATTATTTTGTTGGCTAACTTTTTGCCATAGTGCCGTTTGGATTTGATTATTTTCAATAATAAATCCAAGCTGATGGAGTGCTAATTGCTGAATAGCAGGATCATTATTATCAAATTCAATGCGGGCAAAACTATCCTGTTCCCATACCGACATTTTTTGGTAAGGCGATAAACGTTCTGGCGGAATAAGTTGAAATGCACCGATCTGTTTAAGCATTTTCTCGCTAGTGGCATTAATCGCACTAACACGATTAGAGAATGTTTGGTCGGTTTTCGGAATGTACCGCTCAATAATTTTAATTTGAAGATCGGTATCGGCTAGTAATGCAGCGAGAGCAAGCCCGACCATTCCCCCGCCAATAATGACAATATCTGCTGATTTCATATAAGTATCGTATAAATGAGAAGCGGTCATATTTAGACATAAATCAGCAAAAATTTATGTCGACTTGACCGCATGTTAATTAGCTTGTTTTCTTATGATGCTTTTCCAAACTACGATGACGAATTTGTACATCTTTATCTCTGCTTTGGAAATATTTTGCCAGTTGTTCTGCGATAAATACAGAACGGTGTTTACCACCAGTACAGCCGATAGCAATCGTAAGGTAGCTACGATTGTTTTTTTCTAACATTGGCAGCCACATTTCCAAATAACTACGAGTTTGGTAGATAAAATTATGTACTTCGGTTTGGCGTTCTAAGAAATCAATGACAGGTTGCTCCAAACCGGTCATTGGACGTAATTCTGGATTCCAATGTGGGTTAGGTAAGAAACGTACATCAAATACATAATCCGCATCAGCTGGCAACCCATATTTAAAACCGAAGGATTCAAATACGATTTTAAGGGCTTTATCACTGGATCCTCTTAAAATACCGCGTAAATTTTCAGCTAACTCGTGCGAAGAAATATTTGTGGTATCAATAATGTAATTGGCGTGTTGAAAAAGAGGCTCTAATAACGTGCTTTCTAAATCAATCGCACTTTCCAATGAAAGATCTTTCGTTGAGAGAGGATGTAAACGACGAGTGTCACTATAACGACGAATAAGTGTGTTACGATCACAATCAAGAAAAATAATTTTAGTGTTAATCGTGAGTTTTGATAATGTAGCGAGTAATTCCTCTAATCTTTGCGGATTTTCCGGTAAATTCCTTATATCTAAACTAACAACGGCTGAACGCTCTGAACTGGAAAGAAACTCAGCTAATTGAGGAATAAGCGGTAGAGGGAGATTATCTACGCAGTGATAACCGACATCTTCTAAAGCTCTTAATGCAACGGACTTTCCCGAACCGGATCGTCCGCTAATAATAACTAATTCCATAGCTTTCCTCTAAAATAAAATACATCAAGATTATGATACTTGACTTTCAATATGAGTATCGGCATAAACCAATAATTGCCAAATATCTTCAATATTATCTGCTGAACGTAATTGTTTAGCTAATGTTTTATCGCTTAATTTATATGCAATTTCTTGCAGGCCGTTTTTGTATTGTTCGCAACAATTTTCCGGGATCATAATGGCATAAATAAGATCGACTTCTTTATTATCGCTCGCTTCGTAATCAATCGGTGTTTCAAGCTGGATAAAAGCAGCTATTGGCTTTTCGATCTCGGATGTAGAATAAGGAAATTTAGCGTGAGGAAGAGCAATACCGTTATTGATACTGGTAGAACCTAATTTCTCACGTTTAAATAAATTACTGAAACATTCAATTGGACAGACACACTCTTCTTCAGAACTAGGGTTTGTTTTATTTAATGATTCCGCAATAATTTTACCGGCTAATTCAAGTACTCTTTTTTTACTTGAAACAAGTACGCCCTGACGGATTCTATCAGGTGTTAGAAATTCAGTTAATTTCATATGACTATTATTTGGATAAGTAAAAATTTACTTATCCATATAGATTAAAAGTTAAAGTTTAAACTGATCGCCTAAGTAAACACGTTTTACATCAGGATTATTTAATACTTCTGTCGGTGTTCCGCTTGCGATCATTTGACCGCTACCAACAATATAGGCACGTTCACAAACATCAAGCGTTTCACGTACATTATGGTCAGTAATTAATACGCCTAAGCCTCGTTCTTTTAAATTAACGATGATTTTTTTGATATCAATCACAGAAATGGGGTCAACCCCAGCAAAAGGCTCATCCAACAGAATAAATTGTGGGTTTGCTGCTAATGCTCGGGCGATTTCAACACGGCGACGTTCACCGCCTGAAAGTGATTGACCGAGGCTATTACGAATATGCTCGATATGAAATTCACTAATTAATTCATCGGCACGTGCTTTGCGTTGTTGGTTATTCAAATCCTTACGCACTTGCAAAACAGCCATAAGGTTATCATAAACACTTAAACGGCGGAAAATGGAGGCTTCTTGAGGAAGATAACCAATTCCTTGTTTTGCTCTGTCGTGCATCGGTAAGGTACTCATATCTTGCTCATCAATACGAATTTTACCTTGATCGTGACGAACTAAACCAACCACCATATAGAAGGTGGTCGTTTTGCCTGCTCCGTTCGGGCCAAGTAAGCCGACAATTTCCCCTGCTTTCACATTTAAACTGACATCTTTTACTACTTGGCGATTTTTATAGCTTTTTGCTAAATGTTCTGCATAAAGCGTTGGCATTGACTTACCTATTTTTTTCTTATTGTTTAATTCATTTGGAATTAACACGGTTCTTACACGTGATTTATTTCCGCTCGTTGCTTTTAATTGCTGTTTTTTGACATCATAAGTAATTTTACTTGCTTTAATAAAACTACCTTGCTGTTTTAATTCTGCATTGCCGATTAGGGTTAAGAACTCAGAATTTAAATCATAATGAACATTGTTGCCTTTGCCGTTAACCGGTTTTCCATTATCAAGTGTTTGCTTGAAAGTCACGGGAGAACCATTTGCATCAATCGTTTCTTTTTTACCCTCTTGACGCGTGATTGTTACTTTACTTGCTGTAACTCGAATCGAACCCTGAGTAATGACAACATTATCGCTAAATACAACAACATTACTATTCATATCTAGAGATTGGCTTCCGGAATCAATATTAATCGGTTGATCTGTATCGCCTTTGAGTGCATGAGCAGAAATACTTGCTCCGAGTAAAGTCGTGAGAACGACTGTTTTCATTAAAAATTTCATTATATGTCCTTAGGAGATCGAAATCTCTAATCTTTATTTTCGTTAGATTGTCGAATAATTGTCGGTTCAAGATAGGTTTTTACATCTTTAGTAATTGTTGCAACCTGTTGTTTCAAATTACCTTTTAAACCTGTCCCGCTGGTAGTAAAGCCTAAGCCGACAGATTTCACAACACTATCGGTAAATACATCTTGTGTATTTAAATCAACTGATAATTTATCTGTTTCAATTTTCTGTAAACGAGAGGTCGGCTCAAGTGCTTGTAATTTTACATTACCTGTTAGATTTAATATCTTTTCTTTAGTAATTTCTGCGTGATCGGCACTAACTTTCCATTGTTTTAGTGCTGTTTTGCTATCAAATAAGTCTACAAACGGCTTTAAAAATTCCGTTCTCTCGGTTGATTCATAACGCTTTATTTCATCAGCTTGAGCGAAATACTGCGGATTCCCTTTTATATCATATACCGATGTACTCATTTTATTGCCGGTATAGTCAGGGTTTCCTTCTTTTTTAATTAATTGATCTAAGCCATCATTCTCCGGCTTCTGCTGGCTGAAATACCAACCGCTCAGAGCTGCGACAATTACTAATAGAATGATATTTAGTCGAATATTCATAAACGTTTAAATAGAGTAAACACAATTTGTGATTTTAACATAATTTTTAAAAGGGATATAGCGACCGAAAGCGAGAAATCTCGTAAGAATGCGTAAACTTTTCTATAAAAAAGACCGCTTACTATAGTAGATAAGCGGTCTGTTTTACTGATTTTTTAGCAATGCTAGCCTGTATTACGCATACCTGCGGCAATACCGGTAATCGTGATCATTAGAGCTTGTTCTAAAGCGGGATCTTGGGTTTCTCCTTGACTACGTAAACGTTGTAATAACTCGACTTGTAATAAGTTTAGCGGATCGGTATATACATTACGTAATGCAATCGATTCTGCAATCCAAGGCAAATCTGCCATTAATTGGCCATCATGAGAAAGCGAGAGAACAGTTTGAATATCCGCCGCTAATTGCGTGCGAAGTTCTTTACCCAAACGGTGTAATTCTTTTGCGACCAAACGTTGGTCATAATGTTCGGCAAGCCATAAATCCGCTTTTGAGAAGACCATTTCCAGCATACCGATACGGGTAGAGAAGAACGGCCATTCTTTACACATTTCTTTAAGGGTGGCTTCATCGCCCTGTTCAATCATTTGACGAAGTGCTGCACCGGCACCGAGCCAAGCCGGTAACATCAGGCGGTTTTGCATCCAAGCGAAAATCCATGGAATTGCACGTAAGCTTTCTACACCACCGTTCGGATTACGTTTTGCCGGACGAGAACCTAGCGGCAGTTTGGATAATTCTTGTTCCGGTGTCGCACTGCGGAAATATGGGACAAAATCCGGTTCACCACGCACAACGCCGCGATAAATTTCGCATGAAATATCAGCACCTTTGTTCATAATATCTCGCCACGCTTGTTTTGGTTCAGGCGGTGGTAATAAATTAGCTTCTAAAATGGCACTTGCATAGAGATTTAAGGTTTCTACCGCAACGGCTGGTAAACCGAGTTTGAAACGAATCATTTCGCCTTGTTCGGTGACACGTAAACCAGATTTTAATGAGCGAGGCGGTTGTGATAATAATGCAGCGTGTGCCGGTGCACCACCACGACCGACTGTGCCGCCACGACCGTGGAATAAGGCTAATTCGATATGATATTTTTCCGCTAAATTGACTAACGCTTCTTGTGAACGATATTGCGCCCAACTTGCCGCTAACATACCGGCATCTTTCGCTGAGTCTGAATAGCCGATCATCACCATTTGGTAATTATTGATTACGCCACGATACCAGCCGATATTAAATAAATCGGTCATCACTTTTTCACTATGGTCTAAATCGTCTAATGTTTCGAACAGCGGTGCAACCGGTACGGTATATTTACAGCCGGCTTCTTTTAATAATAAATGTACTGCTAACACATCAGAAGCTTCACGTGCCATAGAAATCACATAAGCGGAAATTGTACCTTCAGGTTGTTGTGCAACCACTTTACAAGTATCTAAAATTTCTTGTGTTTCAGGACTTGGTGTCCAGTTAGTCGGTACTAAAGGACGGCGAGAGCTTAATTCACGTACTAAGAATGCTTGTTTGTCGTCTTCGGTCCATTGTGCGTAATCGCCTAAACCGATATAGCGAGTAATTTCAGCAATTGCCATTTCATGACGGGTACTTTCTTGGCGAATATCTAAACGAGATAAGCCTAAGCCGAAGCAACGAATACGGCGTAAGCAGTCTAATAAACCACCATTTGCAATAATACGCATACCGCAAGCGTGTAATGACCGGTAGCAGTCATAAAGCGGTTCCCATAATTCATTGTCACAAGTGATAATTTCGTTTGGATCAATAGTAGTTACTTTGCCTTCAATAAGCTCGCCAAAGTAAGTGAGAGTTTTCTGTAATTTTGCACGTAATCCTTTAACCACAACACGATACGGTTCAACATGATCACCATATTTTGCACGGAATTCAGGCGTACACTGTACAATGGAAAGCTCTTCGGCTAAATCACTGATATCATTTAAAAATAACTCTGCTGCTTTCCAACGGTTCATGTGTAACACTTTGCGTGTCACTTCCGAGGTAACAAACGGGTTACCGTCGCGGTCACCGCCCATCCAAGAAGAGAAACGTACCGGAGCAAGCGCTACGTCATGTTGTACACCAAAATGTTTTTCTAATTGGAAATTCAGTTCACGGCAGAAATCAGGTACGGCTTTCCATAAGCTGTTTTCAATAATTGCCATGCCCCATTTAGCTTCATCAACTGGTGTTGGACGTGCCGCACGGATCTCATTGGTATGCCATGCAAGCGCAATCAATTGCATTAAACGGCGTTTAAGTTTGGTTTGTTCCGCATCGGTTAAATCATCATGTTCTAATTGGCCCAAGCATTTATTGATTTCAACATGTTTATGTACTAATGAACGGCGGGTAACTTCGGTTGGGTGTGCGGTTAACACCAATTCAACCAATAATTTCTCAACGGTTTTGATGACGGTTTCAACCGGTGTATTTTGTGCTTTTAAACGAGCAAATAAAGCACCTAATGAACGGTTACCTAATGATGCGTCTTGATGATGACGTGAGATAGTCTGATATTGTTCGGCAATATTGGTGAGGTTTAAGAATTGGCTAAATGCACGTGCAACAGGTAATACGTCTTCAGTCGAGATATTCGCCAATTTATCTAGTAACTGCTCACGTGCTTTTTCGTTACCAGCTCGGGAATCTCTTGAAAGTACACGAATACTTTCTATCAATTCTAAAATGTCGTTACCTTGGGCTTCACGGATGGTTTCGCCTAAAAAATCACCAAGCATATGGATGTTGTTACGCATAGCGGAGTATGGCTGGTTCATAATTTTTTCCTATGTATTGCATAAATTTAATTAGGGGTAGATATACCTAAAAATAGGCAAAATAGCAATAAGGAATTAATTAATTTTATGAAATAATGATAAAACGCAATAAATAATGCTATTTACTTTAAATAAAAAATAAAGCGGTCAAATTTAGGAAGTTTTTTTGAAAATTTTCCCCAAAATTTAACCGCTTATAATGAGTTTGAGATGCTTGTTTACCAGCTACCGCCTGCACCGCCACCGCCGGAAGAACCTCCGCCGAAGCTGTCACCGCTACCTCGACTTCCTCCGCCGAAGCCTCCTCCAAATCCGCCGGAAGAACCGCCACCAAAGCCACCGCCGAATCCACCTCTATGGCGAGATGAATTGATGATGATTCTACCTAATTGATCTGCGGCACTTGGGCTAATATATTGCGTATTTCTTCCTGGTCGGAAAATTAAGAAAATCACAATACCGGCAACAAGGAAGAACAGTAGACCGTCAATTTGCTCTAAAGATTCTTCACCTGCGTCTTCTCCATAACTATCATAAGCGGCATATTCGCCGTTAATTGCCGCCATAATCGCCGATAAACCGCTGGCAATCCCTTCCGCATATAAGTTTTGTTTGAAATAGGGTGTAATGTTGTGGCGAATAATGGTTGAAGCAATCGCATCAGGCAATGCACCTTCTAAGCCTCGACCGGTTGCAATAAACAGTTTTCGATCGTTTTTTGCAATCAGTAATAATACGCCGTTATTCTCATTATTTTTGGTGCGACCAATGCCCCATTTATTAAATAAGTTATGCGAATAACTTGCGACATCTTCGCCATTGGTTGATGGCACAATTACCACAATAATTTGCGAGCTGGTTTTCGTACGGTTAGCAATTAGCGCATCTTCTAAAGTTCGCCATTCTTGTTGAGTTAAGGTTTTGGTGTAATCGGTCACATAATAAAAAGGATTCGGTGCAGCAGGGTAGTTATCTGCAGCAGTAGCTTTTAATGTGAAAAATACCAAAAGGATAAACCAAATCGGCTTAAAGAACGCTTTTATCATTTAATTACCACCTCATTTGACAATTCATTCGTATCATTATCACAACGAGGAAAATAAGTGACTAACTGTGCTTCCACTTGTTTAATGCCGTCACAAATTGCTTGAGTATAATCCGCTTGTTGACATTGTTGTTTCATCGCATCATAAACCGATTGCCAAAAAACTTGGCCGACTTTTTCGTGAATCGCTTTATCGCCGACAATCGCTAAGTTGTGTGGTTTAAAAGAGAGATAAATCAGTACGCCGTTACGTTCAGCAGTTTCTCGCATTTTTAATTCATCGAAAAGTTGATTTGCTCGAGTGATAGCATCGGCTTTTGCTTTACTTTTACGTTCGACAACTACGCGTAATTCGGCAGAGGTTTGTTGCTCTAAATGTGAAATTGCCTGTTCGATACGCTGAGTATCAACAGGCAATTTATTTGAAAGAAAAGAAAATAATTTCATATCGTTATCATAAAATTCACGGAAAACATAGAATCTATCCGGACATTCCGTGCTTTCCGTGATAAATCCATTAGTTGAAGTTAACTGTTGGTGCTTTTTCTGAACCTGCTTCCGCTTTGAATTGTGGTTTGGCTTTAAAGCCCATAATCATCGCAGCGATTTTGGTTGGGAACTCACGCACTTGTTTGTTGTATTCTTTCACCGCAGCGTTGAAGTTATTGCGTTCAACATTGATACGGTTTTCCGTACCTTCTAACTGTGCTTGAAGATTTAAAAAACCTTCGTGTGCTTTTAATTCGGGGTATTTTTCAACTGAAACTAATAAACGAGAAAGGGCAGAATTTACACCTTGTTGAGCTTCTTGGAATTTTGCCATTTGTTCTTCGGTTGCATTGTTTGGATCAATGGTTACTGCGGTTGCTTTAGCTCGAGCTTCAATCACAGAGGTTAAGGTTTCTTTTTCAAAGTTTGCTTGACCTTTTACTGTGTTGACTAAGTTAGGGATTAAATCTGCACGACGTTGGTAAGCGGATTCTACATTACCCCATACTGAGTTGATATCTTCTTCTGCACGCATTAAGTCATTATATTTGGTTAAAGAGAAACCGCCGACAGCAAGTACGGCAATCACTAAAATCCATAAAATTTTCTTCATATTAAAAAGTCCTATTTAAGGTTAAAAAAACGGGCGGATTTTATAGGTAAGCGGTCGAATTTCCTAGCAAACTTACAAAAGTTTTCAGAAAAAACGATATGTGTTAGATAAAAAAACGGAGCTTTTTAGCTCCGTTTTTGTTTATTGCAAAAGAATTATTCTGATGCTTTTTGTTTGATTGCCGCGTAAATCACACCGGTTACCACTGAGCCGATTGCGATTGCTACTAAGTACATTGACGGTTGTGAAACGAATGGAATCACAAATAAACCACCGTGTGGCGCTTGGAGTGTGATAGCAAATGCCATTGAGATCGCACCTGCAGTAGCACCGCCTAACACAGAACTGATAATGACACGTACCGGATCTGCCGCAACAAACGGTAATGCACCTTCAGAAATAAAGCATAAACCTAACACGAATGATGCTTTACCTGCATCACGTTGGTTAGAGGTAAATTTATTGCGTGCAATTAAAGTTGCAATCGCCATACCGATAGGTGGAACCATACCGGCTGCCATAACTGCTGCCATTGGCGTATATTGTTGTGAAGCAATTAAACCGACACCGAACGTATATGCCGCTTTATTTACCGGACCTCCCATATCGATACACATCATTGCACCAAGGATTGCACCTAAGATAATCGCATTCGCTTGACCCATTGAATTTAACCATTCAACTAAAGCATCCATAATGCCTTTTACCGGTGGATTGATCAGGTAAATCATCGCTAAACCGACAATCGCAGAACCTAATAGCGGTAGAATTAAAATCGGTTTAAGCGAAGTTAAACTTGCCGGTAATTGAATCACGCCGTTTAAGAATTTCACGGTATAACCCGCAAGGAAACCGGCTACGATACCGCCTAAAATCCCCGCACCGGCTGTCGTGGCTAACATACCACCGATTAAACCGACTGCTAACCCCGGGCGGTCTGCGATAGAGAAGGCGACATAACCGGCAAATACGGCGATCATTAAGTGGAATGCTGCGCCGCCACCGATATCCATTAACGCTTTCGGTAAGCCGCCTGCGATGGTTTCATCTTTAAACGCTTCAATACCAAACATAAATGAAATCGCAATTAATAAACCACCGGCAACCACTAACGGTAACATATGTGAAACACCGGTCATTAAGTGTTTATATAAACCTTTTTTCTCGCCGCTTGCTGAACCTTCAGCTTGTTGTGCAGTCGTTGCACCACCTTGATAAACGGTTGCTTGTGCAAACGCTTTTTCAAATTCTTGTGCCGTTTTCTTCAACGCTAAACCGGTTGAGGTACGGTACATCGGTTTACCTTTGAATTTGTCTAAATCCACGTCAATATCCGCCGCCACGAAAACTAAGTCTGCCGCTGCAATTTCTTCCGCAGAAATCGGGTTACCCGCACCAACTTGACCACGGGTTTCAACTTTAACGTTCCAACCTTGCGCTTTGGCATAGTTTTCAATCGCTTCCGCAGACATAAAAGTATGTGCAACGCCAGTCGGGCAAGCGGTTACTGCTACGATGTTTTTTACACCTGAATTTGATGCGCTAGAAACGGTTGCATTTGCAAAAGTTTTTGCATTTTCGACCGCTTGTTTAAGAATCGTTTCCGGTTGAGTAAAGGCTTGGTCTAAATTCACCACTGCACCTTGTTTGCCGGCAGCAATAGTCGGAATTTCATCGTTAAATAACACGACAAAATCAGCTTGTTCAGCGTTTACAACTTGATGACCTTGTTGCTTGGCTGCCGCTGATAATACTTCATTCACGAGGAAAGCTCGGGCTTTACCCCGTGATTGAGGGAATACAAAGGAAATATTCATTTTGAGATCCTTATAAGTTTGAGAGAATTTTATTTCTCCCTTCTTTAGCAAAGAGGGGCTGGGGGGAGATTTAGCAGAAATAACTTTACACTCATATGAGAATTTGACTCTATAATCAAATCTCCCCTACCCCTCTTTTCTAAAGAGGGGGATTTTATTACAAATTATTAGCTAATTGAGTTAATTTCACCTGTGCCACAATCTCATCTAGGGCATTTCGGTCGCTGATACCAACATTGCTTTGTGATACCGCTAATGCCGATGTACCGCTTGCGAAGGCGAGGGTTTTCGCTTTATTCCAACCTTGAGCAAGCCCATAAATTAAGCCTGCCACCATCGAATCGCCGGCACCGACCGTACTCACAACATTTTGGCAACGAGGCGGTTGAGCTTGAACCACGCCTTCGCTGTTGAGCCATACAGAGCCGTCTGCGCCCATTGAAATAATCACGTTCTCAATACCACCGGCACGTAATTCTTGTGCCGCTGCAATCACTTCTTCTAAGCTGTTTAGCGGACGATTCGCCCAAACTTCTAACTCACGACGATTCGGTTTTACTAACCACGGATGGGCTTTTAAACCTTCGGTTAATGCCGCATTGCTGCTGTCTAATACAACTTTTAAGCCTTGTTGGTGGAGTGATTCCAACCATTGTGAGAATTGTTGCGCCGTTACACCACGAGGGAGTGAACCGCATACCGCCACCAAATCAAACTCTTTTGCCCATTGTTGTGATTGAGCGGTAAAGTTTGCCCAATCTTCAGCGCTAATTTCAAACCCTAAGAAGTTTAAGTCTGTCACATCCGCTTCGGTTTCGGTAATTTTCACGTTAATACGAGTTTTACCGTCAATACGATAGAATTGATCGTCCACACCGTTTTGTTTAAACGATTGAACGAAATCGCCTTGATTTTCAGCACCTAAAAAACCGGTAACTGCTAATTTAACGCCGAGATCCGCTAATACTTTCGCTACGTTGATACCTTTACCGGCAGGGTATAAGCCTAAGGTTTCAACGGTATTTACTTCGCCCACTTCAATGCGTTGTAGGCGGCCGACCAAGTCAAACGCCGGATTTAAGGTTACGGTTGCAATACGTAATTGTTGTGTCATTGTTTGTTCCTTAATTACTCGCCTAAACCCGCAGCAATCGCCGCACTGATACCGTCAATCGCTTTTTGGGCGTCATCACCGGTTGCCACGAAACGTAAGCGGTGCCCTTTTACTACACCTAATGCTACAATTTTCATTAGGCTTTTCGCACTGACTAATTGGCTGTCTCGATCTAAGTTTTGCACAACGATAGTTGCATTATATTTTTTCACTTCGTTGACTAACACCGCACTTGGGCGAGCGTGTAAGCCGTGTTCGTTTTGAATCACGAATGTGCCTTCCACTTGACCTTCTAGTGTAGGCTCAGAAGCGGTCAGATTTGCAGAATTTTGTGCAGATTCAACCGCTTGCGGCTGTGCTACATCTTCAATCGTATCTTCAACCGCAGGCACAAATGAAACGCTTTCACCTAAGCCTTCTACGAATGCTTTTGCTAACGCTTCGATCGCTTGTTGAGCATCTTCACCCTCCGCCACAAAACGTAAACGATGTGCTTGGCTTGCACCTAACGCCACCACTTTCATTGTGCTTTTCGCATTCGCCGGCGCAGTGCCACGATCTAAGTTTTCTACCGTTACTTTTGCCGCAAACGGTTTTAAGGTTTGCACTAAAACAGCACTTGGGCGAGCGTGTAAGCCGTTGTCGTTACGTACGGTGAAAGTACCGATAACCTGACCCGCAGCCGGTTGCTCGGAAGCAGTCGGATTTGCAGAATTTTTTGCAGATTCAACCGCTTGCGGTTGTGCCGTACCTTCAATCGTATCTTCAACCGCAGGTACAAATGAAACGCTTTCGCCTAAGCCTTCTACGAATGCTTTTGCTAACGCTTCGATCGCTTGTTGTGCATCTTCGCCTTCCGCCACAAAACGTAAGCGGTGTGCTTGGCTTGCGCCTAACGCCACCACTTTCATTGTACTTTTCGCATTAGCCGGTGCTGTGCCACGATCTAAGTTTTCTACCGTTACTTTCGCCGCAAACGGTTTTAAGGTTTGCACTAATACTGCACTTGGACGAGCGTGTAAGCCGTTGTCGTTACGCACGGTAAAGGTGCCGATTACTTGACCTGCAATATTCTGAGTAGAAGCGGTTGGATTTTGTCCGCTATTTGCAATATTTTCCCCATTGAATAAAGCAATAATTTGAGTAGCAGACGCTGTACTAAATTGAGTTCTTACTTCATTGCTTAATAAACGGCTTAAGTATGTTTGAAGTGCATTATCCGTTGCGGAAACCGTTACTAAGGTTTGACCGGTTGTGTTACGAGCAACGGCAATACCATTTGCCTGATTACCTTTTGCTGAATCGGAAAGATAAACTTGATTACCGAGATTAAGCGGCAGATTTGCAACAACGTCACTAATAAATGCTTGAGTAACATACGCTTTTTCTTGGAGTTTACCGGCATTAATCGCAGAAAGTGTCACTAAACTTGGCGTATCTACATTTAATGAAATTAATGACTCATCTAATACAGCTAGTGATTTTTTACCGCTTAAAACACGAATAAATTCTTCAACATCTTGTGTTTTTTCTAACACTTCAGCCGCATCTTCATCGCTTAATACGGTTGTTAATTGGCGTAACAGAGTAAGATGTTCGTCTGATTTCGCCGCAATACCGATCGCAACGTATGCTTTATTACCTTCACCCCATTCGACACCTTGAGGAAATTGATAGATTTGTACACCGGTTTCTTTGACTAAGTGACGGGTATCTAATGTGCCGTGCGGAATCGCAATGCCATTACCTAAAAAGGTTGAGGTTTGGGTTTCGCGAGCTAACATTCCTGCTTCGTAACCTTCCGCTACATTACCATTTGTCACTAAACCTGCCGCTACTAATTTAATTGCTTCTTCTTTACTGTTTACAGAAGCATTTAAACAGATATTTTGTGCCGATAAATTGAGCATCTTAACTCCTTATTTGGATTTAATTTAGAAAATAAAAATATTGTGGAATATTGTACTCGAATATTTGCTAAATCGTTCTAGCAAACCTAAAAAAATGTCAAAAAATGTGATCTAGTTCGCATTTTTGCAGAGAAAAGTATGATTTTAATCACAAAAATAAATACTGGTTCAGCAGGAGTATAAAGGCAATGCTATAATGCAAACGTTTTCGTAAAAAGAAAAATAATTTAGTTTCTGAAAAAATGTTGGGGGAGAGCATGAGTGGTTATACGTATTCGAAACAGGATTTAATTTTTATTGAGCAACTTTCCCAAGCCTATTGTAAAGATCCGTTTTCCTACCTCGGTTTACATCAAGTAAATAATCGCTCCTTGATTAGAGTATTTTTACCTGACGCTACCTCAGTAACTATTATTGATTGCGAAGGTAAATGCTTGGCAGAAACACAAAAAATTGATGATTGCGGTTTATTTGTTGCAACCTTAACGACTCAATTTACTACGTTAAATTATCGTTTACGAGTAGGTTATTCATTGGCAGAAATTGAAATGGAAGATCCTTATCGTTTTACGTCTTATCTTTTGCCTTTAGATAATTGGCTCTTATCCGAAGGTACATATCTTCGCCCTTATGAAAAATTAGGTGCTCATTTAGAAAGTCAAGCAGGCGTTTCTGGCGTACATTTTAGTGTATGGGCTCCTAATGCTCGCCGGGTTTCGGTTGTCGGTGATTTTAATCATTGGGACGGGCGTTTGAATCCCATGCGTTTTCACTCGGAAAGTGGCATTTGGGATATTTTCTTACCAAATGTTGAGAAAGGGGCACTTTATAAATTTGAAATTTTAGACAGCAATGGTGCGATTCGTCTGAAATCGGACCCTTACGCATTTGCTTCTCAATTCCGTCCGGATACCGCTTCGGTCGTGACCGGTTTACCGGAAAAAATGGCGATACCTGATAATTTACGTCGAGCTAATGAAGCGGATCAGCCGATTTCTATATATGAAGTTCATCTTGGATCATGGCGTCGTAATCTTGAAAATAACTATTGGTTGAATTACGAAGAAATCGCTAATGAACTGATTCCTTATATAAAAGATATGGGATTTACGCATATCGAATTATTACCCATTACTGAATATCCGTTTGACGGTTCTTGGGGCTATCAACCGACCGGTCTTTATTCTCCGACTAGTCGATTCGGTTCGCCAGAAGATTTACGTACTTTTATTCGTAAAGCTCATGAGGCAGGAATCAATGTCATTCTTGACTGGGTTGTCGGACATTTCCCAACTGATTCGCACGGATTAGCACAATTTGACGGTTCGCATTTATACGAGCATCAAGATCCAAGAGAAGGCTATCATCAAGATTGGAATACCTTAATTTTTAATTATGGTCGTTATGAAGTGCTTAATTATCTTTCTGGAAATGCCTTGTATTGGACCGAGCGATTCGGCATTGACGGATTGCGTGTTGATGCGGTGTCTTCAATGATTTATCGCGATTATTCCCGTAAAGATGGGGAATGGATTCCGAATCAATATGGTGGACGAGAAAATTTAGAAGCATTAGATTTCCTACGTAAAACAAATCAAATGTTAGAAAAAGAAGGACAAGGAGCAGTTGCGATTGCTGAAGAATCGACCTCATTTGCCGGCATTACGCATAGTCCAGCGGAAAACGGCGTCGGTTTCGACTATAAATGGAACATGGGTTGGATGAACGATACCTTACGTTATATGTCGCTTGATCCGATTTATCGTCAGTATCATCACGATTGGATGACATTCGGCATGATGTATCAATACAGTGAAAAATTTATATTACCGCTTTCACATGATGAGGTTGTACACGGTAAAGGATCGTTACTTGGCAAAATGTCAGGTGATTGTTGGCAAAAATTTGCGAATTTACGTGCTTATTACGGCTATATGTGGGGTTATCCGGGTAAAAAATTACTGTTTATGGGGAATGAGTTTGCCCAAGGTCGTGAATGGAATTACAACGAAAGCCTAGACTGGTTCTTATTAGGCGAGCAAGGTGGCGGTTGGCATAAAGGTGTACTGAATTGGGTGCGAGATCTGAACCGTGTTTATAAACAATATCCGGCACTTTATCAGTTAGATTATGACCCTCAAGGTTTTGAATGGTTAGTCGTTGATGATTGGCAACAATCCATCTTTGCCTTTGAGCGTAAAGCTAAAGAAGGGGAAAGCATCATTGTGGTCAGTAACTTTACCCCAGTTGTTCGTCATAACTATCGTATCGGTGTGAATCAGGACGGCAAATATACTGAGATTTTAAATTCGGATGCAGCATATTACGAAGGTAGTAATGTAGGTAATTATGGTGAAATCAAATGTGAGAAAATCGCCTCACACGGAAAAGATTTTTCGATTGAGCTTTCTATTCCACCGCTATCGACGATTTTTATTCGTTGTCAGCCGAATGTGAAAACAGTTAAACTCAGTCGTGAGCCAAAAATGGCATCCGTTCAGGTCAAAGCATCTAAGAAATCAAAAACAGCGAAAAAACAATATAAAAATAAGCAATGAAAGTAACAGCGGGTAGCCCTACGCCATTAGGTGCGAAAGCGGTCGGAAATGGCACAAATTTTGCAATTTTTTCGGAAAATGCGACCGCTATTGAGCTTTGTATTTTTGATAAGCACCAAGAATTACGTTTTTCGATGCAGCGTACCGCTGATATATGGCATTTATTTGTCGAAAATATCGGGGGCGGTACACGTTACGGTTTTCGTGTTAGTGGTTTGGCAGATGAGAAAAACGGGGCGTTATTTAATCCGCAAAAAGTGTTGTTAGATCCATATGCTAAGCAAATTGTCGGGAATCCTTCAGCTAAAACCGAAGATGAATGGCAATATTTTCAGTGGAATGATCCTCGTGATAATGCTCATTTAGCTCCTAAGTCCGTTGTAGTAAATGAAGATAACTTTGATTGGCAAAATGAGGAAAGACCATATTATCCGTGGTCGGAAACCATTATTTATGAATTGCATATAAAAGGATTTAGCCAATTAAATCATAAAATTCCGCCGCATTTACGAGGTACTTATGCCGGTTTAGCTCATCCTGAATCTATCGCTCATTTAAAGCGTTTAGGTGTCACGACAATCGAATTACAACCGATTAGTCGCTATATAGATGAAGTGCATTTGCAAAAAATGGGTAAGACGAATTACTGGGGGTATAGTGTTATCGGGCATTTTGCCGTTGAGTCTCGTTTGGCAAGTAATCAAGAGGATCCGATTTGTGAATTTAAGCATTTAGTCAAAACACTCCACCAAAACGGTTTTGAGGTCATTTTAGATTTAGTCTATAACCATACGGCAGAAGGCGGAAAAGATGGGTTTATGTTGTGTCAAAGAGGTATTGATAACCCAAATTATTATTGGTTGGATGAGCAAGGCGAATATCAAAATTGGACCGGTTGTGGTAATGCTCTTAATCTGACCCATCCACAGGTTTGCCAATGGGCGATAGATAGTTTGGTGTATTGGGTAAATGAATATCATATAGACGGTTTCCGTTTTGATTTGGCAACGACACTTGGTCGAACGCCAAACTTTGAAATGACATCCCCATTTTTTGAAAAGATCAAACAAACACCGGAATTACAACATATTAAATTCATTGCCGAACCTTGGGATATCGGTCCTAATGGTTACCAAGTTGGTGGATTTCCGCTGCAATTTGCTGAATGGAACGATAAATATCGTACGGCAATGCGAGAATTTTTCTTATGTGAAAGTGGCAATTTAGGTGAGTTTGCTCGACGTTTAGCCAGGAGTGATGACCTGTATTGGCAATATTCCCCAGCAAAAAGTATTAATTATTTTGCTTCTCATGACGGTTTTACGTTACAAGATCTCGTGAGTTATAACAACAAACATAATGAAGCAAATAGTGAGTGTAATCGTGATGGCGATAGTCATAATTATAGCAATAATCACGGTGTTGAAGGAGAAACGGATAACGAATTTGTAAATATTTTGCGAGATCAAGCCGCTTGTAGTTTATTAGCAACGCTGTTTTTATCAAATGGTGTGCCAATGTTACTTGCCGGCGATGAGTTAGGACATTCTCAAAAAGGCAATAATAACGGTTATTGCCAAGATAATGAAACAACTTGGATTGATTGGCAAAATGTGAACGAATCAAGAATAGAATATGTAGCAAAATGGATTGCATTACGTAAGCGAATCGCTTTGCTTTCTCATCAAAATCATTGGTGGACGGAAAACGATGTTCAATGGTTTTCTCCGCAAGGAACATTGATGGAAGTGGCAGATTGGCATAATAAGCAATTAAAAGCGTTACAAATTCTGTTACAAGATCATTGGTTGATTTTAATCAATGCCAAGAAAACCACCCAGCAATATGTTTTACCTGATGGAAAATGGCAGCTTTGTATCGGTAAAAATATTGCAACTTTTGTAGCAGGTACGCAATCGATTGCTTTGCAGTTGGAGCAAATGGGCGTATGTGTGCTTCAGAGAAAATTAGGCCTATATTAGCCTAGGAGAAAATTATGCTTACACAAGAAAAAAACGATCTTACAAAAACAGGTCTTGATATTACTAATGATACATTAGTGCTTATCTTAGCGGGTGGTCGTGGCTCTCGTCTTTATGAATTAACCGATAAACGAGCAAAGCCTGCCGTGTATTTCGGTGGTTGTCGTCGTATTATTGACTTTGCATTATCAAACTGTATTAATTCTAATTTATTAAAAGTGGGTGTGATTACCCAGTATGCGGCACACTCGTTACTTCGCCATTTACAACGCGGATGGTCTTTCCTTCCGTATGAACGTAACCAATATATTGATATGTTACCGGCTCGTCAGCAATTGGATGAGAATACTTGGTATCGTGGTACGGCGGATGCGGTTTATCAAAATATGGCGATTATGAAATCACATTACCGTCCTAGATATGTCGTGATTTTAGCTGGCGACCATATCTATAAAATGGATTATACCCAGATGTTGCGTGACCACGTAGAAAGTGGTGCTAAATGTACGGTTGGTTGTATCGAAGTGCCACGTGAGCAAGCAACAGAATTTGGTGTAATGGCAGTAAACGATAAATTAAAAGTCAAAGAATTTGTCGAGAAACCGGCGAATCCGCCAGCAATGCCAGGTAGACCTGATTCATCGCTTGCCTCAATGGGTATTTATGTATTTGATGCAGATTATCTCTATAAAATGTTAGAACAAGAGGCGTCATCGCCGGGTACATCACACGATTTCGGTAAAGATATTATTCCGAAAGCGGTGGAAGAGGGCGTATTATACGCTCATCCGTTTGAGCGTTCTTGCAAAGGTAGAAATGCAAGTGGGGCAATTTATTGGCGTGATGTTGGTACGATTGATAGTTATTGGTCGGCACATATGGATCTCGTTTCAGAACAGCCACAATTAGATTTATATGATGAATCTTGGCCGATTCACGGTCGCCCACAACAAACTGCGCCGGCACGTTTCTATTATAATAAACAAAGACAACGCACTTTAGATAACTCGTTAATTGCCGGTGGTTGTGTGATTACCGATGCTGAAATCAGTAATTCAGTATTATTTAATCGTGTACACGTTGAAGCCGAAGCAATCATTGAGCATAGTGTTATTCTTCCACAAGTCACGATTGGTAAAAACTGTGTGATTAAACGTGCAGTGATTGACCGTCACTGCGTTATTCCTGATGGCTTACAAATTGGGGTAAATGCAGAAGATGATGCGAAACGCTTCCGTGTAAGTAAAGGCGGAATCGTCTTAGTTACGCGAGGTATGTTGGATGCTTTACAAAAGCAACAATCTGAAGCGGAATTAAATCAATCTATTTAGATAATGTTTATGGATCAAGGACGTACATTGTACGTCCTTTAACCGTTTCTATAAGCGGTCGGATTTTTTTATTTTTTACAATCAATGAAATGGCAATTAGATGAAAATTTTACATATTTGCTCAGAAATGTATCCGTTAATTAAAACGGGCGGATTAGCCGATGTGATGGGAGCATTACCTTATGCACAACAAACAGCAGGCAATGATGTTAGAGTGCTGCTTCCTCTGTATCCCCAAGTAGCGGAGAAAATCGGAGAAACTAATGAAGTGGCAACAATTGGTACATTTGCCGGTTTAGTGACGATTCGTTTTACTTATTTTAATGGTTTAGGTGTGTATGTGATTGATGCACCGCATTTATTTCAGCGTTCGGGAAATCCATATCATGACTCAGGTTATGCAGATTATCCGGATAACTATAAACGTTTTGCGCTTTTAGGCTATTTAGGTGCACAAATTTCTGAGGGATTGGATAAATGGTGGGGTAAAGCAGATATTCTACATGCTCACGATTGGCAAGGCGGTTTAGCCTGTGCTTACCTGAAAAGCTGGAATAGTCCGGTAAAAAGTGTATTTACTATTCATAACATTGCGTATCCAGGACGATTCCATTCATATCATCTGCACGAATTAGGTTTACCTTGGCATTTCTTCCAAGCCGAAGGTTTAGAGTTTTATGGTGAGATTTCATATCTTAAAGCCGGATTATATTTTGCAGATAAAATTACAACAGTAAGCCCAACTTATGCGTTGGAAATTACCGAAGAAATTGCCGGTGGCGGTATGCACGGTTTATTACAAACTCGTAAAGCACAAGGTCGATTACATGGTGTATTGAACGGGGTAGATGATGCTGTTTGGAATCCGGAAACAGATACGAATATTGTTGCGACCTATAAACCGAGTTATATGCACGGCAAAGCGAAAAATAAAGTGGAATTACAGAGAATGTTCCACCTACCGGAAGATAAAGATGCAATGTTGATGGTAATGGTGACTCGTTTAACCGAGCAAAAAGGTGCGGATTTTCTGCTTGATCGTATTGATGATGTGATGACTCAACCCGTACAACTTATTGTGTTAGGTAGTGGATCGCCTCATTTAGAGTACTTATTAAATGAAGCTCGTAGTCACTATCCTGAACAAATTGGGATCTATATCGGCTATAACGAAGCACTTTCTCATCAAATTATTGCCGGTGGCGATGTGATTTTAGTGCCTAGCCGTTTTGAACCATGCGGTTTAACCCAGCTTTATGGCTTAAAATATGGTACGTTACCTCTTGTCCGTCGTACGGGTGGATTAGCCGATACTGTTGTAGATAGCCATAAAGAAACGATAGAACAAAGAACGGCTACCGGTTTTGTATTTAATTATCCGAGTAGTGATGATTTCTTAGAGGCTTTCCAGAGAGCAGTAAACTTGTGGCAAAAACAAAAATTATGGTCAAGTGTACGCCAAAATGCATTAGCCCAAGATTTTGGATGGGCGAGAGCTGCTGCTGCATACCAAGCTATTTATCAAGACATTGTATAACGAATTTAATTTATTATTAGGAGTCGCAAATGGGCAATAAGGTTTTAAGTCCGGAGAATATTCAACAAGTTAAAGATGCTATTTTATATAAGATGGTGTTTGCTCTAGGGGTAGAGCCTCGTGATGCAAGTAAACGTAACTGGCTTAATGCTGCATTACGCGTTGTGCGTGATTTATCTACTGAATCTTGGTTGCAGACACGCCGTAGCCAAATGGCAAATGGCAGTCGCCGTGTCTACTATCTTTCAATGGAATTTTTAATGGGGAGAACCTTCTCAAATGCAATGATAGCGGAAGGTGTTTATGAACTGATTGATGCGGCATTAAAAGAACTTGGTCAAAATTTAGAAGATATTATTAATGAAGAGGGTGATCCGGGCTTAGGTAACGGTGGTTTAGGACGTTTAGCTGCTTGTTATATGGACAGTCTTGCGGCAATGAAAATTCCGGCTATTGGTTATGGTATCCGTTATGAATACGGTATGTTCCGTCAAGAAATTCGTAATGGCGAACAAGTTGAACAGCCGGATCAATGGTTGGAAAATGAATTTGTATGGCCGTATTTACGCTCAAGTAAACGTTTCCCGATTTGTTTTGGCGGACGTGTATGGAATGAAGGCTCGAAAGTTGTATGGCAAGCGGATGAAGAAATTGTTGCTCAAGCACATGATCAATTGATTCCAGGTTATGAAACAACCTCAACGAATAGCTTACGTTTATGGTCGGCACACGCTTCGGGGAAAGGTTTCGGTTTAGCAGATTTCAACCGTGGTGATTATTTTTCGGCAATGAGTCGCCAGAATCTTTCAGAGAATGTTTCTCGTGTGCTTTATCCTGACGATTCAACTTATAATGGACGTGAATTACGTTTACGCCAAGAATATTTCCTCTGTTCCGCTTCGGTGCAAGATATTATTCGCCGTCATGAAGCAGAGTGTGGTTCTTGTATTAATCTAGCGGATAAAGTCGCGATTCACTTAAATGATACTCATCCAACACTTGCCGTACCGGAGCTAATGCGTATTCTGATTGATGAGAAAGGCTATAGTTGGGATCAAGCGTGGAATATGACTCGCAAAATTTTCTACTATACTAACCACACCTTAATGAGCGAAGCATTGGAAACTTGGCCGGTGGAAATGTTAGGGCGTATTTTACCGCGTCACCTAGGTATTATTTTTGAAATCAACGAATGGTTCTTAAATGAAGTACGTGAGAAATTCCCGGGTGAAGAAGATTTAGTACAACGTGTGTCACTGATTGATGAACAGGGTGATCGCCGAGTGCGTATGGCGTGGGTGGCGGTAGTCGCTTCAACTAAAGTAAATGGTGTTGCGAAGATTCACTCGGATTTAATGGTGGAATCCATTTTTGCCGATTTTGCACGTATTTATCCGGATCGTTTCACTAATGTGACCAATGGGGTAACGCCTCGCCGTTGGATTAAAATTGCCAACCCGGGTTTAGCCAATATTTTAGATAAACGTATCGGGAAAAATTGGCTAACCGATCTCAGCGAATTAGAGAAATTTAATGTCTTTGTGGATGATGCGGATGTTCAAGCTGAAATTGCAGCGGTGAAATATGAGAATAAACGTAAATTAGCGGATTATGTTGAGAAAAATTTAGGCATCAAACTCAATCCAGAAGCGATTTTTGATGTACAGGTTAAACGTATTCACAAATATAAACGCCAACAGTTAAACGTATTACATATTATTACGCTCTATAATCGTATCTTAAAAAATCCAAATGCGGATTGGACACCACGTGTGTTTATCTTTGCTGGTAAAGCAGCAAGTGCTTACTATGCGGCGAAGAAAGTCATTCGTTTGATTAACGATGTTGCAAATGTCATCAATAATGATGAACGAGTACGTGATTTGATCAAGGTGGTGTTTATTCCGAATTATGGCGTATCGCTCGCACAAATGATTATTCCGGCAGCGGATGTGTCCGAACAAATTTCATTGGCGGGAACAGAGGCTTCTGGTACGTCTAATATGAAGTTTGCCTTAAACGGTGCATTAACTATCGGGACGTTAGACGGTGCGAATGTAGAAATTTTAGATCACGTCGGTAAAGATAACATCTTTATTTTCGGTAACACGGTCGAACAGGTAGAAGAGCTGCGTCGTAATGGTTATTCGCCGTATCATTATTATGAAACGGACGGTGAATTAAATGAGGCGGTTTCGCAAATCTTAAACGGTAAATTCTCACCGGATGATCCATATCGTTACCAAGATCTGATTTTAAATTCAGGTGATTATTACCAAGCCTGTGCGGATTTCCGTAGCTATGTTGAGGCACAAGAGCGAGTTGCAACCGCTTATCGTAATAAGAAAGCATGGACACGTTCAGCAATTATCAATATTGCGAATATGGGCTATTTCTCATCAGATCGCTCAGTATTAGATTACGCACGAGATATTTGGCATATTGATCCAATGGATGAAGTACAATTAAAAGAAAATACGGATTTGGCGAGTATTATTGAAAGTTCAAGTAAGCTATTGATTATTCGTAAATAATATGAACAAGCGGTCTGTTTCTTGCAAAACTTTGCGGAAATTTGAGCGCTTGTAGAGCTAAAAAAGCCGTTTGTTTTGGACAAACGGCTTTCTTTTTATTTTCGCTTAAATAATTTCATTCGGTGTGAAGAAGTAAGCGATTTCACGTTTTGCAGATTCTTCAGAATCCGAACCGTGAACTGAATTTTTACGACCGCTGATAGCGTAGAGCGCTCGAATCGTGCCGGCTTTACGTTGCTCTGGATTCGTTGCACCCATTAATTCACGGTAGTGAGCGATAGCATTCTCGCCTTCAAGCACCACCGCAACAATCGGTTCTGAAATCATAAATTCGACTAATGGCGCAAAAAATTCTTTACCTTGGTGTTCGGCATAGAAACCTTCCGCTTGTGCTTGGGTCAGTTGTACTTTTTTGAGTGCTTTAACGGTTAAGCCTGCTTCTTCTAAATGGCTAAGAATTTTACCGATTAGATTGCGTTTTGTTGCATCGGGTTTAATTAAACAAAGCGTTTGTTGGATCATTGTTTCTCCTTAATTCGCAAAACAAGCGGTGAATCTCACCGCTTGTTATTGCTTTTATTTTACTTGCATACCAGGGCGGATACCTTCATCAGCGGAAAGTAAGAATAAGTCTGCACCGCCGGTGCCTGCCGATAAGATCATACCTTCCGATACGCCGAATTTCATTTTACGTGGTGCAAGGTTTGCGACCATAATCACAAAACGTCCGACTAATTCTTCTGGATTGTTATAAGCCGCTTTAATACCTGATAACACTTGGCGTTGGTGATCACCTAAATCTAATTGGAATTTCAATAATTTGTTTGATTCCGGTACGGCTTCACAGCTAATCACTTTTGCCACACGTAAATCTAATTTTGCGAAATCATCTATCGTGATTTCCGCTGCGATAGGCTCAACAGCCGTATTTTCGGTATTTTCCACTTTTTGTTGTTTTCCTTTTTTATCTTCTGTTTTATTTTGTTCTGCAAACAGTGCTTTGGTTTCTTCAATCACAGCATCAATTTGTTTTTTCTCAAGACGAGAGAACAATGATTTAAACGATGCAACATTTTTACCTAATAATGGTTGATGAATGTTGTCCCACGTTAATTCGGCTTGTAAGAAAGCTTCGGCACGTTCCGCTAACTGTGGTAATACAGGTTTTAAGTAACTCATTAACACACGGAATAATTCAATACCCATTGAACAAACCGCTTGTAATTCTGCTTCACTACCTTCTTGTTTTGCGATCACCCAAGGTGCTTTATCATCGACATATTTATTTGCTTTATCACAAAGATCCATAATTAAACGAATTGCTTTGTTAAATTCACGATTTTCATAATGTGTTGCGATCTGTTCTGATTGTGCAATAAATTCTGCGAAAAGTGTTTCGTCTTCTAATTTATCAGCCAGTTTTCCTTCAAAGCGTTTTGCAATAAAACTTGCATTACGTGAAGCAAGGTTCACTAATTTATTAACGATATCGCTGTTGACTCGTTGTACGAAATCTTCAAGACTTAAATCTAAGTCTTCAATTCGCTCGTTCAGTTTTGCCGCATAGTAATAACGTAAACATTCCGGATCGATATGTTTTAAATAAGTACTTGCTTGAATAAAAGTACCGCGTGATTTTGACATTTTCACACCGTCAACCGTGACGTAACCGTGTGCAAATACATTGGTCGGTTTACGTAATTCACAACCGTCTAACATCGCCGGCCAGAAAAGGCTATGGAAGTAAACGATATCTTTACCGATAAAGTGATAAAGCTCGGTATCTGAATCTTTTTTCCAAAATTCATCAAAGTTTAAACCGCTGCGATCACATAAATTTTTAAATGACGCCATATAACCGATAGGTGCATCAAGCCATACGTAGAAGAATTTATTTTCTGCATCTGGAATCGGGAAACCGAAGTAAGGCGCATCACGGCTGATGTCCCATTGCTGTAAACCACTTTCAAACCATTCTTGCATTTTATTGGCAATTTCTGATTGTAATGAACCTGAGCGAGTCCATTCTTTTAGCATACCTTCAAAACTTGGTAAATCGAAGAAAAAGTGTTCGGATTCTTTCACGATCGGTGTTGCACCGGAAACTGCAGAACGAGGATTAATTAAATCCATCGGGCTATAGGTTGATGCACATACTTCACAGTTATCACCGTATTGGTCTTCCGCTTTACACTTCGGGCAAGTACCTTTTACAAAACGATCCGGAAGAAACATTTGTTTTTCAGGATCAAATAACTGAGAAATCACACGACTTTTGATAAAACCATTTGAACGTAATTTCTTATACATTTCGGTAGTAATTTCACGGTTTTCTTCACTATGAGTCGAATGATAGTTATCGAAACTAATGTTAAAGCCTTTGAAATCCGCTACGTGATCCGCTTTAGCTTTTTCAATGAGTTGTTCCGGAGTAATGCCTTGTTTTGCCGCATTAAGCATAATTGGTGTGCCGTGTGCATCATCCGCACAGACAAAGTGGATTTCGTTACCACGCATACGCTGGAAGCGTACCCAAATATCTGCTTGGATATGTTCAAGCATATGGCCTAAATGGATTGCACCGTTTGCATAAGGCAAGGCACAAGTAACCAGCATTTTTCGTTTTTGGTTTGACATTCGTAATTCTCGTAAGTAAAAAATAAGCTATGGATGTTATTCCATATCATCTAAAAATTTGTAGGAAATTGTAGCCCAAAAGCCGTGATTTTTCTAGTAGAAAGCCATTGAGCAATGTGTTAAGCCTTATTCGTTATAAAGTGCCATATAAAGATTTTGTTCAAAATTTACTAAAGCGGCTCGTTTAGTTTTACTTTCAAGTTCTCCGGTTGAATAACCATTCACAAATTGTACAAATGCGATTCGTTCGCCACGAGCATTTTTCATAAAACCGGCGAGATTATATACACCTTTTAATGAGCCTGTTTTAGCAATCAAATTTTTAGCGAGCGGTTCTACGGCGATAGAGCCTCGTCCGGAAAGCGTACCGTCTACACCTGCTATCGGAAAAGTATCGAATAATTGCAAATTTTGCTCGTTTTTAGCGATATATTCTAATGCTTGTAACATTGTTGCTGCACTGACTTGATTATGGCGAGATAACCCCGAACCGTCTACAACGACACTATTATCGAATTTTATGCCTGCTTTGCTTTTTAGCAACGATCTCACTACATGGCTTGCTAACGGAAAAGATGCCGCACGATTTTGCTGTTTATAAGCAATCGTACGAAATAGACTATCAGCAATTTGGTTGTCAGATTTCTTCATCATTTTCTTTAGAAGTTCCGGTAATGGTACGGACCAATGTTCAGCTAATAATGTTCCATTTTGTGCATTGAGTGGTTCTTGAATTTTTCCTTCAAAGGCGATACCAAGGCGTTTCAAATTTGCCTTGATGAGATTCGCCCCATATATCGCCGGATCTTGAACTGAAAAACTAAGTCCAAAAGGTTCTGTTTGACGAGCCATACAACCTTTAATTTGGTAGCGATTATTATCATTCACAACCACATCCAGCTGGCAATAAGCGGCTTCAGATTTATCTACAATATATGCTGAGCTAAAAACTTGTACCGGATAAGCACTAGGAATATTTACTTTTGCGACATCTCCGACTTTTTGATTAGCATCTAAATTGACGTAAAAGCAATTATTATCGACATTTACTGCGGCAGGCGGTGCATTAAAACACATGGTTAAATCATTCCAAATCCAGCCGGCAGCTTTATCGTGACTGGCAAACACCGCCGTATCTAAAATTAAATTACCCTCAATTTTAGTGATACCTTGCTTTTTTAACTCGTTAATTAATTGATAAAGTTGACCGCTTGTTAAGTCTGGATCACCACTAAATTTAGCAACCAAATCGCCTTTTAGTATTCCATGCTCGACTTTACCATTTGTAAGTAGTGCGGTTTGAAAGCGGAAATCTTGTGGTAAAGCTAATTTGGCTGCTAAAGCGGTAAAGACTTTTTGAGTGCTAGCAGGCAACATAAAAATATCACTCTGATATTGGGTAAGAATTTGATCGGTATCAAGATTTTTTGCAATAAAAGCTGCGGATGCTCCGGGTGGTAAATAACTTACAAGTTGAGAAGGATTAATTTCAGCTATCGCAACAGAGGGAAGTAAGAAGCCAACTAAGGTTAGTTTAGACATTAAGGAACGGGCGGATTTAAACAACATATAAATTCGGGAGTTGATATTTTTAACAAGACGTTGAATAATAGCCCTTTCACTTATATTCGTAAACCTTAAAATTTTTATAAAAGGATAAATAATGAAACAAATTCCAATGACGGTGCGTGGAGCAGAGTTGCTTCGTGAAGAATTAGAATTTTTAAAAAATGTTCGCCGCCCACAAATTATTGATGCGATTGCGGAAGCACGCGAACACGGTGACTTAAAAGAAAATGCGGAATACCACGCAGCACGTGAACAGCAAGGTTTCTGTGAAGGTCGTATTCAAGAAATCGAAGGTAAATTAGGGAATGCGCAAGTTATTGATGTGACGAAAATGGCAAATAACGGCAAAGTGATTTTTGGTGCAACTGTTAGTTTGGTCAATGCAGATACAGATGAAGAAGTGACTTATCGTATTGTTGGCGATGATGAAGCAAATATTAAAGAAGGCTTAATTTCAGTAAACTCACCGATTGCTCGCGGCTTAGTTGGCAAAGAAGTAGACGATTCGGTGAGTATTGTCACTCCGGGCGGTAAAGTAGAATTTGACATTATTAATGTAGAATATATTTAACTAAATTCCGTATAAAGTTAAGCGGTCATATTTCTTCAATATTTTGCAAAAATAGAAGAAATATGACCGCTTTTTATGTTTATTGGAATAAATGATGATGTTTGACTAATTCTTCTCGGGTAAGGGTAAATACACCCAGTCCGCCATTTTTAAATTCGAGCCAATGGAATGGTACACTAGGGAATTGTTCAATCAAATGCACCATGCTGTTACCGACTTCACATACCAATACCCCGTTATCGATAAGATAATTCGGTGCTTCGGCAAGAATACGTTTAGTAATATCTAAACCGTCAATACCTGAACCCAATGCTAACTCCGGTTCATGGTGAAATTCGTGAGGCATATCGTCCAAATCTTCTTGATCAACATACGGTGGGTTGGTCACGATTAAATCATATTTATCTTGTGGAATATCGTTAAATAAGTCCGAACTGATCGGGAATACACGATGTGCAACTTGATGGCGTTCAATATTAATTTGTGCGACATCTAAAGCATCAAGCGATAAATCGACCGCATCGACTTCCGCATTAGGGAATTGTTTGGCACAAGCAATGGCAATACAACCGCTACCAGTACACATATCTAAAATACGTTTCGGTTCATTTTTTAATAAACCTTTAAAGCCGTTGGTAATTAATTCTCCAATCGGCGAACGAGGGACAATAACACGTTCGTCCACATAATATTCCTCTCCACAGAACCACGCAGAATTGGTTAAATACGCAACCGGTTTACGCATACCTAAACGCTGTTGAACCATTTCGATAACACGTTCTTTCTCGATACGAGTTAGATTGGACGAATACATTGCTTCCGGTACATCAATCGGCAAATTTAATGCACTAAGTACAAGTTGGTGGGCTTCATCCCAAGGGTTATCTAACCCATGACCATAATAGAGATCAGAAGCATTGAAATAGCTATACGCCCAACGCATCATATCTTGAATCGTTTTTAAATCATCAGCAGCAGATGATTCGATAATTTCTTCTAATAATTCTAGGTTATGCTCAAACATAATTGTCCCTTTAAAAAATAATGAAAAATTGGTCTATTTTATACTGATATAGTTTTTTGTGCTAGAATCCGGCAAAATTAAAGGAAAATAAAAATGAGAATAACTCAGCTTATTGAATTAGACCAAAAACACATTTGGCATCCTTATTCTTCCATTACTAATCCTATTCCTGTTTATCCGGTAGAACGAGCAGACGGCGTGATCATCACTTTAAAAGACGGTCGTAAACTGATTGACGGAATGTCTTCATGGTGGGCGGCGCTACACGGCTATAACCATCCTCGTTTAAATCAGGCGGCAACTGAACAATTAAGCAAAATGAGCCACATTATGTTTGGTGGCTTGACTCACGAACCAGCGACTAAACTTTCGCAAAAATTATTAGAAATTTTACCGCCTGAGCTGAATAAAATTTTCTTTGCAGATAGCGGTTCGGTCGCAGTTGAAGTCGCTATGAAAATGGCATTGCAATATGCCCAAGCAAGCGGTCAAAAAAATGCTAAAAAACGCACTAAATTTGCCACGATTCGCTCCGGTTATCATGGCGATACTTGGCATGCGATGTCAGTTTGCGATCCTGTTACCGGTATGCACGGTCTATTCAATTCCAGCTTGCCAGTACAATATTTTTTACCGCAACCGAGTGTGAAATTTGGTGAAGCATGGCGAGATGAAGCGATTTTGCCACTGCAAGAGTTATTTGAACAACATAGCGATGAGATTGCCGCATTAATTCTCGAGCCTGTTGTACAGGGTGCAGGTGGGATGTATTTCTATTCGCCGGTGTATTTACAAAAGGCGAGAGAATTATGCGACCGTTTCGGGATTTTGTTAATTTTCGATGAAATTGCCACCGGCTTCGGGCGTACCGGTAAATTATTTGCATTGGAATACGCTGAGGTAGTGCCGGATATTATTTGCTTGGGCAAAGCGTTAACCGGCGGTTATTTGACTTTATCGGCAACAATCACCACAGAAAAAGTTGCAACGGTCATTTGCGAAGGAGAGGCAAAATGTTTTATGCACGGCCCGACATTTATGGCGAATCCGCTTGCCTGTGCGATTGCTTATGAATCGATTAATTTATTATTAGAAAGTGATTGGCAAGCCAATATTAAACGTATTGAACGGCAATTAATAGATGAACTCACACCGGCGAAACAATTTAAATCGGTAGCGGAAGTACGGGTATTAGGCGCAATCGGTGTATTAGAAATGCAACAGCCGGTTGATTTGGTATTACTACAAAAATTATTTGTCGAACACGGCATTTGGGTTCGCCCTTTCGGCAAACTGGTTTACATTATGCCGCCGTTTATTATTAGTCAGGCGGAATTAACCCAACTCACTAGCGCCTTATTACAAGTATTAAAAATAGCTTATAACGAATAAAAACGTAATACATTTGATTGGAGGTTTTATGAATGTATTCGAACAAAAGTTAGCGGAATTAACACAAGCCGGCTTAAAGCGAGCGTTACCGCCGATTCAACATGATGGCAAGTGGATTCTTGCTGATAATCGCAGAATGTTAAATTTTTCCTCAAATGATTATTTGGGGCTAGCTTCAGACCAGCATTTACAGCGTCAATTTTTGCAAAAAATCAGTGAAAATGAACCGCTTGTTACTCCACTTACCTCATCTTCTTCGCGTCTACTGACCGGTAATTTCCCGATTTACCAAGATTTTGAACAGCTGATTGCCAACCGTTTTAAGCGAGAAGCGGCTTTGTTATTTAACAGCGGTTATCATGCCAATATCGGTATTCTGCCGGCGTTAGCGGATAAAAATACCCTCATTCTTGCCGATAAGTTAGTTCACGCCAGTTTGATTGACGGTATCCGTTTAGCCGGTGTGTATTTTTATCGCTATCAACATAATAACCTCGAACATTTAAGCCAATTACTCAGCAAATATTCCACTCAGTTTGAGCGGATTATCATTGTGACTGAAAGTATTTTTAGTATGGACGGCGATGTTGCACCTTTGGTTGAACTCGTGGCGTTAAAAAGAGCCTTTGCCAACCAATGTCACATTATGTTGTATGTGGATGAGGCACATGCAATCGGTGCATACGGAGAACAAGGCTTAGGTATGGCGGAAGTATTAGGCTGTATTGGAGAAATTGATTTTTTAGTAGGTACGTTCGGCAAAGCATTGGCTTCGATGGGAGCTTATTTGGTTTGCGATCAAGTGATTAAAGATTACTTAATTAACACGATGCGTCCATTGATTTTTTCGACCGCATTACCGCCGCTAAATGTTGCATGGACGGCATTTTTATTTGAGCAGTTAGCCGAATTTCACCGTAAACGACAATATTTAGCACAGCTTAGTGAGAAACTAAAACAAGCGGTACAGCAGAAAAATAGTTATCCATTACAAACGCAAAGTTGCATTATTCCGTTTATCGTGGGAGAAAACGAACAAACGATGCAAAAAGCCAAAACATTGCAACAACAAGGTTTTTATTGCTTGCCGATTCGTCCGCCGACAGTGCCGAAAGGTACGGCTCGTATCCGCTTATCCTTAACCGCTGATTTAACCATAGAAGAATTAGATCGTTTAATTGCTTGTTTATAAGGAGACAATGTGAAAACAAAATTAATTTCAACTCAACAAGCCAATTTGATTATTTATTTTGCCGGTTGGGGCACACCGGCATCGGTTGTCTCACATTTAGCGTTGCCGAACGGTTATGACTTATTGATTTGTTATGATTACCAAGATTTAAACTTTCCTGCTTTTGATTTTAGCCGTTACCAAACCCTCCGCTTAGTTGCGTGGTCGATGGGCGTTTGGGTGGCGGAAAATGTATTACCGGAGATTAATTTGGCTTCTGCGACAGCGATTAACGGTACGTCTTTTCCTAAACACGATGAATGGGGGATTCCGCTACAGATATTTAACGGCACATTACAAACATTAAATACAGAAAATCGCTTGAAGTTTGAACGCCGAATTTGTGGTGATAAACAGTTGTTAAATGCTTACCTCGCATTACCCGAACAGCGTTCGCTTGCTGAAATTCATCATGAACTTGAGGTATTGAATACGGCAGTTGAGGCAAATCTTGTTACGCCGAAGCTACATTGGACGAATGTGATTATTGGCGAGAAAGATCGTATTTTTTCAGCACAAAATCAGCTAGCTTTTTGGCAAGATAAAAATGTGCGTATGACACAAATGCCTAAAGGTGAGCATTATCTCTGGCAACATTTTTCTGAGTGGGAGCAATTATGGCAAAGTTAGCTAAGCCATTGATTGCACAACGTTTTGCTACCCATGTCACAGAATATGACGAGCATGCGATCGCTCAACAACAGATTAATCGACAATTGGTAAATTTGCTTGCCCAAACGAATAAACAATGTTTTCGGCGAGTGTTGGAAATCGGTTGTGGTACGGGCGATTTAACCCAGCATTTAGTGCGTGAATATCAAATGGAATATTTGGTCGTCAATGACCTGAGTGATGTCTATCAAGATTGCGTTTTGCAAAAAATTGGCGAAAATCGACCGCTTGTTTCCTTTGAGTTTATAGCCGGCGATGCGGAACATTTGTCCTTTGATGGACAATTTGATTTGATCAGTTCTGCGTCCGCAGTACAGTGGTTTGAACAACCGCAAACTTTTGTTTCGCAAGCCGTGAATCTGTTACAGCCAAATGGTGTTTTGCTATTTAATAGTTTTGCAACGGAAAATTTGGCGGAAATTCGTCAACTAACGGGAGTTGGGCTGACTTACCCAAGCCTAGAAGATTGGCATGCTTGGTTAAGTAAAGACTTTACCCAGTTACAGATTATACAACAGCAGATTCGTTTAACCTTTGCTTCACCGCTTGCCGTGTTGCAACATCTGCGGAAAACCGGGGTAACGGCAATTAGTACGCAAACCTGGACACGCAAAAGGCTGATGGCATTTAGTGAACAATATCAAGCTCAATTTAGCTGTGAACAAGGCGTTTATTTGACTTATGCACCGATTTTTATTTTGGGAGTGAAAAAATAATGGGCAAAATCATTTTCGTATCGGGCATTGATACCGACATTGGCAAAACGGTTGCCACCGGATTTTATGCTAAACGTTTGATGGAAAGAGGCTACTCGGTGATTACACAAAAAATGATTCAAACCGGCTGTGAAGGAATTTCCAGCGATATTTTGCAACACCGCCAAATGCAAAATATGCCGTTAACTCAAGAGGATAAAGACGGTATTACTTGTCCTTATCTTTTTTATTACCCTTGTTCGCCACATTTGGCAGCGGAAATGGAAAATACCGTGATTGATACGCACAAAATTGCTGAAGCCAGCCAATTGTTAGCCGAAAAATATGATTATGTTTTGTTAGAGGGCGCTGGCGGCTTGGCTGTGCCTTATGATAATCGATATACCACGCTTGATTACATTGCGGAGCAGCAATTACCATTGATTTTAGTCACTTCCGGCAGATTAGGTTCGATTAATCACACCTTGCTCAGTTTAATGGCGTGCCAACAAAAACAGATTCCATTAGTCAGTTTGATCTATAATAGCTATCCACAAACAGATGAAATTATTCAGCAAAGTACGTTAAACTATTTAAGAGAATATATTGAACGCAATTTCCCGGAAGCGGAATTTTTAGTAATGGACAAACAAGCATGTTAGATAACGAAGATTTTGCCCTTTTCCAAGAAGCGGTAAAAGGCACGAAAAAAATTAAACAGGATACTTTTGTACCGAAAACAGCACCTCGTAAAAAAGTTAACGAGCTGAGAGAACTACAAGAACAAAAAGATACCGAATTTTTCTTCTCTGATGAATATGAACCGTTATTACGAGAAGAAAATGAGAAAATCAAATATTTGCGTGCGGACATTGACCCGTATATTTTGAAACAATTACGCCGTGGTGATTTTCAGCCGGAGCTTTTTTTAGATTTGCACGGTTTAACTCGTGAACAAGCGAAAAAAGAATTAGCGGCACTAATTTTGGCGTGTGAGAGAGAGCAGGTTTATTGTGCCAGCATTATGACCGGTTTTGGTACACGTACTTTGAAAGATCAAATCCCTCGATGGTTGGTGCAACACCCTAAAATCATTGCTTTACACCAAGCACCAAGAGAGTGGGGAGGGGATGCGGCAATTTTAATTTTGGTAGAACAAATCGAAAATCCGGAAAGACGTTTATTTGAACGTAAATAGCCCTCTACAAGCGGTCGTTTTTGTCAAAATTTTACGATATGTCATAGATATATTTATAAGCACACGGATGAAAACAGCGTGTGCTTTTTTGTATGCTATCGATTTATTAATGCCTCTTGAGACAGAGATCACAAAAATAAAAAAACATAATAATAGAAAAAATAATGAGAATTGAGAGATTGATTTTTTGGCGTACAATCATCTTATTTATACCGACAAGCGGTAAGATTTTCAGTTAATTTTGCAAAATGAGGGAATAAAAATGAAACAGCGTCGATTTGGTAAAACAAACAAAATGGTTTCTGAAATAGGGTTGGGTACTTGGCAGTTAGGCACGAAATGGGGAGAGGCATTTAATCATCAAGAAGCAATGGCGATTCTAGAAACGGCTTATGAACAAGGCATTAACTTCTTAGATACTGCAGATGTATATAACAATGGTCTGAGTGAAAAAGCAATTGGTGAGATCCTTAAAAAATATCCTGATTTTTTCTATGTCACCACCAAATGTGGCAGAGCATTGAATCCGCATATCGCTGAAATGTACACACCGAAAGCGATTGAAGGTTTTGTTGAGGGGAGTTGACAACGTCTTAGTACAGAAAAATTAGATTTAATTCTGCTGCATTGTCCACCGACTTCCGTTTATCGCAACGATGAAGTTTTCGCTAAACTGGAACAGCTTAAAACTGCCGGTAAATTAGTTAATTACGGTGTAAGTATTGAAACAGTTGAAGAAGGCTTAATCGCAATGGAATACGATATTGCCGCAATGGAAGTCATTTTTAATATGTTCCGTATTAAACCTTTGGAGCAACTTTTCCCAACCGCACAACAAAATGATGTTGGTATCATTGCTCGAGTGCCACTTGCTAGTGGGCTATTAACAGGCAAATATAATGCGAATACCACTTTCGGAAAAGATGATCACCGAACCTTCAATCGTAACGGTGAAGCGTTTGATAAAGGAGAAACTTTTTCCGGCGTGGATTATCAGCTCGGTTTACAAGCCGTTGATGAATTAAAAGCACTTTTCGGTACGGAAGATCTGATTCCTTATGCCTTACGTTGGGTACTAATGTACGATGAGGTGAGTACGGTTATTCCGGGAGCGAGTAATGCAAAAAGTGACGGAAATCTATAACCGGCTCATTCGACCAAGTGTACACCCACTTTGGTAAAAAGGGTTCAGTCATTTAGTCAGAAATCAGAAAAAGCCATAGTAGATTTAAATATATCTGCTATGGCTTATTTTTTTGATTAGATAGACAAAATTTTGCAGAGATCCGACCGCTTGATCTATCTATCTGATTCGGAAATTTGTAGAATGTAAACCTTTATTTATAAAGGAGAATTTTTATGTTAGAACTTGTGATCGCTATTTTGTGTAGCGTATCAGTCGGTGTGCTGATTAAGGTTGCACGTCAGAAGCAAATTGCTATTGATCAAAGTATCGCAGTGAACTATATCGTCACGACTTCAATGACCTATTTTTTACTGAATCCGGATTTTAAAGGGCAAACCGTAGTTGATATTGTGGCGAATAGCCCTTCGTCTTATCTGTTTTTTGCATTAGGTTTCTTATTACCGACTATTTTCCTGATTCAAGCTAAATCGCTTGAGTTTGCCGGCATTATCCGTACTGATGCGGCACAACGCCTTTCGCTGTTTTTACCGATTTTGGCAGCATTTACTATTTTCGGTGAACAAATTACCCAAAATAAATTAATTGCTCTAGTATTAGCTTTTATTGCTCTGGGGTGTTTACTCTGGAAAACCCATCATGGTATGGGTAAAGGTGGTAAAATTGCAGTAATTAGCTTGGCTTGTGTATGGTTAGGTTATGGAATGACCGATACGCTATTTAAGCAAATTGCTAAATCAGGTTCAGCTTTTCCAGTAACATTATTTATTGCTTTTGTCTTTGCCGGCTGTTTAATGTTTGTTTATTTACTGCTTAAACGTACACAATGGCACGTGCCGAGCGTTGGTGTTGGTTTAGTATTAGGTGTGTTAAATTTCTGTAATATTTTATTCTATATCAAAGCACACCAAGTGATGAAAGATGATCCGACATTAGTATTTACCGGTATGAATCTAGGTGTAATTTGTTTAGGAACCTTTATCGGGGCGTTAGCCTTTAAAGAAAAAATTAATAAAGTGAATTACTTAGGCGTACTGATTGCGATTATTGCAATTATCTGTTTATTTTATTGGAAATAATCCGATCCGAATCAATAATCCCAACTATTCAGACAGACAGTTTGAGCTATAATAAATCCTCTCCGTTAGCTAATGGAGAGGATTTTATGTTTTTAAGGGGAGAAGAATGAAGTTAATCAAGCAATGTAGTCAAAATTATGTGAATTGGGTGCTACGCTTGGGCAGAGCAAAAGCCGCCTTGTTAGGTTTTTTTGTGTTGGCAATTTTTGCCATTATTGTTCAAGGCGCATTAACCTATTTATTTACCGGCGAAATTCAAACACGTGATATTTTACGTTCGATTTCTTTCGGGATGATTTCTGCCCCATTCGTGATTTATTTTTTCAATCTCATTGTCGTCAAACTGGAAAAATCACGTATTCAACTAGAACAAAGTATTTATGATCTCGGTGTGTTACGTGAGCAAGATGCACGTTTAAATGCCACGCTTGAAAAAAATAACCGAGATAAAAGCGTGTTAATGGCAACAATTAGCCATGAATTACGTACACCGCTTAATGGTATTATCGGTTTAAGTCGAATTTTGTTAGAGGGAGAACTCACTCAGCAACAGCGAGAATATTTAAAAACAATTAATATTAGTGCGGTTTCCTTAGGACATATCTTTAGCGATATTATCGATTTAGAGAAAATTGATAGTCGCCGTATTGAGTTATTCAATAAGGAAGTTGAGTTTTCTCAGTTGATCAGTGACATCAGCAATTTTGCCAATTTAATGGCAGATCAACGTAAAATTAAATTCCATATCAGTTATTCGGATAATCTGCCGAACTTTATTTTAGTCGATAACGCTCGTTTAAGTCAGGTGTTGTGGAATTTGGTCAGTAATGCGGTCAAATTCACCCCAGCAGGCGGTGACATTTATCTTGATGTACAACGTGTAGATGAAGACCATTTTAGCTTTACGCTTAGAGATACCGGTATCGGTATTCCGAAAAACGAACAGCGTAAAGTCTTTGCGATGTTCTATCAAGCAGAAAATGCACAAGAGAAAAAAGCACAAGGTAGTGGTATCGGCTTAGCCATTTCAAAACGTATCGCTAAATTAATGGGCGGTGATCTCATCCTTGAAAGTGAGGAGGGCAAAGGTTCAGTCTTTACCTTAACCATTCAGGCGGATACGGTTGAGGCGAAAAAAACGGTTAAAATTAATGACCATGCGTTAAAGGTGTTATTGGTTGAAGATATTGAAGTCAATGTCGTGGTTGCTCGTGCAATGTTAGAAAAATTTGGCTGTGATGTTGATGTGGCAATGAGCGGCAAGGAAGCATTCCAATTGTTTGAACAGAATAGCTACGACCTTATTTTACTCGATATTCAATTACCGGATATGACCGGGTTTGATATAGCAAGACAATTACGAGAACGCTATGAAAATGAAGAAGTGGATTATTTACCACTTTTAGTAGCATTAACCGCGAATATCATGCAAACCAAACAAGAATATCAGCAACAAGGTATGGATGACGTATTGCGTAAACCGCTTTCGTTAGAAGCATTATCCGAATGTTTGAATCATTACTTTAACAGCGATTTTGTGGAAAAAACCGGTGAAATTAGACCGCTTGTTGAAACGGCAGACACGCTAAATTTACCTTATGATCGTAAGATATTATCTGAATTAATCGAAGTAATGGGAACAAAAGCGGTACTGGCTAATTTTGCATTATTTGCTCAGCTTATGCCTGACTATTTGGACAATTTGCAGAATTATTTAACGGAATGGCTTGCGACAGATTCTGTAGAGATGCGAAAGAATACGGCGGATGAAGCTCATAAGATCAAAGGTGCACTAGCTTCAGTCAGCTTAAAACGTTTGCAAGAAATTGCTCAATATGCCCAAACCGATAACGGAGAGGTTTGGGAGCAGAATATTGCACAGTGGGTATTCCAAATTGCACAGCAATGGCAAGCAGATCTAGCTTTAGCAGAGCATTGGGTAAAAGAAAATTATTAATGAAAGCGTAATTTAAAAATGGGAAGATAAATTATTTATTTTCCCATTTTTTATGTTTCGGATTCACAAATTCCACACCCTTATCTTTAAAATGAATACCTTCCAATGCTAATAAATAGCGTTTTGCCGGTAAGCCGCCACCGAAGCCGGTTAGCGTTTGATTTTTTCCCAATACACGGTGACAAGGCACAATAATTGAAATAGGATTACGTCCTACTGCACCTCCCACGGCACGCATTGCATTCGGTTTACCAAGTTGCTGAGCGATTTCACCATAGCTTGTCGTTTTACCGTAAGGGATAGTTAATAAAATCTTCCATACGACTTTTTGAAATTCCGTACCTTGCGGTGCCAGAAAATCTAAATGCTGAAAATCCAATTTCTCACCGGCAAAATAGCGGTCTAAAATGTTACGTGTTTTACAGAAAATATCAAAAATTTGACCGCTTGTTTCAGTCGCAATTTGCCATTTTTGAGCATCAGTAGTGAGTTGTTCTTGTTCAAATTCAATGCCGAGTAATCCATTATTATTGGCAATCAATAACAGCTTCCCGACAGGTGAGTAGTAATATTGATAGTGAATAGTAGACGACATATTAACCTTATTTCAAATAAAAAAGCGTGTAAGAGTTTACACGCCTTTTAAACATTCGTAATTGCCTATTTTGAGTTAGACATTAGAATTTGTAATTAAGATTTAGACCGTAGAGGTTACCACGAGCTTTAGTTTTAAGCACAGTGCCTTTTTCAGTAAAGCTATGTGCTGTACCACGTAAGAAAGCATAGCCTGCATCAACTGAAAGAGCTGGGGTTACACGATATGTTGCACCCACTGAATACCACATACGGTTTGTGTCAGGGATAGAAATTGATGGATGGTTAGTGCTGGCATTTTCATCATAAGCAATACCTGCTCGTAATGTTAATGGTTCTGATACATCATAAGATACACCTAACGCATAACGATTTGCATCCGAGAAATCTTCTTGTTTATGTAAGTAATGCTCGCCTTTTGTACCGTAAGCATCTAATGTTTTTAAACGACTCCATTCAGTACGTTTCCAACTATATTGAACCGCTAAGCGATCGGTTAATTTATGGAAACCTGATAACTCCCAATATGCAGGTAAGTTTAGAGTAAGTTTACCAGGTAACTCTTGACCTGAAGTAGGGAAATCTACAAGCGATGATCCCGTTAATGGAGAAATACCATTACTATAATGCCCTTTGAATTTTACGTCTACAGGAGAATGATAAGCTAAACCCCAACGATGATTTTCGTTTAACTCATAAGTTAAACCAGCATTCCAACCTAATGACCATTCATCACCTGAAACACGAGCTACTTCGGTTGAACGTTTATAAGATGATAAAGTATTTGCAACAAGTTTATATTGTCCTGCTGCCATCGCTGCTTGTTGGCTACCTGTTACTTTGGCAAGTTGTTCATAACGTTGTGAAGCAAGTTCAGCTTCTTTTGCTTTTTGTTCAACTAAGGCTGCGTTATCACCTAAATGGCGTATAAACTCTGCTTTTGAATAAACAACATTTAGACCAGCACCAATACTAAAACCGTGACCTAATTTATATGCACCGCTGAAGTTAAAGTTATGTGCTTGTAATTCGGTATTACCACCTAATGATCCGGCTGCAAAATCAGTTGGATATTTTGTTTTTAAACCATAATTGACGTTATAGCCTAAACCTAATGAGAAATCATCATTTACTGGTAATACAAAATACATATTAGGAATAGGAGCGGTTGGTACGACATTACCTGCATAGGCTTGATTACCGTTTGGTGTTGTACCACGTACACTTAAATCGGTATCGACAAGAACACCACCCGCTGAAATTTCAGGACGTTTGAATTTCGTCATTAACGCGGGGTTATTTGCAACTACCGAGGCATTATCTGCAACGGCAGAGTTACCGGCATAAGCCATACCTAACCCTGAAGTTGAAACTTCAGCAAGTTGGAATAAAGATGCGGAAGCACTACCTGCTGATAAAGTAATGAGAGAGGCAAGTAAAGTTTTGTTAAATTTGTTATTCATTAGGTGTCCTTTTAAAAGAAAATAACCGTTAGGCAAGAACGATTTCAGTGAACATATGTTCATATTTTAGGGTTGCTAAAATGAAAAGCGGCGTGATTCTACGTAGGGAATCTAAAGCAAGCAAGCCTATTTACTTAAAAAAGAATGAGTTCCGACCAGTGAACAGCTGTTCATTTTTATTCATAAATTTTATTGATTGAGCGAAGTTTAAAAAGTTTCGTTATATATGTATAAATTGTATTTCTCTCAAGTTTGACTCTCCTCTATATTTTAAGTGAATCAAAAATCATTTATAATTATAGGGATTTTAGGTTAAAAAAGATGCAAACTATTCCTCTGTGTTATCAAGCATAAATATTTGTATTTCTGATCATTTATAAAACCTTTCAGTGTGATAAGTGTAAGATTCTTGACTAAAATAGTCGGGCATATCAAAATTCACACATAGATTGATTACTTTTCTTTTTCCAAAAAGAGGGCAAACTATGAAATTAACGTCAAGAGGGCGTTATGCGGTAACAGCAATCTTAGATATTGCGTTACATGGAAAATCTTTACCGGTAAGTCTTGCCGATATTTCTGAACGTCAAGCGATTTCTTTGTCGTATTTGGAACAATTATTTGCTCAATTACGTCGAGAAGGGATTGTACACAGTGTACGTGGACCCGGTGGCGGTTACCAATTAGGTAAGCAGCCGGAAGACATTAGCGTAGGTATGATCATTGCGGCGGTGAATGAAAACCTTGATGTGACGAAATGTAAAGGTAGCGGTAACTGTAGCAAGAATTCACAATGTTTAACCCATCATTTATGGGAACGTTTAGAAGATCAAATCGGCGTGTTTTTAAATACGATTACCTTGGCGGAGCTTGTTGAAGAGCATTCGGATCACGATTGTGAAAAAGAGCATTGCCACGATCATTCGCATAAACACTAATTGTAAAAATTTAATAAAAAACGACCGCTTATTTCAAGCGAGTTAGGAGTAAAAATGTCAATTAAATTACCTATCTATTTAGATTATGCTGCAACCACTCCAATGGATGAGCGTGTTGCACAAAAAATGATGCAATATATGACTAAAGACGGCATCTTTGGTAACCCTGCATCACGTTCACATAAATTCGGTTGGGAAGCGGAAGAAGCGGTAGATGTTGCACGTAACCATATTGCGGATTTAATCGGTGCAGATAGCCGTGAAATCGTATTTACTTCAGGTGCAACAGAGTCAGACAACCTTGCGATTAAAGGTGCTGCACACTTCTACCAAACTAAAGGTAAACACATCATTACCGTTAAAACTGAACATAAAGCAGTATTAGATACTTGCCGTCAGTTAGAGCGTGAAGGTTTTGAAGTAACTTACTTAGATCCTGAAGAAGATGGATTATTAGATTTAGCAAAATTAGAAGCGGCAATCCGTCCGGATACGATTTTAATTTCTGTGATGCACGTAAACAATGAAATGGGTGTGATCCAAGATATTAAAGCAATCGGTGAAATTTGCCGTGCGAAGAAAATCATTTTCCACGTGGATGCAACTCAATCAGTTGGTAAAGTACCAGTAAATGTGCAAGAGTTAAAAGTAGACTTAATGTCTTTCTCAAGCCACAAATTATACGGACCGAAAGGTATCGGTGGTTTATACGTATGTCGTAAACCTCGTGTACGTATTGAAGCAATTATTCACGGTGGTGGTCACGAGCGTGGTATGCGTTCAGGTACATTACCTGTACACCAAATCGTAGGTATGGGCGAAGCATATCGTATCGCTAAAGAAGAAATGGCAACTGAAATGCCACGTTTACGTGCTTTACGTGACCGTTTATACAACGGCTTCAAAGATATCGAAGAAGTGTATGTAAACGGTTCAATGGAAGAAGGCAAACGTGTAGATTCAAACTTAAATATCAGCTTCAACTTTGTTGAAGGTGAGTCATTAATGATGGCATTACGTGATATCGCAGTTTCATCAGGTTCTGCATGTACTTCAGCAAGTTTAGAACCTTCATACGTATTGCGTGCAATCGGTCGTGACGATGAATTAGCACACAGCTCAATTCGTTTCACATTAGGTCGTTGGACAACAGAAGAAGAAATCGATCACACTATCGAAATTGTGAAAAAAGCGATTGTGAAACTTCGTGAACTTTCTCCACTTTGGGAAATGTTTAAAGAAGGTGTAGATTTATCAAAAATCGAGTGGAATCACCATTAATCATTAGCCTCCCCCTTTAGAAAAGGGGGATTGAGGGGGATTTGATAAGCGGTTAAATATTTGACTTTATTTACAAATCTCTCCCTAACCCCCTCTTTACTAAAGAGGGGGAATATTTAACAAAAGGAATAAAAAATATGGCATACAGCGAAAAAGTAATTGACCATTACGAGAACCCACGTAACGTAGGGACATTTGATAAAGAAGCAGCGGATATCGGTACTGGTATGGTTGGTGCGCCGGCTTGTGGTGATATTTTGCGTTTACAAATCAAAGTAAATGATCAAGGTATTATCGAAGATGCACGCTTTAAAGCATACGGTTGTGGTTCTGCAATCGCATCAAGTTCTTTAATTACCGAATGGGTTAAAGGTAAATCTTTAGAAGAAGCGGGTGCGATTAAAAACAGCGATATCGCAGAAGAATTAGAATTACCACCGGTAAAAGTTCACTGTTCAATTCTTGCAGAAGATGCAATTAAAGCAGCGATCGCAGATTATAAAGAAAAACAAGCTAAATAATATTTAGTTAGGATAACACGGAAAACACGAGAACAAGCGGTTGATACTTCGCAAAGTTTTGCAAAATCAACGTTTTCGGGTATTTCCGTGTTTTCCGTGATAAAGATCGCATTCATTTAACAGATTAAAAAGGATACTTTATGGCAATTACATTAACGGAAACAGCAGCAAATCGAGTTCGTACATTCTTAGAAAACCGTGGTAAAGGTATCGGTTTACGTTTAGGGGTAAAAACATCCGGCTGTTCGGGACTGGCTTATGTGCTTGAGTTTGTTGATGTGTTAAATGAGGATGATCAAATCTTTGAGCAACACGGAGTCAAAGTGATTGTGGATGAAAAAAGTCTTGCTTATTTAGACGGTACTGAATTAGATTTCGTCAAAGAGGGCTTAAATGAAGGCTTTAAATATAACAATCCGAATGTAAAAGACTCTTGCGGTTGTGGCGAAAGTTTTAACGTATAGAGGCAAGCAATGAATAATCCTTTTGCATTATTTGATTTACCTGTTCAATTTCAATTAGATAATGCTTTACTTTCAGAGCGTTATCTTGCATTACAAAAACAACTTCATCCGGATAACTTTGCGAATACATCTTCAGCAGAACAGCTTGCTTCAGTACAGAAATCGGCAGATGTCAATACGGCATTGCAAATTTTAAAAGATCCGATTCTACGTGCGGTAGCAATTATTGAAATTCATACCGGAGAAGTAAAAAATCTCGAAGAAAAAAGTATGCGAGATATTGAGTTCTTAATGCAACAAATGGAATGGCATGAGAAACTTGAAACGATTGAACATCGTCGTGATGAAGACGAATTAACCGCCTTCTTAAAGCAAATTAAAGCTGAACAAAAAGTGGTTTTACAGCAGCTGGAGCAAGCTCTGGAAGCACAGCAATGGCAACAAGCCGGCTCTTTAACTGATCGTTTGCGTTATTTTAAAAAATTGATTATTCAAATTGAGAAAGTTGAAGAAAAATTCTTTGAAATGTAATACTTAAGGCGTTTGATAAGCGGTCGGATTTTAAGAGAATTTTGCAAATGTCTTTACCCTATATTTTGTTGGCATTAGTCGCAGGTTCTGCTCTGGCAAGCCAAGCGGCAATCAATAGCCGTTTAGCACAGGCAATGCTTGGTCAGCCTTTAGTTGCTGCAACTATCTCGTTTGCAACCGGTACAATTGCGTTACTACTATTTTGTTTTTGGAAAACGGATTTAAGCGGTGCGTTACAACAGCTTCCTTCACAACCGTTTTGGAAATTACTCGGTGGCATTTTAGGTGCGGGTTTCGTCTTTACCACGGTATTTTTAGCGCCTAAAATCGGCATTACCAATATGCTGTTTTTTATTATTGTCGGACAGTTGGTCACAGGAGCGATTATCGATCATTTTGGTTTGTTTGGTATGGCGGTTCGTCCTTTCCAATTAAATCAATTAATTGGGTTATTGACAGTTGCTTGTGGATTAGGAATTTATTTCTTAGCCCGAAAATAAGCGGTTGAATTTAAAGGAAATTTTGCAATGAAAGCATTAGAAGAATTATTAGATAAGCAATCAGCGTGGCTCATTTTAAGAGACTGGTTTACGCAAGCAAAAAATCATTATGAAATTTTAGCGAGTTATCCGGAAGATGCCGGTGCAGCATTGGTCGGAATGCAACTTTCAACTCGTTCGCCAATAGGGGCAATTGTGTATGAAACCGGTGGTATTTTTATTGATCACGGTTGGTTACGTATTTTAGGCTCAGGCAATGAAAAATTACCGAGAGGCTTATTTGATTGGAATTTTGGTAAAACTTTTAAACAATCAGGCGAACAACCGAGCCATTTATTAGTGGCGGATGATGCGATTGGTGGTTATTTTGCGATTAATGCCGGCGGCTTAGGTGATAAACTCGGGCAAGTTTACTATCACAATCCGAAAACGAAAAAATGGGAATCGTTAAATTTAGGTTATTCGGAATTTCTTGGTTGGGCGTTAGCCGGTGATTTAGCCGATTTTTATCAAGATTTACGCTGGGAAAACTGGCAAGCGGATATTGCGAATTTACAAGGTCATCAAGTATTAGAATTAGAAAGTAAAATCGCTGTACCAATCGAACGTCACTATCAAGGCGTATTCGCACCGGAAAATATGGGATACTCCGTGGCATAATTCGGAGTGATTGTAGGGACGCAATGCTTGCGTCCGTGGACACACGTAGTGTGTGCCTACCAATAAAAAAGAGAGATAAACAATAATGGCATTACTTCAAATTGCTGAGCCGGGACAGATGGCTGCACCGCATCAGCATCGTTTAGCAGTCGGTATTGACCTTGGCACAACCAATTCATTGGTGGCAAGTGTACGTAGCGGGCAAACGCAAGTGTTGTTAGATGATCAGGAACGTGTATTAGTTCCATCTGTCGTTCACTACGGCGAACAACAAAAAACAGTTGGGGTTGAAGCATTTGAACAGGCAAGTGTTGACCCTCAGAATACGGTAATTTCGGCAAAACGTTTAATTGGTCGCTCACTTGCAGATGTACAAGCACGTTATCCTAATTTACCTTACCAATTCATCGCTAGCGATAACGGCTTGCCGTTAATTCAAACTAAACAAGGTAACAAAAGTCCGGTAGAAGTGTCGGCGGATATTTTGAGTCACTTAAATCGTTTTGCTGAACAGCGTTTAGGTGGAGAATTGTCCGGTGTGGTGATTACGGTGCCGGCATATTTTGATGACGCACAGCGCCAAAGTACCAAAGATGCGGCTCGTCTTGCCGGTTTAAATGTATTACGTTTATTAAATGAACCGACAGCAGCTGCGATTGCTTACGGGTTAGATAGCGGACAGGAAGGTGTTATCGCAGTCTATGATTTGGGCGGTGGTACTTTCGATATTTCGATTTTGCGTTTAAGTCGTGGCGTGTTTGAAGTGTTGGCAACCGGTGGCGATACCGCACTTGGTGGTGATGATTTCGATCATTTACTCGCTGATTGGATTGCAGAACAGGCAAATTACAAACCGCAAAATGCCAATGAACAACGTGAATTATTAACGCTAGCTACCCAAATTAAAGTCGCACTTTCACAAGCGGTCGAAACCGAAGTGAAATTTGCAAATTGGCAAGGCACGGTAAGCCGTGAACAATTTAATGAGTTAATTCAGCCGTTAGTTAAACGTTCATTAATGACCTGTCGCCGTGCGTTAAAAGATGCCGGTGTGGAAGGCGAAGAAATCCGTGAAGTGGTAATGGTTGGCGGATCAACCCGTGTACCATTTGTACGTGAACAAGTCGGTGAATTTTTCGAGAAGAATCCGTTAACTTCGATTGATCCAGATAAAGTGGTTGCATTGGGAGCGGCAATTCAGGCAGATATTTTGGTCGGTAATAAACCAGATAGCGAAATGTTGTTGCTAGATGTCGTACCGCTTTCACTTGGTATCGAAACGATGGGCGGTTTAGTGGATAAGATTATTCCGCGTAATACAACGATTCCGGTTGCACGAGCACAAGAATTTACGACTGCGAAAGATGGTCAAACTGCAATGAGCGTACATGTGTTACAAGGTGAACGTGAGTTAGTCGAAGATTGTCGTTCACTCGGTCGCTTTACGCTAAGAGGCATTCCACCGATGGTTGCCGGTGCAGCGACAATTCGTGTAACTTATCAAGTGGATGCAGACGGTTTACTTAGCGTAACCGCAATGGAAAAATCGACCAAAGTACAGGCTTCAATTCAAATTAAACCGTCTTACGGCTTAACTGATGAAGAAGTGACGCAAATGATTAAATCTTCAATGGCAAACGCCAAAGAAGATATGGAAGCTCGTCAACTTGCTGAACAACGTGTTGAAGCGGATAGAACGATTGATACGGTTATTTCGGCATTACAACAAGACGGTGCGGAAGTATTAAGCGTTGAAGAGTTTAAATTAATTGAAGCTGAAATTGAAAAACTGATTCAATTAAAACAAGGGACGGATCGACAAGCGATTGCCCAAGGGGTAAAAGATTTAGATCTTGCAACACAAACATTTGCTGCGAAGCGAATGAATTTATCAATCCAGAAAGCATTAGCGGGTAAAGCCGTTGATGAGATTATTTAATTAGTTTTATCTCTTTAACAGAGGTGGAATCAAAAAGAGAGGATATTATGCCAAAAGTTGTTTTTCTTCCGCATGAAGAGTTCTGTCCGGAAGGTATGGTGATTGACGCACAAACCGGTGACAATTTATTAGAGTTAGCCCATAATGCCGGTGTTGAAATTCACCACGCATGTGACGGTTCTTGTGCTTGTACAACTTGTCACGTTGTAATTCGTGAAGGGTTTGATTCATTAAATGACACAACCGATCAAGAAGAAGATATGCTAGATAAAGCATGGGGTCTTGAAATGGATAGCCGTTTAAGTTGCCAATGTGTAGTTGGCGAAGAAGACTTAGTGGTGGAGATTCCGAAATATAACTTAAATCACGCAAATGAGGCGGCACACTAATGAAATGGTCTGATACCCGTATGATTGCGGAAAATCTATATGATATGAATCCTGATTTGGATCCGACGACAGTTCGTTTTACCGACATGCATAAATGGATCTGTGAAATGGAAGATTTTGATGATGATCCGGAAGCGTCAAACGAACATATTTTAGAAGCGATTTTAACGATTTGGTTAGAAGAGTACGAATAGTTAATTGCTTTGGTTATAAAACATAAAAGAGCGGTGTAAGATAATTACACCGCCTTTTTTACGTGTGCTGATCGATTAGAATTTTACATTTACTGAAAAGGTAAAGTTACGTCCGATTTGTGGTACATAAGGTAAGAATGAGTTATGGATATAAATTTGCTCATTTAATACGTTATTTGCTCGTAAAGAGAAAGTGTAATCGACATTTTTAATAATGCGATTGTAATCAATCCCTAAATTCAACAAGTTGTAACCTTGTGTTTTATTTTCCGTTACTTTACGAGCGACCATCGGTAAATTATTATTCACGTAGTTTTTAATTTCGCAGTTATCATCACTTCGAGTACAGCCTTTTGGAGTATGTAATCTCGGTTTAATTGCAATGGTTGAAGTTGAAACTCGTTTTTGAGTCAAGACACGAATATATTCTACATTTGCAGACCAGTTCTGATTGAAATAGCCTTGCCAACGGAAACCTAAACGGATTGGTGGAACACGAGGTGCGTTAGTTGCCGGGCGTTTAAGTTTATCTGTACCGATTTTACCAGGATAAGTGATGACACAGTATTCCGGTTCATTTTCAATATTTTTTTGAGTGCAACCAGGATCTAAGCTAACTTCCGGCGGTGCGATTAATTCCGATTGGTTGCTAAAGCTTACACATCGGCTTAAATCGCCACCGTTTAATAAACAAGGACTATCAATACTGCTTTCATCTAAGATCGGATCTTTATCATAGAAATTTTTACCAATCACCGGCGATAATTTTCCAATACGTCCACGCACAATATCACCGAATAATGTGATGCTGTGATCAGGATGGAATTGGTAAGTCACTTCTGCTTCTAAGCCATAAAATTTTGCGGTGGTCTGGTTATAACGGCGTAAGTAAAGATTTCCTTCCTTTTCTACATTCTCATTAAAAATATAGTTGTCGAAATCACTGTAATAGCCGCTAGTTTTATAAAAAACTTTATCTCCTGTGTGTCGGAAAGCTAATTCATAGTTATCTGATTTTTCTTTGGTTAAATCTTTATTGCCATGCTCAAAAGAACTGGTGGCAAGATGTCTTCCTTGATAATACAACTCCATCGGCGACGGAATACGTTCATTATGTGAATAACTCAATGACAAACGATTCTCTGGAGTAAAGTCCCAAGACATGGTTGCCGCATAAGAAAGCGCATTTTGTTTATATGGGGTTAAATCGGGATGAATCGGCGAATATACCTTAGGTCTTGACGGATCTTTTTGCAAACTGTTCAGTGCATGATTTAACAATTTTTGTTCATAGTGAACCGGTGTCCTTTGTTTTTCATATCGAATAGCGGTATCTAAGCTAAATTTCCCTAGATTAAATTGCTCCAAGCCGAATAAACTTAAACTCTTATTCGTATGCGGTACCAGTAAATAAGGGCGATAACTGTTCACATTATTTTGTAATGCTTCGCTATAAGCTTCCGGCGACTCAAAATAACTTGGCAGTAATACTTCTCCTACACTTGCTTTTTGGGTTTGATACTGTAATCCAACAAGCCCTTTAAAATGCTTAGTCGGTGCGTGATAAAGTTCTAAGCGACTATTAAATCCTTTATTTTTGAAAATGGCATTTTCACTATTTTTATCGACAGTTGGGTTTCGTTCGCTACTTTTCGGATTGCTTTGAGTCTGCGGATTACCCGGATCTCGTTCATCGTGGTAATAATCGGCAAAAGTCAGACTCAATTTTGCTTTATCTAACCATTTAAACGGTTGTAATAATTCGCCACGCATATCATATCGCTTGGTATTCATCAAAATATAAGGGCTGTCGTGCAGGTGATTAACTAATATCCCCGTTGGGTTGTCTTCACTTGGTTCATTATGATTATGTCTACAATGTGTATGCGGATTATCATAAATATCCTCATCTCCCATTAAATGTGGATAGATAGACAGATAATAGCGTCCGGAGCCATACCATTGTGTGAAATGTTCTCTATCACTATTACAATGAATATGTCTGGGAATACTGTAGCGGTCTTTACGGTGGCTGTAAGATGCACCTAAATAGCCTTTATCGTGAATATAAGAAAGCCCGATTGTACCAACTTGTGATTTATTATCACTTCCTGGTAAATAATGTAATTGCTCTGATTCCGCTTGGAATCTTGGCACACGGTAGTTATCAGCATTACGTTTTAAGGCTTCAAGACGTAGAGCAAAATGATTACCCAGCCCTAAAGTCATACCGGCAGTATTCACAACTTCTTTGCTAGCTGTGTTATAGCGAGTTAGTGCTTCTCCTTCCAAATTAGGTAAGATCGCACCCACAGGCATTTGAGTTGGGATTCGCCCGTCCACCACATTTACTACGCCGGCAGGCGAAGCGGTGCTATATAAAAGCGTATTTGCACCTCGTACAATTTCCACTTGGCTGGCGAGCAAGGTATCGGCAGCGACTACATGATCGGGAGAGAGTGAGGACATATCAATCACATCCGTACCGTTTTGCAGAATTTTAACGCGTACCCCGTCTTGTCCTCGAATAATCGGTTTACTTGCACCGCCACCAAACGGATTCGAGTGTACGCCGAGTTCTCCTGCTAAAGCATTACCTAAGGTTGCCGACCGATGTTTTAGTTGTGATTTATCAACGACTTGATCACTGATATTATCGGCATTGTTGAGAGCTGAATCCCCCAGTTTACCTCGTGCATTAACTTTCACTTCTTCTAATTCAATACGTTCTTCTGCGTGAGCCGTTAGACTTAATAACGTAAAGAGAGCCACTGTAATGGCATTTTTTTTCATGGTTGTCCCCTTTTATATGAATAATAAGAATAATTAAAAAGGGGAGTATTATAGAATGAATAAACCATAAAAAAATAGTGGAAATAGCAAAAAAACCATTAAATTTTTATGGTTTATATGAGTGAGAGGAAAAATATAATGTTTGGGTTATTTTTTCTTTAGTGTCGCGATCGTATTTGTCCGACGTCTATTCAGTTCATCCCTAATCGCTTGTTTTTCAAAACCATCCGCAATCACTTGTTGCACATCGACTTGATTCGCAACTTCAAAATAACGTTTAGCGAGTTCTGCTTGAGGATATTCTCTATTTTCAAAACCTAATCTGCCACGTGCATCCGCTTCACAAGCGAGTAAAAAATCAAAGAAACGTTGCGGTTTACGCCATACATCAAGTGCATTAAATACTTTTAATACTGTTTCCGGACGCAGCTCCGCCATTTTATGGCAATGTGTATGATATTCTGTTACTAAAATAGCGAAATCTTTTACGTCTGTTGGCACTTTCAGGCGATTTGAAAGTTCTCGAGCCGGTTTGATACCTTTTACTTCGTGTCCGTAATGATGTGGAAGAATCTCTTTTTCGGTTAAACCTTTGCCTAAATCGTGGCAAAGGGCAGCCCATAGCAAAGCGGTCGGATTTTCCGCGTTTTTTGCAAGTCTTTTGGCTTGCTCAATTACCAGTAAGGTATGAATTCCACTATCAATTTCAGGGTGATGTTGCTCGGGTTGAGGTACGCCGAATAAGCGGTCTAATTCTGGAAATAATACGGCTAGCGCACCGATTTCTCGTAATACTTCAAAATAGATTTGCGGATTATCCGTTGCAAAGGCTTTCTGGGTTTCTAACCAAACACGCTCCGCAGTTAAGTGAGTCAATTCACCATAAGCGGTCATTTCTTGCATTAATTTTACCGTTTCAGGGGCGATCTTAAAGCCAAGCGAATGGAAACGGGCGGCAAAGCGAGCCACTCTTAAAACCCGCAGCGGATCTTCGCTAAATGCCGGCGAAATATGACGAAGCAGGCGATTTGCTAAATCTTGTTTACCGCCGTAAGGGTCAAAAATTTGACCGCTTGCATCTTGGGCAATCGCATTAATAGTTAAATCTCGGCGGATTAAATCTTGTTCGAGTGTGACATCCGGCGAAAAGTCGCAGAGAAAACCGTTATAGCCGACCCCGTTTTTACGTTCTTGGCGGGCCAGCGCATATTCTTCTTTGGTTTTTGGATGTAAAAAAACGGGGAAGTCATTGCCGACTTGCTGATAACCTTGTGCTAATAATTGTTCAGGCGTTGCGCCGACCACGAGATAATCCCGATCTTTTACCGGTAAGTTCAATAATTGATCACGTACTGCACCGCCAACGAGATAAATTTGCATAGTTTTGTTACTTTTGTGAAAGAGGATTCTATTTTGCAGAATGATAAAAAAATTTGACCGCTTGTGTTGAGTGCAAGCGGTCAAATTTCTAACTTATTTTGCGATTATGCAACGGTTACTGATTCAATTACGACATCTTCAACCGGTACATCTTGGTGGAAGCCTTTGTTGCCGGTTTTCACGCCTTTGATTTTATCAACCACGTCCATACCTTCAACCACTTCACCGAATACCGCATAGCCCCATTCTTGAACCACTTCACGACCAAACATTTCTTTTGAACGGTAATCTAAGAAAGTATTGTCCGCTACGTTGATAAAGAACTGTGAACTTGCTGAATGAGGATCAGAAGTACGCGCCATGGCAAGTGTGCCACGTTTGTTGCTTAAACGGTTGTTCGCTTCGTTTTGAATCGGCGCTTTGGTTGCTTTTTCAATTAAACCTGAAGTCATACCGCCGCCTTGAATCATAAAACCATCGATAACACGGTGGAAAATCGTACCGTTATAAAAGCCTTCTTTGCAGTAATCTTCAAAGTTTTTTGCGGTTACTGGTGCTTTTTCAAAGTTAAGTTCGATTTTAATGTCACCGAAATTCGTATGTAATGTAATCATTTAGATTTCCTTATAAAAGAGAAAGGGGAGTTTGGTGCGTTATTATTAAAAAGTTTACGGGAAATTGCAAAAAAATCTCAAAATTAGACCGCTTATTCGCTATACTTCTCAACATTGCGATAACAAATCAGTACAGAGGATACTATGCTCAAAATTTATAACACTTTAAAACGTGAAAAAGAAGAATTTAAACCGATTAACCCGAACCAAGTTGGTATGTATGTCTGCGGTGTTACGGTTTACGATCTCTGTCACTTTGGGCACGGACGTACTTTTGTATCATTTGACGTGATTGCACGTTATTTACGTTATTTAGGCTATAACTTGCGTTATGTGCGTAATATTACCGATGTAGACGATAAAATCATCAAACGTGCGTTAGAAAATAACGAAACTTGCGATCAATTAGTCGATCGTATGATTGCCGAAATGCATAAAGATTTTGATGATCTGAATATTCTTCGCCCGGATGTTGAGCCTCGTGCAACTAAACATATTCCGGAAATTGTGGCGATGGTGGAAAAACTGATCGCAAATGGCCACGCTTATGTAGCGGCAGACGGCGATGTAATGTTTGATGTGGAAAGTTTCAAAAAATACGGTGCGTTATCTCGCCAAAATTTAGAACAATTACAAGCGGGCGCACGTGTTGAAATTAAATCGGTTAAGAAAAATCCGATGGACTTCGTATTATGGAAAATGTCGAAAGAAGGCGAACCGAGCTGGCAAAGCCCGTGGGGTAACGGTCGCCCGGGTTGGCATATCGAATGTTCGGCAATGAACAGCAAAGAATTAGGTGAACATTTTGATATTCACGGTGGCGGTTCGGACTTAATGTTCCCACACCACGAAAACGAAATTGCGCAATCTTGCTGTGCCCATGGCGGCGATTATGTAAATTACTGGTTACATACCGGTATGCTAACGATTGATGATGAGAAAATGTCAAAATCGCTCGGCAATTTCTTCACGATTCGCACCATGTTAGAAAAATATGAATCGGAAACTTTACGTTATTTCTTCTTAACCGCGCACTATCGTAGCTTATTAAATTACAGTTTAGATAATTTAGATTTAGCTCGTTCGGCGTTAGAGCGTTTATATACTTCATTACGTGGTTGTGATTTATCGGTTGAGATTGCTGGCGGCGAACAATACGTCGAAGCGTTTAAAGCGGCAATGGACGATGATTTCAATACACCGGGCGCATTAGCGGTGTTATTTGAAATCGCACGTGAAGTGAATAAACTCAAAACCGAAGATATGGCGAAAGCGAACGGTTTAGCGGTACGTTTAAAAGAATTAGCCGGCGTATTAGGTTTACTCTATCAAGCTCCGGAAGCGTTTTTACAAGGCGATGCGGATAATGATGAAGTTGCGGAAATCGAAGCATTAATCAAACAACGCAACGAAGCGAAAGCGGCGAAAAACTGGGCGGTAGCCGATGAAGTGCGCGATAAGCTAAAAGCAATGAATATCGTGCTGGAAGACACTCCAAACGGCACCACGTGGCGTAAGGCGTAAGCATTAAGCGATAAAACAACAAGCGGTTGAATGTGTAAAAAATTTTGCAAATTCAACCGTTTTTTCTTTCTTAGTATGATTAGTTGGTTTTTTATTCTTTTTTGATATAAAAAAACTAGTTTAGTGAATTGACATAGCAATCTAGACGTCTAAAATAATAAACTAGTTTTTTAATTTATAGTGTGGAATATATTGGTATGATTCAGCTGAAAAATATCAGCAAGCAGTTTGAGGTAAAGGGTAAAAAAATTACCGCCTTAGACAATGTAAACCTTGAGGTGCCGAAGGGGACAATTTACGGCGTAATCGGGGCGAGTGGTGCGGGCAAAAGCACGCTTATTCGCTGTGTGAATTTACTTGAACGTCCGACAATCGGTAGTGTGATTGTGGACGGGCAGGATTTAACCGCAATGTCGGAAAAAGAGCTGATTTTAGCTCGCCGTAATATTGCGATGATTTTCCAACATTTTAATTTGTTGGCATCACATACGGTATATGAAAATATTGCATTACCATTAACCTTAAGTAATACACCGAAAGATCAGATCGAGAAGAAAGTAAATGAATTAATTGAATTGGTCGGCTTAACCGAACGTAAAGACGTTTATCCAAGCAATTTATCCGGCGGTCAGAAACAGCGAGTGGCGATTGCTCGTGCGTTGGCAAGTGATCCGCACGTTTTATTATGTGATGAAGCGACAAGTGCGTTAGATCCGGCGACAACCCAATCGATTTTACAGCTATTAAAAGACATTAATAAGCGGTTAGGTTTAACCATTTTATTGATTACTCATGAAATGGAAGTAGTAAAACGTATTTGTGATCGCGTAGCGGTGATTGATAAAGGTCAGCTAATTGAAAGCGGTTCGGTGAGTGAAATTTTCTCTAATCCAAAAACGGAATTGGCACAGAAATTTATTCAATCGACATTCCATTACGAATTACCGGCGGAATATACCGAACAGCTTTCTGAGCATCCAACGCCCAACGGGAAACCGATTATTAAATTTGAATTTACCGGTCGTTCGGTGGATGCACCGTTACTTTCTACCGCATCGAAAAAATTCGGCATTGATTTCAGTATTTTAATGTCGCAAATTGATTATGCTGGTGGGGTCAAATTCGGCTTTGTGATTGCGGAAGTTACTGGTAATAACGATTCGATTGCGGAAGCAAAATTCTATTTAATGGATAATAATGTAAAAGTGGAGGTGTTAGGTTATGTGGGATAATTTTATGCAAGAACTCACACCTCAAATGTGGGGCTTAGTCGGCACTTCAACGCTTGAAACGCTCTATATGGGGTTTGCCTCAACTTTATTAGCAGTAGTAGTCGGTTTACCAATTGGCTTTTTGGCTTTTTTGACCGGTAAAGGTGAGATTTTAGAGAATCCTCGTTTACATCAAATCTTAGATATTATTATTAATATCGGCCGTTCTGTTCCGTTTATTATTTTGTTAGTCGTGTTGTTACCTTTTACCCGTTTATTAGTTGGGACAACGCTCGGTACAACGGCAGCTATTGTGCCGTTAAGCGTTTCGGCAATTCCGTTTTTTGCGCGTTTAACTTCAAATGCGTTATTAGAAATCCCAGCAGGTTTAACCGAAGCGGCTAAATCAATGGGAGCAACTAATTGGCAAGTGGTCAGTAAATTCTATTTACCGGAATCATTGCCGATTTTAATTAACGGTATCACATTAACTTTAGTTGCCTTAATCGGTTATTCTGCCATGGCAGGTGCGGTTGGTGGCGGTGGTTTGGGTAATCTTGCCATCAGTTATGGTGAACACCGTAATATGGTCTATGTAAAATGGATCTCAACAATTATTATTGTAGCGATTGTAATGATCAGCCAAAAAATCGGTGATGACCTTGCAAAACGTTATGATCATCGTTAAACACAACATTAAAAGGAGTTTTCCTATGAATTTTAAAAAAGTATTAGGTATCGCGTTAGTGTCTGCATTGGCATTAACAGGTTGTAAAGAAGAGAAGAAAGCGGATGTTCCAGCAGCACAAACCACTTCAAAAATTAAAGTAGGCGTAATGTCTGGTCCGGAACATACTGTGGCGGAAAAAGCGGCACAAGTAGCGAAACAAAAATACGGTTTAGAGGTTGAATTTGTATTATTTAATGATTATGCGTTACCAAATACGGCGGTAAGCAAAGGCGATTTAGACGCAAACGCTTTTCAACACAAACCGTATTTAGATAAAGACAGCCAATCAAAAGGCTTAACTAACCTTGAAATTGTTGGTAATACTTTCGTATTCCCACTTGCAGGCTATTCTAAAAAAATTAAAAACGTATCAGAGTTAGCAGAAGGTGCTGTGGTTGCTGTTCCTAACGACCCTTCAAACCTTGCGCGTGCCTTAATTCTTTTAGAGAAACAAGGTTTAATCAAATTAAAAGACAATACCAACTTATTCTCAACTACATTAGATATTGTTGAAAATCCGAAAAAATTAAATATCAAAGAAGTGGATACTTCGGTGGCAGCAAAAGCATTAGATGATGTGGATTTAGCGGTAGTAAACAATACTTACGCGGGGCAAGTCGGTTTAAGTGCGAATGACGGTATTTTTGTAGAAGATAAAGATTCTCCATATGTAAATATCATTGTAGCACGTAAAGACAACAAAGACAGCGAAGCGGTGAAAAACTTTGTGAAATCGTTCCAAACTGAAGAAGTGTTCGGCGAAGCACAAAAACACTTTAAAGACGGTGTCGTGAAAGGTTGGTAATCATTAACTGATTCCGAAAATTGTTAAACAAGCGGTAAAATTTATCTAAAATTTTGCAAAAGTAGCAGAGAATTTTACCGCTTCTTTTTATCTAAATTGAGAGGTTTATCCTATGAATATTAAGAAATTATTTGGTTTAGCCGTTGTTTCAGCTTTGGCATTAACCGGTTGTAAAGAAGAGAAAGCAGTAGATACTACAAAAGTAGAAGCAAGAACATTAACTGTCGGTGTGATGCAAGGGCCTGAAGCACAAGTAAACGAAGTAGCGGCTCGTATCGCAAAAGAAAAATATAACTTAGATGTGAAGTTGGTTGAATTTAGTGAATATACTCAACCGAATTACGCATTAAGCCACGGTGATTTAGATGTAAATGCCTTCCAGTCAGTACCGTTCTTTGAGCGTGAAATGAAAGAGAAAGGCTATAAATTTGTTGCACAAGCGAATACGTTTGTGTTCCCTATTGCAGGTTATTCAAAAACGTTAAAAGCCATCGGTGACTTAAAAGAAGGTGCAAAAATTGCGATCTCAAATGAACTAAGTACAGTAGGTCGTTCATTACTGTTATTACAAGCCAACGGCGTGATTAAATTAAAAGATCCGACAAATCTTTATGCAACCGAAATCGACATTGTTGAAAATCCGAAAAAAGTGAAAATCACGCAAGTGGATACAGCATTATTAACACGTGCATTAGATGATGTAGATCTTGCCATCATTAATAATAACTATGCAGGTCAAGCAGGTTTAACACCGGAAAAAGACGGTGTGATTGTGGAAGCGAAAGATTCTCCGTATGTGAATTTGATTGTTTCTCGTGAAGACAACAAAGACAATCCAGCAATTAAAGACTTTGTTAAAGCCTTCCAAACCGAAGAAGTGTATCAAGAAGCACTTAAACACTTCCCGGGCGGTATTGTAAAAGGTTGGTAATAAACGATAAGCGGTAAGATTTTGTGAATTTTTTGCAAAAAATTATCGCTTTTTTTATTCCCTTAACTCATCAATCACGCACTTCAGCGCTGGCGAAGTATTCCGATGAGGGTAATAAAGATGAAAGCCCGTAAAGGTATAACTAAATTCGCTTAGCACTTGAATCAATTCGCCTTTTTCCAACTCTTTCTGAACCAAATCTTTACAGATATAGCCTAGTCCTAATCCTAATTTCGCAGCATCTCTAATCGAATAATCATTAGAAAATGTCCATTGTCCTTGTGTTTTGACCTGAATATGCTCGTGATTGACGATGAAGTCCCAATGGTACATCGCTCCGCTGGCGTAGCGATAATTTAAGCATTGATGATGAGCTAAATCAGAAGGTGTTTTTGGAAATCCGTAAGTATGAAAATAATCAGGTGCTCCAATAACCGCCATTTCTTCATCATTACTAATTCTGACAGCAATCATTCCTTCAGCAACTGAATCGCCAAAACGAACACCAGCATCAAACTGCTCGGAAATAATATCGGAAAATGCAGTATCGCTGATTAACTCAAGTTGAATATCAGGATATCGTGTTTGAAATTGAGCGAGTTTAGGCAATAACACTTTATCAAGAGCATATTGTGAGGCTGTGATCCGTACCAAACCAGATGGTGTTTCACGGTAATGACTTAACATTGTTAGTTCTTGATCGAGTTTAGAAAATGTTTGTTCAGCAGTTTGAAAAAGCTGGTTACCGGCGTGAGTTAGTGATAATCGGCGGGTGGTTCGAGCAAAGAGTTGTACGCCTAAACGAGATTCCAACTGTTTAATCGTACGACTTAACGCAGATTGTGAAATATCCAATTTAGTGGCAGCTTTAGTGAAATTTTGTTCCCGTGCGACACATAAAAAAGCATACAGATCATTATAATTTTCTCGTTGAAACATAATACAAATCTTGTGGTAAAAATAGGAGAAATTTAACCGCTATTTTACCTGATTTAGAACTTGAATGAATAAATGTTATTGAATTTTTGGTCATTATCATTTGAATGGAAATTTTTATAATGCACACATCTTTTGAAATGATTAATGAGGAAAGCAAATGAAAATTCGTACTAAGTTAACCGCACTTTCGAGTGTACTTTTATTTAGTTCTACGCTTATCGGAGGCAATGCTATGGCAAATTTACCGCAATCGGCAACGGTGGTTGAAGTTCCTGCTCAAACTATCCAACTTACTCAAGAATGGGATAAAACATTCCCAAAATCAGACAAAGTAGAACACCGCAAAGTAACCTTTAAAAATCGTTATGGTATTACTTTAGTGGGCGATTTATATGTGCCTAAAGGGGCGAAGGGCAAATTACCAGCGATTGCAGTAAGTGGCCCATTCGGTGCAGTAAAAGAACAGTCTTCAGGTCTGTATGCTCAAACGTTGGCGGAACGTAGTTTTGTAACCATCGCATTTGATGGTTCATATACAGGAGAAAGCTCAGGATTACCTCGTAATACTGCTTCACCAGAAATCAATACTGATGATTTTGTATCAGCTGTAGATTTTTTAGGTTCGCTTGATAACGTTGATCGTGAAAAAATTGGGGTGTTAGGTATTTGCGGTTGGGGCGGTTTTGCACTGAACTCAGCAGTTTCAGACCCTCGTATTAAAGCGGTAGCTGTTAGCACGATGTATGATATGACTCGAGTTATGGCTGATGGTTATGAGATTAAAATGGATCCATCTCCGCAAGGGCAATATGAACGAGTGCCAGCAATGACGACAGAAGCTCGTTATAAAATGAAACAAGATTTAGCTAATGCACGTTGGGAAGCTGCTGCAAATGATTATGCATTAAATGGCAACGCGGAAGATCATTTAACACCGCAAGATAAAATTACAGCAGAAACACCAAGATTTGTGCGTGAATATTCAAACTATTATAAAACACCACGAGGCTTCCATTCTCGCAGTGTCAATTCAACCATAGGTTGGAACACTGTGATGGCATCATCATTTATCAATATGCCTTTGTTACAACGTGCAAGCGAATTAAAAGCGCCGGCACTTGTGGTTCATGGTGAAATTGCTCATTCACGTTATTTTGGTGAAGATGCATTCAAATCTTTAGGTAGTAAAAATAAAGAATTATATATCGTACCAAATGCCACTCACACCGATTTATATGACAATGTTGCAGGCAAAATTCCATACGATAAATTTGAACAGTTCTTTAAAGCTAACTTGAAATAATAACAAGCGGTCAAATTTCGCTAAATTTTGCAAAAAATGAGAGGAGTTTGACCGCTTATCTTTTTGAAAACCGGAGAACAAAAATGCAATATGCTGTTGATTTACCTATCGATAAGTTGATTCCTCAAGGAAGCCAAGTTTTTGAGGATATTCATCGAATTGTAGCAGAAAATGCCCCTAGAATTGCTGAATTATCAGGAAAGTTTCAAACACAATCTGAAATCCAACATCTATTAAGCGAGATTACCCAATCGCATATTGATGAAACTTTACACGTTAATTTGCCGTTATATAGTGATTTCGGTCGTCATCTTCGCATTGGTAAAAATGTATTTATTAATACCGCTTGTGTGTTTACCGATTTGGGTGGGATTACACTCGAAGATAATGTTTTGCTTGCCCCGAGAGTAAATATTATTACGGTTAACCACCCAACGGATCCGAAAACTCGTCGTGGTGTAATCGTTAAACCTGTGGTGATTAAGCAAAATGCTTGGATTGGTGCAGGCGCAACGGTTTTAGCAGGAGTTACGATCGGTGAGAATGCGATTATTGCAGCAGGTAGTGTGGTTACTAAAGATGTGCCGGCAAATACGCTTGTTGCGGGAGTACCAGCTAAAATCATCAAAATGATTGATGAGGTTAGCGATGAAAATTAAGGCTTTACTTGGGCTGATTTTTAGTCTGCTTTTTAGCCCATTTTTACAAGGAAAAACGATGCAAATTACGATAGGACAACAAACTTTCGAAGCAAAATTAGCCGATACCAAGGCTGCACAGCAACTTACAGAATTGTTACCTTTAACATTGGAAATGCAAGACCACCTACGCAATGAAAAATTTGCAGAATTACCTAAAAATTTGACTGCTTATGATCACGCAGTTGGCTTAATTCAAACCGGTGATATTTTGCTTTGGCAAGGGAAGACATTGGTGATTTTTTATGAGAGTTTTGATACCCCTTATCATTATACTAACATTGGTAAAATTCATAATGTGAAGGGATTAAAAGAAGCGTTAGGGAAGGGGAGTATAAAGGTCTCTTTTGAGCATTAACCATAATACGTGAACTTTGTATATTTCAAATAGCTAAAGAAGAAAGCCTTTCAAACTTTCTTCTTTTTATTAATAACGTTATTTATGATAACCAGCGAGCAAGGCTTGCCAATTTTGCTCGTTAAATTGAATATTTAAACGTGTTTGTTCTTTTTTAAACGAACGTAGCAAACGGGCTAAATTTTCCGATTTCCAATCATTAGTTTGTGAAATGCCACATTTATCGAAATCAATTAAGAAAAATTGATCGCTGGTTGGCTCAAGCAAAATATTATGGATATTCAAATCCGAATGGTGTACTTGATGATCGTGTAATCGGCGAATTAATTTACCGATTTGTTGATATTGCATGTCAGAAAGTGCGTGAGTTTGGAGATATTTACTCAAATCTTGCGTTCCTTCAATTTTTTCCAGCATAATATCCGCTCTATACCAACAGCCGGTTTTTTCTACTTTTAATGCAATCGGTCGAGGGACGGGTAAATGCCATTCGTGCAATTTTTCCAATAAAGAAAACTCTTGAAAAGCTCGAGTATTTTCTAGCCCGTTAAATAGATACTGATCTTTGACGATTTTACCGAACAGCCCACCTCGATAGTAATGACGAAGCACCACATTTACACCCAGTTCGGCTTGAGTGTTTAGAAACCAAGTAATGCCTCTGCCTTTGGATGAACCTAACAAGCGGTCTGAATCGGCAAAATATTTGCAATTAAGTAGCGTTTTTAAAGTGTCTATTTGTGAATGTGGCACAAGATGAGTATTAAAATGGTAAAAAGTCATATGATTTATTGGAATGAGTTATTATTGAGATAAATTTTAGTGCTATTTTTTTTGATGTCAATTTGTTAAAATTTCAGCCTTAATTTTTAGAGGATCCCCAATGAGTATTATCTCCGCAGAAGCCCAAAAAGTGCGTGAAGCCTTAATTGCGAAAGGCATCGAAACCCCAACGATTCAATTAACTAAAGATAAAGATTCCCGTCGTGCAGAAATTCAGCAGCATATGCGTTCGGTGATGGAATTACTTGGTTTGGATTTACAAGACGATAGTTTGGAAGAAACCCCGCACCGTTTGGCGAAGATGTATGTGGATGAAATTTTTAGTGGTTTAGATTATGCGACTTTCCCGAAAATTACCAATATTGAAAATCGTATGAAAGTCAGCGAAATGGTGTTAGTGGACGATATTACCCTAACTTCTACTTGTGAACATCATTTTGTTACGATTGACGGTAAAGTAGCGGTAGCGTATTACCCGAAAAAATGGGTGATCGGTTTATCTAAAATTAACCGTGTTGTACAATTTTTTGCACAACGTCCTCAAGTGCAAGAGCGTTTTACCGAACAAATTTTGACTGCGTTCCAAACCATTTTAGAAACCGAAGATGTGGCGGTTTTTGTTAAAGCAACGCATTTCTGTGTGAAATGCCGTGGCGTGAAGGATACCAATAGTTATACGGTGACTTCCGCATTCGGAGGTGCTTTCTTGGAAGATCGAGAAACGCGTAAAGAATTTTTAAATTTAATCAATAAATAATTAGGTGGGCGAAAGCCCACTTTTGCTATATAAAGCAATAAAGAGCGTAACAAGCGGTCAGAAATAAGAGAAATTTTACAAATGAAAATAGCGTTAGGCATTGAATATGATGGTAGCAGTTATTTCGGTTGGCAGCGTCAAGACGAAGTGGAAAGCGTGCAACAAAAGCTGGAAGAGGCATTATCGGTTGTTGCTAATGAATCCATAGAGGTTTTTTGTGCTGGTCGAACTGATTCCGGCGTACATGGTACGGGGCAAGTGGTACATTTTGAAACGGAGGCAATGCGTCCGTTGCAAAGTTGGTGTTTCGGTACTAATGCGAATTTACCGGACGATATTGCGGTGAAATGGGCAGTAGAAGTCAGCGAAGATTTCCACGCTCGTTTTAGTGCGACAGCAAGACGTTATCGTTACATCATTTTTAATAATAAACTGCGTTCAGCAATTTTGCCGAAAGGTGTGTCACATTATCATCATGAATTAGATCATCAAAAAATGTACGAGGCAGGTCAGTTCTTATTGGGCGAGAATGATTTTAGTTCATTCCGCGCCGCAAAATGTCAGTCGCATACGCCTTGGCGTAATATTCATCACCTGAATGTGAGCCGATTAGGTAATTATATTGTGGTGGATATTCAAGCCAATGCTTTTGTGCATCATATGGTTCGGAATATTGTTGGAAGTTTGATTGAAGTCGGGCAGGGCAGACAGCCGGTAGAATGGATTAAATGGCTATTGGAACAACGAGATCGGACTTTGGCTGCGCCAACCGCAAAAGCGGAAGGTTTATATTTAGTCGATGTACATTACCCAGAGCGTTTTGGGATTCCTAAAACGGCATTAGGTCCACTTTTCTTAGAAGCATAGCAAACAGTCCATAACAAATAAGCGGTTATTTTTAATCAGGATTTTGCAAGATCTTGAGGAAAAACAACCGCTTTTTTATGCTTTGTGAGCGTTATTCTACTTGGAATAGGAACGGATTTAAGCCGCTACGAGCTAACCCTTTTTGTTCCATTTCAGCGTCTAACACTAAGGTTGCTAAATCATCGGCAACGGGTTCTACATGCGGATCTTTTTCTTGATAAAGCACTTTTAGATAGCTCTCACAATCGCCACAACTTTCTGCTTTGACTGCCGCTTCTACGCTATCAATACTCCAATAATCCAATTTACCGCTTTGATCACACACTGAACATTGTGAGCGAGTCATATTCCATTCACTTTCACATAATGCACAATGCAAATAACGAAGTCCTTGTGTATCACCAAAATGTACTACACTTGCAACCGGTGCAGAATCACATACCGGGCAGGTATGGCGTTCGCCGACTTCGGTTTGCGTGTTACGTGGTAATTGTTGTGCAAGTTGTGTCCAGTAAAGAGAGAGTGCTGCCCATAAGAAAACCGCTTTATCTGCTCCTACGGTTTCAAAACGTTCATTAAGTAAATCATCAGCAAAGGCTTCTAATTCAGAACTTGACGATTTTTCTAGCAGTTCGATTGTGGCTAGCATTGTATCGTTTGCATAAGGCTTAAATTTATCGATTAATGCAAGTAAGATTTCTCGCCATTCTTCCGTTCTTTGGAAAGTCTTAGCGTTTAAAGGTTTTTGACCATTTGTTGTTTGAACACAAGCGGTAAGTTTTTCTGCATAATTGGCGATAGGGCGATTTTCTAATAAGTCTAACTGAACTTCAGAAAGGTTTGCAGCAAATTCTAAATAATCGCCGAAAGAGTTATTTTCTGCTAAATCTCTTAATCGTTTTGCTCGGCGAAAATAGAGATTCTTTGGGTTGGCAAAGAGCAGAGGGGGATTTTGAAATGAACTTGCAGCTTGTTTAATTTCATTTTCAGGTAAAATTCTAATACTCATATTATTTTCTCTCGTTAAATCTTGCTAAATTCCCTTAAAAAAGAAATTTAGCAAGCATTTAAAAATAAAGTGCGGTAACTTACCGCACTTTAGATGACTTAGGGATAGAATCAGTTATTTTTTGACCTGATTTTCAATTTCAGGAAGAACTTCTTCTTTAAACCATTTCGGGTGATGTTTTTTCGCCCAGCGAACTGTTACCCAACCTTCAACCATACCGGTAATTGAACCTTTCACCCAGAATGCCATATACATATGTACAAGAATACCGGTAAATAATGCAAAGGCACTTGCTGAGTGCAACAAGATTGCAATACGTAAGGTAGTAATTGAGAAGTTAGCAGAGAAGTATTTTCTCCACATAATAATACCCGTAATTAATAAGGTAAACATTGCTAAAATCAAGGTCCAGAATAACATTTTCTGACCGAGATTATATTTGCCATTATAAGCAACAGCATGTTCGTTACCTTTTAATACTTCAACAATCCCTTTTGCCCAACGAATATCGTTTTTCTCCGGAATATTATGATGCCAATAGATAAATGCCATAATAATAAACGCAGTAAACATCACGATACCGGTAAACGGATGGATTGCTCGTGCAAGTTGCGGTGTACCTAAGATCTCGGTTAGCCATGCAAAATCCGGGAAGAAAAATGCTACACCGGTAAACATAGTTAAGAAGAATGAGATAACTAAGAACCAGTGGCTTACACGGGCAAGCGGTTTATGACGAACGATTTTCGTATCATTCGTAATCTCTAATTTCTTACTCATGTTTATCTCCTTCCTCATGATGATCTTCGACATCTTCTTCAACGTTTGGACCAATCGTTACATAGTGAGCAACTTCAGCGAGGGCTAGACCACCCATTGCGATCGCCGCAACCGGTTTTAATACGTCTTTCCAAAGCGTAACTGTCGGATCAATGCTTGGGTCTTTCGGTAAGCCCGAATATAACTCCGGTTTATCGGCATGATGTAATACGTACATTACGTGCGTACCGCCCACACCTTCAGGGTTATAAACACCGGCATTTTCATAGCCACGACTTTTGAGTTCCGCTACACGTTGTTCGCCATAATGAAGCATTTCTTCTTTAGAACCGAAACGAATCGCACCAGTCGGGCAGGTTTTTACACAAGCCGGCTCTTGGCCTACGTTTACACGGTCAACGCAAAGGGTACATTTATATACACGGTTATCTTTATCGTTCATACGTGGAATATTAAACGGACAACCAGCAATACAGTAACCGCAACCGATACATTTATCGGATTGGAAATCAACAATACCATTTGCATATTGAATGATTGCGCCCGGTGCCGGACAGGCTTTCAAACAACCCGGTTCTGCACAGTGCATACAACCGTCTTTACGAATTAACCATTCTAAGCGATCATTTTCTTCCACTTCATTGAACTTCATTACCGTCCATTGTTCGGCATTTAGATCAATCGGGTTATCGTAAACACCCACACATTCTTGCGGAGCAGTACGGAGGTCATTCCATTCGGAACAACCTACTTGACACGCTTTACAACCGATACAAGTTGATACATCGATAAGTTTAGCGACTTCTACTACACCACCGGTACGAGCTTGAGGTGGCGGAGTAACAAATGAAGTGGCTGAGATTTTAATAATGTTTTGGTCTTGAACTGCTGACATTATGCCACCTCCGACACTTTCTCAATGTTCACAAGGAACGTTTTGTATTCTGGGGTTTGCGTATTCGCATCACCGACACGACCGGTTAAACTATTTGCTAAGTAACCTTTTTTACCCACAGTTGCAAAGCCACCGTGAATTGGAATACCTACAGTATGGATAGTTTTTCCGTCTGCTTCGACAGAACGTACACGTTTAGTTACCACAACTTTAGCTTTAATAAAACCACGTTTAGAACTTACTTTAACGGTATCACCGTTTGCAATACCTTTTTCTTTTGCCAATGCTTCACCGATTTCCACAAATGGTTCAGGTTGTGCAATAACATTTAACATCGCTTGTTTGGTCCAGAAGTGGAAATGTTCCGTTAGACGGTAAGTTGTACCAACATAAGGGAATTCGTCTGCTGTACCGAAACTTGATTTATCACTTTCCAAAATACGAGCCACCGGATTTTGTACCACATTCGGATGAAGTGGGTTCGTACCGATTGGGCTTTCGATTGGTTCATAATGCTCAGGGAACGGACCATCGACTAATTTATCAATGGCAAATAAACGACTTACCCCTTCCGGCTGCATAATGAATGGACTTACATTACTATTTGGCGGTGCAGTTCCGAAGTCTGCCACATCAATATAGTTCCAGTTTTTACCATTCCATTTCACAAGCTGGCGTTTCGGGTTCCACGGTTTACCAGATGGATCTGCACTCGCACGGTTATAAACGATACGACGGTTTGCCGGCCATGCAAATGCCCAACCTAACGTATTACCTAAACCTGACGGGTCAGAGTTATCACGGTTTGCCATTTGGTTACCTTTTGGTGTCCATTGACCGGTATAGATCCAGTTACCTGAAGAGGTTGTACCGTCATTGCGAAGTTGTGCGAATGAAGAAAGTAATTCGCCTTTTTTCACTAAAACTTGACCGCTTGTCGGATCAATGATGTCTTCTAATGCATAACCATTAATTTCTTTAGCTAACTCGTCTGCTTTCGGTTCTGCCGGATTTGCATAGTTCCAAGCCATTGCCTCAATCGTATCAATCGATTTACCACCTTCATGGTGATACATTTCTAACATCACTTCACGGATTTCTGAAAGAATATCAACATCCGGTTTTGCTTCTTTTGGTGGCTCAGCTGCTTTCCAGTGCCATTGTAGCCAACGTCCGGAGTTTGCAATCGAACCGTCTTCTTCCGCAAAACATACGGTTGGCAAACGGAATACTTCCGTTTGAATATCTGCCGGATTGACATCATTCATTTCACCATGGTTCTGCCAGAAGTTAGAGGTATCTGTTTCTAACGGATCTAAAATGACTAAGAATTTTAGCTTGCTTAAGCCTTTACGAACTTTGTTAGAATCCGGATAAGATGCAATCGGGTTATAACCTTGGCAAATATAACCGTTAACTTTTCCCTCTACCATCATATTGATGTATTGCATTGGGTCGAGTTTTTTCGGTAACTGTTTTGGTAAATTATGGAAACCGTATTCATTTTCAGCAGTTGCTTTGTCACCATAGAATGATTTAAGCAAACTGACTAAGAATTTCGGTGTATTTTGCCAATAGTTTACCTGACCTTCAGCCGTTGTTTTTGGTGTAATACGTTTTAAAAACGCATCTAATGACGCATCATTTTCTGTCGGAAGCGGCATATACCCGGTTAACATTGATGGGAATAACCCCATATCTGTAGAACCTTGCACGTTTGAGTGTCCGCGTAATGCATTTACACCGCCGCCAGCCATACCGATATTACCGAGTAGCAACTGAATCATCGCCATTGAACGGATATTTTGTGTACCGACAGAGTGTTGTGTCCAACCTAACGCATATAAGAAAGTGGTTGTACGTTCAGGTGTTGAGGTTGATGCAATGGTTTCCGCAAATTCTAAGAAGGCTTTTTGCTTCGTACCGCAGATACGTTCTACCATTTCCGGCGTGTAACGTTCAACGTGTGCTTTTAATAAGTTAATGACACAACGAGGATCTTGGAATGTTAAATCACGTTTCGGCTGACCGTTTTCATCAAGTTGATAAGACCAAGTTGATTTATCGTATTGACGGGTTTCTGCATCGTAGCCGGAGAATAAACCGTCTTCAAATTTGAAGCCTTCGTTTACTAAGAAACTTGCGTTGGTATAGTGTTTAACGTATTCGTGTTGAATTTTATCGTTCGCTAACAAGTAACGGATCACACCTAATAACATTGCGATATCGGTACCCGAACGAATCGGTGTATAGAAATCTGCAACAGATGCCGTACGGTTAAAGCGTGGATCAACCACCATTAACTTCGCACCGTTTTGTTTTTTCGCTTCGATTGCCCAGCGGAAACCGACAGGGTGTGCTTCAGCGGCATTACCGCCCATTACGACCACAACGTCCGCATTTTTGATATCAACCCAGTGATTTGTCATGGCACCGCGACCAAATGTTGGAGCAAGACTTGCTACCGTTGGTCCGTGTCAGGTACTCGCTTGGTTGTCTAAGTAGAGCATACCGAGAGAACGCCCCCACTTATGCGTGAGGTAACAGGTTTCATTACTTGCGGCAGAGGCACATAACATACCTGTGGTGAGCCAACGATTTACCGGTGTACCGGCTTCGTTGGTTGCTTGGAAGTTCGCATCACGGTCTTCTTTCAACAGTTTTGCAATTTTATGAATAGCATCATGCCATGAAATGCGTTCCCATTTATCAGAACCCGGAGCGCGATATTCTGGATATTGTAAACGGTTTGGACTGTTCACAAAATCTAAAACACCTGCACCTTTAGGGCATAACGCACCACGACTTACCGGATGATCCGGATCACCTTCAACGTGGAATAATTTACCACGTGAATTCATTGCACCGTCACCCATGCTGTACATCAGCATACCGCAGCCTACGGCGCAATATGTGCAAGATTGGCGAGTTTCTTTTGCACGCAAAAGTTTATACTCACGAGGGGCTGCTAATGCGGTTGCCGGTGCAAAACCTAACATTGCCGCAGAAGTACCTGCCATACCACTTGCACAGATCTTAAAGAACTTACGTCTAGAGACCTGCATAATCACTCCTAATTAAACATTAATAAGATAATTAATGTGAATGTAAATAACTCAGAATCTTTAACTGTAACATACACCTAAAGAGACGGTTATTATTGACCTTTATAGATAATAAGCTATACCCAATCGTAAGTAAAAACAGCTTTATTTGCACTTAATTTGATATAGCTTAAATATTCGGTATAACACACTTGGATTGAAAAATTCTAGTGTATATTTTGCAAGAATTTAACAACTTTTACGCTGGAATTGCAAGCAAAACAATCTTTTTTGTTAAAAAAATGTTAATCAAGTTGAGAGTGATTCTTATTAGATGCGTTTTAGCCAGTATATAAAGTAGAATCTAACTTTTGAGGTTTAAATCCCCTTAAAAAATTGTAGAATAGCTGTACCTAATTTTAGGATCAATAGACCCGAGTACGAATGAGAATATAAATGTTTAGTACTATAAAAAAAGAAGCAATAAAATACCAAACTAATATCACGTCATCTAGTTTATCTACAATTCAAGACGATTTAATCAATGAAGTGCCGGTTGCACTTGTCTATAACGGCATTTCTCACGCAGTAATGATGACAACCCCACAAGATTTGGAAGATTTTGCGTTAGGTTTTTCGTTAGCAGAAGGTATTTTAACCGATAAAAAAGAATTGTACGGATTGGATGTGATTGAACAATGTAATGGTATTGAAGTACAAATGGAAATTGCCACCCGCCAATTTGTTGCACTAAAAGAAAAACGTCGTTCAATGACTGGTAGAACTGGTTGCGGTATTTGTGGAGTAGAGCAGTTAGAGCAAGTCAGTCAAAGTTGTCAAATTTTACAAAAAAATGACCGCTTACAAGCCGTTAATCCACAGATATTTGATGATTGTTTAAAACAACTTGAGCAGGCACAACAACTTGCACAGCTGACAGGTGCAAGCCATGCGGCAGCATTTTTTTCTCCACAAGGCGAATTACTCGCCATTCGAGAAGATGTCGGCAGACACGTTGCACTAGATAAACTGATCGGTTGGTATGCAAAAGCAGGAGAACCGCTTGGTTTTGTATTTGTGACTAGCCGTGCCAGTTTTGAAATGGTACAGAAATGTTTGGCGGTCGGTATTGAAATGTTATGTGCAATTTCAGCAACAACAGCTTTAGCGGTTCAAATTGCTCAAGAAAATGATTTTACGTTGAGTGCATTTACTCGCAAAGGTAAAGCGACAATTTATTCCGGTAAAAAACGATTGTTGTTGGAGAATGAATAGTATGGAGATTGCTCTATTATTAGCCGAGAAAATTACCCAGTTAACTATTATTGTATTACTCGGTTATTTATTGGTGAAGCTGAAATTGCTGACTTCGGAACAAAGCTACCCAATTTCGGTTATCGGGCTTTATATTATTAGTCCATCGGTGTTGATCTCCGCTTTTCAAATTGAATATTCGGATGCGATTCTGCATGGTTTATATCTTTCCTTTGGTTTAGCAATTCTGTTAAGTGGGTTACTCATTTTAATTAGTAAAATTTTAAAACCGATTTTTAAATTAGATAACCTAGAATATGCTACTGCGATCTATTCTAATTCAGGGAATTTGATTATTCCATTAGTTGCTTCGTTATTTGGCAATGAATGGGTCATTTATACGACCGGTTTTATGGTGGTGCAGAATTTCTTGTTTTGGTCGCATTTGCGAATGTTATTGTGCGGTAGAGGCAATGTGTCCTTGAAAAAGATATTTACCAATATCAATATTATTGCCATTTTTATCGGTATGTTATTGTTCCTATTGCAAATTAAGTTACCGAGTGTGATTGCGGGTACATTGGCATGGTTGGGTGATATGATTGGACCGATGGCGATGTTAGTCGCAGGAATGTTAATTGCGTCGATTCCGCTAAAAGAAATTATGATGGATAAACGCATTTATTTGGTCGCTTTTTTACGTTTGATTTTTATTCCGCTAATTATATTAGTGATGATCAAAACAGTCGATTTTGGTAGCCTCGTAGCAGAACATGGAACAACCATTGTGATGATTAGTTTTTTAGCAACTATCAGTCCTTCGGCAGCAACCGTAACGCAAATGGCGGTAGTGTATAAACAAGATGCAAGAAAGGCGAGTGCGATTTATGGTGTGACAACTTTACTTTGTGTCTTCACTATGCCATTGATTATCGCACTATATCAGTGGCTTTAAAGCTAAACAAGCGGCCTGTTTTGTGAAAGATTTTGCAAAAAATTTCCTAAAACAGACCGCTTGTTTTATTGTTTCTGGAGAGTTAGTGACCTAAACCGCTGGCTCCAAGCATAATAGCAAAGAGTGCCATTTGTAATTCAGATTCTGAAACCTCTCTCCCATTGAGCATCACTTTGCCGTTTTCAATTGCTAATGCCATTTTAATCTTTTCAGCATCTACGCTAGCTAATCCTGAGCTTTGAGCATAATGAGCCAATTCTTGTACAAGTGCTTTCGCATTTTCTTCCGCTGTTCCGGCTTGATGCTCCGGATAAATTGTTAACCACTGTTTAGCCGCTTCCTCACTTGCAGCTAAGTTTAGATTAACGTTTAGATTTGACGGTTTAAAGATTTTAAGCGTATCTTGGATAGATTTCGCTTGCGACATCTGTAACATATCAAATTTATCTAAATCCAGATTGAGTGAAAGCGTATTTTTCCCTTTCGCATTTTCAAGCGAAAATTCGTTGATTTTTAATTTTGGCGATTGAGTCACTAATGCCATAACAATCGCTTGAATCTGTTGCTGAACTTCAGGTGATTCACTTTCTAATTTATCTGAAAGTGCCGTTAAATCGTTAAATGCTTTTGCATCAACATCCATTGAAATATCGGTTTGAATCTTGCCTAAATCGGCAGTTTTATTATTCCCAGTAAGATCGGATTTTACTGAAAAATTGCCGGAACTTAGAAGACGTCCGTTCTCAATTTTGCTATTGCCTTTAGAGGTAAACTCATTGAGACTGACCGTTTGATTATTCTCGGCAAAGAGAGCCAGCTTTTTAAATGAAACGTGGTAGTCGCCAATACCTTGTAAAGTTGGAAATTGCTTATCTTTGACATAATTCGCATCGTAATTTAAGTCAGTAATTTCAATTTTTTCGTGGTTTTGTTCGGGGCTAGCATCGGCATTTTTAAATCTAATTAAATCTGCAGTAAATTTCTGTTTGCCGAAACCGGTATAATCACCTTCAAAATGAATTTTTGAGGTCTCGATAGTATCTGATTTTAATGGATTAAGCGTAGCATTACCGGCAACTTCTCCGTTGTAGTTCACATCAGTAATAGCAGTAAGTACATCGTTATTAGCAAAATAGGTCTGAATACTTTTATCAACCGCAGAAATATGCGTTTCTCCACTTAATAACATTGGCATAAAGTTACCTTTCATTAGGCGATTAAGCGGAATTGGACCGTGATAAACTTTATCATTACCTTTAAAGCTAAAGGTTTGAGTATCGAGTTTTATATTGACGTTATATTGAACATCTGAACTAAAAATACCTTTGGTGAGTTTTACATCACTAATATTGGCATCAATCCCGTAAGAATTAAGTGATTTTAGACTATTGTTAGCTTGTTCAAATAGTGTTGGATAACGCTGTTCAATTTGGTTGCCCGTATACCACGCACCGCCGGTTGTCATTGCGGCCAAAGCAACAATAATAGAAGCTGCAACGGTTGATTTTTTCATTAGTTAATCCTTAAGTAGCGAAAGAAATAATATATAGATTCTAATAAAAACCAGACCTTTGTAAAAGCTGGTTTTTTAGTCAAGTATTTTAGTTTTCAGCTTGTTGGATTAACCATTCGCAAGGTTCAAATCGCTTACCGAATTGCTTACGATGAAGATGTAATTGACGTACAATTTCTTTTGCACCGATTTTCTCTATATAAGCATAGATACCGCCTCGGAATTCCGGAAATCCCGTACCGAGTACAGATGCGACATTTCCTTCATCCGTAGATAAAATGACGTTATCTTGCAAGCACCAGGCTGCCTCATTAATCATGCGCAAGACACAACGGCGTGCAATTTGTTCGGATTCCAAGTCGTTACGAGCTATGGTTTCCATTACGTGATAAATGCTTTTATCCTCCTGTAAACGTTCGCCAAAACGGTTGTACATATAAAATCCTCGTTTATTCTTACAGCCCTTGCGTTCATTTCTGACTAATAGATCAACACTATTCGGTAAACTAAATCGTGAACCTAATTCACGCACTAATGCCGGATTAGATTTAACCAATACGTCCAGCCCCATTTCATCGATCATCGCCAACGGGCCTAACTTAAAGCCAAATTCTTGTAATGAACGATCGATAAATTCGATTGACTCACCGTCAATTAAACATTGAATCGCTTCAAGTAATAATGGTGTTAAGATTCGATTAATGAAAAAGCCTTGTTTATCTGCCACCAAGAGCGGTACTTTTCCTTGCTGAATCGCAAAATGAATTGCCGTTGCAATCGTATGTTCGCTGGTTGTGGTATGCGGTATGATTTCCACTATTTTTTGTTTAGTCACCGGACTAAAGTAATGTAGGCCAATGACATTTTCCGGACGTAGCGCATGAGTAGCAATATCTTTAATAGCTAAGGTCGAGGTATTTGTCGCAAAAATGATATGTTTACTATAATAATTTTCACTCTCTAATAACATTCGTTGCTTAAGTGCGAGATCTTCATATACCGCTTCAATAACAAAATCAGTTGATTTAGCCGCGACTAATCGCTCTCCACCTGTAATGAGATTCATTCTTTGGAGCATTTCGCCATGGTTTAATTGATTGTTATCTACGGCTTTTTGCATTAATTCAAAGCTGGTACGTAATGCTTTACGAATTTCAGAGGGATGAATATCTTTAATGCGAACAGGAACTTTCGCATTATTTGCAGTTAAATAAGCAATGCCGGCACCCATATAACCTGAGCCTAAAATACTCACTTGAGTGATGTCGCGAACGTTACCACGAATACGATATTTATCTTTCATTGCTCGTTCGGTTTTCTTCAATTCAATTAATACTTTTGACGTTTCCGTATTAAACAATTCTACAAAGGCTTGCTGTTCAAGAATTAAACCTTGTTTAAAATGCGGTTCTTTAAGTAATTCGATTAGTTTAGCGACCGCAGGATAGTTACCGAATGTTTCAAGCCAAATTAAGTTTTCTGTTCGATCTAAAAACTTATGACGGAATAATTTGTTGCCCTCTAATTGTTTACGCCACTTTTTGAAGAGAGTAAGCGGTCGTTTATGATCGGTTTTTTGTATTTTACTGCTATGCAATAATTGGTAAGCCGTAGCCAGTAATTTTGTGTTAGGTACTAGTTGATCCACTAATCCTAAAGATTTTGCTGCTGTCGCATCAATTTTCTTACCGGATAACAATAAAGGTGTTGCGTTTTGTAACCCAATCAAACGAGGTAAGCGTTGCGTTCCTCCGGCAAAGGGTAAAAGACCCGAACGGACCTGAGGCATAGCAAATTGAGTATGTGGCTCATCGCTGGCAATTCGATAATCGCAGGCTAAAGCAAGTTCTAAACCGACACTAAAGCAATTACCATCAATCGCCGCAATAATCGGTAATTTAAGCGTATTGAGTTCTCGCATGATAGCTTGAGCATTTTGTGAAAATGCTAATAACTGTTCATCCGTTTTTTGTTTGAGAATACTGGGTTTTAAGCCTTGGATAAAATTATTCTGACGAGCGGAAATCAGAATTGCACCTTGAGCTTGTTGGTAAATAAGCGTACCGATTACATCACGTAATTGCTCTGCAAAGTTTTCGGTTAACCAGTTGGCATCATTATCAGCGGAATGGATACGAATGATGGCAATTCGATTATCATCCACTTCCACCTGAAACATTGGCGGTTGAATTAATTGTTCTGTCATAATCTATCCTTATTCGCTTTCTAATACCATTGCTGCCCCTAATCCACCTAAACCACTTGAGGCAACTAATGAAAGACCGCCGCCTTTACGTTTAAGTGCATAAAGCGATTGAATGATCGTACGTAGACTAGTTACCGCACGAGGATTACCAAAAGCAATAGAACCGCCCAAATGATTGAATTTGTCCATATCGATTTTACCCAAACAAGCGGTACGATTTAGCTGATTTTTAGCAAAGTCATTCGATTCAAATAATCGGAGATTCGCCAAGATTTGGCTAGCGGACGACTCGTGAATATCAATATAATCCATATCTTGCAAACTTAATTCCGCTCGATCTAAAGCCTGTGAGCTGGCAATTGTCGCACCGGCAAACATATCTTGCCAAATATCATTACCAGTAATCGCATAGCTACGAATATAGCCTAAAGGCGTTAAGCCGAGAGCTTTGGCTTTGGATTCATTCATCAGTAATACAGCTGCCGCACCGTCCATCGGTTGTGGCATATTGGCTTCAGTGACTGTGGCATATTCTTTATTCACAATCGGTGAGAATCGTTGATAATAGCTTTCTCTAGTTGCCGCAGACACTAATGTATCCGAAACCACAAAATCTTTATAAGGGCGAGGAAATGACGGCATTACTTCTTCTTTTAATAGACCAATTTTCCACGCATCGGACGCTCTTTGATTGGAAAGACGAGCATATTCGTCTTGTTCCGCACGGCTAATATTATGATCTTGTGCCATCTGTTCCGACACTTCGGCTACTGACATTTGGGTAGTAAAATCTCTTAAATTCACACCGTGAGGTTTCAGATCTTTCCACGAAAAATGACGAAAACGGCGATATTTTTCCTCAAGCGATCCTGTGGCAAAAATAGATTTCAATTTATAGATAACCCGAGGGCTAATACTGAGTGGTGCATTTGAAATAGAATCCGCACCACCGGCAATGCCGGCATTAATTGAACCACTGACAATACTGCCGGCAACATTGGCAATCGCTTGTAAACCGGATAAACACGAACTACTGATACTATAAGACTGTAATTTAGGCATATTTAATGCCAATGCGATTTCTCTTGCCGGATTAGGAATATCGGGCTGTTGAATAACTTGTCCGAAAACCAGTTGTTCGATTTCATGGTGTTCAATTGCCGTACGGCTAAGTAATTCATTGGTTACGATTGTGCCAAGACTGGTCGCATAAGCGTCTTTAAACCCAGTATCTTTTCGAGCAAAAGGGGTTCTCAGTCCGGATACAATCGCAACACGCTCACCTTTTGTGGTCAGTAAGTGCTGATTCGGCATTATTTATCCTTATCGGGAGGGGATTAGAATTGTAAAGCCAGTATTGTAACACCGTTAGTTTGAAAATAAATAACGGATATGTAACGCTAAAGGGGGAATTAATAGGAGGGGAAGAGGGATGGATAAACACAAGCGGTCAAATTAACATTTTTCTTTGCAACAAAATAGGAAAATTTGACCGCTTTCTGAGGATAGAACTATTCGGTTTTATCTTTAAATTCACATAAATCTTCGATAATACAAGACCCACAACGAGGTTTTCGGGCTATACAGGTATAACGTCCGTGTAGAATTAGCCAATGGTGAACATCGACTTTAAATTCTGCCGGTACGACTTTGAGCAGTTTTTCTTCCACTTTGACCACATCTTTTCCTGGTGCAAATCCAGTACGGTTTGATACACGGAAAATATGCGTATCCACCGCAATGGTCGGATGCCCGAATGCTGTATTCAGCACAACGTTTGCTGTTTTTCGCCCGACACCGGCAAGTGCTTCCAAGGCTTCTCGATTTTCTGGCACTTCACCGTTGTGTTTTTCAATCAGATCTCGGCAAGTTTTAATAATATTTTCCGCTTTACTGTTAAATAACCCAATGGTTTTAATATACTCTTTTAAACCATCCACGCCTAAATCTAAAATAGCTTGCGGTGTATTGGCAACTGGAAATAATTTATCAGTTGCTTTATTTACCCCTTTATCTGTTGCTTGAGCAGAAAGAATTACCGCAATCAATAACTCAAAAGGATTGCTGTAATTCAATTCGGTAGTCGGATGGGGATTTTCATTACGTAAACGGGTTAATATTTCAATTCGTTTTGCTTGATTCATTTAAATTCCTAGAAAAGATAAAAATCCTTGTTCATATAACATTTTGACAACCATTAAAAATGACATCGTCACGAGCATGGGGCGAACCAATTTCTTACCTTTAGTAACCACCATTCTTGCCCCTAATGTGCCACCGATAAATTGCCCAATCATCATAATAAAACCGATTTTCCATAAAACTGCACCACCTAATATAAAAAAGATAAGTGCGGCAAAGTTAGAAGTAAAGTTTAACACTTTGGCATGGGCGACTGCTTTCGGTAAATTAAAGCCAAGTAATAAGATAAATGCTAGTGTAAAAAACGAACCGGTGGCTGGTCCGAACATTCCGTCATAAAAACCGATGCTGGCAGCGGCACTAAAAGCAAATAGCGGAAAGCTGATGCGTTGTTTTCTATCTTCATCACCGACAGTCGGACTGAATAAAAAATAAATACCGATAATTAACACTAAAAATGGTAATAACATTTTGAGTGAATTGACATCAATCATCTGCACGAAGATTGTACCGCAAGCCGCACCGATAAAGGTCAATAGAATCAATAGGGAAATTTGTCTGAGATTAACGGCTTTTTGACGTACAAAATAGAGTGATGCAGAAAATGAACCGCCACAGGCTTGTAATTTATTCGTGCCAAGTGCCATCGTAGGTGGTATACCGGCTGAAAGTAAAGCAGGAATAGTCAGTAAACCGCCACCACCGGCAATCGCATCAATAAAACCAGAAATGGTTGCAATGCCGAATAACATAGCTAAAACATCAAACGAAAGTTCCATAAAAATCCTTTTATTTTAATAAATAACCATTTCATCGATATGTACCGCAACTGAACCAAATTCATAACCAAGCAAGGATTCAATCTCTGCTGATTTTTTTCCTTTAATCCGCACAAGTGCATCGCTATTATAACGAGCGAGTCCTAATGCGAGTGCTTTACCTTCCTGATTGAATATTTTAACGACTTCGCCACGGCTAAATACGCCATTAATTTCAGAAACACCGACAGGTAGTAATGATTTATGTTGTAACAATGCGGCTTCCGCGCCTTTATCTACCACAAGTGAACCAACTTGCGGTGCGGCGAATAACCATTGTTTACGTCCCTCCAAGCGGTCGGATTGTACTAAAAATTTACTACCAATCGATTCGCCGTTGGCGAGATCCACTAATACATTTTCACGAGAACCGGAAGCGATGATTGTTTCAACGCCCGAACGTGTCGCAATATCGGCTGCGGTAATTTTTGTACTCATACCGCCGGTACCAAGACCGGTTACACTACCACCTGCCATTTGGCGAATTTCAGGGGTAATTTTTTCGACCACGGAAAGTAATTTAGCATGTGGATTTGAGCGGGGATCTGCATCAAATAAGCCCTCTTGATCCGTGAGTAAATAAAGCTGGTCCGCATGAGCTAAAATGGCAACAAGTGCAGAAAGATTGTCATTATCGCCAACTTTAAATTCTTCGGTGGCTACTGTGTCATTTTCGTTGATTACAGGAATGATTTTTTGTTCCAATAACGCATTAAGCGTATCTCTTGCATTTAAAAAACGCTCACGATCATCAATATCGGCACGAGTCAATAAAATTTGCCCGATATGAATCCCATAAATATCAAATAAATTTTCCCAAGTACGGATTAATTGGCTTTGTCCTACAGCAGCAAGCATTTGTTTATATGCAAGTGTTTTAGGTAATTCGGGATGACCTAAATAATCTCTGCCTGCAGCGGCTGCTCCGGATGTCACGACAATTACCCGATGATGTTGATGCAGTTGGGCAATTTGTTTGACTAATTCCAGCATATAAGGGCGACTTAAACTTTTTCCGCCGTGAGTCAGTGTGCTAGTTCCAAATTTAATTACAATTGTCTTTTGCATAGTCTTATCCCGATAAAAATTTAGCACAAAAGTATCACTTTTATCTGTTAAAATCACGCCTATTTTATTAAAAGGGAAGAAAAAATGAAGATAAGTTTAATTGTTGCCAGAACCTTAAATCACGTTATCGGCAAAGATAACCAAATGCCGTGGAGTTTACCGGTAGATTTAGCTTGGTTTCGCCAAAATACGTTAGGTAAGCCGGTCATTATGGGACGTAAAACCTATGAATCTATCGGGCGACTTTTACCGAAACGTCCAAATATTATTTTGAGCCGTTCCGGATTTTGCGTAGAGGGGGCCTATATGGCGGAAAACTTTACACAGGCGGTCGAGTTAGCCAAAACTTTTGCAAATACAGATGAAATTATGGTAATCGGCGGCGGAGAATTATTTAAGCAGACTATACCTGAAGCAAGCAAACTTTACTTAACAGAGATTCAAGCGGAAATAGAGGGTGATACTACCTTTGAATTTGATGAATCAAATTGGCGATTATCGGCAGAAAAATGGTCGGAAATTGATGAGCAAAACGCATATCGTTGCCATTTTATGATCTTAGAAAGGGTATGATTGTTTATTTTACAAGCTATTAATCGATCTTTACAAAACGCAAACCTTTGCATTTTTAGACCTTAAACACAAAGTAAAAAAGAAAGCGTACAATAAGTTCAATCATTTTAATAAAGGAGTAAATATGGATTACGTTGAACTTTTAGGCTATGCAGCAATGGGATTTGTCGGTTTATCTTTTGTATTAAAAGATGTCGTTAAGCTTCGTTTAATTAATGCGATTGGCTGTGTGTTATTCGTTATTTACGGCTTTTTTATCGGCTCAATTCCTGTTATCGCAATGAATTTTTTTGTTGCGATGCTTAATTTCTACTTTGTGGTAAAAAATTGGAATAAACCACTAGAAGTTAATTCGTAAGATTTTATGTGAAACAGACCGCTTGTAAGCGGTCTGTTTTTGTATTAAAGGTTACCAAGAATATCAAGCGCATCACTTAATTTTTTCACGGTAAAAACTTCCATACCTTTAATCGGCTTTTTAGGCGCATTTCCGTGAGGAATAATTGCACGTTTAAATCCATGTTTTGCTGCTTCGCTGATTCGTTCTTGACCGCTAGGAACTGGACGGATTTCTCCGGCTAATCCGACTTCGCCGAAAACGACAAGATCCTGTGGTAATGAACGATTCCTAAAACTGGATATTAATGCCAATATTAATGCTAAATCTGCACTGGTTTCTGTGACTTTGACCCCTCCGACTACATTCACAAACACATCTTGATCCGACATTTGTAAACCGCCGTGTCGATGTAAGACGGCAAGTAATAAGGACAAACGGTTATGATCTAATCCGACCGCAACACGACGGGGATTCGCTAACATAGAATGATCAACTAACGCTTGAATCTCGACTAATAGAGGACGAGTACCTTCCCAAAGTACCATCACGGAACTACCAGGTGTTTGTTCTTCACTACGGCTAAGGAAAATTGCTGAAGGGTTTTTTACTTCTCTTAATCCTTGCTCAGTCATTGCAAATACACCTAATTCATTGACTGCACCGAAACGGTTTTTTTGACTGCGTAAAGTACGAAAACGAGAATCCGATTCGCCTTCTAATAAAATAGATGCGTCAATACAGTGTTCCAAAACCTTAGGACCAGCAAGCGTACCGTCTTTTGTGACGTGTCCAACCATGATAATGGCCACTTGGCGAGTTTTTGCATAGCGAGTTAAAAACGAAGCACATTCTCGTACTTGAGATACACTACCAGGGAAGATTGGATATCGGCAAGGTGCATTACCTGAATAGAGTCAATCACCATAATTTTCGGCTTTTCTTGATCGGCAATATTACAGATATGTTCAACGGAGGTTTCTGATAGCATCTTTAGATTTTCAGTTGGTAGTTCTAAGCGATTGGCACGCATCGCAACTTGCTGTAATGATTCCTCACCGGTCACATAAAGTGTCGGCAAATCTTTAGATAAACCGCACATAACTTGCAAAAGTAGGGTAGATTTACCAGCACCAGGGTGACCACCGATTAAAATTGCTGATCCGGGAACGACACCACCACCGAGGACACGATCCAACTCATTAAAGCCACTACTGAAACGAGGCACTTCTTGTAAACTGATTTCAGATAAGGTTTGCACTTTGCCTGAGGTTTCTCCGGCATATCCGCTAAAACGATCGCTCTTACTCGTTTCTTTACTGGATATTAGGCGAACTTCACTAATGGTATTCCAAGACTTACATTCTTTGCATTGCCCCATCCAGCGAGAATATTCTGCGCCGCAATCATTACATACATAAGCTGTTTTTGGTGCTTTTGCCATTTTGACCTCTAAATTGATGAAAACGACATAATCATAGCAAAATATACTGACTAAATGAACAGTTATAAAGATATTGTTTTTGCGATGCGGATCGCAAAAGTTATTTTGTTCGCTAGTGATAGCCAATGAAATATTGCAGACTGTTTAGGCGTAATCATACGCAGAAATATTGAGATAATAAGGAACATTGTATGCAAAAAATCAGATTAATTAGACCGCTTGCTAAGGCTTTTACATTAATTGAATTAATGATCGTTATCGCAATTATTGCCATTCTTGCCACTATTGCGATTCCTTCCTATAACAGCTATACCCAAAAAGCTGCACTTTCGGAATTACTTTCCGCTTCATCTTCTTATAAAACCGATGTTGAAATTTGTGTGTATAACACCGGAGATATTAATGCCTGTAACAGCGGACAAAATGGGATTAAAAAAGATAGTGATCTTAAAAATTCAAAATATCTGAAATCGGTATCGGTAACAAATGGAGAAATAAAAGTAGTTGGGCAAGGGAGCTTAGAGAATTACAGCTATACGCTAAAACCGAATAAAAATGGACAAACTATCACGTGGGAAACTCAATGTAGTGGCGATGATACAAGTTTATTTCCGGCAAACTTCTGTTCATAACGTTAATGGATAAGGAGGAAACCAAATGCCATATTCAGTTTGTGATGTTAACAGCCAACAGGTGTTTGAAATTTCTGATGAACTTTGGCAAAAGAATTTTGATGAACGTCATATTTTATTACGTTATCTCGCTGTGCCGGTTCAGGAGAATCAACAAATGTTATGGCTAGCAATAGATGATATGAATAATTTGAGTGCTTGTGAAATTTTTGCATTTATTGCACATAAACAAATTGAGCCGGTATTGGTTTCCTCCGATGAATTGAAATATCTTTTAAGTCAACTAATGCCGGAACAACGATCAGTGTATGAAGAAACCGAGCTACCTTATCAATCTTTAGAATCATCGGAACATTTCAACGTGAATGATCCGATTATCCGGAGTTTAGATAATCTTTTTAAATATAGTTTAAAACATAATGTATCTGATATTCATATTGAACCGCAAAAAGAAAAGATCATCATTAGATTACGTATTGATGGTGTTCTTTATCATTATAAATCGCTCTCAAGACAACTTTCTGAGCGAGTTATTTCCAGAATTAAGTTATTGGCGAAATTAGATATTAGTGAATCTCGCCTACCACAAGACGGGCAATTTAGCTTTAAAACAGCATTATCTGAAACACTCGATTTTCGGGTATCAAGTTTACCGACACATTGGGGAGAGAAGATTGTTTTACGTTTACAAAAAAATAAACCGACGCATTTTGATTTTCTTACGTTAGGTTTTTTAGCGGAGCAGAAAGCAAAGTTATTGAAAGCATTACAGCAACCACAAGGATTAATTTTAGTTACTGGACCTACTGGTAGCGGTAAAAGTATTACTTTATATAGTGCATTAAATTATTTAAATGACAGTTCCAGACATATTATGACTGCAGAAGATCCAGTAGAAATTGAAATCGAAGGGATCATTCAAACTCAAGTCAATTCGGCGATAGGTTTGGATTTTAGTCGTTTATTAAGAACATTTTTACGTCAAGATCCGGATGTGATTATGTTGGGTGAAATTAGGGATAGAGAAAGTGCGGAAATTGCACTACGTGCGGCACAAACTGGTCATTTAGTGCTTTCCACGTTACATACGAATGATGCACCTTCCGCAATAGAACGTTTATTACAGTTAGGCATAAAAGAATATGAGATACGTAATTCATTGCTATTAGTGATTGCTCAGCGTTTAGTCCGAAAATTATGTTGTGAATGTGCCGGCAATGGTTGTAAGACGTGTTATCAAGGCTATAAAGGGCGTGAAGGCGTTTATCAAATCTTAGCCAAAAATGGTGAGATATTTGATAAAAACACAGCTTATTTAGACTTTAAAACGTTACATCAAAGTGCGGAGCAAAAAGTCCAGGCGGGTATTACCTCGTTAGTTGAAATAAAAAGAGTATTGGGCGATGCAGAAGCATAAAGTGTATGAATTTCGCTGGAAAGCAATAAACAGATTTCAGCAATCACAAATAGGATGTTTTCTTGCAGAAACTCTGGAGGAGGTTGAAAATAAACTTCTTAAAAAAGGTTATACGAATATTCGTATTCAACGTAATTTTGTCTTTTCGACGAAGCCTTCCTCAGAAAATATTACACAAGTCATCAATCAACTAGCACTATTACTAAATGCCGCAATTCCTCTGAAACAAGCCCTTTGTATGGTTCAGGAAAATAGTGGCAATATTCGACTTTATTTATGGCTTCGTGAGTTAATTGGATTAATTGAGTCGGGATATTCCTTATCAAAGGGGTTAGATAAACTTAAACTTTATTTAGTAAAAAATGAAATACAACTTATTAATATTGGCGAAAAAAGCGGACAATTAGGCGTGATATTGGCCAATATTGCACAAAGTCGTTCTCAAACAGAAAAGTTACATAAAAAAGTAAAAAAGATAATGTTTTATCCATTAATGACATTAAGTATTTCCCTAATATTGTCTATCGGAATGTTGTTATTTATTGTCCCTCAATTTATTGAAGTATATAGCGATAAAGAAAAAGTTCTTCCTTTGCTTACATCCATTCTATTTTCACTATCTGTTTTTTTGCAAACTTATGGGTTATTGATAGCATTTGCCTTTGTAGTGTTAGGTACTATGTTTATTTGGTTTGCTAAAAACAGTACATTTTTAACTGCTTTTAAATGGCGAATGTTTAGTTTATTGCCGGTATTTAATAAGGTTATTACAAATTCGAGAATTGTTTTTTTTAGTCAAAATTTGGCGTTAATGTTAAAAAATCATATGCGGTTGGAAATTGCATTAAATGCGTTCCTTTCTGCTCAAACACAAGATATCCAGTTAAAAAAAGAGATAAATATGATGTTAACTTTTTTACGACAAGGCTATAAATTGTCTGACTGTTTAAATCCAACAGTATTTCAGAGCCAAGTGATTCAAATGATCGCAGTAGCTGAACGAAGTGGTAGTTTGATTCAGATGCTTGAGCATATAGGAGAAATATATCAACAGAAATTGGATTATCAAATTGATCTACTTTCTCAAATGATTGAGCCTATCTTAATGATGATGATTGGTTTAGTGATAGGCACGATTTTAATTGGTCTATATTTACCTATTTTTGATATGGGGGGCTTGGCAGGGTAAATATGGACGGGTTCAGACAATATTTTATGCTTATCTTTGCCTTGAGTTTTGCTTGGTGGTGTAAACAAGCTATACCAAAGTTTGCTGATAAAATTAATCGTCAGGTGTATGACGAATATTATTCATTATTAGACATTCGTTATTGTTATCACGATTTTCGTCACTCTTCGAGATTACAACCTAAAATAACCGCATGGGGAAACCTGTTTTATGGCATATTTCCTTTAATTGCTTGGAGGATGTCTGATCCGATACTTGCATTGTTGTTTATGATATTAGCTTTTTTGTCAGTGCTGGACTATTGCTATTACTTAACGGATATTCAATATGTTGCAAGTATCTTTATATTGTCTCTCTTGTTCTCATTAGATGAACCGCATCAAATAAGTTTATTATTTTGTTGTGTCTTTTTTAGTGTGATTGGCTTTTTTACTCAAAAACTTTTAAAAAAGGAGATACTAGGCGGCGGTGACAGTTTATTATTTATTGCTTTATCGCCCTTGTTTACAGTAGATGAACTATTTGGCTTATTACTGTTTTCTTCTCTTTTCGGCATAGGATTTATGCTTATATATCGCTTATATACGCAAAAAATTCTGCGAAAGTTAGCGTTTATTCCGTTTATTAGCATTTCGACATTTTTTATGATTATTGATAAAATAAACACTTAATTTGATGTGTAAGGAAAATATATGGCATTGGTAGTAGGGCTAACCGGTGGAATTGGAAGCGGTAAAACAACGATTGCTAATCTATTTTTAGAATATAACGTACCTATTATTGATGCGGATATTATCGCTCGCCAAGTGGTTGAGAAAGGCTCGCCACTTTTGGCTAAAATTGTCGAGCATTTTGGGCATAATATTTTAACAACAGATGATGAATTGGATCGTGCGAAGTTACGCCAAATTGTTTTTGCGAATGAACAAGAAAAAGTATGGTTAAATAACTTGCTACATCCAGCAATTCGTCAAGAAATGTTACGTCAAATTCAAGCCTGTTCAGCCCCTTATTTGTTGTTTGTTGTACCGTTATTAATTGAAAATCAGTTAACGACATTATGTGATCGTATTTTAGTGATTGATGTTGATCCGTCAATTCAGTTAGAGCGAGCAACTAAACGAGATCAAAGTAAAATAGACACGATTAAAAATATAATGGCTTCGCAAGTAAGTCGTGCAGAGCGGCTTCGTTACGCTGATGATGTGATTGAAAATAATTTACCGCTGGAGCAAGGGCTTGAGAAAATAAAAGCACAAGTGTTGGCATTACATCAATATTATTTAAATTTAGCAAAAAGTTATTAAAGGAAAGCCAATGTCAGAAACTATAGTAAATTGTCCTACTTGTAATAAAGAGGTTATTTGGAAGCCTGAAAGTAAATATCGCCCGTTTTGTAGTGAGCGTTGCCAATTGATTGATTTAGGCGAGTGGGCGAATGAAGAAAAGCGTATCGCAGCGGTAGAAAATGATGTAATGACGTCTGATTTAGAGGGACATTATTTGTAAAATGCTTAGTGACAAATCTATCTAAAAATTAAACCGCTTGTAGCTTGAGGCTACAAGCGGTTTATATTTAAATATCTTCTTCCTCGTCATAACCGTCGTAGTTCAGATCTTCGTCGGCTAAAGATGCACAACCATATTGTTCTAATTTATTTTTAGTAAAGTTTGAACGAATAGCAGAACTGCGGTTATTTAAACTGATGACACCGATAGTTGCATGATTACATTGGTGTTTATTTACAAAAACTAAGTTATAACCTGACTCACGAATATAGCCGGTTTTATTAATTGCCGCATCAAACATTTCTTCTCGTACCAAGGCACTCGTATTTTGCATAAATACATTACGTTTACCTGCACGAATATAGGCAGCTTTGGTATTTGATAGTTCTTGGATTTTTGCGTTATTGAGCGAATATTTTGCTAGTTTAACTAAATCCATCGCACTGGAGATATTTGCACTTGATAAACCGGAACTATCGTGAAAACGTGTAGAACGCATACCTAATTGTTGAGCTTTTTGGTTCATCTTTTGGATAAATTGCGTACGACTCATCCCTGCAGAACGAGAAAGAGCGTGAGCAGCATAGTTATCCGAATGAACTAACATTGCTTTTAATAATTCGTCACAAGCAATTGGTGTGTGTTTAGGTAATTTAGTACCTGTACCTTTAATATAATCAAAATCTTGATCAGAAATTGATGCACTACAGTTTTTATTTTTATTATTTTCTAAGAAAACATTTGCAGTCATTAATTTAGTGACTGAGGCAATAGGTTGCACATTATTTGCTGAACGACTTTCTAAAATTCGGTCATGAGTAAAATCATAGACTACATAAGATTGAGCAATAGCCAAAGAGGGAGAAAATAAAAATAAAGGGAGTAGTTTTTTTAGCATATTAATTTAAGTCACTTCAGTTAAAAAAGACCTGTTATTCTAACAGGCTTTTTTTATCCTTACTATCAATTAAACAATTCTTATGAATACCAAATGTTCTTTACAAAAGGAATAATAGTTTTAAGAGCTTCGTCAATAGAGATGAGTCCCAAATTCATTTGTTGTGTTTTTTTCTTAGCTTCAGGTGGCATAAAGGCTAAGTGTTTACCATCTTCATTGATTGGACGCCAACGGCGAGGTAATGCAGATAAACGGCTCGGATAAAAACCGATAGTAGCGACATTCAACGCTCCAGCAATATGTAAAGGTCCGGTTGAACCGGCAATAAATAGATCGGCACAAGCAATCGAACAGGCAAAATCTTGTAAACCATCATTTTTATCATACACAACCGCTTGAGTCGCAGTAATTTGTTTCGCTAATTGGTGAGCTTTTTCGCTTTCGCCTTTACCAGCAGTCAGTACAATTTCACAATTGGTTTCTTTGGCGATGCAATTCAGCATTTTTGCATATTGTTCAATAGATAAACTGGTTGCCGAACCGCCGGTAGATGCATGCACAAATAACCATTTACAAGCGGTTGAAATTTGCAGATTTTTTGCTAATTTTATTTTTTGTTGTGCAATTTGCTCTTCACTGAATTTTAAGTAAGGTGGCTGAGGTTCAACTGCTGCAATATGGTGTTTTTGTAGAAAAGCACGAGCCAAATCGAGATTATATTCGCTTTCCGCTTTTGCCGATTGCGAACGGCGTTGCGTTAAACGTTGGTTATATAGAAATTGAAAAACTTTAGTTGCCGGAGCAAGGCGGTGTTTAATGCCGCTTTTCCAAGCCAATTTCGCATTATACCAATCGGAAACAAAACTGATTACTGCATCAAATTCTGAATTTTTAACCGATTGTAAAACACGCTGAAATTCAGCTTTATCTTTTTTATTCGGGGTGTCGATAATCACGTGATCAATTGAAGGACATAGTTCAGCGAGCGGTGCGGTATAGCTCGGCACTAATGCGGTAATTTCTACATTCGGCATAGCTTGTTTTAGCATCGCAAATGCCGGAAAACAAACCATAAAATCACCGATTTTGTCATTGCGAATAACGAGAATCTTTTTCATGTTTACCAACCTTTAAAACAAATTAGGCACTATTTTAGCATTTTCTAAGCAGAATTTTTGGTAAAAAATTATGGAAATTTAACCGCTTGTTTATCTCTTGTTATAGCATTGTTTAACGCTAAAAAATTTCTGCCGAAATTTTAGATGTAATTTTTATAGAATTGGACTAGAATAGATGGAATGGCACAAATGCAACCGTTTGCGTCAGTTTTACTTATATTTAAAAATTTATAGGAATTCGTATGTCAGCAACAATTTTAGAATCTCTCCCGTTAGGTCAAAAAGTAGGTATCGCATTTTCCGGTGGTTTAGATACGTCAGCCGCATTACTTTGGATGCGTAAAAAAGGTGCAGTGCCTTATGCTTATACTGCAAACTTAGGTCAACCGGATGAAGACGACTATAATGCAATTCCGAGAAAAGCGATGGAATACGGTGCGGAAAATGCTCGTTTAATTGACTGTCGTGCTCAATTAGCACATGAGGGTATCGCAGCGATTCAATGTGGTGCTTTCCATATTTCAACCGGCGGTATTCCATATTTCAATACGACGCCACTTGGTCGTGCGGTAACCGGTACAATGCTTGTTGCTGCAATGAAAGAAGATGACGTAAATATCTGGGGTGACGGTTCAACTTTTAAAGGTAATGATATTGAGCGTTTCTACCGTTACGGCTTATTAACCAATCCAAAATTAAAAATCTATAAACCTTGGTTAGACCAGCTTTTCATCGATGAGCTTGGCGGTCGTTTTGAAATGTCTCAATTCTTAATCGCTAACGGTTTTGACTACAAAATGTCGGTAGAAAAAGCATACTCAACAGATTCGAATATGTTAGGTGCGACCCACGAAGCGAAAGATTTAGAAGAATTAAGTACTGGTATGAAAATTGTGAAACCGATTATGGGTGTAGCATTCTGGGACGAAAATGTAGAAATTAAACCTGAAACCGTGTCTGTGACCTTCGAAGAAGGTGTGCCGGTGGCATTAAACGGTAAACGTATCGAAGATGCGGTTGAATTAATTTTAGAAGCAAACCGTATCGGTGGTCGTCACGGTTTAGGTATGTCGGATCAAATCGAAAACCGCATTATCGAAGCGAAATCTCGCGGTATCTATGAAGCACCAGGAATGGCGTTATTACACATCGCTTACGAGCGTTTAGTGACCGGTATCCACAACGAAGATACAATCGAACAATATCGCATTAACGGTTTACGTTTAGGTCGTTTATTATACCAAGGTCGTTGGTTCGATCCACAAGCGTTAATGTTACGTGAAACGGCTCAACGTTGGGTGGCAAAAGCGATTACCGGTACCGTAACCTTAGAATTACGTCGCGGTAATGACTTCACCATTTTAAATACCGAATCACCAAACTTAACCTACGAAGCGGAACGTTTAAGTATGGAAAAAGTAGAAGATGCACCGTTTACACCGGCGGATCGTATCGGTCAATTAACTATGCGTAACTTAGATATCGTGGATACGCGCGGTAAATTAGGTATCTATACCGAGACAGGTTTATTATCCGTTCAAAACAACGTATTACCGCAACTTGGTAAAAAGTAATCTTGATCTAATGCTTCAGAAAATTTAGAATCAATCAAAAGCCCCAATAGTTTACGCTTTGGGGCTTTCATTTTTTTCATCAATTTTTAAATTAAGCGGTCAAAAATTAAGAATTTTTTGCAAATGAAATTAGTTGAAATATTTACGGACGGTTCGTGCTTGGGTAACCCTGGTAAAGGTGGAATCGGCATTGTATTGCGTTACAACGGACATGAAAAGCAGGTCAGCAAAGGCTACTTTCAGACTACCAATAACCGGATGGAATTGCGTGCGGTGATTGAAGCGTTGGCAATGTTAAAAGAGCCTTGCCAAGTGCAGTTGAATTCAGATAGCCAATATATGAAAGACGGCATCACTAAATGGATTTTCAACTGGAAGAAAAATAACTGGAAAACGGCAAATGGTAAGCCGGTTAAAAATAAAGATTTGTGGATAATGCTAGATCAAGAGATTCAGCGTCACACAATTGAGTGGGCTTGGGTAAAAGGCCATTCGGGTCATCGTGAAAATGAAATTTGCGATGAGTTGGCTAAAGCCGGTGCAAATAACCCTACATTAGATGATGTAGGGTATAATGCGGATTAGCCAAAGAGGCAATCGGTCAAATTTTTCAAAATTTTTGCAAATTTGAACCGCTTGTAAATTTTTTAGCATATATTATGCGTTTTTTATGAAGTTTGCTCTACGCAAACGTTTTCTTTTTTTGTAGAATATAGGTTCTTAGCCTTTAGAGGTTTTTATGGTTGACATTATTATCATCGGATTAATTGCATTTTCTATCTTGGTCAGTCTTTGGCGAGGTTTTATAAGTGAAGTGCTTTCACTTGCCGGTTGGGTCGTAGCATTCTTTGTTGCTAGCGGTTTTTATCCTTATCTTAGTGGTTACTTAACACAGGTTAATTCGGTATATCTACAAAATTCGGAATATTTACGTAATGGGGTTGCCGCTGCTGTTCTTTTCATTATTACGTTGATTATTTGTGGTGTAATTACGACACTTTTAAGCAAACTTGTTGATACAACAGGATTATCTGCAACGGATAGAGTATTGGGTGGTGCATTTGGTGCATTGCGTGGTATTTTGATTGTTGCGGCAGTTTTATTCTTCTTAGATACTTTCTCATCTGCAAGCCAAACGGAATTATGGAAAGAGTCTCAACTCATTCCACACTTTGACTTTATTGTGAAATGGTTCTTTGAACAACTACAAGCTAATTCCAGCTTTTTAAATTCGACTAAATAGAGAGGTTTTTGATATGTGCGGCATTGTCGGCATTATTGGGGGATCGCCGGTTAATCAGGCGATTTATGATGGTTTAACATTACTTCAACATCGCGGGCAAGATGCCGCAGGTATCGTCACAATTGATGATGAAAACCGTTTCCGCTTACGCAAAGCTAATGGCTTAGTAAGTGATGTGTTTCATCAAGAACATATGCTCAGATTACAAGGTAATGCGGGTATCGGCCATGTTCGTTACCCGACTGCCGGCTCATCAAGCGTTTCAGAAGCACAACCTTTCTATGTAAACTCACCTTTCGGTTTAACTTTAGTTCACAATGGTAACTTAACCAATAATGCTGAATTAAAAGAACGCTTATTCAAAGAAGCTCGCCGTCACGTTAATACCAATTCGGATTCAGAATCATTATTGAATATTTTTGCTCACTATTTAGATCAATATCCGACAGCGCATTTAACCCCTGAAAATATCTTTGAAACGGTACGTAAAACCAACGAAGTGATTCGTGGTGCTTATGCGTGTATTGCAATGATTATCGGTCACGGTATGGTAGCGTTCCGTGATCCGTTCGGTATTCGTCCGTTAGTATTAGGTAAACGTGTTGTAGAAGGTAAAACAGAATATATGTTTGCTTCCGAAAGCGTTGCCTTAGATATTGTTGGTTTTGAATTTGTACGTGACGTAAACCCAGGTGAAGCGGTTTATATTACTTTTGAAGGTGAATTACATTCAGCAATTTGTGCGGATAATCCGAAATTAAACCCATGTATTTTCGAATATGTTTATTTTGCTCGACCGGATTCCGTAATTGATGGCGTATCTGTTTATGGTGCTCGCGTACATATGGGTGAGTTATTAGGCGAAAAAATTAAACGTGAATGGGGTAGAATGGTTGATGAAATTGATGTGGTTATTCCAATCCCTGAAACCTCAAATGATATTGCCGTACGTATTGCAAATGTCTTATATAAACCTTATCGTCAAGGCTTTGTGAAAAACCGTTATGTGGCACGCACCTTCATTATGCCAGGACAAGCACAACGTAAAAGCTCAGTACGCCGTAAATTAAATGCGATTGCAAGCGAGTTTAAGGGCAAAAATGTTTTATTAGTTGATGACTCTATTGTACGTGGTACGACATCTGAGCAGATTGTTGAAATGGCACGTGCTGCCGGTGCAAAAAAAGTTTACTTTGCGTCTGCTGCACCGGAAATTCGTTACCCGAACGTATATGGTATTGATATGCCAACTTGTGAAGAACTTGTGGCGTATGATCGCTCTGTTGAGGAAGTGGCGGAAATGATTGGCGTAGATAAGTTGATTTTCCAAGATCTTGAAGCACTTTATAAAGCGGTGCAAACAGAGAATCCGGCAATTCATAATTTTGATGCTTCTGTATTTACCGGCGAATATATTACTGGTGATGTTGATAAATCTTATCTTGATGCCATTGCCTGCGCACGTAACGACAAAGCGAAAGCCAAAGCGGCAAAACAGGCAACCAATTTAGAAATTCATAACGAAAACTAAATTCAAGCATAAAAATACAGCCCTTGAGTCTGAGAAGATTCAAGGGCTTTTTGTTGTATGATCGTTTACTTATATATTTGTGGTATTGAGGATTCAATCCGTTGTTTAATCTGAGCATAGATTGGCTTGAAGTCTTCGCAACGAGATTTGTCAACATTAGCTTTTTGGTGATTGTATTTCTCATGCATTTGTTCGAAATAGTGGCGTGAGCCTTTGTCTTTTTCAATGAGTTGTGTATTTTGTTCGCCAATCAGGTCTTTTAATAAGTTTTGTTGAAAATAGAACATCGTCATATTTTCTGACACAGACCAATTATCGTAAATTTTCTGGTAATCAGATTTAGCTAATCCGGGAAATATACATTGTTCAATGTTATTTAACTGACGAATTAAGATTTTTACATCTGTTTCGGAAATTTTATATTTAGCTTGTTCTGGAGCAGCGGTCAAATTTTCAGTAGTATTTGCAAAAGCAGTATGACACAAAGTTGTACAGAGCAATGTAAATAAAATTTTTTGCATAATGTTATTCCTATCTTTAATTGGAATAGCATAGCATAAATCTTTTATTTCGCACAAAAAATAAACCCTCCGAAGAGGGCTTATTTTAGTGGAAATCGTTATACGATACCTTGTTCTAACATTGCTGTCGCCACTTTTTTGAAGCCCGCAATATTTGCACCATTTACATAGTTCACATAACCGTCTGATTCTGTACCGTTTTCCACACAGTTTTGGTGAATCGCTGTCATAATATTGAATAGACGTTGATCAACTTCTTCACGAGTCCAAGATAAACGAATTGCGTTTTGGCTCATTTCTAAACCTGAAGTTGCTACACCACCAGCATTTGCTGCTTTACCCGGTGCGTAAAGGATTTTCGCCGCGATAAATACTTCCACTCCTTCAAGTGTAGTCGGCATATTTGCGCCTTCAGCCACACAGAAACAACCGTTTTTCACTAATTCTTTTGCCGCTTCGCCGTCTAATTCATTTTGTGTTGCACACGGAAGTGCAATATCACATTTCACACCCCATGGTTTTTGACCTTCAAAGTATTGGATGCCTTGTTCTTTCGCATATACTGATAAACGTTCACGACGTTCATTTTTCAACACTAATAAATCCGCTAATTGTTTTTCTGTCATACCTGATTCAGGGAATAACACATAACCATTTGAGTCTGAGACAGTTAAGACTTTCGCGCCTTTTTGAATCGCTTTTTCAGCTGCGTATTGTGCCACGTTACCAGAACCTGAGATAACGACACGTTTACCTTCAAAGCCTTGACCTTTAGTTGCTAACATTGCGTCTGCAAAGTAAACCGCACCGTAGCCGGTTGCTTCTGGACGAATTAAGCTGCCACCCCAGGTTAGACCTTTACCGGTTAATACAGAAGCAAATTCATTACGTAATTTTTTATATTGACCGTACATATAGCCGATTTCTCGACCGCCAACACCGATGTCACCTGCCGGTACGTCAGTATCTGCACCGATATGGCGAGATAATTCGGTCATAAATGCTTGGCAGAAACGCATGACTTCGGCATCAGATTTGCCTTTTGGATCGAAATCTGAACCACCTTTGCCACCACCCATTGGTAATGTAGTTAAGGCATTTTTGAATACTTGTTCAAATGCGAGGAATTTTAAAACACCTAAGTCAACAGTTGGGTGGAAACGAATACCGCCTTTATAAGGACCAATCGCAGAGTTCATTTGCACACGGTAACCACGGTTTACTTGCACTTGACCTTTATCATCAACCCAAGTTACACGGAAAGTAATCACACGCTCAGGCTCAACAATACGTTCTAAGATACCTTGTTGAGTATATTGTGGATTTTTTGCAAGGAAGGGTGCTAATGAACCGAAAACTTCTTCTACCGCTTGGTGGAAGGGAGCTTGGTTAGGATCACGTTGTTTGATTTTTTGGAACAATGCGTTTAAGTCGCTCATAAAGTACTCCTGTTATGTTTAAATTTTTGTAAGAAATGAGTTGTGTTTTGCTATGTCTTGGAGTCTATCAAGCAATTTTAAATTTGAAAAGCATTAATTAAAAAAAATAATCAAATAAATTACAAAAATTTGTTTTATTGTTTATTTATTGATCTAATTATGGATGTTTATATCTATTTTTTAGAGAGAAAATGCATAAATTTAGATAAAAATTAAAAAAATATATAAGAGTATACAAAAAGTAATGAAGTGGGTTAGGATTAGAAAAATTAATGATGGTATGTAAAAGAAAACCCACAAAAATGTGGGTCATCATATTTATTCAGCTAAAGTTGTTTCAATCGGTTTATCCAATTTAATATCGCTGACTAAACCTTTAGAATTAAAATAAACGAATAGAGTATGTTGAATAGGATCATTATAACCTTCACGCTTGATGTAAACATAACTCCAACGATCTTGATTAAAGCTGTCTTTTAACATCGGCGTACCCAGCAAATATTGCACCTGAGCTTTATTCATACCAACTTTAACTTGGTCAATTTTTTCTTGCTCTAGGTAGTTACCTTGTGGAACATCAATACGATATACAACTTTTTTTACTGTAGAACAAGATGTTACGCCTACAGCAAGTAATATGATAGCTAAAAGAGATTTCATTTTCATAATGTTTATTGACCTTTAAAGTATTCAAAATGATTGGATAGATAATACCCAAACTGATAAAATTTTTCCATTATTTATTGCGTTCTAATTGGTCACGCAAATTTGCCGGTAATCCTTTGATTGTCAAAGTATCGTTTAGTTCATCCCAAATTAAACGTTCGCCGAGTAATTCCGCATTAAAGCTGATTGTTACCCCTTTACCTGAGCCTGAATATTTGGTTAAGGTTTTCAACGCATTATGAACAGGTGGAATATTTTCTTCGAGTCCGTATTCTTGTTCTTGAGTAAATTGTGCGAAATTAACCTCATTAAGTGTTGGTAGTGCTTCAGATAATTCACTTAATGTAATTTCTTCTCCGCTATTCATTTGCCCTTTACAGTATTCAAATACCTGTTTTTTGATTTCACGAGTTTGTGGGGAAGATAATTCACCTTGATCACAGTAGTCACTTACTGCTTGTAAAAGTGTTTGATTCTGTAGTTGAGGGTTTAGCCCCTCTTCAGCACTCAGAAAATCCATAAAGAAATCCGCAATTTTGCGTCCGACTCGCCCTTTAATAAAGGTTAAATAGCGATTTGATTGTGCATTGATTTTTAATTCGGTTAGATTGATACGGCAAGCGATATCATACTGAGTAATATCCAAATATTCAGTACGTTTAATATCTAATTGATCGTCGACTAACATTGAGGTACGGCTATCAATCAATGCGATAAATAAATAATCCGTGGCTAAAAAGTTATAACTGCAAAGGATAAAGGTTCCGCCCGATGCAAAAGGATATTTCGCTAATTCGCTAGAGAGCATTTTCGCACAACTGTGACTAAACGGTAAAAAATCAGTTTCCTGCTCTAATAGGCGATTAAGTTGCTGAGCAAAAATAGATTCATTTCTAAATATACCATAAGCCTTCGCTTTACTTTGATAAGCCTGATGAAGTTGTAACATCATTTGCTCCACTTCGGGGCTAATGGCAAGCAGGTTGTCGCGAAGTACCGTATTTAACTCCGGTATTTCGCCTTCTGTTTGATGAATCTGATGAAGGACAATTTCAGTAACATTAATGCTCATACTATTTCTCTTGAGATTAGGGGTAGAAATAAAAGGTGGGAGATATTATCATTAAACACACTATTTTTCATTATCAAAAGAAGGAATACATTATGACTAAAGTTATTCATACAGAAAAAGCACCAGCAGCAATTGGCCCATACGTACAAGCGGTTGATTTAGGCAATCTTATTTTAACATCAGGACAAATTCCGGTTAATCCGCAAACAGGCGAGATTCCAACAGATATTACTCAACAAGCTCGCCAATCATTAGAAAATGTAAAAGCAATTATTGAACAAGCCGGTTTAAGCGTAGCGGATATTGTTAAAACAAGCGTTTTTGTGAAAGACCTAAATGATTTCGCAGCCGTTAATGCTGAATATGAAGCATTTTTCCGAGAAAATAATCATCCGGCATTTCCGGCACGTTCTTGTGTTGAAGTTGCTCGTTTGCCAAAAGATGTTGGCTTAGAAATTGAAGCGATTGCGGTACGCAAATAAGCGGTCATTTTTTAGAGAAAAATTTGCAATGAAAAACATTACGCCAAATTGGAATGCACCGGAGCATATTCGTGCCTTTACTACTGTCAGAACAGGCGGTGTTAGCCAAGCACCTTTTGATAGCTTTAATTTAGGTGAGCATGTCGGTGATAATCCTTCGGATGTGCGACAAAATCGCTGGTTATTGGTAGAGCAGTTCGGCTTACCTCATCTTCCGTTATTTTTAACGCAAACACACAGTACTCGAGTGATTCGTTTACCATATGACGGAGATAATTTAGACGCGGATGCGGTCTATACCAATCAACCGAATCAAGTTTGTTTAGTGATGACGGCAGATTGTTTACCGGTACTTTTCTATAGTAAATACGGAAAAGAAGTGGCAGCCGCCCATGCTGGATGGCGAGGTTTATGTGATGGTGTATTAGAAAATACGGTGGCTGAATTTGCTTGTTCGCCGTCAGATATTTGTGCATGGTTAGGACCAGCGATTGGTCCGAATGCTTTTCAAGTCGGCAAAGAAGTGATTGATCAGTTCTGTGCCTTTGATCCACAAGCAGAACAGGCATTTGTTACGGACCCGACAACAAGCGGTAAATTTTTAGGAAATCTTTACCAAATTGCTCGGCAGCGGTTGAATAAACTTGGTATTACCGAAATTTCCGGTGGAGAGCATTGTACTTTTACCGAGCAAGCACGATTTTTCTCTTATCGAAGAGATAAGCAGACCGGGCGTATGGCAAGTCTGATTTGGCGTGCAGAATAAAGTATAGTTTATCATGTAGTATGTTTTTTATCCGGGTGTTCGCCTAACGCTAGACGAACACCCAAAATTTTCCTATAATTCAGCCTCATTTCTTAATCCCCCCTTAGCTCAGTCGGTTAGAGCAGGCGACTCATAATCGCTTGGTCACTGGTTCAAGTCCGGTAGGGGGGACCAACTTCACTTTTCTACTCTTTCGTATTCTTCCGTACTCTTACGCTCAAGCCTTGATATTACTAGCTTTATCTTACTTTTTCATTCTTTTTTCTTACGTATTCTTTCGTGTTTATACGTTTACAGCCGTGAATTTTAGTTATACATTTAGTTATATGTTCCGTATAACTAAAAAAATCGTATAACTAAAAGGGCTGAAATGGCGAGATTAACTAAACCACTTACTAATACCGAAATAGAGCGGGCCAAAGCTAAAGAGAAGGAATATACCCTTTCTGATGGTGGCGGACTTTATCTACTTATTAAACCTAATGGGGCTAAATTGTGGCGGTTTAATTACTATAAGCCAATTACTAAGAAAAGAGCCTTAATAAGTTTTGGACGCTATCCTGATATATCTCTACAACAAGCGAGAAAGCAACGTGATGAGTGCCTATCACTATTAGCAGTCAATGCTGATCCGCTAGAACACCGCCAACAGTTAGAGAGGGAAGAACAAGCAAAGCGAGAAAATACCTTATTGAAAATTGTTGAGCTATGGCACAGCAAACGCCTTGATGATGTAAAGCACGGGGAGATTCAAGCGGAAACCTTACGAAAAAATAGGGCAATCTTAGATAAGCATATTTTGCCAACGTTAGGGCATTTAGCGATAACTGATATTAGCCCGAGGATTGTTATCAATGCGTTGGAACCGGCGAAAGAGCGAGGTTTAGGCGATACACTCAAGCGATCGGTTCGATTATTGAATGAAGTATTAAATTTTGCGGTAAATGCAGATTTAATCGAGTTTAACAAATGCTTAAAAGTGAGTGAGCATTTCAGCACACCTAAAGCCGTAAATAATCCGACCATTCCGCCGAAAGAATTGCCGGCATTTCTCGAAGCCTTGAGGGATAGCAATTTATCCTTACAAACGAAGTTATTAATTAAGTGGCAGTTACTCACGATAACACGCCCTAGGGAAGCAAGCGAAGCACTATGGAGCGAAATAGACTGGGAAGCTAAAACGTGGACATTACCCGCTGAAAAAATGAAGATGAAGCGCCCGCACGTAATTCCCTTAAGTAACCAATCATTGCGCATACTTGAAAAGATGAAAAAGATTACGGGTAACAGTCCTTTCATATTTCAAAGCGAGATAAAGCCCAAGCAACCAATGAATAGCCAAACAGCAAATAGGGCAATCAAATTACTAGGCTATGAGGGGCGTTTAACCGCTCACGGTTTAAGGTCGATAGCTTCTACTTACCTGAATGAACAATTAGTCAATTATGACGTGGTAGAGGCTTGTTTAGCCCACGTTATCAAAGACCAAACCCGAAAAGCCTATAACCGTTCTGATTATCTCGATCAGCGTGTAGATGTAATGCAGCAATGGGCGGATTATGTCGAAAGCTGCTCTACTGGTATTTAGTAAATTTTTGGCGGAATTTGACCGCTTTTCTTAAGATTAAAACGAGGTGAAAAATGAAAAAAACAGAATTATTTGAATATATACCTAAAGAAAGCGTAGTAAATTTCAAATGGTTTAATTTAGAGAAATATGCGTGTTTAAATGCAATGAATAGAACTCAATGGGATCGTATTGTATGGGTAAGAAAACTTACTCAAATGGAAATAGACGAACATCAGCTAATTTCAAGTGATGGTACTACTAGGACAGAAGATCAATTTATTAGCTCAGTCGGAGGATTTATTCTGTCAAATGTTGAAATGCTATCTATAGAACAAAAATTTCATAACAAAGAAACATCAATAGATGAAATAATAACAAATTTTGATTTTAGCTTATTTTCTGCTTGCTATGATGAAATCTTACTAGACAAAGATAATACAAGAGCTAATTTTCTAAAAAAATTGGCAAATCTAATAAAAACTTCTAATGATTATAAACACCTTAGTTTTTATGATGAATTAGATGTTCCTCACAATATCCCTTTTGCTGACTTAGATAATGTTATAGTTATTGATACAATGTTTTCAGATGAAGCCATATTAAGTGCAGTCAAAGAAAAATTAAAACATATTAGACAAAAAGAAAGCCATCACAAAGAAACAGTTTCAAAGCGATATTCGGATAGTCAAATTAGTAGTTTAATTGAAAATAAGGTTATACCTTATATAGACTTAATGCAATGGCAAAATGTAACAGGAGAAAAATTAACGGATAGAGAAATATCGGATTTGTTATTTCCTATAGACAAGCAAGATAAGGATAAGCCAAAAGGTATTGATACATTAAGACAAACAACTAAGAAAAAAGCATACGAGCTATTAAAAGGCTCAATCAAATTCATCTAATAAAATATTAGCGTGATTTTCTACTAATAGGATTTTACGCTTTTTTTCTACTAATAAAAAAACATTTCTAATTTTTATCAATAAAAAATCACATTGTATTTTTACTAATAAAAAACATCTCTTTTTTCCTCTCTCGATCAGTTTATTAAACCTATAGAAAATGTATGTAGTTTTATTAAAAACAAGAGGAAAATAAAATGGAAACTAACCCTATCACTACCCTACCACCACAAAAACAGCTTTTAGATGCTCAAGATGTTAAGGCACTAACAGGCTTTTCAGTTACGACCATTTATAAGTATGTAAAAAATGGCACATTCCCACAGCCGAAAAAATGTGGGCGATCTACTCGTTGGCGATTAGCGGATATTCAAGCCTATATCAATTCGTAGGGGGAGCTTATGAACGCCAATACTACACGCAAGGAAAAACTAGGAAGCTATTTATTAGCAAGCCGTAACGGTTTTTCTGAACTGGACGGAATGAGGGAATTAGGCATCACCAGCGGTCGAAACGAGATCAACGCACTAGAAGCGATTACACAGACTGAATTTATTCGTATTCAAGAACATAACCAAAACGGAGGTACGCATTTTCGCTATTTCTTAGCGGATAAAACACAAGCGGAGAGATTAATCACTTTCCTAAATGGAAAAGCGGTAAGTCGTAACGCCGCGATTCCCTATCCGCCAACGGTGGCGGAATCCGTACTTAATCAGTTAGCAACGCCAACGGAAGCGCAATTACAGCACAAAGTACGTAAACCGGTGAAAGGAGTGTAAAAGGAGTGATTCAGTATGAAGTGTGAAATAGCCAAGATGAATACAGTATTAATTCAGCACGCATTTAATCATTACTACACATATCGAAATAAGGGAACATTCACATTTAAGAGCCTATACAACGATGAAGAACCCTACCCACTTGAGGAGCTTATTACTTGCCTTAATACGCACATTCAGATGTTAGAAGCAGAACAGCAAGAAAAACACACCGAGAGCCGGCAGACTTCAATATGGCTATATGCGAAAAGAATTAAGCAATTGGAAACGATTAGAAAGTGGAGAATAAGATGAAAGGATTAAAAGAATTATTACCGGTCATTCAAACATTACAAAAAGGCGGATTACCACAGCAATTAATCAATGCCCGTGATTTATGGCAGTTCTTAGAGAGTAAGCAAGAATTTACCCATTGGCTTAAAAATGCAGTAGAAGCCGGTCAATTTCAAGAAGGAAAAGATTACTTTTTGCTTGATAAATTTATCAAGCAAAAAATGAACAATTCAAATAAGCGAGGTGGACACAATCGTAAAGATTACTTGATTACCCTCTCAATGGCGAAAGAGATTGCAATGCTAGAACGCAATCAGCAAGGGAAATTAGCCCGTCAATATTTTATCAAGTGTGAGGAAACGCTATCACAGATTGCTCCGGATATGGTGGCTCAATACCGCCAAGAATGGAAGCAGAAACGCAATGAGGCGATGACACCTTATAAACGTACTTGCGAAGCCTTGAAACGTTGTAGAGAGCGATTAGGGAAGCCTACAGAAAGCCACATATTCACCAATGAAGCCAATATGCTTTCATCATTGGCGGTAGGTATGAGTATTCAGCAATGGAAACAAGCTCACGGCATTACTACAGAGCCGAGAGAAGCATTCAATGCGGAGCAATTAGAAAAGCTCACTTACTTAGAACAAGCGGATGAAATGCTTTTAGATTTAGGCATTATCGACTTTCAACAACGCAAAGCCAAATTGGGCGAAATGTTGGCGGTAAGGTTTAGTGGTTCAAATTGAGCGACTAAATTTTAAACAATCTATCCCAATGGGAGCGTTATACGGAATGGTAGAGCTATTACTACTACGAATTACTACACACTACTATGAATTTTAAAGGAGCTAACACAATGGGCTACGGTACAGGCATTCGTCAAAGGTTCGCTATTGAGTACGCCCACAAGGGCAATGCAACACACGCCTTAAAAGCCGTATTAGGTACAGAACGAGCCGAGCGAATGAAAGCGGTAACGCTACGAGCCAAAGCAAGCGAACTGTTAAATGACTATCGCACCGTGGAGCTAATCGAGCAAGAAAAGCAAGCAATGGCGGAACGAGGGGAACGCTTACCAAGATTTAGAAAGCGAACTTATCGCACGGATTTAGTAAGTGGAATGAGTGAATACAGCAAGCGGACACCATCACAACCGACAGTCGTTCTACAAGAAATCAGAGGTTTTAAAACAATATTGAAACAGTTATCACGAGCAACAAAACGAGGACAGAAACGGTAACAAAACGGTAACGATATGGAATAGATGCGGAACATTTTTTCAAAAGTTCCACTAGTAAAACTTGACTTTATTAGCAAATAAAAACGCCCTCAAAGCGACGCTAAGAGGGCAAGAACAAAAATCTAAAAAAGGTATTTAACCGATGAATATTTTACAGTACATCACAACAAATAGCGACACAATCGACAATAATCCGCAAGGTTATTTAGATATGGTTCATTCCGTGCTATCGGCGGAATTTGCAAAAAATGAAGAAAATTCGACCGCTTGTAAAAAGAATTGCTTTACAAGTTTAGCGAATAAGGTTTATGCTATTCTCGCTTTCGCAAAATCGGAAGCCGAGCGTGGAAACTCGAATAATTTACTTGTGGCGAACACTAGCACGCCCTTCAATGACCGTGCTTTTTTTGTTCGTGGACTAAACACACCTAAAGAAAATAACCAAACCAAAAATGGATTGGTTACATTTCTCTCAATGGTAGCGTTTAGTGGGCAACGTTTAATCGTTGGCTGTGTTCCACAAGTCGCAGTTTTCCACCCCGCTAAACGCTATCGCCAAGCCGTGGAAAGCAAAGCGATAGACTCTAAAAATTTACTTGTGGAGCTATCAGCCATGATCTACCTATTCAAAGCCGTAAGCCGTTTAGACTTACGCAACACTTCAAAACCGATTTCATCATTCCCTTGCTATACCGTGCGTATTAAAGCCGATAGCTTAGAGCAAGCCAAAGCGATGGTATGCCCTTTCTTTGCCGTTAAGGAGGTGGTTTATGCGTAACCAAACCGTTAAACCACAAGCCACTACCCTAACTGCTGAAGATATTCAAGCGATTAAAAAGGCACGTAAGCAGTTATGGCAAGTCCTAGCCATTATTCAAACAATGAGCTTATCGCAACACGATGAGTATATAGATTACGGTACAGCCCTTGAGGGCGTGGCGGAGTTAATGAGTAATTCCCTTACCGGATTAGACGACTTGGATATTTAAGGGGGTGGATCTATGCGTAACACAAATAAATTGATCACAGATATTTATGAACAAACCGACAAAATCGATATATTGCTATTTTATGCGGATAGTTTAGCCAATGCGATTAGCATTGATCATTCCGAGAACCTAAGCACAAATGGCGAGGGTGGATTTGCTTACAATAACACTATCGCCGATGGCTTACTGGGGCTTAATACTTACCTTATTGAGCAGGTCAAACAGGCACACCGCCAACGTGACGACCATATTTTCGAATTAATCAAAGCTCACGAAGCACAAACAGAAGCATTGAACGCTTACAAATTGGCGGAGTGTGAACGAAAAGCGGTGGAGGTAGCAAAAGATGAATAATTTAGAACCAAAATATCAAGTAATCGCCTTTTCCGATTCTCCTACAAAAATTCAGCAATCTAGTTCCGTAGCCGAAAATGTTTCTCACCGTGACGCATGGCAAATCGCACGCCAAGTAATGGATGAGAACGAGCATATTTACGCAGTAAGCGTACGAGCAATGGGGGGCAAAGATGAATAATTTAGACACCCTCCGAACAATTAAACAGCCATTAGATATGGCGAAGATGTTCTTTGAAATTGCTTTAACTGGCAACGGTGCGGTAGGGCGTGAAAACGGCACGCTTATGAGCCGAGATGAAATACTGGCGGAAGCCTTTCAATACTTAGACGAAGCTCACACTTACTTACAGGAAGTGATCGAAGAGGTGGAATATGAACAAAATTCGCTTTTATGATGACCAGTTAGCAAAAACGAATGTCCTCAACGATTGGATTATTCTAGCAGGAAGAGACGCACACAAAGCCTATTACCGATGGAATAGTACGATGAGCCGTTCAGAAGCCGGCAAAGGCGAAAGATGGGCGTTAATTCGTGATAGCTTCAAGCTAGGCAATGATATGATTCCGTGCTTGTTGGATAGCAAAGAATTGAGCCAATTAGACCGCTTGTTACTTGCACCAACCGCACAGCGATTCATTAAAATATTCCAAGTGGGGGAACTCCCCACTTTGGCGAAAGATAAAGACGATTTTCGCACCCGAGTATTGATGAACCTCGCAGAACATTGCCCGAATCTTACCGCCATAGAATGGGTAGATGAAGGTTTTGAGGCGGAGAATCTCACAAGCGAATATCAACGCATTAAGAACGGACAGCACGCTACTGCTGAAATTTTAGAGCAACGCACACTTAACCCCGAAGATGATACCGCCCCACGTGTAGAAATGCGTAAGCGTGGCGGATTAAAAGGCTTGTACTATGTTACTACTCGTATTGTGGACGGTGAGAAAGTCGAAAGCGAAAAATGGTTATCCGATTTTGTCGAGGTAATTGGGCTAGGTAAAGGCGAAAGTGAACATTTCATTATTTTGCAAAAAGAGAAGCAAGAACGACCGCTTGTTATGCCATTGAAAGATGTAGGCGAGCGTGATGGTTGGCAATATTTGAAGCGTAATGATGTTACCGTAACAACGAAGCAAGCCTTGCGTGCGGAATTGGCGGATTATTTGCAATTTAAAAGCCGAACCGCCAAGCAGTATTACATTACTGACAAAACCGGTTGGAATGACGATTTAACCGCTTTCATCTTGCCAAACGGGGAAACCCTAGGACAACCTCTAACTCCAACCATTTTCCGCAATTTAACGCAGAATATTGACGGGTACAGAGTAAGTGGAACAACAGCGGATTGGGTAGATAATGTAGGGCGTTATTGTGTAGGCAATCCGTCGATGATGTTATCAGTTGGCGTTGCGTTAAGTGCGCCATTATTGAAACTTTTAGAAGCGGACGGCTACGGCGTACACCTCTACGAAGATTCAACATTCGGCAAAACAACCGCTTTAAATATTGCTTCCTCAATTTACGGACACCCAAGAGAAACCCGTACAGCGTGGAATGCGACACCGTTAGCCTTACAGAACGAAGCCTTTAGCCGTAACGGGCTATTTATGCCGTTAGATGAAATCAGTGAAGCCAGTCCGAAAGCCGTAGCACAGACTGCTTATAGCTTGTTTAACGGACAAGGCAAGCTACAAGGTGCGAAAGAGGGGGGAAATCGCAAGTCGATCAAATGGCTAGTGACGAATCTCTCCACCGAGGAGGAGGGCTTAGAAAGCTATCTCAAGCAACAAGGGATAAAAGTCAATGCCGGGCAATTAGTCCGCTTGCTTAATATCCCGATGAAACGAGCGACAGAGTTTCACGGCTTAGCGGACGGTAAAACGCACGCTGATATGCTAAATGCGAACGTCATTCGCTATTTTGGTGCGGTGGGCGTAGATTGGATTACTTACTTGATTCAAGCAGAGAAAAGCGAATTAAAGGCGTTATACGATAAAGTAAAACAATCTCGATTAAAGAGCTTGCCGGATAATTCAGAGCCACAAATTAAGCGAGTGATGGCGGATAGATTCGCCCTCATTGAAACCGCCTTATTGTTGGCCAAGGATATTTTACAATGGACGGAAAAAGATATATCAAACGCTATTACGGCCAACTTCAATGAATGGGTAAATGCTTATGGTTGGCACTCGAAGAAACACACTCAAATCATTGAACAAGTGAACGGTTGGCTATTGGTAAATGCTGATACTCGTTTTGAAGAGTTTCCACCGGACGGCACACAGAAACCTATCAGTAATAAAGCCGGTTATCGACTGGTAGAAGATGACCGTTATTTTGTATTCAAAAGCGTATTTGAAGATGAAGCCTTACAGGGGCAGACGAAAGAGGTCGCTTTACCCGTGCTTTTAAAAGCGGGGATTCTTCACAAGGGAGAAGGCAACGGCTACGCATACCTCCAACGAATGCCGCACAAGATCAACCCAAAGAGAACGAGGGCATATCTTGTAGAGATTCTCAATGAGAATAGCGACGAATAGCCATATCATTAAACTACATTCAGACCGCCATTATTGGCGGTTTTTTTGTTATGCTTTATTGTTTATAAAATGCACTTTTTATACAGCCTGTATAAATTTATTCCCCCTTTCTATTAGGAAGCATATTTTTAATAGTCCAATAGTCCAAAACACCCTTTTTAAGGTGTGAAATCATTATATATCAATAAGTTAGATGTAAAATTATTGGACTATCATTGGACTAAAATCGCCATTTTTGGACTAAAACACCCCCTTTTTGGACTAAATGCTAAAGTTAAAAAAATGAAAATCTTCAAAATCATTTAGTCCAAAAGCCACCTAAAATAGTCCAAAACGGAAAAAAAATAGTCCAAAAAATTTTATGTAACCAATTGAATATAAAAAGAAAAGTGAGTTTTTGGACTAATTGGACTATTGGACTACGAATTTTTACATATATATAAGAGAGGGGGAAGCGTGAGAATCTTATACAGTGGTTTTTTTGGGGGGAAATCAATTTTATCTTGCTATATCGAACAACGAGCAACAGAAACCGTCCCTTGAACTCAATTTTTACAACCGCAAAATTAAACGAGTTTAGGGAACAATACGCGCGCGTACTGCTGACAAAATTCCTACCCTCACACTTTCCCCTAAACTCAAAATCCCACCGCTTGAATATTGTATGAATTATCCGATTTTCGTATGAATTGACCGATAAAAGAACCTTATAAAACCTTACACCCAACACCGCCAACATTTAACCAGCCCAATTACGTTCTACGGGTGGGTGTAAGCCGTTGCCTGATACGTAAGGAACGCCTACTGTATGGGGGAAATCCCCACACAGACACAGGCAAACATTAATAAGTTGTGGTCATATCACCACAACTAAGCCGTTGCAATGAATCCTAGCTAAAGAACACTAAGAACCTTATCCGAATATAGATAGGGCTTTTTATTACCGGCGAATTATGGCTATTACGACCACGGTTCGTAGTCGTGTACATAAGTACACCACAGCAACAACCCTAGAGAGGTATGCCCACTTTTGGACGCACTCTAAATTTGAGGACTCCCTAATACTTTTACCGAAACAGTAAAACATTAACCAAAACAGTAAAAGTAGATTCTGCCTCTAGCGGATTGTGTTCATATACTCCTAATAATTCCCTATTATTTCAGGAATATAACCGGCTCAACATTGAGTGGTTGCCTCAAATTTGAGGTTCGTATAAATTTTGGACGAAGCTCAACATTGAGCTTCGCAGAAATATTGTACAAATCCAGTTTTTAATTGGCTAAATTAACCGGCTCAATATTGAGCTGGTTGCCTCAAATTTGAGGACACCCCCTAATGCTTTTACCGAAACAGTAATCTCTATCACGCCGGTGCAATGAATCCCTATAATTTCGGGAACTCCCTACTTTTTCGGGATTCATTCCGCCAACCATTCTTACGATATGAATTATTGTATGTAAAATATACTAATTTATAGATGACTTTTTGATTTAGTTATACGTTTGGTTATACGGAATGAATTTGATTTTTCTTAGAGTGTTGTGTTGCAATGCTTTGTGTGGGTTGGTTCAAACTCGGTAGGGGGACCATTTACCCGTTGCATATTGTCTTTTATTGTCTTAAATCCTTTGTAAATCAACAAGTTATAAGTCTTATATAATCCTTTATTGTCTTTTTTGTTGCTTATTGTCTATGGTTTTATGATCCCTTGGATGATCCCTTGAATAAAAAGGGAAATTTCAAGGGATCATGATGGATAAAATAACAGGCAAAAAGCATAGATTTTCCGCTTATTTGCCATTGCATAAGTAACTATTTTATGGCAATTAAAAATTACCCTTTAAATGATACCCAAATTAAGAATCTAAAACCTCAGACAAGCGTTTTTCAAGTGAGCGATGGTAGTAGCGGTCTTCTATTAAGAATTTATCCTAGCGGCGTTAAAAGCTGGATTTTCAGCTATATTCATCCGGTAACGGGGAAGCGAATCACTAAAAAATCTTTCGGGAAATACCCGGAAATCAGCCTAGCTCAAGCTCGTAAAATTAGAGATGAATTTAAATCTTTATTAGTCCAAGGTATTGACCCTTACGAATATAAAGCTAATCAGTTAAAAGCGAAGGAGAAAGAGGAAGAAACGCTGGAAACCTTGGCTTATAAATGGATTGAGTGGAAAGCGGACAAAGACAAACTCAAAGAAGACACTAAATAGAAAACAATTAGGCGATTATTTATATACATAAAAAATACTTTTATTTCTACTGACTTAATGTGACCGGTAGTATTAAGGTATCAAGCACAAAACTTAGTGGTAAATCAACCACTGCGGGGATGCTTAAGATTCCTCCGTTTTGGATAGCTTTGAAATCTTTGGTGACTCCAGAGTAAACAGAGTAATCACCTTCAGTTAGGCTGATGATTGTACCGCAGGCGGTCAAATTTTGGCTAAAAATTACAATTGCGATAAATTTTAGAAAGTGTGTCTTCATATAGTTCCTCAAATTCTTGATTATTCTAGCCTAAATTTCACAAATTCCCACCCAATAGACTAAATTTTCAGTTAGAATATTTAACTTTAATTCATAACAATAAGAGGATTTCGTATGCAAACTTACAACATTGCAGTTTTAGCAGGGGACGGTATCGGTCCTGAAATTATGGCTCAAGCGCTCAAGGTGCTTGAAGCAGCACAGCAAAAATTTGGTTTTAAATTAAATTTTAATCATTTTAATATCGGTGGTGCGGCAATTGATGCACAGGGTAAAGCACTACCGGAAAATACTTTAAAAGGCTGTGAAGAAGCCGATGCGATTCTGTTTGGTTCAGTAGGTGGGCCTAAATGGGTAAATTTACCGCCGGATGAGCAGCCTGAGCGTGGTTCATTACTTCCATTACGTAAACATTTCAAATTATTCTGTAACTTACGCCCGGCCACTTTATATAAAGGTTTAGAGAAATTCTGTCCATTACGTGCAGATATTGCGGCGAAAGGCTTCGATATGGTTGTGGTACGTGAGTTAACTGGTGGGATTTATTTTGGTCAGCCGAAAGGGCGTGAAGGCGAAGGATCACAAACCAAAGCATTTGATACGGAAGTGTATTATAAATATGAGATTGAGCGTATTGCGCGTGTCGCTTTTGAATCGGCAATGAAACGCAACAAAAAAGTGACATCTATTGATAAAGCAAACGTATTACAAAGCTCGATTTTATGGCGTGAAACAGTAAGTGAGATTGCTAAAGAATATCCGGAAGTAACACTTGAACATATGTATATTGATAATGCAACAATGCAATTAATCAAAGCGCCGGAAACCTTTGATATTTTATTATGCTCGAATATTTTTGGTGATATTATTTCGGATGAAGCAGCAATGATCACTGGTTCAATGGGAATGTTACCATCTGCAAGTTTAAATGAAGATGGTTTCGGTTTATATGAGCCAGCAGGCGGTTCGGCACCGGATATCGCGGGTAAAAATATTGCGAATCCAATCGCACAAATTTTATCAGCAGCGATGATGTTACGTTATAGCTTTAACTTAAATGAGGCGGCGGATGCGATTGAAGCGGCAATTCAAAAAGCGTTAGCGGACGGTTATCGTACTGGTGATTTAGCGGACGAAAATACACCGGTTTCTACCAGTGAAATGGGTGATATTATTGCAAGAAATATTTTAGCTTAAAATAGCAGATTATTTTGCATAAACAAGTGGTCGAAATTTGAAGAATTTTTGCAAGTTTTTTTCAAATTTCGACCGCTTTTATTATGTTTAATGTATTAAATGATATTTAATTTATAAAATTAATTAACCATCAATTTCTTCGCCGGTTTTATCCCATTTAAAGTTGAGGGCGATAGAGTTTAAGCAGAAACGTAAACCTGTCGGCGGAGGCCCATCATTAAATACGTGACCCATATGCGAATCGCAGTTGCCACAACGAATTTCAGTACGATGGCGACCTAAACTATAATCGTCTAAATAACGTAATGCATCGTCTGAAACGGCTTCATAGAAACTCGGCCAGCCACAACCGGCATCAAATTTAGTATCGGAACGGAATAGTGCATTGTGGCAACGAGCACAACGGTAGGTTCCAATACGTTCCTCATGTAAGAATTTACCAGTAAATGGCATTTCTGTCCCATGATTAATCAGAATCTCAATTTGTTCTTCCGTTAGTTCATCAATATCTTTAATCATTTTCACTCCTAAGATAGAAATTTCTCTCCAATTCTACAGTTTTTTTACCACTTTAGCGTTACAAATTTTAAAATTTTGACATAGATCACAAAAAATTTATCTGTTATATTGGTTTCGGTTCTTTTAGTTGTAAGTCATACTGGAGTATGTGCTATAATCCGTACACTTCTTAAAAGTATTAGAAGAACAGTTTTGTTTAACTTTAATATAGGTAGAAAAATCTATGGCAATTAAAATTGGTATTAACGGCTTCGGTCGTATCGGTCGTATCGTGTTCCGTGCAGCTCAACTTCGTGATGATATCGAAGTTGTAGGTATCAACGACTTAATCGACGTTGATTATATGGCATATATGTTAAAATACGATTCAACTCACGGTCGTTTCAATGGTACTGTTGAAGTTAAAGACGGTCAATTAGTTGTTAACGGTAAAGCAATCCGTGTAACAGCTGAACGTGATCCAGCTAACTTAAAATGGGATGAAATCGGTGTTGATATCGCAGTTGAAGCAACAGGTTTATTCTTAGATGATGCGACAGCACGTAAACACATTACTGCGGGTGCGAAAAAAGTTGTATTAACTGGTCCATCTAAAGATGCAACACCTATGTTCGTTAACGGTGTAAACTTCGATGCATATGCAGGTCAAGATATCGTTTCTAACGCTTCTTGTACAACTAACTGCTTAGCACCATTAGCTAAAGTAATCCATAACAAATTTGGTATCAAAGAAGGTTTAATGACTACAGTTCACGCAACAACTGCGACACAAAAAACTGTAGACGGTCCATCGGCTAAAGACTGGCGTGGTGGTCGTGGTGCTTCACAAAACATCATTCCTTCATCAACAGGTGCAGCGAAAGCAGTAGGTAAAGTATTACCTGCATTGAACGGTAAATTAACTGGTATGGCTTTCCGTGTTCCAACAGCAAACGTTTCTGTTGTTGACTTAACTGTTAACTTAGAAAAACCTGCAACATACGAAGAAATCTGTGCAGAAATTAAACGTGCTTCAGAAAATGAAATGAAAGGTGTTTTAGGTTATACAGAAGATGCAGTAGTTTCTACAGACTTCAATGGTGCAGTGGAAACCTCAGTATTTGATGCTAAAGCAGGTATCGCATTAACAGATACTTTCGTTAAATTAGTATCTTGGTACGATAACGAAACTGGTTATTCAAACAAAGTATTAGACTTAGTAGCTCACGTTTATAACTACAAAGGCTAATTTTTAAATAAGTTTTATCTTAAACGCCATTCATTTTGAATGGCGTTTTTTTGTTTTAAAATTTCTTAATATAAAAACCTCGATATTTTTTGTTTATTAAAATTATTCATTGAAGTATAGGGGGCTTTTTTGTTATATTTAGTCGTAATTTTTTGCTCCGTGGTGAGCATTATTTTTTTATAGTTGCAAATTCCCAAATTCAATGGATTCCCTTATATGTTTAAAAAATTTCTAGGATTGTTCTCTAACGATCTTTCTATCGATCTCGGTACTGCAAACACATTAGTTTATGTGAAAGGTCAAGGTATTGTACTTGATGAACCATCGGTTGTTGCTGTGCGTCAAGATCGTATTGGTTCTTTAAAAAGTATTGCTGCGGTAGGTTCTGATGCTAAATTAATGCTTGGGCGTACACCAAAAAGTATTACTGCGATTCGCCCAATGAAAGACGGCGTTATCGCTGATTTCTTTGTAACAGAGAAAATGTTACAACACTTTATTAAACAAGTGCATAGTAATAATTTTATGCGTCCTAGCCCTCGCGTGTTAGTTTGTGTTCCGGCAGGTGCAACGCAAGTAGAACGTCGTGCAATTAAAGAATCTGCAATTGGTGCGGGTGCTCGTGAAGTTTATTTGATTGAGGAACCAATGGCAGCTGCGATCGGTGCAGGTTTACCTGTACATGAAGCAACAGGTTCTATGGTCATTGATATTGGTGGCGGTACGACAGAAGTTGCTGTACTTTCTTTAAATGGTATTGTTTATTCAACATCTGTGCGTATCGGCGGTGATAAATTAGATGAAGCGATTGTCGCTTATGTACGTCGTCATTTTGGTTCAGCAATCGGTGAGGCAACTGCAGAACGCATTAAGAAAGAAATCGCCATGGCGATTATTCGTGATGAAGATGAAATTCGTACGATGGAAGTTCACGGTCATAACCTTGCTGAAGGTGCACCACGTACGTTTGAATTAAATTCCAAACATGTTTTAGAAGCAATTGAACAGCCGTTAAATGGTATTGTGGAAGCGGTTAAATCTGTATTAGAGCAATGCCCTCCAGAACTTGCGGCAGACATTTTTGAGCGTGGTATGGTATTAACTGGTGGTGGTGCATTATTACAAAACTTAGATGTATTACTTTCAGAAGCAACCGGCGTAACGGTAATTGTGGCAGAAGAGCCTTTAACTTGTGTTGCTCGTGGTGGCGGTAAAGCACTAGATATGATCGATATGCACGGTGGCGACGTATTTAGTAGCGATGACTAGTTCTCCATTTTATTGATATAAATAATAATGGGTAATGGCATACAATATGTCCATTATCCATTATTTTCTTATCGGTCCCCAGTCATTTACCTATCAAAATAGTAAACAATGAAACCAATTTTTGCTAAAGCCCCATCATTAGGTGTACGCCTATTTCTTGCTATTGTTATTTCTATCACACTCATTGCTTTTGATGGTAGAAGTTCTGCGATTATTCAATTCCGTAATATGCTTGAAACGGCGATTAGCGGTTTATATTACTTTGCAAATACTCCCCGTTCCGTCTTAGATGGCGTCAGTAACAATTTTATTGATAATAATAAATTACAACTGGAAAACCGTGTTTTAAAAGAGCAGTTACGTGAAAAAAATGCTGATTTATTGCTGTTAGATCAACTTAAAGTGGAAAATCAACGTTTACGATTATTATTGAGTTCTCCGTTGCGTCAAGATGAGTACAAAAAGATTGGTGAAGTTTTAACGGCAGAAATGGATGCATATCGTCAACAGGTAATTATCAATCGAGGTAAGAATGACGGAGCTTTTGTCGGGCAGCCGATTATTGATGAGCGCGGTGTGGTAGGGCAAGTTATCTCTGTAGGAGAAAACAGTAGCCGAGTATTATTGATTACCGATGTTACGCATGCGGTGCCAATTCAAGTGCTTCGGAATGATGTTCGAGGTATCGCAAACGGAACAGGGCATAATGACGAAATTTTCATCGATAATTTACCTCGTTCGGTTGATGTGGTGAAAGGCGATGTTTTAGTGACTTCCGGCTTAGGTGGACGTTTTCCGGAAGGCTATCCGGTCGCTATTGTTGAAGCGGTCACAAATGATACGCAAAGCCAATTTGCTCGTATTATTGCACGGCCGTTAGCCTCATTTGATCGCTTAAGATATTTACTTCTATTATGGCCAACTTCGGAAGAGCTTCGTAAGGCACAGAGTTTGTCGCCTCAACAAGTTCGTGATGTGGTTGAAGAACGTCGTAATAGTTTGAATCCTCTTGATCGTTTAAAAGAGAAGAAAAAAGAAGAGGTTAAAGAAGATACTAAAGAAGAAATACTTGAGAATACGGATGAGCCGATTAATCCTGCAACTCAGCCGGAAACGGACAGTGATGAGCATCATCATACAGAACAAGGAGCAGAGTAATGCGAACAAATCCACTTTTTCAGATTTTGGTATTATTATTTATTTTCACGGTTGCATTTGTTTTGGAAATAATGCCTTGGCCGGTAGGGTTACAAGGGTTACGCCCAACTTGGGTTGTGTTGGTGTTGATTTATTGGGCATTGGCATTACCGAATAAAATTAGTGTCGGTACAGCATTCTTAGCTGGTATTGTGTGGGATCTTATTTTAGGTTCAATTTTAGGGATTCATGCATTAGTTTTATCCGTTGCTATTTATTTTGTGGCAAAACATCATTTAATTTTGCGTAATTTATCGCTCTGGTTACAAGCCATTTTAGTGATGTTGTATATTATTGTAATCCGTTTCTTAATTTTCTTTGTTGAATTGGTTTTACATAGTGCGGAATTTAATTCGCAAGAAATTCTCGGTGCTGTTATTAGCGGTATTCTATGGCCTTGGATTTTTTTATTGATGCGTCAAATTCGTCGTCAATTAAGATTACGTTAAACTATGAATAGCTTATCTTTTGATTTCTCGTCAGATTTCCAACCCTTACCTGCTAGAATGCGTCCTCGTACTCTAGCAGAGTATGTCGGACAATCTCATCTTATTGGTGAAGGTAAACCGTTACGCCGAGCGATTGAAGCCGGACATTCTCATTCAATGATCTTTTGGGGACCGCCCGGTACAGGTAAAACGACTCTCGCTGAAATTGTTGCTCATCATTTTGATGCTGAAGTAGAACGCCTTTCGGCGGTAACAAGCGGTGTGAAAGAAATCCGTGAAGCGATTGAACGAGCAAAATTAAATCGTCAAACCGGTAGACGGACTTTACTCTTTGTGGATGAAGTCCATCGTTTTAATAAAAGTCAGCAAGATGCTTTTTTACCTCATATTGAAGACGGCACGATAATTTTCATCGGTGCGACAACTGAAAACCCATCCTTTGAACTGAACAATGCGTTACTTTCCCGAACGAGAATCTATATTCTTAAGCCTTTGCAAGCAGTCGAAATTTGTCAAGTTTTAACCACTGCATTACAAGATAAAGAACGTGGTCTTGGTACAGAAAATTATCATATCGAAGATAATGTGATTGAATTACTTGCTGATTATGTTAATGGTGATGCACGTTTTGCATTGAATTGCTTAGAGCTGATGAGCGATATGGCAATAGATTCCGCACAAGGAAAATTACTGAATAAAGATTTACTTGTTGAAGTTTTAGGGGAACGTCAAGCTCGCTTTGATAAAGGTGGTGACCGCTATTATGATCTTATCTCGGCATTACATAAGTCTGTTCGAGGTTCTTCTCCAGATGGTGCACTTTATTGGTATGCACGTATTTTAACAGCCGGTGGTGATCCGCTTTATGTCGCTCGTAGATTATTAGCTATTGCATCGGAAGATATTGGTAATGCGGATCCTAGAGCAATGCAAATTGCACTCAATGCTTGGGATTGTTATACCCGTGTCGGAGCTTATGAAGGGGAGCGTGCGATAGCACAAGCGGTCATTTATTTGGCGGTAGCACCTAAAAGTAATGCGGTATATAACGCATTTAATCAAGCAAAACAGTTAGCCAAAGAAGCTAAAGATTATGATGTTCCTGAGCATTTACGCAATGCTCCGACCAAGTTAATGAAATCTTTAGGCTATGGTGAAGAATATCGTTATGCTCATCTTGAACCGAATGCTTACGCAGCAGGCGAGAATTATTTTCCTCCAGAATTGAAGGATACGGTTTTTTATCAGCCAACCGAAAGAGGAATGGAAAAACAGATTAAAGAGAAAATGCAATGGCTGAAATCACAAGATGCAGCCAGTGCAGTACAACGTTACAAGCGGTGATATTTTCGCGAATTTTGCAAAAAACGGACCGCTTGTATTAGAGAAATATCACGTTTGGAATAAACAAAGATATGTTTGAAATTTTATTTCCGGCTTGGTTAGCCGGGCTATTATTGGTATTCATTACCGCACCGCTCGGTGCTTTTGTGGTATGGCGTAAAATGGCATATTTTGGCGATACCCTTTCACATTCTGCCTTACTCGGCGTAGCCTTAGGGATTTTTCTACAAATTGATCCTTATATTGCCGTGATTATTATGACATTAATTTTGGCAATGCTTTTGGTTTGGTTGGAACATAAAACCAGTTATTCACTGGATACTGTCTTAGGCATTATTGCTCATTGTAGCCTTTCGCTGGGTGTGATTACAATTAGTTTACTGGACAATGTAAGAGTAGATCTGATGTCCTATTTATTTGGTGATCTATTGGCGATTGATTTTAATGATGTCGTATTTATTGGTATCGGCACATTATTTATTGGTGGCATACTGGCTTTTTTCTGGAAGAACTTACTTTCAATAACGATTAGTCCGGAATTAGCTCAAATTGAAGGGCTAAATGTTGCACGTTTACGCTTATTACTGATGTTATTGACTGCTTTGACGATTGCGTTAAGTATGAAATTTGTTGGTGCATTGATCATTACATCTTTGCTGATTATTCCTTCTGCAATAGCTCGTCGTTTTTCTCGAACGCCGGAAGCGATGGTAGGTTATGCTATTTTCTTTAGCATTTTAGCTGTGAGCGGTGGGTTATTATTCTCAGCTTGGAAGGATACGCCGGCAGGACCTTCGGTGGTTGTATGTGCTGGCACTATTTTCTTATTTTCTCTCTGTAGAAAAGAAAGTGTATAGTTAATGCTGGTATCGATGGGAAAATATATTATTATATAGACATAAATAATGACTATAAGCTATAAAATTTTTGATCTAGTTCTATTGAATTATTTATAAGATTTGTGAAAATAGCTTTAGTGATAGCCGAAAGGTTAATTTTTAATAATTTTCAACTTTATCTAACAAAGAATAAAATTTATGTGTCAATTACTCGGAATGAATTGCAATACCCCAACGGACATTACCTTCTCCTTTGAGGGATTTCGTCGCCGTGCAGGCTTAACTGATCAACATACTGATGGTTTTGGCATTGCATTTTTTGAAGGTAAAGGTGTGCGTATTTTTCGAGATAACCGTCCGGGTGCTTCATCTCCAATGGCGGACTTAGTCAGCCAATATCGTATTAAATCATTTAATGTTATTGCTCATATTCGTAAAGCAACAAGAGGTGATATTAATTTAGAAAATACGCATCCATTTATTCGAGAATTATGGGGTGAAAACTGGGTTTTTGCTCATAATGGCACGGTTGAAGGGGTCGGTGTTTGTGAAGAATGTCATTATCAACCGATTGGTTCGACTGATTCGGAAGCTGCATTTTGTTGCTTAGTTTCCCAATTAAGAGAACGTTTTCTCAAAAAACCGAGCGAGAAAGAAATTTTCGATGCAGTAGTTGAGATTACGTCAGAAATGGCCACTCACGGCGTATTCAATTTTATTCTTTCTAATGGTCACTGGATGATCGCTCGTTGTTCAACGAATTTATATTATGTGACGCGAAAAGCACCGTTTAGTACCGCTTTACGTGATGACGATGTCGAAATTGATTTTAGTAAATACACAACGCCTAATGATAAAGTCACGATTATTACCACTCAACCACTCACTAAAAATGAACAATGGGTAAAAATGCAAAATGGTGGTTATGTCTTTTTCAAAAACGGTGATTTAATTGAAGAAATTAAAGGTACTTTACCCGTTCAGACCCATGTTTAGGGTCAATAGTATGTAGAATGAAAGGTCGCAATATCAAGTGACCTTTTATGTTTTAGATTTGGTTAAAACTTGTTTTAGCTTTTTAACCCTTTTCTGATCATTGGCTCAAAGAAATCATAATCAACCAGAAAGGCATCGTGTCCGAAATTAGAATGAAATTCATAGTAATCCACTTTTACGCCGGCACTTTCTAATCGTTGTTTACTTTTTTGTACGTCAATTTGTTTGAATAATTGATCGCTAGTTACCGCCACTAAGGTATAATTCGCTTTAATACGCTGTAAGGCTTCTTGTTCATTTGCGTAGCCAAGTGCAGGATCATATAGATCCAATGCTCTTAATAAACGTAAATAGCTGTTAGCATCAAAACGATCGAGAAATTTCATACCTTGATAACTTAAATAGGATTCGACTTGGAAATAATCTCCCCAAATCTCACTTTGTTGCTTCATTTCTCTTCCAAATGCTCGTGCCAGTTGTACATCTGTTCGGTAAGTGAGCATCCCTAACATTCGTGCTATTTTTAAGCCATTATCCGGCGGTGTTCCGTCATAATAATCACCATGATTAAAATGTGGGTCATTAATAATTGCTTGACGCATAACGTGGTTGAATCCGATGGCTTCAGCACTAAATGTTAGTGAAGAACAAAGATTAACGATATTATCGACAAAATCAGGATAACTAATGCCCCATTGGGTTGCTTGCATTCCTCCGAAAGAACCACCGACTACGGCATGTAAATGAGAAATATCTAATGTATCAAGTAAGGCTTTTTGTACTTGAACAATATCTTGTACAGTAATGACTGGGAATTGACTGCCATATGGCTTACCAGTGCTAGGCGAGATGGAAGATGGGCCTGTTGTTCCTTTACAGCCACCTAAAACATTTGAACAGATAAAAAAGTAACGTTTAGTATCAAAGGCAAGCCCTTCCCCTATAAAATCTTGCCACCAACCTTGCTCCGGTGAATTTTTATAAGGTTCCGCATCACCGGTTAGGGCATGACAAATAAGTACGACATTGCTTTTATCCTCATTTAGTGTACCGTAAGTTTGGTAAGCCACTTCAATAGGAGATATTTCACCTCCAAGTGCAAGTGTTAGAGGTTGTTCTTTAAAAAGAGTCATACTATATGCCATCGTTTGTCCTAGATTTGCAAAATTTTATAAAAAATAAACCGCTTTATCTTTTTATGTGTATAGACGTCTAAACGCCTAAAAATATGTATAAAGTAATCGCCTAGAGAGCCTTTGTCAAGAAAATTTAGCCGTCTAAACGTCTAGAATTCTGGCTGTTAAGTTAGGCTTGCAATTTTCATTGGCTCAGTTATGCTAGCTAAGTTGAACATTTGCTCAAATGTATAGTCTATATACGACAGCCTTATCATACGGAATAATATGGAACTTATGCAAACGACAGAAACAGCGGTATACATAACACCTCTATGGAAGAGGTGCGTAGCGTTCTGTTTTCGTACTAGCTTATTATTCGGTTGGAGTATATTTATCATTGGTTTTTTATTGGTTGTGATTGATTGTGCTACCGGTTGGTATGTGAAAGATCGTATTTATACGGATATTAATAAGCTACCAAAGCATAAATATGCAATGGTACTTGGTACGGCAAAGTTTTATACAAAAGGTGTACCAAATCTCTATTATAAATATCGCTTAGATACTGCTGCGGATTTAATTAAAAAAGGAAAAGTCAGTCAGTTATTAGTCAGTGGGGATAATAAAACGCCATATTATAATGAGCCGAAAGTGATGTCGAACGATCTATATCGTATGGGGATTCCAAAATCGATTGTGAAGCAAGATTTTGCTGGCTATAGAACATTAGATTCGGTTGTGAGAGCAGCTAAAGTTTATAAAATAGAACCCTTTATTATTATTTCCCAACAGTTTCATTGCGAAAGAGCATTATTTATTGCTAAATATCATAATATTAATGCGATTTGTTTCGCTGCGAAGTATCCGGAAGGGCATATTAAGGTAAGATTGAGAGAGCTTTTAGCTAGAATTGGTATGATTTGGGATTTCCTAATTTGGACAAAGCCTGAAACTTTTGAAGATGTCAAATCAAAATAAAAATGCAACCGGGTTGGTTGCATTTTTTGTCTACAATCCTAGCAAAATATTTAGCTTTCACGTTTTACGATAAAAGCAGCAAGCTCTTGTAGTGCGGTAGTATCAAATGGTAATTGTTCAAGTGAATCTAATGCGATTTGGTATAATTCTTGTGCTTTTTGTTTTGCACCTTCTAACCCCAGTAGTTTCGGATAAGTGCTTTTATGCAAGTTTTCGTCTGAACCTACCGTTTTACCAATTTTATCGGTTTCACCAATCACATCTAAAATATCATCTTGCACTTGGAACGCTAATCCAATTGCTTGTGCATAGCGTTCAAGCGGTTGTTTTACGGCTAAATTTTGCGAATGAGCGGATAAATTAAAGCCCATCAATACGGAAGCAATAATTAATGCACCGGTTTTATTACGATGAATTAATTCTAATTCAGCTAAATTGACCGCTTTATCTTCAGCAAGCAAATCGAGGCTTTGCCCTAAACACATGCCTCTTGCACCAGCAGCTTGAGCAAGTGCTTGAATTTGGCGGACTTTTTGCGAATCGGTTAATGATTCGTCTTGGGCGATCAGTTCAAAAGCAAAACTTTGTAACGCATCGCCGGCAAGAATAGCGGTTGCTTCATCAAAAGCAATATGACAGGTTGGTTTACCTCGGCGAAGTTTATCGTCATCCATTGCCGGTAAATCGTCATGCACTAATGAATAAGCATGGATTGCTTCCATTGCTGCAGCACTGTGATCAAGCTGTTCAAGCGATACGCCCAACATTCTGCCGGTAGCATAAATTAAGAACGGGCGAACTCGTTTTCCACCCAGTAATACGGCGTAAGACATTGCATCAATTAAAGCAGAATCATAGGCTTGATATGTTTTTAATTGGGTACTTAAAAAATGATTGATGCGTTGTTGAATAACGCTAAGATCAGTTGAAAGAGAGTAGCTCATTGTTATTTTTATTCGTAATCGGAAAGTTCAGCTTGCGCGTTTTTATTGAGTAAAATCTGAATACGTTGCTCCGCTTTTTGTAAGCGTTCTTGTCCTTGTTGGACAAGTTTTACCGCAGTTTCAAATTCATTGAGTGCTTCTTCTAAAGGCAATTCGCCCGTTTCTAAGTGGCTGACAATTGCTTCTAATTCCTTAAGAGTTGATTCAAAATCTTGGGTGGTTTTTTTAGCCATATTTCAATTACCTAATTTAGGGCGATAAATGCGATAAGTTTATCGCCTCCCTTCTTTATTTGCAAATTCCTTTTACTTTTTAACCGCTTTTAGGTATGGTGCGAACGTATTTATACAAGCGGTTAAATTTACAGGAATTTTTACCCATGAAAGTAACACAACTTAACCTTTATCCGATTAAATCAACGGCAGCTTATCGTGTCGAGCAAGCCTTTGTCGAGCCTAAAGGGCTAAACTTTGATCGAGAATTTATGATTACCGAAACCGACGGTAAATTTATAACAGCCCGTAAAGATGCGGAGTTATACAACTTGTCTGTGTTTCCAATTGCGACGGGAGTCGTCATTTGCCATACAAGCGGTCAAAAATGTGTGGTACTTTACCAAGATTTCCAACGCGTGCAAACTAGCGAAGTATGGGGAACACTTTTCGATTCGCTTGTGGCAACAGCCGAAGTAAATCAATGGTTAAGTGACATTTTCGGGCGAGCAGTGCAATTACGTTGGTTAGGAAGAAAAAGCCAACGTGAAGTGGCAAACTTTGCTCAACATCCGTTAAGTTTTGCCGATAGTAATCCGGTTTCATTAATGTCGGAAAAATCACTTGAGCAGGTTAAGCTCTGGTCACAGGTTGAAATTTCTATGGATCGTTTTCGTCCGAATATTGTGGTGGACGGAAATCATCCGTTTGAAGAGGAACAATGGGAACAAGTACAAATCGGCGAGGTCTTATTCACCAAGTCTGCATTATGCACTCGTTGTGTAATGATTACCCGTGATTTAACTACACTTGAACTCGACCCGAACGTTGAGCCTTTCCGAACACTTAAACAAATGCATACCAATGAAAAAGGTAAGCCGGTTTTTGGTATTCATTTAGTGCCTCAAAATAGCGGCGTAATTCGCTTAGGCGATCAAGTCTTAATAAAATCTTAATAATCATTCGATACTATTTGTACAGCTGATTATCAGTTCGTGCTTTATTTTAAATTTAAAAGGAGAAATTATGGAACAACGTCGTTCTGTGTTGTTCCCAATACTGTTTTTTGTTGGGATCAATCTACTTATACTGTCTTTATCTCGCCTTGGACTAGGTCTGTGGCAAGCTGATCGCGTTTCTGCCGTTGATGGCTGGTTACCGCTTTTCTTACAAGGTATTCGCATTGATATTTCCGCCCTTTGTTGGTTATTTGGTGTGCCGGCACTATTTACCGCACTTTTCTTAAATAACAATATATTAGGTAATTTATGGCGTATCATTTTACGTATCTGGCTCACCGCCGGTTCAGTCTTTATTCTGTTTATGGAAGCAGCGACGCCAAACTTTATTGAAACCTTCGATTTACGTCCCAACCGACTGTTTATCGAATATTTAGTACACCCAAAAGAAGTGTTTACTATGCTGATTAATGGGCATTTAACCACGGTTATTATTAGCTCATTATTAGCATTGATTTCGTTAGTGGTGTATTGGAAATTGTCTGGTTGGGCGACTAACAATCTTCGTTTTCCGAATTGGAAATTCCGTCCATTAATCGCTTTATTGGTTGCCGCGTTAGTATTTATCGGTGGACGTTCATCTTTCGCTCATCGTGGTATAAACCCAGCAATGGTGGCATTTTCTAGTGATCCGTTAATTAACTCATTAGTGTTAAACTCAGGTTATTCTGTGTTGTATGCGATACAACAATTAAAAGATGAAGATAAATCTTCTGAGCAATACGGCAAGATGTCCGTAGAAGAAATGTTTACTTTGATTAAACAGGCGAGAGGCAGAGCGGGTGCCGACTATATTTCGACCGAAATCCCGACGTTGACTTATAACCAAGCAACCTATCAAGGCAAGCCGAAAAATATCGTGATTATTTTAGAAGAAAGTTTAGGTGCACAGTTTGTCGGAACGCTTGGTGGTAAGCCACTTACTCCGAATTTTGACAGATTGGCAAAAGAAGGCTGGTTATTCGAGAATTTATATGCCACCGGAACTCGCTCCGTGCGAGGTATTGAAGCGGTCACTACCGGCTTTACGCCGACACCGGCACGTGCGGTGGTAAAATTAACTAAGAGCCAGACTAATTTCTTTAGTATTGCCGAATTATTACGCCGTCAAGGTTATGACACTAGCTTTATCTATGGCGGAGAAAAACATTTCGACAATATGGCGAGCTTTTTCTATGGTAACGGCTTTACCCGCATTATTGATGAAAAAGATTATAAAAATCCGAAATTTAAAGCAACTTGGGGTATGAGTGACGAAGATCTGTTTGATAAAGCGAATGAAACTTTCACTCAGTTACACAAAGAAGGTAAAGCGTTTTTCAGCTTAGTGTTTAGCTCAAGTAATCATGATCCGTTTGAATTTCCAGACGGTAAAATTGAGTTATATGAACAGCCGAAACAAACTCGAAATAATGCGGCAAAATATGCTGATTTTGCGATTGGGCATTTCTTCGAGTTAGCCAAAAAATCTGATTATTGGCAGGATACGATTTTCTTGGTGATCGCTGATCACGATTCTCGAGCAGTAGGTGAACATTTAGTACCGATTCAGCATTTCCATATTCCGGCATTGTTTATCGGTGAGGGCATTGAAGCAAAACGTGATAACCGTTTAGTCAGCCAAATTGATATGCCGGCGACTTTACTTTCACTTGCCGGTATAAGCGGAGAATATCCGATGCTTGGTTATGATTTAACCAAAGAGGTAAATCCGAATCGTGCCTTTATGCAATATGATGCCACACAGGCGATGATGAAAGGTGATGGATCGGTAGTGGTGATGCGTCCAAATACACCGATTCAAGGTTTTGTTTACAATAAAGCGGATCACAGTTTAAAAGCTCAAGAACAGCCGGAAGTGATGAAAAGAGAGGCATTAGCACATGCACTACTCGGCAGCTATTTGTATAAAAACCAGTTATATAAATTACCGAAGCCGGAAAAAGAGTAGTTCCAAGTTATATTACAAAAAGTCGTAACAAGCGGTTAAATTTCAAAATAAATTTGCAAGTCGTAAATTTTAACTGGAATTTAACCGCTTTTATTTTGCATGATATGAAACTGGAATGGAAAATATAGATAAGATCTTTGAGAGGAGATAAAAGGGTGGGGCGTTACCAGCAACCCTCGGCACACAGAAATTTCAACCCAAGCTGCTTTCTTCCGAACCTGACTAAGTAAGCTGAACACCGTTGCGAGGAACCAATAACGCCCCATTGGATTATATGTTTACGAAAACATATAAGGGTTCTTATTATAGGTAATTTTTATATTAAAACAAGAACTTATTTAGCAGGAAGTGTGTAAATGGCTAGAATATTAGCAGTGTCTATTATTTTCTAGTTAGATATAGATTCAAATAGATAGAAATGCGTTATTTTTAGATAAAAGTATGAGTTTGATTCTTGTAATTTTATGCTGTAAAGATAAAATAAACGCTCTGAAGTATTGCAGGATATTTTAGATTGTCGTAGAGACGAAAATTTTATTCATTATGTTTATCATAAGGCTAAACGAGAGTTTAGCCTTTTTTATAGCCTCTTATGCCTTTACTAAAAGTGCAACAGCTTCACAAGCAATGCCTTCTCCACGTCCGGTAAAACCGAGTCTTTCAGTAGTTGTCGCTTTTACATTGACTTGTGTTACATCACATTGTAAGTCATCTGCGATAGTTTGACGCATTAAATCAATATAAGGACGCATTTTAGGTGCTTGTGCAATAATCGTCACATCGACATTACCAACTTTATAGCCCTGAAGACGTACTTGACGATAGGCTTCAATTAATAATTTGCGACTATCTGCATTTTTGTATTGCATATCCGTATCAGGAAATAGTTTTCCAATATCCCCTAAAGCAACGGCTCCTAATAGTGCATCGGTAAGTGCATGCAAAGCAACATCTCCGTCACTATGTGCAATAAAGCCAGTATGATAAGGTACTTCTACACCACAAATCATAAGAGGGCGATCTTGACCAAATGCATGTACGTCAAAACCATGTCCAATTCGTATCATTCTTTTTTCTCCGAATAATGAGTTAAATAAAATTCCGCTAAAGCTAAATCTTCAGGACGAGTAATTTTTAAATTATCGCTTCTACCAGTGATTAATAAAGGTTGATAACCGTAATATTCCATTGCAGAAGCCTCATCGGTAATGATTAAACCTTTTTCAAAGGCATTGATAAGTGCCGCTTTAAGTAAATCGAGAGGAAAAAATTGTGGCGTTAAAGCATGCCAAAGCGTTGAACGATCTTCGGTATGTATGATTTTATTTCCACTCGCTCTTTTCATTGTGTCGATAGCAGGTACAGCAAGGATTGCACCATGTTTATCTTCAACTTGTAATAATTTCTCTAAATCGGACCGCTGTAAACAAGGGCGAGCTGCATCATGGACTAATACCCAAGCATCATTTTCAATGACTTGTAAGGCATTAAAGACGGAGTCTGCACGTGTTTCGCCACCAAATACAATTTGTATTTTAGGATGTTTTAAAAGGGGAATTTCAGGATAAAAGGTATCTTGTTTTGAAACGGCAATAATAATTTTATCAATCTGAACGTGATGTAAAAATATTTCAACCGTGTGTTCTAAAATTGTTTTATTTTGTAATTTTAAATATTGTTTGGGTAGGAGCGAATTCATTCGACTTCCAACACCTGATGCTGGTATCACAGCAATAATTTTACGAGTCATTAGTATCGTGCCTTTTTCTTAATTACGGGGGACGATTCGATAAAAAGTTTCGTTACTCTTTACCATTTCACGTTCTAATCTAGCGCGTTCTTCTAATGCGTTTACACCGTTTTTTAAATCATTAATTTCAGCAAGGATAAGATTATTTCTTGTTTCTAATTTTGCATTTTGGTCTTTTAGTGCTTCTACGGAGGTTTGAGCAATTTGATAGTCATTCCAACCGTTTTTCCCAAACCAAAAACTATATTGAAAAAAAGCAAATAAAAAGGCAAAAAAGATAATAAGTATACGCATCGGTTTTCTCTAAATGATGTCAATCAAGCGGTCTAATTTTACCTTTTTTTTGTAAAAAGAAAAATGAATCTGGAGAATAACCTTTTAATGCCTAAAAAATGAGCGATAAGAAACATTTTTAAGAAAATTAATCAGAGAAATCCTCCGGATTTTTCTAAAAATTTGAAGTAGTTAACATTTTTTTTATAAATAATTCGTTAGAATGCACTCAGTTTTTAGATTTTAACTTTTATTATTTAAATGAGGTGATTCTATGTTAAGTCGTATTGAACAAGAACTAGCACAATTAGGTATTACTAACGTCAAAGAGATTGTACGTAACCCAAGTTATGAACAATTATTTGAAGAAGAGCTAAAACCTGAGTTAGAAGGCTTTGAAAAAGGTCGCCTAACAACTTCCGGTGCAGTAGCAGTAGATACAGGTATCTTTACAGGTCGTTCTCCGAAAGATAAATACATTGTATATGATGAAACATCAAAAGATAACGTTTGGTGGACATCAGATGCGGTAAAAAATGATAATAAACCAATGAACCAAGCAACTTGGCAAAGTTTGAAAGAGATCGTGACTAATGAACTTTCAAATAAACGTCTATTTGTTGTTGATGCTTTCTGTGGGGCAAGCCCTAGCCATCGTGTTGCAGTACGTATTATTACTGAAGTGGCATGGCAAGCACACTTTGTAAAAAATATGTTTATTCGCCCAAGTGAATCGGAGTTGGCTAATTTCTCACCGGATTTTGTGGTGATGAATGGTTCAAAAGTAACTAATCCGAACTGGAAAGAGCAAGGTTTAAATTCTGAAAACTTCGTTGCATTTAACCTTACTGAGAAAATCCAACTTATCGGTGGTACTTGGTACGGCGGTGAGATGAAAAAAGGTTTATTCTCTTTAATGAACTACTGGCTACCACTTAAAGGCGTGGCTTCAATGCACTGTTCTGCTAACGTGGGTAAAGATGGTGATGTTGCAGTATTCTTTGGTTTATCCGGTACAGGTAAAACAACACTTTCAACCGATCCAAAACGTAAATTAATCGGTGATGATGAACACGGTTGGGATGAAGAAGGCGTGTTTAACTATGAAGGTGGTTGCTATGCGAAAACCATTCATCTTTCAGAAGAAAATGAACCGGATATTTACCGTGCAATCCGTCGTGATGCGTTATTAGAAAATGTAGTGGTACGTGAAGACGGTTCAGTTGATTTTGATGATAAATCAAAAACAGAAAATACACGTGTATCTTATCCGATTTATCATATTGATAATATTGTTGAACCGGTATCCAAAGCAGGTCATGCGAAAAAAGTAATTTTCTTAACGGCTGACGCATTTGGTGTATTACCTCCGGTATCAAAATTAACGCCGGAACAAACCAAATACTATTTCTTATCTGGTTTTACTGCAAAATTAGCAGGTACAGAGCGTGGTATCACAGAACCTACACCTACTTTCTCAGCATGTTTCGGTGCGGCTTTCTTATCACTTCACCCAACTAAATATGCTGAAGTGTTAGTAAAACGTATGGAAGCGGCAGGTTCTCAAGCATACTTGGTCAATACAGGTTGGAATGGTACGGGTAAACGTATTTCTATCAAAGATACCCGCGGTATTATTGATGCGATCTTAGACGGTTCAATTGAAAAAGCTGAAACTAAAGAGTTACCAATCTTTAATGTTGCAGTACCAACAGCATTACCGAACGTAGATCCAGCAATCCTTGATCCTCGTGATACTTATGCAGATAAATCACAATGGCAAGCTAAAGCGGAAGATTTAGCAAGTCGCTTTGTGAAAAACTTTGAAAAATATACAACTAATGATGAAGGTAAAGCATTAGTTGAGGCTGGTCCAAGACTCTAATATAAGTTCCAGTTGATATATGATGTAAAGGGCTAAGTAATTAGCCCTTTATTTTTGACTTTTGATTAGATTTTCTTATGAATGTCATTAAATAAAAATAAACCCGAAATAACTTCGGGTTTTGTTCTAAATTCTGTTGACTTTATCCTTTCGCTTTTTTGGATTTACGCCATTTCCATATCAAATAAACAGCAATAACACCTAAACCAGAAAAAATAATATGTTGCCCATTTTTGACTTGTTCGTGTAGCCAATCAAGATTTTGTGCACCATAATCACCTAAATAGACCCAAATTGGTACGGAAATAATTGCAGCACAGAAATCCACCAATACAAAGCGAGTATAGCTAACTCGGCGTGTAATTCCTGATACTAAATAAACGACCGCACGTAATCCTGGTAAAAAACGTGCTAAAAATAAGAGACGATTACCTTGTTTCTCAAAACGTTCTTGTACCATTTGATAACGTTCTTCCGTCACGATATTCCGAATTAATGGGAATTGGCGAATTTTTTCTCCGTAAATACGCCCTAGCCAATACATAGTACTATCGCCTACAAGTACGCCAAGCATACTGACAACTAACATCCAATGCACATTTGTGTAACCTAATCCGGAGATGACGCCCCCGGAAACAAGGGTAATATCTTCAGGAATTGGCACACCAAAACCACAAGCTAATAAAACTAAAAATACAGCCCAGTAGCCATAACTACTGAAAAAGCTGATTAAAAATTCCATTTTTACTCCTTAAAATAACTATTTTTGATTTAAATTACGTACCGAACGGCGTAAAACAAGCTCAGGATGAAACTCAATAGTCTGTGGTTGGTATTGTGCTTTATCCGTTTTGATACGCTCCAATAATAAATTAAGTGCCGTAACGCCTAAACGAGATTTAGATTGGTGAACCGTTGTCAACGGTGGCGAATAGAAACGTGATGAGTGAATATTATCATATCCTATGATAGAAATATCTTGTGGCACATATAACCCTCTTTCACTTAATGCGGAAATCGCACCGAGTGCAATCGTATCACTAAAACAGAAAATTGCGCTTGGTAATTTCTCTAGACGTAAAAGATTATTGACTTGTTCAAAGCCACTTTCCGGTTCAAAATCACCTTCAAAAATCCATTCGTCATGTACAGGTAAATTTGCTTCTTTCATTGCTTTTAAGAAACCTTCAAAACGTTCTTTAGCGGTAGTTTTATTCAAATGGCCTGCAATAACACCGATTTCTTTATGCCCATTCTCAATGAGATGACGAGTAGCCAGATAACCACCTTCGTAACTATTATCTAAAATACGATCACTATGCTCATCAGTTTTTCCCCAATCCATTACTACCATAGGAATATTGGTTCCATTAAATAGCTCTAAGGAATCTCGGGTATATTCGGAACACATAACTAAAACACCATCAACTCGTTTTTTTATTAACATATCTAGATGGTTTTGAATTTTTTCCGGTTCATTTTGTGTATTACATAAGAAAAGGGAATAACCTTGTTGATAGCAATGTTCTTCAACAGCTAATACAATCTCTGCAAAATAAGGTGCTTCACTCGTTGTGATGATCATACCGATTGATTTTGTTGTATTCACTTTTAAGCTACGGGCTACAGCACTAGGGGAATAATTTAATTGTTGTATGGCATCCCAAACGGATTTAGTCGTATCTTCTGCTACAAAACGAGTTTTATTAATGACATGTGAAACAGTGGTGGTCGATACGCCGGCGAGTTTAGCAACGTCTTTAATTGTAGCCATAATTCAGTTCTCTTTTGATATTAAAATAAATTGTTATTATAGCTAAAATTACGCATTAAAAGGGGAATTTATTTTAATAAATATTTTAAAATAAATAGATGTTACAAGTGATAGACCGAAGCAGATGATCTTGAAAAGCTCTATACGAGTTAGCTGATAAATTTCCCGTTTAGGGTACAAGACGGCTATGGCAAAAGTCCTTATCAAGAAATGTTTGAAGGGAAAATTACAGGCGATAAAATCTATTTCTGTAGAAGTTAGAAAACTAATCAAAATCTCAAATTTTTTCTGAACAATTAATTAAGGGGGGGCTAGTTATCTAGGAATGTTCCATATATTTTAATTGTGAAGTGAGTAGTTATGTTTAATCTAATCAATATTCTTATTTTATGCACTCTTTGTTATTATAGTGTTATTGGATATATGATATTAAGCGATAAAATAGAACTATTTTCTTTTGAATGGATTATTCTAACTCTCATTTGGGGGACTATATCATTTATACTTAGCATACCGTTTATCGGAATTATTGGTTCGGTTATTATTTTGATTAGTCATTGCATAATAATATTATATAAATTGAGCGTTCGGCTATATAAGTTAATTTTTTTGGTGCTAAAGACAGTCTATAAATTATCAAAAAATAACTAATTAAATTATTTTTTCAATCAATTTATATACTAGTAATGGTTCTTAAACAAAAAATTGACCAAAAATGGAATATAAAATGAGCGATAAGAAATAACTAAAAAGGCAAGAAAAAATAAATTTATAAAAAAAGATAATGAGAAAGAATTATTGGTGCCAGTGGTCGGACTCGAACCGACACGCTTTATGGGCGGCGGATTTTGAATCCGCTGCGTCTACCGATTTCGCCACACTGGCTAAGGTGTGTTTTATAAAACCTTGAAAGAAGGATTGAGTAAGATTATAGAAAAATTAGCTCACTTATGCAAGGAATAAAAAGCGAGAGATTATTGTTTGGTGTAAAAAGCAACATTTGCTTAGTCTTTATAAACGAAGTTATTCACATAATCTGTGGATAACTTCGTGAACAACATCGCTTAAAAGTCAGTAACATTTTGATTTTTAAAAAGAAAAATTATTACTATTGAGTTCGGTTGTATTTTAATCAATTAATTCAACAATTTCACTTACTATTTTTCCTTGTGAAAGTTTAGTCGTAATTTGATCTCCAATTTCAAGATTATATGTAGAACTTAAGATTTTTCCCTGAGAGGTTTGAGTGACGGAATAGCCTCTTGCTAGAATTTTTAAAGGGCTTAAACCATCTATTTTTGTACAAAGATCTTGAAATTTTTGTTGCTCTTTTGTGAGTTTTTTATCCATTGCAAACTGAAGTCGTTGTGCTAACTGGGCATATTGTTGGTTTTTCTGTACCACATAATGTGGCAATGGATTACGTTTTACTTGCTCAGTAATATGTTTCCACTGGTGTTGTTTTCGGATTAACGTTTGTTCTATCGCTTGAGTCAAACGATATTTTATCTGCTTTAATTGTATTTGTTGCTGATGTAACTGACGCTGTGGGTGTTGATTAGTTAAGCGTAGTAACAATTGTTCGAGTTTTTGCTTTTCGGTCAAATAAGTTTTATGTATCGCACTTTCTAAACGATAACTAAATTGAGCTAATCGTTGTTGCTGCATTTGTACTTGGCGAGCAGGATGCTGTGCGTTTAAACGTAATTTTAAATGTTCGAATTGTGTTTGTTTATCTGTCCACAAGCGGTCAAAAGCGAGGCTTAATTTGTCAAATTGATGTTGTAGCTGGCGAACTAATTCTTGTTGATCTCGGCTAACCAATTCTGCTGCGGCAGAAGGGGTTGGAGCTCTTAGATCTGAGACAAAATCGGCAATCGTCACATCGGTTTCGTGTCCTACCGCACTAATAATCGGAATACCTGAACGGAAAATGGCGTGAGCCACTGCTTCTTCATTAAAACACCACAAGTCTTCAAGCGAACCGCCACCTCGTCCAACAATTAATACATCACATTCTCGGCGACGATTAGCTAAATCAATAGTATTTACAATATCCTGTGTTGCTTCTTTGCCTTGTACCAATGTTGGATAAATAATAATAGCTAAGCTAGGATCTCGGCGTTTTAGAATATTTAAAATATCCTGTAATGCTGCACCGCTTGAAGAGGTAATAATACCGACTCGCTTAGCAAAAGGCGGAATGGCTTTTTTCTTTTCTTGTGCAAAAAGTCCTTCGGCGGCTAGTTTCATTTTTAATTGTTCAAATTGCTGCTGTAACAAGCCGTCACCGGCAGGTTGCATACTTTCAATAATGATTTGATAGTCACCACGAGGCTCATATAAACTGACACTAGCACGCACCAACACTTGCATACCATTTTGCGGGCGAAAAGTGACGCGTTGGTTTTTCATTCTAAACATTGCACCACGCACTTGGGCGTTTTCGTCTTTAAGGGTGAGATACCAATGTCCGGAAACGGGTTGACTAAAATTGGAAATTTCGCCGGTTAGCCAAACTTGGCCTAATTCCATTTCAAGTAAATTGCGTACTGAATAGTTAAGTTGTGTGATGGTTAGAATATTGTTCATATCTAGCAAGTGGTTGAGGATTTTGGGAAAGTTTACTGGTAAACGAAGATAAGGTGCAAGCGGTAAATTTTCATTTGTTTTTTGCAGATATAAAAAAGCCCTCAATATTATTGAGGGCTAAAAATTCTGGTTGCGGGGGCCGGATTTGAACCGACGACCTTCGGGTTATGAGCCCGACGAGCTACCAAGCTGCTCCACCCCGCGTCTGTATGTGGTGCATAATACTCGGTTTTAGTTGCATTGCAAGCATAATTTCTGGAAATGAGCTTGTTTGACTGAATTTGAAACAGAAATAGTATAAACTATCACAAATTAAGGCTATGTAAAGGATAAAAATTTAGTATCGTTTTAATCTGAATTTTGATACGCTAGCCTCTTTTCTATCAATCTTTAATCAATCATTACTTAAGGTCTTTTATGAATTGGAAAGCATATAAAACGTGGGCAAAAGTCACAGCGGTTGCACTTTTAGTTGCAAGTTGTTCTTCAGATAAAGTCAACAAAGGGCAGAGCGATTATCAAGCCGAACATGCCAAGTTTGGTGCGGTGTATAAAGGTCGTCAATATATTCCGCATAATTTTGTCAGCACTCCGACAGTAGCGGCAAATGGCTCTATTGTTAATTTCCAAGACTTTTTAAAACAATTAAATAATGTACGTGCGTATGCTGATGGTATTACTGGGCGTTATGCAGGTACTTACGGTAAAGTGTCATCTTGGATTGCCTCAGGCGGAAAAGTATCAGATTTAGCTCGTTACAATATTCATGCACTGCAAATGCGTGGTGAAGACGGTTTCCAAAACGTGTTAATGACCGGTTATTATTCTCCGGTTATTCACGCACGTCGTACACCACAAGGTCAATATCAACATCCGATTTATGCGATGCCAAGTCAGAAACGTTTTACCCGTTCACAAATTTATGATGGGGCATTAGAAGGTAAAGGTTTAGAACTGGCTTATAGTGATTCAATGTTAGATAACTTCTTACTTGGCGTGCAGGGGAGCGGTTATGTGGATTTCGGTGACGGTCGTTTAAATTATTTTGCATATGCCGGTCAAAACGGCTTTAAATATGCGAGTGTCGGTCGTTTATTAGTTGAAGACGGTGAGATTCCAAAAGAGAAAATGTCTATTCAAGCGATCCGTGAATGGGGGGAACGTAATCCGAATCGTGTACAAGGTTTATTAGAACGTAACCCGTCTTACGTGTTCTTTAAAAATGATCCGACTGGTCAAGTAAAAGGTTCGGCAGGCGTACCGTTAGTCGCATTAGCATCAGTCGCTTCAGATAAAAGCCTTGTGCCGTCAGGCAGCGTGTTATTAGTTGAAACGCCATTGATCGATCGTGCCGGTAACTGGACGGGCAAACACGAATTACGTTTAATGGTGGCATTAGATGTTGGTGGTGCGGTAAAAGGTCATCACTTTGACTTATACCAAGGTATCGGTGATGAAGCAGGTCATAAAGCCGGCTTAATGAAACACTACGGACGTGTTTGGGTATTAAATTAATCTTATCGATATAAGTAATAAGCGGTTTGGTTTGCTAAGTTTTTTGCAAATAACATAGCAAAACAGACCACTTGTTTTTAGATACAACCGCCGCAAGATCCGCAACGCCAGTCCTCTTTGTTTACCGCCTGATAAAAATAGCGAATAATTTCTTCTTCTAATGGCACATCTTGTTCAATAAACCAATCGCTTAGCCATTCAATATTTTCCACAATCCAATCGTCTTCATCCAAGCCTTCTAAGTAAAGCTCATCATCCGGATCCATATAGTTATAAATTCCTTTTGTGCCCATATCTTTATCTTGACGATCTTTCGGTAACGTCAGTTCTCTGCCATTGTAATGAATAATCCAATGACCTAAACACATAACTTGTTGTTTACGGCTCCAAGCGACAGTAAAAGGGTTCGACATAATTTGTACTCCATTCGTTTTTTTTTAATTTTAAAACTGACGAAAATAGGGGGATATACAACAAATGGGGTAAATGAGGTCGAATTTGATTTAGTTCAAAAGATAAAGCTCCAATAATTTGGAGCTTCACAGGGGATTTGAATTTAGGCGTTGGCTAAAATTACCGCACGTTTCGGCGCAGGATAGCCTTCAATCGTTTTACTATGATCATTTGGATCGAGGAAATCTACCAAACTTTCATTTTCTAACCAGTCCGTTTTACGTTGTTCTTCAAGTGTGGTAATGGCTTGATCAACACAACGCACATTTTTAAAACCAACCTTTTCCAACCAGTTAATTAGGCAATCTACTGATGGAATAAAATAAACGTTTTTCATCTTCGCATAGCGATCGGCTGGCACAAGACAAGTATTTATATCGCCATCAATCACTAGCGTTTCTAATACCAATTCACCACCTTTCACCAGTTGTGCTTTAAGTTGTGAAAGATGATCTAACGGCGATTTACGGTGATAAAGTACACCCATTGAGAACACCGTATCAAAAGCAGCTAATGGTTGCATTTGCTCAATCCCAAGTGGGATTAAATTCGCACGGCGGTCATTGCCGAGTAATTTACGAACCACTTCAAATTGGCAAAGAAATAATTCGGTTGGATCAATCCCAACGACCATTTTTGCCCCTTCTCCGACCATACGCCACATATGGTAACCGCTACCACAACCGACATCTAAAATAGTACGGTCTTTCAGCGGAGCAAGGTGCGGAAGGACACGATCCCATTTAAAATCAGAACGCCATTCGGTATCAATATGGATGCCATGCAAATGATAAGGGCCTTTACGCCAAGGCATCAGCTGTTTTAAATGATGCGTAAGCTGTTTGGTTTCACCAACGGAAAGCGGTGCGTGCGGAATAGATTCCACCTTATCTTTCAAATTAATACAAGCGGTCGAATTTGGCATAAAATCGACAATTTTTGCCCACTTGGCATAATCACCGTGCGTGGTTCTTTCCCATTGTTTTAATTGTAAAGGCAAAGTTTCTAGCCAAGTGGACAGATTCGTTGTTGCGATTTGTTGATAAAAAGGACGAAAGTCAATCATAGAAATTTTTGTGTCATTAAAATAAAGCCGACATTCTAGCAAAATTTGTAAAAAAATCTAAAAATTTAACCGCTTGATGGGGAAGAGTTGAAGCACAGGATAGGCTGATATATAAATGGTGGACTTTTGCCCACCATTTTAAGAACGATTAACGAGCAATCGGATTTACTTTCGCTACCTGTAATTTACGGTACGCATCCAGTAATTTCTGATGTGCAGTCATATTTTCGAGGGATTCGTCCGATGCAGTTAAACCGTGGAACGGATTGCCTCCGTTTACGGCATTCCAAGCAAATTCAACCGCTTGCTTGCCGTACATTTTTTCAAATACCATACGGTATTGTTCCGCATCACGTTCTTTGTCTAAGAATAATTCAATCGATTGAATTAAGCAGCGATAATAATTATTACGTTCCGCTGAGAATACGCTCGCATTCATATTTGCTGTCCAGTTTGCCCAGTCTAACGCTTGCTCTAAGTTGCCTAACGCTAAATGCAGCATCGATTTAAGCTCACCGATACGTAAGGTTTGCATTGCAGAACCTTTTTCCGCCACTAAACCGATAAACTCTCGCACACGAGTTAAATCATCAATACCTTGTTCATCTAATTCATCAAGAAGTTCTTGATAAGTTTCACGATCGTGATGGAAATGAGGCAGATCTAACAAGATTTCACGCCAATCCATACCCATATTGTTATTTGCATAAATTAAATCATCACTTGGGTAGATATTCGACATACCCGGTGCAAGAATACGACAAGCGTACACGCCTAAATGCTCATAATCCATAATATAAACCGGTTGCTCGTGCTTATTAAAGATTGCCATCATATTGGCAAATTCTTGCTCGGTTGTACCTGAGAAATCCCAATGAACGAAGTCATAATCTGCATCTTTCTTGAAAAGATCCCAAGAAATTAGACCGCTTGAATCAATAAAGTGCGTTTCAAGGTTAGCGTGATCCGCCACATCTTCATTATTAAATGAAGGCGGAGCAAACACATCTAAATCTTTTAAGCTACGACCTTGTAATAACTCGGTTACTGTACGCTCGAATGCGACTTGGAAATTCGGGTGTGCACCGAATGAAGCGAAACAAGTCCCGTTATTCGGATTTAACAAAATCACACAAATAACCGGGAATTCACCGCCTAATGATGCGTCATAGCATAAAATCGGGAAGCCTTCTTGTTCGAGTTTTTCGATAGATGCTTTGATTGTCGGATAACCGTCAATCACGCTTTGTGGAATTTCTGGCAAGCTGATTGCTTCAGTGATAATACGGTTTTTCACAAAACGTTCGAATACTTCCGACAAACCCTGTACACGTGCTTCGTTTTTTGTATTACCTGCCGACATACCGTTTGAAACAAATAAGTTACCGATAATGCTTTGCGGAATATACACGGTTTGGTTATCCGATTGGCGTACATAAGGTAAGGTTACAATCCCACGATCGTAATTTCCGGATTGAAGATCAACTAATAATTCCGGCGTAAGCTCACCATTCGGATCGAAATATTCCCATAAATAATCGTCCATCATATCCGCTGGCGGTAATACGTCATCTTCGATTGGGAACCATTTCTCACTCGGATAATGAACGAATTTACTATTGGCGATTTCTTGACCTAAATAAAAATCTGCCCAAAAGTAATTGGTGGATAAACGCTCAAAATACTCGCCTAATGCCGAAGCTAAAGCTGCTTTTTTGCTTGCACCTTTACCATTTGAGAAACATTGTGGGCAATCTGCATCGCGAATATGTACCGACCACACATTCGGCACCGGGTTTAACCAAGATGCTTCTTCAATGTTAAAGCCTAAAGTTTTTAATTTATGTTGAAAGGTAGAAATGCTGTCCTCAAGTGCAGCATCTTTACCGGTAATAAAAGTTTGTTCTGACATGGTAATACCTTTGACTTGTCGTAAAAAATCGCAACATTCTAGCAAAAATCCCCACAGATAAGTAAATTTTTTGTGAGATTTCTGCATAAAGACCCGTATTCATAATCCGGAAAAAAGTGATTATAAGCGATTGAATTTTCTTTGAATTTTGCAAGTAAAATTTGTGTTTGATTTAAGTTAAGAAAATATCATCTGAAATATATACAAGGAAACGGGTTGGCGGTAGTATCCCTTACATTAGGAAAGAAATATTGAAGGAATAAAATGGAAGACTATACAATTCACCCTTTTTACGCTCATTCGGGGAAGCTTTCTGATCATTCAGATTGGCAAACCTTACTCTGCCACGCCAATAATGTCGGGTTACTTGCTGCTGAATTTGCTGCACCCTTCGCTTCACAAGAGATTGCTCGCTGCACGGGGCTATTGCACGATTTAGGCAAATATAGTGAACGTTATCAAAATCGTTTACACGGTGGAGAAAGGGTAAATCATTCCACTGCCGGCGCAAAAATTGCGGTAGATCGTTGGGGACCGCTGGGCAAAATGATGGCGTTTTGTATCGCAGGCCACCATGCAGGTTTGGCTAATGGTTCTGGAGAAGGGAAAAATCGTTCTACACTCACACAACGTCTGCAAGAACAATTTGGTCATGGCCATAAAGATCTACCGTTGCTTGATCCTATTTGGCAGCAAGAGCTTAATTTGCCTGAAAAAGTCCCCTTACCGCCTTTAAAACCCTCTAAAAACGAACCTTTCTTTTCTTACGCCTTTTTTATTCGAATGCTTTATTCCTGTCTTGTTGATGCCGATTTTCTTGATACGGAAGCCTTTTATACCAATCTCGAAAAAAGACCGCTTGAACGAGGAAATTACCCAAATTTAACCGCACTTCATCAACAATTTAATCAATTTATTGCACAGTTTAGGGAACGGATTGCCACTCAAACGCCTAATACGCAGGAGGCACAACGCAAAGCAGAGGTAAATCGCTTGCGGAGTGAAATTTTGGATTATGCGGTTACTCAAGCAACGCAAGAAATAGGCTTATTTTCTCTGACCGTACCAACGGGTGGTGGCAAAACCTTTACCTCAATGGCATTTGCTCTTGAACACGCCAAACAGCACGGTTTACGCCGAATTATCTACGTTATTCCGTTTACTAGCATTATTGAGCAAAATGCGGCGGAATTTCGCAAAGCTTTTGGCGAGCTGGGAGAAGAGGCGGTATTGGAACATCACATCACTTTTGATCACGATAACCTGTCTGATAAATCAAGCCGAGATAAGCTGAAACTAGCATCGGAAAATTGGGATGCACCGATTGTCGTCACCACAGCAGTGCAATTCTTTGAAAGTTTATTTGCCGACCGTTCTTCACGCTGTCGCAAATTGCATAATATTGCTGGTAGTGTAATTATTCTGGACGAATCCCAAATGCTACCGCTGAATTTGTTACGCCCAATTATGGCAGCGATTGATGAATTGGCTCGCAATTATCAATGCTCTGTTGTGTTATGTACCGCTACACAACCGGCAATTCACCAAGCAAATGGTTTCTATAAAGGGTTTGAGAATGTGCGAGAAATTGCACCAAATCCAACCGCACTTTTTGAAAAGTTAAAACGTACTACGGTAAAGCATATCGGTATTCAAACAGATGCGGAGCTGCAAACCAAACTCGCAGATAACCCACAAATGCTGATAATCGTTAATAACCGCCGTCATGCCCGAGCCTTATATGATTCAGCGAAACATTTAGACGGTACTTATCATCTCACCACACTAATGTGTGCTAAACACCGCTCGCAAATATTAGAAGAAATCCGACTTCGTTTAAAACAAACTCTACCTTGCCGAGTGATTGCCACTTCTTTAATTGAAGCGGGTGTCGATGTGGACTTCCCTTTGGTAATGCGTGCCGAAGCAGGGCTAGATTCAGTGGCTCAAGCAGCAGGGCGTTGCAACCGAGAAGGAAAACGTTTAGCAGAAGAAAGCAATGTTTGGGTTTTTCAACCTGAAGAACAATGGAAAGCACCACCAGAGTTAGGCTTGCTTTCTAGCTGTATGCGTTCAACGGTACACATTCATGCAGAAGATCTGATTTCTCCACAAGCAATCAATCATTATTTCCAAGCAGTGTATGAGGCGAAAGGAAAAGAACTGGATAAAAAAGGGATTTTAGAAGCTTGCTATAAAGCAGGACAAAGCCTTAATTTCCCATTCCAAAAAATAGCAGATGATTTCCGAATGATCACAAGCCACTTAATTCCGGTGATTATCCCTTTCGACCAAGAAGCAAAAAACTTTATTGACCACTTACGCTATGCGGATCAAGTGGGTGGTATTTTAAGAAAACTCCAACCTTACACTGTGCAAGTGCCAGAGAAAGCATTAGCCGAACTTTATCAGGCAGGCAGAGTTGAAGCGATTAATGAAACCAACTTTGGTAAACAGTTTTACTCTTTAATTGGAATGGATTTGTATGATGAGGTGGCGGGGGTGAGTTGGGAGAATGTGGAGTTTTTGAGAGGAGAAATGTTAGCAATTTAGATTTTGTTTAATTAGAAATTATTAAGTAAATTAACCATATTATATTTAGGTCCTATTATATAAGGAAAATATTATGTTTATTAAGAATATTAAGTTATCTAATTTTAAAGGATTCATTAGTGATGATCATCAAATCAATTTTAGAATTCCTGATGGAATAACTGCGGGAAGTGGATTAAACATTTTTGTTGGAGAAAATAATTCTGGTAAATCATCAGTTTTTGAAGCTATAGATTTCTTACGAAATGGGATTAAAGAAGATTCTATTTCCCTAGTTAAAAGTAAGTTATCAGATGGAAGTCAACCTCATGATGCTTGTATAGAATTGACTTTTTGTGGTGAGATTAAAAATGCTATCAATTACTTTGTACAAGCTAATAAACAAGCAGCATTTAATAACGCAGTTAATGGTAAACAAGAATTAAAAGCTAAGAGAAATACAGCTTCCTGTAAAAAATTAGATTTATGGGATGAAGTTTCCCAAGGGTATTCAAATCCAAGTGGTATTGACGCACCTTTTAAAGCTCTTTTTGAAACGAATTTTATTTGGGCTGATACAAATCCAAATGATGAAGCTACATTCGGTGCAACAACACTTTGTGGCTTGCTTTTAAAAGAAATTGCCAAAGCACATATTGATTCTGATGAATACCGAAAGTTTCAAGAGAGTTTTAATCAAGTTTTTAACTCGCCAAATTCAGAATTACGCCAACAAATTTCGACTATAGAGCAAAAAGTTCAGCGTATTTTTACTGAACAATTTGGGCAAGCCGATATTCGTTTCCAATTTGATGAGTTAAAAATTGATTCATTTTTTAAAAATACATCTATTTTTATCAATGACGGAGTGGATATTCCTATGTCAGAAAAGGGGAACGGAATGCAGCGCTCCGTTGCATTGGCATTGCTACAGGTATATGCAGAGGAATTGGCTCATGATTCAGAGCAAGAACAGACCAAACCGTTCTATTTGTTTATTGATGAGCCTGAAATTTGTTTACATCCTAAAGGGCAAACTAAATTACTTGAAGCTTTGTTAGAAATATCTAAAACCAAACAAGTATTTTTAACAACACATTCTCCTTATTTTTTAGTTACACCAAATTTAAGAAATGTTGGGCTATTTATTTTTAGAAAAGATGGGATTCGTAATGTTGTGGAAGATGCATCGGTAGAACCAATGTTTCCATGGAGCCCAACGTGGGGAGAAATTAATTTCAAAGCGTATAAATTACCTACAGTTGAGTTACATAATGAATTATATGGAAGATTGCAACACAATAGTCGAAAATTTACAGAAAAAGAGTTTGAGATATGGCTAAGTAATAATGGGATAGAGCAAAATAAACAATGGACTCGTGAAAAAAATGGAAATGTTTGTACTCCGCAAGTAGTAACATTACAGACCTTTATTCGTAATCATATCCATCACCCTGAAAATCAAACGATGCAATCCGAACGTTATACTGAAGACGAATTAAAGCAATCCATAGAGGAAATGATAAGATTACTTTCAGTTGATTCTAGTGTTGCCTGAAAATTTTAAATAATCGACAGGTAAACTAATTCTACAAAAAGTTATTTATAGATAAAAGTGTGGTTCGGTATTCTAAGAAATTTTCAAATTTAAACTGAATCCCAGTCACTAGTACTACTATTATCTGAAGTACCAAAAACGGAGGCATTAATGCCAAACAAAATCAGGCTCCATATTTGGGGTGATTATGCTTGTTTTACCCGTCCTGAAATGAAGGTGGAGCGGGTGTCTTATGATGTGATTACGCCGTCTGCGGCACGGGGGATTTTAGCGGCGGTGCATTGGAAGCCGGCGATTCGCTGGGTGATTGATAAAATTTATGTATTAAAACCGATTCAGTTTGAGTCTGTTCGCCGTAATGAGTTGGGCAGTAAAATTTCCGCTAGTAAAATCAGTGGGGCAATGAAACGTAAAACAGTGGCGGATTTATATACTGTGATTGAAGACGACCGCCAACAGCGTGCCGCTACTGTACTGAAAAATGTGGGCTATGTTATTGAGGCTCACGCCGTGCTGACCAAAATGGCAGGCGAGGCAGAAACTGTCACCAAACATATTGAAATGTTTAAACGCCGTGCGAAAAAGGGGCAATGTTTCCAACAGCCTTGTATGGGCGTACGTGAATTTGCCGCAAATTTTGCCTTGATTGATGACGATGAGCCGTTACCTGAATGTTTTTTGGCAGAAAATGAGCGAGATCGTGACTTAGGTTGGATGTTGCATGATATTGATTTTGAACACGGTAATCAGCCTCGTTTTTTCCGAGCAGAAATGAAAAATGGCGTGATTGATGTGCCGCCATTTTATGCCGAGGAGGTCAAATCATGATTCTCTCCGCTTTAACCCGCTATTATTACCGCCTTGCAGCACAAGAAGATCGTTTAACAGGCGAGCCTAAAGTCCCCTCCTATGGTTTTAGTGAAGAAAAAATCGGTTGGGTACTAGAATTGGATTTAGAGGGCAATTTGGTCAATGTCATTCCAAATTTAACCGCTGATAAGAAACCTAAACCGAAATTGATGAGCGTGCCTCGCCCTGAAAAACGCACATCAGGCATTAAACCCAATTTTTTATGGGATAAAACCGCTTATGTGCTAGGCGTGGAAAGTAATCAAGATAAAGCCACCGCCAAAGATCAACCCACCAAATTTGCCGAGAAAACCTTTGAGGCATTTAAACAGTACCATTTGGATTTACTTGCGGATTCCAATGATGAAGGTTTAATGGCGATAAGAAATTTCCTGCAACAGTGGCAGCCAGAACACTTTGCGGAATCAATCTGCCCAACCGAAATGCTTGACGCAAATGTTGTGTTTAAATTAATCGGCACAAGCGGTTATATTCATCAGCGAGAAGCCGCACAAATCCTTTGGGCAAGCTTATTGGTTAACGAAGACAGCGATCAAGGGCTATGCTTAATCAGCGGCGAAATCGCCCCAATAGCACGCCTCCACCCTGCAATTAAAGGTGTTTATGGCGGACAAAGTGCGGGCGGTTCAATTATTTCTTTTAATAAAGAAGCTTTCACCTCATTTGGCAAGGAACAAGGCAGTAATGCCCCTGTTTCTGAACAAGCTGCCTTTGCCTACACCACTGCTTTAAATTATTTACTACGTACAGAGGAGCATCGTTTAAGCATTGGCGATGCGAGTACCGTCTTTTGGGCGGAAGCAGACAATAATGCACAAGCCGAAGCTGCCGAGGGTTTCTTCTCTGCTTTAATGACGCCGCCTGATGATGAGCAGGAAAACGATAAAATCTTTAAAAAATTGCAAGAAGTTAGCAAAGGACGACCGCTTGCAGAGATTTCCCCCGAATTATCTGAAAATACCCGTTTTTATGTGTTGGGGCTAGCCCCGAATGCGGCTCGTATTTCGGTGCGTTTTTGGCTAGATACCACTTTTGGGCAACTGGCAAAAAATCTCAGCGAGCATTGGCAAGATCTCGCTCTTGAGCCTTGTGCATGGAAAACTCCCCCCTCCATTTGGCGACTATTATTACAAACCGCTTCATTAGGTAAAAGTGAAAATATTTCTCCTGTCTTGGCAGGCGAAATGGCTCGCGCAGTTATTAGCGGTCATTTATATCCGATGAGTTTACTTTCACAGTTAGTGACTCGAATCCGAGCAGATGGTGATATTAACGGCTTGCGAGTAGCATTAATGAAAGCGGTCTTACAACGAAAATTTAGAAAAGGTCTTATTAAACAAGGAGTTCCTATGAGCTTAGATAAAGAAAGCGATAACCACGCTTACTTGCTCGGCAGGTTATTTGCAGTATTAGAAAGAATCCAAAGCCAAGCATTAGGCGAATTAAATGCCGGCATTGCCGACCGTTACTATGGTTCGGCTTCTGCCGTACCGTTCTCTGTGTTCCCTCGCTTATTAAGCGGTGCAAAACATCATTTATCTCGCTTAAGAAAAGATAAGTGCGGTATGGCAGTCAATCTGGATAAGGATTTAGGCGAGATTATTGCCAACTTGCCAGAAAATTTCCCTCGCCATTTAAGTATTGATGAGCAAGGACGTTTTGCGATTGGCTATTACCACCAAAAACAAAGTTATTTTGCAAAAAAAGAAACCACTGAATCTATTGAGAACTAAGGAAATACTATGTCTATTCAAAACCGCTATGAATTTGTTTTTTTCTTTGATGTAACCAACGGCAACCCAAATGGTGACCCGGACGCAGGCAATATGCCACGCCTTGATCCTGAAACCAGTAAAGGCTTAGTCACTGATGTTTGTCTAAAACGCAAAATTCGTAATTTTATTGAAATGAGTTATGAAAACGAGGCGGGTTACGAAATCTATGTTAAAGAAAAAAGTGTTCTGAACTTACAAAACAAACGTGCTTATGAAGCATTAGGGATTGAATCGGAAGCGAAAAAATTACCAAAAGATGAAGCTAAAGCCCGAGAAATTACCGCTTGGATGTGTAAAAACTTCTTTGATATTCGCACCTTTGGGGCAGTAATGACTACCGAAGTGAACAGCGGACAGGTGCGAGGCCCTGTGCAACTGGCGTTCGCTCAGTCTATCGATCCGATTATTCCGCTCGAAGTGTCGATCACTCGAATGGCGGTAACTAACGAAAAAGATCTTGAAAAAGAACGCACTATGGGGCGTAAATACATTGTACCTTACGCACTTTACCGTGTTCATGGCTTTATCTCTGCCAAACTAGCAGAAAAAACGGGATTCTCTGATGAAGACGTGCGAAAACTTTGGCAAGCATTACAACTCATGTTTGAACACGACCGTTCTGCCGCACGAGGCGAAATGGCAGCTCGCAAATTAGTTGTGTTTAAACACGACAGCGAATTAGGCAACCAACCTGCTCATAAATTGTTTGAAACGGTAAAAGTTGAGCGTGTCAATGGCGAAAAAGACACACCAGCGAAAGGCTATGATGACTACCGTATCAGCGTACAAGCTGAAGGTTTAAATGGCGTAACCGTTGAAGAATTACTGTAATGGGCGATTTGCAAAATTCTGCCGAAATATCACCGCTTGTTCCGGCCGTACTTGGCGATGACAAGCGGTTGATTTCGCTTTCCGCTTTGCAACACTACGCTTTCTGCCCTCGCCAATGTGCGTTGATTCACAACGAACAAGCGTGGGCGGAGAATTTTCTTACCGCACAAGGTAACGCATTACACGAGCGAGTGGATTCAAGCGAGCCAGAAGTTCGCAAAGGGATTCGCTTTGAGCGAACGGTTCACGTTGCAGCGGAAAAATTAGGTATAAGTGGCATTTTGGATTTAGTTGAGCGAGATCTGAAAACCGGCGAGCTAAAACCTGTGGAATACAAACGTGGCAAGCCGAAACTTGAACCGATTGATGAAATCCAACTCTGTGCCCAAGCCTTATGTTTGGAAGAAATGACCGGGCAAACCATTAACGAGGGTGCGTTATGGTATATGCAAACTCGCCACCGTTTGCCGATCATTTTTTCCACCGAACTACGCACCAAAACACTCGCTATTATTACCGAAGTGCGGTCACTTTTAAACGGCGGAACAACACCACTTCCCAAATACAGCAAACGCTGTAAAGCCTGCTCGCTCATCGACCTTTGCCAACCGCAGTTGTTGGAAAGGGATAGGTCGAAGGGATATGTGGTGGGATTATTTGGGGAGTAGAGTTGAGGACTGGTTCAATGTCGTCAATTTTTTAGGAATTTTAACAATGCGCAAACTCCAAAACACCCTCTACATTACTACCCAAGGTAGTTACTTGCACAAGGAACGTGAAACCTTAGTTGTGGAGCAAGAACGGAAGAAAGTGGCACAGTTGCCTATTCATTCCATTGGGCATATTTTTTGTTTTGGCAATGTGTTGGTGTCGCCGTTTTTAATGGGATTTTGTGGCGAAAATAACGTAAATTTGGCATTTTTTACCGAAAGTGGTCGTTATCTTGGGCGGTTGCAAGGGCGACAAAGTGGTAATGTATTGTTACGCCGAGCCCAGTATAAAAAGTCGGAGACCAATCCTCTTCCTATTGCGCGCAATATCATTGCTGCCAAAATTCAGGCATCTAAGCGTGTATTGCAACGGCAAATTCGTAATCACGGCGAAAATGCGGATATTCAATCGGCAATTACCGCATTAAATTACAGCCTGCAACAGTTGAAAACAGCAGACAATTTGGATTTGATTCGAGGTATTGAGGGTGATGCGGCATCTCGGTATTTCGGTGTATTTTCTCATCTTATCAAAGCAAATAGCGGTTTCCACTTTGACGGACGCAATCGCCGTCCACCTCGTGACGGTGTGAATGCTTTGCTTTCATTTCTTTATAGCATTGTAGGGAAAGATATTAGTGGGGCATTGCAAGGTGTAGGGCTTGATCCGCAGATTGGCTTTTTGCACGCAGATCGTCCAGGGCGAGATAGTTTAGCTCAAGATATTTTGGAGGAATTTCGTGCGTGGTGGGTGGATAGAATGGTGTTGTCACTGATCAATCGAGGGCAAATTAAGCCCGATGATTTTATAACAGAAGCCAGCGGTGCGGTAACGCTCAAGCCCGAAGCAAGAAAATTATTGTTTCAGGCATTGCAAGCGAAAAAACAAGAAAAAATCATCCACCCATTTTTAGAGGAGGAAGTGGAAATCGGCTTGTTACCTTATATCCAAGCGATGTTATTAGCTCGTCATTTACGTGGCGATTTGGCAGAATATCCACCGTTTTTAATGCGTTAAAATCTGCAAAATTTTGTTGAAATCTGACCGATTGTTTCTGTTTTATTTATTGAGGAATTAGCAATTATGCTGATGTTGATTACCTACGACATTTCATTTGATGACCCAGAAGGGCAGACTCGCCTACGCCGTATTGCTAAGCATTGTTTGGATTATGGTGTACGGGCTCAGTATTCTGTGTTTGAGTGTGATGTTACACCCGACCAGTGGGTAACACTGAAAAATAAATTATTGGAAACTTATAACCCTGATTGTGATAGTTTGCGTTTTTACCATTTAGGCAGTAAATGGCGTAATAAGGTCGAACATCACGGTGCAAAACCTGCAGTGGATATTTTTAAAGATACGTTAATTTTATAAATCGCTAACCGGTAGTTCTCATGGAAATGCTAGGAGGTTAGCGAATCTACATTGTTCTTTAATAATCAAGGAATTAGAAAAAATAAGGTACAGTATATTGTCGATATGCTATACTTTTTCCACTCTCTACAGAACGTTAGCGAATAAAGGGCTGAAAAGCCTGATGTTTCAATGCGTTATCTTGTAGAGGGCAGCCACCCACGCGTGGCTGTGAATTGAAACGCTCCCCAACGTACCACGACGAATTATTTAATTTGGGCAGCCACCCACGCGTGGCTGTGAATTGAAACAGCTTTTGCAAATAACTCAGATGGACTGGATGCAGCCACCCACGCGTGGCTGTGAATTGAAACTTCTTGAATGTTACGAGGAAGCTAAATACGTCAATGGCAGCCACCCACGCGTGGCTGTGAATTGAAACGTTCTATCGCATTTGCAAGTTCACTTAGACAAAGTGCAGCCACCCACGCGTGGCTGTGAATTGAAACGTTCGCTCAGGTAGTAGGAAATGCCCAAACGGCTAGCAGCCACCCACGCGTGGCTGTGAATTGAAACCTAGCTTTGGTGAATCAGAAACACCTAGAATTGCGGCAGCCACCCACGCGTGGCTGTGAATTGAAACTGACAAGTCCATCAAAGCTCGCAATTTAACTACTAGCAGCCACCCACGCGTGGCTGTGAATTGAAACAGGCGTATAAGGCGCAGAAAGTTCTAATACATCAAAGCAGCCACCCACGCGTGGCTGTGAATTGGAACGTTCTATCGCATTTGCAAGTTCACTTAGACAAAGTGCAGCCACCCACGCGTGGCTGTGAATTGAAACGTTCGCTCAGGTAGTAGGAAATGCCCAAACGGCTAGCAGCCACCCACGCGTGGCTGTGAATTGAAACGTTCGCTCAGGTAGTAGGAAATGCCCAAACGGCTAGCAGCCACCCACGCGTGGCTGTGAATTGAAACCTAGCTTTGGTGAATCAGAAACACCTAGAATTGCGGCAGCCACCCACGCGTGGCTGTGAATTGAAACTGACAAGTCCATCAAAGCTCGCAATTTAACTACTAGCAGCCACCCACGCGTGGCTGTGAATTGAAACCCAATACTTGGTACTTTCGACAAAGTACCAGTATGCAGCCACCCACGCGTGGCTGTGAATTGAAACAACATTAGGATACCACCCATTTACATTTACGCCCCGCAGCCACCCACGCGTGGCTGTGAATTGAAACAGTTGCATCAGCAGAATCAAATTCAAATCGTCCTTGCAGCCACCTACGCGTGGCTGTGAATTGAAACACCTATTAAAAAAGCCCATCTTGCGACAGGCTTTGCAGCCACCCACGCGTGGCTGTGAATTGAAACAGCGGAGCAAAAGCATTAACACAAATTAATGTTGGCAGCCACCCACGCGTGGCTGTGAATTGAAACCAAATCTTCCATCGCACTCAAAATCACATACATTTGGCAGCCACCTTCGCGTGGCTGTGAATTGAAACTTACTTCTGACATCTCTAATAGCTGTTTAGCCAATAGCAGCCACCTTCGTGTGGCTGTGAAATGAAAGCAACAAAACCCGGACGGCACAAGCTACACACCAAGAAAAGCACAACACCGGATTAAAAAACGAGCGAACCGAAAAATGTTTGCCAAATTAGCGACTGCGAAAATGATGAAAACCATTGCCACGGACAGCGGAATTGAAATCGGTTATACCGGTGCAAATGCTTTTATCGCCGATGTACACCAATACGGAAAACCATCTCATGTAGTCAAAAATGCAAATTGGAAAGTTAAATACGAACAGCGAGAACTATTAGGCTTTACGGATGAAGATATTGAAATGATAGAAAATTTAATTATTGAGCATTTGGCGAAGTGATTTGATTTGCAAAAAGGCGGTCGAAATAGACCGCTTACTTAATCATCAACAAAAGGCACTATGAATCCAAATAAAGGCATTATAAAAGCAGTAATCAAACCCGTTGACACAAAACTAAACAGAAACCATATAAAAAAATCAAATTGAGGAAAAATGGAATAAAAAAAGTATCCCACCGCAGGGAATAGAATGAATACACTCACACCAATAATAATATCGCCCACTTTAGACATTTTTCCACCTCCGAACTTATAGGAATATAATATGAGCAAAGACTTAAAAATTCAAGTAATGCTGTCAACTATTGATAAACTTACAGCACCCTTCAAAAATGCACAAAAAGCTACAAAAGTGTTATCAAATGCATTAAAAGATAAAACAAAGCATTTATATGATTTAAAAAAAGAATACCAAGAAAATGAGGCGGCCACTTTTGAGTGGCTATGAATCGAAACAGCCTCAACAAGTGGCGGGCCTTCATGATGTTTAGCAGTATCTATTTACGTAGCTATTTTGCTTAATACTTAGTATTTTTATTTTTTAAACAATAATCATTTTGTGATAAAACTCACTACTTATTTGATCTCGATTTTTGTTTTCTTAGTTCGTCAATGTTAAACTTTAGTGAATATTATTTAACGACTTAGAGAAAGAGAAAATGAGCGGTGCAGAATTATTAGTAAATGTCACACCGAGTGAAACTCGGGTGGCGTTAGTTGAGAATGGATTATTAAAAGAGCTTCATATTGAGCGTGAGGCGAAGCGAGGGATTGTCGGTAATATTTATAAAGGGCGTGTGACACGAGTGTTGCCGGGAATGCAGTCGGCATTTGTCGATATCGGCTTGGAAAAAGCAGCATTTTTACATGCTTCCGATATTGTTTCACATACGGAATGTGTCGATGAAAACGAGAAGAAACAGTTTGTCGTAAAAGATATTGCAGAACTGGTACGTGAAGGGCAGGACATTATCGTACAAGTGGTAAAAGACCCGATTAGTACCAAAGGCGCACGTTTAACTACCGATATTACTTTGCCTTCTCGCTATTTGGTATTTATGCCGGAAAATAGTCACGTGGGCGTTTCGCAGCGTATTGAAAGTGAGGAAGAACGTAATCGTTTAAAAACATTGGTTGAGCCTTATTGTGATGAACTCGGCGGCTTTATTGTACGCACGGCGGCGGAAGAAGTTTCGGAAGAAAGTTTGCAACAAGATACGATTTTCTTGAAACGTTTATGGCGTAAAATTTTAGAGCGAAAAGCAAAATATCCGGTTAAATCAATGTTATATGGCGAACTGGCTTTAGCACAGCGTGTTTTACGTGATTTTGTCGGTACGCATATCAGTTCGATTCGCATTGACTCAAAAATGACCTATGAACAAGTTAAAGAGTTTTTGGCGGAGTTTATGCCAGAATTGACTGAAAACGTGAGTTTATATAGTGGTAGCCAAACGTTATTTGATGCTTATGGTGTAGAAGAATCGATTCAAAAAGCGTTGGATAAACGAGTCGATTTAAAATCGGGCGGTTATTTAATTATTGAACAAACTGAAGCGATGACCACGATTGACATTAATACCGGCGCGTTTGTCGGTCATCGTAATTTAGCTCATACAATTTTTAATACCAATATCGAAGCGACCCAAGCGATTGCACATCAATTACAACTGCGTAATTTAGGTGGCATTATCATTATTGATTTTATTGATATGCAAGAAGAAGAGCATCGTGAACGAGTGTTGCAGTCATTACAAGAAGCGTTAAAAGGCGACCGAGTGAAGACCAATGTGAACGGCTTTACCCAGCTTGGCTTGGTCGAGATGACCCGTAAACGTACCCGTGAAAGTTTAGAGCGAGTGTTGTGTTGCGATTGTCCGGCGTGTAAAGGGCGTGGTACGATTAAAACGGTTGAAACGGTTTGTTATGAAATTCTGCGTGAGATTGTGCGTGTTCATCACTTGTTTAAAACCGAAAAAGTGCGAGTCTATGCTGCAAAAGATGTGGCGGAATATTTAATTAATGAAGAAACGCACGCTTCAATTGCCGAGTTAGAAGCCTTTATCGGTAAAAAAATAGAAATCAAATTAGAACCTTACTATCATCAAGATCAATTTGATGTTGTTGTCATGTAATCGACAAGCGGTCGAATTTTGTGAAAGTTTTGCAAATTTTTCCTAAAATCCGACCGCTTGTTTCCTACCAAAAATCTGTAAAATCGCTTATAATTGCTTTCATTTTTCGAATTTATTAAGCAAAAGGTTAAAAAATGTCCGAAGTTGAACATCAAGAATTAGATCTTAACGGTGAAATGTTAGCTCGCCGTGAGAAATTAGCAAAATTACGTGAACAAGGTAATCCGTTCCCAAATACTTTCCGTCGTGATGCTTATGCAGAAAAATTACACGCACAATACGATGAAGTAGAAGGCGAAGCGTTAAAAGAACAAGATATTCAAGTGAAAGTTGCCGGCCGTATTATGCTTAAACGTGTAATGGGTAAAGCGTCTTTCTTTACCATTCAAGATGTAAGTGGTCAAATCCAGCTTTATGTTGCACGTGATAACCTTGCGGAAGGTGTGTACGCGGATGAAGTTAGTATGTGGGATTTAGGCGATATCGTTGGTGTTGCCGGTACGCTTTTCAAAACGAAAACAGGTGAATTAACTGTTCGTTGTTCAGAAGTAGAGTTATTAACTAAATCATTACGTCCATTACCAAACAAAGTACAAGGTTTAACCGATCAAGAAACACGTTATCGTCAGCGTTATTTAGACTTAATTTCTAACGAAGAATCTCGCCGTACATTTATGATCCGTTCAAAAGTGGTTTCAGGAATTCGTCAATTCTTCTTAGAAAAAGACTTTATTGAAGTTGAAACACCAATGTTACAAGTGATTCCGGGCGGTGCGGCAGCAAAACCGTTTGTGACTCATCACAATGCGTTAGATGTGGATATGTATTTACGTATTGCGCCTGAGCTTTACTTAAAACGTTTAGTGGTTGGCGGTTTTGAGCGTGTATTTGAATTAAACCGTAACTTCCGTAACGAAGGTGTTTCAGTACGTCATAACCCAGAATTTACAATGATCGAATACTATCAAGCGTATGCGGATTACCACGATTTAATGGATAACACCGAAGAATTATTACGTAAATTAGCGATTGATATTCTTGGCACGACAACCGTTCCTTACGGTGAGTACGTGTTTGATTTCGGTAAACCATTTGAACGTATCACAATGCACGATGCGATCGTGAAATATGGTAACGGCATTACACGTGAAGATTTAGACAGCTTTGAAAAATCAGTAGAAATTGCAAAAGGCTTAGGTATTGAAATCCAAAAATCTTGGGGATTAGGTTCTGTGGTTAATGCGATTTTTGAAGAAGTGGCGGAACACCAATTAATTCAACCGACCTTCTTAATGGCACACCCTGCAGAAATTTCACCGCTTGCACGCCGTAATGATGAAAATCCGGAAGTAACAGACCGTTTCGAATTATTTATCGGTGGTCGTGAAATTGGTAATGGCTTCTCAGAACTAAATGATGCGGAAGACCAAGCGGAGCGTTTTGATGCACAAGTTGCGGCGAAAGATGCGGGTGATGATGAAGCGATGTTTAAAGACGAAGACTTCGTTGTTGCGTTAGAACACGGTTTACCACCGACAGCCGGCGAAGGTTTAGGTATCGACCGTTTAGCAATGATTTTTGCTAATGCACCGTCAATTCGTGATGTGATCTTATTCCCTGCAATGCGTCAGAAATAATCTGAACTGGTATAAACAAAGCACACTCTTGATCTGCACCCCAAAAGTTGGACTAAACCTCCAACTGATTAAGGTGCAGATTTTTTATGACGAAATATAACCAACAATTCAAACAGCAGGTGATCGAATTTTTTCTTCAAAACGGAAAAAATTTCTCATTCACTCGTCAGCAATTCCAACTTAAAGACTCAACGCTACGTCGTTGGATTTCGCAATATAACTATAATGGAATCAATGGTTTAGCTGTACTGGGTAAGAAACGAAAATATTCCCCAGAATTTAAATTAACCGTCATACAAGCGGTCAAAAAGGGGCAGTTTTCTGCAGAAAGTGCTTGTCTTCATTTTGGTATTGCTAATTCAGGTTCGATTAGCCAATGGTTGCAAGCCTTTGAAAAACAAGGTATAAACGGTTTATTACCCAAACCTAAAGGACGTCCAACAATGAAACCGAAATACCCGAAAATGCCTCCCCCACCTAAAACTGAAGAAGAACGCTTGCGTTATCGGATTTTGGAACTGGAAGCGGAGATAGCTTACCTAAAAAAGTTGCGGGAACTCAACCAACAAAAAATGCGGAAAAAGTAGCCATCATAAAAATGTTGAGAGTGAATTTTCCCTTGGAAATCTTCCTCCCTTTGACTGGTTTAAAACGTTGTTCATTCTTTTATCATTTACAGCTTAAAATTGATAAAAATGTGGTAATTAGGCAGGAAATTGATTGAGATTTATCAGAAAAATGATGGCAATTATGGCTATCGTCGTATTACGTTAAAATTGCGTAAAATTTTCGGTGCAATTAACCATAAGCGTGTGCAAGCGATAATGCAACAGCTTGATTTAAAAGGAAAATGTAAGCAGAGAAAATATCGTTCTTATAAAGGTAAAGTGGATAAAATTGCCGAGAATTTATTGCGACAGGATTTTCACACAACGGCTCTAAATGAAAAGCTCGTCACGGATATTTCCGAGTTTAAATGTGCGGAAGGCAAACTTTATTTTTCGCCTATTAAGGACTTGTTTAATGGCGAAATTATCGCTTATGATTTTGCCCGAAGCCCAAACTTTGAGCAAATAATGCGAATGATAAAACAATCTGTCGCAAAATTGCCGTAAGGACGCTAACCCGATTTTACATTCCGACCAAGGATGGCAATATCAGATGGCAGGTTATCAAGCGATATTGAAAGAAAATGGCATCATATTAGACAAAGTATGTCAAGAAAAGGAAATTGCTTGGATAACAGAGCAATGGAAAGTTTCTTTGGGCGATTGAAGACGGAATGTTACTTTGGTAAGCGATTTGAAACTTTTGAGCAACTCGAACAAACTGATTCACAAATATATTCATTATTACAATAACGAGCGTATTCAAGTGAAATTAAAAGGACTCAGCCCTGTGCAATACAGAACTCAGTCCTTGAATTAAACGTAGTCTAACTTTTTGGGGGCAGATCATCTTCGGGTGTGCTTTTTTGATCTTACAAGCGGTTAAAAATCGCTAAAATTTTGCAAATTTTGTTCAGTATATCTATGTTTTTTTAAAGAGATACTGTTACATACGACAATTAGATGATAAATCTCGTTGATTGGTTATTTTAACCTAGTATAATTTTTTAATTAATATAGTGAATATACACTATATTTACTGTCAGATTCAGTTAGGAAGGTTATTTTTATGTCAGACAAACTTTGTTTTCTTGATCTCTTTGCTGGAGCAGGAGGATTGTCAGAAGGTTTCATTCAGGCTGATTTTGAGCCTATTGCCCATATAGAATCTGACAAAGCGGCTTGTTTTACCCTACGTACTAGGGCCGCATACCATTGGCTAAAGTCTAATAATCAGAAAAATATTTATGTAGATTATTTGGAAGGGAAAATTAGTAGAGACGATTTGTATAAATATGTTCCTGAGAGAATAATGCATTCTATAATTAATAAAGAAATATCTCAGGAATCTTTAGGTGAGTTGTTTCTACTTATCGATAATTTACTGGGAAATAGAAATTTGGATCTCATTATAGGTGGTCCTCCGTGCCAAGCATATTCCTTAGTTGGTAGAGCATGCGATACAAATAATATGCTGGGAGATAAAAGAAATTATCTTTATGTTTTTTATGTTGAATTTCTTAAACGTTATAAGCCTAAGTTTTTTATATTTGAAAATGTAACAGGTTTATTGTCTGCAAAAGACCATAATGGACGATTATATCTTGATGAAATGTGTAGATTATTTAAGGATGCTGGGTATACGACAGAATACAGAGTTCTGAATGCAAGTGATTATGGTGTATTACAAGCTAGAAAAAGAATTATTTTAGTAGGTTGTAGAAATGCCAAAACTGATTTTTATCCTGAGCCTGTTCCTTGGAATCCAGATGTGTTGGTCAGTGAAATATTTACAGATTTACCAGCTATTCACGCTGGAGGAGGAGATATCCGCGAGTGTAAGGTAAAAGAATACCGAGGAAACTGGTTATATGATGCTGGAATCAAAAATGACTATTTCCCAATCACTTGGCATTCTGCTCGTCCACATAATAATAGAGATTTAGAGATTTATCAAAGAGCAGTAGAGCTTTGGGAAAAGGAAAAAAAACGTTTAGAGTACAATGATCTCCCAGAATATTTAAAAACTCATAGTAATCGTACAGCATTTGTTGACCGATTTAAGGTCGTAGCTTCTGATCTACCGGCGGCTCATACTATATTGGCTCACTTATCAAAGGATGGACATTATTATATTCATCCTGATTTGCAACAAAACCGTTCAATTACACCGAGAGAAGCAGCTAGATTACAAGCTTTTCCTGATGATTATTATTTTGAGGGGGTTACTGAAAAACCAAGCCGAGCAGCAGCTTTTCGTCAGATAGGCAACGCTGTTCCTGTATTATTGGCAAGAAAAATTGCTGAAAAGCTCAAGGAGAAATGGATATGAGTAGTGATGGAGTATATAAAATAAGACCAGCTGGTCGTCATTTATTAACTATTGGTCGTGATCTAATTCAAGATAGTTATGCAGCTGTTGTAGAGTTAGTAAAAAATGCCTATGACGCAGATTCTCCAGATGTAGAAATTAATTTCATGGCTAATAATGAGCTTAAAGGATATGTTATGACTATAAAAGATCAAGGTCATGGCATGTCTCAAAATACGGTAATCAATAAATGGATGGTTCCTTCTACTAGGGATAAGCTAGAGCGTAAAACGAGTCCAAGAGGGAGAATTATGCAAGGGCGAAAAGGTATTGGCCGTTATGCGGCATCTGTCCTTGGTTCGGATCTCTTATTGGAAACAGTAGATGAAAATGGAGAAAAAACAACAGTATTTGTAGAGTGGGATAAGTTTGAGAAATCAGAATACCTAGATAATGTTGAAATTCTAGTGGAAAGTCAGCATTCAAATGAGCATCCAGGAACAACATTAACTATAACAGGAACACAATCAAATTATGAAGTATGGAACGAGAAACAATTTAAGAAACTCAGATTTGAATTGAAAAAACTAATTGCTCCAACACCGACAGAGAATATGTTTAATGAGCAAAATAGATCATTTGAGATTAGGTTAAATATATCCAATTTTCCAGGTAAAGTGAATACCAATGAAGTTATTGAGCCTTATCCTATTTTTGAACTGTTTGACTATAAAATTTCTGGAAGAATCATGTCAGACGGAAAAGGCAAATTAGTATATTCTACTCAGAAATCAATAAATATAAATAAAATCAATAAGTTAATGAAAAATAAAGGCGGTAAAATTCATAAGTAGTACAAAATAGTACATTTTAATACAAGAATATCGCCACTTTATCGCCACTCTTTAGCGGCATTTTCCAAGGGATTGAGGCTAACCGCTTGTTCTAAATGAGATGGGGCAAAGTGTGCATATTTCATTGTCATTTTTATACTGGCGTGTCCTAAAATATCTTTAAGCACTAAAATATTTCCGCCGTTCATCATAAAATGACTAGCAAAAGTATGCCTTAAAACGTGCGTAGCTTGCCCATCGGGGAGATAAATTTCAGCTTTTTCAAGGGCTAAATTAAAAGCACTTAAGTATGAACGGTAAACCCTGGTAAAAAGCCGACCGCTAGAAATCGGAATCAAGTCATAGAGAGATTGGGAAATCGGCACGGTACGATTTTTCCCGTTTTTGGTCGCATTGAAGGTAATTTTATAGGGGATAACTTGCGAACCTGTTAAATTCTGTGCTTCCGACCATCTTGCACCGGTAGCAAGACAAATGCGTACGATCATACCTAGATGTTGGCTGCCGGAAGCATCACAAGCGGTCAAAAGCCGTTGAATTTCATCAGCACGTAAAAAATAGATTTCGCTCTCACTAATTTTAAGCATCCGAACATTTTTTAACGGATTGTCGCCTTTCCATTTATTCAGGCGGATAAGTTCTTCAAACATCGCTTGCACTAATGTTTGCTCAAAATTTACTACGGATTTCTTCGGTATGATTTTATTTGTGTCATTGACAATTTCGCCATTTAACCGTTTTGCCCTAAATTCCGCAAAATGCTCAGCATTAAAATCTCGTGCAAATGGATCGCCTAGTGTTTTCGCAATCCATTGTAATTTTTGATAGCGATATTTACCGGTAATTAATGTATTACCGTATAAATTAAACCACATATCGGCAAGTTCAGATAATCGTTGTGGTTGTTCTTTTTTGATAGTGATCGCTTGAAAAAGCGGACTATTTTCTTGCTTGATAGCGTTGTAAAAACGGTTCGCCTCCGCTTTAGAGTCGAACCATTTACGTAAGCGTTTGCCGTTGTTGTATGCTTCGGCAAGCCACTTTCCTTTTTTTTCGTCTTTACGAACACCCATTCTAGCTTTTAATAACCTCACTAAAATGTTTTTGCTAATTCAATAAATTCAGAAACTGAATATTTCTTTTTATCAAGAGTAATTTTTGTTCTAATTGCATTAATACGAATAATCACATCTTTTTGTTTCAAATCTTTACCAAAAAGTGCAGTTACCTCTTTTGTATCAGGATATCCATATAAACCAGAACAAATTAAAGTATATTTCATATTGTTAGATGGTAATGATTTATCGAAATAATCACCAAAAATAGAAAATGAAATTTCTCTTTCTGAAAAAGAGAATATAACGGTTCTACTTTCATTTCTAAGATGATATGCAAGTAATTCGGATTCTTTAACCTTTTCATTATGCTCTTGAATTTCCTCATAAATAAGAGTACGTTTTTTCTCAATAGTAGAAAAGAAAGTATCTTTGCCTAATATATTTATGAGTAATTCATCAATATCGTAGTATCTTTTACTTTTGTATAATAACGCAGTATTAATGCTTGCGAGGTCAAGAAAGTATTCTTCACCTTTAATATTTCTACAAACTAATTTTTCATATCCCTTTGAATTTAATCCATATTGATAACACGAATGTTCTTTGCTTCTCGGTTCAGAATCTAGTCGGCAAGATATAGTAAAGGGTTTCCCTTTCCATAAAGTATAAAAATCCTTAATTGGCTTCTCTTTTTTTTAGATGAATCATCTGAATCATCAAATATATTATATTTTTGAGGTATTAACTTATTTTTTAATTCAAAAATATTAAATCGACAACAAAGGAAAGTAATAATAATCCAAGAAATTACAGTGACTGTATCATTAAATTGAAAAATCTCCTGAATTATGCAAGTAATTAAGAAGCCGATTAAGAGATTTTTTTTCATCCTTTTACCCCAACTTCTTAATTTTCATTTGAGAGAACTCAACTTTCCCGTGAATAACAAATTTATCTTCATTTTCGGCAGTAATTTCCCAAGGGAGATAAAATTGATTATCTGAAATTACCAGTAATTTATCGCCGGCAAGTTGTAACCGTTTAACAAAAATCGTATCTCCGTAGCTAAAAACATAGATGCCATCGCCTTGATACATCGGTTTTTTAATGTCAACAAAAAGTAAATCACCACTATTAATTGTCGGTTCCATTGAATCGCCAGTCACATTGATAATCGCAAGCCCTTGACTATTTGCACGTTGGAATAACTGTGCAAAATATAACGGATCAAACTCAATAGCGTGAGTTAATTCTGCCACGTCACCTACAAAAGCCCCATTGCCAGCCGAAGCAAACACATCTAATACTTCAATACGAATTTTATGTTCTTCAGGTTCATTATAAGCGGTTGAATTTTCTGCAAGATTTGCAAAGTCGGGTTTTTCTCCCTCGCCGGTTTTAAGCCAATTCACATCAACGCCCAAGGCTTTTGCAATTTCAACTATTTTCTTAGGATTTGATATTTGTTCCCCTAGAATTAACCCAATAGCTTGTTGTGTTCCGCCTATTTTTTGAGCTAATAAACTTTGTGAAATACCCTTTGCTTGCATGACGGCTTTCATTCTTGAAGCTAGAGAATTCATAGGTTTACCTCATTTTCTAAATTAATTTTTAAGATATTACAACTTTACTTGTTAAAAATAAATCAAAATAAACTTGTTGATTTCATACAAGTAAAATTGTAATATTTAAATACACAAGAAAACTTGTTATTTTATTGAGGTGGATTTTGAGAAAAATTATAAAAAAAGCCGTTGATATTGTAGGTACACAAACAAAATTGGCTGAAGCTTGTGGAGTAAGTCAACAAGCAGTTCAACGGTGGGTAAGTGGTGGTGGTATTTCAGCTGAATATTTGTTGAAAATCGAGCAAGCGACCGAAGGCAAAGTAACAATTAGAGAAATTTGTGAGGAGTTAAAGAATGAGTGATTTAGTCAAAGCGATTCCGTTTTTTGCGGAATATGCCAAAAAAGAAGGGGCAGAAGCCTTGGCAGGTTTCTTTCAGTTTATTGCCAATAATCAGGCAGAAGATGAAGAGTTCGAGAAAGGCATAGAAGAATTACGTGATCGCATTGAAGAGGTTAATCGCCAAAAGTTGGCAACACAAAAAATAAGCCCTGTTTATACCACAGAGCCTGAAATGTTTAGCGAAACAATCTCGCCCATTCTTCTGGTACAGACTTCGGAATCTTTATGCGAAGACGACAAGATGTGGACTGAGAAGCTTTTTGATATAGCGTGTAGAGTGATACCGCCTCAGGATAGTATCCGTCTTCGAGCAGTGTTGATAACCACTTTGACAATTCTTGCTCAAAAGCCTTTCGAGTATTCCCATAGTTGCCAACTATCTGCGTTATTGTTTCAGATGCGACTTCTATTGCGTGTTCGACCCGAGGATTCTCCCGAAGTGAAATCGCACAAGCTAAACCTAGTAAAAGAATATGAGTTTGTGAGTTTTCAACAGGCGAAAACACGCCTCTAAGTAAATCAAGCGGTTCAGAAAGGTGACGTAATTCTTGCATAAATATTCCTTTTAAGATTAAGCCAAATCAGATTATACAAAACAGGTTATCAAATGAAAAACGAACAACCCATTATTATTCAACTAGGCACAGCAACACCGGCAGTAACCTATGCCAAATATGCCGAAATGGTCGGTATGTCAGAACGTTGGGTAGCCGAGCAAGTCGCACAAGGCAAAATTCCAACCATGCCGAAAAAAGGTAAAGAAAAGCCACTCGTTAATTTGGCTTTGCTTTGGAAAATTGCATTAGAGCAACCTTATTAGTTAGGAGTGTAACAATGGCAGAAGCAATAAATAGCTATTGTACTTTGCATCCGTTAATTCAGCAGGGATTAGAAAAAGCCCGTAAGCGGATAAAAAAATACATACAAATGGGAGTGATCGTGAAAGGCGATGTAGCAAGTCTCGGCAGACTTGGGCAACAGCAAAATAAAGACCTGATTGAATACCAAAGAAAACAAAAAGTAACCGAAGTACAACAACGTTTACAACAAAAACACAACCGATTAATTGAGGTAGCGTGCTATGAACCCAAAAATCAAAATGCTTGAATTAAAGGTACGTTTAGAAGGGCTAGAAAAATTGATGGCGATTCGCTACGAAACAGCAAAACGTAACTGCAATAGTTTTTCCGCACGCTTTAGCCGTACCGGTAATCCAAAAGATCAGCAACGTTATTACTACTATGCAGACGTGGCACAGTTTTATTTAAACGAACTTACCAAACTAAGAGGGACAACAAAATGGCATTAATTTCAGTCGGGCGTTACAAGATTAAACGAGTAGTAGATAACGTTAAAGACAAGGAGTTATATCAACTCTTTGAAGATGAAGAAGCCTTAACACAACCGATATGCCTATCTGAAGCATTGGAGTTAATGCTTTCTAGCTGGTGTGAAAAAAACAGCAAACATATCTGTGAAGCGGAAGACCACGAAGAAATCAAAATAACCTTAACCATAAAATGAGAAAAGTTCACAAATTAGGTTATCAGCACGTTTACCCGGAATGGTTGGCTCCAAGTGGCAGAGTGTATCGTATTGAACGGCACGAGCTTAAACGACGCTTTTATTTATTTAGTGGTAGCAAGCTGATTATGCAGCATATTTACAGCGACTTACTGTTACTGCATTTACTGAAACACGAATTAGGCTGGAGTGGGAATTTAAAACGTCCACTTAGCCGGCAGAACCATCAAAACATTAATTTGCTTGAAAAAGCATTTTGTTTAACTTTTGAAGGAATTTTTATCAGATGAATCATAATGATTGGATTCTTACCGCAAGTGAGGCAACGGAAATCGGTATCACTCCGCTGATGTCTGTTGAGAAAGCGAATCATCTTGCGGAAGAGTCCAATCATCATTATTTATATCAAGCCTCAAAGCCCACAGTTGATGGGCTATCAATGATTCAACAAGAATTATTTGATCTTGACCCTACCCACTTTGACTTACGTCAATCTTATTTCGACCGCTTGCCGTTGGCATTAGCGGATTATTTCGGACGTGCCTATAAAGCAAAACTCGACACATTAAGCGAAAACGATACGGCAGAATGGTTTAAGCGAGAAATGGCACGCAAAATGCCACGAGTACAAGCCGTATTAGATCAATATTGCGATGTGTTTACGTTTCTACGTGACGGACAAAAAGACCTGAACTTTTTAAATGGCTTAGAAGAAGATGTTGAGTTTGACCCATTATTAGGTACAGAACAAGCGGTCGAAAAAATCAAAGAAAATGCAGAACGTTTGGGCGTGAAATTCCCGATGCACATTGCACGATTAGAAAACAGCGGTCGTTATTTAAAACAGCACCGTATCCGCCCGATTGCCTATCAAAGTAATGAGCAAATCAGCCAAATGGCAATGGTTATTGCATATCAATTACGTAACTTGCAAGAAGAAAATCTCGAACAAAACAAACACAAAGCGGTTGATAGTGATACCGCTTTTAGTGTTTTGCTTGATTGTTATCAGCAGATGCAAAGCAAAGTTAACGCATTAAAAATTGATGCACCATACCAGAAAAAAGCACGCAAAGGCAAAATCACGCCGGAAGAAATGGAAACCGGCTTTTTAAAAATGGCGTGTGAAAAATGGTGGACTCGCAAGTTAATCGTGATTGCTAAACGAATGAAGGAGCATCTTGCGATTGCATGCGGTCGAGTCAATATGCTTTCACCGTATTGCTCCAACGCCCGTTTACGTGAATTTGAAGAACAACGTAAAGCGAACATTGATTATATCCGGGCAATGATCATTACAAACATTGCTGAACCGGAGGAACAATTATCGCTATTTGATACGTGGTTAAAGTCATCATCAAATCCAAAAATCAAACGTCTTGAGCTGCTCACACGGATGAATGGCTATGAGCAGTATGCCGATGAACAAGGACATGAAGGCTGGTTTATTACATTAACCGCTCCGTCAAAATATCACGCCATGCTATCAAGAACCACAGGCGTTAATCCTAAATGGAACGGTGCAAGCCCGTTAGAAACGCAAAAATATCTTGTCGGTATTTGGGCGAAAATCCGTGCGAAGTTAAACAGAGAAGGTGTAATGACGTACGGTTTTCGTGTTGCCGAACCACACGCTGATGCCACACCGCATTGGCATTTAATTTTATTCACTCGTCCCGAAGATATGGACAAGCTACGCCGTGTCATTTTGAGTTATGCACTTGAGCAAGACGGCACTGAGGCAGGAGCGAAGAAATACCGTTGTCAATTCAAGCGTATAGATAAAAAGCAAGGTACAGCCACCGGCTACTTAATTAAGTATGTATCGAAAAATATTGATGGTTTCGGTATGGACGGCGATTTATCGGACGAAGCCAGTATCACGGCAAAAGATAACGCTGCACGTGTGCAAGCGTGGTCTAGCGTATGGGGCATCCGTCAATTCCAACAATTAGGCAACACGCCGGTAAGCGTGTGGCGTGAATTGCGTCGTCTTGGCGAAATTGAGCAAGAAGATGAGCAGTTAGAAAACCTACGTCAATTTGCCAATGATGGCGACTGGAAGGGTTTTACTGTTGCATTAGGCGGTGCATTAGTGAAACGTGCAGATTTAATCGCACGTTTAGTCTATGTCCCACGTACAGATGAAAGCGGTAATGCAACATACACTATGTACAAAGAAGAATCATTAAAAGTGAACGGATTAATAAATCCGTTTACTGGTGTACGTGTTACTACACGTTTGAAAGATTGGAAAATCGGCATTAAGCCGAAAAACTGGGAGGTACAACAATTAAGTAAATTAACCGAAGCAGAACGAGAGAGAGCGGAATCAAAACACCTCGAAAAGTTAGGGTTTGATAAGGATTCTCAACTTTTACTAGGCGAACTTGTTCGCCCTTGGACTTGTGTCAGTAACTGTACGGGATTAAAAAACGTACAAATTAGTGAGCAAGAAAGAAATCGTTTAAGAAATGAGCTGTTAGTGATGCGAGGCAGAATTACCGAACAGCAAATAGACGATTTATTGAACGGAAAATCATTACCACTAGGCACTTTCGGCGGCATAAAAATGAGCGTCACATATAGTCGTGGGCGTTTGATTGAACATAAAGAAGAAATTTATCAGTAATACTAGGAGTAAAAAAATGGCTGGAATGAACAAAGCAATGATCGTAGGTTACGTTGGACAAGAGCCACGCTTAACCACATTAAATAACGGCGAAGGGGCTTGTCGTATGTCTATCGCAACAAGCGAAAGCTGGACCGATAAACGCACCGGCGAGAAAGTCGAAAAAACAGAATGGCACTCCGTCGTGTTATTTGGTCGTCTTGCGGAAATCGTGGGGCAATATGTCAGAACTGGTGACTTAATTGGTATTGAAGGAAAATTACAAATAAACTAATAGAGAATTACAAACCCAAAAAAATAACTCTAATAACTCTTGACAGGTGGGGTTATTGGGGTTATTATAGCTACATAAATAACCAAGACGGAGGAAACATTGGATAGTCACTCAGCGATCAAGATGATTATAGCCGATGGCTGGTATTTAGACCGAGTAAAAGGCAGTCATCATCAATATAAACACCCAACTAAAAAAGGCACGGTTACCATACCACACCCACGAAAAGATTTGGGGCATTTAGAAAAGAGTATTAAGAAACAAGCGGGGCTGGCGTAAGCCCCCTTTAATGTATAAGTTTTTAGATAAAATAGATTTATAAATATAAAATTTAATGAGGGCAGATAAATGTTTTATGTGGTTTGTTTAGAAAAAGTCAGTGATGGTTATGTGGTATCCGTTCCAGATGTTCCGGGTTGTTTTTCTGCTGGTGATACCTTTGCTGAAGCATTACATAATGTAAAAGAAGCGATCGCCTTCCATATTGAGGGAATGTTAGAAGATGGTGAAGAGATTCCACAGCCACAGGATCTCGAAGTGCATTTAAATAACCCGGAATATCAAGGGTTATTATTTTCAGGCGTTGAAGTCGATTTAACGTATTTAATGGGAAAATCGGAAAAAATCAATGTAACCTTGCCGTCGTTGTTAATTCGTCGTATTGACGAATTAGTCGCTAGAAATCCTGAGTATAAAACCCGTAGTGGTTTCCTTGCTCAGATTGCAACTGAACGCATATTTACGCAGAGCTAGAAAAAAAGCCCACTTCATTGTGGGCTTTTGGTTATGCAAGATTAGGATTGCCGGAACCGATTATTTTTAGTAATTCATTTTTATCGGCGTTGGATAATTTGCCAAGTAAATATTTGATTAATCCGTCTTTTGTTAATTTACTTGATGTCGTTGTATGGCTAAATTCTAGGTTCATCACGAATTTATGACCACAATCCGGATTTTTACAAGTACAATACAGCTTTTTTAAATTACTGTGCATACGTTCAGTTTTAGTCACCACGGCTTTAGAGCCACAATCACAATAAATATCTAAAATTTTAGCCATAAAAATAACCTTAATAATTGTTTAACTGGTTGAATAATATAGCAAATTTAGCCATATTTTGATATGAGTTTATTATTCTATTTTTGCCTCCTTAAACTTGACTTGTAATGCTTTTCTGATTTCAGAATCGCTATTAATGGCTTCAGCGATAATTTCTTGTAGTGGTATTACTTCATCAAGTTGGTAGGCTTCGCGGTATTTTAGCGGATCCCCTAATCCGCCGGTATTATTCGGGATAATACCGCCTAAACCAGGTGGAAAACGGTGAGCTGTTAGCACATCTTGAGCAGATATATTCTTAATATTAGCAAACTCGTCTTTTGTACCGGTGTCGCCGATAGGAATCAGTTTTACACCATCGGGTTTACCGTCGGGAATATTGATAAACATAGATTTAAAGTTACCGACACCTTTTGTTTTTTCTATTTTTTTTCTTACTTCATTTTCCATTTCTTCCGACATATCCGGGTCAGTCGCATAAAGAATGAATCCCATATGCGCCCCGTTACTAAAATACCGGCGGCGGAATACCGTTGCATCTGAATTTAATAATGCAGACTGGATACCGCCGACATAATCCGGTGATCCGTAAACCTGTTGCATCGGGTCATACAGCTTAATAAAAATAATATCTTTTGCATCATATTGATAAATTTCCGAAGCCGTATCATATAACGATTTTTTCATCAGATAGGAGTAACCACCGTCTTTACGGACACGTGTATAAAGTGAGGACAATGGGTGTAATTTAACCACTTGTCCGAATCCGTTACGCAATTTTAATAGAGCTACATCGCCGAACTGAATTAAGTTTAAACAAGTCGCACGCATTTCCATGCGAGAAAGTGCGAGTCCGCCTAAATAACCGCTACTTACCATATTTGCTCGGCTATGCAAAATACCGCCGTGTTGTGCATTTTGATACGGTAATTTAGCTAACGCATAACGGTTAATAGGCGGTAGATGACAATTATAATGATCATCAAATCCCAATCCGACATAATCTAACGCTGGTGCGGCGGTCAATTCGGATTGATTACTAAAAGAGAACACTCTCATTGAGTTCTTATTATTGTTTTGTTGCATCGTTTTCTTTGTCATTGTTAAGTTCCCCAGCTGCTACGGCGTTTTTTTGTTGTTAATGATTTTTTATTAATAGCGTTACACATTGCCCAAAACACATCGGCGTGTTGATTTTGCGTTGTACGTTCCGCAATAAATGTTGTTTTCTCGCCTGATTTTGTCGTTGTTTGTTTAACCATTAAAAACGAGGCGGCTATATCAATTTCTTTGTTTGACCACTCAATACTTTCGGATGTCACCAAATCGTGCATTTTTAGTACCATACCGGTTTTAACTTCGGGGTTATAATTCAGCGGTACGGCTTCACGGCGTGCAAATTCCTTTACTTCTTCATAAACCCCATAACCGACACCGGTCGCATCAATCCCCAAATAACTAATATTGTATTTTTCAAATAACGCCTTAATTTGTTGTGCTTGCCATTTGTACGATAGCCCATGCCATTGATGACGTTCCAAGAGTCTAAATTTTTCTTTGGGTAAAATTGGTGGAGCAATAATTACAAAACAGGCGGCATCTTTACTGTGTGCCGGGTCGTAACCAGCCCACACTTCACGTAAGCCAAATGGATGATCCTCAGCCGGATAAAAGTCTTTCCATTTAGTTATATCAACACCACATTTCAACAGTTCACCAATTTTGAAAATACTGTTTGCATCATCAATCCAAACGCACATAAATAACTGGTTAAATACGTGCCGGTTATATTTCTGCTTCAGTTTTTCAATGTCGAATAAATCACAACCGCCTTTTTGTGCATCTTCAATCGTAATGACATATCGCCAAGTACCATCGGGACAAACTCGACCGCCGTCACGATATTCGGCAAAGGTTGGAAATACGACATTCTTACGTTTAGGATCATCCGATTTCCATTTATCGCCCGACCAAAAAGCGTAAGAGGGGTGGAATTTAGACGATGGTGTAGAAAAGTAGGTTTCACGCCATTTTTTATGGGTCGCCATTGCAGACGAAACATCGTGAAAACGGTCAAAATCTCGAATCCACGCATATTCATCACCGTACACGTGACCGCTATTACCTTGTGCGGTATTAGCATTTGTCGCTAAAAAGTGTAGCTCCGCACCATTGCTTAAAATAATCGGATTGCCTTTTAATTCCACATCAAAATATTGACGTGCCATTTTTACAATATAGTTTTTAAAAATTTCCGATTGACGTTTTGAGGCAGACAAGAAAATTTGGTTATCGCCGGTAAGTACCGCATCTTCAAATCCTTCAAACGAAAAATAATAGGTCATCCCGATTTGGCGAGATTTTAAAATATTACGTACATCTTGATGTTTATTTGCTCGTGCGTGTTTCTGATACGCAAAAAGCGAATCAACAAACGGCTGAAACATCTCAGGCGTAATATGAGAAATGTCATTTTTTATCCGTTTTTTCTTCTCTTTTTTCTCGCTGCTTGAACCGTCCCCACTATCGGCAAAATTTGCAAAACTTTCGCTTAAATTGACTGCTTGTTGTTTAACCTGTTTAGCTAATTTGGTCGCCCGTAATTTTTTATATTCAAGATCTTTATCTATTAACGCATTAAGTTCTTTGATTTCGTTTTCGCTTTTCCCTTCACGTTCCGTGAGTGTCACGATACGTAAAGCGATTAATTCCTCAATACCGCTTTCGCTAATTAAATTTCGCCAGTTATATTTTTCTGCCCAGTAATAAATAGGACGGGTCGAATTTAAGCCGAGTTCGGCGGCAATTTCTTTCGGTGTGTGTTTTTTTAAATACAAGAATTTGGCAGCGTAAATCGTTTCATCGTCATAGCGGTTCGATTTACGCACTCTTAATTTTTTATCAGTCATATCACTTAATTCTTATTGTTATTGGACCTTAGGCGGTATTTTGGCAAGTAAAACAACGAATTTAATCCACTAAATTTCGGATATGGTCGGATAAGGATCAAAAAAGAAGGTTATCCGAATACAACCGATTTTTGCCGAATGAAATAGACAAAAGAATCGGCAAGAATAAGCGTATTCAAAGCGAAGAGAAAAATGCAAAGGTAGTTATGACAACGGTAAATAAAAGCAAATTACGCACAGATTTTATTTGTATTGCGACATCAGGCTCAACGATTGATGGGCGTGAGATTACAAAACAAGAATTATTAGATATGGCGGAATCTTATGACCCAGCGTTATATACCGCTAATTTATGGCCTGATCACAAACGCTGGTTTAATTTCGGGCAAGTCCTTGAACTCAAAGCGGAAGAACAAGAGAACGGTGAAGTAAAACTTTTCGCTGTGTTAGCTCCAAACGAAAATTTAATTAGCTGGAATAAGGGCGGTCAGTATTTGTTTACCAGCATTGAAATCTCGCCGAATTTCAGAAATAGCGGCAAAAATTACCTAACCGGCTTGGGTGTAACTGATACACCTGCATCAGTAGGCACAACACAGTTGCAATTTAGCACGCAATCACAAGCCACAGAAAATATTATTGCCGGTCAGTATCAGCCAATCACATTAACTTTGTCAGATGCTGAACAAGAAAAAGAAAAGTCTTTTTTTAATATGATGAAAGAGTTCTTCAAGAAACACGAAGAACCACAACAAGAACAAGCAAAGATTCCAAATAACAATAACAACAAAGAGGAACAATCAATGGATGAGAAGCAATTTAATCAGTTGCTTGGTGCATTAACCGGTTTAACCGAAAAAGTGGAAAAACACTTTAGTGTACAAAAACCGGAACAAGAACCGAAGCAACCGGAAACGCCGAAAACCGAAGAACCAAAACAGGAAACCGGCGTAACGGCTGAACAATTTAATCAATTAATTGGTGCGGTAACCGATTTAAATAAAAAATTTGATGCGTTAAGCACCGTACAAACACCGGTTCCAAACGGCGTACCAACCGCAGCAGACAATCAATTTAATATGGCGGTGTAAAAATGAATAGCACAGCAGCAAAACTCTTTTACAGCTTAGTTGCGAATGTCGCAAATTATTATGGTGCAGACGTAAACCAAGCCTTAGCCGGTAAGCAGTTTACGATTGACACACCGAAAGCAACGATCTTACTTGGCAATATCCAAAATCGTTCGGATTTCTTGAAGCAAATCAATATGATTGGCGTGAAAGATGTGGAAGGTCAATTGGTTTACGGTCCGGCAGAAGGTGGCATTACCGGTCGTAAAACAAATGGGCGTTACCGCAAATCATTAAATCCTAACGGCTATAAATATAAGTTAGCCGAAACCGATTCGGGTGTACTCATTAATTGGACACAGTTAGCACAATGGGGACATTTAGGCAATCAATTTGCAGATTTATATGCAGCATACGTACAACGTCAAATTGCCTTAGATATGATTAAGATCGGTTTTTATGGCGAATCGATAGCGGCTGAAACTCAAGCGGATAATCTTGCGGATGTAAATAAAGGCTGGTTGCAATTTATCCGTGACAATAAACCGTCACAGATTTTAACCGAAGGGACAAAGCAATCGGGCGAAATTCGAATCTTTGGCGAAGATGCCGATTATGTGAATCTTGATGAACTGGCGTATGACTTGAAACAAGGTCTAGCCGAAGTACATCGTGATGCCGGTGATTTAGTCTTTTTAGTCGGTTCGGATTTAGTCAGCAAAGAGTCAAGCCTAATTTACAAAGGTAACGGCTTAATTGCGACTGAAAAAGCCCAATTAAATACACAGGATTTAATGAAAACATTCGGCGGTATGAAGGCAATGATGGTGCCGAATATGCCTCCACGCTTGGCAGTAGTCACCAGTTTAAATAATCTCTCTATTTATACTCAGTACGATACTATCCGCCGTGGTATGAAAGATGACGATGAGCTTAAAGCGGTTAAAGATTCTTACTGGCGTATGGAAGGCTATGTGGTGGAAGACCCAAGCAAATTCTCGGCGATTGAATTTAAAAATGTAAAACTTTTAGATACGGACGGAAGCTATAAATAATTATGGGTATGCGTGAATTTCAGGCTCGTATGAGAGCATTAGACGAAATAAAACAAAGTGAAGTTGGTACGCCGGCACAAAAAGCAGTTGTAGCAAAACACGGTAGTGATTATTCCGTCTTACAAATCGCACTTAAAAACGACGTAAACAAAATTCGTGCATTACCGACATTAGAAATGCGTGCGGAGGAAAAACGCAGTAAATTTCTTCCGCATTGGCTTCCGTTTGTTGAAGATTATTTTAAAAAAGGCGAGATTTATCAAAATGATATTGTTGGCTATTGCATCGTGTATTTGTTTGATGTTGGTAATTTTGACAGCGCATTGTCGCTTGCCGAAAAAGCCATTAAACAAGGTCAATCGTTGCCCGATGGTTTCGCTTCTACGTTGCCGCACTTCGTCGCAGACCAAATCTACAAATGGACGGATAAAACCGCAACCGCCGGGCAATCCGTTGAACCATATTTTACGCAGACTTTGCAAAACGTGGCGATGTCTTGGCAGTTGCACGAAATGGTTACCGCAAAATGGTTCAAATTAGCGGCGGCACTATTGCTGAGAAATGAACTGGGACGAGTACACGCTGCAAGCGTTAGCGATCCTATGCGGTTGATTTTAGCCATTCAATTATGTGTAAGAGCATTTCAGCTTCATCACAAAGTCGGCGTAAAAAATATGGTAGAGCGTTGCGTGATGCGGTTAAACGCATTGCAACAAACGGGCGATTATATCCCCGAAAAATTCCCCCGGTGGCTAGTTTAAGTTTGGATAAAGTCGAAATTAATTTTCCATTACTTATTGAAAAACTTAAATCTAGCCCACTTTCAGAGGCTGAATAATGTTTAATGGCAGAGATACGGAATATGACGATATTACCATTACCAATAATGGTTTTTGGAGCAATATCAACGTACAAGAATTTCAGAAACAGCGTGCAATCCCTTTTCAAATTCCGGTTGAAATGGTTAAAGCCTCGTTAGTTTCCGCTATCCAACAGGTGAATTTAGACCTCGCAGATGTCGCAGAACAGCATAAAGCGAACGGTATTCTTTCCGTTGCGGATATTTCATCCGAAACCGTCGGCAGCGAGAATTACGCCCAAACGCTTTATAAAAAAGCTGTGTTTGCGAGAGCAAAGCACGAACTATTACCGGAATTTAATACTTTGTCGGCCCGTGAAATACACGAAAACCGACAATATACAGAAGAACAAAAAAGCCTATTAGCTGAAGCTACACACGCGATTAGAGTTTTAAAAGGGAAAAGACGGGGTAGCGTATGTCTAGTGTAAGAAAATTTCTGTATCAACAATTAACGGATTTTTTACTTACCAAATTACCTAAACGTTATCACGGCAATTTTCATTCGTGGATGGATAAAATAAAACTAATTAATGCCGGGCGAAATGTTACGGATTTAGGCTTAGAGGTTGCTCATATTAAATATGATGCGGTGTTATGGTTTGAGGTTTTTCCTTATCGGGAAATATCCGCGCCGTTAATTATGGCAATGATTCAAGTATGGCTGGATGAAAACGATGCGATAAGAGAACGGCTTGATCTATACGAAACCGATATAGATTTAGATATTTTAGATGACAAAACCGCTGATTTAGTTTTTACGATTAATTTTCAGGAGCCACTAACAGCACAAAAGGACCCGAATGGGGAATTAGTCATAGATGGCGAATCATACCGCTTAGATGAAATAGAAATCTACTATGCGGAAGAAATTGATGTTGAGGTAATCCGATGAAACCAGTCATAAAAATGGGGCTAGATAAAAAAGATTTAGACGCATTTTTAAAAGATTTAGAAGTTATTGCATTACCGGCAAAAAAGAAACGTGAAATTCTAATTCGTACCCTGCAAATGATAAAGCGTACAGCAGTATCCAATGCGGCAAATCAACGTGAACCAACAGGCACAAGTTGGAAAAAACGTAAAAAAGGTACGGCTAAAATGTTACGCCGAATTGCAAAATTAGCGAATAGCAAAGCGGAACATGAAAGCAAAGGACGATTGTTTTATCATCACGATAGAACCGGACAAATAGCGACGGAACATCAAGAAGGTATCGATCACTTACATAAAAAAAGTGATAAGCAAAGCATAACAAAAGAAGGTAAACCTTCAGACCCTGCAACGGCAAGACAAGCCAAAAAATTAAGAGATTTAGGCTATACGGTGGCAGGAGCAACTAAAAAAGACGGTAGCAAAAGACAACGCCGACCGGGTATTAGAGAGATTCAAAGCTCATTAAGTCGTGCAAGAGCAAGCTTAATTATTCGAAAACTCGAAGAAAAATACGGCACAGGTACAAAAAAAGGTTTAACCCAATGGATTATACCAACGGTAAAACGTTCATTTTTAGATACCCGTGAAGAAGAAACGGCAAAAATTCTATTAGCAGAAATCCAAAAATACACCAAAAAACAATAAGAGGACAAGTGAATGTTCCCAAATGTAAAAATCAACACTTTAAATCAATTATCCGGCGAAACCTCGGAAATTGAACGCCATGCGTTATTTGTCGGCGTAGGTACGACCAATGCCGGCAAACTGTTTTCACTCTCTCCGGATAGTGATTTTGACAAGATTTTCGGCGAAGACGATACCAACTTAAAAAAACAAGTCATAGCAGCAATGAGTAACGCCGGTCAGAATTGGCAAGCTCACGCCTATATTTTAGACGAAAGCGGTTATGACTTCGTAAAAGCCGTAGAAAAGGCTAATGCAGTCGCTTCCTTTGAATATACGGTAAACACTTATACTACCGGTGTTGATAAAGAAAAAATTAATGCCTTGCAAACGTTATATGCTCAATTAGTTGCAAAATTAGGACGTAGAACGTTTTTTATTCAAGCGATTGAGCCGATTAACAAAGAATTAGAATCCGGTGAGAGTTGGGACGAATATGTAGAAAAACTTACCACGTTACAAAAAACCTTAGTATGTGATCATGTAATGCTTGTGCCGACTTTATTCGGTAATGATGTCGGTGTCATTGCCGGTCGTTTGGCAAATCGTGCTGTATCGATTGCCGACAGTCCAAGTCGTGTATTAACCGGTGCATTATTGGATATGGGTAGTAGCGATAAGCCACAAGATAAAGACGGTACTGAGCTAAATCTATCCCACTTAAAAGCATTAGAACAAGCCCGTTATTCCGTACCAATGTGGTATCCGGATTATGACGGTTACTACTGGTCGGATGGCAGAACATTAGATGTTGAAGGTGGCGATTATCAATCTATTGAAAATGTGCGAATCGTAGATAAGGCAGCAAGGGCTGTACGCCTATTAGCGATCGCTAAAATTGCAGACCGCTCATTTAATTCGACCGCTTACAGTACAGAATACCACAAACAGTATTTTGCTAAACCGCTCCGTGACATGAGCAAATCAACCACGGTAAACGGTAAGGAATTTCCGGGCGAATGTTATCCACCGACAGAAGATTCGGTCACGATTACATGGCATAGCAAAACAAAAGTCGCTGTTTATATCAAAGTACGCCCGTATGATTGCCCGAAAGACATCACGGTCAATATTTTCTTAGATTTAGAAACATTAGGAGGTTAATCAATGGAACGTATTTCCGGTATGAGTTTTGATTTCAGCTTTATGGGATTACCGATTCACGCTGAAAACATCTCTTTAAGTATCACGGACAATTCCGCTGTGGCACAAACACGAGGTATTCCGGATGGATGGGTCAGCGGTGATGTATCCGCAGAAGGTGAAATTGAGCTAGATGCAAAAAATTTCCAGAAAATTTCAACCGCAGCAGCCGCTGCTGGTAGTTATCGTGGCTTACCTGAAATTGATTTTGTGTTTTTCGCTATGCGTGGTGGCGTGCGTGACAAGGTGGAAACTTTCGGTAATAAATTGGTGCTATCCGATTTATTGAGCATTGATCCAAAAGGCGGATCAAAAACCACAAAAAAAGTAAGATTTTTTGTAACCAGTCCCGATTTTGTCCGAATCAATGGGGTGTCTTATCTCTCCGATGAAGATACACGTGATTTAATCGGCTAACAGAATTTAGGGGCAACTCGAAAAACTGCACATAACAATAATAATAAACGAAAGAGCGAGTTAGCCCCTAATCCTTATAAATGAGAGAAAGAGAAAAATAAAAAATGAACGGAAAATTTGAAGGGTCAGTCCCGTTTATTGGTTCGCTAGTCGCATTTTTATCCGGCTTTAATGTGTCGGAATGGGCTGCATTATTCGGTATTTTATTCGGTGCGATTACCGTGTTAATTGCATATAAAAAATACAAGGATGAAATTGCACTACGTAAGCAAGAATTACATTACAAAATATTAGCGGCACGTATTGAGGCTAAAAAACTCGGGGTAAGTGATGAAAGTTTCTAAAAAGTTTATCGCTTGTTCTGTGGTTGCAGTATTAGCAATTTTACACCAATTACCACAAGCGAACGAAATCCGTACTAGTAAAGAGATGTTATCACTGATCGCTAATGCAGAAGGTTGTGCAAGCACACCTTATCGTTGTCCGGCTGATGTTTGGACCGATGGCATCGGTAATACTCGCAATGTGACACAAGGTCGTTTTTTAACCTTAGAAGAAATTGCAGGCGATTACATTGATAACATCAAAATTGCTGAACAGTGCGTAAACCGAAAATTTAATGGCGAGAAAATGACACAAGGGCAATTTGATGCAATGACATCACTAGTCTTTAATGTGGGTTGTTATGGTACAACGACCTATTACAGCAAATCTGCCGGTAAGCGTGTGCCGACATCATTATATAAATATGCTCAAACCTTAAACTTTAAAGCAATGTGTACGCACATTAATGATTTTAATAAAGCCGGTGGCAAAGTGTTGAAAGGTTTAGTTACTCGCCGAGCCAAAGAAACTGAATTTTGTATTAAATAGTATGAACATCAAAGTGCTTACTTTTATCTTATCTATCATGGCCTTAGTAGCAAATGTAGCTGTTATTTCTTATTACAAAAACAAAGTAGAACAAGCCCAAACAGCATTAACAGAGTTACAAGCGATATATGATGATAATCAGAAAATGTTGCAGAAATATCAGCAACAAATCACAAAACTACATATAAAACTGGCTTCAGCGAATGACCAAGCGGAAGCCAGAAAACAGCAGTTACAAGAGGTATTAGCAAATGAACAAAATCAAAAGTGGCGTGATACTCCTGTGCCTGACGATATTGTCCGCTTGTTCGAACAACGAAAGCAAAACGACACCAACAAGGCTGATTTGCCCACAAACGACAGAGTGTCGAAACATTAATCCGCAAGTAAACACAAACGGCTTAATGGTACAAACTTTAAATGAAGCACTCAATAAATTAGATGTTTGTGTAATTGCTTATGAAGCCGTTACGCAATGTATTACTGATTTTAACAACCAAAAATAACCAAGGAAATTAACAATGACCGATAAAAACCAAGCTCAAACACTTTTAGAAAAATTAACCGCAAACGTAAAAGATAGCGTAACGATTACCGTATCCGGTGTTGATTTTATCTTTAACCGTGATGATGCAGCATACGACACGATGGTAAATGAAGTAGAAAGCGGCAATAAAATTACACCGATTAAAGATTATTTACTCGCTTGCATTAAGCGTGAACAGCGTGATGACTTGTTGACCGTGATTAATGTGCCGGGATTGGCATTACAAATTGCCGGTGCGATTAACAAAGTATTAGTGCCGAAGGTTGAAATTACTGTAAAAAACTAGCGTTGCGTGTGGAAGCAATCGAACGTAACGGCTTTTCGCAAGCTGTTGCACTTCGGATGTATTATTTACCGCACGCAGATAATAGCGAGTATAACCTCGCCCGGGCGATTTGGCTAAATAAGCAATATTTTGAAAATTTAGCTAACTCAGTATCAACAGGCATTGCACAAGTATTTTAGGCAATGCCTTTTTTGTAGGTTTTTTATGGCAATTCAGGGATTAGAGTACATCATCAGCCTAAATGATCAGCTATCTACACCGCTGAAAGGTATTATGAAGTCGATTGATGACATAGGGATTCGTGGTCGTGATGCGATGACAAAAATCGGTGTAGGTGTTGCCGGCATTATCGGTGCCGGTGCCGGTATTGCTAATGCGTTTGCACCGGCAGTTGCGATGAGTAACGAGCTAGGCAAAATCAAAGGCTTAGGCGAAAGTGAAGAAGGGTTACGCTTAATGCGTAAACGTGCAATGGAGTTTTCTAATACGTGGGGAGAAGCTGCAACCGATTTTATTAATTCGTCTTACGATATTAAATCCGCAATAGACGGATTGACCACCGAAGAATTAGCCAGTTTTACCGAATTATCCGCAGTAACCGGTAAAGCAACACAAACCCAAGCCCAAACCATGACCGATTACCTAGGCACAATGTATTCGGTATTAGGGGCATCTAAAGAAGCGGATAAAATTAAGTGGGCGGAGAAATTAATGGGGCAAACCGCTTATACCGCAAATAAGTTTAAGTCAGACGGTGCAAAAATTGCTCAAGCCTTTCAAACATTAGGCAACCAAGCAACACTCGCTGGCGTAGATATTGCTGAACAATTTGCTATTTTGGGTACATTGCAAAATGAAATGGGCGGTGGCGAGTCGGCAACAAAATATGCGGCTTTCCTTAATTCAATCGGTAAGGCAAGTGAAGATTTAGGCATAAAAGTACACGATTCACAAGACCGATTATTAAGTACCCTGGTTATTTTAGACCGCATACGAGCTAAATTCGGTAATTCTATTGATGATATAGAGGCTCAACTGATTAAAGGTGAAATGGGACGAAAAGAAGGTGTCGCCTTTATTAACACTTTATTATCAAAAAACGAAGACTTAAAAATTTCTATTGCAGAAATTGGCAAAATTAACGGAATGGATGAAGTGTACGCCGGTGCAAAAGCCAATATTGATGTATTCGCACGGTTATCCAATATCCTTATTAATATACGGACAGCTATCGGTTCTGCATTACTCGAAAAATTTGAACCGGTATTTAATAAATTGGCTGATATGGGGCAAGCCTTTACTACGTGGTTAGGCACATATCGGAATATAGCCCGTTGGATTGGTTATGCGGCTATTGCCTTATTAGGTTTTACTGCAGTAGCCGGGTCGTTGATATTGTTTAGCGGTATCTTCGGAGCAATAAAAGTTTCTCTTATTGCCTTAATCAGCCCTGTATCACTTTTTGTAGGTAGCATTATTTTTTTAAGTGTTGTGCTTTATAAGTTGCGAGATCAATTTGCGGCAATATTTTCAGGTTTTGTTAATGGCTTCAAACATGTTGGAATTGCCACAGAGCCACTAATGAACGCATTAGGAACGATTAAAACAGCGTTAATTAGAATGGGGGCATCTGTTATCTCTCTATTTAACGCATTTTTTGGTGTAAGTGATGGAATGACCACATTCGGAATGGTTGGCGAAGCTGTCGGAATTATTGTTGCGAATGGCTTGAATGGCATCATCCGAATTATTGATCTAATTGCCAGTAATATTGCGATTGTGGCTGATATTTTTGAAGGTGTAGCAAATGCAATTATTACGGCATGGCAAGGTGTCGTTCAAGGTTGGCAAAATAGCGATCCTATTCAAATTTTTGGAGCGTTAGCACAAGGTGTGACAGACATTTTTACTAGTATTTTTAGTGGGTTAAAAAATATGTTCATTAATACCTTGAATTGGCTTATTACCCAAGCGAATAAACTCGGTAGCATGATTGGCGTTGAAATTCCTCTTTATCCTGTGGTGAAAGAGGTGCAACAAAATAATAAGCCGGTAAGTGGTGGTTTAATCGGCGTAGCTCAAACGATTGCAAACTCCACCCAAAATTCGACCGCTTTACCGAAGCCGAATAGCAATGGTCAGCATTTTGCATTGCCGGCAAGCACACAGGCAGAAGTAAAACCGATGCCACAAGGTTCAGTCAGTAAAAATATGACAATGAATCAGAATAATAGCAAAACCGTGCATATCGGTTCGATTGTAGTGAATGAAGCAACAGATGCACGTCAATTAGCACAACAAATTAAAGACAATGCAGGGTTAATGGCGTAATGAATGAGAAACTTTACTTAGATTTATTAATTACTGGAGAGGACATTACATTAGATAGTGGTCGCCAGCCGGTTATTTGTGATAACCATATATCTATCGCACAAGATGTGAAGCACGCAATCTTAGAAAGCGGTTTGGCTACACAACTGATTGCCGAGCGTAGCCGCATTTTAAGACGAGATATTTTACTGCAGATCATTTTACTTGTTGAAGAGGATGAACGTCTTGTACCAGGAACCGTCGCAATCATAGAAGAAAGTAATCGCCGGCTATTACTTACTGCTGAAACTTATGATTTCGGTAATGTTGACTCACAGGAGATTTTACTATGAGTGAGAATTTCAGAGAGATTTTAGCCGAAACCGGTTTACCGGTAGAAGAAGTGCAAATTCGGCAAGAGTTTGAGAGATTAACAGAACAGGAAAATTTAATCACTAATACAAGCCGAATGTCGCCGTTTTGGCGATTAATTACTGCCGTAGCAGTTCATCCGGTTAAGTGGCTTACTGATTCGTTGATTAATGAGATTGTGCCGAACTTGTTTGTAAAAACAGCAAAGGGGGCTTGGTTAAGAATTTTAGCGTGGCAGGTTGGTATTGAGCCAAAGCCGGCATCTCAGGCAAAAGGTACTGTGACTTTCACAAAAGAATCTTCAAGTTTAGAAATTGAAATTCCAGTCGGCACGGTAATGCAAACGGAACGAATCAACGAAGTGGTTTATAAAGTTTCGACAACAGAAAGCGTGATAATCCCACGTGGCCAATTAAGTGCCAAAGTACCGGTTATTGCAGAAAATGCTGGTAGCTCATACAACTTAGCCGGTGGCTATTATTGTATTTTACCAAAAGCCGTTTCCGGAATTTTAAAAGCTGAAAATTCAGATGATTGGCTTGAAATCCCCGGAGCGGATGAAGAAACAGACGATGAGCTACGAGAGCGTTATCGAATTAAATTTTCTAGCGTTGGAAAGCATCACATTGATAGCGTTTATAAATCTATCGTGGCTGAAATTACCGGCATTAGCGTTGATCGTATCTATTTTTTACATGATGCACCGAGAGGACCTGGAACAGCTAATATTTACTTACTGCTTGATACCGGTGTGCCGTCACAAGTTTTTATCGACACGGTAAATGATTATCTAATGAATAAAGGTTATCACGGTCACGGTGATGATATTAGAGCATTTTCAATCCCGGATAGTTTTCACGATGTAGCCTTAACTATTTATTTTCGTACTTCGGATATTTGGACCCAAACGAAAAAAGAAAACATCAAACAAAATGTAGAAAATATGATCCGCTGTGCGTTTCGAGAGAATAACGATTTTAAAGTGACAAAAACCTATCCTTATACCCGATTTAGTTTTTCCAAATTGGGAGAAGAAATTCACGAGGCTTACCCGGAAATTCGCTCTATCGAATGGAAACAACACGATATTTTAAGTGATTTGAGTATCCCTCGTTTGCAGTCGCTCACAGTAGAGGTAAAGGATGATTAAAATTAAATTGCCGTTTTGGATGGATAAAGGCGAATTACGCAAAATTGCCGATCTGTTTGAAAAATGGTGGCAGTTACAGATTAAAAGGCTTGAAACCCCATTTCTTATTTTTGATGAAGAAAAATGTAGTGAATTTATTTTAAATCTAATCGCTTATCAGCGTGATATTGAACGGTTTGAAAGTGAACCTTTGTCATTGTTTCGAAAGCGTGTGAAGTATGCATATATCAACGCTCAAGAAGCCGGTAGTGTTATCGGATTTAAAAATATTTTTGAGCGGTTAGGTATTGGTAAGGTAGAAATCAGAGAACGTATCACAGGACTTGATTTTGACATTATCCATTTGACCCTCACGGATGGGCAATTATCGCAAAACGATCAACTAATCTATGAGATTATCCGCAAGTATGGCAGAACTTGTCGGCGTTATTCGTTTTTAACTGAGAACACCATAGAAATTTATTTGCATTATGCCGAATTTGGTCACACTTATTACTGTGACGAACTTGAAATAAAATTATAACAAAAAGGAAAGTAACATTATGACAATGTTAGCAAGTTCAGATTTTGAAAAATATGTTGCACAACAAACTGCAAAGAATCAGCCGGTAGTTTTTGACCAAATGATTTTTTGTAATATCAGCGGATTAGCTGCTGATAACTTGCAGAATTATTTAACTATGCCGATAGAAATTGCACATCGTGTAGATATTAGCCGTGCCGGCTATATTGACGAAAATAAAGTTGTGTACTCCGCTGTACTTGGTTCAAATGTCGGAGTGTGGGGTAGTGATCTATTTTACATAGATAAAGATAAAAAAATTTGGCGCGAAAAAATGCGGAGAGGCTAATAAAATCAAGGCTCTCCGCATTTTTGTTATGGAAAACTATGCAAAAAACAAAATGAGCAAAAATAGTGAAAAAATGAAAAAATTTGCACTATTTTTTGCATAGTAATGATCGGTTTTAAACTGATTTTAAAATAGTTTTAAATTAGCTTATGTCCAACGTGGACGACTTGCCCGATGATTTGTAGGTTCTGGGCTTCTTGGTTGCTAATTTTAATTGGCTCGTACTCTTCTCTATTGTCTGAAATCAGCTCTACACCGTCCCACAACATCTTCACTCGTTTCACCCACACGCTATCACCGTTCTGTACAAGGTAGATATTATCCCCTCTCACCTCATTACGGCTTAAATCTACTAACATTTGATCGCCATCAGTAATAGTAGGTTGCATAGAAGAACCGCTTGCCCAAAACACCGCACAATGCTTTGCCTGCACGCCAAGGCTATGCAAAAGGCTGTCTGCATAAGGTTCTTGCCCATCTGGTTCGGTTACGCCCTCGTTAAAGCTACCAAAGCCCGCTGAAACACGAATAGAAACAAAGCTATCAATCATTGAAATCTCTTCTATTTCGGCTGGCTCGGTATTTTCTGTTAGCGTTGCAATGCTCTTAGTCTCTTGTTGCTCGCCTTTTAAAAGGTAACTAACAGTAGTTTTTAAAATCTCTGCTAGTTTAATGATCATACCTGCTTGCGGTTCTCTCTCATTCTTTTCCCATAGTTGTAGAGTTGATAAAGCTACTCCCCCTAACTGCTCACAAACAGTGTTTCTACTCAAATTTAGAGCGTTTCGACGTTCTTCTATTCTTGTTCCAATAGAATATTCGTTTTTAAACTTCGATTTCATAACTTTAAAAAAGATCCTGTAATTTCTTAAAGTTTTTAAACTTCAATTAAATCAATGATTTAAGCGTAAAACAGCACAAAATGTAGTCAAACGAACTTTAAAAAGAAGTTTTTAAACTTTACTTGTAGTTTAAAGAGGTATATTATCCCTTGCGTTAAGTCAATGAGGTTATCTAATGAGTACATTAACAGAGTCAAAAAAAACAGCACAAGACTGGCATAGAGCCGACATCATTGCTGCATTACACAAGGCAGGTTGGAGTTTACGCCAACTTTCTTTACAACACGGTTACAGCCAAGCAAGCACCTTAAAAAATGCTCTTGATAGACCGTGGAAAAAAGGCGAGCAGATCATCGCTGAAGCGATAGGTGTGCCAGCCGAAGAAATTTGGGCGGAACGTTTTGCAAAACGCAACCTAAAAAAATTCGCAAACAGAACGCTCTAAGGAGCTTTTATGAGTGAAAACAACTTAAAAACGCACTATTCAGCTAAGGAATTATTAGCTTTAAGTTTAACCTGTTTACCAAATTCGGTGCAAGGAATTATTTATCAAGCGAAAAAACAACTTTGGAAAACTCGAAAAAGAGTTGGACAAGGTGGAGGCAATGAATATGCCTTTGAGAGTTTTCCTGATGGGTTAAAACAAGAAATTCGCTCCCGTTTTGCGGTATCGGTCATCAAAAATAAGCCTAAACTCCCCGTAGTACGAGCCGAAATTGATTTAAGTTCTTTAACAAATAAACAACGCAATACTGCAGACGCACGAATGGCATTAGTAGCGAAAGTGCTTGAGCTGGAAGACAGCGGAATGTCCCGAATTAAAGCGGTTAGATTTTTCTGCAATCTTGCAAAAAATGGCGAGCTACCAGCAGATGTAGCGGAATTGGTTGTAGTGGCTAACGCTAAATCAAACGCAAAACGCACAGTAGGCGAACGCACACTTAACCAGTGGGTAATTGATTACTGCAAAGCAGATAACGCTGAGCAACGATTAAAAATCATTGCGCCGCAAGTGCGACAGCCCGTTGATGTAGCTGAATTGAACTGGTTGCCAGAATTTTTAGCGGTTTACCGCAATACAAATGGCGTAAATATTGCAGAAGCCTACGAAGAATTTGCTTGGCGTTGGCAAACAGCTTACGCAGACCAGCCGTTATGGTTGGAGTTAATGCCAAGCATACATCAAGTGCGCCGAGTGATGAGTAAATTTAGCCAGCTATTTAAAGCGGTTGGTCGTAAAACTGGGGCGGAACTTAGAGCGATGAACACTTATGTGAAACGAGACTGGTCGGTGTTAAAAGCGAATGACGTTTGGGTCGGCGACGGGCACTCAATGAAGATGAAAGTGGCACACCCTGACCACGGCAGACCGTTTATTCCTGAACTCACAATGGTAATGGACGCTGCAAGCCGCTTTATTGTTGGTTGGTCGGTCAGTTTAGCCGAGAACTGTATCGCAGTGGCAGATGCCATTCGCTACGGCGTGGAGAACGCCACGGAATCCCAGCTATTTACTACTCCGATAACGGGGGCGGTGAGAAAAACTGGACGTTAGATGCGGATATTACGGGTATTTTGCCAAGACTGGGCATTAACCACCAAACAGGGATACCAGGTAACCCACAAGGACGAGGCATTATTGAGCGAGTGAACCAAACCATTGCGCTACGAATTGCCCGACAGTTTGACACTTACCACGGCACAGGGGCAGACCGTGAAACGGTTCGCCAAGTATCAACACCGGCGTGATTAGTTTAGAAAAAGCGCTTACGACAAGGCAAAACAGAGCTAACTGATAAACAGAAACGAGCAAAAGGTAAATTGCCAAGCTGGCAACAATTTATTGACGCAGTTGAAGCTGGCATTGAGTGGTACAACAACGAACACGTCCACCGAGAAATCGGCACAACGCCAGCGAAAAAACGAGCGCAGTTATTAAAAGACGTTGAAGTGTTGAACGATCACACCGAAATTGAGGCACGAGATATGTTTAGACCGCAAGTGATTCGTACCGCTCAGCGTGGTTGGATTGTCGGTGTTTAACAATGATTACTTTAATCAGAAGTTGATCGAAGTGGACGGTGAAAAAGTAACGGTGAGTTTTGATATTCACAATGCGGAAAGTGTGATTGTACGCCACTTAGACGGCAGATTTATCTGCGAAGCCCAATTTGACGGCAACAAGCGTGCGGCATTCCCAGAAGCGTTTGTAGATAAAGCTCGCAAAGAACGAGCGAACCGCAGAATGAAGCTCAAACAAGAGCAAGTGGATGAAATTCAAGCGGAATTAAACCCAGTTAGAACGATTGAACATACGCCAGCGTTTAGCTTTGTGATGACGGACAAAGCAAAACAGGCAAAACAAGCCACCCCAATCTTTTTGACTGAAGCAGAAAAAGAAGAATGGGAAGAACAACAAAGAGCCTTCGGCTAGGAGTGAAAAATGAACGAATTGAAAAGTTTTATTAAGCAAGAGCGAGAAATGCGAGCAAAACGCCGTTTAGAACGTAAAGCTCGACTTAAAGATAAACCATTATTTGAACATAGTGCGAAATGTGAGGTGGTTTTTCCTAGTGGGTTGAAGTTTGAGCTTTCTCTTGAATTGAAGCAAGTATCTCATGCAACTCGTCCCACAGCTCATCAGCTAGCTCAGATAGTAAATCTGCTGCAGGGTGAACTTCAGGCTCATCAGTTAGATAAATCGAATCTGTTAGCTCACTTACCTGAGTTGAAAAATCGTGTAGCGCAGATTCTGCCGCTTCTGGCGAAAGATTTGCTAAGTGAGCAAATAGCTTTTGAATCAAAAGATGTTGAAGATTTGCTCGAGCAAGCACGGTTGCAACAGGTTCAGATGGTAGTGAGTGAGGCATAACGCTTCCTTAAATAAATTTTAAATAAGAATTAAGGCTCATTTTACGAGGTTAAAAGTGAAAAACCAACAATTAAAAGATTTTATGGAAGGCCGTGGCTTACAACAAAAGCAAACTGCGCAGATGTTAGATATTTCGATTGCAACGTTAAGCCTTTACTTAAAAGGCACTTACGCAGGCAATGTGCAACAAATTGATGAAAAAGTAGAAGCCTTAATCGCTCGTCATAAAGAAAAAGTAACGGAAGCAAAATACAGCACGGATTTTGTTAAAACCCTCACGGCTCGCCGTGGAATGGATGTAATCAAATACGCACACGTTGAAGGAGAATTAAACGTTATTTTCGGCGGGGCTGGTTTAGGTAAAACGCAAATATTGAAACAGTATGCGAAAGAAAACAGCGGTGCAGTGTTGATTGAAGTTGATCCAAGTTGTGTGCCGAAAACATTGCTAAAACGTATCGCAAAAGCCATCGGCACAACCGACACAGGCACAAATGACACGTTACTTGAAGCGATTACCGCAAAACTCAAAGGCTCGGAACGTGTGTTACTCGTCGATGAAGCCGAGCTGTTATCTACTCGCTCCCTCGAATTTATCCGCCGAATCCACGATTTGACAGGCGTGGGCGTAGTGTTAGCCGGTATGCCGAGATTACTTATCAATCTTAAAGGTAAAAACAACGAACTGGCACAGTTATATAGTCGAGTGAGTTTTGCGTTAGACCTTGGCAACCAGTTACCAGAAAGCGATTTAGCGTTATTAGCTGAAAGAGCTTTAGGAACAAGTGAATATAACGACACGCTACTAAAAGCAGCGAAAGGCAACGCAAGACGATTAAGCAAACTAATGCGTGGCGTGGTAAGAACGGCAGAGATTAACGGTGCGGAAATCAATGCAGAGATGATTAAGCAGTATGCGGAAATGTTGATCAATTAGGAGGCTGAAATGGCAGTCAAGCAAATTTATGCGGCTTATGCTGGCGAACGATACATTATGGACGGTACGGCATTAGAAATCGCTCTTGCATTAGATATTTCGGTAGAAACCGTTAGAAAACTAGCCACGCCGAGTTATGCAAAGCGTACCGGAAAAGGTTTAAGCATTGTAAAACTCGGTCGTGAAGAAGTTGGAGATAGAAAATGAGTAAAGAATACAGCGAAGTAGCTGGCAGAGAAATGAACAAGGGAACCAAAGCAATCTATGAAGCAGCGGTAAAACTTGAATTAGCAATGCTGGAATGTGAAGAGATGGATTTGGAAGTAACCGGTGTGGAATGGGGAGGAGGTTATCAACCGAGAATCATTTTAAGAGAAAACTATAAAACTAAACGCTTTGTAAAAAGTGGTACGGCACAAGTGTTCGGTATGAAAACAAGAGCGGGTGTGCGTTACGACTTTTACCAAATGCAAGTGCGAGGCGTGAAGTGTATTTGGGAAGGCGAACGCAATTACCCGAATAAAGTTAAACAGAAATACAAAAATTAGGAGTTAAAAATGACAGAAATGGATACACGTGAAAGCGTATTAATAGGCAGCTATGCAGTCGTCCCTCCGCTACTTTGGGAAGAAATCGAAGACGGCAAAGAATACGCAGTTATTGATACTACAGATGCCGGTGACTGGTGCGTAAAAATGCAAAAAATCGACAAATCCAACCGCTATTTCTTTGTGCTAACAAAGTCAGGGCGAGTTTTTGATAACACGGTTGAAGCTGGTGAATTTATTGAAGCATTGGAATATCTAGGAGGAAAAAATGCGTAAACCGACAAGAGTTAAATCAGCAACATTGGAAATCCGAGCGCAAAGCCGTGAAGAAACTGAAGTGTTAATTAAAGAACTTGGTGATGCACAGCGTGAATTACAGCGTGTTGCCACACAGCAGAATGATGAAATCGGTGCAATCACTGAACGCTATGCTCAACCACTACAAGAGCTACGTGAAGCAGTGGAAAGTCGTCAAAAAGCGATTCAGGCATGGTGTGAAAGCCACCGTGATGAACTTACTAAACACGGTAAGCAAAAAACAGGTTATTTCAATACAGGCGAAGTGCAATGGCGACAAAATCCGCCGAGTGTGCGAGTAACGAAAGCCGACCAAGTGATTGAAAACTTGAAATTACTCGGATTAACCCAGTTTATTCGCACTAAAGAAGAAATCAACAAAGATGCAATCTTGTTAGAGCCTGAAACGGCACAAACTGTAGCTGGCATCGCTATCAAATCAGGTGTTGAAGAGTTTGTTGTGAAACCATTTGAGCAAGAATCTCGCTAATGGACATCCCTATTATCTGCCTTTGTATTGGAATGATTCTAGCCTTTTTAGTATTAGTGCTAGATACATAAAACATATTTAAAAGCCCTTTAAACCTCGTTTTGAGGGGCTTTAATAATGTGTTTTAAACAGGAGAAACAAAATGACAATCACAGAAAATCAAGACTTTCGTCAAGAAATGGCGAACTGTATTGAGTTGTTTGAAGAAGCTATGAAGTACGTTTACGAAGGCGATTTTAAAGGCGCTGGTGTGCTTTGGGACAATGGCAGAAAGTTAGCGTTTGAACTCAAAGAGAAGATTACAACGCAAGAATCTAAACAGCGATTTGATGAAATTCAGCAGGTAATTAATTAGAGGTAAATATGAGCAATGAAAAACTGATTAATAAAATCAAAAAGCTATTGGCTTTAGCCAAATCACCAAATCCACACGAAGCGGCACGAGCACTTGAAATGGCTCAAAAGTTGATGGCAAAAAATCAACTCAGCGAAGAAGAAATTGTATTCAGTGAACAAGAAAGTGATGTCAGTTTTGCACAAAAACCGCCGAGTTACGTCAGCTACCTAACTCACGTTATTTGCAAAGCGTTCGGTTGTGAAGCCTACTTTAATTCAGGCTTTAAGTCATCAACCGTCTTTATCGGTCAGGAAGAACGCCCTGAAGTTGCAGTTTATTGTTTTGATGTTTTATATCGCAAGCTGTTAAAAGCAAGAAAAGAGTTTATTGCTACACAAAGCAAGCGCTTAAAACGTAGCACCCTGACGGCAAGAGCTGATTCATTTTGTGAAGGTTGGGTAATTGGTGTTCGGAAAAATGTAACAGAGTTTGCAATGACACCCGCAGAAAAAGGCAAGCTAGAGCGTTATTTCACACAGTTACAAGCTAAGCAAAATATGACTGAAGCAAAATGTCGAGAGGCTGGTAATGCACGAGAAATTAATAGCAACAACTCAAGAAGACAAGGCTATTTAGCAGGTGAACAAGTTAAGTTGAATCACGGTGTAAACGGTAAAGAAACAGCGAAGTTAGGGTGTATGTAATGGATAATCAGCAACAATACAAAATCTGCTTAGAAGTTATTTTTAAAGATGAAAATAGCTTAAATCAAGTTGAAGTTAATGCAAAAACGAACGTGTTAGGAGGAATTGTTTCACGAATTGATTTCGCAGGCAGTACTTTTGATGACTATGACTATTTTATGGATTTATTCGCTCCCGAACAGATGACATTTCTCTGTGCTAGACCTGAATTGAAAGAGCGAATGCAGAATGCAATCTATAAATCTCTAGATAAGTTAATTGATGAAATTGAGTTTGAAGAAGAGGAATGGTATGAATAAATACGAATATATCAAACTAGATTGCGATTATGACCCAAGTATAGAAGATGTGTTAGATGCAATGAAGGGTGAAGAATGGACTGGTTTTGAAAGTAAAAATAGTTCTCTTAGTTTTGTAGCGGAAGATATTTTAGAGCAAAAATATTCAGATTGGGAAATTTATGAAGAAGATGACGGTGTTTGTCTTGCTGTGAGAGAAAAAGGTAGTAACGATTTTGAAGTTTACTGGGTAAGTCCTAGCTATTTATTTAGAGCAAGTAGCGATTTTATCTTTGGAGATGATGATTTTAGACAAGGCGGTAATGATGAAACTCTGTAAATGTCCCATTTGCCATAGCGACATCCATTTTGAGGGGTTAATTGAAGACGAAGCTGGTCGTGAGTTATTAAATACGGTCATCAATATGGGAAGCGGTTGCGGTGCAGCGGTTGTACCTTATTTAGGGTTGTTTAAGCCTGAGAAATCAAGTTTATCAAACAGTCGTGCATTAAAACTGTTGCAAAGTTTGTTAGAAATTTATCAGCCGTCTAATGTACTGGAGCGAGCTTTGTTAGATACAGTTGAGCAAGTCCGACGAAACCGGCGAGAATCCGGCAGAATTGAACCGCTTGCTAATCATAACTACCTCAAAAAAGTCTATGAAAGCGTAAAAATGCAGTTTGCTGTTGTGCGAAGTGATAAAGATTTCAAACAGCATAAGCACGAAAGCCCTGAACAAGCGGCACGCAATGAGGAGGATAAATTAAGAGGGGCAATTCAATACGTTGAAAGAATGAAAAGTTTAGGACAGTTAGACGGCATTAAGAAGGAACGGAAAGTTATCGTTTATGGCTGAAATGGAATGAGGAAAAAGCAAATGCAACCGCAAACTAGACAGCAAATGATTCAGAAAATCCACATCGGCAAAGCTGAATTAAAAATGGATCGTGAATGCTACACTCGCTTTTTACTCGAAACTGTTGATAAACACAGTTGTAGTGTAATGACTGACGGCGAATTAATGCAAGTTCTACAAGCAATGAAAGCTAAGGGTTTTAAAGTAAAAAGCAAGCAACACGGTAAAAAGCCTGATGTCGGTAATTCTCCAACCAATCAAATTCGCAAACGTTATATGGATAAAATTGAAGCCTTCTTAACCGAAATGCAAAAGCCGTGGAATTATGCCCACGCTATTTGCAAAAAATCTTTCGGAATTGACCGCTTGCAATGGTGTACGGAGGAGCAACTGCGGAAAATCGTACAGATGCTAGCGGTTAGTGCTAAAAGACACGGTCGAAGAGTTAAATAATAATTATTAAAGCCCACTTTTTCAAGTGGGCTTTGTTTTTGGAATTTTATAGCTTATGATATAAAAATTGATCACTATTTGAGGCAAAAATATGAAAAAATTACTATTATTGTCATTCATATCTTGTGCGTTATCTATGCCTGCTTTCAGTATGACTGAAAAAGCTCAAAAAGAAGTTGCCGATATGATTGCTACAGGAGATTATCAAAAGATGCGAAATGTCGCTTATGGTATGGAGCAAGGAATGTTTGGGCACGATGAAAATCCTATCACAGCTTGTGCGTTACGTCGTGTGATTATTTTAGCTCACCAAGATAAAGTCGATGATAGCGATTATGCAAATGAGGCGATTGGGTGTAAGAAAATTAAGCCAACTGAAAATCGGAAGGCTTGGGAAATAACGCTAACAGTTCTTAAAAGCGCATTATCTAAAAAATAACCTCAAAGCCCGCTAACAAGCGGGCTTTTTTATCAAAATTTTACAAAAAAGTTTGATAAACGTTCACAGATTCAAAAATGCTATGCCAAAATATCGCCAAAATGAGGGAGTGTCTATGTGCGAATTTGAATCTGTTGAAGTTTATCTACCAGAAGTTGCGAAAGAATTTGTAACAATAGTCGGTTTGCCGGCAACCGAAGCGTTAGTAAAGCGGTTCGGCGGTTTAGGGTTTTATATTAATTTCGGTACGAGTTTTTATAAAATGATTGTTGAAACCATCGGTAAAGAACTCGCCGATAAGCTCACGCAATATTTGCAGAATTGTTTTGTGTATGTGCCGAAATGCGATGCAGCTTTGCGTGTATTACGTAATAAACAATTTTATAAAGCGTTTTTGCAACTGACCGAAGAACAAGGTATGTCCGGCAGAAAAGCAATGTTACAACTCTGCCCGAAATTCAAACTTTCCGACCGCCATGGTTGGGAAATTGTATATAGTTTCCGTCGTACATCTCAAGCACAACAACAGGCTTTATTCTGATAGCTTGTTGAAGCGTATCTGATACATTAAAACCTTTCTAAATCTTATTCTAGCCTCTAGTTTTAACTTAACTAGAGGCTTTTTTATTATGTCATTACCGATTTTAAAAATCGTGATCCACTGCTCTGCCACCGCAAATGGCAAACGCTTACGTACTGATAAACAAACCGCTGCCGAACGCATTAATGATTGGCATAAACAACGAGGCTTTAAACGCACCTCTGCGGCAGTAAAACAATTCAATCCGCATTTAGCTCATCTCGGTTATCACTTTGTGATTGATACAGACGGCACAGTCGAAACCGGTCGCCAAGTCGGCGAAATTGGTGCGCACGTGCAAGGTCATAATTCAAATTCATTGGGCATTTGTCTTGTCGGCGGTATTCGTGCAGACGGTAAAAATCACGGCGAATATACCGAAAAACAATGGCACGCATTACACCGCTTACTTTGTGAACTCGAAGCAAATCATCCGAGAGCGAAAATTTGCGGTCATCGTGATTTATCTCCGGACACAAACCACAACGGCAAGGTGGATAAATGGGAATGGCTCAAAGATTGCCCGTGCTTTGATGTGTGGGAATGGCTCCATTCAGAAGAAATTGTGAATGTAGAACACTTATTTAAGGAATAAAAATGAAACTAAGCGAATTAATTACAAACGATAACGGCAGATTAAGTACCACGGCGTTTATTCAGTTTTTTGGTGCGTTGTTAATGGCAGTCATTTTAGGGTATTCGGTCTATTTAGACCGTTCAAACGTGGCTGAATTATTTACTGTTTTTGCGGTGTTTTGTGGTGGTGGCGTGGCAACGAAAGGCTTTGCCAACGCATTAGGGCGTAAAGGAGGCGAATAATGGTATCACTTACTCTCGCCATTATTATTGGTGCTTTTGGGTTATGTATTTGGGCGTGGTTTAAATGGCAGTTACACAAAGCTGAACAACAAGCGGTCGAATTAGCCCAGAAAAATGCAAAACTGGAAGCTGAAAAGCAGGCTCAAACGACAGTAATTAAAACCCAAGAAAAGGTAATCAAAAATGCACAAGTTAAACAAAAAAATGAAGAAAACACTCGCCGTATTAGCCGTAGCGACGTTGATGAGCAGTTGCAGCAACACAAATGGTTCCGAGATGACAGTCACGACAGTTATCAAGGGGTGCGAAACCTTCAGTCTGATTTATCCGAGCCGTGCGGACACGGCGGAAACGAAGCGTCAAGTGCTTGCTCACAATCTGACTTATGAGGAGATTTGCCGTGAAAAAGTGGATAAGAAAAATTAAGCAATGGTGGCGAAGCCGTCAATTTAGACAAGCAAAACCCATTACCGCAGAACGCCGAGATTATCTCAAAGAAGCGATTAAACAAGGCAATAAAAACCCGGTAAGTCGTGCAAAGCGAGATCGTTATGTTTAACGAACAATTCTTTTTTAATTTGCTAATGGGCGTAGCAGCGTTTTTAGCGAGCTGGTTTATTAAATCTATCTTTAGCAAAGACGATGAGTTAAAGAATGAAATTAAAGATGTACGCAATGCGATTGATAAATTACGTGAAGATGTAAAAAACGAATATCAAACGAAAGAACTCGCTAAACAAGTACATGAGGGTTTTACAGAAACACTAGACCGCATTTATAAAACAGTCGAAACAATCAATCAAAAATTAGATAAAAAAGGCGGACAGATGAACCGACGTAAACATAAACAAACCGATTCAGAAAAACTTGATTTAATTTTAGCTGCAACGGCAGAAATTAACGAAAAAGTAGATAAACAAAACGATCGTATTGATGAGCTACAACATGAACTACATAAAACTCGTTTATTGCTCGATGAAATGTCTCGTAAAAACCGCAAACAAGCGATTATCGCCGGTGGCGTAGGCGGTGGTTTAGTTGCGGTCGGTTTTGAATTGCTGCGTATGAAATTCGGAATGTAGGACGGTGCAATGGCTCACGATGTAGAAGTGCAAAATGCGGTTCGCCGTGCGTACGTGTTTGACCGCTTAAGTCTTGAAATGGCAGCCGAAAAAGCTGGCGTATCATTCGGTACGGCTCGGCGTTGGAAAGCACAAGCGGAAAAGAACGGCGATAACTGGGAAAAAGCCCGTGATGTACAAGTGATGGCAAGCGGTGGCATTGAGAATATCGCTCAAGGTTTGCTAACCGGTTTTTTAATCAAGTACCGCACGTTAATGACGGAACTTGAAGAAAATACGGAGATGACCACAGCAGCGAAAGTGGAGTCTTTATCGGCACTTGCAGATTCTTTTGCAAAAATGACCGCTTCGAGCAAAAAACTGTTACCAGAAACGAGTGCAATGGCAACGGCTATGCGGTCTATTGAGTTAATGGCAAATATTGTTAAAACGAAGAAACCGCATTTACTGCCAGACTTTTTAGAAATGTTGGACGATTTAGAAGTGCAATTTAAAAAGGAGTTTAAGTAATGGCTGAGAAAAAAGAAAAAAATTGTAAAAAATCCTTTATCTGTTTAATGAGCTTGCATTATCGGCGCAGTTAAATTAATGCTTTGTCGGGTAATAACGGTTGGGGTTGGTTTCTGTTTGCAGCATTGTTATTCGAGTGGAAAGTATGAAAGCAAAAGACTTTGAAAAAGAACTGGAGGCTTTACGCCATCAGATACAACGTAATATCGAAGCAAACTTTGAAGGTTGGGACGACACGCCAAAAGCGATTAGCGAACGTCGTCAGAAAGTGTTAGATCCTGTACACGGTTTTGAATACTTTGTGCAAGCATACTTTCCACATTACGTGCGATCTGAACACAAGTCTCAGTTGCACCATTACTTATTTGAGAACTTACCGTTTTCGGTAAGTGATCTAAGTAAATCGGTACGTCAAGCGATTGCCGCTCCTCGTGGTGAGGCTAAATCCACGATTTGTACACAGCTATTCCCACTGTGGTGCTTAGTTCGTGATTTAAAAAGATACATCATTATTGCGATGGATACGAAAGAACAGGCATACAGTATGCTTGAAGCTATTAAAGTGGAAATTGAATCTAATCCTCGATTAAGAATTGACTTTCCAGAGGTTGCACAAGGTAAAGTTTGGCGTGCCGGTGTCATTATGACAGCTAAAAATCAAAAAGTTGAGGCTGTTGGTGCAGGTCAAAAATTGCGTGGTCGTCGCCATGGAGCATATCGTCCTGATTTAGTTGTACTTGATGATATCGAAAATGATGAAAGCGTAGAAACACCCGCTCAGCGTAATAAATTGCATAACTGGGTTTTAAAAGCGGTTTTAAAACTTGGGGCTGCTGGCGAAAAGTTTGATGTTATCTATGTAGGCACAATTCTTCATTATGACAGTGTTCTGAGTAGGGTTTTAAATACTAAGGGCTGGAAACGAGTACGCTTTAAAGCCATTTTACGCTTTCCTGACAATATGGTGTTATGGGATGAGTGGGAGAATATTTATCTCTCCGAAGAGGGGGATGATGACACATTATCTGACTTATTCTACCAGCAACATAAAGCCGAAATGGATAAGGGGGCTGTCGTATCGTGGCTGGCTCGTCCAATCCTATACCTGATGAAAATCCGAGCTAGTGACGGACATTCTGCATTTGACTCCGAGTATCAAAATGACCCAGTTTCCGGCGATGATGCGATTTTTGCCAATAGCATTCAATACTGGACGGAATTGCCGGAAGATCTGATTTATTTCGGGGCGTTAGACCCGTCTATGGGTAAAGCCGGAGCAAGCAGAGACCCGTCTGCAATTTTGGTGGGGGGCTATCATCGTGAGAGTGGCAAGCTCTATGTGGTTGAGGCACAAATTAAGAAACGTCTGCCAGATTTGATTATTGAGGATGTTATCCGCTTGCACTCTCAATATAACTGCCACCGCTGGTTTGTGGAGACAGTCCAATTTCAGGAGTTTTTACAAACGGAACTCGTCAAGCGGTCGGCACAACGTGGTAAACCTGTTCCGGCGACAGCAACAAAACCAAACAGCGACAAAATGCTGCGAATTGAGAGCCTACAACCGCATATCGCAAACGGATTGATTTTGCTACACCGCTCTCAAAGTACACTCGAAAGCCAGCTACGCCATTTTCCAAAAGCCGACCATGATGACGGTCCAGATGCGTTGGAAATGTTATGGCGAAATGCAGTCAGTAGCTCAGCTCCGATTGAATGGGAAAGTGTGGGTGATTTTGATGGCGAATATCGTAGTAAATGGCGACATTAAATAACATTCAGCCCCTTAGGGGCTGTTTTTGTAAGGAATCAAAATGGCAAAAAATAAGCATAAAAAACAGATTAAACCCGTTTTAAAACCGATTAAAGATCAGGCATTGCAAACCGATTTAGCCGAAATTACCGCAACAGGTCGAGTGCTATCAGAACACCCAAGCAATTTTATTACACCGGCAAAAATGAAAGCCATTTTTGACGATGCGGAAAATGGTGATATTACTGCTCAGCACGAATTATTTATGGATATTGAGGAGAGAGATAGCTCCATTTTTGCCAATATTCAAACCCGTAAGCGTGCGGTATTGGGGGTGGATTGGGTAATTAAAGCTCCACGCAATGCGACACCGCAAGAAGAAAAATTACGTGATGAGGTGGACGAATTATTTTATCAAATCGGCAACCTAGAAGATTTGATGATGGACTGTATGGATGCAATAGGTCACGGCTTTTCTGCCCTTGAAATTGAGTGGCAATTTAACGGCAAACAATGGTTACCGGTCATCTTTAGTCATCGTCCGCAGTCTTGGTTTAAGTGGGATAAGGTGGATAATTTACTACTTAAAACGCCACAAAACCAAGATGGCGAGCCATTGCGTGATTTTGGTTGGGTTGTGCATACACATAAATCACGCTCAACACAGGCAGCTCGTAATAACTTATTCCGTACGCTTGCTTGGCTCTATATGTTTAAACATTACTCTATTCACGATTTCGCTGAATTTTTAGAGTTGTACGGCATGCCGATTCGTATCGGTAAGTATGGTGCGGGAGCGTCAAAAGGCGAAAAGGAAACGCTCAAACGTGCATTGGCTGAAATTGGACACAACGCTGCCGGAATTATGCCGGAATCAATGAGTATTGAATTACATAATGCGGCAAATACCGGTGCTGGCTCGGGAAATAATCCGTTTTTGCAAATGGTGGATTGGTGTGAGAAATCTATTGCTCGCTTGATTTTAGGGCAAACATTGACCAGTGGCGCAGATGGTAAAAGCTCGACCAATGCACTAGGTAATATCCACAACGAAGTACGTCGTGATTTATTAGTCTCTGATGTTAAGCAACTAGGGCAAACATTCACACAACAGATTATTCTGCCGTTCTTGCAAATTAACTTTGCCGGGGTTGATCCAAATCGTATACCTACTTTTGAATTTGATACCAAAGAGCCGGCGGATTTAGCTGTGTTTGCTGATAGTTTACCGAAGTTGGTGGATATTGGTATGCCTATCCCTGTTCAGTGGGCGATGGATAAACTGGGGATTCCGGAAGCACAAGAAAATGAAGCAATACTAGGTCGTGTAGCAAATCCGCAAGCGGTCGGATTATCGGCACATTTTGCAAATTGCTCTTGCGGTTGTGGGGGAAAGGTGCACGCTTTGTCGGCTCAAACTAAAACAGGCATTAAAGAGCAAGATGCGTTAGATGATTTAGCTAACGATGCTTTTGCTGTGCCGGATTTTAACCGGCAATTTGACCCGATTACGAAAAAGGCGGTGGCGGTGGTAATGGCGTGTAGTTCTTATGATGAGGCAGCGGAGAAACTAGCGGAAGCCTATCCTGATTTAGTGAGTGAAGATCATAACCGCTATTTAGCCAATGCGTTATTTTTAGCGGATTTATTGGGGGCAGCCAATGCCGAAGGCTAATTTTGCGATTGGGCTAGAACCTAAGCAGGCGATTGAGTTTTTACGGCAGAAGAAGTTGCTCGCCGGTAAGGTGTTTAAGCAAGAGCTGTTTGATTCTGCTCTTGGGCGAGCCACCACTATTAGCAAACTTACTAGCCTTGAAATGACCCGTGATATTTATGAGTCAATGGAAAAAGCTCGCCGTGAGGGGAAATCCTTTAATGAGTGGAAGAAAACGCTTACGGAGGAATTTGAGCGAAAAGGCTGGATATATGGACACGACAAAGCGATTAGTCGTGGTATTGATGGTAAATTGCTTGCCGACCCGAAAACAGGCGAGCATTTTGGCACGCCTCGCCGTTTAAATACGATTTATCGTACCAATATGCAACAGGCTTATTCTGCAGCTCGTTATCAGCGTTATATGGATAACGTGGATAATCGCCCTTATTGGCAATATTCGGCGGTAGGAGACCAACGCACCCGTCCCGCTCATCAAGCCTTAAACGGTAAGATTTATCGCTATGACGATCCATTTTGGGCGACGTTTTATCCGCCGAATGGGTTTAACTGCCGTTGTACTGTAATTGCATTAGGCGAGCGTGATTTAAAGCGTAAAGGTATTGATGAGATTGGCAGTAGTGAACCGTTTTTAATTAAAGCGAAACGTCCGAAAGACAAGCAAGGCAACCAAGAAGAAACTATTGGTTTTAAACTGCCTGACGGCACGGTGCGATTGGCTGATAAAGGGTTTGATTACAATGTGGGGCGTTTAACCTATAAGCCGAATTTGGATTTATATCCTGAAAAGTTGGCTCATCAGTTTGCGAAAGCGGAAATGAGCGGGGGGGAGTTTAAGGTGGCTTTTAAGCAGTTGTCTGAGCAAGTGGCGAAGATTAAGACGGGCAAGGATAAATTAACCTCTGCAGAATTGTTAAATATGCGAAATCAGCTGGAGCGTAATTTTAAATTTGCAGCGGGGCGATTGAATAAATCAGACCAAGCGTTGATTAAAACAAATACAGGAACAGTGTGGCTTTCTGATGATACTTTAGTTAAACAAATAAATAACCGTGAAGGACAAAGGTTCGAGGCTGATGTGTATGAATTATTGCCAGAGGTTATTGCGAATGCTGATCATCTATTTGTAAATGAAAACAAACTTTATTTTTATAAGGTAATTGATGAGGTGATTTATATTTCGATAGTTAAACATATTATTCAAAGCAATGAGCTTTTTGTTGATTCGTTCTACATATCGGATGTGGGGAAATTGAGAAGTTTTTCGAAAAAATATCAGCAAATAAGATAGCCACTGAGTAGGGCTCGGATTCACCTACACACAGTCCCGAGTCTATTTCACCTCTTCGCTCGCGATCGCCGAGATTATCATCGCTTTTTCAGTGGCAAGAAAAATATATACTACTTGATTTTTTAAATCAACTCAGTGAGTAAAAAAATGATTGAAATTGAAATAAATGGGATTGATGAAATTATTCATACGTTAAACCTCATTGCTAACAAAACGAAGAATAAAACTAATTTAATGCGGAATATTGCCGACACAATGGAATCAGCGGTGCTGACTAACTTTGATGTCGGCGGTCGTCCGGCTTGGCTTGGTATTAAACATCGGCAAGGTTCGCCGCTTGTTGATACCGAAAACTTAATGAGTAGTATCACAAGTGATTACGATAATGATTCGGCACTAGTAGGGACGGATGAACTCTATGCGGCTATTCATCAATTCGGCGGAATGGCTGGGCGTGGGCGAAAAGTTAAGATCCCTGCTCGCCCATTTTTACAGCTCACATCACAAGACGAGGAGGATATTTTAGATGATGTGCAAACATACTGGCAAAGACTGCTTGGATAGTTAATAAAATAACTTCGATAAAACGCCTCAAAATAGCGATTAGAGGCGTTTAATTTGATAAAGGTATGATTTATCATTCCGTTATTTTTAAAATGAATTAAAATGTTTTAAAATGGTTTTGAAGTGATTTTATCTCGCAACTCTTTTTAAGCGGTCTTTTTTTCTGAGTTTTTTACAAATTTTCGTCATTTGTAGAAGTCCCTCCTCTCTTATCTTATCCAACTATCCACTATTCTCTAACCTCATTATTTTATTTTGAGGTGTTTTTGTGTTTACGCAGAAATTTAAACTAAATCCTATTGCGTGTGCTTTTCAGCTAGGAAAAGAAGTGAATGGTCGTGTACAGCTTTTCCCTTATGGCTGGTTTTATCCGCAAGACGGACGTGAGGGAGGTTGGTATGTAGACGACACTAACGGTTATCAGCTCGCTGATGACATCAATAATTTGCAAATCCAACTGATGATCGATTACGAACATCAGACCCTTTATGTAGCTGAAAACGGCAAAGGTAATCCGGCAGCTGGTTGGATGGTAAAAGCTGAATATATTTCTGAGCAAGGCATCTTCGTCGATGTGAATTGGACGAGTAAAGCCGTGGATGAAATTAAGAACGGTATTTATAAATATCTATCACCGCTATTCTTGGCTGACAAGTCAGGACGTGTAATCAAGGTATTAAATGCAGCTTTAACCAATCGCCCTGCTTTGCACAATCTAGCCGAAGTAGTAGCAACATCTAGCCAATTTTCCCATTACTTAGAACTTAGTGAGGACAACTCAAAAATGAAAGAACTCTTAATTAAGCTGTTTGCATTATCCGCAACAGCAACAGACGCAGAAATTGAAGCGGAATTGACCGCTTTATCTGCCGCAAAAGGTGACTCTAAAGTTGCTTTAAAAGATGTTTATGGTGCATTAAAAAATGCTGAAACAGAAAAAGTAGCGTTATCCGCCAAAGTGAATAACCCCGACCCTGCTAAATATGTAGCGTTAAGCGATTTGCAAGCGGTGCAAACTGAGCTGAATGGCTTAAAACAACAGATGAACGATAAAGAGCGTGATGCGTTAATTCAAGCTGCACTCTCTGACGGTCGTTTACTACCTGCCCAAAAAGAATGGGCGGAAAATCTCGGTAAGCAGAATTTAGTTGCCTTATCCGACTTTTTAAAAACAGTCACCCCTAATCCGGCGTTAAATGGTACGCAATCGGGTGGTGAAGACCCAAATAAAGGTACTGATAAAGTGGCGTTGAGTGCGGCTGAAATTGCAACGGCTAAGACATTAGGTTTAACCCCTGATGAATTTGCTCAAAAATATAAGGAAACTAAGTAATGTTTAAAAAATCAGAATTGTTAAAAGCCCTAGATACGGCATTTAAAAAAGAATTTGGTGCAGGTTTAGCATTAATTAAACCTCAGTGGGAAATGATTGCAATGAAGATTAGCTCATCCACCAAAACAAACACTTATGGTTGGTTGGGTCATTTCCCGAAAATGCGTGAATGGGTGGGTAAACGTCAAATTAAAAAAATGCAAGCCGAAGCCATGTCGATTGAGAATAAAACCTTTGAATCGACAGTAAGTGTGGCTCGTACCGACATTGAAGACGATCAAGTTGGTTTATTTACCCCGATTGTGCAGCAAGCCGGTCAAAGTGCGGCGGAATTGCCTGATGACTTAGTGTTTAGTTTATTGGCAAAAGGTAAAACAACCCTTTGCTATGACGGTCAGAATTTCTTTGATACAGACCACCCTGTTTACGAAAACGTAGACGGTACAGGCACAAGCAAAACTCAAAGTAATATCACTACCGGTGCAGCAAGCGGTAAGCCAGCATTTTATATTTTAGACGATACCAATGCGATTAAGCCGTTAATTTGGCAAGAACGCACTAAGCCTGAAATCGAAACAAAGTTCGACCCGTCAAAATCGGATACAGTCTTCATGGAAGACGAATATCTATGGGGTGTGCGTGCTCGTGGTAATGCAGGTTTTGGTTTTTGGCAGCTAATTCATCGCGTGGAAGAATCAGAATTGAATGCGGAAACTGTAATGGCTGTGCTTGCCAAAATGCGTATGCTCAAAGGCGATGGCGGTAAATTACTAAATATTCGCCCTAGTACTATTCTTGTGCCACCAACGCTTGAATATGCTGCACGTCAGTTATTTGAAGCGGATGTAATTAACGGCACAAGCAACCCATTAAAAGGTGTGTTGAAAGTGGCTGTATCTGCTCAAATTGCAGAATAATTTTCTTTAGGGCGTAGCAATACGCCCTTGTAAGAGGTAAAGACAATGGCTAAAAAGAATCCAAAAGCAGATGAAACCAAAAATACAGCGGGGGACGCGTTACCAACCGATAATGCTGATTCAGCTAAAACAAGCGAAGCAGACGGCACAACGGAAATGGATGAGCTACAAGATACTAAAAGCTCAAAAGATGAAACTGATTCGGATTTATTAAAAGGTGCTGAAATCATTGAGCCGATTGCTTTTCAGATTAAATTGAAAGCTATTCACCCACAGGATACTTACGGTCGCTGCGGTTATCGTTTTAATAAAAATGAAGCGTTAGAAATCTCTCGTGATGCTTTAACCGGTGAGCAGATTATCACACTATCCCAAGACCCTTATTTAGAATTTGTGCCAGTGGTTGAGGGTAATGCCTAATGTATGCGTTGGTTGATGATTTCGTGCAACGAATTGGTGAAGATGAAGCGATGCAACTCACTGACCGTGATCGCAATGGGGTTGTTGATGAATCTTTATTGCAAGTAGCATTAGATGATTCATCTAGCCAAATCGACGGTTATTTAGCTGGGCGTTATAAATTACCTTTGATGACTGTACCTCAAAATTTGGTACGTATTTGCTGTGATTTAGCTCGTTATCACTTAACCAGCAAATCTTTCGTAACAATGACGGAAGAGGTAGAAAACCGCTATAAGCTTTGTCTTAAAGAATTAGAGAATATCTCTAAAGGTGTGATCTCTTTGAGCCTAGATTCCGCCTCTGAGGCGGAATCAGCAGACGGAGAAAACACGGTTCAATTTTTTAATGGCGGTGAACGTATTTTCGGACGAACAAGTCGATGATTAGCAAAATTGAAAAGGCTTTGATTGAGCGACTAACACTAGGTCTAGGCAAAATGGTTTATTCCGTTGGCAGTTATGCCGGCGAAATAAACGATGAACAGTTAGATGTTCGCCGCTTGCCGGCTTGTCTTGTGTCTTATGGCGGTTCGGCATTTGATGCAAAAGCTATGGGTGCTAGAGGCAAACGTTATCAAACTACAGACGTATTTGTCGTATTGGTAATGACTCGTTCTGTCCGAAATCAAACCGCCGGACGCTTAGGTGGTGTGACTGACCGAGAGGTTGGTGTTAATCAGTTATTAAGTGCAGTAAAAACTTTACTTATTAACCAAACACTAGGGGGATTGACCCTCCCAATACAGCCGAAAAGAATCCGTGCTATTTGGAATAATGCGGAAGTTAAAAAAGAAAAGCTCTCGGCGTATGCCTTTGAGTTTGAAATCAGTTATAACGAATGCAATGTGCTTGATGACGGTAGATTCCCAGAAGGTGTTGTGGAAGATGAACAGAAGTTTAAGCAGTATCAAGGCAAGTTAGATGAACCGCAAGGCAATTTATCAGGCTTTAATAATCGGATTTTTGATCCAAATAATAATGCAACCACTGAAGTAATGGTGGTTATGGAGGATGAATGACAAATAAACTCACAATCGAACACATCCAAAATGTAATCGTTGATGAAGAATATATTTTTAATGGCACATTAACAATCTGTATTTTAACTCTTAAAAATGGATTTAAGGTAATCGGTGAAAGTACTTGTCTAAACGCTGACAATTATAACGAAGAGATTGGTAAGGATATTGCTCATATTAATGCTGCATCAAAGATTTGGGATCTTGAAGGCTATTTATTAACCCAGAAACGCTATGAGGAACAGAAAAATGCTAAAGGTTAAAGCTGCTAAAGGTGTGCGTGTACCTATTGAAAATCGACCGCATAACTACATTGAACAAGATGTAGTGGAGGTAGAAAACACGCTTTACTACCAACGTCGTATTGCAGATGGTGATTTATTGGTTGTGAAAGAAACTAAAGTTGCCAAAGAAACAGGGAGCAAATAATGTCTAAAATTGAATTTGATAAAATCCCAAATAGCATTCGTAAGCCAAGCGTGCTGACGGAATATAACAATAAAGATGCGGTAACAACTTTACCGACAAATGAACAAGAAGTATTGATTGTTGCACCGATGACTGGTGGCGACACCGCATTTACTGCACCTCAAAAAGTTTTTAGTGACGTTGAAGCGGAAGCGTTATTCGGTAAAGGTTCAATCGCTCATTTGATGGTTCGTCAGGCAATCCAAAATAATCCGTTAATCCGTTTAACGGTGGTAGGTTTAAAAGACCATGATTCGGGCATTGCAGCAACGGGTCAAGTAACTTTTACCGGTACGGTAACTTATGCCGGCGTGGTGCGTATTACGATTTCCGGTACAGCATACGAAGTGGCGGCAGCAAAAGGCGAAGAAGCTCAAGCGATTGTGGCTCGTTTAGTGAATGTTATTAATGGCGCAAGTTATAGTCCTGTGGTGGCAAGTGTTGATAGCGATACTACGCTTAAACTTACGGCTAAAGCTAAAGGTGAAATTGGTAATGACATCACGCTTTCAACTCGTAATACGGCAACAGGCTTAACACTTGAAACAACTGCATTTGCAAACGGTCAGCGTAATGCGCAGATTGCACCGGCACTGGCAAGTGTAGCCGGTACACATTACAACGTGATTATTTCGCCGTTCTCTGATGATGAAAATGCACTTGCATTACGTAATCATTTAGAAGCAGTATCTGCTCCGATTGAGGATAAACCAGCTATCGGCGTAATGGGCTGGCGTGGTAGTTATGCGACAGGCACAACATTAACGTCTCAGCTCAACAGCGAACGTATTATTGTGGGTTGGTATAAAGGCTCAGTAGAATCTAATGCAATGATTGCCGCTGGTCTAGGTGCAGTTATCGCAGGCGAAGAAGACCCTGCACGTCCACTTAACACCCTTGAGATTAAAGGCTTAACTGTGGTGGATGACTCGCAAAAGCCGTTATTTACGGAAGTGAACCAAGCCTTGTATCACGGTTTAAGCCCGATTGAAGTGGTGGCAAGCCGTGTACAGATTACCCGTGCGATTACTACATACACCAAAAACGCTACCAATACTGACGACCCGAGCTATTTGGATTTAACCACGATTCGTACGCTTGATTATGTGCGTAAGGCAATCCAAACCCGTCAGCGCTTGCGTTTTCCTCGTGCGAAGAACTCGCCTCGTATTGTGGCAAAAGTGCGTTCGGAAATTTTGGATGTGCTTTACCAGCTCGAAGGAGAAGAAGTGATTGAAAACGTGGATGCGTGGAAAAATCGCTTATTGGTGGTGCGTAATGCTCAAGACCCGACTTACTTGGATTTAGAAATCCCTGCAGATGTGGTTAATGGCTTACACGTTATCCGCAACAAAATTACATTAATTTTATAGGGGGTATTAGATGTCGATTGTTTATGAAGGCTCGTGCGTGCTTGAGGTGGACGGCGTTGAAATTGAAATTACTAAGCTTGATGTAAAAACTGTAACTGGTCGCAAGTTGGTAAAAACAATGAATAGTTCGGGGCGTGCAAGAGGTTATGCTCAAGGTATTGAAGAGCATACCATTTCAGTGACCGCCGTTGAGCCGCAAGACGGTACTTATATTGATTGGGCGAATATAAAAAATGCGAAATTAACCCGTTATCCGCTTAATAATGCAGAAAAACGCACGTCTTACTTGGGCTGTTTCAGTACGGATGTGAGCGAGTCTTACACTGTTGATGGTGAATCGGTGCGTGATATTCAGCTCAACGCATTGCGTAAGGTACAAGAATAATGAAAGTTACCCTACTTGGTTTTGAACATAACGGCGTAATCTATCGTGATTGCACGGTGCGACTGCTGACAATGGGCGGTCAATGCACCGCTCAAGAAATGGTGGCTGATTTAGGGCTTGATGAAAACTCGGAAGCTTTATCAAAGCGTGAGCAAACTTTGGTGGATATGGCTTATCTTTCTCAGCAAGTGAGCTTTGATGGCTTGGATAAAGAGACAATTACCCCTCAATTTTTGTTTGATAACCTTGCCGCTGATGACTACTGGACGTTGATTGAGGCAACGCTGGAGCTGCGAAAAAAGCGGTTAGAAAATGGGGAGAGCCAAAGCGAGAGCGAAAGCCCGGTAAATCCCGATTTTGCGTAGCGGAAGCCTTTAAGCAGTACCGACAAGCGGTGATTTTGCTCTCAAAATTTGCAATCACCGCCGAGCAAGTGTGGCAAATGCCGTTGCTTGAGGTATTTGCGTGGATTGAGAGCTACTTAGAGAGCGAGGGCGTAAAAACACCACAAAGCCCAGCAGGCGTAAACAATGTAGAAGTTAAGCACGAAAGCTATGTGTTTACTCGACGTGGCAAGATTAAATAGGGGCGAAAGCCCCTTTTTTATAGGTTTAAAACAAGTTTAAAGAGACTTTAAAAATGGCAAAAAATATGAAAGTGCAACTGGAATTAACGGCAAAAGATACAGCCTCCCCAGTTTTAAACCAAGCAGCCAAAACTGCAGAAAAAGCCTTTAAAGATACCGAACGTGCAGCACAGCGAAGCGGTAATGCACAATCACAAGCGGCACAACAGGCAGCTAACGCTACTCAAGCAGCAAACAAGAAAATTGAGCAAAGTTACCGTAATGCTCGTAAGGTTGCGGCAGATGTTGCTTCTGCCCGTGAAACTTTAGGGATACGTTCGGAAAATGCGATTCAGCGTGAAATTGAGCAGACTCGTGCGGCTTACGACCGTTTAAAGCGTTCGGGGATTGCTTCTCAAAATGAGTTACGCCGAGCGTCAGAAGCTACTAAACAGCGTGTAAAAGAATTAAATGCTGAGTTAGGAAAAACTAGCTTTGGGGATAAAGCGGCAGGTTTAGGGCGAGGCGCAATGAACGTCGGCGTAGGACTTGCGGCTGGTGTAGCAATGACTCGTCAGCCTGCAAGAAATCAGATGGAATTTGACCGACAATTAGCAATGGCATCAAACACAGCCTTTTCTGACCGTGATGTTAAAGGACGTATTGAAGGAAAAAGAGAACTATTAGCTGCAGTGCAAGAGGCGGTTAAAGTTGGTGGTGGTACAAAAGAAGATGCGTTGGTGACACTCGATACACTAATCGCCTCAGGTACAATGAAAGCAGAAACCGCAATGAATCTATTACCTACATTGCAGAAAGGGGCGGTAGCAACAGGTTCAAATTCAGAAGATATGGCTAAGATCGCTATTTCAGCCATGCAGCAGTTTGGGATTAAAGAGCAAGATGTGGGGAGAGTGCTAGATATGGCTGTGGCTGCAGGGCAAGCCGGCAACTTTGAGCTTAAAGATATGGCTAGTTGGTTACCACAGCAGATGGCAGCTGCTAAATCTATTGGCTTACAAGGCATTGATGGATTTGAAACCTTACTTGTAGCTAATCAGCAAGCCCGAGTTACAGCCGGTACAAGCGACGAAGCCGGTAATAACCTTGTAAATTTATTGGCAAAAATCACCTCGACTGAAACAAAGAAGCGGTTAGAAGATTTGGAATATGTCGATAGTAAAGGGAAAGTCAAATCTATTAATTATATGAAATCAATGGAGCATTACAAAGGCAAAGGGCAAGATTCGTTGCAGGCGTTTATGTCAGTTATGGAAGATACAGTGGTCAATAACGATCAGTATAAGAATTTGCAGCAACGTTTGAAAACTGCTAAAGATGAGGAAGCACAGCAGTTATTAAAACAGATGACGGACTTAATTGAAGCCTCTGCGATTGGAGAGGTTATTTCAGACCGTCAGGCGTTAATGGCTTTAGTCGCTATCCGAAATAATAAAGAGCTAGGTAACAGCGTGCGTGCGGATGTACAAAGTAGCGAGGGAGCTGTTGAAAAATCCCACGCTGTTATTCGTGATACTAATTCGCATAAGGTTGAAGCATTAAAGAATGCGACCGAATTTGCCCAAATGGAGAATTTTGAGAAAGTAAATGGCGTATTAGGTACTTTAGCGGAATACTTAACTAATTATGCTAACCAATATCCTAATTTAACCCAGTTTGTTAGTGGTGCGACAGATGCCGTTAAAATCTTTGGAGCTGCTCTTGCCGCCTCTAGTGTGCTTGATTTATTAACCGGTGGCAAAGCTAAAAGTGGCGTATTAAGTAAAGTTGCTGATGTGGCAACCGGTGGTATCAGCGGGAGTGCTGTTAAAGGTACTGGTGGTGCAGGCTTTTGGTCAAAGCTAGGTATTGTTGGATTCGGATTATCGCCAACTGAAGCGAATAAAGGCGAGCAAGAAGCCATTGATAAAAGGTTTGCTGATATGAAAGCGAAAGGCAATTATCCATCACCTAAAAATATTCAGCCTAATGCTCAAAGCTCTATCTTGTGGAGTTTACCAAATGTTATCGGCACTTTAAAACCTAAAGTCGAGGCAACATCGCAAGTATTATCAAACTATCAAGCAGATTTTCAAGCCTTTGGTGATACGATTTCGGCAGGGCTACAAGCCGGACTTGCCTCACAATCTCACACTATTGCAAATCAAATCACGGTGGAGCTAGACGGTTCGGTGGTGGCAGAAAAAGTGTCTGAGTATCAATTTAATTTTAACAAAAGGATGGCGTAATGAGTGGTTGGACAATGCCTATTCAACAGGCAAGTTTTAAAGGTGTTGAATTTGATGTGATTGCTGTTGATGATAGTTTTGAACGTTCTGTAATTGAGCACGCTTATCCTTTTGTGAATGGAGCTGACCTTGAGGATATGGGGCTGAATACGCAAACTATTAGACTACAAGCGGTCTTCTTTGGTTCAACATATTACACTAGCTATATCCGATTGCTCTCAATCTTACAGCAAAAAGGTGCTGACGTTTTAGTGCATCCGATTCGTGGGCGTATGCCGAATATGACGCTTGTGTCCGCTAATTTACGTACTGATTCAGAAAATATTAATTATGTTGCATTGGATTTAACTTTTAAAGAGTCCACAGAAATGCAACCGATTTTCGTTTTCGAAGACTCCCTAATCTCTAAAATAGACAAATTGCTACTAGATACCGAACGCTTGTTTGATGATGGTATGACATTTTGGAATAGCATTGCTGCTTTTGATATTAAATCTCGCTTACTAGGGCTTTGGGGAGCTTTATTTGCCTCATTCGAAGCTGTGCGTAGCTTATTTGATTTAGACAAAAAGAAATACAGTATTGCCTCATCAACCTCACAACGCACTTATTTAAAAGACGGCTCGGGAGCATTACACCAGTTAAAAGAAATGGTGGATAGTGGTATTCAGGGGCGTGCCGATTTAACTACGTTGTCGTTAAAATCGCAATTGCTCAATATTACTGATGCAGTAGATAACACTCAAGCAATTGTAAGTAAAGTGGCTAAAGATGAAGGCTTTAACCGCTCGAAAACGGTAAAATTACTTGGCTCTGATGTAGTTGAACTTGGGATTATGCTTGACTTAATTGCTACAACGAAACTCACAAAAGTCTTAACCGAGTTGGTCGAAGATAATGAAGATGATCTTGTAATTAGTGATTTAGAGCTAATCAATCAAGTTGTGCGTGAGCATTGGCTAAGTATTGTTAATAAACTACGAGAACAGCAAAAGCATACACAAAAAGGCGTACTCAGCGATAAAACAAAAGCTATCTACGAAACCGCTGAAAAGCTGATTAATAATATCCGAAATGTCGCACATCAATTTACTGCACTTATCCTAGCGGTAATTAACAAAAAGCCACCATTGACGGTAAAAATTGTACAAGAAAGTGGGACGATACATAAAGTGGCACATTATTTTTATGGTAATTACGAGCGTGCAGATGAATTATTACATCTTAACCCACAAATTCGACAACCGAATTTTATTGAGCGTGGCACATTGTTAAATTGTTATTCGGAGTAGGCAATGTTTGAGAATGAGATTATGGTGGAGATTGATGGCTCTCAGCATAAAAACTGGAAAAGCTATGATATTGACAGTGATTTTTTAATTCCTGCTGATAGCTTTAATTTTGAGTTGGGTAAATCCAGCAATTTAGAGGTGTTACCCAATTATTCAGGCAAAACGGCAGTAGTTAAAATCAATGGTGAAACGGTACTTACCGGCATTGTAGATACTACACACCACACTATTAACAAAAGCGGGCGTGGCTTTAGCCTGAATGGGCGTGATAAAGCCTCTATTTTGGTGGATTGCTCTGCCCCGATTACCAATGTGCAAGGCTTGTCTTTGCTTGATGCTGTCAAGAAAATCGTTAATCCGCTTGGGATTAAAGAGGTACAACTGAAAGCCGAGAAAAATCCGACTTTAAGTAAGGTGGATATTGATGTGGGCGAATCAGCGTGGGAAGCCATTATGCGATGTGCTAACTCCGCCGGCTTGCATTGTTGGTTTGACCCTAAAGGGGTGTTGATTGTGGGCGGAGCAGATTATGCTCAACCACCGGTAGCAACGCTCTATTGTGTTAAAGAATCGGGCGACACCCGTAAAAATAACTTTGTTGACGCCACACTTTCTTACGATGTATCGCAAAGTTATTCGGAGGTTACATTTTTAGCTCAAAAACACGGACAAGAGTCAGATAATGCTAAGCACGATTTCAAATGGGTTTATAAAAATCCTGAAATGGGGTTCTATAAGCCTAAAACCATTGTGCTAGGCGATGTTGAGAATCTTGATGCTTTGATGAAACAGGCAAAAAAGCAAGTATCTGATTGGCAGTTGGAGTCGTTTAACCTCACCATTATTGTGCCTGACCACAAAACGCAAAACGGCACGCTTTGGCAAGCTGGACAACGAGTCCACGTAGTTTGTGAAGAATATGATTTAGATGGTATTTTCTTTTTAATAGGGAGACGTTTTCGGCTCTCTCGCACTGGAGGTACAACCACCGAGTTGCGATTAAAGTTAGATGGCGTATGGACTCCAGACGCTTATCAAGCCAAAGCAGCTGAAGCTCGGAAGCGTAAAGGTAGAAAAGGCGATAAAGCCTCAAAAGATAAAACCAAAAAAACTAAGAAAGGACGTAAGAAGAAAGAGTCTATTGAACGAGTCGGGTCATGGGAGTTAGGAAAATGATGTATAAATTGGCAAAGCAGACTAAAGAAGTCGCTAAAAATGTTCAGAGTGGAGTACGATCTGCATTTCGTGGTGTATTGAATTTAGTTAAAAGTAGTAGTGATATTCAGCAAGTACAAGTTTCCGGTTTGGCTGACGAAACTATTCAAGATGTAGAGTTTATGCAACATTTTGGCTTTACCTCAGTACCACCAGCAGGTACACAGGTGGTTGTTATTCCACTTGGTGGCAAAACTACGCACGGCATTGTTGTTGCAACCGAAAATGGCTCTTTTAGAGTTAAGAATTTAAAAGGTGGCGAAACAGCTATTTACGATTCGAGCGGCTCAACCATCATTTTAAAAAATGGACGGGTCATAGATGTTGAGTGCGATAAATTTAATGTTAATTGCAAACAATATAATGTAACCGCAACAGAGAGTACCAATTTTCATACGCCAAAATTAGAGACTGACCAGCAATTTGTCGCACAAGGTAAAATGAGTGCTAATGGTGGCTTAGCCGTACAAGGTGGAGATGGTGCTAGCTTTACTGGTTCTGTTGTCCAAATAGGAGGTGATTTTATTACTGACGGCGATGTCAATGCTAACGGCACATCACTCCGCTCTCACTCACATAATGAACAAGGCGACGGTAAACCAACATCTCAGCCAATTTAATCTTATAAGCGGTTGATTTTATAAAACTAATTGACCGCTTACCTCTTGTTGAACTCCCTCCCCCTCAATCCTTATTTAAATCTCTGTAACATAGCAATATGGACAGAGAAATCAGCCCGCTCACTCGGGACTATACAAGTGAAAAAATAGATACACTCCAAAATGCTGTGTATATCAGATTAACAACCCCAAAAGGCTCGTGGTGGGCAGATGGGCGTGTAGGTTCTCTGCTCCATCTTATTCAAAGAGAAAAAGATTTAAGCCGCGTGGGTTTATTAGCCCAACAATATGCCGAAGAAGCTTTACAGCCCATTCTTGACGATGGGCGAGCTAAAAGCATTATTGTTACTCACGACCAACCTCAAGATGGTTCGTTAAATCTTTTTATCTCCATTACTGATAATCGTGGGGTTAAATTTGAATTTAAACACCCAGTAAAACTAATTTAAGTGGTTTTAAAATGTATCAAATTCCAACGCTTGAGGATGTGCGAAGTGAAATCCTACGAGACATTCAATCATTAGAACCTACAGCAGATATTACAGTGGACTCGGACTATTACGTCCGAGCATCTGCTTTAGCAAGTTGTGCTATCGGCTTATATGCTCATCAAAACTGGATTGTACGCCAGTATTTCCCGGACACCGCAGACTCAGAATACTTAGAAATGCACGCTAAATTGCGGAATATCTACCGCAAAAATGCCACTTATGCGAGTGGCTCGCTAAAAGTATTTGGCACAGTTGGTGCGGTAATTCAAGAAGGCTTGCAGATTAAATACGGCGAGCGTTTTTATGTGACTAAAACAGCAAGTGTTATTGGTGATGATGGCTCTGCCACTGTGCGAGTAATTGCAATGGCAACAGGAGCTTTAAGCAATGTTAAGTCAGAAAGTAAAGCACAACTGACCGCCGCCCCTGTTGGCGTATCAAGCGATTGCTTGTTATTGCCCGATGTAACAGGTGGAACGGAAGTGGAAAGTGATGCAGCTTTATTAGCTCGATTATTAGAGCGTATTCGCCGCCCACCGTCTGGCGGAAATAAAAATGACTTCAGGCAATGGGCTGAAAGCGTTGATGGTGTTACCTCGGCATTTATTTACCCTTTAAGACGTGGCGAAGGTACGGTAGATATTGCCATTACCTCCGGCGATACCGTGCCAAGTGATGAAATTGTACAGACAACACAATCCTATATTGATGAAGTCCGCCCTGTGACGGCTAAGTCGGTTTATGTGCTTAAACCTGTTGAAAAACAGGTGAATTTTGAAATTAAAGTCCAACTTGATTCAGATACAACACTTGAGTCGGTAAACGTAGAAATCAAAAATGCTCTAGCAAATTACTTTTTATCCCTCAAACCGGCAGACACTTTAATTATCTCACAGGTTGAGGCAGTAATTAGTGATTTAGTCGGTGTGGTAGATCGTGAAATTGTGCAGCCTACCCGAAACCAAACGATTGATGCCTACCGTGAAATGGGTTGGTTTAAATTAGGCAATGTGCGTGTGGAGTTAATGTAATGGTTACAATTAACTCTAAGCACGGTAAAGCATTGAGCGGTTTATTACCACCGGTGTCGTATGACCCAAACGGCAGATGGTTAGCATTATCTCTCGAGGTTGAAGGACGTGAGCTAGATCGCATTGATGCAAGAGCCAAGACTTTAACTGATGCCGTTGATGTATCAAGCGGCATTTTTATCGACGACTGGGAGCGAGTTTGTGGCTTAACGGCAAATAGCTTATTGCCCATTGAAACTCGAATTGAACGAGTGATTGCAAAGTTGAATCAGCTTGGAGGGCTGTCGATTGGGTACTTGATGGCACAAGCGAAAGCATTAGGTTATGAGTTTAAAATCCACGAGCCCGAACCGTTTAGATGTGGCATTAACCGTTGTGGCGACAGGCTTTGGGATAAAGATTTCATCTGGATGTTTTTTATTGATTTTAACCGAGCAGAAAACACCGATCCTTATTTGCCAGCACCGGTTATTAACACGCCGGAAACATTAAAACTCTTATTAGATGAAATTAAACCTGCATTTACCCGATATTGGGTAAGAGATTTTACCGGATGGAATAAATGAGACAAAAAATGAATCCGATTGCGACTGATAACGGTCGCTTTAAAGATGGCAACCCTGCAACCGGCGAATATGGCACAGTTGTGACTGCTGAACATATGAATAACGTGCAAGATGCTGTACGTACAAACCAAGGCGAAATCTTAACCGTTTTAAAAGAGGCAGGCATTGAGCCCAATGAAACAGATGAAACACAACTGTGGCAAGCGCTGCAGGTTATTTCCGGACAAGTTGAATCTATTGATGCTTTACGCCAATTTGAGCCAGTAAGAGATCGCCAAATTGCTTATGTAAAAGGATACTATGCCGGCACGAATATCGGCGGAGGGGAGTTTTATGCGGATTTTACCGATAAAACGACCGCTGATAATGGTGGCACGGTGATTGTAACCGAGGAGGGGTTGCGTTGGAAAAGAATTTACCAACAAATCACTCCTTTTGATTTTGGTGCAAAGAGTGAAGGACATAATGATGAACAAGCTTTTTCTCTACTTGAATCTGCAATTATATCAAATGAGGTTGTCGATTTATGCGGGAAAACTTTCGTTATTGATGTAAAAAAAGAGAAATACAAATATTCCAATGGATATTTTTATTTTAAGGGTTTGAACGGTTTGTCTACCTACGAAGCACCATATGGCTTATTAAAAACTGGCAACGGCATTGTCAGAATTAATGGCGGTGAAAAATTTGGGAATGATTACAAAAAGGAGATTGATCCTTTTAACTTGCCCGAAACCGTCGTCGCAATCGGCGGCGGTGCATTATCAAATTGTACGGGTGCCGGTCAGACGATTGCCATCGGCAGTAATGCGTTGAATAGAGCGAAGAAGAGTTATACAAATATTGCGATTGGCGAGAGTACGCTCGAATACTTACAGTCAAGCGGAAGCGTATACGGTACTGGCGGGGGTGGTTCAAGAAACGTCGCTATTGGCGGCAACGCGTTACAATTTTTAGAAGACGGCGTGAGAAATATCGCCATCGGTAGAAATACCGGTTGTGGAGTATCAAAAGCATGGGATTCTGTCCTTATCGGTGCGAGTGCAATGGGAGGTGTAAACGTAAACGGCTGGCATCCTAATGTTGAAAGTCAATTAGGTAACAAACAAGTTGACGCTAAAGTTGTTGCAATTGGTGCAAGTGCTTTGCATCATTTTAATGGCAATTTTGCTGTCGCAATTGGTCATCAGAGTGGACAGAATCTAAAAGTTGGTAATGCCAATACCCTAGTAGGCTACCGAACCGGTAGTAACTTGGAAAGTGAGGTTGGTTGGGATGGCTATCAACGAACCATTTATGGTGGTAATGACGGACAAAAAGTTAATTACCATAAACATGGCAATCACATTACAGTGACCATTGAGGGGCATCAATGCGTAGTCGGCGGTAGTGCGAACATTCGATGGGATACGGGACCTGCATTTCCGCAGCCGGCTCATTGGCACGCTTGGAGGCAGGAGGTATTATCAGTTACGAACAACACGGTGACATTCTATTGCCCCTACAACGGGGACGGAGAGGGAACTGCAACGATATTCTGGAGCTTATCGAAAGAACTCAATAATAATATATCTCAGCACAATACAATTATTGGACACTTAGCCGCTTACGATGTGGGAATGGCAAAAGAATCGACAATTGTTGGCAGTATGTCTGTCCAAGCGAAAGCGAATTTGTCTAATAGTGTCATTCTTGGAGCGAGAAATTTGACCAAAGCAACAGAAGTGAACCACTCCATTGTTATTGGTCACGGTATCGAACAAGAAGCGTCTGATTATAATTATAAGTTAGATATCGGTAATACGATTACGGGAGATTTGCTTAAACAAAGAGTAGGCATTAATTTAAAGAATAACCCTCCTTTAGCACCGCTCCATATCAGAAATAAAATAGATAACGGCAATGGACGGACAAATGAAGTAGATGGCTTACTGGTTGAAAGCTCGGCGAGTGCAACCGTTCATATCGATGGTAAAAATACAGCAAATCTTGATTTTGTAAATGTTGGCGTAGTTAAAGGCGGTTTACGCTACAGCTTTAGTGGCGAATTATTAACTATGTTGGTGGGAGGCGTAGCGAGCTGGCGATTTAACGAAGACCATGTGATGTATCCGGATGTAGACCTCCGAAATAGGATAGGTTCAGCGACAAGAAGGCTCAAAGAGGTATTTGTTGAAACTCCAACGAAAGAAGATGATAGTGATAAGGTTGCAACCACGAAATGGGTTAAGAGCCTATTTTCACAGAAGCTCACTACCAACAATGGTTGGAGTATAAATGCAAATGGCGAGATTGAACAATGGGGTACTATCGAAATGCCTCAAGGCAGTAATACGGTCACTATTAATTTTCCGATTGCTTTTAACGAATGTTTTTTCGTCATCCCTATCGACATGTCGAATACAGGTGATGTGGTGGGGATGAGTGTCGCATCTAAATCAACAACTAAAGCGGTTATTCAAGGCACAAAGTATGCCGGTACAATTCAATGGTTTGCAAAAGGGAGATAATAAATATGAATTATTTTTATGATTTAAAAACGCAATCTTTTTTAGTAGAAGGAATACATAAAATCCCGTCTTCAGCCGTTATGGCAACAGAAAAAGAATATCGATATCTAGCTGACGGTCGTAGCCGTGGCAAAGAGATTATAGTGATGAATGGCACACTTACGCTCACAAGTGTGCGTCCATCACCATATCATACATATAATGGCAAAGAATGGATTATCACGCCCGAGCAACAAGCGGTCAAAAAATCCGAAGAAATCGCCATTATGCGAGAAAAAATCAACGCATTGCGAGATGAAAAATCAGCCGGTGGCGTTTTTGTTGAATCATTAAGAAAGTGGTTTGATTCGGATAGTAAAGCTCAGTCTAAGCTACTCGGCTTAAAAGCGACGATGGATTTAGTCGGCAACGAAATGACTGTGAGCTGGACCTGTGCGGATAACACGGACGTAGCAAATTTCGGCAAAGCACAATTAACCGCAGTGATTGCGGCAATTTTAAAAGCTGAAAACCATAATCACACCGTGGCAAGAAAGCATAAGCAGGCTTTAGAGCAAGCCGATAATCCGCTTGAGTATGATTATTCTAAGGGTTGGTCTAAAACCTATTCAGAATCTCTAGGAGAGTAGGTTATGGATAACATTTATTTAGCAATGTACAAAGCAAAAGGCAATTGGATTGACTCGGTTATCAGATTCTTTACCGGCAATCCGTATTCCCATTGCGAAATCGCTATCAAGAAATTGAAATTTGAAAGCGGTGATCGTTGTCGTCCAGAAGAATATTACGAGTGTTATAGCTCTAGCCCTCGTGACGGCGGAGTGAGAATGAAACGACAACAATTACCCCATGACAAGTGGGATTTAATCCCGATCGATAAACTTATAAACAGTGAGGATATTATTGATTTTTTCCAAAAAACTAAGAGTAAAAAATACGACTACCTTGGTGCATTAGGCATAGTATTTGGTACGCCTGAAAAACCTAACAGGTTTTTCTGTAGCGAATGGTGTTATAACTTAGTATTCGGTCGCAAGGATGGTTATAAGATTAGCCCAAATAAATTAGCGGAGTTACTCAAATGATTACTAAGCAGAAATTAAAGCTAAAGCGCGGAGATGATCATTCATTCCGACTTACTTTTAAACAGAATGGTGCTTTTTTTAATTTAAGTCAGGTGGCAAGAATTGACTTGCAAGCTATTTATCGATCAACTGTTGTGCTTAATATCTCAACTGAAAGTGGACTAATAGAAAAGCTGAGTGATAACTCCATTTTACTTAATATTCCCCATACCTTAACGGAAAATGATCAATGGGTCCAAGCCCAATATGATTTACAGTTTACTTTTAGGGACGGGAAAGTTAGAACGGTGATGGAAGGTAACATTGAGTTATCTCACGACATCACTATCGCAAGATAGGTGGATGAATGAATGATGAAATTACTGTAGACATTGAACCGGTAGAAGTAGATCTCAATGTAGAAATTGCTGAGGTAGAACGGGTGGAGGTTGGCGAGCAATCTCTGCCAGATTTATTAGCTATATATAAATTAGCCAAACTATAGGAATAAAAGAATGACGACACAAAATGAAAAATTTACACAATTTGCTCAAGCAGTGGGAGTTGATGTAAAAACTATCAACGAGAAGATTAAAACCATTGAACTAATGGTTAATGGCAAAGTGAGTAACATAGAGATTCAATCGGCTATTGGTGCATTAAGAAATGAGTTATTAGGCGGTGTGGCAGCAGAGTATGACACGCTCAAAGAGCTGGCAGACAAACTCAACCAACTTGCCAATGATGATAATCTTAGTAGTGCCATTTTACAGAAATTTACCGAGATTCGTACAGAAATTGATGAATTAAAGAATGTGGATTTAGTCACCACATATAATCAAGCCAAGGGAGCTTAGTATATGAGTATAGAGCTTGCTAATGCCATTGGTCGCGATATCAAATCGATCAATGCTACATTACTTGATTTATCCAAAGTGAATAATTATCCTCTCACATTTAGAGGGACGGCTACTGTTTTCGGTGGTGACAGGGTAGATAGACGAAACCTTGCCGTTAGGAGTGGTGTCGGGATTATTCATTTAGACTTTCAGGTATCTTCTTCAGGGCAGCAACAAATAGCCGAGTTATCCGCAGATAGCCCTACCTTTATTAAATTGATAGAGGTCCAAGCGACAGGGGGAGGAACAATATGGTTGGACCCGGGGCGACGAGCAATTTATGCTTCGGGATTATCAACAGGATCGAGAATCATTGTAGACTTAATGGGGTTTGTTCGCTAAATTCATTTTTAATATATTCTTCAATAGTGAAAATTAAAGCTACTTCAACATAGTTTAAAGTAGCTTTTTTTATAAAATATTTTACATTATTTAAAGTTTATTTATGTAAAATATATTGCAATTCTATGCAAAAAAAATCGACAGATTACATACAAGGATAAGTTTGCACTCTATCAATATGGCTAAAAGTAAAATTTGAAGCCAATATCCCCAGCAATAAAACCCACCGTTTCATCTAACGATACACTCCTCCATGTCCAGAACAAGTACCAGTTCCGCTTGATGATGAATAACTCCCATCACAACAAGTTGACTTGATATTCGGATCATATGGATTACGAGTGGTATATGCCATCGTTGAGATTGAAGATACTAATAAAATAGTTGCAATTACTGTTTTAAACATTGTTATTCCCTCATAAATTAAAACGAAGTTAAATCCGTTAATGATTTAACCATTTTAGTTTAAAATAAACCAATTAAGTTTACAATATATTTTATAGTTCAAGCATAATTTATGAACTATGAAAATTAAAACAGACAAAGAAAGATTTAGTGAACGCTTAAAATTTGCTTTAAGCGTAGCCTATCCTAAAGGCTTAAAAACAAGTCAGATTGCCATAAAATTTAACCTACAATATGCTGAACAACCGATCACTCAACAAGCTGTCCATAAATGGTTAAACGGATTAGCTATTCCTTCTCAGGATAAAATAGAAACTTTAGCAAATTGGTTAAATGTGAAACCGGAGTGGTTAAGATATGGTGTTGCGGATGAGCAGGAATTTCAATCAACTGATGAAATTTTATCCCGTCTTATTCAAGGGCTATCAGAACAGCAAAAAACAGTTTTGATTAATTTAATTACATCATTCAAATAGATAATATTAAATGGGCAGACACAATGGTCTGCCCTTATCTTTTATAGTATCAATGCTTCAAATCATTCAACTTTTGATCCTTTCAACAATTTTCGTATCCAAGTGCGATTTGGGCTAAGTACGTGCCAAATATCTTCGCTAATAGGTAACGGTTCATGACAAATCAGGCTTGCCAACAGTTCGCCTAATAACGGTGCAGTAGTTAGGCCTCGAGAAGCTAAGCCGTTTACCATATATAAATTTGCAAAATTTTCTGCATTTTCAACCGCTTGTTTGCGACGGAGCTGATTATACAAATTCTGATATTGTACTTTTTGAACGCTAAAATTCGGCATTTTCCCAAGCATCGGCACACGATCTCGCAATGCGGCTCTCACCCCTTGTTTTGCTAGATTCTGTGAATCATCAATACCTTGAGTCCAATCACAAGCGGTCAAATTTTGCTGAAGTTTTGCTACATTCTCGTGATGTTCTTCCAAAGAGAAATCTGTTTCGGCATTATCACGCACATGGCTCGCACCAATACAATGAGTATTCGCTTTAGAAGCCGGTGTCAAATAACCGTCATAACACACCACACATTTTAACTGCTCTAAAGCCGATGTAGTCGGAATCTGGCTCACTTGCCCTCGCACCGGATACAGCGGAATCCCATGTGCTTGCTGAAATTGCGTTAATGTATGCCCGTTTGCCAACACTAAAATCTGATGACTGAACGTTTCGCCATTGTGCTGCCAATGCCACTTCCCTTCACTAAATTGCGGATCTTTCACTTCGTGATTTAACACAATTTGTAATCCTTTTGCCTGTAAATAAGCAAAAGTGCCTTGTACAAACTGTATCGGCGATAACCAACCGCTTTGTGGCATAAATGCACCACCGTTCGGCACTTTTAGCCCGATTTTTTCGCTTAACTCAGCTGCATCACATAGCTTAAACAAACTATCATCATTGGTTTGCAAAGCCATTTTTTCCAATTTTTTCGCGGTTTTATCGTTATAGGCATATAATGCCACACCGGTTAAAGCGTGTTCAAATGCGACAAGCGGTTCAATTTGTGCCAAACGTTGCAATGCATAGTCAAAACAATGCACATAAAAACGGATATTACGCTCATCATCGTCACTCAGTTGCGGATAAATCGCACCTTGTAAATTGCCGGAAGCATTTTGTGCCAACGCATTATCTTTGCAATAAAGCGTGACTTTTTTACCTTTTTCAAGTAAGGATAATGCAACAAACAAACTGGCGACACCGCCACCGACAATCGCAATATCATTTGCTTCTGTTTGTGGATCGCTATAAAAATATGGATAATTTACCTGTATAGTTTCGCTTTGTTGCGGTTTTTCACCCCACAGCATTTCTCGTTTTTTACCAAAGCCTTTGCGTTTTTTGACCTCAAATCCGACCGCTTGTAATCCCTTTCTTACCGCACTTGCGGCAGTAAAGGTCGCAAAACTGCCGCCATTTTTCGTTAAACGGAACATTTGACGATAAAGCGTTTCATTCCACATTTCCGGATTTTTATCCGGTGAAAAGCCGTCTAAAAACCACGCATCAATTTGATTGCTATATAAATCGCCTAATTGCGGTAAGTTCTCCAACATATCGCCAAACCACACATCAAGATAGATTTGCTCAAAATGATAACGCTGACAACCGGTTTGGCGAGGCTGCCAACAAGCGGTCATTCTCTGTGAAAGTTTTGCAAATTGCGGGTAATTTTTATGAACGGTCGTTAATTGCTCAGAAGTGAGGGGAAATTTTTCAAACGAAATAAAATATAAACGCTTAAGTTTACTATTGGGAAACTCACTTAAAAACTGCTGAAATTTATCGGCAACCGCTAAAAAATTCAGTCCGGTACCAAAACCGGTTTCGGCAATCACAAAAGATTCGGCATTGTGTGCTTGCCATTTTTGCCAAAGCCGATTACCTTCTTGGAAAACATAATAACTTTCTTCAAGACCGTCTTGAGTGGAAAAGTAAATATCGTCGAATTGTTCGGAAACGGGGGTATGATTTGAATTGAAAGAAAGAGATGCAAAGCTGAGTTTGTTCATAATATTGACCACAGAATATACGGAAAGCACGGAAGTTACTGATAACATTCTGTGCTTTCCGTGCTTTTCCGCAGTAACAGATTAGAAGATATTGTAAGCGAAAACTACGATCATACCTAATGCCGCTACAACAGTCATCATTGAATAACCTAAAGTACCCATTTTGTCCTCTCTTTGTTAAATATTATTGATCAAAGTCTATCACACTTCTTAGGCTTTGAGAATTTTCTCCGCACAAGCGGTGATTTTTGCTGAATCTTTTACACCTTTATGCTGCTCTACACCGGAATTGAGATCAACACCTAAACAACCTTGTGCGAGTGCCTGCTTGATATTTTCAACCGAAATCCCACCGGCAAGCATTACTTTTTGTTTTAGTTCATTTGGAATAAGCTGCCAATTAAATACTTTGCCAGTACCACCTTGCTGCGTACCGTTTTTGCTATCAAGAATATAACGTGCCACTAACGGATTATCGTGATACTCAACTGTTTCCGCTTGAACATCTACCGAAATTGCCTGCCAGATTTGCGTTTTTCCAGCTAATTTTGCTGAAAGTTCGGCAATATAGGCATCATCTTCCGTACCGTGTAATTGCACCGCATATAACTCAAGCTGTTTTGCTATTTTTTCAACAAATTCGACCGCTTGATTTTGGAATACGCCGACATAACGCAATGGTGCATTCACCACTAATTCTTGTGCTTGGCGTAACGATAACTGACGAGGCGAATTGTCAGCGAAAATTAATCCGCCATATAAAAAGCCGTTTTCATACACCGCTTTTACATCTTGTGGGCGCGTTAAACCACACACTTTATTTTCACCGAAAATCACTGAACGTACCGCATTATTTAAATCTGTACTGCCCATCAAGCTACTGCCGATCAAAAATGCGTGGGCAAACGGCTTAATTGCTTTTACCTGTGAATGATCATAAATACCTGATTCTGAAATCAAACGGACATCTGCCGGAATTTGATCCTGATATTTTTCTACCAAACGCACAATGCGATTCATATCCACCGTCAGCGTATGCAAATCACGGTTATTCACACCGATCACTTTTGCGCCTAACGCTAACGCTCGCTCAAACTCTTGCTCAGTACTAGTTTCGGTTAAAACGCCCATACCTAAAGAATGCGCTAAATCTGCCAATCTGCGATAAGTTTCGTCATCTAATACCGAAAGCATCAGCAAAATTGCATCCGCATTTGAATAACGAGCCAAATACACCTGATACGGCGAAATCATAAAATCTTTGCATAAAATAGGTTGCGTTGTTTGGCGCTTAACTTGATCGATATAACGAAAATCACCTTGGAAATATTGTTCATCGGTCAGCACAGAAATCACAGAGGCGTAATGTTTATAGACCTGTGCAATCGCATCCAAATCAAACTCGGCACGAATCAGTCCTTTGGAAGGTGAAGCCTTTTTACACTCTAAAATATACGCAGGCACTTGGTGCGAAGCTGTCGCTAATGCCGCATAAAAATCTCGGTCAGTATGAACAATTTGATGTTGGAATTGTGAAAGTGGAAATTCTTTTTGTTTTTGTTCTATCCAAACGGCTTTATCTTGTACGATTTTTTGCAGAATAGTTGGCTGATTTTGCATATTTTCTCTTTTTATTATGAATTGGTGGATAACACAGATAATGGTAGAATACGGCACTTATTTTGATTTATCAATAAATTCACTATGCTGATTACCAAACTTCATAAAATGCGTACTTTGCTTGATAAGCATCGCCCCCTTAATATCGCCGTAATGAAAAACATTCAAGCAGATTTAATGTTGAAATATAATCAGCAATCCAATGCGATAGAAGGAAATACACTAGATATATTTGAAACGTGCGTGTTACTTGAAAGTGGAATTACCGCCAACGGTAAACCATTTAAAGATCATTTAGATATTATTAACCACCAAGAAGCTATTGGTTACTTAACTGATCTTGTAAAAGAAAACGCACCACTGACAGAAGCAACAATAAAAAACTTCCACTATTTGTTACTACAAAAAACCGATAATGCACGAGAAGCCGGACAATACCGAAATGTACCGATAGTCATTAACGGTGCGGAATATCAACCGCCTCAACCTTTTTTAGTTCATCCGCAAATGGAAGAATTAATGCATTGGAACCAACAAAATCTCAATACATTGGAACCGATTGAACGCATTGCGATGCTACATAACAAATTTGTAGCAATTCACCCTTTTATTGATGGTAATGGACGTACTGGACGTTTATTGATGAATTTAGAATTAATGAAAGCAGGTTTCCAAGTGACGATTTTAAAAGCTGAGAATCGAGCTGACTATTATCGTGCATTGGCGTTAGGTGATTTAGGCAATTATCAACCGATCACAGAGTTTATCGCTAAAGCCGTTTATGAAACAATGGAACGTACCTTAAACCTTATTTACCCAAACTGGATTAACGAACTCAATTAAATATGAAAACCAAAGTTAGACAACACTTAACCGATTTAGAAATTGCATTACGCACTCACAAACAATGGGATGCGGTTGCACCGAGCTTGGAAGATTTAGCGAACGATCAACCGTTTTGTCTCGGCACGCTTAGCCCAACTCAATGGTTACAATGGATTTTTATTCCCCGTATGCACGCACTTTTAGATGCCGGTGCAGATTTACCACGCAATTTTTCGATTACGCCTTACTTGGAAGAATCCCTAAAAGACGAAAGCTATTTAAAAGCAATTCATCAGCCGGTGTTATTGATTGAATTATTATTAAAGGATTAAATGGAACTTGAGATTTTATACCGTGATGATGAACTGATTGCGATTAATAAACCGGCTGGAATGTTAGTTCACCGTTCATGGCTAGATAAACACGAAACGCAGTTTGCAATGCAAACCTTACGTGATCAAATCGGTCAGCACGTCTTCCCGATTCATCGCTTAGATCGCCCGACTTCCGGTGTGTTATTGTTTGCATTAAATAGCGAAATGGCTCGCCTGATGAGTGAACAATTTGAACAACATCAAATGGAGAAAGGCTATTTAGCAGTGGTACGAGGCTATCTGCTTGATAAAGGCGAGATCGATTATCCGCTAAAAGTGATTTTAGACAAAATTGCCGATAAGTTTTCGCAACCGAAAGAAGCCCAACAAGCGGTCACTTTTTACCAAAATCTTGCAAGTGTCGAAATGCCCTATCCGGCAGGCAAACATCAAACCGCACGTTACAGTTTGGTTGAATTATTACCGAAAACCGGACGCAAACACCAATTGCGCCGCCATATGAAACATCTATTTCATCCGATTATGGGCGATACTAAATATGGTGACTTGCACCAAAATCGTACCCTAATCGAGAAAACCGGTTGCGACCGATTAATGCTACATTCGCATTTTTTGAAATTTACGCATCCGAAAACAGCGCAAAAAATCGAAATTTTTGCACCGCTTGATGAACAATGGCAAAATTTATTTTTAAAGTTTAGCTGGAACTTTCCACACTTTTTTCAATCTGAGAAAAATTAATATGGATAACGCATTACTTTCCTTAACACACGAGCAGCAACAAGCTGCTGTAGAACAAATTCAAGAACTGATGGCTCAAGGCGTGAGCAGCGGTGAAGCGATTCAAATTATTGCCAATCGTTTAAGAGAAGCATATCAATCAAAAACAGAGGATTAACCGATGAAGAAACATTTAATGTTAGCAATGGGCTTATTGTCTTCAGTAACTGCAATAGCTAATACTACTCCAGACACAACACCAGCAAAAGAAACCAGACCAATGCTCGCAATCTATTTGCTCGATTTGAATGGTAAAGTGGCGAAACCAATTAGAAGCACGACTTATTCAGTCAGCCAAAAAAATTTACATCTTTGTTGGGAAGCGGTGAATGTTCCTTTTACTGCTAAAAATCAGGTAACAGAAATCTTTAATGCACCGGCTCCTGCTAAATTTACCGAACAAGGCGTTACTGTAGTATCTAGTAATGATGGCAAAACACATACGATTTCCAGACAGTTAGCAAGCCATAATAATGAATTTATCCGTAAATGTTGGAAATTCGATAAAACCGATCCGAAAGGAGAATATACTTTACAAGTACGCATAAATAATATTGAATTTCCTGCCATGCCATTTAATATCGTTAAATAGCCAATAGCCACTCAAGCGAGTGGCTATTTTGCTTCTATGAATAAAGACCTTGTAAATAGGCAATATTCTTTATTAAATATGATTGGCTTTTCAAATGATTTTGCAGTTCGAGCCAATTATGATGTTTCTCACTTAAAAAACATTCATTAAATGTCGATAAAACCGGCTTATTCTCCGGCATTGTACGAATATAGTCTGCCAATATTTGCTCCAATTCATAACCTTCTTTTGTCTGAATCGCTTTAGCAATTTCTTGCTCAAATTTCACTGTTTGTCCAATCAAATAACCACGTTGTGCTTTACTTAAACTGCTAAACCACATTCCGTCACGCACAGGCATTTCAGCTAATAATTGTAAAATATCGGCTAATGAACCTTGTTTCAATTCAAACTCCAGTTCACAAATTTTTGCTTGTCCGAACTCATTTTTAATCACGCCATTATCTAAGGCCACTTCAATTTGTGATTGCTGGAACTCAATCAGCCACTTGTGGCGTACAAAATCCGTACTAAAAGTCGGTCTTAATTGTTCGGCTATCTGTTCAACATTTTCTATTTGTAAATCAAAGTGAGAAACCAATCGCTTGAAATCAGGCTGATTACTCGCTAACGGCAAGTTATACTCCGGACGAATATGTAAACCGCCTATAATCTCCCCTTTTGTTTTTAGCGTCATTTCATAGCATTGATTTTTACTTCTTACTCTTAATCCTATTTGCTGACCGGCAAAAAATTGTGTTGGGGTATCAAAATACGTATTACCTAATTCATCAATATCTTGCTGAATAATACGTTGTTGACTCAGCCAAGTTTTAATAAACTCAGCATTATCTTCCGTTAACATTATTTTTAATTCAATTTCGTTTTCCATTTTGTCATACCGCCTTTTTTGCTATGATCGAATTATCTCATTTCAAACTATTCTAGCAATGTTTAATCAAATCCAAAATAAACTACATAAATTTGTACAGCGTGGTTTAGATAATCATCTTCGCCTTGCCGTGACCGGTTTAAGTCGTAGCGGCAAAACCGCCTTTATTACCAGTTTTGTCGATCAGCTATTGCATATCAATAAAGACAGCCATGCACACGTCAATTTATTTGGTGCAGCACGCAATGGGCAAATTCTCTCGGTAAAGCGAGTTGAACAGGGTGACTTAACCATTCCCCGTTTTGAATACGATAAAAACCGTCAATGCTTGGAAAACGACCCGCCACAATGGGCTGCATCCACCACTGGTATCAGCGAAATTCGCTTAGCGATCCGCTACCAACGTCAAGACGGTTTACTCAAACATTTAAAAGAAACCGGTACGCTCTACTTGGATATTTTCGATTATCCGGGAGAATGGCTGTTAGACTTGCCACTACTCTCGCAATCTTTCAAACAATGGTCACAAGCTCAGCAATTAGTGCATAAAGGAAAACGTGCAGAACTGGCGCAGCCTTGGTTACAAGCGGTCAAAAAATTAGATCTTTTTACTAAAGCAGACGAAAACCAACTTGCCGAATTAAGCGAAATTTACACCACTTATTTGTTGGAATGTAAACAAGCCGGTATGCAATATATTCAGCCAGGAGATTTGTCTTACCGACAGAAAATTTAAAAGGTGCGCCGGTTTTTCAGTTCTTTCCGTTATTAGATTTAAGTGAAGCCGATTGGGAAAAACTTGAGAACTCTCCGGCAAACAGTACGTTCCAAATGCTTAAAAAACGTTACAATCAATATCAGCAAAAGATTGTTAAACCGTTTTATGAAGACTATTTTTCACAATTCGACCGCCAAGTGATTCTTGCCGATTGTTTAACGCCGTTAAACCACGGCTTAGAGGCATTTTTAGAAATGAAAATCGGCTTGCAGCAGTTGTTTAAACATTTTCATTATGGCAATCGTTCGTTATTTCATCGCCTGTTTTCGTCCAATATTGATAAACTCCTATTTATTGCGACCAAAGCGGATCATATCACTAGCGATCAACTACCAAATTTGGAAAGTCTGATGCGTCAATTAGTACAGGAAGGCGGACGACATGCTGCTTTTGACGGTATTGAAACAGGCTATCACGCTATTTCGGCAATTCGAGCGACCGATCCGGTGGTGGTTACCCAAAACGGTACGCAAATTAAAGCGATTCGAGGCATTCGTTCAACCGATAAAAAACAAGTGACGCTTTACCCTGGCACGGTACCAAGCCGTTTGCCTGATACAAACTATTGGCAGTTTAACAACTTTGAGTTCGACCAATTCGAACCTAAACCGCTCGCCTATGGCGAACCGATTCCGCATTTACGTATGGATGCGGTATTACAATTCTTATTGGCGGATATGCTTGAGTAACAATGGCAAGCGGTTATTTTTGCAAAATTTTTCGCAAATTTAACCGCTTGTCGCTTGATTTTAAACGGTTACTGTTCACTGTTAGGCGGCTTTGCGGTAGAATCTTATAAATTTTTCTCAATCTTTTTAAATTATGGCAAAAAAACCAAAAGTAGCTTCGAATACGATTGCACTAAATAAACGTGCTCGTCATGAATATTTTATCGAAGAAGAAATTGAAGCCGGCTTAGAATTACAAGGCTGGGAAGTAAAATCGTTGCGTGCCGGTAAAGCGAATATCGGCGACAGTTACGTGACATTTCGTAACGGCGAAGCATTTCTATTCGGTGCAACCATCACGCCATTAAATATGGCTTCCACTCACATTGTTTGTGACCCGACTCGCACCCGTAAATTACTATTGAATAAGCGTGAACTGGATTCGCTATTCGGTAAAGTAAATCGAGACGGTATGACGGTTGTTGCTCTGTCGCTCTATTGGAAAAATGCGTGGGCGAAAGTGAAAGTCGGCGTGGCAAAAGGTAAAAAACTCCACGATAAACGTGAAGACATTAAAGACCGTGAATGGCAAGTAGCGAAACAGCGTATTATGAAAAACGCAAATCGTGGCTAATTTCAAAAACTACGGATAACAGCAACACGAAACAAGCGGTCAAATTTGACCCATTTTTTGCCTCTCCGTGTTGCCTGTGCCGTCCGTAGTCACAATTAAAAATTAAGGAATAAAAAATGATCGACCAAAATCTTCTTCGTACTAATTTAGACGATGTTGCAAATGCACTTAAAGTTAAACGTGGTTTTACCCTTGATGTAGAGCGTGTGAAAGCATTGGAAGAACAACGCAAAACACTTCAAGTAAAAACAGAAACCTTACAAGCGGAACGTAATTCTCGCTCGAAAAACATCGGTGCGGCAAAAGCTCGTGGCGAAGATATTTCTGCGTTATTAGCGGAAGTAGATAATATGGGTAACGAATTAAACGAAGCGAAAGTCGCTTTAGACCAAGTACAAGCGGAAATTCGTGAGTTACTCTTATCTGTGCCGAACTTACCAGCTGACGAAGTACCGTTAGGTAAAGATGACACGGAAAACTTAGAAGTATCACGTTGGGGCGAGCCTCGTCAATTTGACTTTGAAGTAAAAGATCACGTGGCATTAGGTGAAGCGTTAAACGGTTTAGATTTTGCTGCAGGTGTAAAATTAACGGCTAGCCGTTTTGTGGTAATGAAAGGTAAACTTGCTCGTTTACACCGTGCCTTATCGCAGTTTATGTTAGATCTTCACACTGAACAACACGGCTATGTGGAAACAAACGTACCGTTCTTAGTCAACCACGATACGCTGTTCGGTACTGGTCAATTACCAAAATTCGGCGAAGATTTATTCCATACTCAACCATTAACAGGTCAAGATCCGAACGAAACCCAACGTCCGTTCAGCTTAATTCCAACAGCGGAAGTCCCGGTAACTAACTTAGTGCGTGATGAAATTATTGATGAAGATACATTACCATTACGTTATACCGCACATACGCCGTGTTTCCGTTCTGAAGCAGGTTCTTACGGTCGTGATACACGTGGTTTAATCCGTATGCACCAATTTGAAAAAGTGGAAATGGTACAAATCGTTGCACCGGAAAAATCAATGGAGGCATTAGAAGAATTAACCGGTCACGCTGAAAAAGTATTACAACTTTTAGGTTTACCATACCGTAAAGTTCTGCTTTGCACCGGCGATATGGGCTTCGGTTCAGCAAAAACTTACGACTTAGAAGTTTGGTTACCAGCACAAAACACTTATCGTGAAATTTCTTCTTGCTCAAATATGTGGGATTTCCAAGCTCGCCGTATGTCTGCACGTTGCAAAGCAAAAGGCGATAAGAAAACTCGCTTAGTCCATACCTTAAACGGCTCAGGTTTAGCGGTGGGTCGTACTTTAGTGGCAGTAATTGAAAACTACCAAAACGCTGACGGCTCAATCACTGTGCCTGAAGCATTACGTCCATATATGGGCGGTATGGAAGTAATTACCGCTTAATCACTCTACTGAAATAAACAAGCGGTCTGAATTTGTCAATTTTTTGCAAATTCAGACCGCTTATTTTTTATAGCTACATTACAACATAAACAACGCCAAGAACAAGGTGGCTAAAATCATACCCGGTGCGGTACGTTTTACCATTTCGACCGGACTGACCATCGCCAATCCTGCACAAACAATCGTTACTCCGGCAATCGGTGACATTGTACGACCGATAGCACCGGCAATCGCTGCCGCCATACCTAAATTCACGTGAGTATAGCCTAATTCTACTGCGTGAGGTGTTACTGCAGTATTAAATGCAATCGCCGCCGCATCACCCGAACCGGTCACAATCCCCATTAAGAATGGTCCGATAGTTGCTCCCCAACGCACAAATTCATTGGAGTGTTTAAGAAATTCAATCGCTGAATCTACAGCGCCGGTTGCTTTTAAGCCGGATACAAATACGCTTGCGGCAATAATAATGCCGAGAACATTAGCATACGAATTCCCCATACCGTTGAAAAATTCTTCGGTAATTTTAACCGGTGAAATACGTGTTACGACAATCGCATAAATCGCACCGATTAACATCGCTTGCGGTACGCCCATTTGGGTCCATTCTAAGCCCGGTGTCTTTTGTAATTCCGTACCGCCAATAACAAGAATAATTAACGGTAATAACGGAGCAAGTGCATATAACGGATTCACACCGCTAAATTTAGTTTCTGCATTTTGTTGCTCGGCTAAATAGGCTTTACGGTGTTCCTCACCATAATCTTTCAAAATAATTGCCATGACCGTCAAAGCAATCGCACCGATAACACCGGCAATCGTTGTATAAGGTGCGTGGGCTAAATTCACTTCAGTAATGGTTAAATTTGACATTTCACTCAGCATTGCCGAATGAGAAGAACCCGGACTCATCATTGAACCAAACGTACCGGCTAAAATTGCCGCCCCTGCGGTTGCCGGACGTACACCTGCACTTTTTAATACCGGAATTAAAGTTGCCCCTACCGCTGCCGCACAACCCGCCGCGGATGGAATTGCAATATTGATAAAGAAAGTCAGAATCGTTGCAATCGGAATCAAAAAGAATTTCAAACCGCTTAACGGTTTAGTAAGTAAATGCACCAAATGCGTATCGCATTGGGTATATTTCATCACATAGGCAAAACCCATACTGGCACAAATCGCCATAATCAGACCACTTGAGGTCATTGATTTAGCAAAAGCATCTAATGCCCCCATCGGATTAAGCGTTACAACCGACATAATCAAACCGATACCGATTAACACGGTTCTTGTTTCATATTTTTTTATCAGTAGGTAAACCGTGACTAAAATGCCAATAATGGCAACAAAAGGTTTAAGTTCATCCATAACAAATTCCTTAGTAATTAAATGTTGAATTAACTGCTTTTCTGACAAGCTGCATATTTTCACTAAAACAGAGAATATCTTGCTCACCGAGTACGGTCGCTTGTTCGCCTTGAATATGTAATGCGGTCCCTTCCGGCAAAGCATAAACCTGAGCTTGAGGGTTAACAATCAAAAACTCTTCTAAACGTTCTTCTCGGCTTTCGCCGTTATGCCCTTGCATTTTGCCGGAAATAAAATGCGGATTAATTTGATGTGGAAAGAGATTTAATGCATTAAAAGACGGAGGGTAAGTAATCGGCATATCGTTAGTAGTCATAATCGAATTGCCTGCAACATTTGCACCGGCACTCCAACCGAAATAAGGTGTGCCGCTATTTACTTTGGCTCGGATAGCATCTAATAAATGATGTTCATACATTTGCTTCAACAAGCAGAAAGTATTACCGCCACCAACAGCAATCACATCCGCTTGTTCGATAATATCTCGATGTTGTTTGCCTCGATGCACCGAAACGATTTCAACCTCTAAAGATTTTAAGGCATTTTGTACGGTTGCTTCATATTCATCAAAAGAACGGCGTACGCCTGCATAAGGTACAAAAGCCACTTTCTTGCCTTTATAGTCAGCTAAAAATCGTGCTAACCAAGGTAAAGTATGCACTAAATAAGCAGTATCTTTATATTTTGAACCGCTCATCAACAACATATTCTTCATAGTGATTCTCCTTTATTTGTCACTTTGAGTATTATCCTGTGCAAACCTAGAAATACCAAAAACAAAAAATCTATTTTTTGACGGCAATCACAAAATAAAAATGCTAATACACAAATTTTGTACGATCTATACGGCGATTACCCTACGCTTGTAAAAAATCCCTAAAATCCGACCGCTTACCATTCAAAAAAAGTCGTTTTTGAGGTATGCTAACTGCAATTTTTTCGACAAGATTCAAAGGTTAAAATTTATGCAACAACAATATAACCCAAGTGCGATTGAACCTAAGGTTCAGCAATTCTGGGCAGAGAATAAAGTTTTTAAAGCGGTTAAAGATGTAACAAAAGAGAAATACTATTGCCTTTCAATGTTGCCGTATCCGTCAGGCAAATTACATATGGGTCACGTGCGTAACTACACAATCGGTGATGTGGTTTCTCGTTATCAACGTATGATTGGTAAAAACGTATTACAACCGATGGGTTGGGATGCTTTTGGTTTACCGGCGGAAGGTGCAGCAGTAAAAAATAATACTGCACCGGCGAAATGGACTTATGAAAACATTGAGTATATGAAAGGTCAACTCAAAATGTTGGGCTTTTCTTACGACTGGGATCGTGAAGTCACCACTTGTCGTCCGGAATATTATAAATGGGAACAATGGTTCTTTACTGAGCTTTATAAAAAAGGTTTAGTGTATAAAAAAACCTCAACAGTAAACTGGTGTCCGAATGATGAAACCGTACTTGCGAACGAGCAAGTTCACGAAGGTTGTTGTTGGCGTTGTGATACACCTGTGGAACAGCGTGAAATTCCACAATGGTTTATCAAAATTACCGACTACGCGGAAGAATTATTAAATCACTTAGATAATCTTCCACAATGGCCTGATCAAGTAAAAACTATGCAACGTAACTGGATCGGTCGTTCTGAAGGGGTTGAAATTACTTTCAAAATCGCCGGTTCAAACGCAGAATTACCGGTTTATACCACTCGTCCGGATACCTTCTTCGGCGTGAGCTATGTTGCGATTGCCGCAGCTCATCCATTAGCAGAATTAGCAGCAGAAAACAATCCTGCACTTGCAGAATTTATCCGTGAAGCGAAAAACACCAAAGTTGCAGAAGCAGAATTAGCAACAATGGAGAAAAAAGGGATGGCGACAGGTTTGTTTGCTATCCATCCGTTAACAGGTAAAGAAGTACCGGTTTGGGTTGCGAACTTTGTGTTAATGCACTACGGCACGGGTGCGGTAATGGCTGTACCTGCACACGATGAGCGTGACTTTGAATTTGCACAAAAATACGGTTTGCAAATTAATCAAGTAATTCAACCGCTTGATGGTGCTGAATGGGATTTCACAAAAGCGGCTTATACCGAACACGGTAAATTAATCAATTCTGCTGAATTTGATGGTTTAGATTTCGACAAAGCATTTAATGCGATTGCAGATAAATTAGAGTCAATGGGCGTAGGTAAACGCCAAGTAAACTTCCGTCTACGTGACTGGGGTGTATCTCGTCAGCGTTACTGGGGTGCGCCAATTCCAATGATGACTACTGAAGACGGCGAAGTCGTTACCGTACCAATGCAAGATTTACCGGTCATTCTGCCTGAAGATGTGGTAATGAACGGCGTACAAAGCCCGATCAAAGCCGATCCTGAATGGGCAAAAACCACTTATAACGGTAAACCTGCATTAAAAGAAACCGATACATTCGACACCTTTATGGAATCGTCTTGGTACTACGCACGCTATACTTGCCCACAATATCACGAAGGGATGTTAGATTCTGACGAGGCAAACTACTGGTTACCAGTCGATCAATATATCGGCGGTATCGAGCACGCAACGATGCACTTGCTTTACTTCCGTTTCTTCCACAAATTATTACGTGATGCGGGCATTTTAAATTCTGACGAACCGGCAACCAAACTTTTATGCCAAGGTATGGTGCTTGCCGATGCGTTCTACTACACCAGCCCGACTAATGAGCGTATTTGGGTTAGCCCAACACAAGTGACATTAGAACGTGATGAAAAAGGCCGCATTATCAAAGCGACTGATCCAGAAGGTCGTGAGTTAGTACATAGCGGTATGACCAAAATGTCGAAATCGAAAAATAACGGTATCGACCCACAAGAAATGGTGGAAAAATATGGTGCGGATACAGTACGTTTATTTATGATGTTCGCTTCACCGGCAGAAATGACGCTTGAATGGCAAGAATCCGGTGTGGAAGGTGCAAAACGCTTCTTAGGTCGTGTGTGGAATCTAGTGTATGAATACAGCCAAAATCCTGCAACAGCTGCATTAGATGTAACCGCATTAAGTAAAGCACAAAAAGAACTTCGTCGTGACGTACACAAAACCATTGCGAAAGTATCTGATGATATCGGTCGCCGCCAAACATTCAACACCGCAATCGCTGCGATTATGGAATTGATGAATAAGTTAACAAGAGTATCATTGGAAAACGAACAAGATAAAGCGGTCATGGCGGAAGCATTAAGTGCGGTAGTACGTATGCTTTACCCAATTACGCCACATATCTGTTTCGAGTTATGGCAAGCATTAGGCAATAGCGATACGATTGACTTTGCACCATGGGTGGTTGCGGACGAATCAGCCATGGTTGAAGACGAAAAATTAGTTGTGGTGCAAGTAAACGGTAAAGTACGTGGTAAAGTCACCGTTTCAGCAACAGCAACCGAAGAGGAAGTCAAAGCGATTGCGAAAGCGGATGCAAACGTAGCGAAATTCTTAGAAGGCGTAGAAATCGTGAAAGAAATCTATATACCGTATAAGATGTTAAGTTTTGCAGTAAAAGCCTAATAGCAATGGGGGCGAATGATGTTCGCCCTTTATTTGATGGAAAAGGTCGTACTCCGTACGTCCCTATAAACTAATGTAAATGGGAGTTCCCAATGTTAAAAAAACTCACGCTGTTAGCAATTCTCGGTTTAACCGCTTGCGGTTGGCACTTCAAAAATAATGAAGTGCTGCCGCAAGATTTGCGTACTCTGACGTTTGAAAGTGCTGATCAACATAGCGATATGTCACGTACTTTACGCCATCAGTTACAGCTTAACGATGTGAAATTAGTGTCTGCTACAGAAGGTATTGCTAAATTACGTCTTGTTGGTGCGTCAAGTGACAGTAAAGTCGTTTCGGTGTTTAAACAAGCACGTGAAGCAGAAAAATTACTCACGTTAAATGTACAAGCAATCGTGGATGTACCAAAAAAAGGCGCATATCCGTTAGAAGTTTCCGTTCACCGTACTTTCTTTGATGACTCTCGTGCCGCATTAGCAAAATCGGCAGAGCAAGAAATGATTATGAAAGATATGTACGAACAGGCATCTCGTCAGCTTATTATCAAAATGGCTGGCTTACATAAAGAATTAAATCAAGCTAAATAATTCATTAACCACAGATAACACGGATTTCACGCAAACAAGCGGTTAGATTCTTGTGCTTTTTTGCAAACTACTAATCCGTGTTTATCCGTGTAATCCGTGGTTTTCAATATGCAAAAAGTTTTTCCTGAAGCACTTCCTATTGTTTTATCTAAAAGTCTCTCCCCTTTTTATCTCTTGACAGGGAATGATCTGTTATTACTAAATGAAAGCAAAGATCATATCGTGCAAGCCGCTCGTTTAGCCGATTTCGATGAGAAGCAAGAAGTCAGCATTGCAAATGATACTAAATGGGAAGATCTCTTTGAGGCAGCACAATCAAACGGTTTGTTCTTTAACCGCCAAATTATTATTCTCAATCTGCCGGAAGCACTAACTGCAGCACAAATGAAAAATGTTACGGAGTTATGCCGTTTTAGCCATCCGGATCTATTGTTGATTCTCTGCTTACCGAAATTCAGTAAGGCAATGGAAAAACAAGCATGGTTCACTCAAATTGAAGCCCAAACCGTACAAGTTAATTGCCAAACACCGGAAATCACTAAATTACCGACTTGGCTTTCACAACGAGCCAAAGCGATGGAATTGCAGATTGAGCCGGAAGCAGTGCAACTACTCTGTTATAGCTATGAAGGGAATTTATTAGCGTTAAAACAAGTATTACAAATGCTACAGCTTCGCTTTAATGACGGACAAATCTCCCTTGTTCGTGCGAAAGAAGTGGTAGAACAATCCGCACAATTTTCACCGTTTCAATGGATTGATGCCCTGTTAGAAGGCAAAATTGCCCGTGCGGAACGTATTTTAAAACATCTACAAAATGAGGAAGTTCAGCCAGTTGTCTTGTTACGTATTATTCAAAAAGAATTATTGGTGTTACTAGAAATTACTCGCTCTCCGCAACCAGTACAAAATAGCAGTCAGCCGTTATATATAGGTAATTTACGTGCGGAATTCGACCGCTTAAAAGTCTGGCAAAATCGCCGCCCTTTTTATCAAGCAGCTGTGCAACGCTTAACCTATAAAAAGCTGTATCAACTTATTCAACGCTTAGCAGAATTGGAAAAGCAAGTAAAACAAGAATTTAGTGATGAAATTTGGCTGGAATTAGAACGCTTTTCAGCTTATTTTGAATAAAATATTTCTACGACTAATACATTTAATATTCAAAAATACTCATAACATACTGAAAATAGCTATTAATCATTCTATACTTTATTTTATTATTCCGTGTACTTTGAGTTATCCGTGATAAAAAACTTCTATCACTAAATATACTAAATACACGGATTTTAAATTATCTTGATTACTTCCGAGTTCTGTTCCAAAGATCCGCATATTTAACAAAAGTTGAATGAGCTGAGAGTACTGCTAACAGAAAACCTTGTTTACCGTCTAAGAAGCCTGCTTTTAATAAATACATTTTCACAAAACAACCTAAAGCGTGCGTGATGCCATCAAATAAACTCGAAGTTTTTCCTGCATTTTGTCGCTGAATTGCCCACGCTTTAGCATAACTTGCCGATTTCACTAAATAGTGATGAATATCTTTATATGTAAAATGCAGTAAATCACCGGTTAATTTTTTCACTGTTGTATCTTTCGGATAATGGACTTTTTCGTGTACTAATTCATCACCGTATTTCGCAAAATCGGTACGATACAAACGCACCACATAATCAGGATACCACCCCGAATGACGAATTTGTTTACCGAATACTTCGCTTAAACGACTTACTTGATAGACGGTATTTTTTTCATTTTTTTCGACCGCTTGTAAAATGCTCTGTTTTAATTCTGGTGTGACACGTTCATCCGCATCCAACCATAAAACATAATCGCTGGTGACATATTGCTGAGCCAATTGACGTTGTTTACCAAAACCTCGCCAGTCGGAATTTACATAAACTTTCGCACCGAAATTTTCAGCGATTTGTACGGTTTCATCGCTACTACCACTATCCAGCACAATAATTTCATTCACCCAACCTTGCACGGTTTCAAGACATTTCGCTAAATCCTGAGCCTCGTTTTTTACAATCATCGCAACACTTAACGTTGGCATAATCAGTCCTTTTCTGGTTTATTTTGTTTGTTGTTCTCTGCATTTTACTTTAAAATTCGCCCCTTTTGTGCTATTTTCTACGCCAAATTTTATTCTCAACAAACCACAGGTTTAAAAACAATGTCTATTACATTAACAACGAAACAAAAACAATTTTTAAAAGGTTTAGCACACCACTTAAGCCCGGTTGTCATGCTTGGCGGCAACGGCTTAACAGAAGGCGTGTTAGCTGAAATCGAAAACGCATTAGATCACCACGAATTAATCAAAGTAAAAATTTCAGGTGCGGAACGTGAAACCAAACAATTAATCATCGATGCGATCGTGCGTGAAACCAAAGCAACTAACGTGCAAACTATCGGTCACGTTCTTGTTCTTTATCGCCAAAGTGAAGAAAAGAAAATCAGCTTACCAAAAGCAACAAAAGCCATTTCGTAATTTATTAGCCAAATCTGACCGCTTGCAAGCGGTCTTTTTTATAAGGAATTTTCCGTGATTAAAAAACTCTCGATTTTCACTTTTTTGATGTTACTTGTGCCGTTATTTACTTGGGCGACCGGTTGGAAATGGACATTTGGCGGAATGGATTACCGTCTTTACGATCTTGATTTTTGGTTGTTTTTCTTAACCGAAACGGGTTCAACGCCTTACGCATTAATTACCTGTGTGCTCTTTATGCTTTGCTTGATGTGGCTTGCACGTAAACGTTACTCATGGTTTTTAGTCGGTTTTATTTGTGCCGGTTCTGTTGTCGGCACGCAAATCATCAAAGAAGGAGCAAAAGCAGTATTTAAAGAGCCTCGCCCCTTTGTGACGGAAATGTTCCAAGCACAAACAGAACAATTTTACGCACTACCCAAAGTAGAACAAGCACAAACCGTGCTTTCTCTCGCTGAAAAAACGCATCCTGCTGATGCTGATTTTGTTGCAGAACATCAAGCGGGTGAATTAGGCTATTCATTTCCTTCAGGTCATACCATTTTTGCCGTTTCTTGGTTATTGGTCTTCGGTGGATTGCTCTTCGGTTTAACTGGAAAAGCGGTCATTTTTGCCCAAATTTTTGCAATTTTATGGGCAGGTTTGATGTTGATCAGTCGTTTACGCCTAGGTATGCACTACCCTATCGATTTATTTGTTAGCACGTTAATTTCTTGGGCATTCCACATTATCGTGTTTGTTTGGGTGATTCCTTTCTTAGAGACTTTCAAAATCTTTCAAAAGCGAGGCTAATTATGGCTATTTATTACGGTTTAGATATCGGTGGGACAAAAATTGAGTTGGCGGCATTTAATGAGCAGCTTGAAAAGCTGTATAGCGAACGAGTGCCGACCCCACAAACTAATTATGAAGAATGGCTTGATACGGTGGAAACCTTAGTACGTAACGCCGATCACAAATTCGGCGAACAAGGTTCTGTCGGTTTAGGCTTACCCGGCTTTGTAAATCGTGAAACCGGTATTGCGGAAATTACCAATATTCGAGTGGCTGACGGCAAAGCAATTTTAAAAGATTTAAGCGAACGTTTAGGCCGTGAAGTACGAGCGGAAAATGATGCTAACTGCTTCGCCCTTTCGGAAGCTTGGGATCCGAATAACCAACAATTCTCCACCGTACTCGGTTTAATTATCGGTACTGGTTTTGGCGGTGGTTTTGTGTTTGACGGTAAAATTCATTCCGGCAGAATCGGTATGGCTGGCGAAGTCGGTCATATGCAACTGAATTATCACGCTTTAAAGCTATTAGGTTGGGATAATGCGCCGATTTATGAATGTGGCTGTGGTAACCATGCTTGCTTAGATACTTACATTTCTGGTCGCGGCTTTGAGATGCTATTTAGAGATCTCATCGGTGAAAGCCTATCAGCAAAAGAAATTATCGAACGTTTCTATCAAAAAGAGCCGAAATTTGTCGAATTTGTGGATAAATATATCGAATTAATGGCAATCAGTATCAGTAATCTCATTACCATTCTTGATCCGGATATGATTGTATTCGGTGGTGGTTTATCTAATTTTAATCATATTTATGAGGCATTGCCAAAAGCACTTCCGCCACATTTAATGCGTAGTGCGAAAGTACCGGTCTTCAAAAAAGCGATTCACGGCGATTCCGGCGGTACACGTGGTGCAGCAGCACTCTTTTTAAAATAATTCGATTTGATGAATACATGGGCTTCCCATGTATTCTTTTTTTATATTTTATAGGAAAGTATTATGTTAAACATTACTCCCATTCCGGCACTCTCCGATAACTATATTTGGGCAATTCAAAAAGATAATGACGTGATTATTGTCGATCCGTCAGACGCTGCTCCCGTATTGACATTTATTGCAAAAAATCAGCTAAATTTGACCGCTATTTTATTAACACACAATCATCACGATCATACTGATGGTATGCCGGACTTACTCACTCATTACCCTCAAATACCGGTTTATGGCCCACAAGAAGTTGCTCAATTTGCTAATCATATCGTTAGACCAGAGGATCACCTCACTTTATTTGATTATGATGTCCAAGTCATTGAAAGTACCGGTCATACCGCTCAGCACGTTAGCTATTTATTCGGTAATGAATATCTGTTCTGTGGTGATTCACTATTCTCTGCCGGTTGCGGACGTGTCTTTACCGGCGATTATCAAGCACAATTTGAGGCATTACAACGCTTCAAAGCATTGCCTGAATTTGTTGAAATATTCCCTGCACATGAATACACATTAAGTAATCTCAAATTTGCAGAAGCAGTCTTGCCGCCAAGTTGTGAACTGTTTGAAATTCAGGAAAGAGCGGAAATTCTCCGTTCTCGTAATCAGCCAACCTTACCGACTACTTTAGCAAGAGAATTACAAATCAATCCGTTCTTACAAGCGGTCGATTTAGCTCAATTTATTGCATTACGCCAACAGAAAGATAATTTCTAGCCTATCTCTTTAATCAGGAAGTAAAAACTTCCTGATTTATTCACTTTCACTATAAACTTTTGCATTTTTATATGGTCAATTCCCTTGGTGTCTATCTTAGCGTCTTATCCTATGATATAGTTATTACCATTTTACTCATTTGTTAATTACTATCTAACTAAAGCGAGAACTTCTGTGAATTTTGATCCTCAAAATATGCCTCAACACGTTGCAATTATTATGGACGGCAACGGACGCTGGGCTAAACAACAAGGGAAATTACGCGTTTTTGGCCATCAAAAGGGAGTAAAAGCGGTACGTTCCGCAGTAAGTTTTGCCGCAAAACACGGCATTAAAGTATTAACGCTTTATGCTTTTAGTAGTGAAAATTGGAATCGACCAGAAGCGGAAGTATCCGCATTAATGTCATTATTTATGCGAGCCTTAGATTCCGAAGTAAAAAAACTGCATAAGAATAATATCCGCTTAAAAATTATTGGTGATAAAAAAGGATTCGATCAGAATCTCCAAAAACGTATCGCTGAATCTGAAGCACTTACAGCCCATAATACTGGACTCACTTTGAATATTGCAGCGAACTATGGCGGTTATTGGGATATTACTCAAGCAGCACAACAACTTGCCGTTAAAGTAAAATTAGGTGAAATCGGTGTTTCGGATATTACGGTAGACAGCTTTCAAAAAGCCTTGATAACAGGCGAACAACCTCAAGTGGATTTATTGATCCGCACAAGTGGCGAGCAACGTATCAGTAACTTTTTGTTATGGCAAATCGCTTATGCGGAACTTTTTTTCAGTCCGGTTTTATGGCCTGATTTTAATGATGAATATTTTAGTGAAGCAATTATTGCTTATCAACAACGAGATCGCCGTTTTGGCGGTTGCTAATAATTATAAGGGTTTTATCAATGCTTAAGGAACGTGTACTTTCTGCGATCGTTATGGTCATTGCCGTACTTGCTGGTATTTTTCTGCTTTCGCCGCTGCCATTAACTATTATTTTAGCCGCGATTATTACTGCGGCGATGTGGGAATGGGCTCAATTCGCCGGTTTTAAACATTCTTTATCTCGTGCTATTGTTGCTTTTGTGACGGTATGTTTATTTATTTTACTGATTTTTGCAAATTCGGATTATATCCGTGCTACTCGTTTCCTAACAGATGAAACCACTCCGCTACTCTTTATCTCTTGCATTTGGTGGTTTATCGCTTTCCTTTTAGTTGTCAGCTATCCAAAAACTGCAAATGTCTGGGCGAAATCTGTAATTGCTAAATTTTGTTTCGGTTTTTGTACCTTAATTCCATTTTTTATTGCGGCACTTGCTTTACGCTTTAATAACTATGCGATTGATGAATTTCAAGGAACCTATTTATTACTCTACGTTTGTTTATTAGTTTGGGGAGCTGATTCCGGTGCATATTTCTTTGGTAGAGCATTCGGTAAACACAAACTCGCTCCAAAAGTTTCTCCGGGGAAATCTTGGGAAGGTGCTATCGGTGGTTTAATTACTTCATCTGTGATCGCTTTTCTATTCTTAGAATTCGCACCGAATAATGTATTCGGACGTGAACTGGCGACATTACCGTTTATTTTAGTTTCGGTCGCTACAGTAGCTATTTCTGTACTCGGTGATTTAGCAGAAAGTATGTTTAAACGCCAAGCGAACATTAAAGACAGTAGTAACTTAATTCCGGGACATGGCGGTATTTTAGATCGTATTGATAGCTTAACCGCAGCAATTCCGTTCTTTGCAACCTTCTTTTTCTTTGTTTTATAGGATGTTATGACCTCTGTTATTGCATTTTTTATCTTAATTTGCGTACTGGTTTTCGTACATGAATACGGTCACTTTTGGGCGGCACGTAAATGTGGTGTCAAAGTGATTCGTTTTTCTATCGGATTCGGCAAAGTTTTATTTAAAAAAACGGATAAATACGGTACGGAATTTGCTTTCTCATTAATTCCGCTGGGTGGTTATGTACAAATGTATAACGGCGAAAGTGAGTATCAAGCTCCAAAAGAACAAATGCTTGAAAGTAAATCCGTATTACAAAGAGCTTTTATTATTATTGCCGGTCCACTCGCTAATTTTATTTTTGCCGTATTTGCCTACTGGATTGTATTTGCAAACGGTATTCCAACCTTAAAACCGGTTATTGGTCAGGTTTTACCAAATACGATTGCGGCACAAGCAAAGCTACCTACTGACTTTGAAATTAAGCGGGTTGATTCTTCTAACGTGCAAGACTGGGAAGAAACCACTTTAGCATTAATCGGTTCAGTCGGAAAAAATCAAGTCGAGATTGAAGGTAGTCTAATGGGCGAAGATCGTTTACAGCGATTTTCTTTGGATCTCTCAAATTGGAATGTGGACGGTAATAAAGAAAACCCACTTACTACATTAGGGATTCGTACCAAAAGCAGCATTGTTACCCCTGATATCAAACAGGTGATGGAAAATTCTCCAGCAGCTAAAAGCGGTTTACAAGCCGGCGATAAAATCCTATCAGTTAATCAAAAGCCTTTTGATTGGTTTGATTTAATTAAACAGGTTCAAACCGGACAAGTTATAGAATTAATCATCGAAAAAGCCGGTAAACACCAAACGGTATCTATTCAACCAGAAATGAAAGATGAACGTTATCTTATCGGTATTGTCCCGAATTATGAACCTTTAGCCGATAAGTATCGAACCGAGTTAAAATATGATATTCTAACTGCTTTATGGAAGAGCATTGAAAAAGTAGGTTCTTTAGTTAAAACAATCCTGCAATTTATTGGTAATTTAATTACTGGTGAACTCTCTCTCAAAAATATGGGTGGTCCGATATCTATGGCGAAAGGTGCAGGAGCAACTGCTGAAATTGGTTGGATTTATTACATTGGTTTTATGGCACTAATCAGTGTCAACCTTGGTGTAATGAATTTATTTCCAATTCTTCCGCTTGATGGCGGACAACTTATTTTACTTGGTGCTGAAGGCATTAAAGGTAAACCGCTTTCTGAAAAAATTCGTATGCGATTCCAACAAATCGGTGTATTTTTTGTATTAAGTTTAATGGCATTTGCCTTCATTAATGATCTGATTCATTTTTAATTTTTAGGTTATAAGCGGATATTTCCGCGAATAATTTTGTAAAACGTTCATAGGATAATTTCAATGAAAAAATTATTACTTTCTTCTCTTTTAATCGCAAACGGGGTCGTTGCTGCACCTTTTGTTGTTAAAGATATTCGTGTTGATGGTGTGCAAGCCGAAACAGAACAAGCGATTATTTCTGCACTACCTGTCAAAGTTGGTCAAACTGCAACAGATAATGATGTAGCAAATGTAGTAAGACAGCTTTTTGGTCAAAACCGTTTTGATGATGTACGTGCGACACGTGAAGGCAATACACTGGTAATTAAAGTGGCTGAACGCCCTTTGATTAATAGCGTAGATGTTGAAGGTAATAGTGCTATTCCTAAAGAGCCTTTACAAGATAATCTTAAAGCAAACCTGATTACTAAAGGTGAAATTTATGATGCTGCAAAAGTAGAAGGTTTTAAACAAGGTCTACTGGAACACTATCACTCTATTGGTCGTTATGAAGCAAAAATTGAAACAACGACAACACGTGCTGAGAATGGCGGCGTAAATGTCAAACTTAATATTACCGAAGGCGATGTTGCTTATGTTAAAAATATTAAATTTGAAGGCAACCAAGCATTTAGTGCTAAAGAACTTACCAAACAATTAGATATCCAGCCTGATGTATCTTGGTGGAATATTTTTGAAAGTAGTAAATTTGAACAAAAATCTTACAATCAAGATTTAGAAACTATTCGTGATTACTATCAAAATCGTGGTTATGCTCAATTTGCATTAAAAGATACGGATGTAAGTTTTAACGATAAGAAAACAGAAGTCGATTTGACTTATAAAATACACGAAGGCGCTCAATATAATGTGAGTGAAATTCGTATTATTGGCAACACAGCTAAATTAGATAAAGAGCTAAATGCTTTACTGAAAGACTTTAAGCCAGGTCAATTATTCCGTAAAAGCGAATTATTAGAAATTGAAGAAGGTATCAAACAAGTGCTTGGCGATCACGGTTTCGGAAGTGCCAAGGTCGATCTTTATCCAAAATTCAATGAGCAAGATAAAACTGTTCAGATCAACTTTGTTGTAGATGCAGGTCGTCGTATTTATGTTCGTAATATTCGTTTTGAAGGTAACGATGTTACTGCAGACTCAACATTACGCCGCGAAATGCGTCAGCAAGAAGGTGCTTGGTTATCGACAACTAATGCTGCATTAGGTAAATCTCGTTTAGAACGTACTGGTTTCTACGAGTCGGTTGAAATGTCAATGCCAAATGTTCAAAATTCAGATGACCAAGTAGATTTAGTTTATAAAATCAAAGAACGTAATACTGGCTCTATCAACTTTGGTATTGGCTACGGTACAGAAAGTGGAATCAGTTATCAAGCTGGTATTAAACAAGATAACTTCTTAGGTTTGGGTTCAACAGTCAGCTTAAGTGGTACACGTAATGATTATGGTACCAGTGTAAACTTAGGTTATACCGAACCATACTTTACTAAAGATGGTGTAAGTTTAGGCGGAAATATCTTCTATGAAGATTATGATAACTCTGATAGCGATACATCAGCGTCTTATAAACGTCAAACTTATGGCGTTAATGGTACATTAGGCTTTCCGGTAAATGAAAATAATTCATATTATTTAGGTTTAGGCTACACCCACGATAAATTAAAAAATGTAGAACGTGAATATACACGTGAAAAATATGTGAAATCAATGGATTTCCCAATCATTGCTGGTCATACGCATTATGAGCGTATCAAAGCGGATGATTTTGATTTCTCATTAGGTTGGAACTATAACAGCTTAAACCGTGGTTATTTCCCAACAGAAGGAACTACAGCCAATATCGGTGGTAAAGTGACCATTCCGGGTTCTGATAATAAATATTATCGCTTAAGTGCTGACTTCAGAAACTATTATCCATTAAACCGTGAACATAAATGGGTAGTTTCAACTAAAGCTGGTGTGGCTTATACAAAAGGCTTCGGTGGTAAAGAGGTTCCATTCTATCAATTATACTCTGCAGGTGGTATCGGTTCACTACGTGGTTTCGCTTACGGTGGCGTAGGTCCTAAAGCAATTTATTACTCCGCGGATCAACGTGCATTTACTTCTGTAAGTGATGATGTTATTGGTGGTAATGCAATGGCAACAGCAAGTTTAGAATTAATTACACCGACTCCGTTTGTTAGTGACAAATACCAACACAATGTGCGTACTTCATTATTTGTAGATGCGGCAAGTGTTTGGAATACTAAATGGAAAAAATCTGTATATCCAACTTTACCGGATTATAAAGATTACAAACGCGTACGTGCATCAGCAGGTGTGGCGTTCCAATGGCAATCACCGATTGGTCCTTTATCATTCTCTTATGCTAAACCAATCAAAAAATATTCCGGTGATGAAATTGAACAATTCCAATTCAGCATTGGTAGTTCATTCTAATTGTTAGTAAAAGCGGTCATCTTTCACAATTTTATTGTAAAAACGCTGAAAATAATGACCGCTATCTTTTATCAATAACACATTTAATTAAGGTAATGTTCATGAAAAAATTTTTTAAAGTAGCTGCAGTAAGTGCTGCATTAGCAACCGCAGGTTTAGCACAAGCAAGCGATACTATCGGCTTCGTAGATCCGAATTACTTATTACAAAATCACCCTGTTGCAATTGATGCTGCACAAAAATTCGATAAGTTTATTAAAGAAAGCCAAAATAAATTTGCTGCAGAAGAGAAAAAACTTGCAGCAGAAAACAAATCATTAACAGCTGAAAAAAATAAATTAGAAAGTGATGCTAAAAAATTACAAGCTGAACAAGCAAATGTTGAAGCATCACTTAAGAAAAAAGCAGCAGCATTAGAAAAAGATGCCCCTCGTTTACGTTCTAAAGAAATTCAAGCTCGCCAAAATGCTATCGAATCTGAATATAAAGCATTCCAAAACAAAGTTGCTGCAATTCAAAAGCGTGAAGCAGATTTTGGTAAGAAAGCCGAAGCATTCCAGAAAAAAGCAAATGCTTTCCAAGAGAAACTTAATAAAGCACAACAAGAAGCTGGCGGCAAAGATCCTCAAACAGTACAAAAACAAGTGGTAGAAGAAATTAATGCTACTATTAAAGAAGTAGCTAAATCTAAAGGTTACACTCTAGTCTTCCCACCTTCTGTTGCACTTTATGCAGAAGATGAAAGTAAAGATATTACTGAAGCTGTTTTAGACACATTAAAAGCTAAACATCCGGAAATCAAAATTGAGCAACCGGCACCAAAAGCAGATGTAACTCCAGAGAATGCTAAATCAGCTACAACAGAAGCATCTAAGCCTGAAGATACAGCAACTAAACCAGAAGAAGCGAAAAAATAATGGCTAGTTTCCGTTTAATTGAGCTTGCGGAGCAGATCGGCGGTACTCTAAAGGGTAACGCCGATTTGGCTATTTCCAGTATTGCCGCATTAGATAAAGCAAATTCGTCACAAATTACATTTATTTCCAATGCAAAATATCGTCCTCAGTTAGCACAGTCTCAAGCAGGTGCAATTATTGTCAGTGAAACAGATATTGAGTTTTGTAGCGAATCTCAAAATTTAATCATTGTTAATAATCCTTATTTGGCTTATGCACAACTTGCTCAATATATGGATTCCACACCTAAATCAGCAAATGGTATTTCAGCTCACGCAGTCATTTCGCCCGAAGCAAAACTAGGCGAGAATGTATCTATCGGAGCAAACGCAGTAATTGAAAGCGGTGTCGAACTGGGTGATAACGTGATTATCGGAGCCGGTTGTTTTATCGGTAAAAATACTAAAATTGGTACAGGTACTCAACTTTGGGCAAATGTTTCGGTATACCATAATGTTGAAATTGGCAGTCATTGTTTAATTCAATCTTCCGCAGTTATCGGTTCTGACGGTTTCGGTTATGCCAATGATAAAGGTCAATGGATTAAAATCCCACAAACTGGTGGTGTGATTATCGGTAATCGTGTAGAAATCGGGGCTTGTACTTGTATAGACCGTGGTGCTTTAGATCCTACCGTAATCGAAGATAACGTAATTATTGATAATCTCTGCCAAATTGCCCATAACGTACATATTGGTTTTGGCACGGCTGTTGCCGGTGGTGTAATTATGGCAGGAAGCCTAAAAGTAGGTAGATTCTGTCAAATTGGTGGTGCAAGTGTAATCAATGGGCATATGGAAATTTGTGACGGAGCCATTATTACCGGTATGAGCATGGTTATGAAACCGATCACAGAAAAAGGTATTTATTCATCGGGTATTCCTGCACAAACTAATAAAGAATGGCGTAAAACCGCTGCACTTACTATGAATATTGATGAAATGAATAAACGTTTAAAAGCTCTAGAAAAACGTTTATCCGAATAAACTAAACTTTTATAACTCACTTAATTAAAATTTATATATCTTATTGAGGCAAAATAGATGACTATTGAAGTACAAGAAAATAGAGAGCCAAGAGTAATTGAAGTGACTGAAATCATGGATATGCTCCCGCATCGTTATCCGTTTCTTTTAGTGGATCGTGTAACCGATTATGAAGAAGGTAAATGGCTAAAGGCGATCAAAAATGTAACAGTTAATGAACCTTGTTTTACAGGTCATTTCCCTACGAGTCCTATTTTCCCTGGCGTTCTTATTCTTGAAGCAATGGCACAAGCAACCGGTGTGTTAGCTGTAGCAACTCATGGTAAAATGAACCCAGATGAACTTTACTATTTTGCCGCTATTGACAATGCTCGTTTTAAACGTCCTGTTGTACCAGGTGATCAAATCGTTTTCGAAGTTGAGTTTTTAAAAGAAATGCGTGGTATCACTAAGTTTACCGGTAAAGCATTCGTAGATGGAAAATTAGTGTGTGAAGCAGATTTAATGTGTGCACGTAAATAAATATACTCCAAGCTCAAGGAGAAATTATGCGATTAATTGATTCAACTGCAAAAATCAGCCCATTAGCAGTAATTGAAGAAGGGGCTCAAATTGGTGCCAATGTAGAAATTGGTCCATTTAGTGTCATTGGAAAAGACGTAAAAATCGGTGCAAAAACGGTTATTCATTCTCACGTCGTGATCAATGGTCATACTGAAATCGGCGAACAAAATCAGATTTTCCAATTCGCCAGCATCGGTGAAATTAACCAAGATTTAAAATATCAAGGTGAACCGACTAAAGTAATTATCGGTGATCGAAACCGAATCCGTGAAAGTGTTACCATTCATCGTGGTACAGTTCAAGGCGGCGGTATTACTCGTATTGGTAACGATAACCTATTTATGATCAATACACATATTGCTCACGACTGTTCTATCGGCAATCGTTGTATTATTGCTAATAATGGGACATTAGCCGGTCACGTGACCTTAGATGACTTTGTTATCGTAGGCGGAATGTCGGCAATTCATCAATTCGTGGTCATAGGTTCACACGTGATGCTAGGTGGTGGCTCAATGGTTAGCCAAGACGTACCGCCGTATGTGATGGCTCAAGGTAATCATGCTCAACCGTTTGGTGTGAACCTTGAAGGCTTAAAACGCCGTGGTTTTGACAAACCGGCAATGCATGCCATTCGTAATGTGTATAAACTGATTTACCGCAGCGGCAAAACGATTGAAGAAGTTATTCCAGAAATTGAGCAATTTGCGACAAATGAACCAACTGTTCAGTTATTCTTAGATTTCTTTAAACGCTCAACTCGTGGTATTATTCGTTAATTCGTTGCCATATAGACAGGCGGTGTAATTTGCAAAATTTCTGACAAATTACACCGCTTGTTTTTTATAAATTAATCACAGCTTGCTCCGCTAATTCTCTTGCCAATTTATCAATATGTAATACATCAGCAATTTCTTTAACTTGAATCGGTGCAATATTTTCCACTACCGTTCTATTCACATTCACAATATCGATAAAACGAATACGTTCATTTAAGAAAGACTCTACTGCCACTTCATTTGCCGCATTCATTGCAGTTGTCGCATATTGCCCTTCCGCAAACGCATCAATCGCTAATTTCAAATTCGGATAACGGGCAAAGTCCGGTTCAATAAAGGTTAACTCTTTCAATTTAAAGAAATCTAACGGAGCTACTCCGGCATTAATCCGTTTCGGATACGCCATACTATGTGCAATCGGCGTACACATATCCGGATTCCCCATTTGGGCAATAACTGATCCGTCAATATAACGCACCATTGAATGAATAATCGATTGCGGATGAATAATAATTTCCATTTCATCTGCTGAAGCATTAAATAGCCAACGGGCTTCAATATATTCCAAACCTTTATTCATCATAGTAGCACTATCGACTGAAATTTTCTTACCCATCGACCAATTCGGATGTGCCACCGCTTGTGCCGGAGTAATACTTGCAAACTCATCGAGTGGTTTTACACGGAACGGGCCACCAGAACCGGTTAAAATAATTTTACTCACGCCTAACTCGGCAAGCGGGCAAAACCCAACTTTTTGTTGTGCTTCCGGCGGTAGAGATTGGAAAATCGCATTATGTTCACTATCAACCGGTAATAATTTTGCACCGGATTTTCTTGATTCATCAATAAAAATTTGTCCGCAAGTGACTAACGATTCTTTATTTGCTAATAAAACTTTTTTACCGGCTTTAACCGCTGAAAGCGTTGGTAACAAACCTGCCGCTCCAACAATCGCCGCCATGACCATATCCACTTCTGGATTTGCACTTAGTTCACAAATTGCCTTTTGACCACTTAAGACTTCGGTTTTCACATTGTATTGTTTAAGCTGTTCCGCTAATGCTTTTGCTGCATTCTCATCATCTAATGCGGCAAATTTCGGTTGAAATGATAAACATTGAGCCAACATTAACTCAACATTTTTACCGCCAACTAAACCGAATACTTCATATTCTGTTTGATTCTGTTCTACCACAGACAATGTACTTTTACCGATTGAACCGGTTGAACCTAAAATCACTAATTTTTTCATAGACATTCCTAATCATTAAAAAACAAGCGGTCTGTTTTGCAATTTTTTTGCAAATTTGACCGCTTGTCACTTAATTTGATAAACGTTTCGCTTCAATCACATCTTCAAGTTGTGCAATACGTGCTAATAATTTACCCAGCATTTCAACATTGCTCAGTTCAATCCCCATATCCATAATGGCTAGACTCCGTTTTGCATCAATACGACTTGAAACACTCAATACATTCACTTTTTCATTTGCCATTACTGCACTCACATCACGCAATAAACCGTTACGATCATTTGCGGTAACCCGAATCGCTAAACTGAAACCACTCGCATAATGCGTACCCCATTGAGCACCGACAACACGCTCTGGGTTTGCACTACGCAATTCAAATAACTGTTCACAATCAGCACGATGAATCGAAATTCCTCGTCCTTGCGTGATATAGCCAACAATTTCATCGCCCGGAATCGGCTGACAACAACGAGCAATGGTGTGCATAAGATTACCAACACCATCAATAATAATTGATCCACTTTTACCTTTTTGTTGTGCGATATTATTGGCATTTTTATTGACTTGTTTAAGAACCGCTTCATCTTCTTGCTCTGCGGTCGGCTTGATCAACTTACTTTGTAAATAATGGCTTAATTGATTTAAGCGAATATCTCCGCCACCAATACCTGCATATAAATCATCCATTTGTTTCAGATTATAACGAGGCAAGGCATACTGCTCGATTTGCTTATAAGTAAAACCGAAACGAGCCATTTCCGCTTCTAAGGATTCTTTACCAATCGGAATATTTTTCTCACGATCCAGTTTTTTAAACCATGCAATAATTTTGGCTCGTGCTTTAGATGTATTCACGAAGCCGGCATTCGGATTCAGCCAATCTCGACTTGGGTTCGGATTTTTCTGGGTAATAATTTCAACTTGATCCCCCATTTGCAACAAATAGGTGAATGGTACAATTCGACCGGCAACTTTAGCTCCGATACAACGATGTCCAACTTCGCTGTGAATTGCATAAGCAAAATCAAGCGGCGTTGCATTTTTAGGTAAATCGATCACTTCACCTCGAGGCGTAAACACATAAACACGATCATCAAATACTTGTGAACGCATTTCCTTAGCCATAATCTCGCCGGAATCAGCAATATCATTTTGCCACGCTAATAACTTACGTAACCAAACGATTTTTTCTTCATAACCGGAACGACCTGCTGTTGCACCTTCTTTATATTTCCAATGTGCCGCCACACCCAATTCGGCATCTTCGTGCATTTTTCGGGTACGAATTTGCACTTCAATCGGTTTTTCACCTTGACCTAACACAACCGTATGAATAGATTGATAACCATTTGGTTTCGGATTAGCAATATAATCATCAAAGTGTTCAGGTAAATGTTTATATTGTGTATGGATAATCCCTAAAGCGGTATAGCAATCTGCTAAATTAGGCACGATGACTCTAACTGCTCGAATATCAAATAATTGTTCAAAACGCAGATTTTTCTTCTGCATTTTTTTCCAAATACTGTAAATATGTTTTGGTCGCCCATACACTTCCAAATCTTCGATTTGTTCACTTAGACAGGCGGTCAATTCTTGCACAAAATTAACAATATAACTTTCACGTTCTAAACGGCGTTCGCCAAGTTGTAAAGCAATGACTCGGTAACATTGCGGATGTAAAGCACGGAAACAGTAATCTTCCAACTCCCATTTAAGCTGACCGATACCTAAACGATTAGCTAACGGTGCGTAGATATGCGAACACTCTTTTGCCGCTAAAACCAAATCTTCTTCTGTATGACGATGCTTTCCTCTCAAATAAACAATACGCTCCGCTAATTTAATTACAACACAGCGGAAATCATCCACCATCGCAAGTAACATACGGCGAATATTGTCAATTTGTAAATCAGAGGCACTATTCGCACTTAGCTGTCGAATATTGTCCATTTCAATCACGCCTTTCACGAGATTTTTAACTTGGTTACCGAATTTTTCTTTGACCTGTGCAAGGTCGATAATATGATTCTTTACGAGAGGAAACAGCAATGCAGCAAGTAGTGAATCGTCATCCATATTTAAACCATGTAAGATTTCGACCATTTCGATACTGTCCCACATTAAGTGATAACTGTCTGTATCTAATTTTTCTTGTGCATATTGCCAAGCGATTTGTAATTCATCAAAGGTTATCGGCGATATTTGTAAAGCAGCACCCCAACTCGCTAACTCAAAAGTACCAAGGTTAAGCTCGTGTGAACGGCGAATTGCTACCATAAATCCTCCTTTGCAAAATATCGCGAAAATTTAACCGCTTGTCGGTTGAAAAGATGTGGCACATTATACTGCGATTTAAAAATTATTGTTAGCAATTGTCGCCTTCTTGCTATTTTTCTTTGCTATGCGAAATAACAAAATCATATTTTTGCATGCTTTATATATAACTCTATTAAGGTAGTCTAATTGTGATAAATCAAACCAATCTCTACAATTATTTGCACCGATTTATATGATTCGCTAGAATAAAAAGATTGTGACGGCTTTTGCCGTTTTTTATTTTATATGTGGGATATAGATGACAATTTTAGCGCTTGGGATTAACCATAAAACAGCCTCGGTAAATTTGCGTAGTAAAGTGGCATTTGATGATCAAAAACGCCAACTTGCTTTTGAGCAAATTCAACGCCGTTCGCTTGCTGAAAGTGTTGTGATTCTATCAACCTGTAATCGTACTGAATTATATTTCCATCACTCTGAAATTACTCCTCGAGAAGAACACGAAGACAATATCGTATGGCGTGAAAAATGTTTTGAATGGTTTGCGGAAATTCATCAACTTGAACACGATGAATTACGTGAATGTATTTATTTCAAACAAAATATGGAAGCGGCACGTCATCTTATGCGAGTGGCGTGTGGGTTAGATTCCCTTATCCTAGGTGAACCGCAAATTTTGGGTCAAGTAAAACAAGCCTATCAATATAGCGAGAATTTTTACCAATCGCAGAATAGCCATATTTCTACTAAATTATCTCGTCTATTCCAACGTACGTTTTCTACTGCAAAACGTGTTCGTTCCGAAACGGACATCGGATCAAGTGCGGTTTCAGTTGCCTACGCTGCTTGTGGTTTAGCTCGTCAGATTTTTGATAATTTTGGGAAATTACGCTTTTTATTAGTCGGTGCCGGTGAAACGATTGAACTAGTTGCACGCTACTTAATTCAACATGGTGCTAAAAATATTATGATTGCTAACCGTACTCCGCAACGTGCTGAAAAACTGGCTGAACGTTTAGATATTCCAATGCAAATTCTGTCATTAAGTGCGTTACAAATCGGCTTAAACCAAGCGGATATCGTCATCAGCTCGACAGGTAGCCCGGATATGCTGATTAGCAAAGAAATGGTGGAAATCGCACAGAAACAACGCCAGTTTGATCCGATGTTACTGATTGATATTGCCGTGCCTCGAGATATTGATGAAAATGCCGGCGAATTAGATGCCGTATATTCTTATAGCGTAGATGATTTACAACATATTATTCAACGCAATATGGCACAACGGGAGCAAGCTGCCGAGCAAGCAGCACAAATCGTAGATGAAGAATGTAAAGCATTCTTTGAATGGCTTAAACAACTGCAATCTAGTGACTTAATTAAACGTTATCGTCAAGATGCCGAACAAACGCGTCAAGAATTACTCAATAAAGCAATACAAGCGATGAGTTCAGGACAAGATACGGAAAAAGTCTTAAATGAATTAAGCTATAAACTGACTAACAGCTTATTACACGTGCCAACCCAAGCCTTACAAGCAATGGCGAAAAGTGGCAACTCTAAAGGCTTACAATCTTTCTCTAAAGCCTTGAAATTAGAAGAAATGGAATAGCTCACAATATTAATAATCAAGCGGTCACTTTTTTTGTAAAATTTTCCCATTCTTAAATGAAAAATGGTTAGCCCTCGGCTAACCATTTTTTATCTTAATTTAAGGCTTCAATTCTCTGAATTATCTTTGATAGGATTTTACAATTTCTGTAAATTTTCTGAGTGAGTCCAGCCATTTTTCTTCATCGAAAATATAGCCTGTCAACATAATTTCATCGACTAATTCAGCATATTCATCCATAAAATCAGCATATTGCTTAGTCACCGAGTCTTTACTACCGATAAAAATACCGCCACTTTGTAAATCAATAGAATGGCGTTCGCCTGCAGAATAGTATAGCGAATCCATATTCTCAACCGGTGGCTTTACAAAAACATTCTCACCACGTTGTTCATTTAAAAAGAGCTGTTTAAGCGTACTGTTTGTGTAATGCGCTTCAGCATCCGTTTCTGCGACATTAACATTCAAACAAAGTACCATATAAGGCTTAGCATAATGTTCAGAAGGTTTAAAATTTTGGCGATAAATCTCCGCAGCCTGTTTTTGTTGCATAGGTAAAAAATGAGATGCAAAAGCATACGGCAATCCTTTTTCTGCAGCAAAATACGCACTTGCCGGACTAGAACCTAAAACAAAAATCGGTATATTCGTCCCCACACCCGGATAAGCATTAATACCATTTGGTTGCTCTTTACCGAAATAAGTTTGTAAATCCGCAACATCTTGTTCGTAATGAGTATGAGATATAGCCTGACGGCGTAAAGCGGCAGCGGTAAAAGGATCTGCCCCCTTAGCACGCCCCACCCCGATTTCAACTCGGCTTGGAAATAGTGTTGCCAACGTTCCATATTGTTCCGCCACAATAAGTGGACTATGATTAGGCAACATGACACCACCAGCACCCACTTTAATTCGCTGAGTATGATGTAATAATGTCGAAACTAAAATCTGGGTGGCCGAGCTGGCATAAGCTCGAATATTATGATGTTCGGCAATCCAAAAGCGTTCAAATCCCAGTTCTTCGGCCAGTTTTGCCTCTCGAATCACCGAATCAATTGCTTGTTTGCGTGTAAATCCTTCACGTACAGGTACAAGACTTAAAGCTGATAATTTCATTTTGCTCTCCGAATATTAAGTTTGGAATTATACAAATCCCTTCATAAAAAGGAAATTGTGTATATTTCATTTCACTCAACAAGATTTACAGAAAATCGACCGCTTGTTTTCGATCCTTTTTCCGTTCTCAATGCTTTTAGTATATAATATGGCGATTTTGCGACTCGCAAAGACAGAATTTTTAGAAGGACAGAATAATAATGACTCCAGTTGTTGCCCTTGTCGGCAGACCGAATGTGGGTAAATCCACTTTATTTAACCGTCTAACCCGCACACGTGATGCGTTGGTTGCGGACTTTCCGGGGCTAACTCGTGACCGTAAATATGGTCATGCCAATATTGCCGGTTATGATTTTATCGTAATTGATACTGGTGGTATTGACGGTACGGAAGAAGGTGTAGAAGAAAAAATGGCGGAACAATCGCTACTCGCGATTGAAGAAGCCGATGTTGTGCTTTTCTTAGTCGATGCGCGTGCTGGTTTATTACCAGCCGATATCGGTATTGCACAATACTTACGTCAACGTGAAAAAACGACCGTGGTCGTAGCAAATAAAACGGACGGTATTGATGCGGATTCACATTGCGCGGAATTTTATCAATTAGGCTTAGGTGAAGTTGAACAGATCGCAGCGGCACAAGGTCGTGGTGTAACACAACTTATCGAACAAGTCTTAGCACCACTTGGCGAACAATTAAATGCGGATCAAGCGGTCGAAAATGATGAAGATTCTGCAAATGAAGAAGCGGACGAATGGGATACTGATTTTGACTTCGATAATGAAGATGATACCGCATTACTTGACGAAGCACTTGAAGAAGAAAGCGAAGAATCTATCGAAGATAAAAATATCAAGATTGCTATCGTTGGTCGTCCGAATGTGGGTAAATCAACGTTAACCAACCGCATTCTCGGTGAAGAACGTGTGGTGGTTTACGATATGCCGGGGACGACACGTGATTCAATCTATATTCCGATGGAACGTGACGGTCAGCAATATACGATTATTGATACAGCTGGCGTGCGTAAACGTGGTAAGGTCAATTTAGCGGTGGAAAAATTCTCCGTAATTAAAACCCTACAAGCGATTCAAGATGCGAACGTGGTATTACTTACCATTGATGCACGTGAAGGGATTTCTGATCAAGATTTATCACTACTCGGCTTTATTCTAAATGCCGGCCGTTCACTTGTAATCGTCGTGAATAAATGGGACGGTTTATCACAAGATATTAAAGATCAAGTGAAATCCGAATTAGACCGCCGTTTAGACTTTATTGATTTCGCACGTGTGCATTTTATTTCTGCATTACACGGCTCAGGCGTAGGTAACTTATTTGATTCCGTGAAAGAAGCCTATACGTGTGCGACACAGAAAACATCAACTTCGATGCTGACACGTATTTTACGTATGGCTGCAGATGAGCATCAGCCACCGTTAGTAAACGGTCGCCGTGTTAAATTAAAATACGCTCACCCGGGTGGTTATAATCCGCCAATTATCGTGATTCACGGTAACCAAGTCGAAAAATTAGCGGATTCTTATAAACGTTATTTAAGTAATTACTTCCGTAAGAGCTTGAAAATTATCGGTTCGCCGATCCGTATTCAGTTCCAAGAAGGTAATAACCCGTTTGCCGGTAAGAAAAATAAACTCACACCAAACCAATTACGTAAACGTAAACGCTTGATGAAGTTTATTAAAAAAAGTAAGAAATAATTAGACAAATCTCTCCCTTATTAGTACTCGTCTTTGGCGGGTATTATGACTGAACAAGGTTTAAGGCACTCGTCACAGACGAGCGCCATTATTTAATTGAGAAATTAACTATGATGATGCAATACTCTCCGAAATTTAATAATGCTAAAGTGCTTGTACTTGGCGATGTAATGTTAGACCGTTATTGGTTTGGTGCAACAAACCGTATTTCTCCAGAAGCACCTGTGCCAGTGGTAAAAGTACAAGATATCGAAGAACGTGCCGGTGGCGCGGCGAATGTGGCAATGAACATTGCCAGCCTTGGTGTACCGGTCGCTCTTCACGGTCTAATCGGGCAAGATGATGCCGGCCGTGCTTTAGATAAATTACTCAATTCACATAATATCCAAAACCACTGTGTTGCATTGGACTCACACCCAACCATCACTAAATTGCGTATCCTTTCACGTCACCAACAGCTTTTACGTTTAGATTTCGAAGAAGGCTTTCATCATGTCGCAAGCGATGCTTTGCTTGCAAAACTTGAGCAAGAAATCACCGCTTATGGTGCATTAATCTTATCGGATTATGGCAAAGGTACACTTGAATCGGTACAGAAAATGATTCAAGTGGCTCGCAAAGCCGGCGTACCGACACTCATTGACCCGAAAGGTACCGATTTTGAACGCTATCGAGGTGCAACGCTCTTAACGCCGAATATGTCTGAATTTGAAGCAGTGGTTGGTCACTGCAAAGATGACGATGAAATCGTAGAGAAAGGCTTAAAACTTATCGCTGATTTAGAATTAACTGCGTTATTAGTCACTCGCTCAGAAAAAGGTATGACGTTATTACGCCCTAATCAGGCACAGTTCCACTTACCGACCCAAGCGAAAGAGGTTTATGACGTAACCGGTGCCGGTGATACAGTAATCAGTGTACTTGCCACTGCGATTGCCGACGGTCGTCCTTACGAAGAAGCCTGTTATTTAGCAAATGCAGCAGCTGGTGTGGTTGTCGGTAAATTAGGGACTTCAACCGTCACACCAACGGAATTAGAAAATGCCATTCATCATCGTGAAGAAACCGGTTTTGGCGTTTTAGCGGAAGATGAATTAAAACGTGCGGTAGAACAAGCAAAACAACGAGGTGAGAAAATTGTAATGACTAACGGTTGTTTTGATATTCTACACCCAGGTCATGTTTCTTACTTAGAAAATGCACGTAAATTAGGAGATCGTTTAATTGTAGCGGTAAATACCGATGAATCGGTCAAACGCTTAAAAGGCGAATCTCGCCCGATTAACGATTTAAATGCTCGAATGGCGGTACTTGCCGGTTTAGCTTCAGTGGATTGGGTCGTACCTTTTGCAGAAGACACGCCTCAACGTCTTATCGGTGAAATCTTACCTGACTTATTAGTCAAAGGTGGTGATTATAAACCTGAAGAGATTGCTGGTAGCCAAGAAGTTTGGGCAAATGGCGGTGAGGTGAAAGTATTAAATTTTGAGAACGGTTGTTCAACAACAAACGTTATCAAAAAAATTCAAGCATCCAAATAAGTATTGAGCCATAATGGAAAAAATTATTATTGACTCGGAACAATTTCAACGCACTATCTCTCGCATCTCACATCAAATTATTGAGAAACATTCCTCACTCGATAATTTGGTGTTAGTCGGGATAAAACGTCGAGGTGCTGACATTGCAAACATGTTACAAAAAAGAATTAATGAGTTAGTTCAAATACAACTACCATTAATGGCTTTGGACATTACATTTTATCGAGATGACCTCAATGTGATACATCAAGATCCAATCTATTCTGGTGTTGAAGATCAGATTGATATTACCGGAAAAAATGTTATCCTGATTGACGATGTACTATTTACTGGTAGAACTATTCGGGCAGCACTTGATGCACTACTTGATTTTGGACGAGCGACTCGTATAGAGCTTGTGATTTTAGTCGATAGAGGTCATAGAGAGCTTCCGATTCGAGCTGACTACGTCGGAAAAAATATTCCTACTTCAAAAAATGAAAAGATTCAAGTTCGGACACAATGCTATGATAATGTAAATCAGGTGGCTCTAATACGTGCCAATCATGAATAAGTGTCGGAACCTTTTTAAGAAATTTAGCTCTAAGTGTTTTTAGAGCTTATCTTTAACCTTTAATAGGAAATAATAAATGAAATTAATCTCGGCAAAATCTTTATTAATCGCATTGGTTACTGCTATTGGTATTTCTCAAACAGCCAGTGCTGTAGAAGAACGTGTCGTTGCACTCGTGAATGGTGCACCAATAATGGAAAGCCAAGTCCAACGCACATTAGGGAAAAAAGCTAACTCGGAAGCAAATCATAAAGCAGCCGTAGAACAAATCATTGACGATATCTTAGTTCAAAAAGCGGTAAAAGAAGCCGGTGTAAAAGTGAATTATGCTAAAGTCGATCAAGTCATTGAAGATATTGCTGTTCGTAATGGTATTACTTACGGTCAATTACTAGATGCGTTAGATTATCAAGGCATTACTTTAGAGCAATACCGCCACCAAATCGCACAACAAATGGCAATGGAACAAGTGCGTAATATCAGTATCAGCAAGTCTATCCAAGTAGACCCTCAAGCGGTACAAGCAAAAGCAAAAGAAATGCTTGCAAAAGATAAAGCTAACGGTAAGCTCAAAACTGTTAATGGCACACAGCATAGAGTGAGCCATATTCTGATTAAAACCTCTCCGGTATTAAATGACTCGCAAGCAAAAGCTACCTTAAATAAAATCGTTGCGGATATTAAATCAGGTAAAACAACCTTTGAAGAAGCAGCGAAAACATATTCGGTTGATTATCTTTCTGCAGCGGACGGTGGCGATCTAGGCTATAATTTCTTAGATATTTATGATCCTGCATTTGCAAAAGCAGCTAAAACTGCTAAACAAAATCAAATTACCGCACCATTTAAATCTCAATTTGGATGGCATATTCTTAAAGTTACTGGGACTCAGCAAGGAGACCGTACTGAGGATGCTTATCATCAACGTGCGTATGAACAGTTAGTTGATAAACAAGCTCAAGAAGCTGCAAAAGATTGGGTAAAAGCGTTAAGAAAAACGGCTGATATCCAATACGTTGGTAAATAAAAATAACTTATTTCTTAAGAACCTCGCTCCTTGCGGGGTTCTTTGCTTATTTGAAAAGGGTAAAAATGAGTAATCAAAATTCAAAAAAACATTTAGGTCATACCGCTCGCAAACGTTTCGGTCAAAACTTTTTACATGATATGAACGTTATTCATAACATTGTTTCGGCAATTAACCCTAAAAATGGTCAATTTTTACTTGAAATCGGACCGGGTTTAGGTGCATTAACTGAACCAGTAGCCGAACAAGTCGATAAACTCACGGTGGTTGAGCTAGACCGTGATCTAGCCGAACGTTTACGTCACCATCCATTCTTAAATCATAAATTAACGATTATTGAACAAGATGCGTTACGCTTTAATTTCCGTGAATATTTTGAAAGCCTTGAATTAAAAGAAGGTGAAGGCGTACGTGTATTCGGTAACTTACCGTATAATATTTCAACACCATTAATGTTTCATTTATTCAAATTCTACGATTTGATTCAAGATATGCACTTTATGTTGCAAAAAGAAGTGGTAAAACGTTTATGTGCGGCACCAAATAGTAAAGCATATGGTCGTTTAACTATTATGGCACAATATTATTGTCAAGTAATGCCGGTATTGGAAGTACCGCCAACCGCATTCAAACCCGCACCGAAGGTTGATTCTGCGGTGGTACGTTTAATGCCGCATAAAGTATTACCGCATCCAGTAAAAGATGTGTATTGGTTAAACCGTGTCACTACACAAGCATTCAACCAACGCCGTAAAACATTGCGTAACGCACTCTCAACCTTATTTAGTCCCGAGCAATTAGAAGCACTCAATATCGACTTAAACGCACGTGCGGAAAATTTAAGTATTGCAGATTATGCCCGTTTAGCTAATTGGTTGTATGACAATCCGCCTGCAGTGGATAATCAAGAAGAAATTGTTGACGAAGATATTTAGTGTAAAACAAGCGGTTCAATCTGTAAAAAATTTTGCAAATTAGACCGCTTATCACAATACAAACACACACTTTGTAGATATAAAAAAACCTAAGATATGCTCTTAGGTTTTTTTTATTTTATCGGTAATTATTTCGTACCAAAAATCTTATCGCCGGCATCACCTAATCCCGGAATAATATAGCCGTGTTCATTTAGATGACTATCAATTGAAGCCGTAAATAACTCAATATCCGGATGTGCAGCTTCTAATGCTTTAATCCCTTCTGGAGCCGCTACAAGTACAAGTACTTTAATATGTTTACAGCCTGCTTTTTTCAATAAATCAATTGTAGCAATCATTGAACCACCGGTTGCTAACATTGGATCAACGATAATCGCTAAACGCTCTTCTACATCGTTCGCTAATTTTGTGAAATAAGGCACTGGTTCTAACGTTTCTTCATTACGATAGATACCTACCACACTAATACGTGCACTTGGAATATGTTCCAACACACCGTCCATCATCCCTAAACCGGCACGTAAAATAGGTACTACCGTTACTTTTTTGCCTTTAATACGTTCAACTTCAACTTTACCGCACCAACCGTCAATTTCGACTAATTCTGTTTCAAGATCAGTCGTTGCTTCATATGTTAATAAACTTCCCACTTCTGTCGCTAATGCACGGAAATCTTTGGTATTAATATCCGCTGCACGCATTAAGCCTAATTTATGTTTTACCAGTGGGTGTTTCACTTCTACAATTTTCATTTATCGCTCCTAAGGCATTTTGATGCTCACGTTATTTTATTTTGGCAGAATTTAACATTCCACCTCTCCTAAAATCTATTCATTTTACACTTTTGCTAATTCTTCATCTCTTAGCACTCGACGCAGAATTTTACCCACATTACTTTTCGGTAATTCATCACGAAATTCGATTTCACGTGGAATTTTATAGCCTGTTAGGTATTGACGGCAATAATTGCGTAATTCTTCACGAGTTAAACTTTCATCCTTTTTCGTCACAAAGATTTTTATAGCCTCACCCGATGATTTACTTGGTATACCGATTGCAACCACTTCATTAACTTTAGGATTATGTGCAACTACATCTTCAATTTCATTCGGATAGACATTGAAACCGGACACAATGATCATATCTTTTTTACGATCAACAATACGTAAATTCAGATCTTCACCCATGACAACGATATCACCGGTTGCCATCCAACCGTCTTTTAACACCTCTGCGGTATCTTCCGGACGTTGCCAATAGCCTTTCATCACTTGAGGACCTTTGACCCAAAGTTCTCCTCTCTCACCCATAGCAACATCATTACCTTCATCATCAACAATACGAATATCGGTATTAGGTACAGGTACTCCTATCGAGCCTGTATGTTCTATCGAGTCACTACGTGTTGCAGCAATCAGCGGCGAACATTCTGTCATCCCATAACCTTCAATAATATGACAATCGGTTAATTCATGCCAACGTTTTGCCACGGCAGATTGAATTGCCGCACCGCCACCGACGCTTAATTTTAAATTTGAAAAATCAACTTCTTTGAAATGTTCATTATTTAATAAGGCATTAAATAATGTATTTACGCCTGTCAACGCTACTACCGGATATTTTTTTAACTCTTTCACAAACCCAGGAATATCACGAGGATTAGTGATCAAAAGCCCCGTGATCCCCATCTCAATAAAGAGTAAGCAGTTTACCGAAAGAGCAAAAACGTGATAAAGCGGTAAAGGAATCACTGCAATACGTTCTTTTCCCTCTTTTAATAAAGGCTCAGCAACCCATTTTGCCTGCTGGATATTTGCAATCACACTGCCATGGGTCAACATTGCACCTTTCGCTACGCCTGTTGTCCCCCCCGTATATTGTAAAAACGCAAGGTCATCACGATCTAATATTGGCTTAACATATTGACGTTGCTTACCGATACTGAGTGCTTCACGAAAACTTACGGCATGAGGTAATTTATATTTAGGGACTAATTTTTTGATATATTTCACCACAAAATTAACCAAAGTACGCTTACCAAATGAAAGTTGATCGCCCATTCGGGTAAGAATTACGTGTTTTACACTGGTATTAAATACAACTTTTTCCAATGTTGCTGCAAAATTAGAGATAATAACAATAGCCTTTGCACCACTGTCATTTAATTGATGTTCTAATTCTCGAGGAGTATAAAGAGGATTAACGTTTACAACCACTAATCCAGCTCTCAAAGCACCAAATAATGCAATAGGATACTGCAATAAATTCGGCATCATAAGCGCAATTCGATCACCTTTTTCTAAACGCAGTTCATTTTGTAAATAAGCGGCAAAAGCTCGGCTACGTTCTTCTAACTTACGAAATGTCAACACTTTGCCCATGTTAATATAAGCTGGAATATCCGGATGTTTACGCACCGCTGATTCAAACATCTCAACTAACGAATCATATGGTTGAACATTAATTGTATGTGGTGAACCTTCCGGATAATTTTCTAACCAAATTTTTTCCATATCGTTTCCTATTGAATCCGTTTTAAAAATACAGGAATAAACTCATTTACCTGTTTTTTATTCATTATTTTTTTTATGCTCCAAAAAGTTATTCCGACACTTATCAACACGAAAACAGTCACTAATAACTCGTTTGAAATCAATTGAGAAAAACCGATCGCTGAAATAACTAACACAAACAGAGGAACACAATAAATCCAAAACACACTAAATAATAGGGTCTGCTCTGATAAACCTATTTGAATTTGGTCGCCTACTTTTAACGGCTCATTTACCGGTAACTCAAGCAAAGATACAAATTTTTCTCCGGTCAGTGCCGATAAAGACTTCGTACCGCAACTATTCCTTGCTGCACAAGAGCCACAAGCACTCTTAGCACTACATTGAACGGTAGCAATACCATCTTGATATCTGATCACTGTTGCAGTTTCGATCATCATAAACATTCCCTCAGGAACTAAAAATAGCATAGTAAAATGCTTATGCTATTGTATAAAAATAAAAGCGGTAAGATTGTAACAAATTTTTACAAAAAATTCGCTAAATCTTACCGCTTTCTTTATAGTCGATAAACTTTTCTTTAGTGTTTATTTGACTCTGACTTTGTATCAGTTGATGATGTTTGAGCCTTGACTTTTTGTTCTTCAGTTAACGTCACAGCACCAACAGTTGCTTGACGCTGAAATTGTTGAGCCTGTAATAAAGTATTGATTTTATATTGTTGGCTCTCTAATTGTTCTGCTGAGGCTACATCGTGGCGTGGAGCATTATAACTTACCGGCTGAAGAGAATCGCTAAATGGCTGAGTTTTTAATACTGGTTGTTCTAATTGAGCTGTTTCAGAATTAGAATTCATAAAATTTACACCTAAAACGGCAACTAAACACACGGAAGCAGCAATACCAGCTTGCATAAGTGGCACGCTCCAACGTTTTAATTTTAGTAACATTCCTTTAGGCTGAACGGACTGTTCCGATTTATTTGAAGATAAAGATTCAATCTCTTCATTTTCAAGTAATGCTTCCATTTTTGCTGAGAAATCATTACCTAAAATAATTTCATCACCATGTAAAACACTTTTAATCGCATGATAATTAGCCCATTTTTGCTTTAATTCAGGACTTTCACATAAAGCGTCAATAAATTCATCATCAGCTTTATGTCCGTCCATAAAAGCGGAAAGGGTTTCTTTTTGTTGCATAATAAACTCCGATTGAATCTTAAATCTGCTGCATAAGTGGATTGACTTTCGCATCAATCGCTTCTCTAGCCCTAAAAATACGAGAACGAACCGTACCGACAGGACATTGCATTACTTCTGCAATTTCTTCATAACTTAAACCTTCCAACTCACGCAAAGTAATTGCCGTCTTGAGTTCTTCCGGTAAATTCTCGATAGTGTCGAATACGACACGTTTTAATTCATCCGATAACACCATATTTTCTGGTGTATCACTTTCACGAAGCTGGACACCAACATCAAAACTTTCAGCATCTTCCGCCAAAATATCTTCTTTGGGAGGTCGTCTTCCTAAAGCGGTTAGGTGATTTTTAGCTGTATTCACCGCAATACGATAAAGCCACGTATAAAAAGCACTTTCACCACGAAAAGATTCTAATGAACGATATGCTTTAATAAAGGATTCTTGTACGATGTCTGGAATATCATCTCTGGAAACGTAACGAGTAAGCAATCCAGCTACTCTATTTTGATAACGTACAACCAGTAAATTAAATGCTTTTTTATCGCCTTTTTGGGCTCGCTCAACCAATTCTTGATCGGCTATTTGCTCACTCATCTATCTGCGTTCTCCTAACCTATGTACGCATATTCTTTATGTTCTTCTCGTTTTATATCTCGTTAGTATGCGATAAATATAAAAAGTTCCGATAAAGAATAAATTAATTAAAAATATTTATAAATATGCTCATAATAAGCGAGTCAGGATATTACAAATATTCGTAATACGCTAGACTGCTTAACTGAGTAAAAATTCAATTTTTACGTTAAAAAAATATTGCCCGTTTAAAAGACAGGCAACTTAATATTCTTACAAAAAGAAAGCGGTCTGATTTTACTGAAATTTTACGAAAATTCCATAAAATCTGACCGCTAATATAAATGTTTATGCAAAATAAATTATTTTTTCGCTTTCAAATCCGCGACTTTATGTGCTCGATAAATCGCATTAATAGCGTGAATTAATGCTCGTGCTGAGGATTCAACAATATCAGTTGCCAAACCAACACCATGGAAACGGCGTCCTTCGTGTTCTACCACAATATCCACTTGTCCAAGCGCTTCTGCCCCTTCTCCTTTTGCAGTAAGATTATAATGTGACATTTTAATATCCATATCCACAATTTTGAGTATCGCGTTATATACTGCATCAACCGGACCATTACCGCCATTTGACACTTGGCTGACACGTTTACCATCCAGTTCAACCTGAACGAAGGCCGACGCAGGTAAACCACTAATCATTTGTGATGTAATCACATCTAGACGTAATCTATCTTCATCGCCTGATTGCATATCAATAAAGGCAAGTGCTTCTAAGTCGTAATCAAATACTTGACCTTTCTTATCCGCTAATTTTAAGAAAGCTTCATACAGTTTATCTAAATCATAATCGCTTTCTTGGTATCCCATTTCAGTCATATGATTTTTCACGGCAGCACGACCTGAACGAGCGGTAAGATTAAGTTTCTCTTTCTTCAAACCGATGGTTTCTGGAGACATAATTTCATAGGTATTTTTATTTTTAACCATACCATCTTGGTGAATACCAGATGAATGAGCAAACGCATTTGAACCGACAATTGCTTTATTCGGCTGAATCGGCATATTACATAATTGGCTGACCATTTGGCTGACACGATGAATTTCTTGCGTGTTAATGCGAGTATCTTTGCCGTTAAACATATCTTGGCGAGTCTTGATTGCCATCACCACTTCTTCTAATGCTGTGTTACCGGCACGCTCGCCTATACCGTTAATGGTACATTCGATTTGTCTTGCACCGTTTAATACCGCCGTAAGTGAATTTGCAGTCGCCATACCCAAATCGTTATGGCAATGCACCGAAACCACCGCTTTATCAATATTGGGGACTCGATTCATCACATTCGCAATAATATCTCCATACTGATATGGCAAGCAGTAACCCACCGTATCCGGAATATTTACCGTGGTTGCACCGGCATTAATTGCTGCTTCGACAATACGGCAAATGTTATCGATCCCTGTACGTCCGGCATCTTCACAGGAAAACTCCACATCATCGGTATAACTTCTTGCACGTTTTACTGCATGTACCGCCATTTCAACTACATCATCAAATGAGCGTTTTAATTTAGATTCAACGTGAATCGCAGAACTTGCAATAAACGTATGAATACGGAATGCTTCTGCGACTTTTAACGCTTCTGCTGCAACATCAATATCTTTATCGACTGCACGAGATAAGGCACAAACACGGCTGTTTTTAATATGTTGTGCAATAGTTTTTACCGATTCAAAATCACCAGCCGATGAAACCGGAAATCCTACTTCCATCACATCAACACCTAAACGTTCTAACGCTAATGCTATTTGGAGCTTTTCTTTTACGGTTAAACTTGCTTTAAGTGCCTGTTCGCCATCACGTAATGTTGTATCAAAAATAATAATGTTGTTATTCATAGGATCTCCTGTTAAGTGCTTAACACTTTGTTCTTATAAAATGATTTGAATGGTACATTTAAACATTAACACTTTATTATCGCCCAAGGATAAGAAAAAGAATAAAAAAACCCGCATCATTGTGCGGGTAAAGTGTGGATAGTGAACGATTTCACTCCAAACGATCTTTATCCTCGCACAAAATGCGATAACAGAAGAAGTCGGAGAGAAAGTCGTTTTTCCATTGTGTTGTGTGTGTTTATGTTTGCATTGTTATTCGAAAGTGGAACCCATATTAACTTCAAATAGAGTGAAGTCAATAGAATTTTTCACTATATGCAAACGTTTTCTTGAGAAATCACCATCATAAAATAGTGATTAATTCTTTATTAACTAAATTAATTAGCAATTTAAACTGCTTTATTTTTATTCTTCCAAATAAATCCTATCACTTTTTAGGAAAAACAAAGCCTTCTACTTTTTGTTTATTTTATGATTTTTTAAACAATTTTTTGATTACAATATGAAAAATAGACTATTTCTTTTGAAGAACGACAGTAAATTTGTTAGCCTTTAACGTAATATAAATGAGTTAATAAGGATTATGTATGACGCTTCCATTTCGAGCTATTGTTTCCGATCTTGACGGTACACTTCTAAATGCAGACCATAAAATCGGCCAATTTACGATTGAAACGCTCCAAAAACTCTCACAAAAAGGCGTTGATATTATTTTTGCTACTGGTCGAAATTATCCTGATGTTAAACATATCATCCGAAAAGTAGATGTTAATGATGCGATGTTAATTACCTCTAACGGTGCGAGAGCTAATTTCCTATCCGGAGAACAAGTCTTAAGTCATCATCTTCCGGAAGATATCGCATTACAATTAATGAATATGCCGTTTGACAATAGCCGAGTGTGTTTAAATAGCTATCAAGGTGATAAATGGTTTATCAATACCGATATTGAACAGTTAAAAAAATATCATAAAGATTCCGGCTATTCTTATCAGGTGGTTGATTTCAGTCAGCATCATACCAAACAAGTGGAAAAGATCTTTTTTATTGGAAAAACTGCTGAAGATCTTGTACCGATTGAGCAATATATAAAAACGAATTTCGCAGATCGTGTTTATATGACATATTCTGCATTACTCTGCTTGGAAGTGATGAATAAAGCCGTTTCAAAAGGAAATGCCTTAGCAGAATTAGTGCAATTAAGAGGCTACGGGTTAGAAGACTGCATCGCATTCGGCGATGGTATGAATGATGTGGAAATGTTATCTCGTGTTGGGAAAGGTTGTTTAATGGGCAATGCCGATCCTCGTTTAATCCAAGCATTACCGCATAATGAGATCATTGGATATAATAAACACGAAGCGGTAGCGAGCTATATCAGAGCGATATTCGGCATTATTTAATTGAAAAATAACACAAAACAAGCGGTCGTATTTTAGAACAATTTTGCAAAAAAATTGTCTGAATAGACCGCTTATTCTTTATAACTTTTAGTCGGGAAACAGATGAAATTAAAACCTTTAATGACAGGATTAGTGCTTGCTGGGATTGTTGCGGCAGGTTATTTCTATTTTGTCGGTAATAATGAAAGTGAGCAAGTATATTATATTACCGAGCCGGTAACTCGCAGCACTATAGATAAAAATGTCTTAGCCAGCGGTTCAGTTCGAGCGAGTAAACGGACTGAAGTCGGGGCACAGGTATCAGGAAAAATTATTAATCTTTATGTCACACTAGGACAACAGGTTAAAAAAGGCGATCTACTGGCTGAAATTGATTCAAGTAATCAAAGTAACAGTTTAAGTACGGCTGAAGCAACATTGGCATCTTATCAAGCACAACTCAAATCAGCACAAGTTGCACTTGAGGTGGCACAATCTAATTTCAATCGCTTAAGTAAACTTTATAAACAGCAAAGCACTTCCGAAACGGAATTAGAAACGGCTAAAAATACATTAGCCTCAGCCAAAGCGACTGTGGATAATGTAAAAGCCCAAATAAAATCGGCACAGATTTCGGTAAACGATGCGAAAACGAATTTGAATTATACCCAAATTATCTCGCCGATGGACGGAACTGTCGTATCCATTCCGGTTTCTGTCGGGCAAACAGTCAATTCAAATCAAACTTCGCCAACGATTGTACACGTTGCCGACTTAACTAAGATGTTAGTTAAACTCGAAATTTCAGAAGGCGATATTGCACAGGTTAAAGCCGGTCAAATGATTAGCTTTACAACCTTATCTGAACCGAATCATTCGCATCACAGCAAAATTGATAGTGTTGATCCAGCGTTAACCACATTAAGTGATGATCACGCTTCCAATAAATATATTGAAAAATCCGGTAATACCGAGGCGATTTACTACTATGCTAATTCACTGATTGATAATAGTGAACAACGTTTACGTATTGGTATGACTGTACAAGGACAAGTTAATATTGCTAAGCGAGAAAATGTATTAGTTGTTTCAACCTCAGCAATCAAGAAAAAAGGTAAAGAAGCCTTTGTTAATATTTTAGAAGACAATCAACCTATTGAGAAAAAAGTTGAACTGGGACTCGCTGATAGTCAACATACTGAAATTATTAGCGGTCTAAATGAAGGGGAACAAGTAATCACAGCCCAACGAGCGGATGGAGAAAAAGTCAGTGCGGAAATGCGAAGAAGACCCTTCTAGTTTTATTTCTGCTAAAGATAAGCGGTCGAGATTTACTCAAAACTTGTAAATCTCGACCGTTTTTTTCTGTACTGAAATGAGCGATTATTTATCGTTTTTAATTGAAGAGAAAATCATCGCTAAGACCGGACCTGAAATATTGTGCCAGAAACTAAATACGGCACTTGGTACAGCGACCACAGGATTTGCTTTAAAGTGTAATGCGGCTAACGCAGCACCTAAACCGGAATTTTGCATACCGACTTCAATCGCAATTGCTTTACTGTCTGCAATCGGCAATTTTAATACACGACTTACAATATAACCAATTAAATAGCCTAAACCGTTATGCAATACTACCACAAAGAAAATCAATAAGCCGGATTCAATAATACGATCTTTACTGACTGATACAACTGCTGTAACAATTAAAATGATTGCAACCACCGAAATTAGCGGCATAGTTTGACTAAACTGTTCAACTTTTTGCTTAAAGATAGAACGAATAACAACTCCAACAAAAATAGGGAGCAGTACCATTTTTAACACAGAAATAAACATTGCACCCGCATCAATTTCTAACCATTCACTTGCAAATAAATAGAAAATTGCCGGTGTTAATACCGGTGCTAACAAAGTTGAAACCGTAGTACATGCCACAGATAATGCAGTATTTCCTCTTGCCAAATAAGTCATTACGTTTGATGACGTACCGCCAGGGCAAGATCCGACAAGAATGACTCCTATCGCTAAATCAGGCGGTAATTGAAACGCTTTTGCCAATAAGAAAGCAATACTCGGCATAACAACAAATTGAGCAATAACACCAATAATTGCCGCTTTAGGGTTCTTAGTTACCTCTGCGAAATCTTTAAAGGTTAAAGTTAAGCCCATACCTAGCATAACAATACCAAGTAAATAGGGAATCCATGGCACGAACTGCTTAAAAGTTTCCGGAAATTGAGCTGAAATAAACGCAAAAACCACCACCCAGATCGCAAAGGTTTTACTTACGAATTGGGTCAGTTTTAATAACATATTCATGTTGTGTCCTTATTTTTAGAATTAAATTTGATTTAAGTTAAAAGGAACTAAAGGCTACCCGAATTTTTTCAAAATGTGAATAGACAATCGCTGATATTCTTTGTAATCTTCACACACTTTTAGCCTTATTCTGCTAAGAGTAACTCAAAGGAACGAAAACGAAGGAGAAAACAATGAAATTGTTTAAATTAACCAGTATTGCATTAACCTCTGCATTTATTTTGAGTGCTTGTGCAAATCATAACGATGCGAAACACGATGAAATGATTCTACAAGAACAAGCAACTTTAGGACTTAACTGGGTACAACAATCCGGTGAATACCAAGCACTTGCTCATCAAGCATTCAATACAGCGAAAGTTGCATTTGATCACGCTAAAGTGGCAAAAGGTAAGAAAAAAGCGGTTGTCGTTGATTTAGACGAAACGATGGTAGATAACAGCCAATATGCTGGCTGGCAAGTAAAAAATCATCACGCATTTGATGGAGAGAGCTGGACTCGTTGGGTAAATGCACGCCAAACTCAAGCGATTGCCGGTGCAGTAGAATTTAATAACTATGTAAACAGCCATAAAGGTACAATGTTCTACGTATCTAACCGTAAAGATAGCAGCGAAAAAGCCGCAACCATTGATGATATGAAAGAATTAGGTTTCAATGGAGTGAGCGAACAAACGCTTTTCCTTAAAAAAGATAAATCAAACAAAACTCCTCGCTTTGAAGAGATTGAAAAACAAGGTTATGAAATCGTACTTTACCTAGGTGATAACCTCAATGACTTCGGCGATGCGACCTATAAAAAATCAAATGCTGAACGTCGTGACTTTGTTTCAGCAAATAAAGATAAATTCGGCAAACAATTCATCGTATTACCAAATCCGAACTATGGTGACTGGGAAGGCGGTTTAGATAAAAATTATTATAAAGGTGATGCAAAAAGCCGTGTAGATATTCGCCACGGAGCAATCAAAGCTTGGGACGGCAAATAATCCTTTCCTGATGTTTCTTTCCAAAGACCGCGACAAGCGGTCTTTTTTCTATTTCTGTTTACAAATTTTTGCTAGGATCAGACCGCTTACACTAATGTAAAAGGATATAAAAATGACCACTATGAATATTACGCTTTCACAACTCTCAGCACCCGAACAATGGGGAAAAAATGCAATTCTATCTGCCAATCAACACGGTATGACCATCCATCTACAAAAAGAACCATTAACCACCATTCAACGTGCGGCACGAAAAATAAAGAATCAAGGCATACTAAATGTAACGCTGATCGGCTCAGAATGGGGATTAGAAGAGTGTTGGGCATTCCACCAAGGTTTTACCAGTATCCGTAATGCTGGTACAGTAAATTACCCCGACTTAGCTGAACAACAGTCTGAATTTGATGCACGTGTATATTGTTCTAATTTTACTCGCACTTTAATTAATGAATCTTCCGAGACCCTTACTCCTGAAAATTTAGCTCAAAAAGCAACGGAGTTTATTAGCAAACAATCAATACAATATCTTGGCAAAAATGCGGTATCAGCAGAAATCATTAGTGGTGAAGCATTAAAACAACACGGCTATCACGGTATTTGGACAGTAGGCAAAGGTTCGGCAAATAAACCAGCACTACTCAAATTGGATTTCAATCCAAGTAACGATATTAATGCACCGGTGCTTGCTTGTTTAGTCGGCAAGGGGATTACTTTTGATACTGGCGGTTATAGCCTTAAACCAAGTGATTCAATGAGTACAATGCGTACCGATATGGGTGGGGCTGCCTTATTAACCGGAGCCTTAGGCTTTGCGATCAGTCGTGGCTTAACACAACGTGTAAAACTCTACTTATGTTGTGCGGAAAATATGGTAAGCAGTACGGCATTTAAATTAGGCGACATTATTGAATATCGCAATGGAGTAACCGCAGAAGTGCTGAATACCGATGCGGAAGGTCGCTTAGTATTAGCGGACGGTTTAATTGAAGCAAGCGAACAAAATGCACAATTTATCATTGATGCGGCAACCTTAACCGGTGCGGCAAAAGTAGCAGTCGGCAATGACTATCATTCAGCATTATCAATGGACGATAAATTAACCGCTCGCTTATTCAATGCGGCAAAAGCGGAAAACGAGCCATTCTGGCGTTTACCGTTTGAAGAGTTCCATCGCTCACAAATCTCGTCATCCTTTGCCGATATTGCCAATATCGGGTCTGTACCGGTCGGTGCCGGAGCAAGTACCGCAACCGCATTTTTATCGTACTTTGTTAAAGATTATGCTCAAAATTGGCTCCATATTGATGCTTCTGCAACTTTCCGCAAAACAGCCAGTGATTTATGGGCTGCCGGTGCAACCGGTTTAGGTATGAAAACCCTAGCTAATATGCTTTTATCCCAATAATCGTGTTGTAAAATTTCCGGAAAACATAACCGCTTGTTCCGCTAAATTAGCGTAAAACAAGCGGTTTTCTATTGCTTTGTGTATAATACGATTAATTTTATTTACTTTGCCATTTAGGAACTTATATGAATTACTTAGAGTGTGCGAAAGAAACCCTCAGTCTTTATAGTCAAGCGATTAGCCAACTTAATCAGCGTTTAGACAGTACATTTAATCAAGTGATTGAAATGATTTTAAACTGTGAAGGACGTGTTGTGGTAGCAGGGATCGGAAAATCAGGTTTAGTAGGACAAAAAATGGTAGCAACCTTTGCTTCTACTGGTACACCAAGTTTCTATTTACATCCAACCGAAGCGTTCCACGGTGATTTAGGTATGTTAAAACCAATTGATGTTGTCATTCTCATTTCTAATAGTGGTGAAACAGACGATGTCATTAAACTCTTACCCAGTTTAAAACGTTTTGGTAATAAAATTATTGCAATGACCGGCAATCCTCATTCAACCCTCGCCCAACACGCCAATCTTATTCTTAATATTAGTGTTGAACGAGAAGCCTGTCCTAATAATTTGGCACCAACAACATCGACACTGGTTACAATGGCTTTAGGTGATGCGTTAGCAATTGCATTAATCAATGCTAGAGATTTCAAAGCAGAAGATTTCGCGCGTTTCCACCCGGTGGTAGCCTCGGTCGCAAACTACTTAATCGCGTAAAAGATGTCATGCAAACCAAACTACCGGTTGCCCAACCAAATGCAGATTTCAGCACGATTTTGAGTGTAATGAACGAAGGAAGAATGGGCGTTGCGTTAATTATGCAAGGCGAAGAATTAAAAGGTATTATTACCGATGGCGATATTCGCCGTACACTCGCTCAATTTGGTACACAGAGTTTAGCTAAAACAGCAGAACAAATTATGTCTAAACAACCAAAAACCATTGCTGATGATACTTATCTAGCAAAAGCGGAAGAACTGATGAAGGAGCTTCACGTTCACTCGCTTATTGCCTTGAATAATGAAGGTAAAGTATCTGGTATTATGGAATTTTCAAGTTAAGGGAATTTCGGTGGCGAAATCAAACTATATTACACGTAGTGGCTGGCAAGTCTTAGATCAAGAGCTTAAATTCTTATGGAAAGACGAACGCCCTAAAGTCACCCAAGCAGTTTCCGAAGCAGCTGCGTTAGGCGATCGTAGCGAAAATGCAGAATATATTTACGGTAAACGCCGTTTACGAGAAATCGATAGACGAGTCCGTTTTTTATCGAAACGTTTAGAAGTGTTACAAATTGTGGATTATCACCCCAAACAAGAAGGCAAAGTCTTTTTTGGTGCATGGGTTGAGCTAGAAAACGAACAAGGTGAAACAAAACAATATCGAATTGTCGGTTGTGATGAATTTAATCCGACTAAAAATTGGATTTCGATTGATTCCCCTGTTGCTAGAGCATTAATTGGCAAAGAAGTTGATGATGAAATTAAAGTTGATACGCCATTAGGTAAAAGCGTACTCTATATCAATAAAATTTGGTATGAGAAAGAAACGTTATATTAAATAGAGATAAAAAAGCACCTTAATAATTCGTTATATTTATTAAGGTGCGATTTATCAATTTACCTAGAAAACATTATACGTTTAATGTTGTATCTGTACGGCGAGCTTCGTTTTTATGCACTAATTTATTTAATTGCGTTTCCAGTTTAGTTTCTACTTCATTGATTGCTTTATATAAATCTTCATTATCAGCCTTCGCAAAAAGTTCTCCAACTGGAGTACCAATCGAAGCCTCAACTTCATAACTATTTGGCAATTTATGAATCATAAAATGCGGATTAATTAACTGAGTTTGCCATTTTTCAAGTTTCGCTAAACGTTCTTCAATATGGGTACGGATTGCAGGAGTAACTTCCATTTGTTTACTTGAAATATTGATTGTCATAGCATTTTCCTCTTTGTGAAGGGGTTATTAAGTTGTTTCCAAAATATGACTTTTACTCCAAAATAGCAAGTCAAAAAATGAAGTAAAACTTAAAAATTTGATCTAGTTAACACTTTTCCTGTGTTTTTGCTTATAATCTATCCGAAACAGAAGGATAACGGAAAATGACCGAGAATAAAAAAATTCCTCCATTTGAATGGCGGTTTTTACACCCTAGATATTGGGGGCTTTGGCTTGGATTGGGCCTATTTAAATTAATTTTGTGTTTACCTTATCCTGCCTTGGTTGTAGTAGGCAAAGGGCTTGGAAAACTATTTGCCAAACTGGGTTTCGGTAAGCGTAGAATGCGTATTGCTCGCCGTAATTTAGAACTCTGCTTCCCACATTATTCAAACGAGCAAATTCAAAAGATTCTAGAGAAAAATATTGAATCCGTCGGTATGGCGATTATTGAAACCGGTATGGCGTGGTTTTGGTCGGACAAACGTATCCTAAAGTGGTCTAAGATTGAAGGCTTAGAACATCTTAAAAATCAGCCTGAAGGGGCGGGCATTTTATTTGTTGGCGTGCATTTTCTTACATTAGAAATGGGGGCTCGTATTGTGGGACTTCATCATCAAGGTGTGGGCGTTTATCGACCGAATGATAACCCGCTATTGGATTGGATTCAATTTCGAGGCAGAGTACGCTCAAATAAGGCAATGCTTGATCGTAAGGATCTGCGAGGAATGATTCGAGCTTTAAAAGCAGGAGACACCATTTGGTATGCACCGGATCACGATTATGGGAGAAAAAATAGCGTATTTGCACCATTTTTTGCGGTTACAGAGGCTTGTACAACAGCAGGCTCTCGAATGTTATTACGCTCAGCACCAAATACTGTTGTGGTGCCTTTTAGCCCAATCCGAAATGCGGATTTTTCTGGATATACCGTTAAAATTAGTCCCGAGGTTGATTTTAGTGAATGTGAAAACGAGCTTGATACTGCAACCAAAATGAATAAAGTTGTAGAAGCAGAGATTCTGAAGTCAGTAAGCCAATATATGTGGCTTCATCGACGTTTTAAAACTCGCCCACAAGAATCGGATAAAAGTCTATATGATTAAAAATAACCCGACATACGCAATATAATGTCGGGTTTATTTTTTATTTGCTAATTTTTACGAAAATTTTACCGCTTCTCCGCAAAAAATACTTGCATATTTAAGACGAATTTTGCAAGCTAAGAAGAAATTTGCACATAACAAAAAAATACAGGAGATGATTATGGCAACCCCACTATTTCACGGCAGTATCGTTGCATTAGTAACCCCAATGACCCATGGTGAAGTAAATTACAATGAATTAAAAAAATTAGTTGAATATCACGTTGAAGCCGGTACGCACGGTATTGTATCGGTCGGCACAACAGGTGAATCAACCACATTGAGTATTGATGAGAATGTTAAGGCAATCAAGAAAACCGTGGAATTTGCTGCAGGACGTATTCCCGTTATTGCCGGAACTGGTTCAAATGCAACCAGCGAAGCTGTCACAATGACAAAATTATTAAACGGTAGTGGTGTTGCAGGTTGTTTAAGTGTTGTACCTTATTATAATAAACCAACTCAAGAAGGCATGTATTTGCACTATAAAGCAATCGCTGAATGTACTGATTTACCACAAATTTTATATAACGTACCAGGCCGTACCGGTAGCGATTTAAAACCGGAAACCATCGGTCGTTTAGCTGAGATTCCAAATATTGTTGGTGTCAAAGAAGCAACTGGTGATTTAACTCGCCTGCCATTAATCAAACAATTAGCCGGTGAAGATTTTATTTTCTTAAGTGGCGATGATGCAACCGGTTTTGAATCAATGAAACTCGGCGGTCAAGGTGTAATTTCAGTAACCAATAATGTTGCTGCAGCAGATATGGCAAAAATGTGTGAACTTGCCTTAGCCGGTAAATTTGAAGAAGCGGAAGCGATTAATCAACGCTTAATGGCATTACACCATGATTTATTTATTGAAGCTAACCCAATTCCAGTAAAATGGGCAGCCTATAAATTAGGCTTAATTAGTGAGCCGAATTTACGCTTACCATTAACCACCTTATCAGAAAATGCTCAACCAACTGTATTAGCAGCATTACAAAAAGCTGGTTTAATTTAACCGCTTGTGACTCAAACAAAACCCCGTACTTGATACGGGGTTTTTTATTCAATAAGCAGTTAAACTTTCTAAAAAGCTACAACACGTTATTAAAACAGTTCCACGACTTTAGCGAATACCATTAACACCCCATAAGCAAGTGGAACAGTAACAATAATCCAACGTAACCACACCATACAGCCACCGTGAGCAACTTCTTCTGCAACCAAATAAGTATCTGAAATCACGGTTTCATCGCTTGGTTTTGCACTATATGCTGCTTCTTTAATTGGTAACTCGTGATGTTTTTCATGCACGGCTTTCACGCTTAAATTGCAAATCAGTCCAATAATTAATAAACCTGCCATAATATACATTGTAATGCTGTATGCTTGTGCTGCCGGTACACCACTATCAATTTGCATCTGGCGAATATAGTTTACGAGTACAGGACCAACTACTGCAGCCGTAGACCACGCAAGTAATACTCGACCGTGGATTGCTCCAACTTGATAACTACCGAATAAATCACGTAAGTAGGCAGGAATCGCGGCAAAGCCACCACCGTACATTGAAATAATCACACAGAAGCCGATTACAAATAAGGCTTTATTGCCACTCTCCCCTAATGACGGAATCAGAAAGTAAAGTACCGATCCCAATAAGAAGAAAATAGAGTATAAGTTTTTACGTCCGATTTTGTCCGAAATACTCGACCAAAAGAAACGTCCGCCCATATTAAACAAGCTGAGTAAGCCGACAAATCCAGCTGCGGCTAAGGTACTGATAGCAGCTTGTTTACCGACCGAAACTTCGGAAAATAATTCCTGAATCATTACCGATGCTTGACCAAGTACGCCAATCCCTGCCGTTACATTTAGGCATAAAATCCAAAATAGCAACCAAAATTGTGGTGTTTTCATTGCTTTATTTACGCCTACATTGTGCGAGCTGACCAATTTATTTTTAGGTTTGTTATCGACAAAACCTTTCGGTTTCCATTCTGGATGCGGTAAACGAATAGTGAATACACCGAACATCATAAAGATAAAATAGAACACACCTAAAACGAGAAATGTTTCCATAATACCAACTGAGGTTGGATTACTGAAGAAATCCATTAATGCAACAGAAATCGGTGAAGCGAGCATCGCACCGCCACCGAAACCCATAATAGCTAAACCGGTTGCCATACCCGGTTTATCCGGAAACCATTTCATTAACGTTGAAACAGGACCAATATAACCGAGTCCTAAACCAATACCACCCAGCACACCGTTCCCTAAATATAGCAACCATAGATTGTGGGTGTGTACACCCAATGCTGCCACAAGAAAACCTAAGCTAAAACAAATAGTTGCGACAAACATCGCTTTACGAGGTCCTACTCGTTCCATCCAAGTACCAAAAAGTGCAGCTGAAGCACCCAATACCGCAAGAGCAATACTAAATACCCAACCAACGGTTGTTAGCTTCCAGTCATCAGCAACTGATTGAGTAATACCAATAACTTTCGTTAGTGGCGCATTGAATACCGAATAAGCATAAATTTGTCCGATAGATAAATGTACTGCAAGTGCAGCAGGAGGAATAAGCCAGCGATTAAATTGCAGAGGTGCAATCGTTTTTTCACGATCTAAGAATGACATGGAAGCTCCATTTAGAGGTTATTAACAATAATTTAACTTAATTATAACAGCATTTTATGCTTACGCAAACGTTTGCGTAAGAAAAAACAAAAGAAATTCAGATAAAAAAGCCTCTTTTAAAAAGAGGCTTATGTAAAAATAAATTAAAATTAAACCGCTTGTAAATGAGCTTGGTAAGCCTGAAGCGTATTTTGCATCAACATCGCAACCGTCATTGGACCAACGCCACCAGGCACAGGGGTAATAAAACTCGCTTTTTGTGCTGCTACCTCATATTCTACATCACCAACTAACTTATCTCCTAAGCGGTTAATACCTACATCGATAACAATTGCACCTTCTTTTATCCAATCACCAGTAATAAATTGTGGCTTACCTACCGCAACTACTAAAATATCGGCTTGGCGAATATGGCTTTCAAGATCTAATGTAAAACGGTGAGTAACTGTCACTGTACAACCTGCTAAAAGTAATTCTAACGCCATTGGGCGACCAACAATATTTGATGCTCCTACAATAACAGCATGTTTACCATGCAATTTTACTTGGGTTTGTTCCAATAACTTCATCACACCATAGGGTGTACAAGAACGCAAAGTTGGGATTTTTTGACATAAACGTCCTACATTATAAGGATGAAAGCCATCCACATCCTTATGTGGCACTATCGCTTCAGTAACTTTAGTCTCATCAATCTGCTTTGGTAACGGTAATTGCACTAAAATGCCGTCGATAGACTCATCATTATTTAATTGTTCAATAATCGCTAATAATTCTGCTTCACTGGTTTCTGCCGGAAGATCATAAGATTTCGATTCAATACCAATTTCTGCACAACTTTTACGCTTGCTATTTACATAAACCTGAGAGGCAGGATCCATGCCTACCAAAATCACTGCTAACCCTGGTTTACGTTTTCCTTGTGCCGTATAAACTTGAATTTGCTCAGCAATATTTGCTTTCACTTGTTTTGCGACACTCGTGCCTGAAATAATTTGTGCGGACATCGGTTCTCCTCTGATTTTGATATGAATTGCAAACGTTTGCTATTGTGTCAGAAAACTAACGATTTGCAAGAAAGATATAGGTCTATGTTCTATTTGCATTAATGAGCAAAGTTCAAGCAATCAATTCTCTATCTTAAAAAAAGAGATTGACGGGAGTTAAGATAAGTCTATAATAAAAATCACTTTTCAGTCGGCGAGTAGCGCAGCTTGGTAGCGCAACTGGTTTGGGACCAGTGGGTCGTAGGTTCAAATCCTATCTCGCCGACCACTTTATCCTCATAAATATTTCTTCCTTATCTATTTCATTGCGCCCTTAGCTCAGCTGGATAGAGCAACGCCCTTCTAAGGCGTGGGTCAAAGGTTCGAATCCTTTAGGGCGTGCCATTTAATCCTTTTAAAATCAATCACTTATAGTCTAAGCAACGAGTTTTAATTTTGGTTCATTTTGCGAATGTTCCGTAAATGTACCGTAGATTTCAACCTTGTTTGCGTGTTCCAGAAAGTGATCTGCATTTAAATGAGCGTATTTTTTACCATTTCCAACGTTTCCCAACCGCCAAGCTCTTTTAATGTGAAGAGTGGAGTTCCGGCTTGAACGTGCCAGCTCGCCCAAGTGGGCGTAAGTCGTGAAAGTGGAAGAGATGATTATCGTAATGCTCAAATCGCCTATACGTTGGCAGTGGTTAATAGCAGCAAAGATGCCAAATCTGAACCGGACGACTTTATGCCGTTTTTTAGGAATGATCTAGAAGACGTAGAAGACGATGGCGTAGCGGATTATTTAGCGAAAAGGTAGCAAAATCATTTGAAATTTTAATTTTTTTCCTATATATAAAGTATGATTTTATATAAGGAGAATATATATGATTGCAACAATGAAAGATATTATCGCTACATTTAAATGGGGGTTAAAAGGAATGTTTGCAATGGCTTTGCTAATTTGTAGCAGCGTAGCTATTCTCTTTTCTATTATTTATGTTTCTACACATTATAATATCTCTCATCCGTTTCCTGCTGGGTTATCGAAATTAGAAGCTGCTTTTTATAGTTTAGGGATTGGCATTATTGTTTATTTTGCGTTATTAGCTATAACTAAGTCATTTGTAAGAGTTTTGGAATTTTTTGAGCGTTTATTTCGTTAAATTCAAATAGTTTATTTTTAGAAGCCTGCTTGATGCAGGCTTTTTTTATGGGGATTTGCAATGAGTTCTTTAGGTTCATTAAATATCCAGCTATCGCTTGATACGGTTAAATTCCAACAAGCATTATCAAAACCACAATTAAGGGAGAACATATAAGGCAAAATAAATGCGGCCATTTTTAACTGGGAAATTCACAAAATCCAATAAAAATAACCGCTTATTTTCTTAACTTGTAAACGAAAAAATTAGATCGCTTTTAATACGTTTACCATTTCGATTGCACCTAATGCACATTCTGAACCTTTGTTACCTGCTTTCGTACCCGCACGTTCGATTGCTTGTTCGATATTTTCTGTGGTTAATACACCGAAAATTACCGGTACGCCGGTTTCTAATGCTACAGCACCGATACCTTTTGCTGCTTCATTACATACGTAATCATAATGAGTAGTTGAACCACGAATTACTGTACCTAAACAAATTACCGCATCATATTTACCGCTGGTCGCCATTTTTTTCGCCACTAATGGGATTTCAAATGCACCTGGTACCCACGCCGTGTCAATATTGCTTTCATCCGCACCGTGACGCACTAATGTATCAATTGCACCGCTTAATAATTTATCGTTGATAAAATCGTTGAAACGTGCGGTTACAATACCGAATTTTAAACCTGTTGCAACTAAGTTACCTGTAATCTTTGCCATTTTGTTGTCCTCTCGAAATATGCAAAATTTTATAAAAAAGTGACCGTTTGTATTCTTTTATAGTAGGGACTCTTTTGTCCTTCACATTACATACGGTTGTTAAAGTTAGAAGTTAAACATATGTCCCATTTTTACCTGTTTCACTTTGAGGTAATCAATGTCATTTTTGTTCGGTTCTACAATAATCGGCTCACGTGCAACGATATTTAACCCTTGCTCTTTTAAGCCTTCAATTTTTGCCGGATTATTGGTTAATAAACGGATCGATTTCACGCCTAACTGCTGGAACATTTGCGCACCAATATAATACTCACGCTCGTCTTCTTTAAAACCTAAAGCAACGTTCGCTTCAACCGTATCCATCCCTTTATCTTGCAGTTCGTAAGCTCGTAACTTATTAATTAAACCAATACCACGCCCTTCTTGACGTAAATAGAGAATAACCCCTCTGCCCTCTTTTTCAATTTGTGTCATTGCTGCGGCAAATTGCTGACCACAATCACAACGTTGAGAGCCGAAAGCGTCACCGGTTAAACATTCCGAATGAATACGTGCCAATACTTGCTCACCGTCGGTTAAATCACCTTTGACTAACGCAACGTGTTCTTTACCTGAAATCACTTCAACAAAACTATGTGCCATAAATTCACCGTATTTGGTCGGCATTTTTACCACAGAAATTTGTTTCACTAAGCTATCATGCTTACGGCGATATTCTTGTAATTGTTGAATTGTGATAAACGGCATATTGTGTTCTACGGCAAATTTTTGTAACTCAGGCATTCTCATCATTGTGCCGTCATCTGCCATAATTTCACAACATAAACCGGCGTGTTTTAAACCGGCTAAACGAGCTAAATCCACAGTTGCTTCGGTATGACCGTTACGTACTAACACGCCGCCATCTTTTGCGATTAATGGGAACATATGCCCTGGGCGGCGGAAATCACTTGCTTTAGCATTATCATCTACAATTTTCATTGCGGTAATTGAACGTTCAAAAGCAGAAATACCCGTTCCCGTATCCATATGATCGACTGAAACGGTAAATGCGGTTTCGTGGTTGTCCTGATTAACCGGAACCATCGGATGGAAATTTAGCTTTTTAGCAATTTCCATTGAAACCGGTGTACAAATTAAACCTTTACCGTAAGTTGCCATAAAATTGATATTTTCCGTTGTGGCAAATTCTGCCGCACAAATAAAATCGCCTTCGTTTTCGCGATCTTCGTCATCGGTCACTAAAATGATTTTGCCTTGACGAATGGCTTCAATCGCCTCTTCTACTTTTGAAAATTGGAAATCTGTCATCTTCTTTTCCTATACATTTTTATCAGTAGGGACACACTGCCTGTGTCCTCATTCTACAATTTTTAAAATCCCGCTTGCTTTAAAAAATCTAAACTCAAATTACTTCTCGGCTCATCCGCCGGCTTTTTCAGTAAAAACTGTTCGATATATTTACCGACAATGTCATTTTCTAAATTGACGATACTACCGATTTTTTTCGAACCTAAATTGGTTTCTTTAATCGTATGCGGAATAATCGATACACGGAAACTTTCATCATCAGTATCGACTACAGTCAGGCTAATACCATCAATGGTAATCGAACCTTTCTCAATAATATAACGCATTAACTTTGGAGAGGTTTTAATACGATACCACGTTGAATTATGTGCCGGTGTGATTTCAGTAATTTCACCGGTGCCGTCAATATGACCCGAAACAATATGTCCGCCGAAACGCCCGTTTGCCACCATTGCGCGTTCCAAATTCACCGGACTATTCGGTTTTAATTCACCTAATGAAGTACGTTTTAACGTTTCCGACATCACATCAGCAGTAAATTGATTGCTTGAAAAAGACGTTACGGTTAAACATACGCCATTCACCGCAATACTGTCGCCTAAATGAACATCTTGTAATACCTTTGTTGCATTAATGGTCACTACCGCAAACTCACCTTGTTTATGAATTTGAGCAATTTTACCGACTTCTTCAATAATACCTGTGAACATATAATTTCCTCATTATTGATCCCCCCTCTTTGTTAAAGGTGGGAGATGACTACATAATCCAACAAAATATCTTCACCAATGAGTTCGGTCGATTTCAATTTTAATTTAACCGCTTGATCAATTTGTTGAATCCCTTCGCCGCCGATTGGGGTTTTCGCTTGTTTACCACCGACTAATTTCGGTGCGATATAACAATGTACTCGATTCACGATACCGCTTTCTAACGCACTGAAATTTAAACTTGAACCGCCTTCTAATAACAGGCTATCGATCTGCATATCACCGAGCTTTTGCAAAAGATCTTGCAAATCTACCCGCTTGTTTCGAGCTTTACACACTAATACTTCTACGCCAAACGGCCTAAATTGTTCAATTTTTCGCAAATCGTCACAAACGGTTGCAATCACAGTACGATATTCTTTCGCTGTTTGCACTAACTGGCAATCCAACGGTGTACGTAATTGGCTATCGCAGACAATCCGAACAGGTTGTTTCGCATTCGGCATTCGGCTATTTAGCATCGGATTATCAGCAAGCACCGTATCCACTCCCACCATAATCGCACTATATTGATGGCGAGTTTGTTGCACTCTTGCTCTTGCCAATTCACCGGTAATCCATTTGGATTCCCCGGTACTAGTTGCAATTTTGCCGTCTGCCGTCATAGCATATTTCATCAGCACATACGGGCGTTTAGTTTGAATATAGTGGAAAAAAATCGGGTTCAACGCATCACATTCGTCTTTGAGTAAACCTTCTACTACTTCCACACCGGCTTGGCGTAACTGACTTGCTCCTCGCCCCGCCACTAAAGGATTCGGATCGCTTGAACCGATAAATACTTTTTTAATGCCTCGTTCAATTAATAAATCCGAACAAGGAGGCGTGCGTCCGTGATGACAACAAGGCTCAAGTGTTACATAAGCAGCCGCCCCGGAAAGCTCTTCCTTACAATGTAAAATGGCATTACGTTCCGCATGCCAGCCACCAATCTTTTCATGGTAACCTTCGGCAACGATTTCACCGTTTTTGACAATTACACAACCGACAAGCGGATTGGGATTCGTCCAGCCTAAACCTTGTTTTGCCAGTGCAATGGCACGGCGCATATAGTCTAAATCCGTCATTGTTTTGAAACTATTTGAGGGCAGAGGAAAACACATTACAAGCGTGTTTACCCTAATGATGAAAAAAGCCTTGAAATCTTTCGATCTCAAGGCTTGTAAAAAAGATAGGAAAAACCACCGCTTACGCGGTTATTTCATCTTCTTCCATCCAGACTATACTGTCGGTACTGGAATCTCACCAGTTCCTGCCAAACCTTTTTCGTTCGGCTCGCGGACTTTACCGCCGATCGGGAATTTCACCCTGCCCTGAAGATTATTAAAAAATCGTTGCAAATTTTGCGACTTTTGATTGTCAATGTCAAGCAAGAATTAGCGTTTATCCAATGCCATTGATAATAAAGTAATTGGATGTAAACAAGTAACATTGCTCGACATATCAATCTGCCATTTACAGGTTTCACACTCTGAAATCACATAATCAAAACCGCCTTCATTGATATGCTCAAATAAAGTGCGTCCGATTGCTTGTGACGTTTCGTAGTTTTCCGCTTTAAAACCGTAAGTCCCTGCGATACCGCAACATTGCGATGGCAACATTACCACTTCTAACTCTGGAATTTGTTTTAATAATTCCAACGTATAAGGCGCCCAACCGGCTTTTTCTACGTGACAAGCAGTATGATAAGCAACACGTAAACGCATTGGTTTAAGCGGTAATTTTCTGCCCGCTTTTTGCAATTTGTATAAATGGCGTGTCACGATATCAATATGCGATTTCACTTTGGTATTTGGCATACCGAGGACATGGCTGTATTCTTCTTTTAAATTCGCCGTACAGCTTGAAGATGTACCGATCACTTCCAACTGTTTATCTACGGTTTTTTCAAGATATTTCAGGTTAAATTCAGCCTGTTTTTTTGCTCTTTCAGGAAAACCATTCACCATTAACGGTAAACCGCAACATTTTTCTTTCTCAAGCAAGACCACACCGATATCCAATGCATTCATCACATCGATCACTTCTTTACCTAACTGCGGATTATTATAGTTCACATAACAACCGTGGTAATAAGCAACTTGCTCTTTAAATTGTGCTTGGCGTTTCGCTTCTTTTTTCATATACCAATTACGGAATGAACCGAATGAATATTTCGGTAGGGTACGGTGTTGGCTAACTTTTAAAGTTTTCTCTAACAAGAAACGAGTCGCTTTTAAACCGGTAATCGTATTTACAATCGGTGCGAACGGCGTATTCATCGTACCCATAATATCGGTATTACTTAATACCGCATCACGCAATTTATGAACTAACGGTTTATTTTGACGCTCAACGTGACGATTTCTCGCACGCACGATAATGTCACCGATTTTTACATCTGACGGGCAAGCAATTTCACAACGTTTACAGTTTGTACAATATTTCAAGGCTTCATCGTAGAAGTCTGGGCTTTTCAGACGTAAACGCTCGCCGTCCGGACCAGATTGTTTCGGTCCCGGATAAAACGGATTATTACGTGAAACCGGACATACCGCCGTACAAGCAGTACATTTCAAGCAACTTTCAAAACTTGGGTCAAAATGTTGATGAACAACCGGAGATTGTACGCCTTGACGTGCATTTTCAATTAATTGTTGAATATTCATTTTGTACCTCCGATTTGTTCTGCAACAGTTAATGCCGTTATCACAGCAACACCTGAACCACAACCTTGATCAATACCTTGGAAACCACCGATAACATTACCTACTGCATATAAATTCGGTACAACCGCACCGTTTTTTTGCACTTGGCAAGCCGAGTTAATCACCACACCGGCAGATTGATAAGGTTGAGGTGCTGCAAAACGATTATGAGTCCAAGTAAAGCGGTCAGAATTATCAAATTTTTTGCAACCACAAATATCTAGATCAAATACCGGCTCTTTCACTCGTTCAAATTCCGCCACAAGTCCGTTGCTAAAGAAACTGCCGGCAGCCAACACAAAATGCTCCGCACTAATCGGTTCTTCTTGGTGTGACGTAGTAAAAATACGAGCGACATTTTCACCTTCAAACTCAGCTCTCACCGCTCGGTCACCATTCATCATCATACCGCCTAATTGCTCAAAACGTAAACGTAATTGGCGATGTTGGCGAATACCTAATAAAGACGGCGGTAACGTTGGTAATTCAAATAATGCCAAACCGGTTGCTTGTTGTAAGCTATTGAAGAAGTCTTGGTTATCTAAGCCGAAACAAGCCGGTAAAAAGACTGCTTTCGCACTCCCTGCCGCCTGTTTAATTTCTTTCACAAGATCTTGGAAAGACAATTTATGCTCTAATAATTGTGCAATATTGACACTACGGAACTCACGTGCATTTTTGCGTAAATAATCCAATTCAGGAATATTCAAATAACCGATTGTAAATTCATAATCGGCAAATTGGCTATGCTGTTTTAAATTGTCCGCCAATAATTGCGGTTGAAAATCGTGATAGCCTTCAATGCCTAATAGAGCAATATGTTTCTCTGCTAAATCAGTTATGCGAACTACCGTCGGTACACTATTCGGCGATAACCACGTTGTACGAATACCACCTAATGGTGTAATACGTTCATGATTTTGTGCCGTTGAACCTTCTAAATGAAGATTTAAACTTTGTGCTAATTGTTCAAATTGTTGTGCTTTCGCTAATACTTGCTCTTTGCCTAGAATACTATATGGATGCTCCGGAGCCTGAGCTTTTAACTCATCTAACGATTGGTAAACATTTTGCACTTTTTGACCGCTTGGTAAGCGAGAAAGTAAATCCATTGAACCGGAAGAAAAATCAATCGCTGCTTGTCCATTGTTTATAATCGCACAGCGTTTTCCTTGTTCTTGAAGGGCAATCCCACAGGTTAAACCGGCGAGTCCGCCACCGATAATCACTACATCAAAATTCATTGCTATTTACTCCTGTGCTTTCGCTTGCCGGAACATCATTCAATCCAAGTAAGCTATAATAAATCCAACTAGTAAATTCAGCTTCTCGCATCGCATCACCCCATGCAATCGGCTGAATACCACGCCAACGCTCTTCCATAAATGAGGCTAATTGTGTGGTTGATTCTTTCGGTGTCGCAACGTTGAAACGGCTCATCAAACCGGCCGCACGACAAGCACAAAGTTCTGCTTGGCAAGTTCCCATACCCACACGAGTACGGCGACGTAAATCCACAAGATTATTTACGTTTAATTCATCAACTGCATAACGTACCTCACCAGCGGTCACTGCTTCACATTCACAAACTAATGAACGGTCTAAACGTTCATTCTCAAGTAAACGTGTTGCACGAGAACCGTGACGATATACCGCAGAATGACGGATTGTATTTGGCAATGAAACAATTTTTTTACTGGTTTCTTCTCGACTTTCACTTGATCCTGGTAACGGACGTTCCGCTGTGGTACAGCGGTCCGATTTATTCAATTTTTTACAAACTAAATCGGTTGCCCATTCTGCCATTAAACGATAAGTCATTAACTTACCGCCGGTAATGGTAATAAAACCGTCTAAACCATCACGTTCTGCGTGATCCAGCAACACAATACCACGGCTAACATTACGACCGGATGGGTCATCATCACTCGCAACAAGAGGACGCACACCGGCATAAGCTCGTAATACACGGGTATGACGTAAGCTCGGAGCCAGTTTTTCCCCTTCACGGAATAACACATCCACTTCTTCCGGTGTCACTACCATATTATCAATTTGATCATAAGGAATACGGTCTGAGGTTGTACCGATAACACAAATGGTATCGCCCGGCACCAAAATATCGGCATTTGCCGGTTTACGGCAACGGTTGATTACCATATTGTTAATACGGTGTCCCATCACTAATAATGAACCTTTTGCCAGGAACATTTTGATTTTAAGATCAGCGTATTCGGCAATACCTTGTCCCCAGATCCCACCGGCATTGACTACAATTGGTGCAAAAAATTGGCGTTCAATATGATTTCTGTGATCGTACACATTTACCCCGATCACTCGACCGCCCTCACGAATCAACCCTTTCACTTCGCAATAAGTAAAAATCTGAGCGCCATTTTCCGTTGCATCCAGCATATTTGATGCCGTTAAACGGAACGGGTCAATCGAACCGTCCGGCACAACTACCGCCCCTACTAATGATGGGTTAACGGACGGCTCCATATATTTTGCAAGATCCGGCTCAATTTCGACCGCTTCAATACCTGATGCCGTGCAAGATTCAATAAAGGTTTTCTGATAATTCAGATTATCTTCCGGCAAACTGATAAACAGCCCTTTAGTATCATCTACACAATGACGAGCAATCTGTTTGAGAATCAAATTTTCTTTAATACATTCTTCAGCAGATTCCCGGTCATTTACTGCATAGCGTGCGCCACTATGTAACAAACCGTGATTACGCCCTGTCGCACCTGTGGCAATATCTCTGCGTTCAAGTAATATACATTTTAAGCCTCGTAAAGCACAATCGCGTGCAATACCGGCACCCGTTGCACCACCACCGATAATAATAACGTCTGTATTTACCAGTGAAAAATCTGCAACATTCTTATACATTTGAGGTGAAATGTTCATAGTCAACCTCTCCCACATTAAATGAAATGAAACGAACAAATGGAAACAACGCCATTGTATAAAAATGAGCGTTTTGGAACAAGCAAATGAGCAAAAAAGAAATCAGAAATGTGAATGAACTCACAAATTCTTTCAATTAAAGAAATTATTTATGGCATAGATCACAAATTTACATAAATTAGCTTTTATATTCACTTCCTTAATATATCCTTACGCCCGTTTGTTGATATATAAACACTAATAACCAAGGAGAATTAAAATGAAAATTAAAGTATTAGCTGCTAGCCTTATCGCTACTGCAGTATTAGCCGGTTGCACTCATTCTCAATCTGTGCAAATGACACAAACAGATAAAATCGTCATTGCACACCGAGGTGCTAGCGGTTACTTACCGGAACATACCTTAGAATCCAAAGCACTCGCTGTTGCACAACAAGCGGACTATTTAGAGCAAGATCTTGCAATGACTAAAGATAATCGCTTAATCGTTATCCATGACCATTTCTTAGACGGTTTAACCGATGTGGCTAAAAAATTCCCAAAACGTGCACGTAAAGACGGCCGTTTCTATGTCGCAGATTTTACCTTGAAAGAAATCCAATCCCTTGAAATGACCGAAAACTTCAAAACTGAAAACGGTCAACAAGTCCAAGTGTATCCAAACCGTTTCCCGATGTGGAAATCACATTTCAAAATTCATACTTTTGAAGATGAAATTGAATTTATCCAAGGATTAGAAAAATCAACCGGTAAAAAAATTGGTATTTATCCGGAAATCAAAGCCCCTTGGTTACATCACCAAGAAGGTAAAGATATTGCATTGGAAACGTTAAAAGTCTTGAAAAAATATGGTTATGATCAAAAATCGGATCGCGTTTATTTACAAACCTTCGATTTTAATGAATTAAAACGTATTAAAACCGAATTATTGCCAAAAATGGGAATGGACGTGAAATTAGTACAATTAATCGCTTACACCGATTGGCACGAAACAGAAGAAAAAGATGCGTCAGGTAAATGGGTCAACTATAACTATGACTGGATGTTTAAAGACGGTGCGATGGCTGAAGTAGCGAAATACGCTGACGGTGTAGGTCCGGGCTGGTATATGTTGGTTGATGATAAAAATTCAAAACTAGGCGATATTAAATACACACCAATGGTAAAAGATATTGCGAAAACCAAAATGGAATTACACCCGTACACAGTACGTAAAGACGCTTTACCTGACTTCTTTAGCAATGTAAATCAAATGTATGACGCATTATTAAATAAAGCAGGCGCAACCGGTATCTTTACAGACTTCCCGGATACAGGTGTTCAATTTCTTAAAGGAACAAAATAAGTATTTTTTCTGAGCGAAAAAGAAGATAAATTTGTGAATCGCTCACTTTTTTAGCTAAATCACACATAAAAATGTGAGTGTATTCACAAATTTTAATAAATTATATGGAGTATTACTTTTTTTTCGATAAAATATATTTGATTGTTCGAAATCGAACGTTTTATCAATAAATATAATTTGGAGTGTTTCTATGTTTGGTCCATTTAAACCGGCTCCGCATATAGCGGAATTACCGGCAGATAAAATAGATGCAAGATATAAATTCTTACGTTGGCAAGTTTTTGCAGGCATCTTTTTCGGATACGCCGCATATTATTTCGTGCGTGCAAACTTCGACCTTGCTCAAAAAGGTTTAATCGAAGCAGGTTTATATAACAAAGCGGAATTAGGTATTATCGGTACCGGTGCAGGCCTTGCTTACGGTTTATCTAAATTCGTGATGGCAGGTATGTCTGACCGTTCAAACCCGAAAGTATTTTTACCGTTCGGTTTATTACTTTCTGGTCTTTGTATGACTATGATGGGTTTAATGCCATGGGCAACTTCAGGCATTGCAGTAATGTTTGTCATGATCTTCTTAAACGGTTGGTTCCAAGGTATGGGTTGGCCTCCATGCGGTCGTACAATGGTTCACTGGTGGTCTAAATCAGAACGCGGTACTATCGTTTCTATTTGGAACTGTGCGCATAACGTGGGTGGTATGGTACCGGGTGCAATGGTGCTATTAGCAAGTGCAATCTATTTCAGTAACACCGGCGAACATGCAACAGCGAAAGATGTATGGCAACAAGCACTTTACTATCCGGGTATTGCAGCAATGATCGCAGCAATTCCAGTATATTTCGTTATGAAAGATACTCCACAATCTTGTGGTTTACCACCGGTAGAAAAATGGCGTAATGACTATCCGGATGACTATAATGAAGAAACAGCGGAAAAAGACTTAAGCACTAAAGAAATCTTTGTAACTTACGTTCTTAAAAACAAATTATTATGGTATATCGCAATCGCTAACGTATTCGTATATTTAATTCGTTACGGTGTATTAAAATGGTCACCGGTTTATCTTGGCGAAGTAAAACACTTCAATATTAAAGGTACTGCATGGGCTTATACCATTTATGAATTAGCTGCGATTCCAGGTACATTATTATGTGGTTGGGTATCAGATAAATTATTCAAAGGTAAACGTGGTTTAACCGGCTTTATCTTTATGATCTTAACAACTCTTGCGGTTATCGCATTATGGAAAAACCCAGCAACACCTGAAGCTGAATTAGCATTATATGCAGGTAAACCATTCTATGAAAACCCATACCAATTAATGGACTTCATTTTAATGACAACAGTAGGTTTCTTAATTTATGGTCCGGTAATGTTAATTGGTTTACACGCTCTTGAACTTGCACCTAAAAAAGCAGCAGGTACTTCAGCAGGCTTTACCGGTTTATTCGGTTACTTAGGTGGTACAGTTTCTGCATCAGCAGTTGTAGGTTGGGCGGCTGAATATTACGGCTGGGACGGTGGTTTCTATGTAATGATTGCCGGTGGCGTATTAGCTGTGTTATTAATGCTTATCGTAATGATTGAAGAAGGCAAACATAAAGCAAAATTAGGTGACCACTACGGTAAATAATTTCATAGTAAATAACTGAGAACACAGAGAGGGAAATACTGAATAGTATTTCCCTCTTTTTTACTTTTAATCAAATTTTTCCTTGTTTTTCCTAAAATCAGCCCCATAATGAATAAATTGTAAATTGATTCTAAAAAAGAAAGAGAGCAAATTTATGGCACCGAGAAAAAAGAAAGCGATTGAATTACCACTACTTCCATTACGTGATGTAGTGGTATTCCCTTATATGGTTATGCCGTTATTTGTAGGACGTGAAAAATCGATTCAAGCCCTACGTGCGGCAATGGATAATAACAAACAATTATTCCTCGTTACTCAGCAAGATCCAAATAAAGAAGAACCAACGACTGCCGATGTCTATGATGTTGGTGTTATTGCCAATATTATTCAAATGTTGAATCTACCGGACGGTACAGTCAAAGTATTAGTTGAAGGTCAACAACGTGCTAAAATTGAGCATATTCATGACGATGAAAATGGCTTTTGGGCAGGTGTACAACCGCTCATTTCAGAATATGATGATGAAAATGATGAATTAAAAGCGATTGCTAAAACGACACTCAATGAATTTGAAGGTTATGTAAAAAATAACAAAAAAATTCCGGCAGAAATTTTACCTAAATTACAAAAAATCTCACTGGAAGATCGTTTAGCCGACACAATGGCTTCAAATTTAATTGCACCGGTTCAGAAAAAACAAGCATTATTAGAAGAAGTGAATTTAATTGCTCGTTTTGAAGCATTATTAGTCGTTATGGCGACTGAGTTAGATTCATTAGAAACCGAAACCCGTATTCGTAATCGTGTAAAACAGCAAATGGAAAAAAACCAACGCGATTATTACTTAAATGAGCAAATTAAAGCCATTCAGAAAGAATTAGGCAACGGTGAAGATGCTGAACAAAGTGAGCTAGATAAACTAAAAGAAAAAATTGATGCGGCTAAGTTACCGGTTGAAGTCAAAGAGAAATTAGACAGCGAATTTAAAAAGTTAAAAGCAATGCCTCAAAGCTCTTCCGAAGCAACGGTTGTACGTGGTTATATTGATTGGATTTTACAAATGCCGTGGTATAAGAAATCTGCAGTCAAAAAAGATTTAGCTAAAGCTCAAGAAGTTTTAGATAAAGATCACTATGGTTTAGAGCGAGTCAAAGAACGTATTGTTGAATATCTCGCTGTACAAAGTCGCTTAAATAAACTCAAAGGTCCTATTCTATGCTTAGTGGGTCCTCCAGGGGTCGGTAAAACCTCGCTTGGTCAATCTATTGCCAATGCAACAGGACGTAAATATGTGCGTATGGCATTAGGTGGCGTGCGTGACGAAGCGGAAATCCGTGGTCATCGCCGTACTTATATCGGTTCTATGCCAGGTTCATTAATGATGAAAATGGCAAAAGTCGGTGTGAAAAATCCACTCTTCTTGCTCGATGAAATCGACAAAATGGCACAGGATATGCGTGGTGACCCTGCATCTGCTTTACTCGAAGTATTAGATCCGGAACAAAATAAAGCGTTTAACGATCACTATTTAGAAGTTGATTATGATCTTTCCGATGTAATGTTCGTGGCAACCTCAAACTCAATGAATATTCCGCCGGCATTACTCGACCGTATGGAAGTTATTCGTCTTTCCGGTTATACCGAAGATGAGAAAATGCACATTGCCCGTGATCATTTAATTGCTAAACAGCAGGAAAATAACGGCTTAAAAGTGGGCGAATTAGTGATTGAAGACAGTGCTATTTTAAGCATTATTCGTTATTACACTCGTGAAGCCGGTGTACGTAGTCTTGAACGTGAAATTGCAAAAATCTGTCGTAAGGCTGTGAAAACCTTAGTGTTAGATAAAAAAGTGAAATCACTTAAAGTAACCGAAGAAAATATCGCAGACTACTTAGGTGTAAAACGTTTTGATTACGGCAAAATGGACAACCAAAACCGTGTTGGTGAAGTCACCGGTTTAGCTTGGACTGAAGTTGGCGGCGATTTACTAACGATCGAAACGGCATCAGTAAGTGGTAAAGGTAAATTCTCATTTACAGGTTCATTAGGCGATGTCATGAAAGAATCTATCCAAGCGGCAATGATGGTGGTACGAGCAAGAGCGGCTCAATTAGGTATCGCAGATGACTTCCATGAAAAACGAGATATTCATGTACACGTACCGGACGGAGCAACACCGAAAGACGGTCCAAGTGCTGGTATCGCAATGTGTACTGCACTAATTTCTAGCCTGACCGGTAACCCAGTTCGCAAAGAAGTGGCAATGACTGGAGAAATTAGCTTACGTGGTAAAGTTTTACCAATCGGTGGCTTGAAAGAGAAATTATTGGCTGCACATCGTGGTGGTATCACAACCGTGATTATTCCAAAAGATAACGAAAAAGATTTGGAAGAAATCCCGGAAAATGCAAAAGCAGCATTAACGATTCACGCGGTTGAAACGATTGATGAAGTATTAGCGATCGCACTAGAAAATCCGCCAATGGGCATTGAGGTTATTCCAACAAAACCTCAAACGATTAAAGTGAAAAAAACACGCACAAAAGCGGCTATTCAGTAGTTAATCCATAATAAAAGGGCTTCAAATAAATTGAAGCCCTTTTTATTTATCTATAACAATTCTTAAACTAATAAATAATATTAAAATGATTTAGATACATCAAAGAAAATCTGATGTTTATCATAGCTATAAATAGCAAGATTACTATTTGTCTTAGTATAGCTCCAAGTTATTCTAGGTGTGAAACCTTGATAATGAAGCTCTTTATGCCACACAGAGAGCGATGTTGATAGCTCTTTATTTTTTTGCTTACCTAAGAATGAACCCTCTTTATAATTACGTTTACCTATACCAACAGATGCTTGCGTAGACAAACCGAGAGGCCATTCTTGTCCCCAAATTAAACGTCCACCAATTCTTTCATAAGCATTAGTTCTATCTTTCGCATCTTTTTTATGTAAGTCTAAAGCTAATGACCAATACTGAGTCGCACTTGGCATATACATAAGAGAATTGGATAATGCGTGAGCCGGTCCACTATAAATTTGGTCATATTTACTATGCTCATATTTATCATAGCCATAGTCATAATATAAAGAATATTTAAAGTTTTGGTTTAGCCAATAACTGAGTGAAAGATTCGCACCATAAGTATTTGAATATTGTTTTAATGATTCTCCTGAGTTCATTCCACCGGCATACCATCTCTTACTAATATAAGGAATTAATTCAATGTTAAATCGAGCATCTGCATATCCTAAACCAAAGCCAATATTCGTATTTATATCATTATAACGTTTATTATCCCAATAATATTTGCCGGATAAACCTGTTTCTAATTTAGTATATTTTCCATCGGATAGCATCCATTGCTTATCTGCACTAAACCACGCAGAAATTCCCTGCCCTTCTTGGCGAGCTGAGTTATAAGTAATCACACCACCGTTTTCCAATGCCATTTTAGTGCCTTGTTTTGCAGAATTAGCTAAATTCTTGTCATTTAAAAAAGTCGCACCAAATGAAAAATTCCAACTATCTTTATTATTAATCGCGTCAATAAAACGATCAAATACCACAATATCGTTTTCACTGATATTTTCCGTTGCTCTCAATCGCTCAAATTGCGTTTTAGCAGCTTCATATTCTTGATTATAAAAAAGTGTTTCTGCTAATTGAAAACGGACATACTCATTATTAGGAAAACTTGATAATAATTTACGATACATATTAACCGAATCATTTAAATTCGTATCTCTGAGCAAAATTGCATTTGCCCAATCAATTAATGAAGTATCTGCTGAAGGAACTAATTGATATAACTTAATATAAGTAGGCAAAATCGCTTTATTTGCATTAACTAATGCTGACACAAATAAATCTTCAAGAATTTCAGGCTGTTCGATTAGTTGACGTGCGGTATATTTAATTTCCGACTGATTTTTATTTTCTGTTTGGGCGGATAATTCTTGTTTTCTAAGTTGATCTAATTTTAATTGCGGTTCATTAACTTCCGGCGTTTTTACATTAATTTGTGTCGCTTCTCTATCTACGATTGCTTGAACCTCATCTGCAGCATAAGCTGATGAGAACATTCCTAAATATATGACGAACGCGAGTGTTTTTCTCATAGTTACTTCCATATTTTTTAAGCTAAAAAAACAGCCCAAAACTGGGCTGTTTATTACATTTCTAAATAAAAGAATTATTTAGTAATTTGTGCATCTACTTCGTCTGTTTTAACACCCCAAGCTGGTGGAGGAGTAACAGGCTTCGCTGGAGCTGGTGGAACCACTTCTGGTGCTTTATATAATACCTCTTGGACTTTAGCACCAAATGCTGCACCCCAGCTATTGTTAGCATCTACTGCTTTAGATGCTAATGCACCACCTAACTCTTCTGCATTTTTACCGAATAAGTTAGCATTTAATGAACCTTCTGCTTTATCCGCTAAACGAGTTGAAGTACCTGCGATTACACCAGCATTGTTTAAAGAACCGTTAAATGCTGCAATGTTTTGATTCACTTCTTTACCATCAACAGACCATACATCGTATAGGTTACCCGTTACAGATTTAGTTGCTAAATCAATATTTGCTTTTGCGTGAGTACCGCTAACAAGTTGAATAGATTGATCCGTACCAAGTGCATTTGGAACATTAGATACTTTTGCTGTAGGTGCTGTATGTTCGAAACCGTAAGTTACCGCGTGACCTTGGTAAGTTAAGTTACCTTGTGCCTTATCTGCATTAAAATAAGCTTTTGCTAAGTCACCAGTTAAGTTTGCATTGTAAGCAGTATCATTAGTACCACGGTAGAAGTAGCTGTTTTCTGTACCTTTTTGGTTGTATTCACCATAACTAACCACTTTTGTACCTGTTGCACCAACGTCTTTACCTACTTTAACCGCTTCAGGTTGTACTTTATCTAATTTAGATGTTACACGACCATATTGAACATGGTTAAGCTTCACGTCAGTATAAGTAACAGAACCATCTTTATTAGTAGTTGCTTTACCAAATGGAGCATTTGCTAATGCCACTTCACCTTTTTCTGCAGAAGTTACTGAATTACCATCTACGAAAGTTCTGTGGCCATAAACTTCAGCAACTGTAGTTGCACGATCACGGAATGATTCTGCAGTATAAGCAACGTCATCACCTTCACCGTTTTTAGCTACGCCATTTTTATCTAAAGTTCTATTATATACTTTAACTTTCTCATCAGCACCGATATAGTTTTGACGATCCGCTTGGTATACTAAAGCTTTACCTTGTTCTTCACCCATAGAACTGGTTTTAGTTGTAGCTACAACACCACGCTTTTGACCAATCTCTTCTCCGTTAGTTTTTTTACCTGTAGTAGAACCGTTTGCAGTTTTGTAGATGTGTTGTAATGTATGTTCACCTTTAGTGTTATCCGTGTTACCACGGAAGTCAAAATCTTCTAAATAACCAACAGGTGCATTAGGAATTACATTACCGTTGTGATCGACAGGGATAGATACTACTACTGTGTCTAAGCTAGGATGTAAATCAAGAGCCATGTTTTCTGCATTGCCAGTTGATTTAGATGAAGTCTCTACTTGGCCTGCTTTTAATACAAAGTTAGATTCTGTTTTTTTAACTAATTTATGACCTACAGATTTGCCATCTTTCACAGCTTGTTCTGCCGCCGCTGCTTTTTCTGCTGCTGCTTTTTCTGCTGCTGCTTTTTCTGCCGCTGCTTTTTCTGCCGCTGCTTTTTCTGCCGCTGCTTTAGCTTGTTGTTGTGCTTGTTGTTGTGCTTGTTGTTTAGCTTGTTCATCATTATTTGATGAACCGCTTGAAGAACTACATGCAGCTAACACTGCTGATGCAACTAAAGTTAAACTTAGTTTAACGAATTGGTTTTTATTCATAAAATCCTTCTTATTAATAAGAATAGCAAATAAACAATGACAATCAACTATAAATCAACTGCCCCTTTTGTATACAAAAGGCATATGCCTTTCAGGGCGTTATTTAATCCTAAACAATAAAGCAAGTAAACAAAGATAAAGCAAAGCAAAGCAAAGCAAAGCAAAGCAAAGCAAAGCAAAGCATTGTATAAATTTATAAACCTAAGTAAATACAATAAATTAAAGTTTAATAATGTTAATTTAGCTAATATCCAACCTATTTTCCTATGTAAAATACGTTTAGATAAAATTCTTATTCATAGAAAAAGGGCTTCAAATCAAATTTGAAGCCCTTTGTTTTACATAAATAGTGGTTAGATTTTTAGCAAATTTTACAGGAATCCGACCGCTTGTAAGAAGAGTTAACTTATTCCTCTGCGTCCTCTTTTGCCCATTCTAATGCACGTTTCACCGCTTTTTTCCAACCTTTATAACGTCTAGTACGTTTTGCTTCGTCACCGTCTGGGATAAAGGTGCGTTCGATAGAAGCCTTACCACGTAATTCTTGTAAGTCTTTCCAGAAGCCCACAGCTAGACCGGCAAGATATGCCGCACCTAATGCGGTTACTTCACGCACAACTGGACGTTCAACATTCGCATTAAGAATATCTGCTTGGAATTGCATTAAGAAGTTATTCGCAACCGCACCACCGTCAACACGCAAGGTTGCAAGATGTTTGCCACTATCCGATTGCATTGCATCTAATACATCACGAGTTTGATAGGCAATAGATTCTAAAGTTGCACGCACAATATGATTGCGGTTTGCACCACGAGAAAGCCCTAAAATTGCACCTCGTGCATACGGATCCCAATATGGTGCACCTAATCCTGTAAATGCCGGCACAACATAAACGCCATTTGTACTTTCTTCTTTCATAGCAAAATATTCTGAATCTTTACTATCGTGAACAATTTTTAGTTCGTCACGTAGCCATTGGATTGATGCACCGCCCATAAAGATAGAACCTTCTAACGCATAGCATGGCTCACCTTTTGCATTACACGCAATCGTTGTGACTAAACCATTTTTAGATTCCACCGCTTCATCACCGGTATTCATCAACATAAAGCAACCGGTTCCGTAGGTATTTTTCGCTTGACCGGCTTCTACACATAAATGTCCATAAAGTGCGGCTTGTTGGTCACCCGCCATACCGGCAACCGGAATACGCACACCACCTTTACCACCGATATTGGTTTCACCATAAATTTCTGATGAATTTTTTACTTCCGGTAGCATAGAACGAGGAATGTCTAATAATTCCAACATTTTATCGTCCCATTGTTTGGTATGAATATTGAATAGCATTGTACGGGAAGCATTAGTGTAATCCGTCACGTGAACACGGCCTTGGGTTAATTTCCAAACGAGCCAAGTATCGACCGTACCAAATAGCAATTCACCACGTTCCGCTTTTTCTCTTGCTCCTTCAACATTATCTAAGATCCATTTTACTTTTGTTCCGGAGAAATAAGGGTCAACCACTAAACCAGTGGTTTTACGGATATAACTTTCGTGACCGTCTGCTTTTAATTTGGCACAAATATCTGCCGTACGACGACATTGCCATACAATCGCATTATAAACCGGTTTACCGGTTTCTTTTTCCCATACAATTGTGGTTTCACGTTGGTTAGTAATACCAATTGCGGCAATTTTATCGGAAGTAATGCCTGCTTTTGCCACCACTTCATTTAATGTCGAACTTTGTGTCGCCCAAATTTCCATCGGATTATGCTCTACCCAACCGACTTGCGGATAAATTTGGGTAAATTCACGCTGTGAAACTTCTACAATATTGGCATTTTTATCGAGTAATACCGCACGAGAACTGGTTGTGCCTTGGTCTAACGCAATAATGTATTCTTTAGTCATAGTAATCACCTTCTCTATTAAATGAGTAACTTAGTTACAATTACAATTACATGGTAAATTTTTACCGATAAAACGACGGTAGCCCCAAGCACCGACAAGCCCACCTACAACCGGTGCAATCAAAGGAACAAGGAAATATGGAATATCACGCGCACCAGTTAATGCAATATCACCCCAGCCAGCTAAGAAAGCAAAGAGTTTCGGACCAAAGTCACGAGCCGGATTCATTGCAAAACCGGTTAACGGTCCGAAAGCACCACCGATTGCCGCAATTAATAAACCGATTAATAACGGAGCCATAGGACCTCTTGGCACACCATTACCGTCATCTGTTAAAGCTAGAATGAGAGCAACTAATGCCATTGTGATGACAGCTTCAACACAAAATGCTTGTAATACGCTGATATGCTCATTCGGATAGGTTGAGAAGACACCTGCAAAACCTACTGTTTCACCTCGAACCATATTTTTTGCCGCTTCTGCCGCTGAGAACAGATCTTTATAGAGGAAATAAACTAATGCAGCGGCTGCAAAAGCACCAAGAAATTGAGAAACAATGTAAGGAAGCACTTTTTTACCATCAAAACAAGCGAACTTCCATAATGCGATTGTAACCGCCGGATTTAAATGGGCACCGGAAACACCTGCGGTAGTATAAACAGCGAGTGCAACCCCTACCCCCCACATAATTGAGATTTCCCATAAGCCGAAAGTTGCTCCAGCTAACTGAGCTGCGGCAACACAACCGACCCCAAAGAAAATAATAAGTCCAGTGCCAATAAATTCAGCAATGCAAGCACCTTTTAACGATCTTTCCATATAGTCCTCCTACGGATAACGAAAAGTAAATTACGCTAGTGAATGTTGAAAAACGCAAACGTTTTCGGAATGCAATATATAAAAACGAACATTTTTAGCAAATGAGAAAATGTAAATTTGTGACATTACGCACATTTTGATTCTCAAAGGTGTGATGAACTTCAAATTTTTTGGCTTTAAAATACAAAAAGCCTCAATAAAATATTGAGGCTTTTTGTAATTTTGAAATAATTATTGCTGTTTTTTTGCCCATTCCAAGAAGCGTTTTTGAGTTTCTTTATCCGCTTTTTTAAATAAAACTTGCAACTGTTCTTCTTTTACATTTGTTGTTTCAATGACCATTTGCCCTTTAGATTCTAGAGCTGCATTAGTAAATGCCGGTACAGAGGCAGATGCTTTACTTGCATTATATTTTGCAAGATTATCCTCAACACGAGAATTTGGGGCAAAACCTTCACCTTTTAACAAATCACGTTTATAACTAATTTCTTTGCCTGATGCTGTTTCAATTTTGAAATTTAGATCTTTTCTGAATTTATCTACGGTAAAATTTGAGGTAAATTTTGGTGTAACGATTTTTGCATCTTCATCCGTACCATTGAAAGTTAAGATAACCGGATCAATTGAAAAATAACTGCCGTCTACAATATCACTTACACTTACAACAACTTGATGCACTTTACTATCAATAGATAAACCTGCCGTACCTCTAGCCACTTTTTGGCCATCAAATGCAAGTAACTCCACACTATCCGAAACCGTTAATGTACCTGCTGCAGAAAAAGAACTGACCGCTAATGTTGCCATAGCAACCGCAATTTTCGCTAATTTCATTAAGAAACTCCTTCAATTGAATCAATATAAAAAATATTAATCTTATGCTATGCTAATTTCTGAAAAATAGAAATAAATTTATTATCAAAGCCCTTAATTTGTGATAATTTTCTGCACAATCTGATAAATCATAAATTATTCGGGTAAACAGATTATTTTAAGAGTATATACAATGAGTGATGAACAACAGAGCGTAAGCTCACAACAAGATAAAAAATCGTTTTTACAATCCATCTTTGGTGGCTTATTTCAATCAGAACCAAAAAATCGTGAAGATTTAGTCGAAGTCATTCGAGATTCATTAGAGAATGACTTAATCGATAATGACACAAAAGAAATGATTGAAGGGGTAATGGAAATTTCTGAACTGCGTGTACGTGATATTATGATCCCTCGTCCACAAATTGTATATATTGATGCAAATCTTGATTTAGCCGCCTGTGTTGATCTTATCATTGAATCTGCTCATTCTCGCTTCCCAGTTATTTTAGATGATGGCAAAGATACCGTACTCGGTATTTTACACGCTAAAGATTTACTCAAATTCTTGAGAACGGATTCTGAAGCCTTCGATATGTCAACTATCCTTCGTCCTGCGGTTGTCGTGCCGGAGAGTAAGCGAGTTGATCGTATGTTAAAAGAATTCCGTTCGGAACGTTTTCATATGGCAATTGTGGTGGACGAGTTCGGTGCGGTATCAGGCTTAGTCACAATTGAAGATATTCTCGAACAAATTGTAGGCGATATTGAAGACGAATTTGATGAAGAAGAAATTGAGCCGATTCGTCAGCTTTCTCGTCACACTTATGCGGTATCAGCGCTAACGGATATTGAAAAATTCAACGAAACCTTTGCGACCGAATTTACCGATGAAGAAGTAGATACCGTGGGTGGCTTAGTGATGCAAGCATTTGGACATCTTCCACAAAGAGGCGAACAAATTCAATTAGAAGGCATTGATTTTAAAGTCACTTCTGCCGATAGCCGCCGTCTGATTCAATTACGTGTTACCGTACCGGACGAACAGCTGGAAAAAATGGAACAGCTGGTCACCAACGAAGAATAATAAACAAAACATAATATCTAGGTGAGGTTTTATCCTCACCTTTTATTTGCGTTGTTTCGAAGCATCTTTCTCTATTACTTAATTAACTCTCTCAAATGAAATTTGTAAAAAATCCATCAATTTTAACCGCTTGTTTACTTGCTGCTGTCCTCGGAGGCATGAGTACACTCGCCTATTCCCCTTTTGATATTTGGGGACTCATCTACCTTTCTGCTGCCAGCTTAATTTGGGCGGCAACACTTCCACAGCGTAAAACCGCCCTTTGGGCAACCTTTGCCTGGTCGCTCGGCTGTTTTTGTGTCGGGGTAAATTGGGTACACGTCAGTATGACTCAATTCGGTGGCGTACCTCTTGTGGTGAGCTATATCGCAGTGTTTCTATTGGCTTGCTATCTTGCCATTTATAATTTGCTATTCTGCTACATTGCCCAACGTTTCCAAATCCGCAACCCTTTTGCACTTGCGGCGATTTTTACCTTTACCGAATATCTGCGTGGTGTCGTATTTACCGGCTTTCCTTGGCTACAGTTCGGTTATACGCAAATTGACAGTCCGTTTGCTGGCATTGCACCACTATTAGGCGTTGAGGGATTAACATTCTTTGTAATGGTTGTGAGTGGTTACCTTGTGTTATTGGTAAAAAAATCTGCAAAAACAACCGCTTCGCTTGCTACTTTAGTAATACTATGCGGATTAGCATTTTCCGCCAAATTTATTCCATTTGTGCAAATTGATGAGCAAAAACAACCTCTTAGCGTGAGTCTTGTACAAGGCAATATTGAGCAAAAGATGAAATGGGATCCGGCACATTTTGATTATACGTTACAAACTTATCAACGTTTAATCAGCCCATTATTAGGTAAAAGTGATGTGATTGTATTACCTGAATCGGCTATTCCAGCATTAGAAACGCAAATTTATCCGCTACTTAGCCAACTTCAGCAAGTTGCTGCAGAAAAAGGTAGTGAAGTCATTATTGGTACTCTCTATCAAAATGAAAGTGAGCAATTATTTAATAGTGCAGTGGTATTGGGTAATCCATCACAGCCCTATGACTTACACCATACCACACGTTATAACAAACACCATTTAGTACCGTTTGGCGAATATGTGCCTTTCGGCTCGGTATTGGATTGGATGCGTGATGTGTTTATTCTGCCGATTAACTTATCGCAAGGTGATTTTGTGCAACAGCCTCTTTTCGCTAAAAAGCGTAAATTTAATATGGCGATTTGCTATGAGGTAATTTTCGGTCACCAAATGCAACAAAACCAACAAGCACAGCAATCGGATTATTTATTGACGATTACTAACGATGCTTGGTTTGGAGCCTCTATAGGCCCTTGGCAGCATTTCCAAATGGCAAGAATGCGTGCACTCGAATTAGGTAAGCCATTAATCCGTGCGGCGAATACGGGGATTACGGCAATTATCGGTGTAAAAGGCGAGGTCATTGAACAAATTCCACAGTTTGAAGCGAACGTATTAACTGCCCAAATTCAGCCGTTCAAAGGCGAAACTTTATTCGCTAAAACCGGAAATTGGTTGATTTATACGATAAGTCTATTTTGTCTGATCTTATCTTTTACAAAATTTAGAAGGAAATAGACCGCTTATTTGACGAAGAAAGCACCAAAAATCAGTCATTTTTGGTGCTTTTGTTTTTTTCGGAATCGAAAATTGAGATCTATTTCACAGTATTTTTTTGAGCAAATCCGTACAATATAGTCCAAATTTCCTGATTTATTTGAGGCTATAATATGCAATCTTCATTACAAGACATTTTAGATACGGTTAAATCAAATTCGCTCACTTATCATCAAAAATTAATGATCCTCGGAAACATTGCTGAGCGTCTGTTTAATCCTACTGAGTTATTAGGCTACACCGAAGAAGAATGGCAATATATCGAAAACCAAATGATATGCGATCTTAATGAAGGTTATGCCATTTATCGCCCACGTTACATATTGCCGGATTATAATGTTTATATCCAAAAAGGCTGTAAATTTTTAGATTTACCGCCACCAACTAATCTTGATGAAGCATTAGACGGTTTACTCATTATCTATTCTCACGTGCCGTCTATTACCACCTACCCGGTTTATATCGGTCGCTTAGATGTATTACTTGATCCGTTCATTACCGATGAAGAACAAGACTATATCAAGATCAAACGTTTCTTAAATCATATTGATAAAACCGTACCGGATTCTTTCTGCCATGCGAATGTCGGCCCTTATGATACCAAAGCCGGTCGTTTGATCCTAAAAGCAGTAATTGAGCTGGAGAATCCGACTCCAAATATGAGCATTCGTTACGACAAAACTAAAACTTCTCGTGAATTTGCCGAGCTTGCGGCAAAAGCCTGCTTATTGGTGTCTAAACCATCTTTTGCTAACGATGCTTATTATATTTCCGATTTAGGCGAAGATTACGGTATTGCAAGTTGTTACAACGCCTTACCAGAGTGCGGCGGTGCTTATACCCTAACTCGCTTACGTTTAGGGACTATCGGTCGTGCCTGTAACAGCGTAGATGAAATGGTTAATGAGTTGTTACCGAAAGTCGCAAAACTCGCCCTTTCAACGATGGATAAACGTCATAAATTCCTTGTGGAACAAAGTAATTTCTTTGAAACCGACTTCTTAGTGAAAGAAGGCTTTATTAAACGCACGAATTTCACCAGTATGATTGCGATTGTCGGTTTAGCTGATGCGACAAATCATCTCTTACAAAAAGAAGGTTTAAATGAAACCTTCGGCCAAAGTAAACGAGGCGATGAGATTGCGACCTTAATTATGGATAAGTTGAAAGAAATCAATGATGCACATCAAGGCTTATATGTAGAACGCACCAATAACCAATACTTATTACATGCACAAGTTGGGGCAAGTAATCACGCTGAAGACAAAATGAATACGCCAGCGCACCGTATTCGTGTCGGTGAAGAGCCAACCTTATTGGCTCATTTAAAACAATCAGCACCATTCCATAAATATTTCCCGTCCGGAACCGGTGACTTATTTGCGTTTGACCAAACTTATACCGACCATTTGGATGCGGTAGTCGATATTATTGACGGTTCGTTTGCCAACGGTTATCGCTATATCACGACTTATCTCAAAAATACCGATTTAATTCGTGTTACCGGCTATTTAGTGAAGAAAAGTGAGGTAGAACGTTACCGTAAAGGCGAAGCGGTGTTACGTGATACAACTTGGTACGGTGCAGGCACAGATGATTGTGCAAATGTCTTTGACCGCCAATTACGTGATAAAGAAGACGTGAGTGCGAATGAGTAAAGTGCCGACACTCTCCGACATTCTGGTGCCGTTACACCGCATTATTCCGTTCTCTAATGTGGAAGGACAGGGTAATCGCACCAGCATTTTCCTACAAGGTTGTAAGCTGAATTGCCTCTATTGTCATAATCCGGAAACGATTCCACGTTATACCTCGGAAGCGAAACAGGTCAGCTTACAATATTTATACGATCAGGTTATGGATGCCGTACCTTTTATTCGAGGGGTAACGGTTTCCGGTGGCGAGCCAACGATTCATCACAAAAAATTAATACCATTATTTAATGTTCTCAGACAACAAGGGTTAACTTGCTATTTAGACAGTAGTGGCTTTTTTGATTATGAAACGATTGAACCGTTAATTCAGGTTACCGATAAATTTTTATTTGATCTAAAAGGTGATGGCGAAGGCTTACAGACACTCTGCTTTGATCGCAAAAATCAGCAAGGAAAAGTGCCGGAACAAATCATTCCAGCGGTTAATCACATCAAATCGGAAAACCTACAACGTAATTTGCAAAATTTAGCTAAATTATTACCGCTTGGTAAAGTGGAAGAAGTCAGATTGGTTTATGTAAAGGATTTTTTTGATGCCAAAGCATTAATTAAAAAAGTTGCTATGTTACTTGCCGATTATCCTGATGTATTACTAAAAATTATTCGAGTACATACCAAAGGTGCACGGGATGAAGAGGGGCTTAAACCGTTTGTTCCAAGTATTGAACAAACAGATGAATTAGCCACTTTTGCTAAACAATGCGGAATTAACAAGATTATCACGATTTATTAATTTCATTTTTTATTTTTATGAGGTGTTTAGTATGAGTACATTTATGAGTGTTATAGGGATTTTTGCCTTATTGGCAATAGGTTTCCTCTTCTCAAATAATAAGCGAGCTGTTAGCTATCGTACCGTGTTCGGTGCATTAGCGATTCAAATTGCATTTGCTGCATTAATTCTATACGTTCCGGCTGGTCGTAATGCATTATTAGCAACAGCAAACGGCGTAAGTGCAGTGATTAATTACGGCAATGACGGTATCGCTTTCGTCTTCGGTAACTTAGCCGACCCGAGTAATTTAGGCTTTATTTTTGCAGTTAAAGTATTACCGGTAATCATTTTCTTCTCCGCGTTAATTTCTGTTCTGTATTACATCGGTGTAATGCAATGGGTAATCAAAATTTTAGGTGGTGGCTTACAAAAAGCACTTGGTACATCTAAAGCGGAATCTATGTCTGCGGCAGCAAATATCTTTGTAGGTCAAACAGAAGCACCATTGGTCGTTAAACCGTTTATCAATAAAATGACCGAATCGGAATTATTTGCGATTATGTGTGGCGGTACAGCCTCTATCGCCGGCTCAGTCATGGCAGGTTATGCCGGAATGGGGGTTCCTCTTACTTACTTGATTGCCGCATCATTTATGGCAGCGCCGGCAGGTTTATTATTTGCAAAATTAATGTATCCGCAAACCGAACAATTTAAAGATACGATTGAAGAAGGCGTTGATCTTGAACAACCGCACAATGTGGTGGAAGCGCTCGCAAACGGTGCAAGCTCAGGTATGATGTTAGCCCTTAACGTGGGTGCAATGTTAATTGCCTTTATTGCGGTGATTGCATTATTAAACGGCTTAATCGGCGGTGTAGGTAATACATTCGGTTTTGAAGGTTTGACCTTACAAGTCTTACTTGGTTACTTATTCAAACCAGTAGCTTACTTAATCGGTGTACCATGGGAAGAAGCCGGTATTGCCGGTCAAATGATTGGTATGAAATTAGCAGTGAACGAATTTGTCGGCTATTTAGAATTTGCCAAATACCTACAACCGGATGCCGCTGTGGTATTAACCGACAAAACCAAAGCGATTATCACCTTTGCCTTATGTGGTTTCTCAAACTTCAGTGCGATCGCCATTCTTATCGGTGGTATCGGTAGTATGGCACCAAACCGCCGCTCAGATATCGCTCGCCTTGGCTTAAAATCAGTCATCGCCGGTACATTAGCAAACTTAATGAGCGCAACCATCGCCGGCTTCTTTATTGAATTAAGCGGTGTTGCGTTAAGCTAAATAAGCGGTCGAATATCTTTCCTTTTTTACCAAAAATAAGGGCTACCAATCGGTAGCCCTTATTTACTTAATTAACCAAATATTTCATCCATACCGTCAATAAGCTGTTTGCAAGGTTTTTCGAAAAATACACCGCTATTAGCTGTGCCGTTCATTCCTCGTAAGAATAAATATGCCACGCCGCCAAAATCACGATCATAATCATACTGCTCGCCTAAACGCACTCGTAAATAACGATGAAACGCCAGCATATAAAGCAAATATTGCAGGTCATAACGATATTGCCCGATGGCTTTTTGTAGATTTTTCTGGCTGTAATCTTGTGCTAAATAACCTAAGAAATTGGACTTATAATCAATCAGATAAAATTTATCGTTGACTTGTACGATACAATCGACAAAACCACGTAAATATCCTTCTAACTGCGGTAAATTCAAATCCGCTAAGTTGGCAGATACCGTACTATATTGTTGTAACAACTGATTTAACTTACGTAATCCATCAGCATTTTTTAAACGTAAATAGAATTGCCATTCATTCAAACGTTTTGTGATTGGCACATCTTTTAACCTAAATTCTGCTTCGCTAAACGGCGTTTCAAGCACTTTTTCAAGCCATTGTTGCAAGGGAGTGTGCCAATTTTCATCTAATCCTAACTGCTCACAAATAGCAAAAACTTGCTCAAAATCGACCGCTTGTTGGAAATCACAATGTTCAAAAAAACGATGTAAAACACTACCGACTTTTGTACTATGCGGAAATTGATAAGCAGAATAAGCCGTATTATCTTCCAACCAATCTTGTTCATCTAATCCGACTAAATCAACTTGTCGATCATAATCCTGTACTTTTTCACTCAGTAGATTTTGCCCAAAACTAAGTTGTTCGTTTCGTTCATGATAAGCGTGCAATGCGGTAAAACTACTAATTTGCCCATCACGTGCAATTTCACGATGAAAAGATCTCGCTTGTAATTCACTCGGTAAAGATGCCTTTGGTCGCCAAGTATCTACGCTTGCCGGCGAGTTTAACTCAACCGCTTTATATTTAATTCTTTTACGATCTAAATATTCCTGCGTAGATACCTCCGTAGCAAAAGCGGTCGTCACGCCAACTTCACCATTACTCAATAAATAGTGCATTGGATTCCAACCTTCCGCAAAGATAGTTGGCAGAATCAAGTTTAATTGTGACTCGGCACGAGTTAAGGCAACATATAATAAACGTAAATCTTCGGCAAATTCCGCTTTATCCATTAACGCTTGGGTCGTCTTATCTCTCTTACCTAAATGCCAGCTAATCTGATCTTGTTCATCTCGGTAGAGCGAAATCTTTGGCGTTTCTTCTCCTTGCGATGGTCGATCCCCTCGATTGTTTTTACCAATAAACGGTAGCCATACAATCGGATACTGTAAGCCTTTTGAACCGTGAATCGTGATGATTTTGATTAATTCATCTTCACTTTCTAAACGTAATTGCTGATCTTCCTGTTCCTGTGGATTCTCTAATTGACGTTCGTACCAACGTACTAATGCTGATTCATTTTCTAAGCTCGGCATTGCATTTTGCAATAATTCCGCCAAATGTAATAAATCAGTTAAACGGCGATCACTATCCGTACCGGCACGCAGACGGTGAATAATCCCTTCTTGCATAAACAACTGGTGTAACATGGGTAAAATACCTTGCTGTTGCCAAATTTGTTGGTAGTGAATAAAGGCTGTAACTTGTTTATCCCACGCATTCTCATCATTTTTTAGCCGATAAATCTCTGCTGCCGATAATCCCCATAAACTTGAGCCGATAGCAGTTAATACGCTCGATTGATGATAAGGATTTAAACAGGCATATAACACCCATTTTAATTCTTGTGCGATGTCCGAAGCATAAACACTACGTCTGTCTGACAGAAAGACAGAACGTATACCACGCGTTGCTAAAGCGTCTTTAAGTAAGATAGCTTGCTTTTTACCACGCACTAAGATTGCAATATCTTTGGCTTGAAAAGCGGTAAATGTCTGATCTTTTGCAAAATTTAAACCAAAATCGCCCGCTTCCATTGCTTTTAATTGTTGCTGAATTTGATAAGCACAATGTTCCGCTGCCTCTTGTTCGTTAAATTCTTCCTGTAAATAACAATTAAAATGCTCAGCACCGACTAATTGTGTATCCGTCTGCTTATGTTCAACCGCTTGAAAGCGGATACCGTCATATAAAAACGGACGATGTTCCACACTTTCAGGAAACGTAAACAAACGATTGGTTGAGGTGACAATTTCAGGTAACGAACGCCAGTTTTTTGGTAATGTTCGCTTTTCTTGGGCTTGTTGCGAAGCGGTCAAATACGTAAAAATATCCGCTCCACGGAATTTATAAATCGACTGTTTCGGATCACCGATCATAATAAAACCGCGATTTTGCCGTTCTCCTTGCATAAAGATTTTATGGAAAATCTCGTATTGTTCTTTATCGGTATCTTGGAACTCATCGATCATCGCAAACGGAAATAAACGGCGAATCTGCTCAGCTAACACCTCGCCTCGCTCACTTTTCAACGCCTGATTTAGAAAGGCTCGTAAGTCATTAAAGCTCTTTTCACTATGTGTTGCCTTATAATCCGCCAGTTTTTGACGAACGGCGGATAAATATTGATAAAGCAATAGTGCTTTTTGTTTCTCTGACGTAAATTCTGTCTGATAAGCGGTCCAAATTTGCTGATTTTTTACAAACAGCTGATCAGATAACGGCTCAGCACCCTCTTCCGCCTTAGATTGCATAAAATCTTGACAGAACCGTTCAAATGCCTCCGGCAAACCTATCTCTTGACTATTTGCCCAATCATTTATCTTCTTAATCCAAGCCGCTACTAAATTGCTTTTATATGAAAGTCGGCTGAGTGATTTTTTTATCCCTTTAGCATAAGTTTTGGCTAACTCCGCTTGCACCAAAGCGATAATTTGTTCGCCATTGTTCAACCAATGCTGTTTTGCTTGATAAAAGAAATCATTCGCCTGTCTAACATAATAAGCTAAATCAGATTCTATCCAAGATTGCTCCGAGGAAAACGCAGGTAATTCTTTATCAATAAATTGTTGTATGTTGCGTAAAGCCTTTTTCGGCGTACCTAAAGATTGCACAATCAATGCCGTTTCATTCAATCCCATCGGATAGAACATTTCTCGCCAAACTTCTTCGCTGATACGGCGTAACAGATCACTTTCATCCGGTTGTAGATCACTATCGAAACGAACCCCCGAATCAAACGCAAATTGAAACAACATTTTTTGGCAGAAACTGTCAATCGTAAAAATACTGGCTAAATCAATTTCCCGTTCGGCAATACGCAAACGTAGAATCGCTTCTTCCACTCGTTCAATTTGCTGATGTAATTGGAAGAAAAAATCATTGGTATCATAGGATTGATCCGCATCGTACTCTTGTAAAAACATACGACAGGCTTTGATGTTTTTGCGAATCCGATCACGTAATTCTTCAGTTGCCGCTTTGGTAAAAGTCACCACTAAGATCTGCTCAACTGTTAAAGGCTGACAGCCTACGCCCAACAATAATCGCAAATATAAATTTGCCATAGTAAAGGTTTTACCCGTACCGGCAGAGGCTTCAATTAATGCGGTACAATTTAGTGGTAATTCAATCGGAGAAAGGGTATTCATTATTTCACTCAATATTTCTATAATTACTTAATACGTTCTAATTTCAATAAGAGTTCATCCGCCGGAACTTGCTGAATTTTATGCATCTGGTAAATCAACAAACCAGCGGCAATACTTAAACTGACGCAGAAAATAAACCAAAAGCCTGATGCTGCCATCGGTTCAACAATCCAATCCGTTCTTGCTAAAATATAGCCGAACGGCATACCAATCACCCAATAACAAAACATCGTGACATATAAAATCGGCTTAGTGTGTTTATAACCACGTAAAATACCGTTTGCCACCGCTTGTAACGAATCCGGAATTTGATATACCGCTGCAAACAACAATAAATGTGCCGCAATTCCAATCGAAATCGGATCGCTGGTAAACGCTAGGGGAATGATTTCATCTAAAATCACAATCATAATTGCTGCCGCCAAAGCGAAAAATGCCCCGGTAATTAATGCGTGATAGCTAATAATTTTTGCCTGTTCAACTTGTTTCTGCCCCAAAGTTTTTCCGACCACAATCGTGGTCGCAATACTGAAAGACATCGGGATCATAAATAATAAAGAACTGGTTTGCAGTGCTGCCTGATGACTTGCCACCACTTGTGAACCGAGTGGCGAAAGCAGTAAAGCGGACGCTGAAAACAACATCACTTCAGTAAAAGTCGCAAAGCCGATCGGCAAACCTAATTTGCAAATTTTTAGCAAAGTTTGACCGCTTGGCATTTCAAACCAGCGGTTAAATAAGCCGATATCTTTCTGAGATTTATTAGTGTAGCTGTAATGGAATAATAACAAGAACATCACCCAGTTCACGATAGCTGTCGCCACACCACAACCGACTGCCCCCATTTCTGGCAGACCGAACTTACCGAAAATAAAAATATAATTGAGCGGAATATTCAGCAATAGCCCGAGAAACATAATACGCATTGCCGGCTTCGGATTGGACAAACCGTCATTCATACAACGTAAATTAATACCTAACAATGCAGGAACAACACCAATCGCCATAATAGCTAAATATTGTTGCGATTTAATCGAGAAAGCTTGCGGTGTATTCATATACTCTAAAATCCAATGGCTATTCAAAAAAATAAACATTAGAGGAATCGAACAGACCCAAACCAACCAAAATCCTTGGCGAATTTGGTGGGCAATCAAATGACGCTGACTTGAGCCATTTAAATAAGAAACCGTTGGTGTGATTGCATTAAGCAAACCTAATACAAACAAAAAGAGAGGGAAATAGATAGAATTACTCACCGCAATCGCCGACACATCATCATCACTTACCAATCCTGCCATCACAATGTCAGCCAGCCCCATCCCAGCCACTGAAAGCTGCGAAATAAAAATCGGCAGCGTAAGTTTAAATAGTTTACGAGTGTTTTCCGGATATTGTTGCCATTGCAGATTCATAATTACCTCTTTCAAAATACAGAGGTTATTATACGGCAACAAGCGGTCGTTTTTCGCAAAAATTTTGTAAAATACGACCGCTTGTAACAACGAAAAAGCCCTCGAAAATCGCTTCTCGAGGGCCTTATCTATTCAGCTAACGAATTATTTCGCTGCTTTTAACTCTTGGTAATATTTTTCGTAAAGTTCGATTGCATCACCTACATCGTCTTGCCATTGTGCCGCTTTTAACACTTCAGCTGTCGGATAGATTGCCGGATCTTCGGTAATCTCTTTTGGTAATGTTTTTAACGCTTCTACGTTTGAAGTCGGATAACCGATTTCTAAGGTTAATTTTTCAGCAACCGGTGCGCTTAATAAGTAGTTGATTAACTTATGTGCATTTTCTTTGTTTTTCGCATTCGCCGGAATGGCTAACGTATCAACCCAAAGCACAGGACCTTCTTTCGGGAACACCATATTTACCGGTGCTTGTTCTTTTTTCGCAATACGTACAGAACCGTTCCATAATTGGCCTACAGATACTTCACCTGCGATAAATGAGTTCGCCGGGTTATCAGATGTGAAAGAAAGTACGTTTGGACGTAATTTTTTCAATTCTTCGTAAGCCGCTTTAATCTCTTCCGGATTAGTTGTGTTAGGGTTTTTACCTAATTTTAATAACGCAATATTAAATACTTCACGTGCATCATCTAATAATTGCACTTTATTGGCAAACTCAGGTTTCCATAAGTCGCCCCAAGATGTGAACGCATCGCCTTTATAGTCATTTGAGTTAAATGCGATACCCGGTGCACCTAATAATTGCGGTAAAGAGTATTTGTTACCTTGGTCATAAGGCTTGTTTAACCAATCTTGGTTTAACTCTTTGATTACAGGAAGTTTTGCGTGATCTAATTCCGCTAACATACCTTCTTTCGCCATTTTTGACACGAAGTAGTTAGAAGGTGCGATAACATCGTAACCGCCGTCTTTACCTTGTAATTTTAATTTCGCATACATAGTTTCGTTAGATTCAAGGCTTGAAACCTCTACTTTGATACCAGTTTGCTTTGTAAATTCATCTAACAAGCCTTCAGGCACATATTCAGTCCAAGTATAAAGGTGAACTGTTCCTGCTGCCGCCGGTTGAGCCGTTGCTGCTTCCGCTGCTTTTGGCTTTTCTTCATTACACGCTGTTAATGCAACTGTTGCTAAACCTGCTGCAAATAAACCCGCTAATTTTTTCATTTAAGTTTTCTCCGTTAAAGAAAAGATGAGTAAAAATATAGCCTTGCCTAAGGGCTTAAAAGACGAGGGCGATTTTAAGCCACCCCCTAGATTTTGCAAGGATTTTCTTTAATAAAAAGCCTATTTCTTCGATTATTTTTCAATAATTTCTCAGCATTGTACTTTTAGGCTTGAAATCAGTAAATTTGTCGCTATATTAATGCTGTTTTTTCATTATTTGAAACGAAGAGGATTTAAAATGACAACTCAAAACGAAAATGCACAAGCCAAAACCGAAGAAGTAGACACTGCAATCGACACACAAGAAGTACAATTAGAACAAAATGTTGAAGACACACAAGAGCTTCCAGTTGAAGCGGAATTAGCAGCGGCTTATGCACGTATTAATGAGTTAGAAACTTATATTGCAGAAGCGGACAACCGTGAAAAAGATATTCAATTACGTGCACAAGCGGAAATCCAAAATATCCGCCGCCGTGCCGAACAAGATGTGGAAAAAGCACATAAATTCGCACTCGAAAAATTCTCAAAAGAATTGTTAACCGTAGTAGATAACCTTGAACGAGGTTTAAATGCACTTGATACAGCCGTTACTGATGAAAAAACACAAGCATTGGTTGACGGCGTGGAAATGACCCATAAAGAATTTATCTCGACGCTAGCTAAATTCGGTGTGGAAGCGGTTGGTATTGTCGGTGAAGTCTTCAATCCGGAACTTCACCAAGCAATTTCAATGCAACCGGCGGAAGGTATCGAAGCAAATCATATCAGCGTGGTTTTACAAAAAGGTTATACCCTACAAGGCCGTGTACTTCGCCCGGCGATGGTAATGGTTGCTGGTTAATTCCTAAAATAACCGCTTGTTATGCTTTGGCGAACAAGCGGTTAAATTTTTCTGACTTTTGGCAAATGTTATGTCCCTACAATTCAACCCTATCTCACTTTTCCTTGTCGCACTGATTTTTCTTGGTGTAGTCGGAAACAACAATTCAATTACCATTGCTGCGGCAGTGCTATTACTGGTGCAACAAACTTTCCTCAGTAAATATCTGCCCTTTTTAGATAAGCACGGTTTAAGCATCGGGATTATCATTCTGACTATCGGCGTATTAAGCCCGATTGTTTCCGGCAAAATTGCCCTCCCCTCCTTCTCTGAATTTTTAAATTGGAAGATGTTGCTTGCCGTAGTTGCAGGAATTGCGGTAGCTTGGTTAGGCGGCAGAGGGGTAAGTTTAATGGGCGGTCAGCCGCTGTTAGTCACTGGATTACTCGTCGGTACGATTATCGGCGTGGCATTACTTGGCGGCGTGCCGGTTGGCCCGTTAATTGCTGCAGGCATTCTTTCGCTATTAATCGGTAAAGGCTAATTGGTAAAATTTATGCAAAATTAGACCGCTTGTTCCCCCTCACCTATTAAGTGAGTCCTGCAAGCGGTTTCTTCTACCTACTGTTTCCCCTCAATTTAGGCTATAATTTTCCTCAAAATCTCGCATAATGCCGAATATCGTTAAGGCAATACATAGTTAAGACAAGACAATGAAACCTTCACAAAAAAATTTCAAAAATAGACCGCTTGATGAGAACCAAAAAGCATTAATCGCAAATTTAAAAGAACTCACCAATACTGATTATCGCCGTTTACGTTCTCGTATTCACGGCATTTCTGCCATCAAAAAACAAGAAGCCAAAAACAATGTGATTGCGGAAATTGAACGTGAAATTCTCTCGGCACAAGCTGCTTTCCAAGCCAGAAAAGCACAACATTCTAGCCTTGAAATCACTTATCCCGATTTACCGGTTTCCGCTCGCCGTGAAGAAATCTTAAAACTAATTGCGGAAAATCAGGTGGTGGTGATTGCAGGTGAAACCGGTTCGGGTAAAACCACTCAGTTACCGAAAATGTGCTTGGAACTCGGGCGTGGCGTAAAAGGCTTGATTGGACATACTCAACCCCGCCGTTTAGCCGCTCGTTCGGTGGCAAACCGTATTGCCGAAGAATTAAAAAGCGAAATGGGGGAAACTATCGGTTATAAAGTGCGTTTTAATGATCAAGTGGACGAAAATACCCTTGTGAAATTGATGACGGACGGTATTTTGCTTGCCGAAATCCAAAACGACCGCTATCTCAATCAATACGATACGTTAATTATTGACGAAGCGCACGAACGCTCGCTCAATAACGATTTTATTCTTGGCTATCTAAAACAAATTCTGCATAAACGCCCGGATCTGAAAGTGATCATTACCTCGGCGACCATTGATGTCGAGCGTTTTTCTCGCCATTTCACCAATGCACCGATTATTGAGATTTCCGGACGAACCTTCCCGGTGGAAGTACGTTATCGCCCAATTGTGGAAGAAGATGATCAAGACCAATTACAGGGGATTCTCAATGCTGTTGATGAACTTCAAGCGGAAGGTCGTGGCGATATTTTGATTTTTATGAGCGGTGAACGTGAAATTCGTGATACTGCCGAAGCGTTACAAAAACAAGAGCTAAGATTTACTGAAATTCTACCGCTTTACGCTCGCCTTTCGGCTGCCGAACAGCAACGCATTTTCCAGCCCAGCGGTCTAAATCGTGTGATTTTAGCCACCAACGTAGCGGAAACTTCACTTACCATTCCGAATATCAAATATGTGATTGATACCGGTACGGCACGTATTTCTCGCTATAGTTACCGCACTAAAGTACAACGTTTACCGATTGAGCCGATTTCTCAAGCCTCTGCCAACCAGCGGAAAGGCCGTTGTGGACGAACCAGCGAAGGGATTTGTATCCGCCTCTATTCAGAGGAGGATTTTAACGCACGTCCGGCATTTACCGATCCGGAAATTCTGCGTACTAATCTCGCTTCGGTTATTTTACAAATGACTTCGCTTGGCTTATCGGATATTGAAGCGTTCCCATTTGTCGATCGCCCGGATACCAGACAGGTACAGGACGGTATACGTTTGCTAGAAGAATTAGGTGCGATTAATGGCAATAAATTAACACCAATCGGTCGTCAACTTGCCCAACTCCCCATCGATCCTCGCTTAGGTCGTATGGTCATTGCCGCAGCACAAAACGGTGCGTTACACGAAATGATGATGATTGTTTCCGCACTTTCGATTCAAGATCCGCGTGAACGTCCGCAAGAACGCCAACAAGCGGCAGATGAAAAACATCGCCGTTTTGCCGATAAAGATTCCGATTTCTTGGCGTTTGTGAATTTGTGGCATTACATTCAAACCCAGCAAAAAGAGCTAACTAAAAACCAGTTCCGTAAGCAATGTCAGAAAGATTTTCTCAACTATTTGCGTGTGCGTGAATGGCAGGATATTTATCATCAGCTGCGTCTTTCTGTACGAGAAATGGGCTTGCCGATTAATAGCGAAGATGCAAATTATCAACAAATTCACACCGCTTTACTGACCGGTTTGCTATCGCATATCGGGATGAAAGACAGCGAAAAAATGCACTATCTTGGGGCGAGAAATGCGCATTTTTATGTGTTCCCAACTTCGGTGCTTTTCAAAAAGCAACCGAAGTGGCTTGTAGCATCCGAATTGGTGGAAACTACCAAATTGTGGGCAAGAACCGTGGCAAAAATCGAACCGGAATGGATTGAGCCACTCGCCGGACATTTAATAAAACGTAGTTACAGCGAACCACATTGGTCGAAATCCAAAGGCGCTGTGATGGCGTATGAAAAAGTCTCGCTCTACGGTATTCCGGTGGTAGCGAATCGCCTTGTCAATTACGGTTCAATTGATCCGACTGTCAGCCGTGAAATCTTTATTCGCGCGGCAATGGTTGAGGGTGATTGGCACAATAATTACAAATTTTTCAAAGAAAATAACCGCTTGATCAAAGAAGTGGAAGACCTCGAACACAAATCTCGCCGCCGAGATATTTTAGTGGACGAACAAACCCTATTCGACTTCTACGATCAACGTATCGGTACGGAAGTAGTTTCCAGCCGCCACTTTGATACGTGGTGGAAAAAAGCGAGTCAGAAAGATCCTGAATTGCTCAACTTTGAAAAATCATTCTTAATGAATGAAAACGCCAATACGGTCAGCGATTTGGATTTCCCGAATTTCTGGTATCAAGGTCAGCTTAAACTAAAATTGAGTTACCAATTTGAAATCGGTCAAGATCACGATGGTGTCACCGTGCATATTCCATTGCCGTTGCTCAACCAAGTAGAGCCGGAAGGCTTCGATTGGCAAATTCCAGGGCTTCGCCATGAGCTAGTGGTGGCGTTAATTAAATCATTACCGAAAGCGACTCGCCGTAATTTTGTACCGGCACCGAACTATGCAGATGCGTTTTTAGGCAGAGCCGAGCCGTATCAAAAACCATTACTTGAAAGTCTGGCTTACGAGCTTCGCCGTATGACTGGGGTAACGATTGATCCGGCACTGTGGGATCTGTCGCAACTTGCTCCACATTTGCGTATGACCTTCCGTGTAGTGGATGAAAAAGGCAAAACATTACAAGAAAGCGAAAACTTAGACGAACTAAAATTCACGCTAAAAGATCAGGTGCAAGAAAGCCTGTCAACCATTGCCGATGACGGTATTGAGCAAAGTGGTGTACATTTATGGAGTTTTGCTAACTTACCGCAATTCTACGAGCAGAAAAAAGCTAATTTCAGCGTAAAAGCCTACCCGGCGATTGTTGATGAACAAACTGCCGTAGGCGTAAAATTATTTGAAACCGAATTTGAGCAAACTCGTGCAATGCGAGCCGGTTTACGCCGTTTGCTATTGCTCAACGTGCCTTCGCCAATCAAATACTTACACGAAAAATTGCCGAACAAGGCAAAACTTGGGCTTTATTTTGCCCCATTCGGTAAAGTATTGGAATTGATCGATGACTGTATCGCTTGTGCCGTAGATAAACTGGTAGATGAATTTGGTGGTTTTGTTTGGAGCGAAGAAAAATTCAATGAATTACACGAATTTGTGCGAGGTAACTTAAACGGCACCACCGCAGAAATTGCATTACAAGTGGAGAAAATCCTCACACTTGCCTTTGAACTCAACAAGCGAATGAAAGGCAAAATGGACTTTACAATGGCGTTTGCCCTGTCGGATATTAAAGCACAATTAAGCGGTTTGGTTTATCCGGATTTTGTGACCAAAACCGGCTATCAACGCCTTGCCGATTTACACCGTTATTTAACCGCTATCGACAAGCGATTGGATAAACTCGGCACGGATACCAACACCGACCGAGCGAAGATGTTACGAGTGGAACAGGTAGAAAATGCTTATAAGCAATTACTCACCAAACTCCCGAAATCCAAAGCAATCCCTGACGAAGTGCTAGAAATTCGTTATATGATTGAGGAATTACGTGTCAGCCTATTCGCCCAACAACTCGGCACTAAATACCCGATTTCGGATAAACGTATTTTGAATGCGATTGGAGAGATAAAATAGTGTGTAGAGGGTGGCTAGTTCTACCAACCTCCCCCTCTCCCTGATTTTTCTTCTACACGAAGAAAAATCTTTCCCTCTCCCGCAAAGGGCGAGGGTAACAAGCAGTGAAATTTGCAAGGTGTTTTATAAATTCAACCGCTTATGACTTATTAAAACTATATAACAATGATAAATCCACACAGGAGATTACTCTATGCAAACACTTTTCCCGAAAGGCGAACCTCGTTCCCCTGAATTTTTTACCGGCAGCACCTTTTTAACCGAGGTATTGGATGCGGATCACAATAATGAATTTTCTATCGGTAGCGTAACCTTTGAAAAAGGGGCAAGAACCAATTGGCATACGCACCCAAAAGGGCAAGTATTGATTGTAACGAGTGGTAAAGGCTGGTATCAAGAACGAGGAAAACCGGCACAAGCGATTCAAACCGGGGATGTGATTAATATCCCTGAGAATATTGAACATTGGCACGGTGCAAGTGCCGACAATGATTTAGTGCATTTAGCTATCACAAATTATAAAGACGGTAAAAAAGTCACTTGGCTATCGCCAGTCACCGACGAAGAATACGTACAAGTGCATTCGGCTTGATAAGCCCTTTTTCGTTTTAATGTCATACGAGCCGTATGGCGTTAATTAATCCCAGCCACACTGTGGCTCTATAGCCCTAACAGGGCTATTAATCAGCCTTGCACGGCTCGTACAAGGTTGAATATGACTCTGTATAACTACTATATAATTACAAAAAAATCCACAAATTTAACCGCTTGTGATTTGTTATACATCCATTGGTAATTGCCAGTCAATTTCTTGAAGGCCTTTCTCTCTTAAGTAAGCATTTGCTTTGGAGAAATGGTGGCAGCCTAAAAATCCTCGATGTGCGGATAACGGTGACGGATGCGGTGCGGTCAGTACGCAATGGCGAGAGCGGTCAATAAACTGCCCTTTTTTCTGCGCATGGCTGCCCCACAATAAAAAGACTAAATTTTCACGGTGTTGGTTAAGTTGAGCAATCACTTTATCAGTAAAAATTTCCCAACCGAAATTGGCGTGTGAATGTGCTTGTCCTTGGCGTACTGTGAGTACAGTATTCAGCAAGAGAACGCCCTGTTTTGCCCAATCAACCAAATATCCGTGATTTGGAATTTGAAATCCTTCAATATCCTGCACTAGTTCTTTATACATATTAACTAAAGATGGTGGCGGTGCGACCGGTGGTTTTACCGAAAATGCTAAGCCGTGTGCTTGATTTGGACCATGATAAGGATCTTGCCCCAAGATCACCACTTTCACATCTTTAAATTCGGTTAAAGCAAAAGCACTAAATACTTCTTTTTGCGGTGGGAAAACCGTTACACCATTCATTCTTTCTTGATGTACCTGTTGTAAAATTTGCTGAAAATAAGGCTGTTGTTTTTCTTCACCCAAGGCTTCTGTCCAGTTATCCATAGTCTATCCTGTTAAAAATTGTTAAGAAACTTTTACTATTTATTTATATCTTAGGTTATTTTTTATTCAATTAATGATATTTCAATTACATTTATTCAACTTTTAGTAGAAATTTTAAAAAAAAGTGATAAAATCCAACACATCAACAAAATTTGAATTTATCAAAAAATTTTATAAATATCTAGCCAATACTTAGGAGTATCAAAATGATCAAAGGCGTACAAATTACAGAATCTTCAAACAGCAACTTAGTAAACTCTTTCTGGTTATTAGATGAAGAGAAAAACGAAGCTCGTTGTATCGCAGCTAAAGGCGATGCTTACAAAGAAGACCAAGTTGTTGCAATCAGTGAATTAGGTCAAATCGCATACCGTGAAGTACCGGTAAACGTAGCACCAACAATCAAAGTTGAAGGTGGTCAACACTTAAACGTTAATGTTTTACGCCGTGAAACATTAGAAGATGCGGTTAAAAACCCAGAAAAATATCCACAATTAACTATCCGTGTTTCTGGTTATGCTGTTCGTTTCAACTCATTAACACCAGAACAACAACGTGATGTAATCACTCGTACTTTCACAGAAAGCTTATAATAACAGCTTTATTGTCGATTTTCTTAGAAAAGCACCTTCGGGTGCTTTTTTCTTGTTCTGTATTTACAAATAATCCCTAAAATTCCATCGCCTAATCCTTTTCATCGCATAATAAAAACACTGTATATTTTTACAAAAAAAATACTAATATAAGATTAACACTGTTTTTTTAATCAGTAAAATAACCTGTATAAACACACAGTTTAGATAGAGGATATTAAAATGGCTTCAATTCGACCGCTTACCCGAGAATTATCATATCAACCACTACCAATGTATCGCGATATGAATAGCGAGCGTTCAATCAAATTAGATCTTAATTCACTTTGTATTAAACGCCCAACTGAAACTTTTTTTATACAGGTAAAAAATCCAAATTTAATTGCTTGGGGAATCGAACTGGATGATTTACTCATTGTTGAACAATCGGAGCAATATTTAGTCAATGATATGCTGGTCATCGAAAAAAATGGTGAATATAAGTTTTATCAGTTCTTTAAAGAAATTGAGAATAGTGAAGGGACAAACGAAATTATTCTGTTTTCATTAGATGTGAGTGAACCGAACCTACGTATTAAAAACTGGCAAGATGTTATCATTGCCGGTGTCATTACGAATGTCGTTCATCAAATGCGTCATCGATTCACATCCGTGAGTGAGAAAAAATATGCCGCATAGCAAAAAGTCGTCAAATATAAAATTATTTGACGACTTTCCACATAAAACTTAATTATAAAACTCGGCGAGATTGCGTATAGTTTCTAGCCCAATAACTTTCAGATAATGAACTGGTTGTTACACCTTGGCTTGAACTCGCATGCACAAACTTGCCACCACCGATATAAACACCTACATGATTATTACGGCGGAAGAAAACTAAATCCCCCGGACGTAGTTCCGATTTTGAAATAGAACGTCCTGAATGTCGCTGCCCTGCTGTTGAACGAGGTAAATCAATATTGAAAGCACCGCTCATTGTTTTCTGTACAAATGCAGAGCAGTCAATACCACCACGCCCTTCACCACCTAAACGATAACGAGTTCCAGCCCATTTACGATAAATACGATTTACTTTTTGGGTAGCATTTCCACCCTCGGTAGAAAGCTCTTCTCGATGAGAAACTCGGGCTTTAATCCCTTGTTTATAAGAAATTTGAGCTTCGATTTGCTCTACTGTTGCTGCTTTTGCGACAATCCTAATTTGATTAGGTGTGGCGGGACTACTACTTAAACTGGCGGAAGCTATTTGAGAATAACTACCGAACATTGCAAATAAAGATGTAATAAATAATGGCTTTAGCCTTGTAAAAGTAGAATTTTTTTTCATAATAATTTGTCTCGCCAGAACAACTACAGCGGTTGATTCCTATTTAGTATAATTAGGGTTAATCTATATGACCTACCACATCGATAGGTCAAGATAATGAAGTCTAGGCAGTATAGCCGATTATTTTTCCAATGTCCGCAAAAATTTTATCTCATCTGCCCAAATTTCAGGCTGAATTGTTTCTAAAATAAGCGGAATATCATCAAAGCGGTCATCTTGCATAAGAAATTTGCAAAAATCTGTTCCGATTGTCCCCTCTCTTAAGGTGTGATGACGGTCTACTCGACTACCTAATGGCGTTTTTGAGCCATTTAAGTGCATACCACGTAAGTATTGAAAGCCGACTGTCTGTTCGAACTCGAAAAATGTTTGATCACAGCCCTGTAATGAGCTGATGTCGTAACCGGCTGAAAACAGATGGCAAGTATCTAAACAAACACCTACTCGGCTTTTGTCCTCCACTTGGTCAATAATTTCAGCCAAATGTTCAAAACGATAACCAAGATTAGATCCCTGCCCTGCTGTATTTTCAATTACTGCCACCACATTCGGTACTTTTTCCACCGCGATATTAATCGACTCAGCAATACGTGCTAAACATTCACTTTCCGAAATTTTATTTAAATGTGCACCCGGGTGGAAATTGAGTAACTTCAGTCCTAACTGATTTGCTCGTTCCATTTCATCAATAAACGCTTCTCGTGATTTTGCTAAATTTTCCACCTCAGGATTACCTAAATTAATTAAGTAACTATCATGCGGTAAAATATGATCTGGCGAAATTTGGTGTACTTTACAAAAACGTTTAAATTTCTCAATGCTATCTGCTTTTAATGCCGGCGCTTTCCATTGGCGTTGATTTTTAGTGAATAAAGCAAAAGCATTTGCACCGATTTCAACCGCTCTTAATACGGCATTTTCAACACCACCCGAAGCACTCACGTGTGCACCAATATATTTCATCTTCTTATCCTATTCGTGTAAAATGGCTAACTTCTTAACCTTTATAGATCATTACTTATGAGCGAAACAACCATTAACGATTTTTCACTTCTCTGTCGTTTATTCGGCAATTTATTCTACCGTTCTCCAACCGATCCGATTCTCAGCAACACTTTTGCTTGGCTTGCACAAGGCGGTTTACGTCAACAATGGGCTTTATCGACCGATGCTCAAAGTGAATTAGCTTTAACGGTGTTAGAAAAAAATGCTAACCCTACGCAATTACAAGCAAGCTATCAAGCACTTTTTGGTGAGGCTGGAGCTATTGCTACAACAATTTCCGCCTATAAGATCTCGCTTGAGGACTTTATCAACTTCCGTCAAATACATGCAATGCCAGCGTTAGAAAACCCCGATCATGTTGCACTTTTATTACTTACCGCTTCTTGGATTGAAGATAATTTAGATTCAGATGCAGCACAACAAGCCTTTTTTGAGCAATTCTTATTGCCGTGTGCGGCTAAATTCTTAGGACAAATTGAAGCGCACGATAGCGGTTTCTATAAAGCGCTTGCTCAACTTTGCCGTGATGCACTCAGTGCAATGGCTGACGAATTAGAAGAATTATCCGAACAAGACAGCGAATAATTTGTGTGAATAAAAGCTCTTTGAGTGATAAACTCGAAGAGCTTAATTTTTAGCGTAATCATTTGGAGGCTAATATGAAAAAATGTATTCGAATAACGCCTGTCTTGTTCTCATTATTGCTTTCTGCTTGTGCTTTAACGCCACAGCAACAAGCTGCCAGACAGGCGCAACAACTCAAGGCACATCAAGCCTTATCGGTAGCATTAGCTAAACAGTGTGATGTAGAAACTGCCGAATTAATGGCTCAGTTATATGATCCGCCGGTGGCTCAAACCGAAAAAGAAAAAGCCGCCTTTACCAAGCGCTACCAGAAAAAAGCCAATGATCCACTGTTCCAATCTTGCTATAAACTCGCGTGGGATAACTATAAACACCAAGCGGAATTAGAGGAAATGCAACGTTACTATGATTTTGAGCGTACTCGTTTCCGCCCTTGGCATTATTGTTATGCTTGTTGGTAAAAAAACGGACACTATAAAGTGTCCGTTCTCGTAAAATTTAAGCCAAATTAGCCCGCTTGTTCACTACTGTTACGACATAGCAAATAATAAATCGCAGAAGCCGCCAAGGTACAGATAGCCATTGCATATAACATCGGGCGCTCACTCGTCACCGCAATATGCGATAACATTGCGCCAACCACAGAAGCGATACCAAAACGTGCGGTTCCGGCCAAACCGTTTGCCGTTCCTGCCATTTGCGGATAACGATCTAAAATCGCCGCTGTTGCATTACTACCAATGGTTGAGAGCATTCCTACATAAAACGGAATACCTAATGCCATCGCCCAAAAACCTAATTGGAAGACAGCGACACACGCAAGCCAAATACCGGCTAATAATTGAACGAGCAAGCCGATTTTCAACATTTTTTCTGAGCCAACTTTTACCACAATACGTCCATTTAGTGCGGTCATTCCCACCATCACAATCATATTTAGCCCGAAGAAATAACCGAAATATTCCTGTGATACGCCGTGAATACCAATATAAACTAACGAACCTGAGGTTAAAAAGCAGAATAAACCGGCAAAAGTTAAGCCCCCGACTAAAACATAGCCTAATACGCTTTTGTCCGATAGCAATTTCCAGAAGTTTTTAAACACAATACCGAATTGTAACGGTTGACGTTTCTCCACCACTAATGTTTCGGGGATTTTCCAGCTGATCAAGAACACACAACTGACGCCCATAAATACTAAAGTGTAAAAAATCGAATGCCAGTGAAAATATTTTGCAATATAGCCACCTAAGATCGGTGCTAATAATGGGGCGAGCATTGAGATAATCATAATAATCGACATCATTTGGGCAAAACGATTTCGATCAAACAAATCTCGAACTAAAGCCCCTAGTACCACAGCTGGCGCAGCGGCACAAAGCCCCTGTATTAATCGTAGCAAATAGAAATTTTCAATGGTCATTACTGCGGTAAGGAAATAGGCTGCAACCGCTGAACCGGCAAGCCCGAATAAAATAATCGGCTTACGTCCGAAACTATCAGCTATCGGTCCCCAAAATAGCTGACCAACTGCAAAACCAAAGGTAAATACCGCTAATGTCGTTTGTACTTTTTCCTGAGAAACTTGTAAATCACGTGCAATATCAAGGAATGAAGGCAGATACATATCAATCGCCAGTGGTGGTAGCATTGCCATCATTCCTAAAATAATAAAAAAGCACGGATGCGGTCTTTGGCTTGCCATTAAAAACTCCCTATTTCTTGTTCAGTCAACGGACGATATTCTCCCTCTTCAAGACTTTCATCTAATACCACATCACCAATACGCCAGCGATGTAACGCTTCTACTTTGTTACCTAAAGCGGCAAACATACGTTTTACTTGATGATAACGCCCCTCACTAATGGTTAAATTCACATTGTAATCGTCAATAATTTCCATTTGTGCCGGTAAACAAGGCTCACGTTCTCCACGTAATAAAATCCCTTCCGCTAGTTTTTCCGCATAAAAATCTTCTACTGGATCGGCAAGCGTTACTAAATAGGTCTTTTCACAATGATGCTTCGGCGAAGTAATACGGTGTGACCATTTACCATCATCCGTTAATAAAACCAAACCGGTTGTATCCACATCTAAACGTCCTGCGGTATGCAATTTAGTCATCAGCGGATAATCAAAAAATTGAAAGACTGTCGGATATTCTCCGTCATCATTTGAACAGATATAACCTTGGGGCTTATACAACATAAAATATTGCCCTTCATCGACCCATTCTAAACGTTCGCCCTCATAACAAATTTCATCGGTTTTATTGATTTGTGCCGAACCGCTTTTTACTGTTTTTCCGTTAACTGTCACTAAACCGCTTTTTAATGCTTTTCCTGCTTGGGAACGAGTTAAGCCCGTATTTTCGGCAATAAATTTATCTAAACGCATAATTTTCTCTTGAATATAAAGGAGAGATTCAATTTTTTATTCAAATTGAATTAATGGAAGCGGTCAAAAATGCTTAATTCTTTGCAAATTTTTCTCTGATTTTAACCGCTTATAGACTAGAAATTATAGCATAATTTCTTGCACAAACGGGCTATCTAAATTAACGATTGGCAAGTTTGAATTATTCCATACTCGTAACAATTGATGTTGCATCAGATCTAATGTATCTAAACCGGGTGTCGTTTGAGGCGTATATTGTTGTGCAAAGCGAGCCAGTTGAGTTAAAGCTAAACTGGATTCAATACTGGAACTGATAACAGCGATAAGTCCTTGTTGATGAGCCTGTTCAATTAAACAAATACACTTTTGCAACGAACCGACTAAGGTCGGTTTAATCACAATAGCGGTCACATTCGGTTCATTTTTTACCACAAAATCCGCTTCTCGCACGCTTTCGTCCCAAGCGATCGCAATACCGGATTCTTGAGCAAATTGGCGAGAAAGTTCCGGCGTTTTGCACGGCTCTTCAATAAACTGGATACGACTTTTATGTTCACTTGCAATTTTTTCGGAAAATTTAACCGCTTTCTCAAGCGTCCAGCCTCGATTAGCATCGAGGCGTAACTGCAAATCAGGTAAGGCGTCCAACAACATATTGGCAATTAAGCCGTCACGATTAGCCTCATACAGACCGACTTTCATTTTCCCGACTTTCTCACCTTCAATCGCATTCAATTCCGTATATAACTCATCAGGATCACCATAACAAAGTACCGCTGCACGGTAATTCCCTTGCTCGCCAAGCTCTCCGTTTAATTCCGCTAAGGCACAACTTAATCCGAATGCAACAGAAGGAGAATAATTATCTAAGTAATCCGCTTGCTCTTTTGACCATTTATCGATCCAAATTTTAGCTTGTTTCTCCGCCTCATCTAACGTTTCAATACTAAATTCCGGAAGCGGTGCAATTTCACCCAACCCCATTTTATCCTCAACCTGTAATACGACAATCAATCCTTCTCTTTGCTTCAAGCGTCGATTACGTAGGATCACACCAGTTTCGACCGGTAATTGATAGCGATAGAGTTTCGCTTGTTTCATCACAATTTTCCTTTTATTTACGCAATGAGATCTTTATGTGTTCTTTGCATTTTAACGTCAATATAGCTACAACTCGGCTTAATTTTTAAATGATTCTGTTCTGCGAAGGCAATTACCGCTTTATATAATTCACCGGCAATCCCTTTGCCTTGAAATTCAGGATCAACTTTTGTCGTAAATACATCAATCACGGAATCAGAAAGATAACGATAGCGTAATCGCCCCATTTTTTGATGATTCTGATCTATATAAGCGATTTCAAAATTCTCTTTATCGTGAATAATTTGCATAGTATTTTCCTCTCATCTTTATATCATGGCATTCCTATGACGATTTTTGCTTATTTGCCTACTTTTTGCAAATTTAAACAACGACCAAACAAAACTTTTGGAATAAAGCAATCGTTTGCGTTATAATTCAAGCCGATTTTTTATGTTTACCTCATCTTTTATACAAAGGAAAAATAATGGCTATTCAACAAGCATTACTCAGTGTGTCTGACAAAAAAGGGATCGTAGAATTTGCACAAGGGCTTGTCGCTCGTGGCGTAAAATTACTCTCTACAGGCGGTACGGCAAAACTTTTAGCTGAAGCAGGTTTACCGGTCACAGAAGTATCCGATTATACCGGTTTCCCTGAAATGATGGATGGTCGTGTAAAAACCTTACATCCGAAAGTGCATGGCGGTATTCTTGGTCGTCGTGGTACAGATGATGAAGTGATGAACCAACACGGTATCGAACGTATCGATATGGTGGTAGTAAACTTATATCCGTTTGCGGCAACGGTTGCGAATCCAAACTGTACTTTAGCTGATGCGGTTGAAAATATTGATATCGGTGGTCCGACAATGGTCCGTTCTGCAGCGAAAAACCATAAAGATGTGGCGATCGTGGTCAATAATAATGATTTTGATGCCATTCTTGCCGAAATGGATCAAAACCAAAATGAATTAACCCTCGAAACACGTTTCAATCTCGCAATTAAAGCATTCGAGCATACTGCACAATATGATTCAATGATTGCGAACTACTTCGGTAAACTTGTTCCACCATATCAAGGTGCAGAGGAAGAAGATTTAACACAAGTCTGCGGTCAATTCCCTCGTACCTTAAACTTAAATTTTGTACGCAAACAAACCATGCGTTACGGTGAAAACTCACATCAAAATGCAGCGTTCTACGTTGAAAATGAAGTGAAAGAAGCTTCTGTTTCAACCGCCAAACAATTACAAGGTAAAGCACTTTCTTATAACAATATTGCGGATACTGATGCGGCACTTGAATGTGTAAAAGAATTTGCAGAGCCGGCTTGTGTGATTGTAAAACACGCCAACCCTTGCGGTGTGGCATTAGGTAAAGACATTTTAGAAGCATATAACCGTGCTTACCAAACTGACCCGACATCAGCATTCGGCGGTATTATTGCATTTAACCGTGAGTTAGACGGTGAAACGGCACAAACGATCGCAGAACGTCAATTTGTGGAAGTGATCATTGCTCCAACCGTTTCAGAAGCGGCAAAAGCAGCACTTGCGAAGAAGAAAAATGTGCGTGTCTTAGAATGTGGTGAATTTACTCAAGCACAAAAACGTTTAGATTTCAAACGTGTCAACGGCGGTTTACTAGTGCAAGATGCGGATCAAGGTTCGGTTTCAGTTGACGATTTACAAGTGGTATCTGAACGTAAACCAAGTAAAGCAGAGCTTGAAGACTTATTATTCTGCTGGAAAGTCGCAAAATATGTGAAATCAAATGCGATTGTCTATGCGAAAAACGGTCAAACTATCGGTATCGGTGCAGGACAAATGAGCCGAGTCTATTCAGCAAAAATTGCAGGTATTAAAGCGGAAGACGAAGGCTTGCAAGTTGCAGGCTGTGTAATGGCTTCAGATGCGTTCTTCCCATTCCGTGACGGTATTGATGCAGCGGCTAAAGTCGGTATCACTTGCATCATCCACCCGGGCGGTTCAATGCGAGATCAAGAAGTGATTGATGCGGCTAACGAACACGGTATGGCAATGGTATTAACCGGTATGCGTCATTTCCGCCACTAATTCTGTTTGAACACGCGGTCTATTTTTCTAATATCTTTGCAAATTCTTCTCCTCCGTTCTAATTGAATTGCAAAACATAAAGAGAAATAGACCGCATGCTTTAAGTCACATCCATAAAAAAAGCGAGATTTCTCTCGCTTTTTTAGTTTGAATTAACTAGTTAATTCCATATTGTTCCGTATAAGGAATTAAACCTTTTTTCAGCATCTTACGTACGCCACTACTGTAATTCGTACCGAAGCGTAATTCAAAATTCACACCAAATTTATTGTCGTAGTATAAATCTCTGATCGTATCAGCCGCTCCGATTGGTGTAGTCGTGAGTTTACGTGCTACATAGATATTGGCACTCCAACAACAGGTGTTATAATTCATTGAGAACTGCGTTTCTACCGGTTTTCTCAGAGCAAGATCACGATAATGACTTGCCATAAATGCGATTTTATCGGTTAACTCCCAACCAACAACCGCACCGACTTGTTTAATATCTTGACCATATCTATTGCTACGTAGATTCTGATTAATATAAGCCTTACTTGCAAAACGATAATTTAGTTGAACCAGTTTATCCTGACTCGGTTTATATTGTAACGATGTATTCGCTAATGACGTTTGGTTTAAACGTGTATCATATTGATAAGCACCGTGCCAATTCCATTTAGGATGGAATTTCCAGTTAGACTCCAATGCCCAAGAGGATGAACGTCCGGTAGTTCGGAAATCATCTGAAATTTTAGATGGACTCAAATAATACATTTGACCACCACTAAAATTGAATACCTCTTCACCGGTTTTGTCGCTATAGAAACGAGTCGTACCGCCAGCTGTTAAGCGATTTGCAGATGAAATACGATCTAAACCGCTAAATGCACGATCATTAAAGAAACTATAGAAGTCCTGTTGTAATAATGTCGAATCATAACCGAAACTCACACTTCGATTTAAACTTGAACCGATATTACTCTGGTCTTTATATGGACGATAAACGTATTGTACGTGAGGTTCAAAGGTTTGATTAAAACCTTTAAATAATTGCTTATCCGCCTCTAATACCGTTTGAAGATCAATTTTAAGCTGAGGAATCACACGGCTCACATTTTTATCAACATTCTCGGCTTGATTACTACTGCCTTTCTCTTGAATATAATGCGTTGCATAAAGTTTTGTTTCGACATTTAAACTGCCATAGCGATTTGCAAATGGGAAATTTAGTGTTGGTTCAATATGAAAACGCCACGCTTTCGGCATAAGTTTACTGTCATTTTCAAAACGAGCCGTTTGAGCAAAGAGTTTAAAATTCCCACCTTTAACTAAATCATCCTTGTAGTAATTAAAATCAATTTGCGGTAAGACACGGTATGGACCGATATCCAAATCATCGAAAGTTTGGAATTTCTTACCGGAAATCGATAAATTATAGTTTGGTTGATAATAACCTAATTTAAATTGTTGCGTTGCATAGCCATCGGTACTACTACCGTATTCCGAATCAAAATCAGAGAAATAACGTTTGTCGCTGACTTTAGTATAGTCCACAAATAAACGCCAATCGGTTAAGAAACTCATATTATGACGCCAGTGCATCAAATAACGCTTACGATCATTATCATCCGTTTTATATTCGTCTAAACGATCTTTACCCATATATTCACTTGCAATAAGCCCTTCGCCCAAATGCGTTAAATAACGAAATTCGGGACTAATTTGCCAGCCGCGACGAGAATAATAGGTTGGTGTCATCGTTGCATCCATATTTGGTGCAATGTTCCAATAAAATGGTTGCGAATAAGTAAAACCATTTTTACTCGAACGACTGAAATTTGGAATCAACAAACCTGAACGACGACGATCGCCGATTGGAAATTGTAAGTAAGGCGAATAAAACACCGGCATACCTAATACTTTAAAGCGTGCGTGCCAAATTTCAGCATATTCCTCATCAATATGCTGAATCATTTCGTTACCTTCAATCGCCCAAGAATCATCATTAGGCAAACAAGCGGTAAATGTCGCATTTTTTAAGATACGTTTATTTTTACTAAATGAACCGCTTTCAGCTGTACCTCGTCCTTGACGACCAACTAATTGAAATTCGGTATTCTGTAAATCAGCTGTATCAGCGGCTATATTCATTGAAGCATCACGACCTTTCGCTTGAATAAGATTATCCTGATATTGATAATTCCCTTTCAAAAACGCCATCTGTGCTTTTCCGGCACTTTGTTCAATCCTTACTTCATCGGCAAGAATCGAACGATTGCCTTGCTTAACGCTCACATCTCCAGTATAGGTAGCATCTTTCGGCTGATTAATTACCGCACTATCCGCTTCAATCTCAATCGGCATCATCGTTTGATCGCCTTGAACTTCTTCACCTTGAAAATGAGGAACACCTAATAAGCATTGTTCTCTCAAATCGGCTTGGGCATACTGAGCATAGAATGCTGTCATCATTGCAACGGAAAGAACACTATAACGAGTTTTCATAATAGTTCCTTGTTGATTTCCAGATATATCACTATACCTTTTACTTAAATAATTCTTGAAAATTGTTGTCTTTTTGCAAGCTGTCTTGAATATACGTCAAAACACAAACAAATATTACGAATTAATAAACGTCCTCGTGGCGAAACAACAATACTGTTTTCGTTTATTTCTAATAAACCGTCTTTTGCCAATGGTTCTAATAGTGCTAAATCCTCAGCAAAATACTGTTTAAAATCAATGTGATATTCAGCTTGCAAGCGGTCAAATTCCAACTTAAAGTTACAAATCAGTGCTTTGATCACATCACGGCGAATACAATCGTCTTTGCTTAACGCTAAGCCTTTATGTAACGCAATACCGCCTTCTTCAACATTTGCGTAATATTGTTGTAATTCTTTATGGTTTTGTGCATAAGTATCGCCAAGTAAACTAATTGCCGACACCCCCATACCTAATAAATCACATTCTTCCTGAGTAGTGTAGCCTTGGAAATTACGATGTAATACACCTTGTTGCTGTGCAATTGCCAATTCATCATCCGGTTTAGCAAAATGGTCCATACCAATAAATTTATAACCGTTACTACCTAAAAATTCGATGGTTTTCTGCAAAATAGTTAATTTAGTTTCCGGTGCTGGCAACATATCGTCTTTAATTTTAATTTGAGCAGCAAAACGGCTCGGCAAATGCGCATAGTTAAACACGCTCATACGATCCGGATTAAGCTCAATTACACGCTCAAGCGTATACATAAAACTTTCAACGTTTTGTTTCGGCAAACCGTAAATTAAATCAATATTAGTCGAAGTAAAACCAAGCTCTTTCGCACGTTTCATCAAGGCAAAAATAAATTCTTCGTCTTGCTCACGATTAACTAATTTCTGTACTTCCTTATTGAAATCCTGAATCCCCATACTAATGCGATTGAAACCAATTGATTTAAGGTGATCCAACATATTCAGCTCAATTTCACGCGGATCCATTTCAATACTGATCTCCGCCTCTTCACTAATATGAAAATGCTCACGCAACATTCCCATTAAACGTGCAGATTGAGCTTCATCCAAATAAGTCGGTGTGCCACCACCCCAATGAATTTGGGTTACGGTACGATTTGTGAAAAGTGAAGCTCGTGTTTTAATTTCTTTTTCAAGATAATCCAAATAAATATCAACTTTATGACGATGACGAGTAATAATTTTATTACAGGCACAGAAATAACATAACTTATGGCAGAATGGGATATGTACATAAAGTGATAGAGGACGATTCGGATAACGAGCCGCCGCCGCTTTAAAATCATCGTCATTGTAACTTTCGTTAAATTCTAATGCGGTTGGATAAGAGGTATAACGAGGACCGGACTGGTTATATTTTTGGATAAGGGCTAAATCCCAAATAATGTCTGACATTGGCTTTCCTTCAAAAATGATGTCACTCACTATAATGTGAGTTTTAAATGTTCAATATCAATCAATAATTGCTGACATTCCGCTTTAATCTGCTCTTCCAATTCAACTTCTTTTGATTGTCGAAGCAGATCTTGCTTCATACGCTCATTACGTTTCAACGCCTTACGCTCGTCTAAAATCGGCATATTTTCCACAATCTGATACAGTTCCCACATTGCCGAATATTGACTTAACGGTTTACCCAAAACATCGAGTAAGGGTTTTAAGCGAAGCACGCCTTCCGAAAAATCACATTGTTCGGATAACATCGCACGAGCAATTACATCAATACTATCAATAATACGTTCAAAACGTGCTTTCTTTGCCTGTTCTGCTTGTTCTAATAACGCTTTATTTTGAGCGTTTTGTTTACGCAATTTAAATAATAAATAGACAGCATAACCAGCCATTGAAAGCACAATTAATATCGCAAGAATAATGAGAAAAAATCGAATCATACGTTTTTATTCATATTATCTAAACTGATTAATATCCATTGTTTCAAATTGACGGAGTAATGCATCACCATTATCTTCGTCTTCATCTTGGATACCTAATTCGGTCATTAACTCATCAATACGATCTAAACATTCATCAACAAATTGTTGATCTTTAGCCGATAACGTTTTACCTGCTTCAATTTCATCTAATAATTGATTTAAGATCTCATTGTTCTCTAATTGTTCAAGCTCTAATTCCGGCGATAAATGTGATTTATATTCTTCGACTGCAACTGGCTTAATGATTTGTCCTTTTTCAGGTTTATTTACAAATTCTACCATTAGAGGAACTTTCTTACGGCTACCGATACGAGGATCTTTTACTTCTTTTACTACCGTTTTTTTCTGCTCTGCCGGATCAACATTACGCGAACCAGTCGGTAAGCCTTTATGTTTACGCTTTTTCTTTTCTTCTCGGGCTTTTGCGTCAAGTTCATAACGGGTAGGTTTACGGTTTTTACCGCCGCTTAATTTTGGCTGTTCCGGTTTTTTATCTGCTTTTCGAGCAGGCATAATGTCGGTAATACGACGTGTTTTTTTCGAGCGACTCATAATATCTATTCTTTTCTATAAAAAATTAAACGATTATTCTACAAGGAATCTGATTTGCTGAACAGAGAAGAAATAAAAATAGCGGTCGGATTCATCGAGAATTTTGCAAAAATCTCACTAAATCCGACCGCTATTCAATTAATTAGCCTAACTTGCCGTCCAAAGTAGAATAGCAAGTAATTGAGGTAAGATAATCCGTAAGAACATCACAAGCGGATATACTGTTGCATAAGAAAGTGCAGCCGCACCGTGACCATCTTTAATTTCATTAGCAAAAGCTAATGCCGGTGGATCGGTCATCGCACCGGATAATAAACCGCATAATGATAAATAGTTCATTTTGCCGTAAACACGAGCCACGAATCCGGTCACAATCAATGGAATAAAGGTAATTATCGCACCATACCCCATCCATGAAAGCCCTTCGGGGCTAAGTAGAGTATCTAAGAAATTCGCTCCGGCTTTTAAGCCGACAACGGAGAGGAATAGAACAATGCCGATCTCACGCAATGCTAAGTTGGCACTTGGTGGCATAAACCAATAAAGTTTACCGATACTACCAATTCTAGCAAGGACTAACGCAACAACAAGCGGACCACCGGCTAAACCTAATTTTAATGCGACTGGGAAACCCGGAATATAAAGCGGCAATGAACCAAGTAGTACCCCTAAACCAATCCCAACAAAGATCGGTAACATTTGTACTTGTTGCAGTTTCTGGTGTGCGTCACCAATAATCGCTCTGACTGTTTCAATATCTTCTTGATGACCAACTAAATTTAATACGTCACCAAATTGTAAGGTCATTTCGCCATTTGGTACTAATTCCACCCCAGCACGGTTTAAACGAGAAATCACCACCTCATATTTACCTTTGAGCATTAAATGACGAATTTTTTTGCCGAATACATTTTCGTTGGTTACGACTGCTCGTTCTGAACGGAAACAAGTACCTCGAGTGGAAAGAGAAACATTCGCTTCTTCGCCTAAAATCAATTGCATTTTAGATAACGTGGCTTTTTCACCAACTAAATGCAATACATCCCCTACTTTTAATACCGTATCCACATTCGGCACAATTAATTCATCCTCACGTTTTAAACGAGAATAAATTACTGTATGTGATTCAAAATCAGGGATTTCTTTTAATTTTAAACCACCTAAGTTAGGGTTCGTCAAACGCACATTAAGCGTATCCAATCCCTCTTTCTTTTGGTTTTGGTTTTCGTCAAACTCTTTGGCTTCTTTATCAATATTCACTTTAAATATGATCCGAATTAACCACATAGAAAGTAAAATACCAATAATCCCAAACGGATAAGCAATTGCATAGCTCATCCCCATGACTGCGGTAATATTATCTCCGCCAAGTTCAGTTAGAACTTGTTGACCAGCACCTAAAGACGGTGTATTAGTGACTGCACCGGAAAAAATACCTAAAATAACCGGTAACGGTACATCAAATAACTTATGAATTAATGCCACCAGTACACCACTTATTGCGACAATCATTACGGCAAACCCATTCAGTTTTAATCCTGATTGGCGTAATGATGCGAAAAAGCCCGGGCCGACTTGAATACCTATTGAATACACAAACAGAATTAATCCAAATTCTTGGATAAAATGTAAAGTATGTGCATCTAATTTAATACCGTAAAGCGCGGTACAATGCGAAACGATTATTCCACCGAATAATACTCCACCAATACCAAGCCCCACGCCTTTAATTTTGATGTGCCCGATCCATAAACCTAATACTGCAACTAATGATAATAAGCTGACAATAATGGCTATATCACTCATTTTTGCCTCCAAACAATAAAAATTACTTATTAAATTCTAGCAAAATCGACTCCAAAAAAATGAGAACTAATTCAAGAAATTGGCAAATACCAAGCCAATAATATGATCTTCCTCAAAAAATTTTCACTTATTTGATAAGTTTTTTTAATTCGAATAATAAATTAATTTATAGATACCTTTGACAAATGATTTCTATTGTTCTAGTATCGGGTAATCATCATTTTTTAAACATTCATTTAACATTTTAGTAGAGGAGCACCTATGGAACCAATAATTCTGAACGGTTACCACACATTGATTGCTGCAACGCTCGTACTTTTAGTCGGACGTTTTTTTGTAAGTAGAATCAAATTTCTGCAGGACTTTAATATTCCGGAAGCAGTAGCCGGCGGTTTAGTTGCAGCGGTTGTTATTCTTTGCTTATATCATTGGATGGGACTTTCTTTCCAATTTGAAAAAAGCCTACAAAACGCCTTTATGTTAGCATTCTTCTCATCTGTTGGTTTATCTGCCGATTTCTCTCGTTTGAAACAAGGTGGTATGCCTTTAGTTGTCTTCCTTGCCGTTGTTGGTGTATTTATTATTATTCAGAACGGTGTCGGCGTAGGGCTTGCAACTGTATTAGGCTTAGATCCGTTAGTCGGTTTAATTACGGGGTCAATTACTTTAACCGGTGGTCATGGCACAGGTGCTGCATGGGCAAAAATTTTCTCTGAACAGTATGGTATTACCGGTATTATGGAAATGGCGATGGCATCAGCGACCTTCGGTTTAGTTGCCGGTGGTTTAATTGGTGGTCCGGTTGCTCGCCGTTTAGTGAATAAAATGAAGAAAGATCGCAAACAAGGGGTAACTAAAAAAGTCGATACTTCCGCAGAACAATACGATGATAATACCTTTGAATCTGCAGATACTATTCGCTTTATCACAGCAAGTTCAACTATCGAAACGATGGCATTATTTGCAGCGTGTTTAGCATTCTCATCAGTAATGGCAAACGCTTTCCCAGATTTAGGTTTACCGCAATTCGTTTGGGCATTGGGTTTCGGTGTGGTATTACGTAACGTATTAACTAAAGTGTTTAAATTTGATATGTTCGACCGTGCCATTGACGTATTTGGTAACGCATCATTAAGTTTATTCTTAGCAATGGCATTAATGAGTATCAAATTATGGGAATTATCCGGATTAGCAGGTCCATTACTCATTATCTTACTCGTTCAAACCATTGTGATGATTATATACGGTTACTTCGTCACTTTCCGTGTCATGGGTAAAGATTATGATGCAGCCATTTTAACTGCCGGTCACTGTGGTTTCGGTTTAGGTGCAACTCCAACTGCGGTCGCCAATATGCAATCTGTGACAGAAACTTTCGGTCCGTCACATAAAGCATTCTTAATCGTGCCATTAGTTGGTGCATTCTTCGTAGACTTACTAAACTTAGGGGTAATTACTTGGTTTGTTGAGTTCTTACGTTAATCTTTTAAATAGATAACACAAAGGGGCAACTGTTATGGTTGCCCCTTTCGTTTATAAATAAGAATTAATGATAGGTTTTACTAAATTTTTGATAAGCCGTCAAAAACCGCTCAAAATCTTCTAAGCCACAAAAAGCAATACTTTCTTGGTCATAGAACTGAAACCCATCTTCCATTTGTTCTTCATCAAATGCATCATCTAAATTATTCGCTTTGACCATAACCTCATCACAATCCAAAAATAGACTATATTCTTTTCCTTCAAGCACATATTCATAATGATTCGGATAAGCCGCTCGGCATTTCTCAATTTCAGCCAAAATATTACTCAGCTCTTTAGGATTTTCCGTTATTTCCGTATTTAACCAACGTGCAAACGCTTCGTGATCCATCGAACATTTGGCGACTACGCCATGAATCGAATGTGTAAATTGATATTCCATTGCAAACTCCTTGAATGGGTAAATTTGCCTTATTATAACGGAAAACAAGAGGTTAAATTGACAAAATTTTCTGCAATTTCGAGCGCTTACTGTGTTTATCCAAAAATTCGTTGCCAAATTTGTGTTACAAAAGCACGCTCTTCAACAAATTCATCTACACTCACTACACTCGGACTACGCAATAAATTCAAATGGTGAATACGATTGCGAATCGCCGTATAGCAATGTTTCAATCTTTCACCGTCTGCGAAAGACAAGATACCGCATTCCACCGCCGAATCAAAAATACGAACATTATCTGACCAAGTTGCTATTTGCGGATACTGATGGGCATATTCCAAAACCAAACATTGTGCGATAAATTCAATATCTGTAATACCACCTTTATCTTTTTTCAAATCAAACTGAGTTTGATCCGTATGACTTAAATGTTGATACATTTTATAACGCATTTCGCAAATTTCTCGGCGTAATTGACCGCTTATTCTAGGCATTGCCAAAGTTTTTCGGCGAATTTGCTCAAAGGTTTGTACTAGCTCGGGTGAACCATAAACACAACGGGTTCGTACTAACGCTTGTGATTCCCAAGTCCACGCTTCATTTTGCTGATAACTCTCGTAAGCATTTACTGTACTGACTAATAGCCCTGCCTCACCGGATGGACGTAAACGCATATCCACTTCATAAAGCACACCGGCACTCGTATTTAAGTTAAAAATCGAATTAATTTTTTGTGCCAATTTCAAATAGAACTGATGGCTTGAAATGGATTTTCTCACTCCAGTCGTTTCACTCTCTTGTGGTGCATTGTGCAGAAAGACTAAATCTAGATCCGAATTATAACCCAGTTCAATGCCGCCTAATTTCCCATACGCAATTACTGCAAAACCTTGTTCTGCATCCGTTAAATGATTCGGTACACCAAAACGGTACGACAATGATTTCCACGCCATATTGACTACCGCACCGATAATCGCTTCCGCCAAATAAGTAAGGTGATCGCTAATTTTCATTACCGGTAAGACACCTAAAATATCCGCTGCCGCAATATGCAAAATTTGGCTCTGCTTAAACTGGCGTAAGGCATCAATCAATGCCTCTTCATCATCTTCCGGAATCCGAATTAAATAGTCATTTAATGCACTTTTATACTGATTTAATTCCATAACCTGCGTAAGACTATTTTGGATAATCAATTCGTCTAACAACATCGGGTAACGAGCGATTTGCTCAGCAATCATAATCGATTGACTGCACAAGGTAATCAGAAGCGGTAGGATTTGCTCTCTTTCTTGCAAAAGCTCCAAATAAGTAGTTCGCATAGTAATTTTATCAATGATATTCAGCATACGCGGCAATACCACCAAATAATCTTCTCGGCTACACACCATATCTAAAATTTTTGGCATTAATTTTAGTAAGACATTTCGCCCACGCATGCCAATCGGGCGTTTTACCCAATCCTGAAACGTGTCGGAAAGCTGTCTAAAAATATCGTTGTAATCACTTTGACTAACTGGATAATCTACCAAAACTGCCGCTAAATCTTCTTCGCTGATTTGATAATGTAAAATATCCTGCCAAACCGCCAATTTTTCATTAAGCGGTGATGCTTCATCGTCCTCTTCTTCACCGATAATTTGATTAAATACCGCTCGCACATTTTGCTGATGTTGTTCCAGTACCTGTAAAAAATCTTGCCAAGTATGAATATCATGTTCAACAACAAGCGGTTGATTTTCTGCATTTTTTTGCAAATAAGATTGGCTAGCAAACATAATTCTTGCTCGGTCTTGCTCATCAGCCGGTAATGTTTGCGTTTGCTTATCATCAATCGCCTGCAATACGTTTTCGACCTGACGATGGAAAATATAAGCATCATATAATTGCTGAGTTTGCTGTTCGGTGAGCAATTTCAATTCAGTCAGACGAGGCAGAACACGCAATAAACTGCGTTCTTGTAGAATTTTATCCCGACCACCTCGCACCATTTGGAAAGTTTGCACAATAAATTCAATTTCTCGAATCCCACCAGCACCTAATTTAATATTATCGGTTAAATTACGGCGTACCACTTCTCGGCTGATTTTCTGCTTCATCTCACGCAATGATTGAATCGCACTAAAATCCAAATAACGGCGATATATAAACGGACGTAACATTTGGCGTAAATAGCGGTGATTCATATTCTGCGGATCTTCGCCTAAAATTTTGGCTTTGATCATCGCATAGCGTTCCCAATCTCGCCCTTGCTCCTGATAGTAATCTTCCATTGCCGCAAAGCTAAGTACCAAAGCACCACTATCACCAAACGGACGTAAACGCATATCGGTACGATACACAAAACCGTCTAACGTGATTTCATCTAATGCTTTAATTAAACGCTGCCCTAAGCGAATAAAGAATTTGCTATTTTCAATCGGTTTACGACCACCTACCGTTTCGCCAGCATCCGGATAAGTAAAAATCAAATCAATATCCGAGGAGAAATTTAGCTCTCGTCCGCCTAATTTACCCATGCCTAAAATCAGCAATTCTTGCTGTTCGCCCAACGAGTTCATTGGCGTACCATATTCTTCACAACAACGCTTAAACAGCCAATCTCTTGCAGCAATAATTAATGCTTCCGCTAAATCGGATAAATGCTCAAACACAAATTCTACGCTAGCAAGTTTATTCGATTGCAGAAAACTGAGTGCTACCATTTCACGGTGACGAAACAAACGTAATTCTTGTGCTAACTGGGCTTCATCTTGCACCAAAACTAAAACAGTGACTAAACGCTCTGCATAATTGCCGACATTGGCGATAGACGGATATTCCGTTAGCCACATTTGCAATAATTGCGGCTGCTTTTTTAGTGTTTGTTGCACAAAATTTGACATCCCAACCGCAATAGCAAGCGGTCGGATCTTATCAGCATTTTGCATATCGGATTCCTTCACCAGTTCAGAAAGATCAGTTTGAGCGAACATACGATGCCTCTTCAAAAATTGGACGAGAAAAAGGCACAAACGAAACCGCTTGTGCCTATTGAGAAAATATAATTAAAACACTTTTTTAAATGGCTTGATGATTACATCACCATAAACGCCGGCTTCAACATAAGGATCTTCGGAAGCCCAAACTTGAGCATCGGCTAACGAGTCAAATTCAGCAATCACGGTAGAACCGGTTACACTTGTGCCATCTTCCGTTGGTGTTGGGCCTGCCGTTAATAAACGCCCCTCAGCTTGCAGTTTTTCTAAACGTGCTAAGTGAGCTGGACGTACTTCCATACGTTTTTCCAAAGTATTTGGATTATCCTGTGCAAAAATAACGTAATACATTTTTACCTCTATGCAGTTGGTTGCTGATTTACAAGCTCTGCCTCAAAGGCTAAAGCCTGTTCCATTAATGATAACGCTTCATCAAGCTCAGGATTATTTTCACGAGGAATCGCACGAGATTTACCTTCTTTATCAACCGCAACATAGGTAAATAGTGCTTCTGTTACACGAAAACGCTCTCTTGAACCTTGATAAACCTGTTTAATAAATACTTCAACTTTAACTTGTAACGATGAACGTCCGACTTTAACTAAAGTACCATAGCAACAGACCACATCACCGACCGAAATCGGCATATGAAAAACCATTTTATCTACGGTAACAGTCACCACTCTGCCTTTCGCCAATTCTTTTGCAAGGATAGCACCGCCTAAGTCCATTTGTGACATAATCCAACCACCGAAAATATCGCCGTTAGCATTGGTATCTGATGGCATTGCGAGCGTTCTTAATAGTAATTTACCATTAGGATTTCTGTCATAAGGTTTATTTTTGCTCATTGGTATTCTCCACATTTTTAAGATGAGGATAGAGATAGACCCCAGTTGCAATCGCAGCGACTAAACTCAATCCTGTAAATCCGAAAGTTTTAAATGTTGCCCATACGTCATCTGAAAAATAATGACTAATTACGATATTAAGCAACATACAGATAATAAAAAAGCCTGCCCAACCTAAGTTGAGATTATGCCAAACTTGTTCCGGCAATTTTAGTTCTTTGCCTAATAACATCTGAATAATCGGCTTTTTGAAAACAAATTGGCTGATTAAGAGTACGGTAGCAAACAAACCGTTAATAATAGTTACTTTCCATTTCAAGAAATTTAAGTCATTGAAATAAGCAGTCAAAATTCCGAAGAAAACAACAAAAACACCCATAATCCATTGCGATTTTTCAATCTTTTTATAAAATACTTGTAACGCAATCAACTGAATAATGGTTGCAATCACTAATGTAATTGCCGCTTGTTGCACACCATATAATTTGTATACCGCAAAAAATAGAATAAGTGGAATAAATTCAAGTAATTGTTTCATCTTAACCTCTTACTACATTATTTTGACTATATACTTGATAAAACCGAAAACTAAATACGGTAATAAATAAAGAGAAAAATGAACTGATAAACACAGTAATCGCAAGCCCTACCGCACTCGCTCCCAAGCCACTTAAAAATGACATTAGAATTTGTGGTACAAAGTAGGAAATTACGCAAAATAGCACTAATGCAATACCTTTACCACGACTTAACTGCCACGTAAAACGAAGCGTTTCACCAATCCCATTAAATTCTTCAATCAAATAAGCATAGACTGACAAACAAAGTTTGATAAATAAAAACGCACCACCAATAATTAACGGAAAAGCGACTAAAGCTAATCCACTACCGGCTTGAGAACCAAAGAGTTGAGAAGCCATACCGATTGAAAGTGGGAGTACCATAAGAATATTCAGCACGATAACCGGAAATAATTTAGCTAATGAAACCGAAAGATTTTGAAAGAAATGTTTAAAACTGCCTCGATTAATATCTTTAATATTTAAGATAAGCAAGCTCGTCAGAAAAATATTTAAAACGCCCATCAATAAGAGAGGATACAAAGCAGATAGCGTCATTTCTGTATTATTGGCATCAACTTGCCCCATGTTAGGTACTAACAATAAATTCACAAGCTGTAATGCACTGAATAAAACGATTGCAAACAATGAAAAGCTGCGTTGATTACGGATAAAATTCCAACTGTCTTGTAACAAATCGGGAAATTTAATGGGCATTTATCAATCCTTCTAACAGGTGTAAAAAAATTGTTGCAAAGTATAGCAACAGTTTAGTGTAACTGCATTAAAATCTACGCATTTTCGAGCGATAAAACTTATGTTATGCTGTTTTTATCGTTTTTTGCACAAAGTTACCATTATGAATACGACAATCCAAGCCGGACAACGCTATCTTGCTACCTATCCGAATCAAAAGAAGCTCACATTATTTATGCCTGATTATCGGCTAATTAGGCTAGTAAAGCAGGCATCCCGCTTTATGCCAGCTTTTGCTTGCTTTGCGATTTTATGGCAATACTTTTTTGCTGATCCGAGCCAATCCATTTTGGCTAATGCGATTATCACTTCACTCTTCGCATTAAGTTTACCCTATCAAGGACTCTATTGGTTAGGAAAACGGGCAGCCTCACCTTTACCACTCTCGCTATTAGGTTGGTATCAGGAACTAAAGCAAAAGCTGATTAATGAAAATAAAAAAGTGGAAGACCAAGCGATGCCCTCTTACCAAGATTTCGCCAATTTGCTACAACTTGCCGAACAAACTTGGGGCAATGAATATTTTGATAAGCTATAAAATGACAAAAAAATGCTAAAATTAGACCGCTTGTTTGCAGATAAAAACTTATCTACCGGCAAAAATAGCAAATGAAATACTTGCAAAAAATACTGAAGGCTTTAGTATGGCGAACTTCATTTTTTACCTCATATACGAACCGAACATTTACTTAAAAACTCATAATTATGAATCAAGATACTCAATCAGCTAATACTCAACAAGAAAAAAAGATTGCTTATAATTTCAACAAATTACAAAAACGTTTACGCCGTAATGTCGGTAATGCGATTGCCGATTTCAATATGATTGAAGATGGTGATAAAGTGATGGTGTGTTTATCCGGCGGTAAAGACAGCTATACATTATTAGATATTCTGCTCAACCTCAAACTGAGCGCTCCGATTCATTTCGATATTGTGGCAGTAAACTTAGACCAAAAACAACCGGGCTTTCCGGAGCATATTTTGCCTGAATATCTCAAGTCTATCGGGGTTGAATACAAAATTGTCGAAGAAAATACCTATGGCATCGTAAAAGAAAAAATTCCGGAAGGGAAAACCACTTGTTCACTTTGCTCTCGTTTACGTCGCGGTATTTTATATCGTACCGCCACAGAACTCGGAGCTACGAAAATTGCTCTCGGTCACCACCGTGATGATATGCTGGAAACGTTATTCTTAAATATGTTTTACGGAGGTAAATTAAAATCTATGCCACCAAAACTTATTTCGGACGATGGTAAACAAATCGTGATTCGTCCGTTAGCGTACTGCAAAGAAAAAGATATTGAAAAATATTCGCAAGCCAAACAGTTCCCGATTATTCCGTGTAACTTATGCGGTTCTCAACCGAATTTACAACGCCAAGTTGTCAAAGAGATGCTTCAAACGTGGGATCGTCAATATCCAGGGCGAATCGAAACCATGTTTAGTGCAATGCAAAACATTACCCTTTCTCATCTTTGTGATCCGAGCCTGTTTGATTTTAAAGGCTTAAAACGCGGTCAAGTGTTAGATGGTGTGGAAGGCGATATTGCATTTGATAAAGCGGAAATTCCAAATCAGCCGTTCATTCAAGATGAAGACGAACAAGCTGATTACAGCGAAAATGGAATGATTCAATTTAAAGAAGTCCAATAAAAACAAAGAGCAAACTTTTAAGTGCAAATTACGCTAAAGTTTGCTCTTTTTTTCTATGGCCGATTACCAACCCAAACGACCATCACTTTGTCATCTTGGTAACGGCGGCTAAATGCAAAATAAGACTTATTTTGTTCAACAATTTGCTGTCCTTTACCTACAGCGATATGATTTTTCCTAAAATTCGCTAATTTTTGCCAATGTGATTTTAATGCTTGGTTTTGGAATTTATTTTTTAAATCATCCCAATTCATATCCGAACGTGTTCCTTGAATCGGATCCGAACCGGTTGCACCAAATTCTCTTCCACTTTCATCACCATAATAAATTTGCACAGCTCCGGGAGCCAGCATTAATAAACTCGCTGCAGTTTTTTGTCTATCAAAATATCGTTCACTATCAGAATGGAAAAACAGACGAGTATCATGTGAAGACAAGTAACTCAACATATTAAAATCAGCTAATTTTTCACTCATTTTTTGATATGTGGGTTCAATATTCGCAAAACAGTTTAAACTTTCTTTAGCTTGATCTTGAAAATCAAAATTTATCATGGCATCAAAACCGTTTTGGAAATAATCACTTTTAACAATCGTATGTCCCCATGCTTCTCCCACCATCCAAAATTTATCATCAAATTTCTTCGTTGGATTTTTTTCTTGCCATTCGTGTAATGCTTTTTCTGCCGACTGCTTCAACGCTGCCCATGTGCTTTTTTCAACATGTTTTGCCGTATCGACACGGAAACCATCCACACCATATTTTCTTACCCAATCGGAAAGCCATCCAATTAAGTAATCGGAAACATTGGCATTGTCACGTTCAATCGCATTAGTGTCTGACTTATTTGCCAAGAATATCGGTAATTTAACCGCTTGTTTTGCTTCTGTTTTTAAATCCGGTAATGAGGCGAGCGACATTTTTAAATCATCAAATTTAGGACTATCATAATCGCCTAAATCGGATCTCGTCCAATCTTTCCCCCACCATTTTGCCCAAGCTGCTTTATCGGAAAAATTAATAAAATTATTGAATGAATGCCAATTTTGACCGGTTTGAGGTTTCCAATCAGTCCATTTTTCGCCTAATATTTGACTAACTTCTTGTTCTTTTAAATAAAGTGAACCGAAACCGAATTCTTGCATATCCGCCAATGTCGCATACCCAGTATGATTCATCACAATATCAAAAATAACTCTCATACCACGTTGATGAGCTTGCTCAATTAATTGTTGCAAATCTTGCTCAGTTCCCATATTGGCATCAATTTTAGTCCAATCTTGATGATAATAACCATGGTAAGCATAATGTGGAAAATCGCCTTTTTCTCCACCACCAACCCAACCATGAATTTGCTCTAACGGTGAGCTAATCCATAACACATTAACACCCAGTTTGTGTAAATAATCGAGTTTTTGAGTTAATCCCTTTAAATCTCCACCATGAAACGTACCGATTTCTTGAAGTCCATCATATTGTCTGCCATAGCTGTGGTCATTCGTTTTATCACCATTATAAAAACGATCAGTTAAAACAAAATAAACCGTTGCATTATGCCAATCGAATTTAGATTCTGTTTTCTGCTCTACTTTTTCTAACAGTAACAAACCGTTAGAGTCTGATGAAGGTAAAAAGTGTACCTTACCATTTTTCACAATATCCGTTTGTCCTGAATAAGCATCTCTTACTTGCTCATTTTCTTGAAAAGTATCTTTTACATCAATTTCTACCGCTTGCCCATTCCAAACTGGACAAATTTTCGGTTTATCTTCTTTTTGTTCGACACTTAAACGTAATGTCGGCGTACCGCTTCTTAAATCAATTTGAGCGGAATAATTACCATCACGGAAAACACGAAATGTCGGAACATCTGAAGTACAAGAGGAAAGGGAGAGTGTCTGATTTAATTTAATCGGTAATTGAGGCTGAAAACATTGATGTCCGCTTTGAAAAGTGAGCGGATAAGTTCCTTTTTTTAATGGTTGCTCCGATTTTAAAATTAATTTTTCCGATTCTTTAAAATTCGGAAATAACGTACTCTGCCAGTTATTTGCTATTGCAAGAGGCGAACATAAAGCCAACCACAACACATTTTTAGAGAAAGACATAAAACCTCCGAGTATAAAAATATTCCGATTTTTATCTTATGTAAAAATTAAGTGGAGGTAAATCCTCCTTATTGAGAAAAGTAAAAGTATGAGAATAAAGGCGTAAAATGTGCTAAAGCACAGCGATTTTGTATCATCATTTTATAAATTAGCCTATATCTACAAAAAATACTCGACAACAATATTTTTTGCGTTACATTAGAGAATTATTTTATTTCTTACAAAAAAAGGTAAAACACAATGTTGTCTAACGAAGTTGTTATCTCAATTATCATATTACTTGCTTTGAGCTTGCTCAGAATTAATGTGGTAATTGCGTTAATTATTGCAGCACTAACCTGTGGAGTAATCGGTTTCTATGGGGTTGACGGTATGAGTATGTTTGAAGCGTTAACCAAAACCATCGAAAAATTTACTGGCGGTTTGGGCGGTGGTGCAGAAACTGCAATGAATTATGCGGTTCTTGGTGCATTTGCAGTCGCATTATCCAAATCCGGCGTTACTGATTTATTGGCTTATAAAGTGATTTCCGCTTTCGGTAAACGTCCTTCCGGTCGCTCGGTATTTTGGTTTAAATATATCGTGTTATTTGTATTGACTGCATTTGCAATCTCATCACAAAACTTAATCCCGATCCATATTGCTTTTATTCCGATTTTAGTTCCACCTCTATTAAGCGTAATGAATCAATTAAAAATCGACCGTCGTGCGGTAGCGTGTGCATTAACATTCGGTTTAACAGCAACATATATGCTCATTCCAGCCGGTTTCGGTCAGATCTTCATTGAAAGTATTTTGGTTAAAAATATCAACCAAGCCGGTCAAACATTTAATTTAGTTGCAACCACATCAGAAATGACCAAAGCAATGGCAATTCCGGTTGCTGGTATGATTTTAGGATTACTGTTTGCTTTCTTTGTTTCTTATCGCAAACCTCGTACTTATATAGAAAATGTAAAAGAACCGACTGCTGATGAAGTAGCTGCACGAGTAGCAAAAGTAAAACCGTTCCATATCGGAATCAGTATTTTAGCGATTTTTGCGACTTGTTCGGTACAATTAGCGACAAACTCAACAGTAATCGGTGGTTTAGCTGGTTTAATTATTTTTGCATTAGGCGGTGTCTTCAAATTAAAACAAACCAATGATTTATTCCAAGACGGCTTACGTTTAATGGCAATGATTGGTTTTGTCATGATTGCTGCTTCAGGCTTTGCAAGTGTCGTAAATGCAACCGGTGGTGTACCAGAATTAGTTGAAGCATTACGTGGTTCGATTCAAAGCAAAGAAATGGCTGCATTGCTGATGTTAGTTGTCGGTTTATTTATCACAATGGGTATCGGTTCTTCATTCTCAACTGTGCCGATTATTACCTCTATTTACGTACCTTTATGCGTTTCATTCGGTTTTTCTCCGTTAGCAACCATGGCTATCGTAGGTGTAGCGGCCGCTTTAGGTGACGCAGGTTCTCCGGCTTCTGATTCAACATTAGGCCCAACATCCGGTTTAAATGCTGATGGTAAACATGACCATATTTGGGATTCTGTTGTACCAACTTTCTTACACTTTAATATCCCGTTATTAGTGTTCGGTTGGATTGCAGCAATGACCCTCTAGTTTTCACTTATACCACGGATAATGTAAATTTTTACGGAAAAATGACCGCTTGTTTGCTTTATCCGTGGTTTCTATTTGGATTTTATTTATGAAGTTTATTTCTTTTAATATTAATGGCTTACGTGCTCGTCCGCACCAACTGGAAGCACTAATTGAAAAGCATCAGCCGGATGTTATCGGCTTACAAGAAATCAAAGTGGCTGATGAGGATTTCCCTTGGGATTTAGTCAAGCATTTGGGCTATCACGTTTTCCATCACGGGCAAAAAGGGCACTATGGTGTGGCACTTTTAACTAAAAAAGAACCTCTTGCCGTGCGTAAAGGTTTCCCAACTGATAATGCTGATGCACAAAAGCGTATGATTATGGCAGATATTGAAACAGAATTTGGCGTACTAACCGTGTTAAACGGCTATTTTCCACAAGGCGAAAATCGCTCACACGAAACTAAATTCCCGGCAAAAGAAAAATTCTACGCTGATTTACAGCATTATTTAGAAACTGAATTGACACCGGAAAATCCAATTGTGATTATGGGCGATATGAATATTAGCCCGACCGATTTAGATATCGGTATCGGTGAGCCGAATCGCAAACGTTGGTTACGTGACGGTAAATGTTCATTCCTTCCGGAAGAACGTGAATGGTTAGATCGTTTATATCACTATGGTTTAGTTGATACTTTCCGAGCAATGAATCCAAGTGCAGATGACAAATTCTCGTGGTTTGATTACCGTTCGAAAGGATTTGATGACAATCGTGGGTTACGTATCGACTTAGTATTGGCATCCAAAGGCTTAGCGAAACATTGTGTAGAAACAGGCATTGATCTTGAAATCCGTGCAATGGAAAAACCTTCTGATCACGCACCAGTTTGGGCTGTATTTAAATAAAAAAACAAGCGGTTAAATTTAGGAAGAAATTTGCAAAAAATTCTTCAAATTTAACCGCTTATTGCTTTTACTCTTTCGGTAACAATTCCCAAAAGGCTTTAATAATCGGTTCTTGTAACCGCTTTTCTTGTACACAAATTCCCAGCTCAAACGGCGATATCGGCTCTGACAATTTCAAATAAGAAATTTGATTGTTCATCGGGCTATGCTTAATCACCACATCCGGTAATAATGCCACGCCACATCCTAATGCTACCATCGGCACAATCGCTTCGTGTCCTGCTACCGTGGCATAAATCTTCGGATCTTTAATTTTCAACTCTTTGAACCAACGATCTATCCGCATTCGTACAGGACCATCAAGCGGCAAAATAAACGGCATATTTTGCCAATCAATCGGCTGCTGTTGCAAACATTGCGTTGCGGTACACGCCACACGTGGTGCAATAACAGACAGATGAATATCATCAATATAATGAAATACAATACTGTTTGGCAGATGCTCCGGCTTACCGGTTAAGGAAATATCTGCTTCGAAAGAATGCACCGTATGCACCGCTTGCGCCAGGTCGCCAGTACTCAGTTTAATCTCTACCTTCGGATGTACCTGACGAAACCGCTCTAGAATTTGTGGTAAATGACTATAAGCCGCCGTTACCGAACAGAACACTTTTAATTCACCCTCTAACTGACCTTGTGCCGGTGAAAGCTGATGTTGCAGTTGTTGCCAGTCAAACCAACTTTGCTTTGCAAACACCAAAAACTTTTCACCCGCTTCTGTTAAATGAACCTGTCGGTTATCTCGGATAAATAACGGCTGCCCTAACTCTTGCTCAATCCGCTGAATATGGCGAGAAAGAGTTGAAGCCGTCATATAGTTTTTTTCCGCAGAACGAATAAAACTTTTTGTTTGTGCAATATCTAAAAACAGTTTAAGGGATTGAAATTCCATCTAATGTAACCATTCCGGTTTAATCTGATTAAAATCAAGATCATTCACACTCTGCTTAAAGCGTAAAATATTAGTTTTTGCTTTATTATTCGGATGCCAATGGATAAAGTTCTGCTCATCCGAGCTATAAAAGCCAATAATTTGCTTAGATAAACCTGCAGCGATATGTACAGTTGAAGTATCAGGTGAAATCAAAACATCCGAATGACGAATTAGCTCAATCGTATCAAATACGGTTTGCGTGTTTTCATAAACGAAAACATTCTCGAATCGACTAGCTATTTGCTTTAACTTTGACGTCACCTCCGGAAAGGTCAGTAATATAATCGGCTTATCACTGTTCTTATGCAGATAGTTAAGTAATTCCGTTATTTTCTCATCGCTAAAACGTCGGGCTGAACCTGCACCAAATAAGTTTAGTGCAATAAAGTGTTCAAGTCGCTTGTTCAATAAATAATCCTTAATCACTTTATCACTCTTTTCATCTTGTGGCACATCATACTGAGTATCAATATCTACAAAACCAGCAAGCTCCAATGCCTGTTTATAAATCTCAGCAAAATGTTGCTGCTCATTCTGTACGTTTAACGTAAAAATCTTATAGTCTGATTTATCATATCCGATATACATTTTGGCATTAATCGTACGCAAAAAAAGTAGATCTCGATTACGTAATGTGACAGTAGGATCAATAACAACATCGTATTGCTCTTTTGCCAACTGTTTACCGCAGGCCAAATAATCGCCAATATTTTTAGTCCTCACAAAATATAGCTGATCAATATAAGGGCTATGCTCAAACAAATAAGCATTCTTACTAGAGCAAACCACACCGATATGTGTTTCGGGAGATTGCTTTTTTATTTCTCGAAACACAAATGAACTGACGATGTAATCACCAATTTTTCCGTCATGGCGAAGAAATAGGATTTTTTTAGGCAGCCTTTTCGAAGCATTCAATACTATTTTTTTATCAATCAAAAACTTCCCTAGCTTGATTCGGATTCTTCGAAACTTTTGCTTTAATGTTATCTTACTCATTTTAACCACGTTTTTTCTATTTTATCGATTTGTTAACTAGAACTAATAAATTTAGCTGTTTATCGGTTAAATATCCATTGTTTACAGCATCAGTAAAGTCTAATTCCAAACAATTAAGCTATGTCTAATAGAATTAGCTAAGATGATAACAAAAATAGTAGAAATAAACATTATATTGCCCATCAAAGCTCTCTCTTATACATAATGCCTAAATGGTTCTGACGGAAAAAGTTAATTATCCAAGTTTTGAAATATGTTATATTAGCAATATAAAGGAGAAATTAAGGAAATGAAGAAACTAATTATAACACTATTTGGAAAACGTACTCGTTCAATGGAGTGTGAATTAACAAATATTAAAAGTGTACTCCTAAAACCTATTGGTGATGCAATTGGTGACGCTATTGTTCATATTTCACATTTAGCCCAAATCAAACAGGCATTTCCCCAAATTAAGACGGCTGTATTGGTGACGGAGCGTAATAAGCAGCTTTTTGCTCATGCTGATTCGGTCGATATGTTAATTGACGATAAAGCAATAAATTATGTCATACAACGAGGGAAATGGGATTTATATCTTGATTTCCAACCAACTTTTACATCTAGATCGATCATCTTAGACGCATTACTCACACCTAAAATTATTATTAATTTTGGTAAAGACCATAAAAAGCATTATTCCTTAGAAACAGTCAAAAATTATGACTTTACTACGTTAATTCCAAATAATACACATATTGCAGACTACTTACATCATTCTGTACTGGCTCCATATCTCACCAGAGAGTCTAATGATTATACTTTAGCGGTGTCATCCGAATACAGAGAACTTGCTGATACCTATTGGCATAACACAGACAAAATTAGAGTGTTATTAAATCCACAAGGAAGTATGCGAGAGGTTCCAGCTATTGAATTAGCGAACTTACTGAATAATATCGATCCTAAATATCTAGATAAGATAACCTTTTTACTAACGTATACCAAATCAAGCGAGCAATATCTTCAGACTCTCAATGTCATAGCTAGAGTACCAATAACCATATCTCCCCCAACTGATACGCAAAGTTATTGTGCATTAGTTAATACTTCGGATCTTGTTATTGCAGTAGATGGCGGAGGCGTTCATATGGCTTGTGCTTATGGTAAGCCATTATTAGCATTCTATGCTAATCACTTAGCGAACTTAGCACGCTGGCATCCGAGACCAAAACCACAAGTTGACTCCTTTATGGCTATTGCAACGAAAGAGACGAATGATAATAATGAAACCAAAGGCTTTAATCTAAAAGATGCCACTAAATGGTTAAATATGCAATTTGCAAAAAGGATTGAAGATTAAACCGCTTGAATAAGTAGCCAATAAAACAAAACCCCGCAGTTGCGGGGTTTTAGCAATAATTCGGAAATTATTTTGTACTTGGGATTGAGAAACGTTTGTTGAAACGTTCAACACGACCACCAGTATCAACAACACGTTGTTTACCAGTATAGAATGGGTGGCAGTTACCGCACACATCAAGATTTAAGTTTTTACCCACTGTTGAGCGAGTTTTGATTACGTTACCGCATGAACATGTTGCAGTAATTTCTGTATATTCTGGGTGAATACCTTGTTTCATTGGAAAACCTCTAATGAAGCCATATCGCCGCTTACCTTGTTATACTTCCGTATATCCGCTGATAAGTACCATATGTGAATAAAAAATATGCCGAGCGTTTGCTCGACGCCAAAAAGAGTGCGTATTCTAGGGGATTTAGCTTTTAAGATCAATACTGAAGCGAATCAATTAAGATAATTTTCCACAAAATATCCCCAAAAATCAAAACAGTCAAAATAAATCATTTTTAATCAAAATTTTCTCATTTTTTGTGAAGTAGATCACGGATTTTTCCTCAAGATTTTTTGAGTATTGCTTCAAAAATGGTGTAGAATAATTTTATTCATTATCTATTATTAGAACACTTTTCATTTTCTTGTCTAGGAGTAAACACATGGCAGAACGTAAAGTATTAGCGAATGCAATTCGCTTTTTAAGTATGGATGCAGTACAAAAAGCTAATTCCGGTCACCCGGGTGCCCCAATGGGTATGGCTGATATCGCTGAGGTATTATGGCGTGATTTTTTAAAACATAATCCAACTAATCCTAAATGGGCAGATCGCGACCGTTTCGTACTCTCAAACGGCCATGGTTCAATGTTAATTTATAGCTTATTACATTTAACAGGCTATGACCTTTCTATCGAAGATTTAAAACAATTCCGTCAGTTACATTCCAAAACCCTGGGTCACCCGGAATATGGCTACGCACCGGGTGTTGAAACCACTACTGGTCCATTAGGTCAAGGTATCACCAATGCGGTGGGTATGGCGATTGCAGAAAAAACCTTAGCCGCACAATTTAACCGTGAAGGTAATAAAATTGTTGACCACTATACTTATGCTTTTTTAGGTGACGGCTGCTTAATGGAAGGTATTTCGCATGAAGCCTGTTCATTAGCCGGTACTTTAGGCTTAGGTAAATTAATTGCGTTCTACGATGATAATAATATCTCAATAGATGGTCATGTGGACGGTTGGTTCTCTGACGACACAGCACAACGTTTTGAAGCATATGGCTGGCAAGTAATTCGTAACGTGGATGGTCATGATGCAGAACAAATTAAATTTGCCATTGAAAATGCAAAAGAAGAAACAGATCGTCCAACATTAATTATCTGTAAAACTATTATCGGTTATGGTTCTCCAAACAAATCAGCATCACACGATTGTCACGGTGCACCATTAGGCAATGATGAAATTGCATTAACTCGTCAAGCACTCAACTGGGAATACGCTCCATTTGAAATTCCGGCAGAAATCTATGCAGATTGGGATGCTAAAGCACAAGGTGCAGTAGTAGAAAAAGAATGGAACGCGAAATTTGCAGCTTATGAAGCAGCATACCCTGAATTAGCGGCAGAATTTAAACGCCGTATGGCTGGCGATTTACCGGAGAACTGGGAAGCAGAAAGCAAAGCATTTATCGAAAAATTACAAGCAAATCCAGCAGCAATCGCAAGCCGTAAAGCATCACAAAATGCGATTGAAGCATACGCTCATATCTTACCGGAATTTTTAGGTGGTTCAGCAGACTTAGCAAGCTCTAACTTAACGTTATGGTCTGGCTCAAAACCAATTCGTGCGGATCATAATGTTGATGGTAACTACATTAACTATGGTGTACGTGAATTTGGTATGTCTGCGATTATGAACGGTATTGCATTACACGGTGGTTTTATTCCTTACGGTGCAACCTTCTTAATGTTCTATGAATACGCTCACAATGCGGTGCGTATGGCGGCATTAATGAAACAACGTTCATTATTCGTATATACACACGATTCTATCGGCTTAGGCGAAGACGGCCCGACTCACCAACCGGTAGAACAAACCGCATCACTACGTTTCATTCCAAATTTAGAAACGTGGCGTCCGGCTGACCAAGTAGAATCTGCGGTAGCATGGAAAGCAGCGGTTGAACGTAAAGACGGTCCAAGTGCATTAATTTTCACTCGTCAAAATCTTGCTCAACAAGAACGTACTGCTGAACAATTAGCAAACGTAGCTCGTGGTGGTTATATCTTACGTGAATGTTGTGAAAAAGGCGGTTGCCCTGATTTAATCCTGATCGCAACCGGTTCTGAAGTTGATTTAGCGATGAAAGCAGCTGAAGTATTAGATTCAGAAGGAACAAAAGTTCGTGTGGTTTCAATGCCAAGTACGAATGTATTTGATAAACAAGATGCGGCATATCGTGAATCTGTATTACCAAGCTCAGTAACAAAACGTGTGGCAATCGAAGCTCAATTATCTGATTTTTGGTACAAATACGTTGGCTTTGAAGGTCGTATCGTAGGTATGAATAGCTTTGGCGAGTCTGCACCTGCAGATCAATTATTCAAACTATTCGGCTTCACAGTTGAGAATGTTGTAGCAAAAGCGAAAGAAATCTTATAATTTCTCTTAAATACACAAAAGGCGAGAAAATAACATTCTCGCCTTTTTTATTTAGCTAATAAGCAGTCAAATTTGCAAAATTTTTTACCAAAATAACCGCTTATCTCTTTATAACTGTTCTGCTTGTTCTAAAATTTTTTGCTGTTCTAACGCAAGTTTTTCCAAACGACGTTGTTCTCGACGCTGTTCATCCTCTGCTTCCCAAACATCATAAGCCTGTACAATCTTCGCCACTACCGGATGACGAACAATATCTTGGCTATCAAAATAATTAAAACTTAAATCAGGTACATCTTTCAACACTTCCATTGCGTGTCTTAGACCTGATTTTTGACTACGAGGTAAATCAACTTGGGTAATATCTCCCGTAATAACGGCTTTTGAATTAAAACCGATACGAGTCAGGAACATTTTCATCTGCTCTGTCGTAGTATTTTGGCTTTCATCTAAAATAATAAACGCATCATTTAGAGTACGCCCACGCATATAAGCAAGCGGTGCAATTTCAATCACATTACGTTCCATCAATTTTTGTGCTTTTTCAAAACCTAACATTTCAAATAAAGCATCATACAAAGGTCTTAAATATGGCTCAATTTTCTGCCCGAGATCGCCGGGTAAAAAACCGAGTTTTTCGCCGGCTTCAACCGCCGGACGAGTGAGTAAAATTCGGCGAATTTCTTGACGCTCAAGTGATTCTACTGCAGCAGCAACGGCAAGAAACGTTTTTCCTGTACCGGCTGGTCCAATACCGAAACTAATATCGTGACTAAGAATATTTCTTAAATAAGCTTGCTGATGTTCTCCTCTTGGCTTAATCACGCCTCGCTTCGTTTTGATTGAAATTTCTCCTTGTCCTCCAACATTCCATTGATTTTGAAGTAACATTCGGCTTTCTTGAATCGCCAAATGAATATCTTCTAGATCCAATTCTTTGATTTTACCTTTAATGGGGGCGGTATCAATGTAAAGCTGTTTTAAGAGCTTTGCCGCATTTTGCATTAATGTTGCTGAATAATGATTTTCGTCATCAGATTGAATTGAAAAAGAGAAGCCATTACGAGAAATAGTGAGATTAAAACTTTTCTCAATCAAAGTTAAATGTTCATCAAATGCACCACAAAGCGATTGTAAACGTGCGTTGTCTTGAGGTTCTAAGGTTAAGAGAATTTCGTTCAAAATAACTTGGTCCTATTCGTTTTCGCCAAAATTTTCCGGTATGTTTTGTAATAGTTTTGCCCAAATTGCACTACTCGATTGACGATGCTGTATCATTAATTCTGACGCTTTCGTATGATTTTTTTCAATACAGGCATTCAATAATTCTCGATAAAAGGCTAATGTTAATTGACGATACGCTGCATCAGAGAAAAAGATACTTGCCACCTGATGGTACATACCTTTAAAGCTATTGAGGATAAGTGCATATACCGGTTTATTTGCCGTAAAAGTAAATTGTCTAAATAATGTATAGTCAAAAGAAGCAAATGCCTCTGCGGTATCTTGTAAATTATCTAACTGAGAAAAGAAGCCGATACATTCTTCCGGCTTTAACTTAATCGCTTCCGGAATATAGGCTTCAGCCATACGAGTACGTAACGAAACGACATTAGAAATAATCACCGGTAAATATGATTTATCTAATTTGATGATTGTACTAATGATATTAGGTCCGGCAGTTTCCCATACATTATTGACTCGTGTAGGTTTACCGTGTTGAATATGTAACCAGCCATCACGAGCTAATCGTTGTAGCACTTCTCGTAATGTGGTTCTTGTTACGCCGATTTTATCGGCAAGTTCTCGTTCTGCTGGGAGATCTGTACCTGCTGGGAAGGTATTGTTCCAAATACTGCGTACGATATACTCTTCCGCCAATGCTGCCGGACTTTGAGCTTTTAAAATATAAGAACTATCCATGCAATCCCCTGTACCCATCCATTAAAATGCTAAAAAATCAAAAAAAGAAACGATTTTTATCTAAAATCAAAAAAAATCTCATCAAAATATGAGATAAAGTCTATTATCCTTTAATCGAAACTGGATTACAATTCACAACAGTTATTTATTTTTCATGGAGGTTTTTAAATGAATAGCTCAAACGCTATCTTCAAAAGCTTTTTAGGTAAAGCACCGGAATGGTACAAAATTTGTATTATCGCTTTTTTAGTGATTAATCCTTTAATCTATTTCTTTATCAGTCCGTTTGTTGCCGGCTGGACACTTGTTGCCGAGTTTATCTTTACTTTATCAATGGCATTAAAATGTTATCCGTTACAACCGGGCGGTTTATTGGCGATTGAGGCAGTTGTGATCGGTATGACAAGTCCTCATCATGTAAAAGAAGAAATTATGGCAAATTTTGAAGTTATTTTGCTATTAATGTTTATGGTTGCCGGTATCTATTTTATGAAGCAACTGCTTTTATATGTATTCACAAAATTACTTATCTCTATTCATTCTAAAAAAGTATTATCTCTTGCTTTCTGTTTAAGTGCCACATTCCTTTCCGCATTCTTAGATGCTTTAACTGTTATTGCCGTTATTATTAGTGTCGGTACCGGTTTCTATGGGGTATATCATAAAGTTGCTTCAGGTAACAGTTTTGAAGATTCAACTGATATTAGCAATGACGATAAAATTATTACTAACAAACAAATTTTAGAGCAATTCCGTGCTTTTTTACGCAGTTTATTAATGCACGCTGCGGTCGGTAGTGCATTAGGTGGCGTGATGACAATGGTCGGCGAACCGCAAAACTTAATTATTGCCGGTCAAGCAGAATGGGGATTTGTGGAATTTTTATTACGTGTGTTACCTGTTAGCTTACCGGTATTAGTTTGTGGTGTAATTACCTGTTTGTTATTAGAACATTTCAAACTATTTGACTATGGTGCTAAATTACCTCGTCGTGTATGGGGTGTGCTTGCTCGTTACAATCTATTGAAAGAGCAACGTATGACTCAACAAGATCGTGTAAAAATGGGTATTCAAGCATTAGCTGGTATTTGGTTAATTGTTGGACTTGCATTACATCTTGCCGATGTAGGGATTATCGGTTTAACAATCATTATTCTTTGTACGGCATTTTGTGGTATTACTGATGAACATGCTATTGGTCGTTCATTCCAAGAACCAATGCCATTTACCGCTTTAATTGTTGTCTTTTTTACTGTAGTCGCCGTTATTGTCGATTTAAAATTATTTGAACCGATTATCAGCTTTGTTCTTTCTGCTGATCCTCATTCACAATTAGGTCTTTTCTATGTCTTTAACGGTTTACTCTCGATGATTTCAGATAACGTATTCGTTGGTACGGTGTATATTAATGAAGCGAAAAGTGCATTAACATCAGGTGTTATCAGCCGTGAACAATTCGATTTAATTGCAGTCGCAATCAATACCGGTACAAACTTACCTTCTGTTGCTACACCAAACGGACAGGCTGCGTTCTTATTCTTATTGACTTCTCCGTTCGCACCATTAATCCGACTTTCATACGGTAAAATGTTATATATGGCATTACCATATACGCTAGTGCTTTCAATTATTGGTTTTATCTCATTAGAATTTTTACTTCCTACTTTAACAGAGATGATGACACATTGGGGTTGGCTTATCAGCCGTTAACCTCTAAAAAAATCTCCTCATTTTTGGGGAGATTTTTTTTACGAAAGCTGAGTAAAATCAGGTACAATATCCAAAACTTTTAGACTAAAGGAACTATTATGCTCAGTTATTTCAAACAACTCTCTCTAAATCGTACGGCATGGTTATTCCTTGCTGTTATTGCTTTTGCTCTTGAAGCAAGCGGTATTTATTTTCAATATGGTTTAGGATTAGTTCCTTGTGTTATGTGTGTTTATGAACGCCTTGCAATTCTAGGATTAATCATTGCCGGTTTATTAGGTGCAGTTTCTCCCCGTTTTTTTCTTACTCGCTGGATTGCTTTACTAATTTGGGGTTTTAGTGCCGTTAAAGGACTGGCATTAGCTATCAAACATCATGATTACCAAGCTAACCCTTCCCCATGGAACCAATGTGAATTTAAACCGGAATTTCCGCAAACAATGCCATTTGATCAATGGTTCCCAAGTATTTTCGCTCCCAGCCCGGTAAATTGTAGTGAGAAACAATGGGAAATGCTGGGCTTAGGCATGCCGGAATGGCTTATTGTTGCCTTCGCAATGTTCACACTTGCTTTTGTTATCGTACTCATTAGCCAATTCAAACGAGCTAAACCACAATATCGTAGTGTCTTCAGATAATCTATAAGCGGTCGAATTTTTGCAAAATTTTGCATAAATCAGACCGCTTTCTTATAACTACAATAAGGAAACACAATGTCAAATTTCTCTCAACTTGAAACCAAATTTGTCCATGCCGGACGTAAATCTCGTTATACCCAAGGTTCTGTGAATCCTGTCGTTCAACGTGCCTCTTCTTTAGTATTTGACTCTGTTGAACAAAAAAAACATGCTACTCGCAATCGCTATAAAGGCGAATTATTTTACGGTAGACGCGGTACTCTCACCCACTTCGCTCTCCAAGATGCTATGTGTGAATTAGAAGGCGGAGCCGGCTGCTATCTTTATCCGTGCGGTGCAGCAGCCGTGACTAACTCAATCTTAGCTTTTGTTGCTCAAGGTGATCACGTATTAATGACTGGTGCAGCTTATGAACCAACCCAAGATTTTTGTAATGTGATCCTAAAGAATATCGGCGTAAGCACTACGTATTACGATCCACTTATCGGTGAAGGGATTCGAGATTTAATTCAATCGAATACCAAAGTATTATTTTTAGAATCACCAAGCTCATTAACGATGGAAGTGCCGGATATCCCGACTTTGGTTCGAGTCGCTCGTGAAGTCAATCCGGATATCGTGATTATGATTGATAATACTTGGGCTGGCGGTGTCCTTTTTCCTGCTCTTGCATTTGGGATTGATATTTCGATTCAAGCTGGTACGAAATATTTAGTTGGTCACTCTGATGTGATGATTGGTACAGTGGTATCTAATGCACGTTGTTGGGATCAGCTTCGTGAACGTTCATATTTAATGGGGCAAATGGTTGATGCGGATTCCGCTTATACCACAGCAAGAGGCTTACGTACACTTGGTATTCGTTTGAAAGAACACCAAGCACGTTCAATTCAAGTGGCACAATGGCTGGCACAACGTCCGGAAGTGAAAGCGGTCTTCCACCCTGCTTTACCAAGTTGTCCAGGACACGAATTTTTCAAACGAGATTTTAAAGGTGCAAGCGGTCTGTTTTCATTCGAACTTAACCAAAAGTTAAACGATAAGCAATTAGCTGACTTTTTAGATCATTTTGAATTATTTACTATGGCTTATTCTTGGGGCGGTTTTGAATCTCTTATTCTTGCTAACCAACCGGAAGAAATAGCTCGAATCCGTCCGGCAATCGAAAGAAAACTTAGCGGCACACTGATTCGTATTCACGTTGGTTTAGAAGCTGTTGAAGATCTGATTGCCGATTTAGAAAAAGGCTTTGAACGTTTAAAATAAGTGTGACAAGCAGTCAAATTTATAGAAAAAGTTACAATTTTTAACTAAAAATAAAGGCTATCTTTCGATAGCCTTTTACATCTTCAGCGGTTAACCAAGCAATTTATTCATACGTTTGATAAATGCTGCCGGGTTTTCTAATGAGCCACGCTCTGCAAGCAATGCTTGTTCAAACAATAATTCAATCCAATCATTAAATTCTGTTTCATCTGTAAGATCTGCAATTTTCTTAACCATACGATGATCTGGATTTAGCTCGAATGTATATTTCACTTCCGGAGCTTTTTGTCCCATTGCGGCAAACAGTTTTGCCATTTGAGTGGTCATTTCATCATTGTCAGTAGAAACTACTGCTGGCGTGTCGGTTAAGCGATGCGTTAATACCACTTTTTTAACACGATCACCAAAATAGTTTTGTGTACGTTCAAGGAAAGATCCGAATTCCGCTTGTTGTGCTTTTTGGCTCTCTTCTTGTTCCTTATCAGCTAGATCGCCTAAATCTAAATCCGATTTAGTGATACTTTGCAACGGTTTGCCGTCAAATTCGGTTAAATGCCCTACTACCCATTCGTCAATACGATCAGATAATAACAGCACTTCAATACCTTTCTTATTGAACAATTCAAGGTGAGGACTATTTTCCGCTGCCACATAATTATCTGCGGTTAAGAAATAAATCGCTTTCTGACCTTCTTTCATTCTGCTTACATAATCCGCCAAACTTACTGTTTGTTCACTAGAATCAGTCTGGGTTGAAGCAAAGCGGAATAATGATGCAATTTGTTGTTTATTGGCAAAATCTTCACCGACACCTTCTTTTAACACTAAACCAAATTCATTCCAGAAGGTTTGGTATTTAGCCTGATCATCTTTGGCTAATTTTTCCAATAATTGCAATGCACGTTTAGTTAATGCCGAACGTAATGAAGCAGTCACTTTATTTTCTTGTAAAATCTCACGTGAAACGTTTAACGGCAAGTCATTCGTGTCTAATAAACCTCGCATAAAACGGAGGTAATTCGGCATAAACACTTCGGCATCGTCCATAATGAATACACGCTGAACGTAAAGTTTTAAGCCGTGTTTCTGATCACGATTGAACATATCCCAAGGCGCTTTTGCCGGCACATAAAGTAAGCTGGTATAGTCTTGTTTACCTTCTACTTTATTATGCGCCCAAATGAGCGAATCATTATAATCGTGGCTTAAATGTTTATAAAACTCTTGGTATTCTTCGTCTGAAATTTCAGTTTTTGAGCGAGTCCAAAGTGCTTGTGCTTTGTTAATTTTTTCCCATTTTTGACCGCTTGCTTTGCCTTCTTCATCGTATTCTGTCGTTTGGATTTCAACCGGTAAGCCGATATGATCCGAATATTTACCGATAATTTCACGTAAACGCCATTCGCTTAAAAATTCTTTTTCTTCTTCACGCAAATGTAAAATGACATCCGTACCGCGTGTCGCTTTCTCAATATCCGCCACCGTATAATCGCCTTCACCGGCAGATTCCCAAAATACGGCTTGTGTTTCACCTGCCGCACGGGTTTTTACTGTTACTTTGTCCGCTACAATAAATGCCGAATAAAAACCAACCCCAAATTGACCGATTAACTGACTGTCTTTAGCTTGATCCGTACCTAACGAATTCAAAAACTCTTTAGTACCGGATTTAGCAATCGTACCCAAATGATCGATAACCTGTTCACGGTTCATCCCGATACCGTTATCGCTAATAGTCAGCGTACCTAAAGTTTCATCAAAGCTCACTCGTACACGTAATTCACCATCACCTTCATATAAAGCTGGGTTGGAAAGTGCTTTAAAACGTAATTTATCTGCCGCATCAGATGCATTAGAGATTAATTCACGTAAGAAAATTTCTTTATTTGAATAAAGTGAATGGATCATTAATTGAAGCAGTTGCTTAACTTCCGATTGAAAGCCTCTTGTTTCTTGATTAATACTCATTTTTATCCTCTGTAATTTGCAAAAAATAAGCGGAATCCCACCGCTTTTAAGTGCTATAATAAATGGGGAAAAACTTTAGCCTTTCAAGGCATAAGACAAAGTTATTTCCTATTAAAAAATCTGATTCAATCGTTATGTTTTATCAAATTGATAGTTTTACAAAATAAAACCAATCAATCATAATATATCCATACATTGAACCTATTAACTAACTAAGGTAATTATTATGTCTAATAAATGTCCATTTCATCACACATCATTAACTATGAACAACGGTGCGCCTGTTGTTGATAACCAAAACAGTTTAACCGCTGGTCCTCGTGGTCCATTACTTGCACAAGATTTATGGTTAAACGAAAAATTAGCAAACTTCGTACGTGAAGTAATCCCTGAGCGTCGTATGCACGCTAAAGGTTCAGGTGCATTTGGTAAATTCACAGTAACTCACGATATTACTCAATATACAAAAGCAGCAATCTTCAGCGAAGTAGGTAAAGAAACTGAATTATTCGCTCGTTTTACGACTGTAGCAGGCGAACGTGGTGCAGCTGATGCAGAACGTGATATCCGTGGTTTCGCAATTAAATTCTATACTGAACAAGGTAACTGGGACTTAGTAGGTAACAATACACCTGTATTCTTCTTACGTGATCCGCGTAAATTCCCTGACTTAAACAAAGCGGTTAAACGTGACCCACGTACTAATATGCGTAGTGCAACAAATAACTGGGACTTCTGGACTTTATTACCTGAAGCATTCCACCAAGTGACTATCGTAATGTCTGAGCGTGGTATCCCAGCTTCATATCGTCATATGCACGGTTTTGGTTCACACACTTATAGTATGATCAACGCTAATAACGAGCGTTTCTGGGTGAAATTCCACTTCCGTACACAACAAGGTATCAAAAATTTAACAAACGAAGAAGCGGCAGCAATTATCGCTAACGATCGTGAATCACACCAACGTGATTTATACGAGTCAATCGAAAAAGGTGATTTCCCGAAATGGACACTTTATATCCAAGTTATGCCTGAAGCTGATGCGGAAAAAGTACCATACCACCCATTCGATTTAACTAAAGTATGGCCAAAATCAGACTATCCATTAATCGAAGTAGGTGTAATGGAATTAAACCGTAACCCAGCAAACTTCTTTGCTGATGTTGAACAATCTGCATTTGCTCCAAGCAACTTAGTACCAGGTATCAGCGTATCTCCGGACCGTATGTTACAAGCACGTTTATTTAACTATGCAGATGCACAACGTTACCGTTTAGGTGTTAACCACCACCAAATCCCAGTAAATGCACCACGTTGCCCAGTTCACAGCAATGCGCGTGACGGTCAAGGTCGTGTAGATGGTAACTACGGTTCAACTTTACATTATGAACCAAACAGCTTCGGTCAATGGCAAGAACAGGCACAATTTGCTGAGCCACCACTCAAAATCAACGGTGATGCAGCACATTGGGATTATCGCCAAGATGATTCAGATTACTTCAGCCAACCACGTGTGTTATTCAACAATATGACTGATTCAGAAAAAGAATCACTATTCAAGAATACCGCAGCAGGTATGGGTGATGCATTAGACTTCATCAAATACCGTCATATCCGTAACTGCTACTTCTGTGACCCTGCTTATGGCGAAGGCGTTGCAAAAGCATTAGGTATGACTGTTGCAGATGCAATGGAAGCATACAATACTGATCCAGCAATGGGTCAACCAGGTTTATTAAAACCTAACTTCTAATTAGAAGTACCCTATTAGCAAATGCAGGCTATTCAAAAACAACGATAGACTTATCGTCAATAGTCTCCTCCTACATAATGTTGCATTTGCTTAACCAAAAGCCCTATCTTAATAGTAGGGCTTTTCTTTTGTTTGAAATATCAATCTGCGTTAAAATCCCATCGTTTTTTATTTTTAACAAAAAGGAAAGCTTTTGGAATATCGTTATTACATTACCACGGGAATTGCCATTTTTGTTTTGCAATGCCTTGTTTTTAACTTTTCTCGTACTGTAGGTTGGCTATTCAACTTATCTCCTAAATCACGTAAGATCGTGACATCCATTAGCTATTTAGTTGCAAATGGCTTAGCGATTCTTACCGTCACACGAACATTTAACGGTTTTAGAATTACGGCACTAATGCTCACTCTATTGCTGTTTGCATTATTGCTTGTGCGGCGATTTACCGCCTATTTAAAGGCAAACAAGCGGTCAATTTCGCCTTAAAAATTACCTATCCTTTCGCATTTTTCGGTATTGTTGGGTTCGCTTTATATAACGCTTACACACCGAAAGTCGTGCACTATTCCATACAATTGGATAAATCGCTTGAACAACCGCTACGAATTGGTGTGGCTAGCGATCTGCACCTAGGCATATTCTTCGGTGCAAAGCAGTTAGATAAATTATCTGAGATTTTTAATCAACAAAAGGTCGATTTGATTTTGTTACCTGGCGATATTATGGATGATAATACCAATGCTTATGTCGCCGAAAATATGCAACCGCATTTTGCTAAACTCAAAGCGCCTTTAGGGGTTTATGCCACTTTGGGTAATCACGATTTCTTCGGAAAACAGCAAGCGATTGCCAGCGAAATTGAAAAAGCAGGTATCCAAGTATTATGGGATCAAGCGGTCGAAATTAACGGAAAATTTACCATTATCGGACGTAATGACGACTTAGTAAAAAATCGACCGAGTACTGCTCAATTATTAACGGCAGTAAACTCGAATTTACCGGTGTTTTTACTTGACCATCGCCCAACACAAATCGAACAACATTCGCAATTACCGATTGATTTACAAGTGTCCGGACATACTCATCACGGGCAAATTTTTCCGGTAAATATCATTACACAAATGATGTACCGCTTGGCTCACGGCTATGAAAAAATCGGTTTAGGTCATTATTTTGTCACCTCCGGTTACGGCTTTTGGGGCATACCGATGCGACTTGGTACCCAATCTGAAGTCTTGATTATTGATGTAAAAGGAAAATAATCTTAGCTTTATGAAAACTCCTGAATGAATTTTCAGGAGTTTATTTTTTACATTTATTGTAATTCCCCTATCTTCAATCACTTACCTTTTGTCAATATCCCTTTACAAAACTTTCTGCTTGCACACACCTTCATAAAACAATATCTTGTATATAAGAACTTAAAAATCACAATATATAGTGTTTAAAAATAATAAGATAAAAGGAGACACATTTTATGCAGAAAACATTGATGGTAACCAAACGTAACGGAAAACAAGAGCCGTTTGATTTGGATAAAATTCATCGTGTCATCACTTGGGCAGCCGAGGGGTTACAGAATGTATCGGTATCACAAGTAGAATTAAATGCACATATTCAGTTTTATCAAGGTATTGGTACTGCTGATATTCACGAAATGCTCATCAAAGCCGCCGCTGATTTAATCAGCACTGAAACACCAGATTATCAATATCTTGCCGCACGTTTAGCGATATTTCATCTGCGTAAAAAAGCCTACGGGAACTTCACCCCACCTCATTTATTCACGCATATTAAAAAGCTGGTTGCACTCGGTAAATACGATCAAGCGCTGTTAACCGACTATACCGAACAAGAATGGCAGTTAATGAATGAGTTTCTCGTACACCGCCGAGATATGGATTTTTCTTATGCGGCGGTCAAACAGCTGGAAGGAAAATATTTAGTCCAAAATCGAGTGACCGGAGAAATCTATGAATCGGCACAATTCTTATATCTTTTGGTGGCTGCCTGCTTGTTTTCCAAATATCCGAAAGCCACTCGTTTGGATTATGTAAAACGCTTTTACGATGCGACGTCAACCTTCAAAATTTCCTTGCCTACCCCAATTATGTCGGGAGTCAGAACACCGACTCGTCAGTTTAGTTCTTGCGTACTGATCGAATGTGGCGATAGTTTGGATTCCATCAATGCCACTTCCGCTGCGATTATTAAATATGTCTCGCAACGTGCAGGTATTGGGATTAACGCTGGTGCAATCCGTGCCTTAGGCAGCCCGATTCGTCAAGGGGAGGCCTTCCACACCGGTTGTATTCCATTTTATAAGCATTTCCAAAGTGCGGTGAAATCTTGCTCGCAAGGCGGTGTACGAGGCGGAGCAGCAACGGTTTACTACCCGCTATGGCACTTAGAAGTGGAAAGTTTATTGGTGTTAAAAAACAATCGAGGCGTAGAAGACAACCGCTGCCGTCATATGGACTACGGTGTACAGCTCAACAAGCTGATGTATCAACGCTTAATTAAGGGCGGAGAAATCACCTTATTCAGCCCGTCTGATGTCGATGGCTTGTATGAAGCATTTTTTGCTGATCAAGACAAATTTGAACAACTTTATCTGCAATATGAACAAGACCTAAGCATTCGCAAACGCAGTGTGAAAGCAGTTGAGTTATTTTCACTGCTCATGCAAGAACGCGCTTCAACCGGTCGTATTTATATTCAGAATGTCGATCATTGCAATACGCATTCACCGTTCAATCCGCAAGTTGCACCGATCAAACAATCAAATTTATGTTTAGAAATCGCATTGCCGACCAAACCGCTGAATGATATTAACGATGAAAACGGGGAAATAGCACTCTGTACCCTTTCAGCATTTAACTTAGGTACTTTGCAAAATTTAGATGAATTTGAACCGCTTGCCGACTTAGTGGTACGAGCGCTAGATGCCTTGTTAGATTATCAAGATTATCCGGTGAAAGCAGCAAAACACGCCGCATTAGCTCGCCGTTCACTTGGCATCGGGGTCATCAACTACGCTTATTACTTAGCGAAAAACGGCGTGCGTTATTCAGACGGTTCTGCCAATGCGCTTACGCACAGAACTTTTGAAGCGATGCAATATTATTTACTGAAAGCTTCGCTCAATTTAGCCAAAGAACAAGGTGCTTGTAAGTTATTTAATGAGACGAGCTATGCTCAAGGCATTTTACCGATTGATAGCTATAAAAAAGAATTGAATAACCTGACTCAAGAACCTCTACATTATGATTGGGAAAGTTTGCGTGCGGAGATTCAACAATTCGGCTTACGTAACTCAACGTTAAGCTCATTAATGCCATCAGAAACTTCCTCGCAAATTTCCAATGCGACCAACGGCATTGAACCGCCGCGTGGCTACGTGAGTGTTAAAGCCTCAAAAGACGGCATCTTAAAACAAGTTGTGCCGGAATATGAAAAGCTCCGTTCACAATACGAGTTATTGTGGGATATCCCCGATATGAGCGGTTACTTACAGCTGGTCGGTATTATGCAGAAATTCATTGATCAGGCAATTTCGGCAAATACCAATTATGACCCGCAAAAATTTGAAGACGGCAAAGTACCGATGAAACGCTTACTTGCTGATTTACTGACCGCTTATAAATACGGATTAAAAACACTCTATTACCAAAATACCAGAGACGGAGCAGAAGATGCCCAAGAGGATTTAAATGACGGTTGCACTGGCGGTGCCTGCAAAATTTAGTGTCTAGTCTGAATTTAACTAACCACGGAATACACGGAGAACACAGAAATAATTCGGAGAATGTTAAGAGCCACAGCGTGGCTCACTCAGCCGAAGGCTGATCATAACCACGTACGGCTTGCCGTGCGTGGGCAATTCAAAAAGGATACAAAATGGCATACACCACTTTCTCACAAAATAAAAATGATCAATTAAAAGAACCGATGTTTTTCGGGCAAAATGTCAATGTCGCTCGTTATGACCAACAAAAATATGAATTATTTGAAAAGTTAATCGAAAAACAGCTCTCATTTTTCTGGCGTCCGGAAGAAGTCGATGTTTCGCAAGATCGTATCGACTACCAATCATTGCCGGAACACGAAAAACATATTTTTATCAGTAACTTAAAATATCAAACATTACTTGATTCTATTCAAGGTCGCAGCCCGAACGTAGCATTTTTGCCGTTAGTATCGATTCCTGAGCTGGAAACTTGGATCGAAACTTGGACATTTTCCGAAACGATCCACTCACGTTCTTATACGCATATTATCCGTAATATCGTGAATGATCCGTCGATTGTGTTTGACGATATCGTGACTAACGAAGAAATTATTAAACGTGCGAAAGATATTTCTTGCTACTACGATGATTTAATTCGAGATTCGCAACTTTATACGCTTTACGGAGAAGGTTGCTATACGGTGGACGGCAAGCAATACCAAGTAACGTTACGCAATCTAAAACGCCAACTTTATTTATGCTTAATGAGTGTGAACGTACTAGAAGCAATTCGTTTTTACGTATCGTTCGCTTGTTCTTTCGCGTTTGCCGAACGTCAGTTAATGGAAGGTAACGCTAAAATTATTAAATTTATCGCACGTGATGAATACCTCCATTTAACCGGCACACAAAATATGTTGAACATTATGGCAGTCGGACAAGACGATCCGGAAATGGCACAAATTGCCGAAGAATGTAAACAAGAAGCTTATGCGCTTTTTGTGGCAGCGGCAGAACAAGAAAAAGAATGGGCGGCGTATTTATTTAAAGACGGTTCAATGATGGGTTTGAATGAAGATATTTTAGTGAAATATGTTGAATATATTACCAATATTCGAATGCAAGCGGTCGGATTACCTCGCCCTTTTGCAACTTCTTCAAATCCGATTCCGTGGATTAATGCTTGGTTGGTGTCTGATAACGTACAAGTTGCGCCGCAAGAAGTCGAAGTCAGTTCCTATTTGGTTGGGCAAATCGATGCTAAAGTCGATAGCAACGATTTTGATAATTTTGAACTTTAATTATCAAAAATACGGAATACATCGATTTATTGCTGTATTCCGTTTGAAATAAGCTAACAAGACTTCCGCTGAATTAAAGGACACTCAAGATAATGAACGTCTTTATCTTGTTTCGCTTCGATTAAGTGTAATGCGGCTTGCCGTCCCATTTCATAATGTGGTAGCTGTACTGTCGTCAAAGGCGGTAAAAATAAATGAGCCACCCCAACCATATTATCATAACCGACAACCGCAACATCTTGCGGAATACGTAATCCACGTGCAAGCAATAACTGATAAGCAAGCATTGCAATCCGGTCATTACCGCATACGATGACATCATAGTCAAAATGCTCAAGATCTGAGGCTAAAATCTCTTTTAATCGATCTGCACCTTCTAAATAATCATCGCTTTCGTTCATAAAAAACTCGGTCGGCACATTTGCATTTTTTTGAGAAAACCAAACCGCTTGAAAACCTTTTTGTCGTTCTTTAGCCGCAATCGCATTATATGGAATATACAAACATAACGGTTTCTTATAACCTTTTTCGACTAATAAACGAGTCACATCCGCTTGTCCTTGAAAGTCATTCGGAATATAACTGGCAACTTGTATATCGTCGGTAACACAATTCGCTAAAACAATCGGGTAATTTGCTAAACGTTTTGGAATCTGAATTTTCTTTAAACCGTGACGACTAATAATAATTGCGGTTGGACGATGTGAAAGCAATAACTCTACTGCCTTTTCAACATCTTGCTGGTCATCTTCAAACGTATTAATGACAAACGAATTCCAACCGTGTTGGCGAACAGTTTGTTCGATTGCTAATAAAATCTCAACCGAAAACGGCGTCGTGGCGGTACTAAAGGATAAAACACCAATCGTATTTTCTGTTGCCCCACGAATTTTCTGTGCAGCTAAATTCGGTACATAATTTAATTGCTCAATTGCTTGTTGAACCGCTAATCGAGTTTTATCTGAAAGCTGTTTCGGATTATTTATCGCTCGAGAAACCGTCATAACTGAAACGCCGGCTAATTTTGCGACATCTTTCAAAGAAGCCATACACCATATTCTATTTGTTATTTTTCTGATACTTCATTGTCCATTATCATCTACAGATTCGCAATCACTAAGAATGTGATCTTCTTCACACTTTCAATATGTTAACGTTAAAATTTGTGACTTGAATCACATTTTCATTATTTTATTCTTTTTATTCAAAAATGATAACGTTAACATTCAAAACAAGAAATCATCAAAGTAAGAGGTGTTTTATGCAAACTCAAACTCCGACACAAAATAACAAAGTGTATTATTGGGGAAATCGTAACTATTTAGCTTTTAGCGGTTATTTCTTTACTTATTTCTTTGTTATGGCAACTTGTTACCCTTTTCTAGGGATTTGGCTTGGAGATATTAATGGCTTAACCGGTGAAGAACGAGGTATTGTTTTTGCTGCAATGTCTTTTTTTGCACTGTGTTTTCAACCGATTTTTGGTTTTGTAACGGATAAACTCGGTTTAAAAAAACATATTCTTTGGGCTGTTTCTATCGCTCTTCTTTTCTATGCGCCTTTCTTTATTTATGTCTTTGCCCCCTTGCTTAAAACGAATATTTGGTTAGGTGCAATACTTGGCGGTATCTATATGGGATTTGTTTTCGCCGGAGGTGCCGGTGCATCGGAAGCCTATATTGAAAGAGTGAGTCGCCAAAGTCGTTTTGAATACGGACGAGCAAGAATGTTCGGTATGATTGGTTGGGGTATCTGTGCATCTATTGCCGGCATACTATACAGCAAAGATCCTAACTCCGTATTTTGGCTAGGCTCTGCCGGTGCATTAGTTGTCGTCATTTTGGTTGCCATTGCAAAACCGGAGCAACAAAGCCAAACCGCAATGGTAATGGAAAAACTCGGTGCTAACAGCAATCCAGTTAGCATCAAACAAGCCTTTATGCTATTCAGATTACCTCGTTTTTGGGCATTACTTGCTTATGTTGTTGGTGTTGCCTGTACCTATGATATTTTCGACCAACAATTCGGTAACTTTTTTAACACCTTCTTTGACTCTAAAGAAAGAGGTATTGAGATTTTTGGTTATGTCACCACAATGGGCGAATTTTTAAATGCGGTAATTATGTTCTTTGTGCCATTTTTAATTAATCGAATGGGTGCAAAAATGCCTTACTTACCGCTGGATTTATTATGAGTATCCGCATCTTAGGTTCATCCTTTGCAACGGAGTGGTGGCACGTGGTGGTGCTAAAAACGCTACATATGTTTGAAGTGCCTTTCTATCTTGTCGGCTTATTTAAATATATCGGTAACGTGTTTGAAGTTCATTTCTCTGCAACAATCTATATGGTTGCCTGCCAATTCATCAAACAAGTCGGAAATATGCTTGCCTCTTCTGTGATTGGTGGCTGGTATGACAAATTCGGTTATCAAGATACTTACTTTATTTTAGGCTGCGTGGCATTAGGTTTTACCCTTCTCTCCATTTTCACCTTAACTGGAAAAATGAATATGCAAGAACGTTATCAATTACAAAAACGCAATACCAGAGGCGCTTAACAAGCGGTCAGTTTTCTTTCAAATTTTGCAAATAAGGAATTTATTATGAACAACATCATTCGCTTATCCAGCAACCAAAACGATCTGATTATTAACGCCTCAGATAATCCCCAAATTCTTTATTGGGGAGAAAAACTCGCGCAATTTGAACCGACTAATGCTTGGCTTAGCTACTCAGGTGTAACAAACGGTGGTTTAGATATTGACGTACCGGTTTCACTTGCAGCGGAAAACGGTCGTGGCTATTTTGAATCCTCTTCAATTGAAGGTCATCGTAACGGTTTAGACTCGATGCCAGTATTCAAATTAAGTAAAATCGAGCAACAAAATGACCGCTTGATCATCCGCCAAATTGATGAAATTGCCGGCTTGGAATTTAGTAGCGAATTTGTATTAGATAAAACGACATCCGTATTAAAAACACGTAATAAATTACGTAATTTAAAAGCCGTACCTTATAGCGTAAACCGCCTTGCCGTCACATTGCCGTTGCCTGAATTTGCCGATGAAGTCTGTAGGTTCTACGGTCGCTGGGTACGAGAATTTCAACCGAATCGCCAAAATCTCAAACACGGCGGTTTTATTCAAGAAAACCGTGTCGGCAGAACATCACACGAATATCCGCCGATTTTGATTGTCGGTGAAGAAGGCTATAAAGAACAAAAAGGCGATGTATGGGGCTTCCATTTGGCTTGGAGTGGCAACCACCGTATTCGTGCTGATATTGATATTCGAGGCAGACGTAGCGTGCAATTAGAAGCGTTATACTTCCCGGGTGAAATCACGCTCTCACAAGATGAAGAGATTGCGACTCCCTGGGTTTATGCAACCGCTTCTAACCAAGGCTTAAACGGTATGAGCCAACAGTTTCACCAATATGTGCGAGAAAATATCCTCCGTTTTCCGCAAGGTAAAACACGCCCGGTACACCTCAATATTTGGGAAGGCGTTTACTTCGATCACAAACCGGAACATATTATCGCTATGGCAAAAGCTGCCGCAGAAATGGGCGTGGAACGTTTTATTATTGATGACGGTTGGTTTATTGGGCGTGATGATGATTTCGGCGGCTTGGGCGATTGGTACTTAGACGAACGCAAATATCCAAACGGTTTAACGCCTGTGGTCAAAGCGGTAAAAGATCTCGGTATGCAATTCGGGATTTGGGTTGAGTTAGAAATGATCAACAAACCGACTAAACTTTACCAACAACACCCGGATTGGTTACTCGCAGTAGAAGGTTACGATCAACCTGCCGAACGCAACCAATTTGTGCTCGACCTTTGCAATCCGGAAGTTTTCGATTATTTAGTGGAACGAATGGATTGGCTACTCGGCAATCACGATATTGACTATGTAAAATGGGATATGAACCGCCGTATCGTGCAAGGCGCTCACCAAGGCAAAGCAGCGGTAACCAAACAAACTGAAGCATTCTATCGCTTGTGCGATGTGCTTTGTGAGAAATATCCGAATGTTGAATTTGAAGCCTGCTCTTCCGGTGGCGGTCGTATCGATTACGAAGTGTTAAAACGCTCACAACGCTTCTGGACTTCTGATGATAACGATGCGCTCGAACGCCAAACAATCCAACGTGGTTTTAGTTACTTCTATCCGCCTGAAATTATGGGCGCGCATATCGGCGGCTTCCATTGCCATACTACATATCGCAAATTAGATGCGAATTTCCGTGGTTTAACTGCACTATTCGGTCATATGGGGGTGGAATTAGACCCGGTAAAAGAAGGTGAGGAAGAACGTAAAAATTTCGCTAAATATATTGCATTACATAAATCTTTACGAGATCTATTGCATAGCGGCACGGCATTCCGTTTAGACCGTAAAGATCCAGCTTGTTTAGTTAACGGGGTGGTAGCACAAGACAGCTCACAAGCGGTGGTTTTAATCAGCCAACTTGCAATGCTCGATTACTTACGTCAGGAATCACTCCGTGTGCCGTATCTCAAAGAAGGTAATTATCAAGTAGAAATTCTGGATTTACCACGTAACTTTGCCGACGGAAAATTCGGTCACTTGATGAAACAGTTACCAGAATGGATGGTAAAAGCATTAAGCGGTGAAAAAGTTGTCATTAATAGCGAGTGGTTAGCAAAAGTTGGCTTAGGCTTACCGATTATTGACCCAGCATCCGCTATGTTATTGAAATTTACTCGCTTATAATTTCTTAAATAGTAAACTTTTTAGGGCAGTTATATACTGCCCTAAAAATTTTGTGATCACTCTCACACTTCTCACTTTTTTCACTTCAATTTTCAAAATGATAACGTTAACATTTAATCATACGGTGTAAAATTTAATGTGATCTCATACTTCTGTGATCCTTATCACACACAAAAAATATAATGTTAGTTATACTCCAACCCTAAAACGCCAAATGGAGAAGTTCTACAATGAGCCAACAATTTATCCTAAACGATCACCCTCATCGTCGTTTTAATCCATTAAAAAACCAATGGATTCTAGTTTCACCGCATCGTGCAAAACGTCCGTGGCAAGGTCAACAAGAAGACACGGTTGCTGATAATAAACCAAGTTATGATCCGACTTGCTATCTTTGCCCAGGTAATAAACGTATTACCGGCGAGCAAAATCCCGTTTATAGTAAACCTTTCGTATTTAAAAACGATTTCTCCGCTTTACTACCGGATACGCCCGCCCTGGAAGCCGGTACAGATCCATTATTCCAAATTTCACATACCCAAGGCGAAAGCCGTGTAATTTGTTTCTCGCCTGATCACAGCAAAACCTTACCGCAACTTTCTGTGTCTGAAATTGAACAAGTGGTACAGGTTTGGCAAGAGCAAGCCAACGAATTAAAAAGCCGTTATCAATGGGTACAAATTTTTGAAAATAAAGGCGCAATGATGGGCTGTTCTAATCCACACCCACACGGTCAAATTTGGGCAAGCAATTTCTTACCAAACGAAATTGCGATTGAAGACGAATGTCAGGCGAATTACTTCGCTCAATACGGTCGTCCATTGCTACTCGATTATGCAGAGCGTGAATTAACTAAAAAAGAACGTATTGTGGTAGAAACTGAAGATTGGATTGCCGTAGTGCCTTACTGGGCAGGCTGGCCGTTTGAAACTTTGTTGCTGCCAAAACATAAACACTTTAAACGCATTACCGATTTAAACGAAGCCGAACGAGCGGATTTAGCTCTCGCACTTAAAAAGCTAACCACTCGCTACGATAACTTATTTAATATCAGTTTCCCATATTCAATGGGCTTCCATTTCGCACCGTTTAATGAAAGTGATAATACACATTGGCAGCTTCACGCCCATTTCTATCCACCATTGTTACGTTCTGCCACCGTACGTAAATTTATGGTTGGTTATGAAATGATGGCGGAAAGCCAACGAGATCTGACACCGGAACAAGCGGCAGAAAGATTAAATGCGGTGAGCGATAGCGTTCACTACAAAGATAAATAACAGAATGAGAGAAAGATATAATGAAACCACAACAACTTGCGACACAAAAATTTATTGAACATTACGGTTATCTAGCGGCTCAAACCGTTTTTGCACCAGGACGAGTTAATATTATCGGTGAACATACCGATTACAATGACGGTTTTGTAATGCCTTGTGCAATTAACTACGGCATGGCAGTCAGCTTTAGTAAACGTGATGATAGTATTTGGCGTGTTTATGCGATTGATATTGATAAACAAGATGAATTTGATCTTAGCCAACCAATTGAACCGTCTGAACACAAATGGGCAAATTACGTACGTGGCGTGGTGAAATATATTCAAGCCAAATGTCCTGAGTTTAAACAAGGTGCGGATTTAGCCATGACAAGTGATGTACCGATGTCTTCCGGTTTGAGTTCTTCTGCCGCATTAGAAATTTCAATCGGTAAAACCGCACAAGTATTAGGTAATTTGCCACTTAGTTTGGCGGAAATCGCTTTAATCGGACAAGAAGCTGAGAACAAATTCGTTGGTGCAAATTGCGGCAATATGGATCAACTCACCTCGGCACTCGGACAAAAAGATCAATTAATTATGATTGATTGCCGTTCGCTAGACATTACCCCAACACCAGTTCCGCACGGTTATTCAATTGCGATTATCAACTCTAACGTAAAACACGACTTAGTGACAGGTGAATATAACAGTCGCCGTCAAGAATGTGAATTTGCTGCCAAATTCTTTGGGGCAAAAGCATTGCGTGATGTTACGTCAGAGCAATTTATTGAGCGAGCAAGCGAATTGCAAGCAGAAAATGAACTCGCCTATAAACGTGCTAAACATATCATTAGCGAAAATCAGCGTGTATTAGAAGCGGTTGAAGCCTTAAAAGCAAATGATATGGTCAAACTCGGTCAATTAATGGCGGGGTCGCACGACTCTATGCGTGATGATTTTGAAATTACCATTCCGGAAATTGATTACTTAGTCGAATTGGCACAAGTGGCGATCGGTAAAAATGGCGGTTCACGTATGACCGGCGGTGGCTTCGGCGGCTGTATCGTTTGTTTAGTACCAAACGAAAAAGTGGAACATTTACGTCAAATTATTGCAGAAAATTATGAAAAACAAACCGGTATCAAAGAAACCTTCCATCTTTGTACCGCTTGTGACGGCGTTCATCTTATTTAATGATTAATTTTTCAGAAATCACGGAAACCTCCGTGGTTTCTTGCTTTCGGAGCAAGTTATGAAAACCTTTATCCTCGAAAACTCATTCCTCAAAATCACTCTGTCAGACTTCGGTGCATCTTGGCTTTCTTGTGTCGTAAAACATCCAAAAGGCGAACGTGAAGTGTTAGTTACCACATCTGCAGAAAATTGGCAAAATCAGACCGCTTACTTTGGAGCAACTTGTGGACGCTATGCTAATCGCATTGCCAATGCCGAATATCAACTTAATGGTAAAACCTATACTTTGGTAAAAAATGATGGTGAAAATACCTTGCACGGTGGTGTAAAAGGGGGAGATAAACAAATTTGGCAAGCAGAGCAAATTGATCCGCAAGCGGTCAAATTCAACCGGATTTTTGCCGACGGCGAAGAAGGGTTCGGCGGTGAAGTTCATGCCTTTGTGACTTATCGTTTGCATGGAAAAGAAGTTGAAATTGCATTTAACGCAACCACCAATCAAGACACTCCACTCTGCTTTACCAATCACGCTTATTTCAATTTACTCGGTACAGGTGACGTACTTTCGCATCAATTAATGATTAATGCTGACGAATATTTACCGGTCGGTGCAGACGGTATCCTGGTTTTACCGTTTAAAGCGGTTGCTCATACCGGCTTCGATTTTTCAACGTCTAAATCGATTGGGCAAGACTTGCTGAAAGATGCCGATCAACAATTGGTAAAAGGTTATGATCACGCTTTCAAATTAGTAAAAAATTCTTCAAAACCGACCGCTTGTTTAGCCGTTGAAGATCTTAGCCTTGAACTCAATACCTCAATGCCGGCGTTGCAATGTTATTCGGGGAATTGGCTTAGTGGACAACCGAATCTAAGTGGCTCAACTTACCAAGATTACGCAGGCGTTGCTTTAGAACCGGAATTTTTCCCTGATTCGCCAAACCAATCTGAATTGGCAAAATTCGGCGGCATCACCAAAACGGGCGAACGCTATAAACACGATATTCGTTATACCTTCCACTTTTAATTTGTAAACATCGAGGAAATTATCATGATACTGCCAAATTACTTCCAAGATCCGAATATACTCCACGTAAATACTGTTGATCATCACGCTTATTTTATTCCTCATAAACAAAATGAAACCGCATTAAGTGGTAAACGTGAACAATCCGACTACTTTACTCTACTCAACGGTCAATGGGATTTTAATTACTTCCAAAGCTATCATGACCTACCGGATAATGTCCTTGATGTTGCGTTTGAACATAAAATTCCGGTGCCGGCAAATTGGCAAAATCACGGCTTCGATCATCATCACTATACCAATATTAACTACCCGTTCCCGTTTGATCCGCCGTTTGTTCCGCATCAAAACCCATGCGGTGTATATCATCGAACTCTACAACTTACTCCGAAAAGTGATAAGCGTTATTTACTCAATTTTGAAGGCGTGGATTCTTGTTTATTTATTTACGTGAATAAACAATTTGTCGGGTATAGCCAAATCAGCCACAACACCTCCGAATTTGATGTTAGCGATTATTTACAAGTCGGCACCAACCATTTAACCGTCGTGGTACTGAAATGGTGTGACGGCAGCTATTTAGAAGACCAAGACAAATTCAGAATGTCGGGTATTTTCCGTGATGTCTATTTGCTTGAACGAGAACAAAATTATCTGCAAGATTTCTTTATTCAATATGAATTGGATGATGAATTACGTCACGCCAATCTGAAAGTGGAAACGCTTTTTAGCCGTCAGCAGCAAGCGATTGAATATCAATTATTCGATCCGAAAGGCTTTACCGTTTTCAATCAAACCGATACGCAGCTTAATATTGATGTCGAAGATATTCAGTTATGGAATGCCGAAAACCCACAACTTTACACCTTAATTTTACGTACTTCGGAAGAAGTAATTGTGCAAAAAATCGGTTTTAGAAAAGTGGAAATTAAAGATGGCATTTTATTATTTAATCAGCAAGCGATTAAATTTAAAGGAGTAAACCGCCACGATAGCGATCCGAAAACCGGTTATGCGATTAGCTACGCACAAGCGCATAAAGATTTACAGCTGATGAAACAGCATAATATCAACGCAATTCGTACCGCCCATTATCCGAATGCACCTTGGTTTAGCGAATTATGCGATCAATACGGTTTTTATCTGATTGGCGAAAGTGATGTTGAATCGCATGGTGCTTCAATGCTAACTGTCAAAACGCCGGAACCGAGTATTTTCTTAAACCATGAAAACGATTTGCAAACCGCACGTATCCGACAAGATACAATTGATAATTTCTGCTACTTTGCTCGTGATCCTCTGTTCAAAAAAGCGATTTTAGACCGCCAACAAGCCAACGTGGAACGAGACAAAAACCGTACTTCGATTATTATTTGGTCGTTAGGTAATGAATCCGGCTATGGTGCAAACTTTGAAGCGGCAGCGACATGGATTAAACAACGTGATAAATCTCGTCTAGTGCATTACGAAAGCTCGATTTACCAACATTCTGCCGATAATAATGATCTATCAAATTTAGATTTTTATAGTGAAATGTACGGTTCAACTGAAGATATCGACCGCTATTGTGCTACCACTCAAACTAAACCTTTCGTATTGTGTGAATACAGTCACGCAATGGGTAACTCAAACGGCGATGCAGAAGATTATTGGCAAGCATTCCATCGTCATCCGCAATCGTGCGGTGGTTTTGTGTGGGAATGGTGCGATCACGCCCCTTACCGTGCTAACGGACAATTCGGTTATGGTGGTGATTTCGGTGAAAGTCCGCACGATGGAAATTTCTGTATGGACGGTTTAGTGTCACCAGATCGTATTCCACACAGTAATTTATTGGAGCTTAAAAATGTAAATCGCCCTGCACGTGCCGAATTAATCGATAACCAAATTGTGATCCACAACTATTTGGATTTCACTGATCTCGCTGATTATCTGACGATTGATTATGAATTTGTCGAAAACGGCGTGGTGACAAGCGGTGGAAATTTATCCGTTGCTTGCCAACCGCACAGCAACGCTGTATTACCGATTGAGTTACCAAAAAATAATGGGCATTTATGGCTATTGAATTTAAATTATCGCTTAAATACCGCGGTCGAATTATTAGACGAAGCGCATTCACTTGGCTTCGAGCAGCTCAATTTATTTAGCGAAAATAAATTAGTATTGCCACAATTCACGATTGCAAACAGTACATTTGAAGTACAGGAAGATCGCTTCCACATTAACGTACACAACGGTCAATTTAATTATCAATTAGATAAACAGAAAGGGATTTTCAGCCGTATTGAAAAAGCCGGCAAAGCGATTATTCAACAACCGTTAGACTTTAATATCTGGCGTGCACCGACTGATAATGATCGTCTCATTCGTGAAGCGTGGCAAAATGCTGGCTACGATAAAGCCTATACCAGAGCGTATGAAATTCAATGGCAACAAAGCGAACAAGCGGTCGAATTTTCAGTAAAATCTGCCATTGTTTCAATTTCTCGCGGTCGTATTTTAACGTTAGATATTGGTTATCATATCTTCAATAACGGACAGATTTCGGTGGAAATTAATGCAATCCGCCCAACCGAATTACCGTATTTACCTCGTTTCGGTTTACGCTTCTGGCTTACTAAAGCAGAAAATACGGTGGAATATTTTGGTTACGGCGAGCAAGAAAGCTATGTGGATAAACACCATTTAGCGAAGTTAGGCATCTACCATACCACGGCAAAACACAATCATACCGATTATGTTAAACCACAGGAGAACGGCAGCCATTACGGTTGTGAATATCTCAAATCGGAAAATCTGTTTGTGAGTGCAAGCCAACCGTTCAGCTTTAATCTCTCGCCATATACGCAAGAGGAATTGACCGCGAAAAAACATTGCTACGATCTACAAGAATCAGATTACAGCGTGCTATGTATTGATTACAAAATGAGTGGAATCGGATCTAACTCGTGCGGTCCGAATTTAAAAGATCAATACCGCTTAATGGAAGACAAATTTAGTGTGAGATTTGATTTGGTGGTAGGTTAGTTTATGTAAATGAATGATGTAGGGGTGAACTCTGTTCGCCCCTACAAATAAACTTTTGTGCAACTGCAGCATAATGCCGCTTTTTACAGCTCCTACCACTTGTTTTCTTTTCTGTGTTCCCCGTGTATTCCGTGGTGATTAAAACAGCACACCATAGAATATCTATATTTTTTCACTCACCTTTTCTTCAGCTTTTGCAAAAATTGTGTTTTTAACCGAAGTTAATAATTGTTGGCGAATGGCAGAAAGTTTTGGCTTTTCGCCCGATTGAAACGCAACAGGACGACAAAATTCCATCGCTTTAATGCCTAATCTTGCCGTAAGTAAGCCGACACCAATGCCCTGTGCGGCTCGTAACGAAAGTTTAGCGGTTAGATTCTGCGAGAAAAACTCCATACCGACATCGCTCACCACTTCGGTTGCTCCGGCAAACACCATATTGGTTAAGACCATTTTGAATAATTTCAAACGGCTGAAATAGCCTAATTGCATACCGTAGGTTTTGCTAATTTTATTGACTAACGCAATATTTCGCCAAGCGACCATCAACATATCCACCACAGCTAACGGGCTAACCGCTACGATAATTGCATTCTCAGTCGCACTTTTTGAAATCATTCTTTTCACTTGCTTATCAAGCGGAGTGAGCACTGTTTCACTAAATAGATAAAGCACTTCTTTTGCATTGTAAGCCTCATTTAATTGGCTTTGCCAACGCTGTTGCGAATGTTGCACGCTTGGCACATTTTTTAAATTTGCCACAACTTCATTGCAAAAATTTACCGCTTTTTCACCGCTTGTCGTTGAGAGTTCTTCTAAAAGTAATTGTTCGCTTACTTGCTGTTGTTGCTGATGATGACGTAAAAAAACTAACTTCCGCCATTCACCGATAATCGCAACCACGCCGGTTAAACTGATTAAGGCGAACACAATAGCAAAAGCAAAATAAATCCATTGACGTGCTTGGAAGGTATCGATCAACCATTGTACGCTTTGTGCAATCACTGCAATGCTAAACAATCCTAACGCAAACAGTAATACTCTTACCCAAAAACGTGACGGTTTTAGGCTTTCTTCAACAATTAATTCCGCTTCAACTTCTTGATATTCCTCTTCAATTTGAATATCTTCCGAAGCCTCAAACTCCTGTTTCGCCACAAATTGCTGTTCTGTTGTGACTTCTTGCTCACTAAATATTTGTTTTTTCATTGTTTTCTCTTTATAAATTAACCACTGAATACACTCATAGCCTTTTTCCGTGTATTCTGTGTTTTCCGTGGTTAAAACCCTATTGTTAAATCTCTTGATTTACCGCTCGTTCAATATGTGCTTTTAGACCGTTATAGCCGTGTTCTGTTTTAAGTATTTGGAACAAATCTTTAGCTTCCGGATATTCTTTATCTAAATAATGTAGCCATTGCTTGATACGTGCAACATGATAAAAGCCCGAGTCATGCTCATTTTCCAGATTTACATATTGAAACAGTAATTGCAGTACCTCGTTCCATGCCATTTTAGGCTGATTAAATTTCACCACTCGGCTGAGGTTCGGCGTGTTTAATGCACCTCGCCCAATCATAAGGCTCGAACAATCGGTCATATTTTGGCAATTTTTTGCCGATTCAAAATCCCAAATTTCACCATTGGCGATCACCGGAATCGAAAGACGTTTTTGAATTTCGCCGATTGCCTGCCAATTAATTCGTTCCGCTCGATAGCCGTCTTGTTTGGTACGACCGTGTACGGTAATTTCATTTGCACCACCTTGTGCCACCGCATCGGCAATTTCAAAGCATTGATCTGCCGAATCCCAGCCCAAACGTACTTTTACCGAAACGATCTGATCCTGTGGAACAGCTTCTCGCATTGCTTTGGTTGCACGATAAATCAAATCCGGATCTTTTAGCAATGATGCACCACCATTACTGCCATTTACCGTTTTAGACGGACAACCGCAATTCAAATCCACCCCGTGCGATCCCAACTCTATCGCCAACTGAGCATTTTCTGCCAACCATTGTGGATGTTGTCCTAATAACTGCACTCGCACAGGCGTATCAGAATCGGTTAAACCGCCTTGCAACAATTCAGGTGCAAGGCGATAAAATGCTTTCTTCGGCAATTTTTGATCCACCACTCGCACAAATTCGGAAATACAGAGATCGTAATCATTTACTGCCGTCAGTAATTTGCGAACAAAAGGATCTAATACGCCTTGCATCGGTGCTAAAATAACTTTAGGTATCATATTCAATTATTTTACTTATTTGATTTAAAAAGAAAGCGGTCAATTTTTGCAAAAATTTTACCAAAAATGACCGCTTATAACCCTACACTTATTTCCAACCTTTCGTCTTGCAAATCAAATCGTAAGCCGCTTGAATTTGTTGAGCTTTCTCTTTCGCTAATTCCATCATCTCATCCGGTAAACCTTTTGCTGCCAGCTTATCCGGATGATGCTCGTTCATTAATTTACGATACGCGCGTTTAACCGTATTTTGCTCATCATTTTCCGTGACACCTAATACCGTATAAGCATCTTTTACATTTGGACCACTTGGACGATATCCGCCATAATTTCCTTGTGATTGATGATATGATCCGCTTTGCTGTTGGTATTGCTCTTGATAAAAACCGCCAGAACGGAACTGCTGGGCAGCCATTACCATCGCAATCATCTGCTCAAATTGGAAACGATTCATTCCCATGGTTTCCGCAATAGTAAATAGAATCTGCTGCTCATTAGAATCCAACTGTCCATCCTGCAATGCAGCCTGCATTTGTACTTCAACAAAGAAACGCAATAAATCAGCACGTTGCCCACAAGCCTCCCTAAACTCTTGAATCACCGTGCGTAATGGGAAATCAGCTTCTTTACCCAAAGTAAATGCTTGTTGAGCTAATTGTTTCGCCTTTTCATCTAATTTTAGACGCGCCATAAGCTGGCGAGCTAAATGAATATCATCTTCCGTCACTCGACCTTTAGCCTTAGCAATATGCCCTAATACGGCAAACGTAGTTTGAGTAAATAATGACTGACGAGTCAAATTTTTACCAAAAACAGATGATCTTACAGAACCTAATTCATATAATTTTTTATCTGCTAAATGTCCGATAAATACGCCGAGTAGACCACCAAAAATACCACCGAATAATTTATAGCCAATAAAAAAACCAATAATCTTTCCAATAAATTGCATATAATCCCTCTTTCCTATTCATAAGAATATGCACTAAAACTTACGATATTCTAGCTTAAAAAGCTGAAAAAATAATTAAATCTTTCTATTTGTTCGTGTAAACATAAACATCAGTAAACCTGAAACAAAAACGATCAAATAACCTAAAATACTCCAACTATCTGGAAATTGCCCAAATACTACTGCACCAAGTAACGCACTAAAAAGAACCGATGAATAACTATAAATCGAAATATCTTTCGCTGCTGCATATTTATAAGCTAATGTCACAGAAAACTGCCCGACTGTTGCAGCAATTCCTGATAATAATAAATAACTGAGTTGAATCACATTTATGGGGACAAAATCTAAAAAAACAAAGGGGAATAAGACAATTGTCGAAAATGCGGAAAAGAAAAAAACAATCGTATTTGAGCTTTCAGGTCTCGCTTTCTGTCCAAGAATACGTAAACAAAGATAGGCTAATGCAGCAAAAACCGCACCGATTATTCCAATAAAATACGGAAAAAAATGAAGATCAAAGGTAGGCTTAATAATAAACAAAGCCCCAAAAAATGCGAGCAGACATAGCCCTAATTGCATTAATGAGGCTTTTTCCTTCAAAAAAAGGGCGGAAAAAACAATGAGTATAAACGAAGTGAGCTTACCGATCATATCAACATCACTTAATACTAAATGGTCAATAATATACACACCACATAATATGCCAAGTAATCCTGTGATAGAACGTAATAGCAATATGCTTCTATTTTCTTTTCTACCTAAAAATAACTGCTTATTTCGCAAAATGATATAACCACTAATTAATGCTGTTATGGCATTGCGAAAAATCGCTTTCTCCGCTAAAGGCAATTCGCCTGCCAAACGCATAAAAAGAGCCATCAGAGAAAAGCCTAAAGCAGATAATAAAATACAAATAATTCCCTTCATTAACGGGGAAATATGATTCCAAAAAGTCATAATTAGTTTTGCAAAAACATAAAAAAATTTAACCGCTTGCAAATAAATAAAGCCCTGAACAATCAGGGCTTTATTTGTCTATTCAGTAACTAAATACAAATTAGTATTCTAATACTGCACGACGGTTTTTCGCGTAGTCAGATTCAGAATGACCTAACACTGCTGGTTTTTCTTCACCGTAAGAAACAGTTGAAACTTGGTTAGCACCTTTAGTTGCTAAGTAGTTTTTAACTGCATCTGCACGACGTTGGCCTAATGCGATGTTGTACTCTGGAGTACCACGTTCGTCAGCGTGACCAGCAACGGTTACTTTACCGTTTGAAGATGTTAAATATGCAGCGTGTGCATCTAAAAGTTGTTGATATTCGCCTTCAACTGCATAGCTATCGAAACCGAAGTACACAGTGTTGTAACGAGTTTGTAAATCTTGTGCTGACATGCCGCCAAATTGACCTGCTGCTGCGCCATTTGCACCATTTGCGTTAGCGTTTGCATTGTCTGATGAGCTGCTGCAAGCCGCTAATACGAAAGCTGGTGCCGCGATCATTAACACTTTAGCTAGTTTTTTCATTTGTTGCTCCTAAAAAGAATTTTATTTTATTTTGTCAAATACGGTGACCAAGCAGGGAATTTAAATTGACCACCTGCTCCCGGCAAGTTAGCTTTAAAACGGCCATCTGCGGACACCAATTGTAGCACTTTACTCGTACCTTTGGTAGAGCTATAAATAACCATAATACCATTTGGTGAAATGCTCGGACTTTCGTCTAAAAACGTTGAACTCAATACTTCTGTGCCACCTGAAGCGAGATCACGTTTCACAACTTTATCACCGGCAATCATGATTAAATTCTTACCATCAGATGATACTTTAGCATTATAACTACCGCTACCGCCCATTGGGCTAACACCACCACCTGATGAACTCATTCTATATACTTGCGGAGAACCTGCACGGTCTGATGTGAAGTAAATTGTGCTTCCATCAGGAGACCAACTTGGCTCTGTATTATTACCTGCATTTGCAGTTAGTTTTGATGGAGAACCACCGCCAGCACCCACAACATAAATATTTAACTCACCGTCTTGGTTTGAAGCAAATGCAATACGCGAGCCGTCCGGAGAAAATGCAGGTGCGCCATTATGACCTTTTAATGCCGCAACCACTCGACGAGAACCTGAACGAAGATCATGTACAACTACTTGAGCCTTTTTATTCTCAAAAGTTACATACGCTAATTTACCACCTTCAGGTGACCATTCCGGCGACATTAATGGCTCTTTACTTTTTGCTACAGTAAATGCATTATAACCATCATAATCTGAAACTCTTAATTCATATGATGATACACCACGTTGTACCACATAAGCAATTTTTGTTCTAAAAGCACCTCGAATTTGAGTGATTTTCTCAAATACTTGGTCACTTACCGTATGTGCGCCTTGACGAATTTGAGCGGCCGGCACATTAAATGAACCTTGAGCTAATACAGCAGCCGGATTACTTAATGTATCAACTAGCTGATAAGCAACATTATAACCACCACCAGTCGGCGTCACTTGGCCCACAACAATTGTATCAACGCCAATATCAGTCCATTGCTGAGAATTTACCTCTGCTGCAGAACCTGGTTGAGCAGGTAATTTTGCTCTTTCTACCGGTGTAAATTTACCACTATTACGTAAATCGTCAGCAACAATTTGTCCTACATCCGCAGGCACTCCACCATTAGCTTTAAACGGCACAACAGCAATAGGTTGAGCCATACTAACACCTTCATCAACTGAAATAACAACATCAGAATCAGCCAATGCAAAATGACTAAAAGCTAATGTAAATACACCAATTATACTCGTTAAACGAGATTTTAATTTCATCTTAAACCTCTAGGTTATTATAGAACTTTCAAACCAAACTTAATAATCGGAGATTTATATTTGTTATAAGTCTCCTCATTTGGTGCTCTTGGAACATTTCTTGCAGAAGTAACTGCAGTTACCGCTGCTCGACAAATATCATCAGGACCAGATAATACTTGATGATTTGTAATGTTACCGGCCGGATCAATAAAGATCTTCACTTGACATTCACGTCCACTAAAAGTCGGATCTACACGGTAAGTACGGGCTAATTTTTTCTTAATTAACTGAGCATACCCCGTATCAGCAACACCTTTCCCGTTTCCGATACCTTTGCCATTACCGTTTCCTTGTGAACCAGCAGAGTTTTTATTGCCTCCGCCACTCATACCACCACCAATATCGCCACCACTAAGGAAGTCATCTAAAGCTTTATTATTTTTTGCTTGCTGAGCCGCTTTTGCCTTAGCATCCGCTGCTGCTTTAGCCTTAGCTTCTGCTGCCACTTTTGCTTTAGCTTCCGCATCTGCTTTGGCTTTAGCCTCTGCTGCCGCTTTTGCTTTAGCTTCCGCATCTGCTTTGGCTTTAGCCTCTGCTGCCGCTTTTGCTTTAGCTTCCGCAGCTGCTTTAGCCTTAGCCTCGGCTACCGCTTTTTCTTTAGCTTCCTCTGCAGCTTTAGCCTTAGCCTCTGCTACCGCTTTTGCTTTAGCTTCCTCTGCAGCTTTAGCCTTAGCTTCTGCTTTTTTCTGCTGCTCTTCTAATTTCTTCTGTTGTTCAGCTTTCTGAGCTTCTTTAGCCTTACGCTCTTCTTCAGCTTGCTTCGCAGCTGCTTCTAAATTTTTCGCTTCAGCCTCAGCTCTCAAACGCGCAGCTTCTGCTGCATTTTTACGCGTGGCTTCTTCAAGTTGCTCTTTTTTTAATTGTTCCTGCTTTAATTGCTCTTTCTTAAGCTGTTCTTGTTTCGCAAGTTCAAGTTTCTTCTGCTCTTCAAGTTTTTGTCGTTGCTGCTCTTTGCGTTGCTCTTCTTGTTGTTTCTTTTCTTCAATCATAGCAATACGCTGTTGCTCTAACGCTCGTTCTTTTGCCTTTTCTACAGCAATATCTTCGGGCGTTGACGGCTCTTCTGGCTCTTCTTCCTCAGGTTTTGGTTCTTCTTTCTCCTCTACCTTTGGTTTAGCACTGCCTTTTTTATCGGATTTTAAACGACCATACTCAGCAGCAACCTGCCCTGTATCAACCATTACGGCTTCAAACTCTTCTCCACTACCACCGTTACCGCCGGCAGATTCTTCTAGAGTTGTTTTAGTAAAAAGCGAACCGAGTAGAAGCAATCCGATTAACAATGCATGTAATAGGATTGAAACTATAACAGCCAGTTCCAATCTGTCGTTTTTAGCTCTCACACGTTATCCTTGCTTTATTATTTTATTTGCCTTGGGTCATTAAACCAGCGTTTTTAATCCCCGCATCTTTTAAAAGCACAATCCCTTTGATGACCTCTTCATAAGGAATTTCTTTCTCCGCTGCTACAAGAAATAATGTATTAGGATCTTTTTGGAACGCTTCTCCTGCATAAGCCACAACTTCTTGCTCCGCAAGCTCTTCCTGACCACTGCTACCTTGGATAAAATTACCATCCACTTTTAATTTATATAAACCGACTCCTGCAACTTGTAAAATTACGGGGGTCTTATCTTCATTAGATACTGATTGACTATGTTTATCTTCAGGTAAATTTACCTCAACACTTTGGCTAATTACTGGGGCAGTTGCCATAAAGATAAGCAATAATACAAGCAATACGTCCAAAAATGGAACGATATTGATTTCAGATTTAATGTCATTACGTTTACGACGGTAAGACATATTTTCCTCTTATACATTAATATATTAAAAGATCCGAACATTCAACAAGCGGTCGGATCCCCAAATGAATTTTTAAAAAGCCAATACACTGCTATTTTTTAGAAAATGCCTGACGATGTAAAATTGTTGTAAACTCGTCAATAAAGTTTGCATAGCCCTGCTCTAATTTATTTACTCGTAGATTCAAACGGTTATACGCCATTACAGCCGGAATTGCAGCAAATAGACCGATTGCCGTTGCAATTAATGCTTCTGCAATACCCGGAGCCACCGATTGTAAAGTTGCTTGTTTCACCGCACTTAATCCCATAAACGAGTGCATAATACCCCATACCGTACCAAATAAACCGATATAAGGACTAATTGAACCTACCGTACCTAAAAATGGAATGTAACTTTCTAGATTCTCAATTTCACGGTTTAGCGCTAAATTCATTGCACGACTAGAACCTTTCATTGTCGCTTCAGGTGCATCTGAATTTACTTGTTGTAAACGCATATATTCTTTAAATCCAGCATAGAAAATTTGTTCTGATCCACTTAATGCATCACGACGATTCTCTAATCCTTCATGTAAACGATGCAAATCTTCTCCAGACCAAAATTTATTCTCAAATGCTAGTGCTTCTTTCTTAGCAGCGGTTAAAACTCTACTACGCTGAATAATGACAGCCCAAGATAAAATAGAGAACGTGATTAAGATTAAAATAACAATCTTAACAACAATACTTGCCTGCATGAACAGCGAAACAAGGTTAAATTCAGTTTCCATTTAGTAAAACTCCGAATAAATAATTTGATAAAATTAAAAGGTTTGTAGTCTTTGTCGAATATCAACAGGTATGGCTACAGGCTTCATTTTGGTTAAATCAACACTAGCAACAGTGACTATTGCAGAACAAAGGCAAATATCATCTCTCCATAACTGTTGCTGAAAAATAATCGTTGCTTTTTTTAATTCAATTATGTTGGTTTTAACACAAAGGAAATCATCAAGGCGAGCAGGTATTTTATAATCAATCTCAATTGTCTTCACTACAAATGCAAAAGATTGCTTAAGTAGTTCTTGTTGAGAAAAACCGATATGACGTAAAAATTCTGTTCGTGCACGCTCAAAAAAACAGATGTAATTAGCATGATATACCACGCCACCGGCATCTGTATCTTCATAATACACTCTGATTGGGAAATCCATTGTTATTCCAAATATTCGCCAAAATAAAAACGCCCAAAAATTAGGCGTAAATTGCTTGCTATTTTAGAGAGAGAAAAATGGTTGTGCAATAGGGAAATGAAAATATTTTTTTAGATAAAATAATAAGAAAAATAGCGTAAACCTATAAAGCCTACGCTATTTTTAAAAAGACTAAATAAATTAATGAGATTAAGATAATTATATATCCTACTAGAGGTAAAAAAACTGTTTTCCAAATACTACTTTTTATCTCAAAACCAATACCATGAATCCACAATATTGCCATTCCATAAAAAGTAAATATAGATCTATATAAGTTTTTTCCACCAAAATTTTGTGCAAATAGATTTGAATTTATCAAAATCATTGCAAACATTATACTGGCTAAGATAAAAGAAAGGGCTTTTAGCCAGCCCTTCCCTGTTAAATTATAGAGCGAATGAATCATTCACTATAATCCTATTCGTCAAATTTGCCTGTTTTCTCAATGCTAACAGTAATTACCGTTGCAAAAAGAATAGCAAGTAAAACGCCTAATACCCAAGTTACATAAAACATCTGTTTATCTCCTTAGTATGCACTTGCTTTGTTATCTTCTAAGTATTTAGCATCTAAGCGACCATACATTTTGATGTATGACCAAGTAGTGTATGCTAATACTAAAGGCACAAAGATACACGCAACAACTAACATTACTGTTAATGTATATTGACTTGCAGTTGAATCCCAAACCGTTAAGCTCATTTCAGGATGAGAAATTGACGGCATAATGAATGGGAACATAGATACTGCCGCAGTTACAATCACACCTACAATCATAATTGATGATGAGAAAAATGCTAAACCAGAACGATTCGCTTTAGATGAGATAATCGTCAATAATGCACCTAATACCGCTAATGCAGGCACAACCCATAATACCGGCATTTCAGCAAAATTTCTAAACCATGCTGCACTTTCAACTGCCACAGTTTTATGTGTTAAAAATGATTGTGCATTGTGGTCTAAATTACTTGTGATAACAAAACCGTCTTTAAATGATAACCAAACACCAGCTAATACAAATGCAACTAATACAATTGCAGAAGTAACTTGTGCTGTTGCTCTCGCACGATTACGTAAATCACCCATCGTTTTCATCTGTAACCAAGTCGCACCTTGTGTCGTTAACAGCATTAAGCTAACTACGCCACATAATAATGCGAACGGATTTAATAAACCAAAGAACGAACCTGTATATACTACTTGGTTAAGGTTATTAAATTCGAATGGTACGCCTTGTAATAAATTACCGAATGCTACACCAAAAATTAATGACGGAACAAAACCACCGATAAATAATCCCCAGTCCCAAGCATTACGCCATTTCGGGCTATCTATTTTAGCACGATATTCAAAACCTACCGGACGGAAAAATAGTGCCGCCAAGACAAGAATCATCGCTAAATAGAAACCGGAGAATGATGTTGCATAAACCGTCGGCCATGCAGCAAAAATTGCACCACCTGCAGTTAATAACCATACTTGGTTACCATCCCAATGCGGAGCAATGGTATTAATCATCACTCGACGTTCAACATTACTTTTACCAATTACAGGAAGTAAAGTTAATACGCCCATATCAAAACCGTCTGTAATTGCAAAACCGATCAGCAATACGACAATTAGAATCCACCAAATAAAGCGGAGAATTTCATAATCGATCATTGTTAACTCCTATTATTTCGCAGACTGTTCAAAATGGTAACGACCTGTTTTTAATGCACTCGGTCCCAATTTACCGTATTTAAACATTAAGTACATTTCAACTACAAGGAATAATGTGTATAACCCACATAATAAACCAATAGAAATCCAAAGGTCTGTTGTAGTCAATGCAGAATTAGACACGCCTGTTGGCAACATTTCATAAATTGCCCAAGGTTGACGTCCGTATTCAGCTAGGAACCAACCTGACTCAATTGCAATCCATGGAAGAGGAATACCCCACAACATTGCTCTTAAGAATAAACGGTTTTTACCTACTGTACCACGTACATTTTGGAAGAATGCAAAACCGATTAAGAGAAGCATTAAACCACCGGAAGCCATCATCGCACGGAATGCCCAAAAGGTAGGCCCCACATTAGGAATGGTGCTTGCTGCCGCTTTTTGGATTTGTTCTTCAGTCGCATCAACTACATTAGGCGTATATTGTTTCAGTAATAAACCAAAACCTAAATCTTTTTGGACCGCTTTAAATGCTTCTTTTTCTTCTGCAGTATAGTTACCGGTACGTAATTTCTCAAGTAACGCATATGCTTGAATACCGGTACGAACACGTTGTTCATTGATTACACGAATATCTTTTAAACCTTTAATTTCAGTATCAAAAGAACGTGTTGCAATAATACCCGCCATATATGGAATATGAATTGAAAATTCATTTTTCATTTCAGCCGTATTTGGAATTACAAACGCATTCCATGCCGCCGGAGCCGGTTGTGTTTCAAACTCACCTTCCATTGCAGCTAATTTGGTCGGTTGTGCTTTACCAATTTCGTAACCAGATTCATCACCCATAATTAATACGGCAAGAATTGCCATTAACCCGAAACTTGCACCTACAGAGAATGAACGTTTTGCAAAACCGAGATCCTGACCTTTTAAAATATAGTAAGCACTAATACCTAATACAAATACCGCACCACAAGTATAACCAGCTGTTACCGTATGTAAGAATTTAGATTGTGTTACTGGGTTTAATACGAGATCAGAGAAACTTACCAGTTCCATTCTCATTGTTTCGAAATTAAATTCAGAACCAACTGGATTCTGCATCCAGCCATTTGCAACAAGAATCCACAATGCAGAGAAGTTAGAACCAAATGCAACTGCATAAGTCGCAAGTAAGTGTTTACCTTTTGATAAACGATCCCAACCGAAGAAGAACAAACCAATGAAAGTTGACTCTAAGAAGAACGCCATTAAGCCTTCAATCGCTAATGGAGCACCAAAGATATCACCCACATAGTGAGAATAATATGACCAGTTCATACCAAACTGGAATTCCATTGTAATACCAGTTGTTACGCCTAGAGCAAAGTTAATACCAAATAACTTACCCCAGAATTTAGTCATATCTTTATAAACTTCTTTTCCTGTCGTTACATAAAGAGTTTCCATGACTACAAGTACAAAAGAAAGACCTAATGTTAACGGCACGAATAAGAAGTGATAGAGAGCAGTTAAAGCAAACTGCAATCGCGAGAGTTCAACAACGTCTAACATCTCAAACCTCTTATAAAGTGTAATAAATAATCATTTCGATTATTTGTAAAACAAATAATCACCCAACAGAATTTTGACCTAAAACAAACACCTAACCCTAATAAGGTATTCTATTTTTTAGAATTCATTTTCTATTTTAACCTTAAATTTGAAAATTAAAAATAGTCAATTTGTTACATTGCTCACATTTCAGATAAAAGTTTAAAAAACTATTACATTTATTCATATTTTTCTCACAATTTTTTTTCTTTTTATTAAATAACTAATTGATAAGAAAATACTTTTTTCTCTCGTAAAAAAATTTGTTTGCTAAAAATCTTTGATTAAAATCAAAAAATAAAACACTACATAGCCTAATTATTCTTAATTTGCTAATGACATTTATTTTCTATTTGATATAATCAAAGAAATATATTCACTGTATAAATAATAGTTATCAACTATAGTAATAAAAGGTAAAACCATAATGTTAAACAAAGTTCTTATTTCAACTTTTGCTGGTGTATTATTCATTTTTACATCATATAATGCATTAGCAGGTATGAAAACTTCTTCACTTTCTATGGCAAAACCTACTGTGAGCAAAGCTCTGCCTTCTCAATGCCAAAAAATGTTTAATGTGGCACATAAATTAGTTTCCGATGCAGAAAGACAACCTGGTACTCATACCCAAGTACAAAAAATGAAAAATAAGCTATCGCTAACAAAAGAACAAATCCTAAGAATGGAAACAGTCATGCAAGAGAAAAGTTGTGATAAAGGTTTGACCGCATTAAATACATTAAAGCAAAAACATTAACTAGATATTAACCGAGCTAAATTGCTCGGTTTTTTATTGCAGAAAAATCGACAAATTTAACCGCTAATCAGATACAAAAAATCCTCTAGGACATTTTCCTAGAGGATTTTTATATATCAAATAATGGGGGATAAATTACATCATTCCGCCCATACCCCCCATGCCGCCCATTGCAGCTGCCGGATCTAATTTTTCATCTTTCGGTAAATCCGTGATCATACATTCTGTCGTGATCATTAAACCTGCGATAGATGCTGCGAATTGTAATGCTGAACGAGTTACTTTAGTTGGATCTAAGATACCCATCTCAAGCATATCACCGTATTGTTCCGTACCAGCATTGTAACCATAGTTACCATTACCGTCTTTTACATTACGTGCAACTACTGATGCTTCTTCACCTGCGTTAGTCACAATTTGGCGAAGTGGTGCTTCCATCGCACGAAGTGCAAGTTTGATACCAACATTTTGTTCTTCGTTATCGCCTTTTAATGTTTCAGCCACTTTAGAAGCCGCACGCACTAATGCAACACCGCCCCTGGTACGATACCTTCTTCAACTGCCGCACGAGTTGCATGCAATGCATCATCCACACGATCTTTTTTCTCTTTCATCGCCACTTCGGTTGCTGCACCAACTTTAATAACCGCAACACCGCCGGCTAATTTTGCAACACGTTCTTGAAGTTTCTCTTTGTCGTAATCAGAGGTTGAATCTTCAATTTGTTGGCGAATTTGTGCTACACGTGCTTTGATTTGCGCTTCGTCACCGATACCGTCAATAATCGTTGTATTGTCTTTGGTGATCACAACACGTTTTGCTTGACCTAATTCTTCAAGTGTCGCTTTCTCAAGTTCCATACCGATTTCTTCTGAAATCACAGTACCTGCGGTTAAAATTGCGATATCTTGTAACATTGCTTTACGACGATCGCCAAAGCCCGGTGCTTTTACCGCAGCCACTTTCACGATACCACGCATTGTATTTACAACTAATGTTGCTAACGCTTCGCCTTCGATATCTTCCGCTACGATTAATAACGGTTTACCAGCTTTCGCTACCGCTTCTAATACCGGTAAAATTTCACGAATATTGCTGATTTTTTTATCCACTAAAATAATATATGGGTTGTCTAATTCAACCGTACCCGCTTCCGGTTTGTTGATAAAGTAGGGAGATAGGTAACCACGATCAAATTGCATACCTTCTACCACATCTAACGCATCATCTAAACCTGTACCGTCTTCGACAGTGATAACACCTTCTTTACCCACTTTTTCCATTGCTTGTGCAATTAATTTACCCACGGTTTCATCAGAGTTAGCAGAAATAGTACCGACTTGCTCAATCTCTTTTGAAGTTTCACACGGTTTAGAAATCGCTTTTAATTCTTCCACTACAGCAACAACTGCTTTATCAATACCACGTTTTAAATCCATCGGGTTCATACCTGCCGCTACTGCTTTTAAGCCTTCGTTTACGATTGCTTGAGCAAGTACTGTTGCCGTTGTCGTACCATCACCGGCTGCATCGTTTGCTTTTGACGCCACTTCTTTTACCATTTGTGCGCCCATATTTTCGAATTTATCTTCTAATTCGATCTCACGTGCAACCGACACACCGTCTTTAGTAATCGTCGGTGCACCGTACGCTTTATCTAACACAACGTTACGACCTTTAGGACCTAAAGTTACTTTTACCGCATCCGCTAAAATATTCACGCCTTTTAACATTTTTACACGTGCGTCATTACCGAATTTAACATCTTTTGCTGCCATTTTGTCTTCCTATAAATTATTTATTCGATTTGCAAAAAATCAGTGAAAACTAATCGCTTATCACTACTCTACGATTGCTAAAATATCGTTTTCAGAAAGAATTAACACTTCTTCACCGTCAATTTTTTCTGATTTCACACCATAACCTTCATTGAAAATTACGACATCACCTACTTTTACCGCTAATGCTTGCACAGAACCATTTTCTAATAAACGACCTGTACCCACTGCAATTACTTTACCACGAGTAGATTTAGTTGCTGCCGAACCGGTTAAAACGATACCGCCTGCTGAACGAGTTTCTACTTCTTCACGTTTTAAAATTACTTTATCGTGTAATGGACGAAGAGTCATTGTCTGTTTCCTTCTATTATTAGCTGTCTGTAAAAAATTTCGCCCACAGAATTGTGTGCAACGTTAAACAAGATTGGGGCAAATTCTTCTCTTTCAAGTTACTTTTGCAAAATTTTATACAAAAGTAACTGCTTTCGGCTGATTTTTAGGCAATAAAAAAGAGCATCTCGAATGAAATGCTCCATTTTATTAAACTTCTGATTTTAAGCGTTGGATTAAACGGCTATTTGCCGGCGGAAATTCACTCTCATCCAAATCGGCTTGTGCTACCCAAAATCCTTCTTGACCTTCACGCCCAAACGGTTCACCAACCCATTCTTCCACCAAATAAAAGAAAAACTCAATTACTTTAGTTGGGTAATCAAAACGAAATGATTCATAAGGAAACGCACTTAACACGTGAATCCCGATTTCTTCTTCCAATTCACGTTTTAATGCATCTTCCGGCGTTTCTCCCGTAGCAACTTTACCACCGGGAAACTCTAAAGCCTGTGCAAAATCTTGGCCTTCAAGCCGTTGGGTTAAATAGATCTGTCCAAATTCATTGCGGATAATACCTGCTGAAACTTGGATTGTCGGTTTTGTCATAAATATTCCTTACGATAAGTTAAAAGCAGTAAGATTTTGCAAATTTTTCACAAAATCCTACCGCTTTAGTTAACTATGAATAACGTGCTTTACTTCCGTGACAATGTTTATATTTTTTACCTGAACCGCAAGGGCAAGGATCGTTGCGTCCAATATCAAGATTAGCTAATTGTTCATCTGAAAGCTCACTAGATACTTGAGAGTCGTCTTCAGTATCTTCCGTACGATACTGTTCAGCTTCTGCCTGTGCCATAGCCTCTTGTTGACGTTGTGCTTCTTCAATCTCTTCTTGGCTACGTACTTGGATACGACTTAATATGCTGATTACATTAGATTTCAACAAATCGAGCATATTGGTAAACATTTCAAATGATTCTTTCTTATACTCTTGTTTCGGATCTTTTTGTGCATAACCACGTAAGTGAATCCCTTTACGTAAATAATCCATTGCCGAAAGATGTTCTTTCCAAAGTTCATCTAAGTTTTGGAGCATCACGCCTTTTTCAAAGTTACGCATCACTTCTGAGCCAACCATTTCTTCTTTCGCTTGATACTCTTGTTTCGCAATATCAATAATGCGTTCACGCAATGTTTCTTCGTGTAAGTCATTCTCTTGCTCTAACCAATGCTGGATAGGCAATTCCATACCGAATTGGCGTTTTAACGCTTCTTCTAAACCGGCGACATCCCACATTTCTTCAATGGATTGTGGTGGAATATATTGGCTAATCACATTATTGAACACATCTTCACGCACTGTGCTGATCATCGCTGAAATATCATCGGTTTCAAGTAAGTAATTGCGTTGTTCGTAAATCGCTTTACGTTGTTCGTTCGCCACATCATCGTACTGTAATAAGTTTTTACGACCATCGAAGTTATGTGCTTCCACTTTTGCTTGTGCCGAAGCAATCACTTTCGTCAGTAATTTAGACTCCATCGCCTCACCTTCTTCAGAGAAGGCTTTACGCATCATATTTAATTTACCTTCATTCAGGTAAATACGCATTAACGCATCGTCTAAAGATAAATAGAAACGTGATGAACCTGGGTCACCTTGACGACCAGAACGACCACGTAACTGATTATCGATACGGCGAGATTCATGACGTTCAGTACCAATAATATGTAAACCACCGGCTTTCATCACAATGTCATAACGTTCTTTCCAAGCCGCTTTAATCGCTTCGATTTGCTCTTCGGTCGGATTTTCTAGCTTTGCCACTTCCGCTTTCCAGTTACCGCCTAATACGATATCCGTACCACGCCCCGCCATATTGGTTGCAATAGTCACTGCACCCGGTGCACCTGCTTCCGCTACGATTTCCGCTTCTTGTGCATGGAATTTCGCATTTAATACGTTATGTGCGATACCAGCTTTGGTTAATTCTGCCGATAAAAGTTCTGATTTTTCAACAGATGCCGTACCTACTAACACCGGTTGTTGGCGAGCCATACAGTCTTTAATATCATTGATGATTGCGACAAATTTCTCCGGCTCACTCTTAAACATTAAGTCGGTACGGTCATCACGAATAACCGGTTTATTGGTTGGAACAACGATTGTATCCAAACCGTAAATTTGTTGAAATTCAAACGCTTCCGTATCCGCTGTACCAGTCATACCAGCTAATTTTTCGTATAAACGGAAATAGTTTTGGTAAGTAATAGACGCAACAGTCTGGTTTTCGCCTTGAATATTGACTTTTTCTTTCGCTTCAATCGCTTGGTGTAAACCGTCAGACCAACGACGACCAGCCATTGTACGACCGGTATGTTCGTCAATAATCACCACCTCACCATCTTTTACGATGTAATCTACATCTAATTCAAATAATTTATGCGCACGTAACGCGGCATAAACGTGATGTAATAATGCGATACGAGCCGGATGATAAAGTGTTTCGCCTTCTTGCATTAAGCCCATTTCGGTCAAAATGCCTTCCACTTTCACCATACCACGCTCGGTTAAATGTGCCTGTTTATTTTTCAAATCTAAGGTGAAATCGCCTTCACCAGTATATTCTTCGGTATCTTCTTTATCTTGCTGAATCAAATGCGGAATAATCGTATCAATCGCTTGATAGATTTGCGTTGCATCTTCCGCCGGGCCTGAAATAATTAACGGCGTACGTGCTTCATCAATTAAGATTGAGTCCACCTCATCCACTAACGCATAATGTAATTCACGTTGAAAACGATCTTCTTTTGCGTGTGCAAGGTTATCGCGTAAATAATCGAAACCTAACTCACTATTAGTTGAGTAGGTAATATCCGCTTTATAGGCTTCACGTTTGACTTCATTAGGCAGTCCCGGAATATTCACCGCAACAGTTAAACCCAAAAATTCAAATAACGGACGGTTTGTTTCCGCATCACGGCGTGCAAGATAATCGTTCACGGTTACAACGTGCACGCCTTTACCGGTTAACGCATTTAAGTAACAAGGTAATGTTGCGGTTAAGGTTTTACCTTCACCAGTACGCATCTCTGCGATATTACGACCAGTTAATACCATACCGCCGATTAATTGCACATCAAAATGACGCATACCCATCACACGGCGACTTGCCTCACGTACAGTTGCAAACGCTTCGTGCAATAAGCTGTCAAGGCTTGCACCATCTGCTAAACGTTGTTTAAATTCCGCCGTTTTTGCTTGTAATTCTTCATCAGTTAATTTTTCAAATGCTGGTTCAAGTTTATTAATTTGAGCAACACGCTTTCTTAAACGTTTTAACGTACGATCGTTACTTGAGCCGAAAATCGAAGTGATAATTTTTGAAATCATTGTTTTGTCCTAATCTAGTCATTTTATTTTTATGAAACACGCCTAACACACGAAAACATCATATTCCGTGGTCAAATAATATTTTTGATTAGGCGAAAGGTCCGGCTCGAATCGGATGATTATCATCTCCGTCAAAGCGGTAGGATTTGGTAAGAAATTCGCAAAATGTTACCGCTTGTAACGGTTTAAATAGCGATACTTGGCGGCACTCTGCAATAAATAAAGATTGTTGTTCAATATCATCGGATAATTGAACAAACTGTGTAATAGATTGATTAATAACAGTAGATTGTTCGTCATCTCGAGCAACTGTTGCCTGAATTTCAGGTAACGCAAAAATCGCAACGAGTCCGAGAACCAGTTGCGACCAAAAAGGCGCTTTATGAAAATGTCGAAATAAACCCATGAAAGTCTTGATAAAATTAATCAAAAAATTATACGAATTATACGCTAAATTCCAGTAGAATGGGCAGATAATTGGGTCAAATAACGTAAAATCAATAGATAACCATGTGAAAAGATGAAAAATTCAGCAATAAAAAATATCACAGAAATTTTACAGAACTCAAGCCTGAGTCGGATTGTCCAACGAGCTAACCAATTGAATGATTTACATCAAAAAGTACAAAAATTACTGCCGGAACAATATCGTGGGCTTTACCGCATTGTCAATTTAGTTGATAATCAGCTTATATTTGAAGTGCAAAATGCGACTGTTCGTCAAGGCTTACAGTTACAAACATCACTTTTATTACAATTAATTCACTCTGATTTTCCCAATGTAACTGAACTTCAGTTTAACGTGAATCCGAGTTTTAAACATATCTAGCTAGAAAGAAGGAAAACGGCATGAAAAAACTTGCTTTATTAATGGCCATCAGTACCTTAGGTGCATGTTCATTATTACCACAACAATCAGTAACAGGCACATTTAAAGGTGACTTACCTTGTGCCGATTGTGAAAAGATTCAAGCCGAATTAATTCTCGGTGCAAATAATAGTTACCAATATAACACCGTCTTTATTAAAAATGGCAAAGAGCATCCATTTAGCGATAAAGGCACTTATACTTGGGAACAAGGTAAACGCGGTGTAATCCGTTTAGAAAAAGATTCCGGAGCGCTTGCATTTAAAGTGAATGAAACACAAGCTGAAATTTGTGACGCTAACGGCAACCCACCAAAAGTAGCAAATAACCCATATGTTTTACGTAAAGTAAAATAATATGTAACAAAAAAGCCTACGAGATTAAACCTCGTAGGCTTTTTTCATTTCAATAGCTTATCGATTACTCGGCTTACAGCAAAGAATCCGAAAGTTGCCGTTACCATTGTTATCGCACCAAAGCCATTTGCACAGTTCATCGTTGCCGATACCTCACAACCTTCTCCCATTTTGGGAAAAATTAGCGGTTGAGTTGAGAAAACACAATCAATACCAAACTTACGTTTTGGATTTTGGCTAAAGTTATATTCCTTACGTAATAACGAACGTACTTTAGAGGCAAGAGGATCCTGAATCGTTTTACTTAAATCAGTAATTTGAATCTGAGTCGGATCAGTTTGGCCGCCTGCACCACCAGTAGTAATCATTCTGATCTTATTACGCTTACAGTAAGCGATAAGTGCTGCTTTGGTTTTCACCGAATCAATCGCATCAATCACATAATCATAGCCATGGTTCAGATATTCAGGGATATTCTCCGGTGTGATGAAATCATCAATAATTTCCACCACACATTCGGGATTAATCCTCTCAATACGCTCTTTCATCGCTTCGGTTTTTAACTGAGCAACCGTACCGGTCATTGCGTGAATTTGGCGATTGATATTGGTCACGCAAATATCATCCATATCAATCATGGTAATTTTACCAATTCCCGAACGGGCAAGTGCTTCCACCGCCCAAGAACCAACACCGCCAATGCCAATCACACAAATATGTGCTTGGCGTAATTTCGCTACACCCTCCGGCGTATAAAGTCGCCCAATTCCACCAAAACGTTGTTCATAATTATCAATTCGAGCCATTATAGATTCCCATTTTTGATATTTTCTAACACTTCCCAGCGCTCAAAAGCGGCTTCTAACGCCATTTCCGCATCCGCCAGTTTTTGTAATTGCACTTGCGTATAGCTTGGATCTTTACTGAAAAAGTCCGCACTATTGACTTCTGCCTGCAAACATTCCATTTCCGCCTCTAAGGCTTCCATTTTTGCCGGTAATTCCTCAAGCTCTCTTTGCTCTTTATAAGAAAGTTTTACTTTTTTAGCCGGTTCCGACTTCGTTACAAGCGGTTGTTTTTCTTCTGTTTTTTGCAAACTTTCTGCAGAATTTGACCGCTTGTTCGGCTGGCTTTGTGCAATAGTTGCGTGATAATTCTCTTGTTGTTGTTTCGCATCAAAATAACCGCCCACGTATTTATTTAATACACCGTTACCTTCAAAGAAATAACATTCTGTTACGGTATTGTCGATAAATTGACGGTCATGGCTCACAATCAGCAATGTGCCTTGATAATCTGCTAATAACTCTTCCAATAACTCAAGGGTTTCAACATCTAAGTCATTGGTCGGCTCATCTAGAATCAATAAGTTATTCGGTTTAAGTAATAATTTAGCTAGTAATAAACGGTTACGTTCACCGCCCGACAAGGCTTTCACCGGAGTCATCGCACGTTTTGGTGGGAACAAGAAATCTTGTAGATAACCTAACACGTGGCGTTTTACCCCATTTACTTCGACATCTTGTTTACCGTCTGCTACGTTATCCATTACCGTTTTCTCAGGATCGAGATCTGCACGATATTGGTCAAAATAAGCCACTTCCAGTTTCGTACCACAACGAATTGAGCCTGAAGTCGGTTGCAACTCTCCTAATAACAATTTGATAAAGGTAGTTTTTCCGCAGCCGTTTGCCCCAACTAACGCAATTTTATCGCCTCGTTGAATGGTAGTTGTGAAGTTTTTCAGCAAGGTTTTACCTTCAATTTCATAACTTGCATTTTCCACTTCGAATACGATTTTGCCTGAACGTGCGGTTTGATCGATTTGAATTTTAGCCGTACCCTGTACCTCTCGGCGATTACGACGTTCTTCACGCAATGCTTTTAATGCACGCACACGACCTTCATTACGAGTACGGCGTGCTTTAATGCCTTGACGAATCCACACTTCTTCTTGTGCTAATTTTTTATCAAACAGCTCATTTTGTAACGCTTCAACACGCAAATCTTCCGCTTTAGTTTCTAAATACACATCATAATTACTTGGATAAGAAACTAACTTACCTCGATCAAGATCGACAATGCGAGTTGCCATCTTACGGATAAACGAACGGTCGTGCGAAATAAAGATGATCGAGCCTTTAAAATTGAGCAATAAATCCTCAAGCCACGTAATCGCTTCCACGTCCAAATGGTTAGTCGGTTCATCTAATAACAGAATATCCGGATCCGCAACCAATGCACGAGCTAATGCCGCACGACGAACCCAACCGCCCGATAATTCGCATAAACGTTTATCCGGATCTAATTCCAATAATTTAAGCGTATCTTGGATACGATTCTCAAACTGCCAACCGTTATTATGCTCAAGTTGAGCCTGCACTTGCGATAATTTTGATAATAGCTCATCGCTATAATCCGTCTGCATTTGTTGCGAAATGTGGTAATATTGCTTCAATAAGTCGCTAAGATGCGCAATCCCTTCCGCTACATAATCAAATACCGTATCTTGAATATGACGAGGCGGATCTTGCTCAAGGCGTGTTACCACAATATCTTTTTCAAAAATCAGCTTACCGTCATCCAGCTGAACTTCGCCTGCCAATACTTTCATCAGCGTGGACTTACCTGCCCCGTTGCGTCCAACCAAACAAACACGCTCGCTCGGTTCAATATGTAATTCCGTATGATCCAATAACGGATGATCGCCAAAACCTAAATAGGCATTGGATAAATTTAGTAGTGCCATATTATTTCTCGATAATTATATTTGTGTTAACACTTATCAATGATAAGTATCAAATTATAAAAAAATCTCGTTCTCTTATTTATTTTTTGTTACATCTTCAATTAATTTAGCAAAATCAATCGCTTTTTGCTTGCTGATAACCGGTTTACCCGTTTGTGCTTCAATCTCTTTTCTTGCGTTACCGGCAACCGTTCCACCACGCTTTGCAACCGCCTTATTTTCATCCAATCCTTGCGGATTAGTTTGACGAGTCAGCTCCGTTGTTGTCGCTTCCGATAACATATTTAACACCAACTCAAGTGTTGTCATATTATCTCGTAAATTTTCTTTTTTTAACCCTTTGAATGTTTTGTACTCTTTGGTACTCATTCCACTCCAAGCACGGCTAATCTCATTAGTCAAAATAGCATATTCCGCACCGTGCTGAACGCCATGAGATTGCCATTCATCAGTTAATTCCTTACGTACTTGGATTGCTTGTAAACGCTGATTAATCCACTCTTTACTGTAACCCTTTTGCAAGTAGGTTTGTAGCGCACGGTCGATAGTTAATTCAGGATCAATAATTTCATCAATTCGCTCTTTTCCAACTTGAGCTAACCACAGTTTGAATGGCTCAGCTTTAGGACTTGGAATCGATTGAATTATACGGAAAATACCTGACATATCAGAAGCATCTGTACGATAAAACTTGTTATCTGATGATTGCATTTTCAGTTGTACGATTTTTTCGTACAACTCAATTCCACCTTCATCTTCAGTAATTTTTCGTTTTAGATCACTCCAATAACGACGTGGATTACTACTGCCCGTTAATGCCGCCACAATATCCACAATACTAAAAAACCATTCTTCTTGCTCTTCGTCCCATACCGAACGAATTTGGCTATTTTCAAAAAGTTTAAGCTCGTTCATTACTGTCTCCTTTTATTTGCTATTTTTATAATCAAAAGCGGTCGGATTTTTGCAAAATTTTACCAAAATCCGACCGCCTGTTTAGGGTCTTACGCCCTTTATTTAGGCTTCTGTTGAAGTTTCTGTGTTTTCTACGTTGTCTAACACTTCGCTATTTTCGTCTTCATCATCAGGTTCACAGACTCGTTCTACGCTTACTACGCTTTCATCATCTGCGGTGCGGATAATGCGGACGCCTTGGGTGTTACGACCAACGAGGCTGACTTCTGCGACTCGGGTACGAACTAACGTTCCGGCATCGGTAATCAACATAATTTGATCCGCTTCTTCAACTTGAACCGCCGCAACCACTTTACCGTTACGCTCGTTCACTTTGATAGAAACTACACCTTTGGTTGCACGAGATTTAACCGGATATTCACCAATCACGGTACGTTTACCGAAACCGTTTTGCGTTACCGTTAGAATATCGCCTTCCGTACGTGGAATCACAAGTGAAACCACACGGTCGGTATCCAGACTTACGCTAGACTCATCCGCTTCTTCGTTTTCAATTTCTACGATTTCCGCTTCTTCAATTTCTTCACTTGAAATGTCTGTCGTAGCAAGTTTAATGCCTCGAACACCAGTTGCGGTACGTCCCATTGCACGCACCGCTTTTTCTGCGAAACGTACTACTCGACCTTGCGCCGAGAACAACATAATCTCGCTCTCGCCATCGGTAATATCAACGCCGATTAACTCATCGCCTTCGCGAAGTTTTAATGCAATTAGACCGCTTGAACGCACGTTACTGAACGCATCTAAACTTACTTTCTTCACCACACCGCTTGCGGTTGCCATAAAGATAAATTTATCCGCACTAAATTCACCGTTCGGAATCGGTAGAATCGCTGTAATACGCTCGTTTTCTTCTTTCACTAACGGCAGAATATTCACGATTGGCGTACCACGTGCGCCACGACTTGCTTGCGGTAATTGATACACTTTTAATTGATATAAACGACCACGGCTTGAGAAACATAAAATCGTATCGTGGGTATTCGCCACTAATAATTTCTCGATGAAATCGTCTTCTTTCATCTTAGTCGCAGATTTACCTTTACCGCCACGACGTTGTGCTTCGTAATCTGAAAGCGGTTGGTATTTCACATAACCTGCATGAGAAAGTGTGACTACCACATCTTCTTGAGCGATTAAATCTTCCATATTGATATCGCCCGAAGCCGCTGTAATTTCGGTACGGCGTTCGTCACCGAATTCTGCTTTCACTTTTTCTAATTCTTCACGAATCACTTCCATTAAGCGTTCTGCGCTGCTTAGAATGTGTAATAATTCGCCGATTTCAGTAAGTAGCTCTTTATATTCATCAACGATTTTTTCGTGTTCTAAACCGGTTAAACGGTGTAAACGTAATTCTAAAATCGCTCGAGCTTGTGCTTCAGAAAGATAGTATTGACCGTCACGAACACCTAGGTTTTCCGGTAAATCTTCCGGACGTGACGCATCTACGCCGGCAGCCTCTAACATTGGTGCTACATTACCCAATGCCCACGCACGCGCTAATAAACCTTCACGCGCTTCGTCCGCTGTTTTTGAGTTACGAATTAACTCGATAACCGGATCGATATTGGCTAATGCAATCGCTAAACCTTCTAAAATATGCGCACGCTCACGCGCTTTGCGTAATTCAAAAATGGTACGGCGTGTCACCACTTCACGACGATGTTTCACGAATGCTTCGATAATTTGTTTTAAATTCAATACTTTTGGCTGACCGTGATCAAGCGCAACCATATTGATACCAAACGTTACTTGCATTTGCGTTAGCGAGTAAAGGTGATTTAAGACCACTTCACCGACCGCATCACGTTTTACTTCGATAACGATTGAGATACCTTTTTTATCCGAGTGATCTTGAATACCGCTAATGCCTTCGATTTTCTTGTCTTTAACTAATTCGGCAATTTTCTCGATCAGTTTCGCTTTATTTACTTGGTACGGAAGCTCAGTAACAATAATTTGCTCACGACCTTTCTCCGTGGTTTCTACGCTTGCTTTCGCACGCACGTAAACTTTACCACGACCGGTACGATACGCTTCTTCAATCCCTTTACGACCGTTAATAATCGCCCCTGTCGGGAAATCCGGCCCCGGGATAAAACGCATTAATTCTTCAATGCTGATTTGCTCGTCTTCAATGTAAGCTAAACAACCGTCCAACACTTCATTTAAGTTGTGCGGCGGAATATTGGTTGCCATACCAACCGCAATACCGGATGAACCGTTTACTAATAACGCTGGGATTTTGGTCGGTAATACATCAGGAATCATCTCTTTGCCGTCATAGTTCGGCGAGTAATCCACGGTTTCCTTATCTAAATCCGTTAATAATTCCTGCGTAATTTTTTGCATACGCACTTCGGTATAACGCATCGCAGCCGGCGCATCGCCGTCAATCGAACCAAAGTTACCTTGACCGTCAACCAACATATAACGAAGTGAGAACGGCTGTGCCATACGTACAATGGTGTCATACACAGCAGAATCACCGTGTGGGTGGTATTTACCGATTACGTCACCCACCACACGTGCAGATTTTACGTGTGGGCGGTTAAACGTATTGCTGTTTTGATCCATTGAGAATAACACGCGGCGGTGTACCGGTTTTAAACCATCACGCACATCGGGTAGCGCACGTCCGACAATAACAGACATCGCATAGTCGAGATAAGACGTTTTTAACTCGTCTTCGATACTGACGGGAGTAATATCTTTGGCTAATTCGCTCATTGAAATTTCCTAATCACGTTTAAAGAAGTAGCCCTATTCATTAGGGCGAAAAATTCATTCAATTATAGCACAAAAAACAGTTGAAAGTTGGATTTTGAAAGTTGAAAATGAATACAAGCGGTCAAATTAAGAGAATATTTTGCAATTTGACCTTTTTCACTTACTTAAGACAATTTTCTATGAATAACATTGATCAAACAGAACTCGATAAATTTGAAAAAATGGCTGCTACTTGGTGGGAGCCGAACGGCAGTTTTAAACCAATTCATTTACTTAATCCGCTACGCTTAGACTATATCCAGCAAAAATCAAACGGACTATTCGGCAAAAAAGTGTTAGATGTCGGCTGTGGCGGAGGCATTTTAAGTGAAGCAATGGCAAAAGCCGGTGCAAATGTTACGGGTATTGATATGACTACCGAACCACTTGACGTTGCACGTAAACACGCTGAAGAAAGTGGCTTAAGCATTGATTACCGCCAAACCACAATTGAAGATTTTGTGCAAAATCAGACCGCTTCTCATACCGAAAAATTTGATGTGATTACCTGTATGGAAATGTTGGAACACGTACCGGATCCACTTTCGATTATTAAAAGCTGTAAAGCGTTACTCAAACCGGACGGCGTGCTGTTTTTCTCTACCATTAACCGTACATTTAAAGCCTATATGTTAGTTATCATCGGGGCGGAATACGTACTAAAAATGTTGCCGAAAGGGACACACGAATTTGAAAAATTTATTAAACCAGCGGAATTATTAAATTGGTGTGATATGGCGAATTTACGCTGCCAAGAAATGAAAGGATATCATTTTAATCCGCTAACGGAAAAGTTTTGGCTGAATAATGATGTCAGTTGCAATTATATTGCAATACTAAAATAGCATAGGAAACAAGCGGTTATTTTTGCCTAAAATCTTACAAAAACAACCGCTTGTATTTAATCTAATTTTGCAATGCCTAAATGTGCATAAGTTCGGCTAGTAGCAATACGTCCTCGCGGCGTTCGTTGCAAAAAGCCCTGCTGAATCAAATAAGGTTCAAGTACGTCTTCAATCGTATCTCGTTCTTCACCAATTGCTGCGGCTAAGTTATCTAAGCCGACCGGACCTCCGTCAAAACGTTCTACAATCGCTTGCAGTAACTTGATGTCCATAAAGTCAAAACCTTCGGAATCCACATCAAGCATCGCCAACGCCTGTTTGGCAATATCAGAAGTAATCACACCATTATTACGTACATCGGCATAATCTCGCACACGGCGTAATAAACGGTTGGCAATTCGAGGTGTGCCTCGTGAGCGGCGAGCTACTTCATAAGCACCGTCTGGCGATAAATTTAAGTTTAAGCAATCGGCACTACGTTTTACGATTGAGGTTAAATCATCTACCGAGTAAAACTCTAAACGCTGTACAATGCCAAAACGGTCACGTAACGGAGAAGTCAGCGAACCAGCACGAGTAGTTGCTCCTACTAAGGTAAACGGCGGTAAATCCAATTTAATTGAACGTGCCGCCGGCCCTTCGCCAATCATAATATCCAGCTGATAATCTTCCATCGCCGGATAAAGCACTTCTTCAATCGCCGGTGATAAGCGGTGGATCTCATCAATAAATAATACGTCATAAGGCTCTAAATTGGTCAACATTGCCGCCAAATCGCCCGCTTTCTCCAGCACCGGTCCGGAAGTGGTACGAATATTCACGCCCATTTCGTTGGCAACAATATTGGCTAAGGTGGTTTTCCCCAATCCTGGTGGGCCGAAAATCAATAAGTGATCTAACGCCTCATCACGCAATTTTGCCGCTTTAATAAAAATCTCCATCTGCTCTCGTACAGACGGCTGACCGACATAATCCGTCAATAATTTAGGACGAATTGCACGATCAATGACTTCTTCCTCACGCTTCGGTGAGGCACTAATTATTCTATCTGCTTCAATCATTTAAGGTATTTTTACTTTTTAAAGAGAGGCTTTTAATGCTTCACGAATTAATTGTTCGCTGGTTGCGCCTACTTTATTCACTTTTTTAATCATCTTCTCGGCATCAGCAAGTTTATAGCCTAACGCTACTAAAGCATCACGGGCTTCATCTGCCGGATCATGCGAATGTGTTGCAACAATCGTTTCCACCGAATGTTCTTCAAAGAAATCGCTTTGTGCCACACCTTTGAATTTGCCTTTGAGCTCGACTAATAAACGCTCAGCTGTCTTACGCCCAATGCCCGGAATTTTAGTTAATTTGGCTAATTCTTCTTGCTCTACCGCATTCGCAAATTGTGAAACCGACATCGCCGATAAAATCGCAAGTGCTAATTTAGGTCCGACACCATTAGTTTTAATCAATTCACGAAATAGTGTTCTATCTTGCTTTTGTGCAAAACCAAATAATAAATGTGCATCTTCACGTACTACTAAATGCGTAAAGATTGTGGCTTCTTCACCTACTTGCGGCAAGCTGTAAAAGCTCGTCATCGGCAATAGCACTTCATATCCGACACCTTGAACATCAATTACCATTTCAGGCGGTTGTTTTTCAATAATTTTACCGTGTAATCTTCCGATCATTGATTTTATTCCAAACTAAAAAATTTGCCTTAGCATAACAGAAAACTGTATAGAATAACAGGCTGACAAGCGGTCTATTTCGGCTAATTTTTTGCAAAAAAATAGCCCGCTAATCAGCGGGCCATTTTTAATCAAATTAAATTACGCTTTTTTCTTACCACTAATTGGCTTAAAACTACCAATGTTAATGAGAAAATAATCATAATTGTTGCTAATGCATTGACTTCCGGCGTCACACCCGTTTTCACTAGCGAGAAGATTTTTAACGGTAATACTTCATAACTTGGGCTGGTAACAAATGATGAAACCACTACGTCATCTAACGAAATCGTAAAACTTAATAACCAACCGGAAATAATCGATGGTAATGCTAGAGGTAAAATAATTTTACGTAAAATCGTCACTTCGCTTGCACCTAAATCTTTCGCCGCTTCCAACATCTTACCGTCAAAATCACTTAAGCGAGATGAAATAGTAATTACTACATAAGGCAAACAGAAAGTAATATGTGCAATTAATAACGAAATAAAGCCAAGTTGCACACCTAAAATCATAAACAGCACTAATAATGAAACTGCCATGACGATATCCGGTGACATCATGACGATAAACAGTAAACCGCCAACCATTTGCTTACCACGGAATTTATAACGATATAATGCAATCGAAGTTAATGTCCCTAAAATAGTTGAAAACGTTGCGGCAAAAAATGCAATCGTCAATGAATTCATAGTTGCATGAACCAGCGTATCATTTGCAAATAAACGCTCATACCAGTTCCAACTAAACCCTTTCCATTGTAAGCCGTAGCGATCTTCGTTAAATGAGTTTACTACCAAAATAATAATCGGAATATAAAGGTAGGCAAACACCACGAACATAAAAAAGTTTCTTAATGTCTTTTTCATTATTCAAGCTCCACCTTTTTATTTAATAATTTATTTGCACGGTAATAAACATATAACATTAATGCCATTAACACGGTAAGTGCGATACTTACTGCTGAACCTAATGCAAATTGGTTGGTATTTAAGAACAAGCTCTTAATAATGTTACCGATTAATGGTGTTTTACCGCCGCCTAATAAGTCAGCAACATAGAACATTCCCATTGCCGGTAATAATACCAATAAACAACCTGCCACAATCCCAGGCATTGTAAGCGGAATGGTAACTCGCACAAAACGTTGGAATGCATTCGCACCTAAGTCTTTTGCCGCTTCTAATAAACGACCGTCAATTTTCTCAATTGAAGAATAAAGCGGTAGAATCATAAACGGTAACAAGATATACACTAAACCGATGATAATCGCCAATTCAGAGTTTAATAAACGCAGAGGTTCGTCAATTAAACCGATCGCCAATAATGTTTCGTTTAATACGCCCTTCATGCCTAAGAAAATTTTAATGCCATAAATACGAATCAATGAGTTTGTCCAAAATGGCAATACGACTAAAAACAGTAAAATCGGACGAATTTTCGCCGGCATTTTTGCAATAATAAACGCAAACGGATAACCGATAATTAAACAGAAAAATGTCGCAATTGCAGACATTTTAAATGAGTTCCACAATACCGTAGCATAAGTATCATTGAACAACTGTGTATATGCGTCTAAGCTAAAGATAAAATCTACAAAGTAGGCACTTTGACGATTTTCCGTTAAAAAGCTGATTAACAGCACCAATACGTTCGGTACAAGTACAAAAAGTAACAACCAACCGAAGATAACTGAAACTGTTCCGGCTTGGAATTTGTTATTAGCAATCTTCATCGTTGAGTACAACCTCCCAACCTTCATACCACGTTAATGCCACTTTTTGACCAACTTCGTGATCGATATTCGGATCGTCTTCATTAAAGAATTCGCTCACCAATACGCTCATACCATTGTGATCAAGTTTTACACTTGACTCTAATGTCATACCTTTATAGTTACGATCTAAAATATGACCAACAATCGCTTTTGAACTTTCGTTTTCATCCAACTCTTCGATCAAAATATCTTCCGGACGTAAAAGCACTTTCAGTTTTTGATTCGGCTGAACGTCCATATCTTCCACTTTAATGTTACAGATACGACCTTCTACATTCGCTTTTACATTACGTGCATCAACTCGCTCAATCACGGTTGCATCAAATACGTTAATTTCACCGATAAAACGAGCGACAAATAGATTACTCGGTTCTTCATAGATTTCACGAGGCGTACCGTCTTGTGCAATCTTACCACCGTTCATTACGATAATACGATCAGACATCGTTAATGCTTCTTCTTGATCGTGCGTAACGAAAATAAAGGTAATGCCTAATTGGCGTTGTAATGCTTTTAGCTCATTCTGCATTTCTTTACGTAGTTTATAGTCAAGTGCAGAAAGCGATTCATCCAATAATAAAACTTTAGGTTTATTTACTACCGCACGTGCAATCGCAATACGTTGTTGCTGACCGCCTGAAAGCTGAGCCGGTTTTTGCTCCGCACGATCTTCTAAACGTACCATACGCAATGCTTCCATTACACGCGGTTTGATTTGGTCATTCGGTACTTTTTGCATACGTAAACCAAAAGCAACGTTTTCAAAAATCGTCATATGTGGGAATAACGCATAGCTTTGGAAAACCGTATTGACAGGGCGTTGTTCAGCAGGAACGTTAGATACATCTTGACCGTCAAGAATAATCGAACCTTCCGTCAAGTCTTCAAATCCGGCAATTAATCGTAATGCTGTCGTTTTACCACAACCTGAAGGACCTAAAATCGTCAAAAATTCACCGTCATTAATGGTTAAATTTAAATCTTTAAGAATCGTTTTGCTACCATAGCTTTTAGTAACATTGCGTAGTTCGATGATTGGTTTTTGTTCTAACTGTTCCATCTACTTTTGTCTTCCCCCTAGGGCATAAAATGAAAATGCAAAATCTGAATTATTTTCAGGGCGAGTGCGTAATACCATACGCTTAAAACTAACTGTTAATGATATAGCTAACGGTCACATTTTAAAAGCAAAAATTTGATTTTTAAGGAATTTAGGCATTTTGATTCCAATTGTAAAATCTCAAAGAAATTCGACCGCTTGTTGTCTTTCGGCTAGAATATTGCGGTTTAAAAAATGGCTGAAAATAAAGTAGATAAAAGTAGATAAAATGAAATTAAATGATCAACAACAACAAGCGGTGGAATATGTAACGGGGGCTTGTCTGGTACTAGCCGGTGCCGGCTCGGGCAAAACACGTGTCATCATTAATAAAATCGCCCATCTGATAGCTCATTGCGGTTACTCGCCAAAACAAATCGCAGCGGTAACCTTTACCAACAAAGCGGCTCGTGAAATGCGTGAGCGTGTTGCCCATTCTATCGGTAAAGAAAATAGCAAAGGGCTAACCATTTCCACCTTCCACACCCTCGGTTTTGAAATTTTAAAACGTGAGTACAAATTACTGGGTTTCAAATCCAGTATGACGTTGTTTGACGAACACGATCAACTCGCATTACTCAAACATTTGTTACCGGAAAATGTCGCAGAAGATAAAGATTTACTTAAGGCGTTAATTTCTACCATTTCCAATTGGAAAAACGATCTGCTTTCGCCCGAAATGGTATTAACACGTGTGCGAGATGAGCGTGAACGTGTGTTTTCGCATTTTTATCAGCTCTACCAAAATCAGCTAAAAGCCTATAATGCGCTTGATTTTGATGATTTGATTATGCTGCCGGTATTGCTGTTTCGCCAATTTCCGGAAGCAAAAGCCCGCTGGCAGCAGAAAGTCCGTTATTTACTGGTGGATGAATACCAAGATACCAATACCAGCCAATATGAGCTGATCAAATTATTGGTAGGCAATGAGGCAAATTTCACGGTTGTTGGTGATGATGACCAATCGATCTATTCGTGGCGTGGCGCAAAACCGGAAAATATGCAACGTTTGCGTGAAGATTTCGATTTAAAAGTGATTAAACTGGAGCAAAATTACCGTTCCAGCCAACGCATTTTGCACTGCGCCAATATTTTAATTGATAACAACGATCATATTTTCCAAAAACGCTTATTTTCGAATTTAGGCGAAGGTGAAAAATTAAATGTTATCGAAGCCAAAAATGAAGAACACGAAGCGGAACGTATTGTTGGGGAATTAATCGCCCATCGTTTTTCCAACAAAACCAAATACAAAGATTATGCGATTTTATATCGTGGTAATCATCAGTCTCGCTTGCTAGAAAAATTACTGATGCAAAACCGTATCCCCTACAAAATTTCCGGGGGAACGTCATTTTTCGCCCGTGCCGAAATTAAAGATATGATGGCTTACTTGCGTTTAGTAGTGAATCAAGACGATGATGCGGCGTTTTTACGTATCGTTAATACCCCAAAACGGGAAATCGGTGCGGTAACGCTGGAAAAATTAGGCTTACTTGCCAATGAAAAACAGGTCAGCTTGTTTGAAGCGATTTTCGATTTTGAATTGATTCAACGTCTGACACCCAAGCCCTATCAAGCATTGCAAGATTTTGCCCGTTGGATTGTCGAAATCGCCGACCAAGCGGAACGTTCCGATCCGATTGAAGCGGTAAAAGATTTATTGGCAAAAATTCAATACGAAGCCTATTTGTATGAAACGGCTACTTCGCCGAAAGCGGCTGAAATGCAAAGCCGTAACGTGCAAACGTTGTTTGAATGGGTACAAGGTATGCTGGAAGGTGATGAAATCGAAGAGCCGATGACGTTGGTGCAAGTGGTAAACCGCCTGACGTTGCGTGATATGTTAGAACGTGGTGAAGACGATGATGAAGCGGACCAAGTGCAATTAATGACCTTACATGCTTCAAAAGGCTTGGAATTTCCGCACGTTTTCTTAGTCGGTATGGAAGAAGGCATTTTGCCGCATCAAACCAGTCTGGATGAGGATAATGTCGAGGAAGAACGCCGTCTTGCTTACGTGGGCATTACTCGAGCGCAACAAACGCTAACATTTTCACTCTGCAAAGAACGCCGCCAGTACGGTGAAATTATCAAACCGGAACCAAGCCGCTTCTTACTTGAATTACCACAAGACGATTTAGTCTGGGAAAGTGAAAAACCGAAAATGACCGAAGAACAGAAAGTCGAAAAAACCTCAGCCAATATCGCCAACCTAATGGCAATGCTAAAGGCGAATAAAAAGTAAGATTTATTTAAAGCTAATAAAAACGGAGCATTTTAAATTTATAAAAATGCTCCGTTTTTACTTTATTTATTTTTTACACTTGCACAGCCAAACTTTTGCTCTATTTCTATTAGTACTTCTACCGGATCTAACTCTAACCCTTTGCAATAAGCTATAAATTCAAAAATATCTAATCTACGATCGCCCGTTTCTACTTTTCCAATAAATGAGTAAAGAACGCCCATTTTTTCGCCTAATGTGCGTTGAGTTAATTCAAGCTCTTGACGGCGTTTTAGGAATAATTCCCTAAGCCATAAATGCTCTTCAGAATGAATTGATAATCTTAAATTTCCCATGTACCCATTTTAGGTACAAATTATCTTGAACCTTTTTAAGGTTCAAGATACAATAAAGACCGAACCTAAAACAGGTTCTTTAAACATAAATTACACCTTAGGAGGGTCACCAATGAAAAACAATCTATTAGTTTTATTTAGCTTATCCTTAATGATACCAACTTCATTCGCAGCAAGATGTGCCGATTTTTCAAATCAACAGGAAGCCCAATCTTATATGCAACAAACAGGAGCTAGAAATTTAGATCGTGATAGAGACGGAGAAGCATGTGAATGCTTACCTGGTGGTAGCAAATATGGCACTAGTGTATGTCGTTAGAATAAAAATATTACTTCTTTTCTTATTCTTATTTATCAATCGAGTGGAAGCAGATAATCTACCGGTTGTTTGTCCAGAACACTTAGATATCAAGAAAATTCAAGCTCAAAAGTGCTTAAGTGGGAAAATTAAATATATCAATCGATATCATCTAATAGAGCAAAATTAATACAAGCGGTGTAATTTTTGCTAATTCTGCAAAAATTGCACCGTTTTTCTGTGCTGCACGAATATTCCATTTTCTTATACTACCCCATATAACCGCTGATGATTCTGCCTAATTTGTGTTCTAATCACATTCTCTGACTCAGCTCTTAATTTAGCTAATTGTGTCAATATTGCTTGCAATTGCTGTGAAATACTCGCATTTTCTAAACCTTCGTGTTGCCATGGGCTATCGGTTTCAATCAGCAAACGATCAAGCGGTAAATTTTTAGCAATTTTTTGCGTTTTCGGATTCCATAAAATATCCGGTGTAACACTAGCGAAATAAGGGGTACGAAGAAAACGTTCAAGCGAATCATCATCGGTTTTAAACCAATGGAAATGAGCGTGTTGAATTTGGTATTTTTCCAGCAAATCCAGCATTATCGCCACATCATTATGCACAATATGCAAATTTAGCGGTAAATTTAACCGCTTGCTCAATGCAATAAATTGTTCCAATAAGGCAAGATAAGACTGATAATCCAGCTTAGGATTCTGCCTTTTTAAATAATACGGTAACCCTACTTCACCGATAGCGGTCAAATTTTCTCGATTTTTTACAATCCAATCAAATAACGCTTGTTGCTGTTTATCATCGATTAACGGCTGTTCGGGGTGAAATCCTGCCGCAATTTGGATTTTCGGAAACTTTTGTTTTAATGCTAATAATCTTTCCGCGCTGGCTAAATCGGTACTGACCGCCAATACGCCTTGCAGCAAAGGATCGCTAACTATCTGTTCTATTTGGCTTGCTTCAAGTTGGTCTAAATGAATATGGCTATCGAACATCTTGGTCTTATCTCTATTTATAAGCGGTTAAATTTGCAGAAAATCTTACAAATTCGACCGCTTGCTACTTATTAGCTATGTTGTAGCGTATCAAAAATCACTTCGGCAAGTTGTTTTGAAATGCCGGGAACAGATTGAATTTCCTCTAAAGTTGCAGCTTTCACCCCTTGCATACCACCGAGATATTTTAGTAACGCTTGGCGACGTTTTGCTCCAACACCGGCGATTGATTCCAATCCACTCTCCGTAAAAGCTTTTTGGCGTTTTTTGCGGTGTCCGGTAATCGCATGATTATGTGATTCATCACGAATATGCTGAATTAAATGCAAGGCAGGGCTATCCGGAGGCAAGTGGATTTCCTTATCCCACTTACTGATCAACAAGGTTTCTAAACCGGCTTTTCTTTCCACGCCTTTCGCTACACCAATTAACAGCGGTTTACGCTTATCCCAACTGACATTTAACGAAGCAAAGGTTTCTAACGCTCGATTAAGCTGCCCTTTACCACCATCGATAAAAATAATATCTGGGATTTTTTCTTCTTCCAAATTACGATCATAGCGTTTTAATAGGGCTTGTTCCATTGCCGCATAGTCATCACCGCCTATAATGCCTTCAATGTTAAAACGGCGGTAATCTGATTTTAACGGTCCGTTTTCATCAAACACCACACAAGAGGCGACCGTTTGATTGCCCATTGTGTGAGAAATATCGAAACATTCCATCCGCTTGATTTCCGCCAAATTTAATAACGATTTGAGCGAATCATAACGCTGGCGAATATGCGTATCTTGTTTAAGTTGTAAAGTAAGTGCGGCTTCTGCATTGGTTTTCGCCAAGGCCAAATAACGGCTCTTATCACCACGAATATTTTTATCTGCAATACTGATCTTATGCCCTGCCTGTTCCGACAACACATTAGCTAATGCTGCTGATTCACTTAACGGCTGATCAATAATAATTTGATTCGGTATCGTGCGATGTTGGTTCATCTGTAAATAAAACTGCCCGACAAAAGTATCCGCTAACTCGGTTAAATCGGTATTATTCGGTACTTTAGGAAAATAGGAACGATTACCTAATACCTTTCCGTGACGCACAAATAAAATATGCACACAAGCAATGCCGTGTTGATAAGCAATCGAAATAATATCCAAATCATCTAAACGTTCATTAGAGACAAATTGTTTTTCTTGTACCGCTCGCACTGATTGAATTTGATCGCGAAAACGAGCTGCCGCTTCAAAATCTAAATCTTGTGCAGCACTTTCCATTTTTTGTACTAAATGTTCGACCACTTGCCCGTCTTTGCCCTGTAAAAACAAACGAACTAAATTTACTTGGTTATCATATTCCGCTTGTGAGTAATAACCCTCTACACAAGGGGCAAGACAACGCCCGATTTGATATTGCAAACAAGGACGAGAACGGTTTTTATAATAACTGTCTTCACATTGGCGAATCGGGAATAATTTTTGCAGTAAGTTAAGCGTTTCACGTACTGCACCGACATTTGGGTAAGGGCCAAAATATTCACCGGCAATTTTTTTACTGCCACGAAATGACGTAATTCGGGGGTGCTGATGCTTTGTGAGTAAAATATACGGATAGGATTTATCATCACGCAAAAGTACATTGTACTTCGGCTGATTTTCTTTAATGTAATTGTGTTCCAGCAATAACGCTTCTGTTTCCGAATGGGTTATCGTGGTTTCGATATGATGAATGTGAGCAACTAACGCTTCAGTTTTCTTACTGGCGAGTTGGCTACGAAAATAACTGGATAAGCGTTTTTTAAGATCTTTGGCTTTACCGACATAGATAATGATATTTTTCGCATCATACATACGGTAAACACCGGGAAGATGAGGCACATCGGCAAGAAAGGATTTAGCATCAAATAAAGACATACTATTTTTTAGAAATAAACACGGAAAACATCAGAACTTGCAAGAAAATTCATAAAATTAACCGCTTGCTCGATGTTATTCCGTGCTTCGGTAGATAAGGTTAGGATTTCATTAAGCTATTTTTAGAGGCTTGAAGATATTGGAACATTGACCATAATGTTAAACCTGCTGCCACATAAAGCAAAATCCAAGCCAAGACTTCCATTGCAAAGTTAAATCGCCATAACATTCCGCCCAATGCTAACATTTGTGCGGTTGTTTTAAATTTTCCCCAAATTGAAACCGCCACACTTGCACGCTCACCTAATTCAGCCATCCACTCTCTTAATGCGGAAATAATAATTTCTCGAGCAATCATAATCGCCGCAGGGATAGTAATCCACCATGTATGGTAATATTCAACGACACACACTAATGCGACTGCGACTAATACTTTATCAGCAACCGGATCTAAAAATGCACCTAAATGTGTAGTTTGGTTCCATTTGCGAGCCAAATAGCCATCAAAAGCATCAGTAATGGACGCAATAAAGAAAATAAGTGTTGAGATTTCAGCTGAATACCAACCGTTAGGTAAGTAAAAAGCAACCACAAATAGAGGAATCAAAATAACCCGAAATAAGGTCAGATAGGTAGGAAAATTCAGTTTCATATAGGGCATTTGCAAAGTAAATATTAGGTCATTTAAGTGTATCACACTCATAAGAAAATTTTTAACTATTGCATAGATAAAGTCAATTGACTTTGGTTAAATTTGTCGCTAATTTACACTTGATTTATGGAAGTTTGTCCATATATAAATAAAACGTTTGTTCAACTTAAAGGAAACAATATGGAAAATCGTGTAATTAGCGGTGCAGCAAGTAACGAATCATTACTCAGCACCCATAAAGTATTACGTAATACTTATTTCTTACTTTCAATGACATTAGCTTTCTCAGCAGTCATTGCTTTTATCGCAATGTCAATGAACGCACCAGCATTGCCTTGGTGGGGATTATTAATCGGTTTCTACGGTTTATTATTTCTAACTAACGCAACCGCAAATAGTGGTGCAGGTATCTTAAGCGTATTTGCATTAACCGGCTTTTTGGGCTACACCTTAGGACCGATTTTAAATCGTTATATCGGTGCAGGTTTAGGTGATGTGATTGCACTTGCATTAGGCGCAACCGCATTGGTATTCTTTGCTTGTTCGGCTTATGTACTTACAACTAAGAAAGATATGTCATTCTTATCAGGTATGATGATGGCATTATTTGTTGTATTACTTGTTGGCATCATCGCAAATATTTTCTTAGCAATTCCGGCATTAAGCCTTGCAATGAGTGCATTATTTGTGGTGTTCTCAAGCGGTGCGATTTTACTGGGAACGAGTAATATTATTCACGGTGGCGAAACGAATTATATCCGTGCAACCGTAGATTTATATGTATCTCTATACAATCTATTCTTAAGCCTATTACAAATCTTCGGTGTACTAGGTAGTGACGATTAATCTAAAACAAATTTGAGAGAGTAAGTGCCACACCTGTGGCACTTTTTATTTTTATGCATTACATTGAATTAAACGAACAAAAATATCCAACAGATGCTTCAGGTTACTTAACTAACCTTGATGATTGGTCGGAAGCGCTTGCGATTGAAATTGCAAAGAAAGAGCAAATCGTTCTGACCGATGAACACTGGGAAATTATTTTTCTAGTGCGTGATTTCTATCAAGAATACAAAACCTCGCCAGCAATCCGAATGTTAGTCAAAGCGATGGCACAAAAATTTGGTGACGAGAAAGGAAACAGCCGTTATTTACAACGTTTATTTCCTGACGGTCCAGCAAAACAAGCCACTAAAATTGCCGGTTTACCTAAACCCATAAAATGTTTATAATTATTATCAATTGAGATTTATTCTCAATTTCATTCAGAGTGAAAATTCATAACTTAAAAGGAGAAACTATGAAACTTTCATTTTTAAAACAAGCATTTGTGGTTGCATTAGGTTTAAGTGCAACATTAACGATGGCAGCTCCATTCAAAGTTGTCACAACCTTTACCGTGATCCAAGATATTGCACAAAATGTTGCCGGTGATAAAGCAGTTGTAGAATCTATTACCAAACCCGGTGCGGAAATTCATGACTATCAACCGACACCAAAAGATATTGTAAAAGCACAAAAAGCTGACCTTATCTTATGGAACGGTATGAATTTAGAACGTTGGTTTGAACGTTTCTTTGAAAATGTAAAAGGAAAACCGGCTGTTGTTGTGACTGAAGGCATTACGCCAATTGCAATTACTGAAGGTGAATATAAAAACTTACCAAATCCGCATGCTTGGATGTCATCAGCTAATGCTCTGCAGTATATTGAAAATATTCGTGCCGCATTAGTGAAATACGATCCGAAAAATGCCGAAAGCTATAACCAAAATGCTAAAGTTTATGCTGAAAAAGTAAAAGCCATTGCGGAACCGTTACGCCAACGTCTATCCGTTATTCCGGAAGCACAACGTTGGTTAGTAACTAGTGAAGGGGCATTTAGTTATTTAGCACAAGATTATCAGTTAAAAGAGCTTTATTTATGGGCAATCAATGCTGAAGAACAAGGTTCTCCGCAACAAGTGAAAAAAGTAATCGACGGCGTAAAAGCTAACAATATCCCTGTTGTTTTCAGCGAAAGTACCGTATCGGATAAACCGGCTAAACAAGTAGCGAAAGAAACTGGTGCATTATACGGTGGTGTGTTATATGTTGATTCACTTTCAACCAAAGACGGGGCTGTACCAACTTATTTAGATCTATTAAAAGTGACAATCAGCACGATTGTTGACGGTTTTGAAAAAGCAAAAAATAATATGGTATCCATTCCAACTTCTATTTCTGTTGAAAAGCTAAGTGTCCGTTATAATAACGGGCATTTAGCCTTACATGATGTGTCTTTCCAATTACAGAACGGTACGATTTGTGCTTTAATCGGTGTAAATGGCGGTGGTAAATCTACGCTTTTTAAAAGTTTAATGGGATTAGTCAAACCTCAAACGGGTACAATTCTGTTAAACCAGATGCCGATTCAACAAGCCTTGAAACAAAATCTGGTATCTTATGTGCCACAAAGTGAAGAAGTCGATTGGCAATTTCCGGTTTCCGTTTACGATGTCGTTATGATGGGACGCTACGGCTATATGGGATTGCTACGCCGTCCTTCATCTCTTGATAAACAAAAAGTGATGCAGGCAATGGAACGAGTGGACATTTGCCATTTACAACACCGCCAAATCGGTGAGCTTTCCGGCGGACAGAAAAAGCGTGTGTTTCTTGCTCGAGCATTGGCACAAGAAAGTCAGATTATTTTACTGGACGAGCCGTTTACCGGTGTTGATGTCAAAACCGAAAATGCTATCGTTGAATTGTTGCAACAACTGCGTAGCGAAGGACATTTAGTTTTAGTTTCAACCCATAATTTAAACAGCGTACCGAGCTTTTGCGATCAAGTATTAATGATAAACCGTACCTTACTTGCTGCCGGAAAAACCGAAACCACCTTTACTAACGAAAATCTGGAAAAAGTCTTTGGCGGTGTACTCCATTATCTTGCTAAAGATATCAGGTAGATTGATAAAGACCGCCAAAGTAAGCGGTCTTTTTTTCATATTTTTTAACATTACATAATGAATATAAAACTGAGTAGCCTCTATATTTCTCTTTTTACAAAACTTACTAATGTCGGCTGAACAATACGTGCATAATCTTGCGTATTTAAAATAATTGAGCGTTCTAACGTACCGGCGTTAAAAGCAAGCTCGGCATAGCGTTCGAGTAGACTAGGATCTGCAATAAGTTTAAGATCCGGATGAAAGCTAAAAGGTGGAATCGCACCAAAGACACAATCTGTAAGTTCATCAACTTCTTTAGGACTGGCAAGAGACGCCTTTGTACCGCCTAAGTATTGGGCGATTTGATTTAAATCCGCCTGCTCATCGGCTGGTAAAATAGCAAGTACCGCTTGTTTTACACCATTTCCTTTGATTTTACACACCAAGGCTTTTGCCCCTTGCCCGATTTCCGTACCACGAATTTTCGCAACCTCTTCCGATTTACCGGCACTAGTATGACGGACTACTCGATAACGAGCTTGATATTGGTCTAAAAGTGCGGTCAAATTTTCGAATGTTTTTTCCGACATATTATTTCCCTTCGTTTAATGATCTGATTTCAGTCCAGCACCACACATCGTAATTAAGCAATCTTCTACTGTACCATATAGTTCACAGTAATGAAGATAAGCCGCATAGTTGGCTGCGGTAGTATGTTCACAATAAATCCCTTTTTTGGCTAAAGCGTTTCGTGCCGCAAGAATTTTATCTTCCGGTGCATGTACAAAACGAATCGCATATTTTTCCGCATAAGCTAAAATTTCACTTGCTCGCATAGGCTGCCCAATTGCAATACCTTCGGCGATAGTCGGCTTAATCTCAACCTGTTCTGCAAATTTTTGCCCTTTTTTGACCGCTTGCAATAATGGATCACAATATTCGCTTTGTAATGCAATAATCGTTGGCATTTCATCAATAACGCCACTTTCCAACAAATGTTCTAGTCCTTTAATGACACCAATAAACAAAGTACCGTTTCCAACCGGAACGACAATATGTTTTGGAATCCGCCCGAGCTGTTCAAACGTTTCATAAATATACGTTTTCGTACCTTCGTAGAAGAAGGGGTTATACACGTGATTGGCATAATAAACGCCCTCATTTTCAACTTTAGCACGACATACATCTGCACAATGATCACGGCTACCTTTAATCACATTAGCTTTAGCACCATGCGACTCAATCATATTAATTTTTTTCGGCGATGTTCCTTCCGGTACAAAAATTTCACATTGAATACCCGCTTTAGCGCAATAGGCTGCGACACTATTGCCTGCATTACCACTACTATCTTGTACCACCGATTCAACACCAATCGACTTACAATGACTGATAAGTACCGCCGCACCACGGTCTTTAAAGGAAAGCGTTGGCATAAAGTAATCCATTTTTAATAATACATTTTCATCAAAACGGACTATCGGCGTCATTCCCTCTCCCAAGGAAATATCACGCCAACTTTCATCTTGCAAAGCGATAAATTTTCGATAACGAAATAAGCTCCACTCATGCTGATCAATCTGATTGAGATCAAATTTAGGCGGCTGATAATCTAATGACCACAATCCGCCACATTGACATTTTGCTTGGCGAGTAGATACCGGTGCAATTTGTTGGCATTGATTACAGATAAACTTCATATTGATTCTCCTAAGCAAATTCCGCAACCGCGTCAATTTCGATAAGTGCGTTGTAATGCAAATTACCGCAAGGTACAACGGTACGAGCAGGTTTATGTGAACCGAAAAAATCCGCATAAACTTGATTCACCGTATCCCAATAAGCTACATCGGGAATATACACACGGCATTGCATCACATCATTTCTACTAAGACCAGCAACGGCGAGTACTTGAGCTAAATTAGCAAGAACTTGTTTGGTTTGAGTGGCAATATCGCCAACAATTTTTCCTTCGGTATTAAATGGAAGTTGTCCCGATACATACAACATTCCGTTGGATTTTATTGCCGGTGAATAATGCCCTTTACTTTGATTCGGTAGAATAATTTCCATTAGCGTTTTCCTCTTACTTCATCTAAATAACTATAAATAGTCACTTTATTCACGCCTAATTTTTCAGCAGCTTTCTCAATACTGCCTTTCATTAAAAACAAACCTTTTTGTTCCATAAAACGAATCTTTTGAATTTTTTCATCTCGAGTCATCGTCTGAACAGATTGTCCGTTTAAAATTTTATCCATTAAATTTTCTGCCATTGCAGAAAGCGGAAGCTCTTCTATTTCTAGCGTTTGCTCAGTTTGCTTTATCTGATTTAGATTCGGCAATAAGGTATTTAAATAAGCGATTTGCTCAGTAATCGGTGTCGTATCAATATTGATACACAAAGCACCAACCAACTGTTGGTTTGCATCAAAAATCAGTTGAGTGGATGAACGAATAAGTTTACCTTCAGTTTCAAAATAGTAATTGGCTACATAGTTATTATTTAGCTTATCCGATAACATCACTTCCTTAACCAAATGATCAAAATTCTGCCCTGGTTTACGATGTGTAACATCACCGGCAACATACACAACCGAATGTTCAGGGCGATTTAAATCATGTAAAACCACTTCACAACTTTTACCGAATGTTTCAACTAACATCTCTGCCATCGCAACATAAGGGATAAGAATTTGGTTCATAGTATCTCCGTAGAATTTTTTACATAGGTTATATAATTTATTCTATAAAATCAATGGATTTATATAATTTTTTATATGGAAAATAGGCTAATGACATTGAAAATAGCAGCGAATTGCCTACTCCCTTAAATTTCCCTTGTAATTTTGCTCAATTTTGTTAAATTCCTCAGGTTATTTTGCTATTTTTTTAAGGTCTAACCATGAACCAATTAGATTTAATCAAATCATCTATCAAATCTATTCCTGACTATCCGAAAGCAGGTATTATTTTCCGTGACATTACCTCATTATTAGAAGTGCCGGAAGCATTCAAAGCAAGCGTAGATGCGATTGTCGCTGAATTTAAAGATAAAGGAATTACTAAAGTTGTTGGAACAGAATCTCGTGGCTTTATCTTTGGTGCACCGGTAGCACTTGCGTTGGGCGTACCTTTTGTATTAGTGCGTAAACCGAAAAAATTACCACGTGAAGTGATTTCACAATCTTATGCTTTAGAATATGGCGAAGATACGTTAGAGATCCATTTAGATTCAGTAAAAGAAAGTGACAACGTATTAGTTGTAGACGATTTATTAGCAACCGGCGGTACGATTGACGCTACGGCAAAATTAATTCGTCGCTTAGGCGGTAAAGTAGAACATGCTGCATTTGTGATCTGGTTACCGGATTTAGGCGGTAAAGAACGTCTAGAAAAAGAAGGCATCAATTCATTTACATTAGTTGAGTTTGCCGGTCATTAATATTTCTTAGTACGGAATACTATTCCGTAACACATAAGAGTCGCAATGAGTTATCAAGTTTTAGCCCGTAAATGGCGTCCGCAACGTTTTTCTGAAGTTGTCGGGCAGCAACACGTTTTATCTGCATTAGAAAATGGTCTGCGTGAAGGCAGACTTCATCACGCCTACCTGTTTTCCGGTACACGTGGAGTGGGTAAAACTTCGATTGCACGCCTATTTGCAAAAGGCTTAAATTGCGAAACCGGTATCACCGCCACACCTTGTGGTGAGTGTGCAAATTGTAAAGCGATCGAAGAAGGTCGCTTTATTGATCTGATTGAAATTGATGCGGCTTCACGTACTAAAGTTGAAGACACACGTGAGTTACTTGATAATGTTCAATACAAACCAACAGTCGGACGCTTCAAAGTTTACCTGATTGACGAAGTGCATATGCTCTCGCGTCACAGTTTCAATGCTCTACTTAAAACGCTGGAAGAACCGCCGGAATACGTAAAGTTCCTACTGGCAACGACAGATCCACAAAAACTTCCGATCACGATCTTATCCCGCTGTATGCAATTCCATTTGCGTGCATTAGATCAAACTCAGATCGCAAATCATCTCGAATTTATCCTGCAACAGGAGAATATTCCCTACGAGTTAGCCGCTATTGAAAAATTGGCAAAAGCCGCTCAAGGTAGTATTCGTGACTCATTAAGTTTAACTGATCAGGCAATTGCAGTAAGTAATGCGAATATTAGTTTACCTATCGTGCAGCAAATGCTCGGTTTAATTGATGATCACCAGCCCATCGAATTAGTTACCGCTCTCGCACAAGCCGACGGTGAAAAAGCGATGGCGGTTATTCAATCTGTGGCGGAAAAAGGGGTTGATTGGTCACAACTACTCTCTGACGTTGCCCAAACTTTACATCAAATTGCGATGCTTCAGTTGCTCAAAAATAGTGGGCAGGAACAAACTCAGCTGCATTTTTTAGCAAAACAAATTGCGCCTGAAGACCTACAATTTTTCTATCAGTTAATGCTCAATGGTAAAAAAGAGTTAGCATTTGCGCCGGAACAACGTGCCGGTGTAGAAATGACGATTTTACGTGCATTGGCTTTCCATCCTAAACGTGCTGAAGAAATCAATCGCCAACCGGTAAGGGAAGTTGTTCAAACAACAGCGACCGTATCGCATACACCGCAGCAAAATATTGAACAGCTCAAAGCTCGTCTAGCACAAAACAACACACCGCAAGCGGTTAATTCTGCTCAAAATTTTGCAACACAACCTATTGCAAAAATGCCGGAAAATTCAACCGCTTATCCGCAACCAGCTGCAAGTGTAGTTGAAAGTAGTCCAGCACCTGTATCACCGGCACTTGCAGCAATGAAAGCTCGTAAACAATTACAGCAAACTCAGGCACAACTGACTCAAAACGAAAAAAAAGTCTGAGTTAGCTAAACCGGCTATTTCATCGGCGAGCAGACCAAATTCACAAAAAACGCCAAGTTTACAAGAGCGTTTTATGAATTTGGCAACCGAGCAACAAGTAAAATCTCAGCCTCAACCAACACAGCAAGCGGCAAAACCGTTAAGCGATGAAGATTATCGCTGGACGTGGCTCAATCCCGAATTAGAAACTCAAAATGAAAGTGCTAAGCCATCCGATATCAAGCAAGCGATCTTGCAAGAACGCACGCCGGAATTAGTAGCAAAAACCATCGCATTATCTTGTGAGCAAGACGAATGGTGCAAAATTGTGAATGAGTTAAAACTTGGTGGTTTATCTCGTCAAGTCGCATTAAATAGCTATTTATCCGACAAACAAGGTGAACAACTTAAATTAATTCTTAAGCCAGCAATGGCACATTTAGATAATGCCGAATCTCGCCAGAGCCTAGCGACAGCCTTACAAGAAAAAGGCTTTAGCTATGAATTGAGTATTGGCGAAAGTACGGAATATAAAACACCGCTAGAAATTCGCCGTGCCATTTTTGAAAACTTAACCCTCGAAGCCAAAAAAGCGCTTACCTATGATGAAAAATTAATGCTGTTACGCCAAACATTTGATGCGGAAATCGACGAAAGCACGATTCGCGCCGTTGCAGAGAATAAAGAATAATGAAAGCTTTAGAAATCAATAATCTGATAAAAACCTATCCAACCGGTGTACAAGCGGTAAAAGGAATCGATCTGAGCGTAGAACAAGGTGATTTTTACGCCTTACTCGGTCATAACGGAGCTGGTAAATCAACTACCATTGGCATCATAAGCTCCCTAGTAAATAAAACTAGCGGTAGTGTAAAAGTCTTCGGTTACGATCTTGATACGCAAAAAATTCAGCTTAAACAGCAAATTGGACTTGTACCGCAGGAATTTAATTTCAATCAGTTTGAGAAAGTGATTGATGTTTTAACCCAACAAGCCGGTTATTACGGAATTTCACATAACGAAGCGGTAAACCGAGCCGAAACTTGGCTGAAAAAGCTCGATCTATGGGAAAAACGAAACCACCTTACCCGAGAACTTTCCGGCGGTATGAAACGTCGTGTCATGATTGCTCGTGCGTTAATGCATAACCCTAAATTGCTGATTTTAGATGAACCGACTGCCGGTGTAGATATCGAATTACGCCGCAGTTTATGGGACTTTTTACGTGAACTGAATCAACAAGGCACTACCATTATTTTAACCACACATTATTTAGAAGAAGCAGAAAATCTTTGCCGTCATATCGGCATTATTCAAAACGGTTTATTGGTTGAAAATACTTCAATGAAAGCCCTACTTGCCAAATTGGAAACAGAAACTTTCGTGTTGGATTTACAAAAAAATTCAGAAAATCAACCGCTTGAAATACAAGGCTATCCAACGCAATGGTTAGATGAAAATACCTTAGAAGTTGAAGTAAAACGAGAACAAGGTTTAACCAATTTGTTCCAACAAATTGCACAACAAGATGTAGAAGTGCTTAGTATGCGTAACAAATCTAACCGTCTTGAAGAACTCTTTATGAAAATGGCACATTAATATATGAATTTAACTGGATTTTTCACTCTTTCCGCCAAAGAATCTCGCCGAATTATTCGTATTTGGCGTCAAACATTGGTTCCACCGATTATCACGACCACACTCTATTTTCTTATTTTCGGTAAATTAATTGGTGGCCGTATTGGTGAAATGAATGGCGTAAGCTATATGCAATTTATTGCACCGGGGCTAGTAATGATGAATGCAATTACCGCATCTTACGTAAATACTGCCTCATCATTTTTCCTCAGTAAATTTACCCGTAATTTTGAAGAATTATTAGTTTCTCCGCTCTCAACTCACAATATTATTTGGGGTTATGTGATGGGAAGTATTGTACGAGGCGGTTTAGCTGGTATTTTAGTGATGTTAGTCGCACTCTGCTTCGTTTCGTTTGATATTCATTCATGGACAATTATTTTACTGACTTTATTAATGACCACGATTGCCTTTGCACTCGGTGGATTAATTAATGCGGTATATGCCAAATCATTTGATGATGTCGGTTTAATTCCGACTTTTGTTTTAACGCCTCTTACTTACTTAGGCGGTGTCTTCTACTCGATTTCACTTTTACCCGAATTTTGGCAAACCGTTTCCAAATTTAATCCGATCGTGTATATGATCAACGGTTTCCGCTATGGATTTTTAGGCATTAGCGATGTATCGGTATCCTATACTTTTGTGGTGTTAATCTCATTTATTGCCGTGTTATACTATATTGCCTTTTCATTGATTGAGAAAGGCGTCGGACTTCGTAGCTGATTTTCTTTGCCAAGGATAACACGAGAGAGATTTGCTAAAGTCAGCCCAAAACCGGCCGCTTACTCTCGTGTTAAATACTTTAAAGGAATTTCAATATGAAACGATTATCTAAAACTTTACTTATCGGAACGTTAGCTCTTTCATCGCCTTTCGCGTTATCTCAGGACATTACTGTCTTTGCCGCTTCATCAATGACCAATGTATTACAAGAAATCAATCAAGATTTTGCCAAGCAATATCCTGATGACAAGGTCATTTTTTCGTTTGCTTCAAGTTCCGTTTTAGCTAGACAGCTCGAACAAGATGCACCGGCAGATGTGTTTATTTCCGCCGACCTGAAATGGATGGACTATCTAAAAGAAAAACAGTCCGCAAAAACGCAAAATATCCGTTATCTCGTTAAAAATGATCTTGTTTTAATCGCACCAAAAGATAGTTCATTAACGGCAAGCGATATACAAGCGGTCGATTTTGACAAAATTTTAGCAAATGGCTATTTATCGGTCGGCGATCCGACTCATGTACCGGCAGGTAAATATGCGAAAAAAGCATTAGAATATTACGGTTTATGGCAACAAGTAGAACCTAGAATTGCGAGAGCGAAAAATGTTCGTGATGCCTTGTCATTTGTAGAACGAGGCGAATCGCCACTCGGTATTGTTTACTCTACCGATGAGAAAGTTTCTAATAAAGTGAAAGTAATCGCTGTTTTTCCAACCGAAAGCTATGGTGAAGTGATTTATCCGGCTGCTACAGTAAGTGATAAAGTGCAAGCTAAAACATTTTTAGATTTCCTAAAAACGCCGAAAGCCAAAGCAAAATTTGAAGCTGCCGGTTTTTATCCGATTAATTAATTCGACAAAAGGGATAGCTAACGCTATTCCTTTTCTGCTTATCTACGGTTGAAATGATGTTCAATTTTACCCCTCAAGAACTTGATGCTATTTTCTTAAGTTTGAAAGTGGCTTTACTGGCTGTTGTGCTATCACTACCGTTTGCCATATTTATCGCTTGGTTATTATCTCGCAAACAATTTTGGGGTAAGAACTTATTAAACGGTATCGTGCATTTACCTCTGGTTTTACCGCCAGTCGTGATTGGTTATTTATTATTGGTTTCGATGGCAAAAAAAGGGGTAATCGGTCAATACTTATGGCAATGGTTTGAATTTTCGTTCAGTTTTTCTTGGAAAGGTGCAGTACTTGCTTCAATGGTGATGGCATTTCCGTTGATGGTTAGATCGATCCGCCTGACATTAGATGCGGTTGATCCGAAATTGGAACAAGCTGCTAGAACCTTAGGTGCTTCGCCATTAAAAGTCTTTTTTACGCTCACGCTACCGCTTTCTTATTCGGGTATTATTGCCGGTGCGGTTCTTGGCTTCGCTCGTTCATTGGGAGAATTTGGGGCAACAATCACCTTTGTTTCCAATATTCCAAATCAAACTCAAACCATTCCGTCCGCACTCTTTACTTTTATCGAAACTCCGGATGGCGAATTGGGCGCAGCACGTTTATGTGCTGTTTCAATTATGATTTCCTTAATTGCGTTATTTGCCTCCGAATGGTTTGCTGAAAAACAGAAACGCTTACTGAATTAACTTATGCTTCAATTAAATCTACATCAAACGCTCGGACAACTTGAGTTAGCGGTAAAACTTGATATTCCGAATAAAGGCGTTACCGCTATTTTTGGACGTTCCGGAGCTGGTAAATCCAGTTTAATTAATCTTATTGCCGGTTTATCTACACCACAAAAAGGCTATATCCGACTTAATCAACAAACCTTATTCGATAGCGAGCAAAGGATCAATCTTGCGCCGGAAAAGCGAAAAATCGGTTATGTCTTTCAAGAACATCGACTTTTTCCACACTATACTGTTGAAAAGAACCTCAAATACGGCTACAAGCGGTCTGATTCTGTCCATTTTTCGCAAATTGTGCAATTACTGGGCATTGATCATTTACTCACTCGTTTTCCGGCTAGTCTTTCTGGCGGTGAAAAGCAGCGTGTTGCAATTGGCAGAGCGTTATTAAGCGAACCGCAATTATTACTGATGGATGAACCGTTATCCGCACTCGATTTGCCACGTAAACAAGAATTGATCGATTATTTAAGCAAACTTGCCGCCCAAATTGAAATCCCGATTTTATATGTTAGCCATAGCTTAGATGAAATTATTCGTTTGGCGGATAACCTTATCTTGCTTGAACAAGGTAAAGTCACACTTTTTGATAGCGTTGCTAATGTATGGCATCATCCGGCGTTTATGGCTTGGCAGCCGGATTCACAAAAGGTTAGCTTATTAGAATTAACAATTCATTCTTATCAAGCAACTTATAAAATGGTCAGTTTGGATCTTGGGTCACAACAAATTTGGATAAATGAAACACCACACTATCAAATCGGCGATAAATTGCGTATTACGATCGCCAGTAAAGATGTTTCAATCAGTTTAGAAAAACCAAATAACAGCTCTATTCGCAATGTATTAACAGGTAAAATTATGCAGATTGTTCAACAAAATGATCGAGTAGATATCGCTGTTTCTGTTGATAACCATACAATATGGGCAAGCATCAGCTTATGGTCATTTGATGAATTAGCATTAAAAAATGGGCAAGAAGTATATCTCCAAATCAAAAGCGTTTCTTTGTAGAAATGCAAAAATTTAGTAAAATATGACCGCTTTAAAAAGAGAAAGAATATGCCTATTGTTAACCAATCTTCGCTTGTGCCTTATAGTGCCGAGCAAATGTATCAACTCGTAAATGATTACGAAAAATATCCACAATTCTTATCCGGCTGTATAGATGCAAAAACCATTAGTCGTGGTGAAACGGAATTAGAAGCTGAATTACATATTCAGAAATTAGGCATTAGCCAGACATTTAGTACACATAATACGATGTGTCCGAATCAACGCATCGAAATGAAGTTACTAAATGGCCCATTTAAACACTTACAAGGTGCGTGGACATTCCTTCCATTTGATGAACAGAGCTGTAAAATCAGCTTACAACTTGAATTCGAGTTTTCAAATCCTGTTATTGGTATGGTATTTGGCAAAGTGTTTAATGAAATGACGCTAAAGATGGTTAATGCATTTAAACAAAGAGCGAAAGAGGTGTATGGTGTCTGATTTAAAAAAAATTGAAGTTGAAGTGCTTTTTGCCTATCCAAATAAACATTTCTTAAAAAAAATCACGCTTGATACACCGACAACGATTCAAAATGTAATTCTACAATCTGGTGTTTTAGAAAAATATACCGAAATTGATTTACGTACCAATAAGGTTGGTATTTTTAGCCGTCCGGCAAAATTAACTGATGTGGTGGAAAATGGTGATCGTATCGAAATTTATCGCCCATTAATTGCCGATCCAAAAGAAATCCGCCGAAAACGAGCAGCCGAACAAAATAAAAAATAAAAAAAGCACGAATAGATTTAGACTATTCGTGCTTTTTTATCCATTAATTATCTTCTATATTTACCAGCCATCGCTTGATATACGCTATTCTCATTAACTAGAATTGCATATTTTTGATTCAAGATCGAAAGTTGAGAATTTAACTCGGTATTCATAGCTATAATCCATTCACGGAATTCAGATGCACCTTGTTCATAACGGTTTTTATAATAGGTGCTGATTTTCTTATCATGTTCATAGGTTTTTTGTAATGTTGCGTAACTATTACGAGATTGCTGATAAGCATAATAGTAATTATCAATTTCATTTAATGCAGCGGTTACGGTTTGTTCGTAATTTAATCTCGCCGTCATATAATCCGATTCAGAAATTTTGACATTATTCTGAACACGATTCCAATCTAAGAATGGTAAATCAAATGAAATGACACCATTACCTACCGGATTATCACCGATATTACGAGCTTTAGAAGCATTACTTGAAATTGCGCCGCCTAAAGTCACTGTTGGGAACCAGCTTTTCTCTGTTGCAGTTAATGAGTTAAACGCACTTTGTAAACGGTTTAAACGAGCAGTAATATCCGGACGATTTGCAATCGCAGAAACCGGAACATTTAAATCAACGCCTTGTAGTTTCACCCCTAAGATACTCGGATAACGAGAAGGTAAGGATTGATTTGGTTTTAAATTTAATAAATTACGTAACGTTTGTTGTGCTGTTTTTAAATTAGTACGATAAGAAATTAGTGTATTACGTGCATTTAACGTTGCTTGTTGTGCTTGCTCTACGGCTAAACGGTCAATCGCACCTGCGGCTAATTTATTATTTAAAATACGACTAATTTGTTCATAGTTCTTAACCGTACGCTCAATAACTGCCATTGCATCTTTATAGTATGCAATTTGATAATAAGTAGCAACAACCGAGTTAATCAATGAAAGACGAGTTGCTTTTAGATCTTCAATCGTTGCTTTATGTTCCCACTCTGCTGCACTCGCCGCATCGGCTAAACGACGCCATAAATCTAAGGTATAACTTAAATTAAATGCTGCAGTATTGGAAATCGTAGAAACACCGGTAGAAACTTGATTTGATGTTGAACCAAGCCCCTTAGCTGCTGAAGCTGAACCCGATCCACTAAAGGTTGGAACTAAATTCGCTCCAACTAAATTAGCATTATAAAGAGCTTTATTTACAGCAATGGTACTTTTCGCTAAATCTAAATTATTTGCAATCGCTTGATCAACAAGTGCATTTAATCTTGAATCTCGATAACCTTGCCACCATTGCTCATTGATTTGGAATTGCTTAGTAATATCTTCATATTGCTGATGCTCTGCTTGAACTTGTTCTAAAGAACCATCCTCACTCATTTTCGTTGTTGTGGTACACGCCGATAAAATTAGTGCGACAGAAAGTGTTAATGCGAATTTTGAAAGTTTCATTCGTTTTCCTTATGAGAAAAAATAAGGCGTATTTTATCCAAATACGCCTTTTATCGCCAGTAGAAAATGAACAGGCGTTCATTTTAAAGTTATCTTATCAATTTTATTTATATGTTACAGAGAAAAAATAAATAATGACAAATCGCTTATTCAGCCAATAAATTTGTAATTAAATCTTTAAATCTAACCGCTTGTGCATCTTGTTTTAAACGTTCGGCAGTTAAAATAGCTTTCAGATCATTTAATGCTGTTTGGAAATCGTCATTTACAATGACATAATCAAATTCTTTATAGTGACTCATTTCTGAGATTGCTTCCGCCATACGATTGGCAATCGTTTCAGCAGAATCTTGGCCACGACCGATTAAACGTTTTTCTAGTTCTTCACGTGAAGGCGGTAAGATAAAAATTGTTTTAACATTTGGCACTTTCTCACGAATTTGTCTTGCCCCTTGCCAATCAATATCGAGAAAAACATCGATACCTTTCTCTAAACTTTGTTCAATCATCGGCAAAGACGTACCGTAATAATTACCGAACACTTCTGCCCATTCTAAAAAATGGCCTTTTTCGATCAGAGCTTTAAAATCAGTATGATCTGTAAAATAATAATGTACACCATACTCTTCACCCGGACGAGGATTTCGAGTGGTATGCGAAATGGAAAGTTGAACCTCAGAACGAGGTAAGTCTGCTAATAACGCATTAATTAACGAAGATTTACCGGCACCACTCGGTGCAGAAAGAATATAAAGATTACCTAACATAATTAATCGGAGATAAAAAATAAATTGAAAATGGAGAATTAATAACTTTTCATTATTAATTCTCCATTACTGATTTCATAAAATAAATTACTTGCGAGCAAGAGGCGGAACAAATGTAATGCCTAAATCCCAAGGTTGCTCAATCCAGGTTTCTTGCGGAATATCAATTACATAATCATCAACAAGTGGTGCACCTGCAGGTTTTGCGAATACCGTTACAAATTTCGCTTTCGGATACATTTTGCGAATTTCTCTTGCAGTATTACCTGTATCCACTAAGTCATCTACTACGATAAAGCCTTCACCATCAGTTTGTGCTGCGTGTAATACATTTAATTCGCCTTGTTCATCATGATCGTAGCTTGAGATACATACGGTTTCAACGTGACGGATACTTAATTCACGTGCGAGTACCGCTGCCGGGAATAACCCCCCACGGCTTACCGCAATAATACCTTTCCATTGTGATGCAGGTAAAAGACGTTCTGCTAATTTACGTGCGTGCATATGGAACATATCCCAAGTTACAACATATTTTTCGTTTGTGTATTTTTCACTCATACAAAGTCCTAGATAAAAAAAAGCGGCGTCAAAGCACCGAATAAAAAAATTGCGTTATTCTAACCTAAAAAGCACATTCGTGCTATCATTTCCATTATTCTTCATTAATGGCGGTCTAATTTTTGCAAAATTTTACGAAAAGTTAACCGCTCATAAGTCATTAGAGGTAAATATGTCTGAAATCACACAACTCTCTCCAAGTTTATTATGGCAATGGTTCGATAAAGTTTGTTCAATTCCTCATCCTTCTTATCACGAAGATCAACTGGCGGAATTTATCGTTAACTGGGCTAAATCTAATCACTTTTTTGCTGAACGAGATGATGCCGGCAACGTGCTAATTCGTAAACCGGCAACCAAAGGTATGGAAGATCGCCAAACAATCGCATTACAAGCCCATTTGGATATGGTTCCGCAAGCTAATGCAGCAACACAGCACGACTTCCTTAAAGATCCGATTCAACCTTATATTGATGGAGAATGGGTTAAAGCCAAAGGAACAACTTTAGGTGCAGATAACGGCATAGGACTAGCATCTTGTTTGGCAATACTTGAAGCAAATGATATTGCTCATCCGGAACTCGAAGTATTACTGACGATGAGTGAAGAAGTCGGTATGGAAGGTGTTCTAGGCTTACGTCCAAACTGGCTTACATCGAATATTATGATTAACACAGATACTGAAGAAAACGGTGAGATTTATATTGGTTGTGCCGGTGGTGAAAATGTCAATTTAGATCTGCCGTTACAATATGAAAACAATGTATTCGATTCAGCATTACAACTGACGTTAAAAGGTTTACAAGGCGGCCATTCAGGCTGCGATATTCATACAACCCGAGTCAATGCAATCAAATTATTGGCGAGAATTTTAGCGGATATTCAAGCACACTACTCAATTAAAATTGCCACATTAAAAGGTGGCTCAGTACGTAATGCAATTCCTCGCGAAGCACACGTCAGCTTCGCTTTCGATGCAAAAAATCAGAAAGATTTAACCGCATCCCTAACTCAATTATCGAACAAAATTCAGAATGAATTGCGATTAGCGGAACCAAATCTTATTCTTGAAATTGAAGCAATATCTCTACCAACTCAAACACTTACTACAGAAGCATCACATAAAGTTATCCATCTACTAAATGTCTTACCAAACGGCATTATTCGTAATAGTGATGTCGTAAAAAATGTCGTTGAAACTTCATTAAGCATTGGTTTAGTTAAAATTGAAGAACAAAAACTTGTCGCCACAATTTTAGCTCGTTCATTAATTGAAAGTGGAAAAGAAGATGTGAGAGGAAAAATTAATTCTCTCGCAGCATTAACTGGTGCAAAAGTGACATTTTCCGGAGATTATCCGGGCTGGGAACCAGATACCGAATCTGAAATTACCCCATTAACTAAACAAATTTATGACGAAGTATTAGGTTATGAAGCACAAATTAAAGTGATTCACGCAGGGTTGGAATGTGGACTCATCAAGAAAGTTTATCCAAATATGGATTTAGTTTCAATTGGACCAACTATCCGTAACGCTCACTCGCCGGATGAGAAAGTACATATTCCGGCAGTTGAAATTTATTGGAAACTACTTACTAAACTGCTTGCCCAAGCACCACATAAATAACTAATCAATACTACAACGGCTAGAGAAATTCTAGCCGTTTTTTTATAGAAATCCGTTTCAAAGGAACGTTACTTGATTTAACGAGCCATACAATAGAATTTAGTTTACTTAATAGATTTTAATTTACTATTAATTTTATCTGTTCTTTGTGATAAATAATGAGCCATATCGCCAGTAGACTTAGTCAATACTATACAATACTGTAATAGCCCTTGGGAGAATTAGATAGGGAGCTTTAGTATGTTTAGATTTTCCCTGTATTTCCTTAGGTATTATTTTCAGGTCGAGTTGGGCTTTATGTTACTCTATAAAAATGCTTTAACCGTATTATTTTACTTCTTATGTCAATAGGAAATAAAAGCAATATACAGCTTTTAACATTTTAGTTTTCTGCTTGAAAAAGTTAACTTTGAGGAGAATAACAAGCGGTCAAATTTCCCTTATTTGTTGCAAATCCAATAAAAAATCATACACATTTGTATAAAACAGTTCAGACTAAATTGAGAAATAAATAATGAGAGAATAAAGAAAAAAAGCAGAAAGAAATGAATCAATAAAAGGAATAAAACAAGGAAAAAATAAATTTTCAAAATGGAAAAAGACCCTGTAGTTATCTCTAACCACAGGGTTCTCTCTTCGCTTTCGCGCTAAATTCAATCTGGCGATGCCCTACTCTCACATGGGGAACCCCCACACTACCATCGGCGTTACTGCGTTTTACTTCTGAGTTCGGAATGGAATCAGGTAGAGCCACAGCACTCTGGTCGCCAGAATATTCTGTTGATGACCTTTATCTTCTTTATTTGTCTTTCTCTTCGTTCTTTATCTGCTTTTTATTCGCACTTTAAATTCGAAACAAGCTGTTTACTGATTTTTTCATCTTCTTTAGTTTTTAGTCTTTTCTAGCTTTTCACTTCGCTCTACGCCCAAAAACACTTGAGCGTTGTATAGTTAAGCCTCTCGGGCAATTAGTATGTGTTAGCTCAACGTATCACTACGCTTACACACCACACCTATCTACGTCGTAGTCTCCAACAACCCTTACAGTCTTATAGACTGGGAGAACTCATCTTAAGGCAAGTTTCGTGCTTAGATGCTTTCAGCACTTATCTCTTCCGCATGTAGCTACCCAGCAGTGCCTCTGGCGAGACAACTGGAACACCAGTGATGCGTCCACTCCGGTCCTCTCGTACTAGGAGCAGCCCCTCTCAATTCTCCAACGCCCACGGCAGATAGGGACCGAACTGTCTCACGACGTTCTAAACCCAGCTCGCGTACCACTTTAAATGGCGAACAGCCATACCCTTGGGACCTACTTCAGCCCCAGGATGTGATGAGCCGACATCGAGGTGCCAAACACCGCCGTCGATATGAACTCTTGGGCGGTATCAGCCTGTTATCCCCGGAGTACCTTTTATCCGTTGAGCGATGGCCCTTCCATTCAGAACCACCGGATCACTATGACCTGCTTTCGCACCTGCTCGACTTGTCTGTCTCGCAGTTAAGCTTGCTTATACCATTGCACTAACCTCACGATGTCCGACCGTGATTAGCAAACCTTCGTGCTCCTCCGTTACTCTTTGGGAGGAGACCGCCCCAGTCAAACTACCCACCAGACACTGTCCGAGACCGCGTTCCGCAATCTTCGTTAGAACATCAAACGTTAAAGGGTGGTATTTCAAGGACGCCTCCACAATCACTGGCGTGACTGCTTCAAAGGCTCCCACCTATCCTACACATCAAAATTCAATGTTCAGTGTCAAGCTATAGTAAAGGTTCACGGGGTCTTTCCGTCTAGCCGCGGGTACACCGCATCTTCACGGCGATTTCAATTTCACTGAGTCTCGGGTGGAGACAGCCTGGCCATCATTATGCCATTCGTGCAGGTCGGAACTTACCCGACAAGGAATTTCGCTACCTTAGGACCGTTATAGTTACGGCCGCCGTTTACTGGGGCTTCGATCAGGGCTTCTCTTTCGATAACACCATCAATTAACCTTCCAGCACCGGGCAGGCATCACACCCTATACGTCCACTTTCGTGTTTGCAGAGTGCTGTGTTTTTAATAAACAGTTGCAGCCAGCTGGTATCTTCGACCGGTTCAACCTTCAGCGGTAAACGCTTACAATCTACGCCGGCGCACCTTCTCCCGAAGTTACGGTGCTATTTTGCCTAGTTCCTTCACCCGAGTTCTCTCAAGCGCCTGAGTATTCTCTACCTGACCACCTGTGTCGGTTTATAGTACGGTTTAGTATAACCTGAAGCTTAGTGGCTTTTCCTGGAAGCGTGGTATCGGTAACTTCATCTCCGTAGAGACTCGTCATCACTTCTCGGTGTTAACAGAATTCCGGATTTGCCTAAAATTCCCACCTACCGGCTTAAACAGACATCCAACAGTCTGATTACCTAACCTTCTCCGTCCCCACATCGCAATTATACCAAGTACGGGAATATTAACCCGTTTCCCATCGACTACGCTTTTCAGCCTCGCCTTAGGGGCCGACTCACCCTGCCCCGATTAACGTTGGACAGGAACCCTTGGTCTTCCGGCGAACGAGTTTTTCACTCGTTTTATCGTTACTTATGTCAGCATTCGCACTTCTGATACGTCCACCAAACTTCTCAATTCAGCTTCATCCGCTTACAGAACGCTCCCCTACCCAACAATGTTTCCATTGATGCCGCAGCTTCGGTGACTAGTTTTAGCCCCGTTACATCTTCCGCGCAGGCCGACTCGACTAGTGAGCTATTACGCTTTCTTTAAATGATGGCTGCTTCTAAGCCAACATCCTAGCTGTCTAAGCCTTCCCACTTCGTTTCCCACTTAACTAGTACTTTGGGACCTTAGCTGGCGGTCTGGGTTGTTTCCCTCTCCACGATGGACGTTAGCACCCACCGTGTGTCTCCTGAGTATCACTCTTCGGTATTCGCAGTTTGCATCGGGTTGGTAATCCGGGATGGACCCCCTAGCCGAAACAGTGCTCTACCCCCGAAGGTGTCCGCTCAAGGCTCTACCTAAATAGATTTCGGGGAGAACCAGCTATCTCCCGGTTTGATTGGCCTTTCACCCCCAGCCACAAGTCATCCGCTAATTTTTCAACATTAGTCGGTTCGGTCCTCCAATTAGTGTTACCCAATCTTCAACCTGCCCATGGCTAGATCACCGGGTTTCGGGTCTATACCTTGCAACTAAACGCCCAGTTAAGACTCGGTTTCCCTTCGGCTCCCTTATTCAGTTAACCTCGCTACAAAATATAAGTCGCTGACCCATTATACAAAAGGTACGCAGTCACCCCATAAAGAGGCTCCCACTGCTTGTACGTACACGGTTTCAGGTTCTATTTCACTCCCCTCACTGGGGTTCTTTTCGCCTTTCCTTCACAGTACTGGTTCACTATCGGTCAATCAGGAGTATTTAGCCTTGGAGGATGGTCCCCCCATCTTCAAACAGGATTTCTCGTGTCCCGCCCTACTTATCTCAAACTTAGTACCACAACCTATTCTTCGAATACGGGACTATCACCCTGTGTCGTTGAGCTTCCCAGCTCATTCTTCTGAATTGATTGCTATCGTTTGAAGGCTCCTCCGCTTTCGCTCGCCGCTACTCACAGAATCTCGGTTGATTTCTTTTCCTCGGGGTACTTAGATGTTTCAGTTCTCCCGGTTTGCCTTATTAAGCTATGTATTCACTTAATAATAGTAGATTCTTCATCTACTGGGTTTCCCCATTCGGATATCTTGGATTAAACGCTTCTTATCAACTCATCCAAGCTTTTCGCAGATTAGCACGTCCTTCTTCGCCTCTGATTGCCAAGGCATCCACCGTGTACGCTTAGTCACTTAACTATACAACCTCAAATGTTTTCAAAACTTATTTAAATTCATTCAATGCGTATTTTATTCAACTAAACACTTGACTGCTTTTGTTCAGTCAAGATTTTTTAACTACTCAGACTTTCTTTCGAAAATCTCTCAGTTTTTCAGCTTGTTTCCAATTTTTTAAAGAACAATTTAGACAACAAAAGTCATCTTTAAATGGCGTCCCCACGGGGATTCGAACCCCGGTTACCGCCGTGAAAGGGCGATGTCCTAGGCCTCTAGACGATGGGGACAGCATTTAAAGATGCTTTCCACTTTGCCATTCAAGAGCCGTAAATTCTATTCAATCTACAACTACTTGTCAATATCTATCAAACAATCTGTGTGAACACTTGCAGTCGCTCAATTCTTGGTAAGGAGGTGATCCAACCGCAGGTTCCCCTACGGTTACCTTGTTACGACTTCACCCCAGTCATGAATCATACCGTGGTAAACGCCCCCCTTGCGGTTAAGCTATCTACTTCTGGTACAACCCACTCCCATGGTGTGACGGGCGGTGTGTACAAGGCCCGGGAACGTATTCACCGCAACATTCTGATTTGCGATTACTAGCGATTCCGACTTCATGGAGTCGAGTTGCAGACTCCAATCCGGACTTAGACGTACTTTGTGAGATTTGCTCCATGTCGCCATATTGCTTCCCTCTGTATACGCCATTGTAGCACGTGTGTAGCCCTACTCGTAAGGGCCATGATGACTTGACGTCATCCCCACCTTCCTCCAGTTTATCACTGGCAGTCTCCTTTGAGTTCCCGGCCGAACCGCTGGCAACAAAGGATAAGGGTTGCGCTCGTTGCGGGACTTAACCCAACATTTCACAACACGAGCTGACGACAGCCATGCAGCACCTGTCTCAGAGCTCCCGAAGGCACTCCCGTATCTCTACAGGATTCTCTGGATGTCAAGAGTAGGTAAGGTTCTTCGCGTTGCATCGAATTAAACCACATGCTCCACCGCTTGTGCGGGCCCCCGTCAATTCATTTGAGTTTTAACCTTGCGGCCGTACTCCCCAGGCGGTCGATTTATCACGTTAGCTTCGGGCACCAAACTTATAGTCCAATCCCCAAATCGACAGCGTTTACAGCGTGGACTACCAGGGTATCTAATCCTGTTTGCTCCCCACGCTTTCGCACATGAGCGTCAGTACATTCCCAAGGGGCTGCCTTCGCCTTCGGTATTCCTCCACATCTCTACGCATTTCACCGCTACACGTGGAATTCTACCCCTCCCTAAAGTACTCTAGTTGACCAGTATGAAATGCAATTCCCAGGTTAAGCCCGGGGCTTTCACATCTCACTTAATCAACCGCCTGCGTGCCCTTTACGCCCAGTTATTCCGATTAACGCTCGCACCCTCCGTATTACCGCGGCTGCTGGCACGGAGTTAGCCGGTGCTTCTTCTGTAGTTAACGTCAATTGATAATGCTATTAACATTACCACCTTCCTCGCTACCGAAAGAACTTTACAACCCGAAGGCCTTCTTCATTCACGCGGCATGGCTGCATCAGGGTTCCCCCCATTGTGCAATATTCCCCACTGCTGCCTCCCGTAGGAGTCTGGACCGTGTCTCAGTTCCAGTGTGGCTGGTCATCCTCTCAGACCAGCTAGAGATCGTCGGCTTGGTAGGCCTTTACCCCACCAACTACCTAATCCCACTTGGGCTCATCTCATGGCATGTGGCCTTGCGGTCCCACACTTTAATCCAAAGATATTACGCGGTATTAGCTACAGTTTCCCGTAGTTATCCCCCTCCATAAGCCAGATTCCCAAGCATTACTCACCCGTCCGCCACTCGTCAGCAAATTAGCAAGCTAATCCCTGTTACCGTTCGACTTGCATGTGTTAAGCCTGCCGCCAGCGTTCAATCTGAGCCATGATCAAACTCTTCAATTCAAAAAGTTTAATCGCTCAATAAACTGCTTAGCTAAGTTCACTTCTCTTACCTAACTAAGTTAAGTAAAAGATAAATATGAATTTCTAGTTTAAGCACCTATTAAGACTTCAAGTTTTAAATAATATTTTTAAAATTAAGTCAATCAACAAGTGCCCACACAGATTGTCTGATATATTGTTAAAGAACAAAAAGAAACGACGCACTGGAAATCAATTTTAAATCGTTCACAACAGTGCGTCGTTGTGTGTGGTGCATTATAGAGAAATATCAAATCCTTGCAAGTACTTTTTGCAAAAAAAATCTTGAAAAAGTGATTAAAAGAACACATTTAATACAATTTGTATATTATGTTAACTAATCAAGTCCATTAATTGTACTTTCAACCCACTCTGACGTTGAATATTATTATTTACTGCCTGTAGCCAAATCTGCTTGCTTCCAAATAGCGTAAAATGTTTTTTAGCTCGAGTGATTGCCGTATAAATTAATTCCTTACTCATTACTGGTGCAAAATGTAACGGCGTTACCAATAAAGTATGTTCAAATTCCGAACCTTGTGATTTATGAACCGTCATAACATAAGCTGTTTCAAACTCAGGAATCCTATTTAATGAAAGATTTAAATATTCCTCATTAATCTTCGTATCAAAATAAACACGAGGATGCTTATGTTCATCCGGCAAAATGATACCGATATCTCCACTATAAATATGATGCTGTGGGGAGTTTTGCGTTATTAATAATGGCTTACCCATATAATAATTTTTACTTTGTTCTAAAGAAATCAGTTTTGCTGAAGCTAATGCGGCTTCTATTTTCTTATTTAATTGTTCAACACCGAATTCACTAATGCGTAAAGCGGATAAAAATCTGACTTTTTGAAATGCTTCAAAAATTTCATTCACTGAAACATTCCTTGGATTAGTGAATCGTTGTTTTACTAATGTTAGATATTCTCTATACAACTCTACTGCTTTATCTACGATTGCTTTTACACAATTTTGAACCCATTGTTGTTTATCAGGAAAGGCGGATACATTATCGTATTCTATTAATGTTAAATCAGAAGAACCTTTGGTAAGAATTTGCCAAGATTTAACCGCTTGCTTTTCATTGACTAATTTCGCTAGCTGACCGATGCCTGAATGATCATTAAAACGATAACTTTTTTTCAAATGGCATAATGAATCACAGATAGCAAGTGCTTTTCCTTGTGAAGCTAATTGATAATTCGCTACTTGATTCAAATAATCGCAATGTGTTTGGCTATATCCCTGTTGCAGAAATTCGCCCAATTCTCCCATTATTGCTCCTGCTTCTACCGAAGCTAACTGGTCTTTATCACCTAATAGAATAAGACGTGTACTCGGTTTTAACGCCGCCATTAATTTTTCCATCAGGAAAAGATCGATCATAGATGCCTCATCCACCACTAATAAATCAATATGTAGCGGATTTTTCTTATGAAAACGAGGTTCATCACTTTGCGGTCGAATACCAAGTAGGCGATGAATTGTTGAAGCAGTTGTCGGAATATCAAATGTCAAATTTAATCCATTTAAACTTGAGGAAATCGATTCTTTCAAACGTGCAGCCGCTTTTCCGGTCGGTGCGACAAGTGCAATATTTAACATTTCTTTACTACTACGTAATTGCTTTTCTTGTAACGCAGCTAATAATTTAGCCACAGTGGTAGTTTTGCCTGTTCCCGGACCGCCGGAAATTACGGTAAATTTTTTCTTAATTGCCGTTGCAACTGCCACTTTTTGCCAATTTATCTCATCAGATTCTTCAAAGAATTTTGCAATAATCTGCTTATCTAATGCTGCATTTGCTATTTCTTCCGGAAATTCGACCGCTTTGACAAGATAATTTGCAATATTATGTTCTGCCTGCCAATAACGATAAAAATAAAGAAGTCCTTGCTGAAATAACATTGGTGCAACATTCAAAGGATCTGAACTAAATGCAATATGATTCTGTAAGAGATTCTGCCATTCAAGCGGTTGAATATGATCTATTTTTTGCAAAATTTTATCGTGATGACTTGGCGAGTTAAAAAAATGCCATACACTTTGATTATCCAAATGAATAGCGGAATGGCCTTGCATAACGTGAAAAGAAAGTAATGCGGCAAGCAATACCGCTAGATTTTTTTGTTGTTCGGTATAAGAATAACCTTGCTGTTTACGATCAATCATTTTGGCAAATTGATAATCTAATTCCGAAATGATATTTTCTTGTTTTAGGTCGTATAAAAGCGTCAGCATAAGTAAAATTCTCACCATTTAATTTGCTTAGAATTATCCAATTTTCATTCCCCATTGTCCATTTATTCCCATCAGGCGTATAATCATATTCATTTTTAACAAAGTAATAGAACAAATAAAATGAAACCAGCAACAGCAACTATTAGCCAAGAGGCTCTCCGTCATAATATAGAACTGATCAAAACTTTTGCACCTCAACAAAAACTCCTCGCCATGATTAAAGCTAATGCCTATGGACAAGGCTTATTACCCGCAGCTGGTACGCTTGCCGATTTAGTCGATGGTTTTGGCGTTGCACGTTTAAGAGAAGCATTGGAAATTCAAGAAACTGGTTATACCGGCAAAATTTTATTAGTTGAAGGCTTCTTTGACCGAGAAGAATTATTAAAAACACTCTCTCGCCGTTTTGATACGGTAGTTCATTGCTTAGAACAGCTTGAATTACTTGAGCAAGTTGCTCAAGAATGGCAACAAGAGCAGCAAAAAGGATTCTGGAAACGTAAAGCAAAAATTTATTTCCCAATCAATGTTTGGTTAAAAATTGATACAGGTATGCATCGTCTAGGTGTCCATCCAGAACAAGTTGAGATGTTCTATCAACGCTTAAAAGCCTGTCCATTAGTAGCAAGTATTAGCTTTGTCAGTCATTTTAGCCGTGCGGATGAACCTGATTGTGGTTACACCGAAAAACAAATTGCAATCTTCGAGTCAGCAACAGAACCTTATCCTACCCACGAACGTAGTATTTCCGCATCAAGCGGCATTTTATATTGGAAACAAGCTCATTATGAATGGGTGCGTCCTGGCATTATTATGCACGGCATATCTCCGCACTATACGCCAATTATTGATTTAGGCTTCAAACCGGTGATGACGCTTGCTTCGTCTTTGATTGCGGTAAGAACACATAAAGCAGGCGAACCGGTCGGTTATGGCGGTGCTTGGGTAAGTGATAAAGATACAAAATTAGGTGTCGTGGCAATGGGATACGGTGATGGCTATCCTCGTAATGCACCAGAAGGTACGCCAGTTTTAGTTAACGGACGAATTGTGCCGATTGTCGGACGAGTTTCGATGGATATGCTTACAGTTGACTTGGGTGCTGACAGTCAAGATAAAGTCGGTGATGAAGTGATTTTCTGGGGAAAAGATCTCCTTATTGAAGATGTCGCACAACATATCGGCGTAATCAGCTATGAATTGATTACTAAACTTACGCCACGCGTGATTTTTGAGTATAAATAATCCAAATAAGAAGCGGTCGTTTTTACAAGAAATCTTGCAAAAACGACCGCTTGTTGACTTATCTAGTATCGAGTAACTTACTCAATTATTTTGCACAACCACAGTGTGAACCATTTTCTTCAAAACGGCGAGCTGCTTCGTCCCAGTTTACCACATTCCAAAATGCTTTAATGTAGTCTGGACGACGGTTTTGGTAGTTTAAGTAGTAAGCGTGTTCCCAAACATCTAAACCTAAAATAGGGAAACCCGAAACGCCTGCAACTTCTTTACCCATAATTGGGTTATCTTGGTTTGCTGTTGAAACAACTGCTAATTTGCCGTCTTCAATCACTAACCACGCCCAACCTGAACCAAAACGTGTTGCTGCCGCTTTTTCAAATTCCGCTTGGAACGCTTCTACAGAACCAAAATCACGCACGATGGCATCTTTTAATGCACCTTGTAAAGTTGTACCGTTTTTTAAACCTTTCCAAAAAAGCGTATGGTTCACGTGACCACCAACGTTGTTACGTACTGCAGTACGTTTTTCAGCAGGCACTTGGCTTAAATCTTTAATTAATGCACCCGGGCATTTTTCTAAAAGCTCTGGGTGAGCTTCTAATGCTGCATTTGCGTTATTTACGTATGCTTGGTGGTGTTTTGAGTGATGGATTTCCATCGTTGCTTTATCGAAATGTGGCTCTAACGCATCATAAGCGTAGCCTAATTCTGGTAATTGGTATGCCATTTTAGCTTCCTTTTAGTTAATAATAAGTAATCACTGCTTGTGCTGAAACTGCACAAAAGCTCTGAAATTTTAGCACTTTTCTGATCTAAATCAATTTATTCTCAAGGATTACCTCTAAAAAGTTTTTTCAAAGTTGAGATAAAAGAGATCATATTTATAAGAATACAAATTTGCTAAATTTGAATTAACCTTTTTATAACTATAACTTAGCTTTGATGTAATCACGAAAAAATGTAATGTTTGCTTTAATTTGCAGAATTTTCATATATTCCTCATATCATTCTAGGGTAAATTCACAGCAATTTTAGCTTCCAAAAACAATCAAGAAGATTTACAAAAAAGAAAATTGAACCTGAAACTTTTTTAAGTAAATAGATTGACAAATGCAACCGTTTCCGCCATTCTCTCAATAACTTTTTTTCTAGTCAGAAATGCAACAAAATGCAAAACGTTATTATGACCATCGGCACTATGATTACCATTACGTTAAAGCGTAGTGCGGGTGCTTGTAGCTAGAGAACAGAAAACACAAAAACCCGCTAAAAAGCGGGTTTTTTTATATCTAATTTTGCAAACATTAATCTAAATATCAGGAGAAACTATGCGAGTTCTTAAATTTGGCGGTACATCGCTTGCTAACCCGGAACGCTTTATCCAAGCGGCTGACATTATTGAAAAAGCACATTTAAAAGACCAAGCTGCTGGTGTGCTTTCTGCACCGGCTAAAATCACCAATCATCTTGTCGCCATTGTCGATAAAGCGATTGCTGGCGAATCCTTTGAAACCAACCTTAAAGAAGCCACCGAAATTTTCCATAATATTATCAACGGTTTATATGCGGTAAATAATAATGTGGATCGTGAAGGTTTATTAGCTTTAGTCGAAGCGGAATTAACTCAAATTCAAGGCGTGGCAAGTGAAGCAGCAAAAACCAAAGCATTACCGGATAGTATTGCGGCAACCATTCATTGTCGTGGTGAAAAATTATCGATTGCCATGATGCAAGCGTGGTTCGAGGCTAAAGGTTATGAAGTGACTCGTATTGATCCTGTTGAAAAATTATTAGCACACGGTAGCTATTTAGAATCCTCAGTCGATATTGCTGAATCTACCAAACGTGTTGATGCTAATTCAATTCCAAAGAAAAATGTGGTGTTAATGGCAGGCTTTACCGCTGGTAATGAAAACGGTGAACTCGTATTACTTGGTCGTAATGGTTCTGACTATTCTGCTGCGTGTTTAGCTGCTTGTCTAAAAGCGGATTGTTGCGAAATTTGGACGGACGTGGACGGTGTTTATACTTGTGATCCTCGCTTAGTACCTGAAGCTATTTGTTTAGAATCAATGAGTTACCAAGAGGCAATGGAACTTTCATACTTCGGAGCGAAAGTCATTCACCCTCGTACCATTGGTCCGTTAGTGCCGTTAAATATCCCATGCTTAATCAAAAACACCGCAAATCCTGATGCCAAAGGTACATTAATTGACGGTAATGTTGCAACAGACGGCTTAAAAGTGAAAGGGATTACCAATCTTGATAACGTGGCAATGTTTAACGTTTCGGGTTCAGGTATGCAAGGTATGGTCGGTATGGCGGCTCGTGTTTTCTCTACCATGTCAAAAGCCGGTATTTCGGTCATCTTAATTACGCAATCTTCTTCTGAATACAGCATCAGTTTCTGTGTTCCTGCAAAATTTGAGGAAAAAGCGACCGCTTGTTTAAATGCAGAATTTGCTCAAGAGCTTGCTAACGGCGATTTAGATCCGATTGATATGATTCGTGAGCTTTCAATTATTTCGGTGGTGGGTGATGGTATGCGTACTGCGAAAGGTATTGCAGCTCGTTTCTTCTCATCACTTGCACAAGCGAATATCAGTATTGTTGCGATTGCACAAGGTTCTTCAGAACGTTCAATTTCAGCGGTAGTGCCGATGAATAAAGCGATTGAAGCGGTAAAAGCAACTCACCAAGGTTTATTTAGTAATAAAAAATCAATTGAAGTCTTTCTTGTTGGAGTCGGCGGTGTTGGTGGCGAATTAATCGAACAAATCAAACAACAAAAAGATTTCTTAGCAAAGAAGGATATTGAGATCCGTGTATGTGCATTAGCAAATGCCGATAAAATGTTACTCAATGAAAACGGTTTAAATTTAGATAACTGGAGAAGCGATTTAGAAACAGCAACTCAACCTTCTGATTTCGATGTTTTATTATCATTCATCAAATTACATCACGTTGTAAACCCAGTATTTGTTGACTGTACCGCAGCACAATCTGTAGCAAACCTTTATACCCGTGCATTAAAAGAAGGTTTCCACGTCGTAACGCCAAATAAAAAAGCGAATACGGGGAGCTATCAATATTACCAAGAGCTTCGTGATGCAGCTCGCCAAGGTCAACATAAATTCTTATACGAAACAAATGTAGGTGCAGGCTTACCGGTAATTGAAAACTTACAGAATTTACTAGCTGCCGGTGATGAAGTAGAAAAATTTGAAGGGATTTTATCCGGTTCACTTTCATTTATCTTCGGTAAATTAGACGAAGGCTTAAGCCTTTCAGAAGCAACGTTAATTGCGAAAGAAAAAGGTTTCACTGAGCCAGATCCTCGTGATGATCTGTCCGGTGCAGATGTAGCACGTAAGCTATTAATTCTTGCACGTGAAACCGGTTTAGCATTGGAATTTGATGATATTGAAGTGGAAGGCGTATTACCAAAAGGCTTCTCTGAAGGCATGAGCAAGGAAGAATTCTTAAAAGTATTACCGGAAGTCGATGCGGAATTTGCTCAACGTGTTCAAGCAGCAAAAGCGGAAGGCAAAGTATTACGTTATGTCGGCTCAATTACTGGCGATAAATGCCGTGTCGCAATTGAAGCTGTCGATGAAAACCATCCGCTTTATAAAGTAAAAGACGGTGAAAATGCACTTGCATTCTTAACCCGTTATTACAGCCCGATTCCACTCTTATTAAGAGGCTATGGTGCAGGAACTGATGTAACTGCCGCAGGTATTTTTGCCGATATTCTTCGCACACTCCAAGGAGGCGCAAACTAATGACAATGTTACGAATTTATGCTCCGGCTTCAAGTGCTAACCTCAGCGTAGGTTTTGATTCTTTAGGGGCAGCAATCTCACCGATTGACGGTTCGTTACTCGGTGATGTGGTACAAATTGAAGAATGCGAAACCGCTTTTGAACTGGAAAGTGCCGGTTATTTCGTGCGTAAATTACCGAAAGAGCCACAAAAAAATATCGTTTATCAAGCCTATGTATTATTTAGCGAACGCTTGAAATTACGTGGCGGTGCGGTTAAAAACTTACGCCTCACACTTGAAAAAAATATGCCAATTGGTTCAGGCTTAGGTTCAAGTGCTTGTTCAATCGTGGCGGCATTAGTTGCTCTCAATAAATTTCATAATGAACCATTCTCAAAAATGGAATTGTTAGAAATGATGGGCGAATTGGAAGGACGTATTTCCGGATCAATCCACTATGATAACGTTGCACCTTGTTATTTGGGCGGATTACAGTTGATGACTCAATCACTCGGCAATATTTGCCAGACCATTCCGTTCTTTGATGAATGGTATTGGGTATTAGCTTATCCGGGCATTGAAGTGTCAACCGCAGAAGCTCGTGCGATTTTACCGAAAAACTATACTCGTCAAGATATGATTCAACAGGCACGCTATCTCGGTTCATTTGTACACGCTTGCCATACGCATCAAGATGTATTAGCCGCCACGATGATGAAAGATTTAATTGCAGAGCCGTATCGTGAAAACTTGTTACCAAACTTCCCTGTTGTTCGCCAAGGTTGTAAAGACTTAGGTGCATTAGCGGTGGGTATTTCAGGTTCCGGTCCGACAATGTATGCAATCGCTCCGGATTTGGAACACGCTCAAAAATTGGTTGCTTACCTTGAAAAAGAATATCTGCAAAACAACGAAGGATTTATCCATATTTGTAAAGTCGATAATCAAGGCGCACGTGAATTGAAATAACAATATATTTATCCAATCAAAAACCAGCGGTTTAATTTTACAAAAAAGTAAGATTAGACCGCTTTTTATGTCCTAGATCCCATTCATAATGAGTAAATTCAACCTATATATCTTTCTGTTATATAAAATGAATTTTCTCCACTAACATCTTGATACAAAATGACGTATTCTCTCTCCAACTTCTTAATACTAACTAAAGGGATAACACTATGACAATTTATGCTGACAATTCATATACTATTGGTAATACACCACTTGTTCGTTTAAAAAACTTTGGTCAAAACGGAAATTTATTAGTAAAAGTTGAATCTCGTAACCCAAGTTTTAGTGTGAAATGTCGTATTGGTGCCAATATGGTATGGCAAGCAGAAAAAGACGGTATTTTAACTAAAGGTAAAGAAATCGTAGATGCAACCAGCGGTAACACCGGTATTGCATTGGCTTATGTCGCAGCGGCTCGCGGTTATAAAATTACACTAACTATGCCGGAAACAATGAGTACCGAACGTAAACGTTTATTACGTGGTTTAGGCGTTAACCTCGTATTAACCGAAGGTGCGAAAGGTATGAAAGGTGCGATTGCTAAAGCGGAAGAAATCGTCGCAAGTGATCCAAGCCGTTATGTTATGCTAAAACAGTTTGAAAATCCGGCTAACCCAGCTATTCACCAACAAACTACCGGTCCTGAGATTTGGAATGCTACGGAAGGTAAAGTAGATGTAATCGTTGCCGGTGTCGGTACAGGCGGTACGATTACAGGTATTTCTCGTTACATTAAACAAGATCAAGGTAAACAAATTCTTTCAGTAGCCGTTGAACCGAAAGAATCACCGGTTATCACGCAAACCTTAAATGGCGAAGAAGTAAAACCGGGCCCACACAAAATTCAAGGTATCGGCGCAGGCTTTATCCCAACTAACTTAGACTTAAGCCTTATTGACCGTGTTGAACAAGTTTCAAGTGAAGAAGCGATTGCAACCGCACGTAGAATTATGGCGGAAGAAGGTATTTTAGTCGGAATTTCATCGGGTGCGGCTGTTGCAGCGGCAGATCGCTTAGCAAAATTACCGGAATTTGCCGATAAACAAATCGTAGCTATTCTTCCATCGGCTTCAGAACGTTATTTAAGTACCTTATTATTTGAAGGTATTGAAATCTAATTTATTACAAAATGCCGGCTTAATGCTGGCATTTTTCATTTTAATCGTGATAAACAAGCGGTCTATTTCGGTAAAGCGTTTGCAATTAAGCCTCATTTGCTGTATTATTCGCCACATCTTTTTACGGTGATCTCCGTATCTAATTATTTTTATCCAATCTTTTTATCAAATATTTCCTATGCATCTTACTCAGTTAAAAAACACTCCCGTATCGGATCTTGTTGCGATCGGTGAAGGTCAAATGGGCTTAGAAAACTTAGCTCGTTTACGTAAACAAGACATCATTTTTGCAATTCTTAAACAACACGCCAAAAGCGGTGAAGATATTTTCGGTCAAGGTATCTTAGAAATCCTACCGGATGGTTTCGGTTTCTTACGTTCTGCAGACAGCTCATACCTTGCTGGCCCTGATGATATTTACGTTTCACCAAGCCAAATTCGCCGTTTCAATCTTCAAACCGGTGACAAAATCGAAGGTAAAATTCGTCCCCCAAAAGAAGGTGAACGTTACTTTGCATTATTAAAAGTTGATTTAGTTAATGACGATAAACCTGAAGTATCTCGTAGCAAAATCTTATTCGAAAACTTAACGCCATTACATGCTAATTCTCGCCTACGTATGGAACGAGGTAACGGTTCAACCGAAGACTTAACCGCTCGTATTCTTGATTTAGCCTCTCCAATTGGTAAAGGTCAACGTGGTTTGATCGTTGCTCCTCCAAAAGCTGGTAAAACCGTTCTATTACAAAATATTGCACAAAGCATTACTCACAATCACCCGGAATGTGAATTAATCGTGCTGTTAATTGACGAACGCCCGGAAGAGGTTACTGAAATGCAACGTACTGTACGTGGCGAAGTGATTGCATCTACCTTTGACGAACCGGCAACACGTCACGTACAAGTGGCAGAAATGGTAATTGAGAAAGCAAAACGTTCGGTAGAACACAAGAAAGATGTAGTGATTCTATTAGATTCTATTACTCGTCTTGCTCGTGCTTACAACACAGTAACGCCCGTTTCAGGTAAAATCCTTTCTGGTGGTGTGGATGCAAATGCCTTACACCGTCCGAAACGTTTCTTCGGTGCGGCACGTAACGTAGAAGAAGGTGGTAGCTTAACCATTATCGCAACGGCATTAGTTGATACCGGTTCAAAAATGGACGAAGTTATCTTTGAAGAGTTCAAAGGTACCGGTAATATGGAATTACACCTTTCTCGTAAAATTGCGGAACGCCGTGTATTCCCTGCGATTGAGTTTAACCGTTCTGGTACACGTAAAGATGACTTGTTAATGTCACCGGAAGAGCATCGCAATGCGTGGATGTTACGTAAAGTGTTAAATCCAATGGATGAAGTGGCTGCTATGGAATGGTTAATTGATAAACTTGGTGTAGCAAAAACTAACGAAGAATTTTTCGAGTTGATGAAACGTAGCTAATGTGACAAAGGATTGTATCGTAAGATACAATCCTTTTACTTTATAAACGCTTATAAATTCTCTAACACTTCTCTTAACACAGCAACACCTCGTGCAATCTGTTGTTCAGAGATGATTAGTGGCGGTAATAAGCGTAATTTAGTTTTCGCCGTGAGCGTTAATACGCCTTTTTCTATTGCTTTCGCCACCACATTAACCGCTTTTACCTCATCTTCAAACTCAATACCAAGCATTAAACCTAAGCCGGAAACTGATTTTACTTTTGGTAGCGTGAGCAATGCTGCTCGTAATTTTTCGCCTTTAATCGCAACATCGGCAAGGAATTTTTCATCCATTTTGGATAATACTGCATTTGCAGCTGCACAACAGACCGGATTTGCACCAAAGGTTGAACCGTGATCGCTTTTACCGAGTGTATTTTGGCATTTGTCACCTAATACGAAAGCACCAATTGGTAAACCGCCGCCTAAGCCTTTAGCAAGCGTGATAATATCCGGCTGTAAGCCGAAGTGCTGATAAGCGAATAATTTTCCGGTACGTCCGATACCGGTTTGTACTTCATCAATAATAAAAATAATATCTTTGGCTTGGCAAATCGCTTGTACACCTTGTAAATATTCGGCATCTAATGCACAAACACCACCTTCGCCTTGCACTACTTCTAAAATTACCGCACATACATCATTTTGTTCAAGACGTGTATGTAAAGCCTCTAAATCGTTAGCCGGCGTATGTTCAAAACCTTGTGTAAATGGGAAAAAGTGCTGATGAAACACATCTTGTCCGGTTGCTGCAAGGGTTGAAATCGTACGTCCGTGAAATGAATTAACTAAACTGAGTACGGTCGCTCTGCCTTTGCCGTATTTGTCATGGCTATATTTACGCGCGGTTTTAATTGCCCCTTCATTCGCTTCTGCACCCGAATTGCAAAAAAATGCTCGTTTTAGACCGCTTGCTTCAACCAAACTTTTTGCCAGTACTCCAGACGGCTCAGTAAAGAATAAATTTGAAGTATGCTGTAATTTACCCGCCTGAGTAGCTACCGCAGTCAGCCAACTATCATCCGCCCAGCCGAGGCTATTGGTGCCGATACCGCTAGTAAAATCTAAATATTGATTACCTTCAAAATCCCATACATCACAACCTTTTCCGTGTGAAAGGGCGAGATTAAATCTGCCGTAAGTTTGAGCGATATTATCTGTATCTAATTGTTTGATGTCGTTGCTGTTCATTTTCTCTTCCTAATTATTTTTATAAAAAAGCGTGCCGTTTTTACCACCGAATAGTGAAACTAAAATGGCGTGCGGTACTCGTCCGTCAATGATATTTGCCTCAATGCCACCAGCATTAATAAAATCAGTACAACAAGCGATTTTCGGAATCATACCGCCAGCGATAATGCCTTGATCAATTAAGCCTTGTACTTCGCTGACTTCAACTTCCGGAATCAACGTACTTTCATCAAAGCGATCACGTAATAAGCCTGCAATGTCCGTCATACTAACGAGTTTCGCCGCACCTAATACCATCGCAATTTCACTCGCCGCCGTGTCCGCATTGATGTTGTAAGCGACACCTTGATCATCCACACCAACCGTAGAAATCACCGGAATTAAATTCGCATTTAACGTAAGATCCAATAATTGGCTATTTACTTTAACAATCTCGCCGACAAAGCCGTAATCTACTTCAGCTTGTAACTTTTCGCATTGCAACATATTGCCGTCAATACCGCATAAACCAACGCCTTTACCTTTTAATAATGCCACCAAACTTTTGTTCACTTTACCAGCGAGCATTTGTAATACCACATTAATCGTATCTTGATCGGTAACACGCAAGCCATTGATAAATTGTGGTTCTTTACCGAGCAATTTCACTCCTTGTGAAATTTCCGGCCCGCCACCATGTACCAATACCACTTTCACACCTAATTGGTTCAACAATAAAATGTCTTGCATCACCAATTTTTTAAGATCTTCATTGATCATCGCATTGCCGCCGTATTTCACTACGATAATTTTTTCTTGATACGGAGCAAGATAAGTGGTCGCTTTTTCTAAAAGATTTGCAAAATTTTCAACTTCGTTTTGTAACATTTTAAACCCCAAATAATATCTCACGCTGACTATACTTCTAATCCGGCAGTTTCTTCACGGCCTAGCATAATATTCATACATTGTATCGCCGCGCCGGATGCACCTTTACCTAAATTATCGAAACGTGCACACAATAACAGTTGTGTTTCATTACCGTAAACAAAGATTTCAAGGCTGTCTTTACCACTAAACTCATTCGCCGCCAACATTCCATCTTCAGGTAGTGAACAAGCAGGATGAACCGTAATCAATTTTGCGTTTTGGTAATACTCGCTGAATAAATTTGCAATTTTTTCGGCAGAATTGACCTCTTGTGAAAGGGCTGAAACAGGGAGCGGTACAGTCACCAACATTCCGTTGTAATAGTCGGCAACTGCCGGTGTGAAAATAGGAGGGTGGTTTGAACCGGTAAGCACTTGCATTTCCGGTAAATGTTTATGTTTGAGAGCTAATCCATAAACACGAGGAGCATTGAATTTTTGTTCACGATCTTGGTTTTGATATTCAGCGATCATCGCTTTACCGCCGCCGGAATAGCCGGTGAGAGAATGGCAAGAAAGTGGATAATCGGCACTCAGTACACCTTTTTCAATAAGAGGGCGAACTAATGCAATATAACCTGTAGCATGGCAACCTGGCACAGCAACTCGATTCGCATTTTGAATTTTTTCAAACTGCCCGGAAAGTTCGGCAAAGCCATAGATCCAGTCTGGATTAACACGATGAGCGGTTGAAGTATCACAAATTCTTGCATTTGCCAGGGCATTCGCCACTAATTCTTTAGAGGCTTCGTCCGGTAAACAAAGAAACGTCAAATCAGCTTCTGCGACTTTCGCTACCCTAGCATTAAGATCTTTACGTAATTCTTCCGGCAAGCTCAATAATTCAATATCTTCTGCACTGGCTAGACGGTCAAAAATACGCAAACCGGTTGTACCGACTGCACCGTCCACAAAAATTTTATATTTACTCATCATAAATCCTTATTACTGTCAAAACGTTAAGCATCTTACTCTTATTCAAGTAGAATTTCAAACCCAAACAGAATAAAGATTCACTAAAAATGAATAAATAATCAATCTTATTTTTAACATGATGACTTATATAAAAAAATCCTCCAAGATGTTCATCTCAGAGGATTTATAAAATAATCTGCAGAATTAACCACTTATTCCGCTTGATCGCCGATTAATACAGATTCTAACGCAATGGTAATCATATCATTAAAAGTTAATTGACGTTCTTCTGATGAAGTTTGTTCACCGGTACGAATATGGTCTGAAACGGTACAAATTGCTAATGCTTTCACACCATATTCTGCTGCAACCGCATAAATACCAGCTGCTTCCATTTCCACGCCTAAAATGCCGTATTTTTCCATTACGTCAAACATTTCTACATCTGGTGTATAGAATAAATCCGCAGAGAATAAGTTACCAACACGTACTGCAACACCTTTTTGTTTCGCCGCTTGAACGGCTGCTAATGTCATATCAAAATCAGAAATTGCTGCAAAATCGTTATCACGGAAACGTATACGGTTTACTTTTGAATCAGTACAAGCTCCTGAACCGATAATAACATCACGTACTTTTACATCTTGACGCACAGCACCGCAAGAACCGACACGGATGATTTTTTTCACCCCGTATTCAGTAATTAATTCTTTAGCATAAATTGAACAAGATGGGATCCCCATACCATGTCCCATTACCGAAATACGGCGACCTTTATAAGTACCAGTATAACCGAACATATTACGTACGTCCGTTACTTGTACGGCATCTTCTAAAAATGTTTCCGCAATATATTTTGCACGAAGCGGATCGCCCGGCATTAATACAACGTCAGCAAATGCACCTTCAGGTGCGTTAATGTGTGGAGTAGCCATTTTGTTTTCCTCTATTACGATATAGCTTGTAAAAAATTAATAAATTTCAACCGCTTACTATTAGTAACCACTAACTTCTTTAGTTGCTTGATCATTTAAAGTTGCAAGCAGATTGGTTAATAAACTTGAAGCCCCGAAACGGAAGTGATCCGCATTCACCCAATCTTTTCCAAGAATTTCTTGAGCTAACGCTAAATATTGTGCCGCCTCTTCCGACGTTTTTACACCACCAGCTGCTTTAAAGCCAACTTTATTCGCGACATTTAAATCACGAATAGCTTCTAACATAATGCGAGCAGATTCTAAAGTTGCATTTACCGGCACTTTACCTGTTGAGGTTTTTATAAAATCCGCACCGGCTTTAATGGAAATCTCACTCGCTTTACGAATCAATTCAGCGGTTTTAAGTTCACCAGTTTCAATGATGACTTTTAGTAATACGTTTGATGCTTGGCAAACTGCCTTACATTGTTGTACTAATTCAAAACCGATTTGTTCGTTGCCAGCCATTAATGCTTTGTAAGGGAATACCACATCCACTTCATCCGCACCATAAGCCACAGCAGCTTTGGTCTCCGCAACTGCAATTTCAATATCATCGTTACCGTGTGGAAAGTTCGTTACCGTGGCAATCTTAACTTGCTCGGTTCCCTGCGCTTTTAAGGCTTTACGTGCAACTGGCACAAAGCGAGGATAAACACAGACTGCTGCTGGCGTACCAAATTCCGTTTTACCTTGCTGACAAAGTGTAATCACTTTTTCGTCCGTATCATTATCATTTAATGTCGTTAGATCCATTAAAGATAAAGCGATTTTTGCCGAATCTTTTAAACTCATATGATCCTCCATCTTACATTTGTAAAATATGAAAAAATTATAACGCTTGTATCTACATACGCAAACGTTTACTTAACCCTAAAATGACAACACCACTGTTTCCAGTGGTGTTCTCTATAAAAGCATTAGCGATTACATTACCGCTCCGCCGATACCGATAAATAATCCGGCAATCGCCGCACTCATTAAATTAGAGAGCGTACCCGCAACAACAGCTTTAACCCCCATACGAGCAACATCACTACGACGACTTGGTGCCATCCCACCTAAACCGCCGATTAAAATTGCGATTGAGCTTAAGTTAGCAAAACCACATAGTGAGAATGTGATGATTGCGATAGTTTTCGGGCTTAATGCCACCGTTGCTTCAGGTTTTAAGTAGTTTACAAAATCCGCATAAGCAACAAACTCATTTAAAATTAATTTCTGACCGATTAATGAACCCGCAACTTGAGATTCAGCGCCCCAAGGCACACCGATTAACCATGCTAAAGGTTGGAACACATAACCGAATAGTGATTGTAATGTTACATTTTCATAACCGATAACTGAAGAAACACCGCCGATAAAGCCATTAAGCATTGCAATTAATGCGATAAATGCTAATAACATTGCACCAACGTTCATCGCTAATTGCATACCTGAGAATGCACCAACCGCAGCTGCTTCAATTACGTTAGAAGGTTTTTCTTCAATATCATCATCGCTTAATTCATCTTTAAATTGTTCTGATTGCGGATGAAGAATTTTCGCGAATAATAAACCGCCCGGTGCCGCCATAAATGATGCCGCAATTAAATACGGAAGCGGTACGCCCATACCTGCATAACCAATCATTACCGCACCGGCAACTGAAGCCAAACCACCACACATTACCGCGAATAACTCAGAGTTAGTCATTGATTTAATATAAGGTTTGACTAAAAGAGGGGCTTCTGTTTGACCGACAAAGATATTTGCCGCCGCAGACATTGATTCTGATTTTGATGTACCTAATACTTTTTGTAACGCACCGCCAAGGATACGGATGACAATCTGCATAATACCTAAATAGTAAAGTACAGAAATGAGAGATGAGAAGAAAATAATCGGAGGAAGAACTTTTAAAGCGAAAACGAAACCGCCACCGCCAAATACTTCAAACATTTTATCGCTAACTAAGCCACCGAATAAGAAGCTGATCCCATCATTACCATAGTTGATAACTTTACTCACGCCTTCTGCAGCTGCTAGTAAGCCCTTACGACCTGTTTCCCAATAAAGGATTACCGCACCGATCCCGATTTGTAGAACCAATGCCCCTAATACTGTACGAAAACTAATTGCTTTGCGATTATTAGATAATGCAAAGGCAATCAGTAAAAGTACAACAATACCTAAAATACTGTTTAACGCACCCATTTGAAAAACCTCAAAAAAGTAAAAGGAATAATACGTCGTTTTCCGAAAAAAACGCCATCTAAAAAAGTTTCATAACTATACCTTTTTTTACATAAAAAATCTTCTAATATTTTACACTGGATACTTTCAAAATTGAGAGATTCAGCCCTCTTACTATTTAAAATCAGATAAATAGATATAATGGCTTATATTCATTACTTAAAAATATTTACTTATGCAAAAAAAATCACCAATCCCACTTATGCCTTGGTCTGCAAAACACCAATGGGAACTTCGATTTGATACATTATTAATTATCTCACTGACTCTGATTTGTATCGGGATAGGAGAAGGATTACTAATTTTAGCGAATTTAGGTGCAACACCTTGGACAGTATTATCGCAAGGATTAGCCTTACAACTAAATATCTCAATAGGGACATCTATTGCACTCATTAGCTTTTTAGTACTGTTACTTTGGATTCCCTTCAAATTACGCTTTGGATTAGGCACGTTACTCAATATCTTTTTTATTGCCCTATTTGCTGATCTTACCGTTAACTTGCTCGAAAAACCCGAGATACTAATCGTTAGAATCATCTATATGTTAACTGCAATCCTGATATTCGGTATCGGAACGGCTATGTATTTATCATGTCGACTGGGAGCTGGCCCTCGAGATGGCTTAATGGTGGGAATCTGTTTACGTTACGGTTGGAAAATTAGTATTGTCAGGACTTCGATTGAAGTGTTTGCTTGTATTGTCGGCATATTACTTGGCGGCACATTTGGCATCAGTACGATTCTTTTTGCACTCAGCATAGGCTGGCTAATTCAAATTACTTTTTTATTCTTAGCTCGTTATTTTCAAGCGGTCTGATTTTCCAAATTTTTTGCAATAACGAAAATCAGACCGCTTGTAGGTTTCATCATTAATTAAGTGATTAAGCCTGTGTTAATGCTACCGCTTCTCGTACCAATCTACCAATTTCATCCCAATTCTTCGTTTGAATTAAGGATTTCTCCACAAACCAAGAACCACCGCATGCGACAATATTCGGAATCGCTAAGTATTCTTTAATATTGCTTGGGCTAATGCCACCGGTCGGCATAATTTGCAAGTTACCGTAAGGACCCAGTAAGGCTTTAATCATTTTTACCCCACCGCTGGCTTCCGCTGGGAAAAATTTAACCGCTTCAATGCCTAACGCCAATGCGGCTTCAATTGACATCGGGTTATTCACACCAGGTGTAATCGGAAAATCTAAATCTTGGCAAAGTTTCACGATAGTCGGATTTAATCCCGGTGTCACGACAAAATCTGCCCCCGCATTTTTCGCTTTTACCACTTGCTCTGCGGTTAATACTGTACCGGCAGCAATTAATACTTCCGGATAGTGCTGACGGACTAAACGAATCGCTTCTTCTGCAGCAGCCGAACGGAAAGTAATCTCTGCAACCGGTAAGCCGTTTTCCGATAAGGTTTTGACTAACGGTAAAATGTCTTCCGCTTGTTCTACCGCAATTACCGGTACGACTTTTAACTGACGAAGTTTTTCAATAATTTGGGTTGTTGTGTATTTCATTCTCTTTTCCTTCTACATCGCATTAAACTCAGCAAAGAGATGTGCAGTTGCTGATGTCTCAATAATGGCACCTTTATGTTGAATGACAATGCCTGCTAATTGATTACCTTGACGACAACACACCGCTAACGGTTTACCTTGTAAATAACCGGCTAAGAATCCGGCATTAAAAGAATCCCCCGCCGATGTTGTATCGACCACTTGTTCCACCGGTGTGGTCGGTACAAATGTTTGTTGTTGATGTTCGCACACCACCGCCCCACGACTGCCTTGTTTGACAATGATTTTAGGAATCCCATACGCCGATAAACGCGTAATTGTCTGTTGTTCGTCCTCATCTTGCCATAACATCGCCTCATCATCGAATGTGACTAACGCCACATCAACTAAAGGTAATAATGCACGATAGCAAGTTTGTGCTTGTTCAAGGCTTTCCCATAATTTCGGACGGAAATTACTGTCAAAGGCAATTTCTACTCCCGCTTGTTTTAATTCCGCTAAATAGGTTATCAACAACGCTCGGTCAGGCTCCGGTAGAATAGCTAAAGAAATACCGCTTAGATAAATCATATCTACCGAATCCAGCTCACTTAATACTTGAGAAAAATTCGGATGTTGTAATAAATAACGGGCTGCCGACTGATTACGCCAATATAAGAACGTACGTTCGCCTTGCTTATCTAATTGAATTAAATATAACCCTGGTGAACGCTGTTCGTCTTTTAACACCCATTGCGTATTAATGCCGTCTGCTTGCCAATAAGCCAACATCCCTTGGCTTAATTTATCTGTCCCTAAGGCAGACACATAACACACTTGAATCTGTTCGGGAGTGGATATACGCGCTAAATAGGTCGCCGTATTGAGCGTATCACCGCCATAAGTCTGACGCATCTGCCCAAATGGCTCTCCATTCAGCTCTATCATGCACTCTCCTAAAAGGGCTAGTTTTTTCATTTAACCACCATTTTTATTAAAATAATGACTATATTCTTGTTCAAACCGCTCTTTATCTAAAATATATTGATGTAAATGCTCCTCAATATGAATCCTTGCAGCATCCTTATCTTTATTACGAATTGCATTTACAATATTTTTATGTTCTTCTACTGTTTTTAGAGAGGGCTTGTGCTTAAATATACAAGTTCTTGCTCTATCAAAATGAATATTTAATCCAGCCATTAAATTATAAATATTGTTTTTCTTACTAAATTTAAAAAACAGATAATGAAATTGATTATCTAATTCCAAAAATTTTTCATAATTTTTTTGATTCAAATAGAATTCTTGCAAGGCAATACATTCATCTAATAAATCAAGCTCACTCGATTGAATTTCTTCACATAATAGTGCAACTATCTCTTTTTCAATGGTTAATCGTAAAAAGCGAGCCTCTTCAACGAGGAAAGGATCCATTAAAGATATGAACGTTCCTTTTTGAGGCTGTATTGTTACTACTCTATTCCTAGAAAGATCAATCAATGCCTCTCGTATAGGTGTACGACTAATCCCTAGTAACTCTGCAAGTTCTGTTTCACTTACTTTAGTACCCGGAGATAATTCCATATTTACAATCATTTCTCTAATAATACGATAAGCATAATCACGAGAACTTTCTCGAAGCTTTGGCTCTGCCATTTTATTAACCTTAATTTACATATTTATGTAGTGTAATTCTGACTGCTCCAACACCAGATAACAATTCATTAAAATACTTCTCTACTTTTTCTGCCAATCCAGCTTCATAGAGATCTACACCAAAAATTGTTTTATCTGATAAAATTGGTTTCAAGGTACTAGATGATACTACACTTCCTAATTTTATATTAGCGAGTTTCTCTTTTAATTCATTTAATCTAGGATCAGCACTATTTTCAAAAACTTTTCCTTGATCATCAATTCCAAGTAAATAACGTAACCAGCCGGCAAAAATAAGAGGAATTGCAACTAGTTCATTTATATTATTGCCTAATTTAAGATGAGATTTTAAGGTTTCTCCAAAACGAATAGCTAATTTCTGTGAGGTATCTGTTGCAATACGTTGTGGAGTATCAGGAATAAAATCATTTGAGAGTCTGATATTAATAACCTCATCAATAAATTGCTTCGGATTTATTAATTTCGGATCAACAACAACAGGTAATCCTTCTTGATAGCCTAATTTTTTAATTAATGCTAATAAATCAGCATCTTCAACTTCCGTTGAAATTTTAGTGAAACCTAATAAGCAACCAAAAACTGCCAATCCCGTATGTAACGGATTTAAACAAGTAGTTACTTTCATTGTTTCAATCTGATTTACCGTATCACGATTTGCAAAAATAACACCAACTTTTTCTAATGCTGGACGCCCATTAGGAAAATTATCTTCTACTGCTAAATACTCTAGTTCTTCCGCATTCACAAATGGGGCAACATAAGTATTTTTTGATGTTACGACAGGTTCAAGGTTTTCGATACCTTCAGCTTGTAGCTGTTTTTGTACATCTGCATCTGGGCGAGGTGTAATTTTGTCAATCATTGACCAAGGGAAACTGATTTTTTCTGAATTGAGATAGTCGATAAAATCTTGCGATAAATGACCGCACTTTTGCCATTGCTCAGCAAATTCTAAAATGACCTTTTGTAATTTTTCGCCATTTTTAGACATGTTATCCATACTAACAATAGCTAGTGGTAAGCCACCTGCTTTGAAACGTTCTACTAATAATGCCACAATTTTACCAATATAGCTTTGTGGTTGTGCTGTACCATTTTCAAAGTCAGCTTTGACCGCTGGATAATATTGACCATCTAATCCCTTAATTAAATAGCCTTTTTCAGTAATAGTTAAGCTGACCATTTGTAGCGATGGTGCAATAAAAATCTCTTTTAAGCGCGTAAAATCTTCAACAAAACTTGGATCCATTCTAAGGCTTTCTACTACACTACCCACTATAATTTTATCTACAGAGTGATCGTTTTTTAATTTAGCAAACAAAGATAAGTTATCGTACGGACGATAAGCTTTCTCAATAATCTCATAGTCAAAACCTTCCGCAACAATGATCCCTTGTTTACTTAATCCTTGATTTAACATTCTTTGTTGCAAGTTTGCCAAGAAAGCACGGAAAATATTACCTGCACCAAGGTGTAACCAAATTGGTTCTTGCTTAGTTTTTTCCACCACTTCCGCTTGATTGAATTTGGGTAATTGATACCCCTTTTCTTGCCATTCCGGTGAGGTTAAAGATTGATATGATAGTTTCATTATTTTCCTCCTTTTGCTTTTTCATAAGCATCCCATAAGCCTTCAATATACATAATGCCTAATGCACGATCATATAAGCCATAGCCAGGACGACATTTTTCTTCCCAAATATGACGACCGTGATCCGGACGCCAATAACCGTCAAAACCAACTTCATGGTAAGCTCTAACGATTTCTGCCATATCAAGAGAACCGTCTTTAGTTAAGTGTGAAGTTTCTAAAAAATCACCATTATCAAACACTTTTATATTGCGGATATGAGCAAATGGAATTCGTTTATGGAAAGCTCTAATCATTGCAGGAATATCATTTTTAAGATTCGGTCCTAATGCTCCACTACATAACGTAATGCCATTAGATGGACTATCAACCATATCTATAATTTTTTGGAAATCGTCAAAGCATTTCACAATACGAGGTAAACCAAACACAGAGAACGGAGGATCATCAGGATGGATTGCCATTTTAATACCAACTTCTTCTGCTACAGGAATAATTTGTTCTAAAAAGTATTTAAGATTTTCTCTTAATTTGTCTTCTGTCATACCTTTATAAAGATCAAATAATTTATCTAAATGTTTTAAACGTTCAGGTTCCCAACCCGGCAAAGTTAAATCTTTTGAGTTTTCCATAAACTGTTTAACTAAAACTTTCGGATCAATACCATCAATTTTAGCGTGTTCATAGAAAAGTGCAGTTGAACCATCCTCAGTTTCTTTAAATAAATCGGTACGAATCCAGTCAAATACCGGCATAAAGTTATAACAAACTACTTTTACACCATATTTGCCCAAATTACGTAAAGTGATTTTATAATTTTCGATATAAGTATCACGTTCGGAAGAACCTAACTTGATACTTTCATGAATATTTACACTTTCAACCACATCAATACTCAAACCGTAAGGTTCAACCTGAGATTTAACTTCTGCAATGCGTTCTTCTGGCCATACATCACCTGCTGCCATATCGTGTAATGCCCATACAACACCTGTCATACTTGGAATTTGCTTAATGTATCTTAATGGAATTGTATCGTTACCTAACCCATACCATCTAAATGTTGTTTTCATATTTTATTCCCTACCATTCAAGTAATACTTTACATACTGTATTTTTCTCGTTTTTGATAACATCAAAAGCTTTTTCAATATCTTCGAATTTATAAGTGTGAGTAATCATTTTTTCTGGTGTTACTTTGCCTTCTTCAAATAATCTCATCACTTCAGGGAAACGCTTATTATTTAAACGTGTTCCGAATACATTGATACCTTTTTTAGTAAATGCGACTTGTGGAATTTCAGAAGGTGTTGCTCCTGTACCAAGTACAACAAAGCGACCTGAAGGTGCTACAATATCTAATGCATCTAAAATACTTTGTGGCGAACAGACGGCATCAATTACAACATGGGCTCCCTCATTATTAGTAAATTCGGCTACTGCCTGTTTCATATCTACATTTTTCACATTAATCGCTTTAGTTGCACCCATTTCACGAGCTAGTTGTAACCGTTCTTCAAAAATATCAGTAATTAATACTTCAGCTCCTCTTGCACGAGCTACTTGCATAGCCGCTAAACCGGCAGGACCTGAACCAAATACAACAACTTTATCGCCTTGAGTAACATTTGCACGAGTATTAATTTCAACGCCTACTGCGTAAGGTTCAATCAATACTGCTGTTTTGTGAGTAATTTTATCTGTATTAACTTTGTATACATTATCTGCTCGGCTTTTGGCATATTGTGCAAAACCACCTTGTTGATGCACTCCTGTCACTTTTAAGTTACTACAGACATTATGATGTCCTGTACGGCAAGGATAGCAATGACCACAACTATTTACGATGTCGCTAACTACAAAATCGCCGACTTTAACATGTGTTACAGCACTACCTACTTTTTCAACGGTACCGACAAATTCATGACCTATTACCATCGGATATTGAGCTAAAGAATTACCACCTGTATAAATGCCTATATCTGATCCACAAATTCCACCAAAAGCAACCTTGATTACTACATCAGTATCATTTTCGATTTCAGGCATAGGAATATCAGTAATATTTAGTTCAAAAGGTTTATTTACGATTACAGCTTTCATAGTATAAGTCCTTATTTAGTAAAGAATTTCAATGGTTCCATAAATGTACTTGGGAATAAAATCATCATTAGCAACACTGCGATAATAGCGAGTAAGAATGGCCAAATTTTCTTCACAATGCGTTCCATATTGATTTTCCCTGTACTTGCAGCAACATTAAGTACAGTTCCGACAGGTGGTGTTAATAACCCAAATACACAAGAAATGATAAATACCACACCAAAATATACGGGGTTTATTCCAGCTTGTTTAACTGCTGGCATTAAAACGGGGGTAAGGATTAAGATAGTAGGTACAACATCCATAGAGGTACCAACAAGTAATACCAATCCAACAATTACAAACATTAATAGTGTTGGAGATTCGATAAATGGTTGTAGTAAATCAGTAACAATTCTCGGGATATTACCTATAGTCATTAGCCAAGAAGACACCATAGCAGCTGAAGCTAAAAACATAATCGCTGCACTAGATTTTGCCGATGATATGAAACATTCTTTAATCGCTTGGAATGTTAATTCACGATATACAAATAATCCGATAATTAATGCATAAACAACAGCAACAACACCTGCCTCAGTTGGAGTAAATGCTCCACTACGTAAACCTAGCAAAATACCTACCGGCATTAATATTGCCCATACAGCTTTACGGCAAGCAGTTAATACTTCTCTGAATGAACGTTTCGGTAATGGAACAGCGGAATCTTGACGAGAAACTAATGCCCAAATGATACATAATGCGATAGTAATATAAATTGCCGGGGCAATTCCTCCCATAAATAAATCCGTTACGGATACACCGGCTGTCACACCAAAGATAATCATTGGTACTGACGGAGGCATAATTGGTGATAAAATATTACCAGCACCAATTAATGCAGTAGCTCGGTCACGGTTATAACCAATTGTTGCCATCATTGGGATAAGGATTGCTCCCAAAGCAGCTGTAGAAGCTACGGCACTTCCGACTAAGCTAGCAAATAATAGGATCGCAATAATAGCTACATAACCTAGACCACCACGGATATGACCTACAAGGGCTGTTGCAGCATCAACAATTTTATTTGTTAAACCACCACGATTCATTAAATCTCCAGCTACTACGAAAAATGGAATCGCCATCATCGAGAAGCTATCTGCACCGTTAAATAAATTTTGAGAAAGAATTTGTGAGTTGAAGCCACCAAGATAGAACATCAACATCATACCTGAGAATAGTAGAGAGAAAGCAATTGGAATACCAATTACAATACCGCCTACAAGACTTGCTAGAAAAATAAGAATAGTCATTTGTTTAACTCCTAATCCGAATCTGCTTCACTCATTAACGCTGCTTTGTGAATAGATTTAGGATCTCTAATCACATCAATAATGTTTAACAAAGCAATTAGAATAATTGCACTTGCCGTTATTAATCCGATTCCATAAACAACAGATAATGGTAAACCTGTTGCGGCAGCTTTTGCAGTAGAGGACTGAATTACCATTGCAAGGCTACCCTTAAATAAGATAGCCATTACGGTAATAACAATTAAACGTCCAACTACAAAAAGTAGCCATTTCAATTTTTCAGGGCAGTTTTTAATGAACGTATCCACACCTAAATGTGCATTTTCTTTCATTGCAACAATTGCACCAAGATAAATTACATAAACGAAAACATATCTTGAAACTTCTTCTGACCAAACTAACCCTGAGTTGAAAAAGAATCGAAGTATGACATTGAGGAATACAAGAGCAATCATTATTGCAAGCATTACTCCTAGTAATACTTGAATCCCATTGAATAATTTTTCAGTAAAATTTTTCATACTTCAAATCTCCACAATAATTATTGTGTATTTCTTACTTTCTCAACTAAGGCCTTAGCCCAGTCATATTTTTTATAAAGCTCGTCATAAAGCGGTTTCATTTTTTCTACTAATGCTTGTTTGTCAGCATCAGTTGGAACGACTACAGAGCCACCTTTTTCTTGTACGAGTTTTTTATCTGCATCAATGCTCGCTTGGTATAAATCCCAACTTTTCTCTGAAGTTGCTTTAGCAGCTTCATTGAAAATAGTTTTTTCTTCCTCAGATAAGCCATTCCAGAAATTTGAATTTGCTAAAAGTTCTAGTGAAGAAATCATATGGTTGGTTTCATAAATATTTTTATTCACAGAATAGAAACCTTGTTGAACAAAAGTGGATAATGGATTGTCTTGACCATCCACAACGCCTTGTTCAAGTGCGGTGAAAACTTCACCTAAGCCCATAATTGCCACATTTGCACCTAATAACTCTGCTACTTTTACGTGAATTGGGTTATTAGGCATACGCATTTTTTGGCCTTTAAATTGATCTGGAGAAGATAATGGTTTGCTTGATGAGAACACTCGTGCACCATTTGGCATCCATGCTAAGAATTTAATTGGTTGAGATTCTTCAAAACTTTTAGCAATCTCCGCACCCACTTCACCTTGGTAAACTTTACGAGCATGTGGGACATCTCTAAATAAGAAAGGGAAATCTGGAACTGACATTTTTGGTACTTCTGACCACATTACTGTACCTAATACAGACATATCAATGATACCTTGGCGTGTATAGTCAAAAGATTGTTTTTCATCACCTAACTGGCCAGAATCATAAATATCAATTTGATATTTACCTTTTGTTTTGCTTTCAATCATCGGTTTAAAAACTTCTTTTAACGCAATGGTTGATGGATGAGTAGTAGCGACAACAGAAGACACTTTAACTACTTTGGTTGCTTCACTCGATGAGTTATTAGCTCCTTTATCATCACAAGCAGCTAATGAGAATAAAACAGCACTTGCAAGTAAAGTTTTAAAAAACGTTCTTTTTTTCATGATAACTTCCTCTTAATAAGTAAAAGAAATTCTAGTATACAAGTATTTTATGGACATATTTTAATCTTATAAAAAGAAAAAAACTGAGAGAAAGATCACAAATTCTGAAAATATCTATATTTTTATGTTAATTTTGAAGCTTGTATAAAGAAACAAAAGAGATTAGAAATATTTCATTCTCTCTCCCCTAATCATTTATAGCTTTCTCTTTTCTCGGTTGAAATTAGCTAAAAGCATCTATAACATTAAGAGAAACTAACACCTTGTACTCTCAAATAAATCACTATATGCTATAAACACTTAATGCAAGCGGTCTAATTCCGCAAAATTTTTACCAAAATTGGGAGAAAACATATGGCGAATATTCGAGAAATTTATTTAGCAGGCGGGTGCTTTTGGGGGACGGAAGCCTTTATGCAACGTATTAATGGTGTGATTGATGCACAATCAGGTTATGCCAACGGTAATACTGAAAATCCGAGTTATCAAGAAGTGTGTGCTGGTAGCGGCCACGCTGAAGTGGTTAAAGTAACTTATGATGCAGACAAAATCAGCTTAGCAAAATTACTAGATTACTATTTTAAAGTGATTGATCCGGTGAGTGTAAATCAACAAGGTGAAGATAAAGGGATTCAATATCGTACCGGAATTTATTATGTTGATCCGCAAGATATTCCTGTTATCAATCAGGCTCTTGCCGATTTGCAAGCGCAATATGAGCAACCACTTGCGGTTGAAAATACAATGTTAGAACATTACTTCCCAGCGGAAGAATATCATCAAGACTATTTAGATAAGAATCCGAACGGCTATTGCCATATTGATTTACAATTAATGAACGAGATTCTACGTAATCAATAAAAAATCTGCACCTTAATCCGTTGGAGGTTTAGTCCAACTTTTGGGGTGCAGATAAATTTTGATACGCCTTTTTACTATTTCCGCATTAAACCATAAATCGCTTTGAGAGCTGCAAGCGGTAAAATTCTTGGTAAACCTCGCATTAAGAAAATAACAAACCCGGTTAACGGATCGTGAATTTTACATTCATTTTTTAGCTTCATTAAACGCCATTCGCTTTTGAAGTAATTCCAACCGTGTCGGCGGCTCACCATACCGTTTCCAACTCGAGCATACACTAACAAATCGGCTAAATTCGCCACATTATTGCCGTTTGCCACCATTTTTACCCAAAGGTTATAGTCTTCTTGTAGATCTTGATAACCGCCACACGCTTGAACTGCGGATTTTTTATAAGCAACCGTCATATGATTAAACGGGCAACGCAAGCGGGTAAATTTAACGATTTCATCCGCTTTAGTCGGTACATTTCGGTAAGCGACAATATCTTGAATATTTTGACCGAACTCGGCAATTTGTCCGCCAAAAATAATTGTATCCGGATTTTGTTCGATAAATGCCACTTGTTTTTCAAAACGTTCCGGTAAACAAATATCATCGGTATCCATACGGAACACCCATTCGTGCGAACAATAATTTAAACCGTCATTTAGCGTTTTACCTAAACCACGATTTTGCTCAAAACGAACGGCTTTAATCGGAAGTTGTTGCTCGTACTCCACCACAATCGCATCTAATTCCGGTGTAACTTTTCCGTCAAATAACACCACGATTTCATCTGCCGGTCGAGTTTGTGCTTTTAAGCTGTCAAAACATTCTCTTAAAAACTGAGGATTTTCTTTGATATACAAAGACATTAAAACAGAGAATTTCATTAAATAAACCTTTTCATATTAATTGCCAATTTTGGCGAAATAAATGTAACCATTGCAATAATCAAATGTTTTAAGCTATGGCTACGTTTGAACATTTGCAGATAATAACTTGCCGCTTTGCGAGAAAGATTCATCGCATAAGGATAAGCTAAAATATACAGCGAGTTCATTGCAAAATTTGCCGCTTGAGTATCCGTTTTCACATATTTTTGGCGAATCACTTCCAATGCCAACTCAGTATTGCTTGTATTGGTCGAAACGCTGGCACGTTTGGTATGAAAACCACAAATACTAAGCGGTTGATCGACAAATAAGGGCGAAAAATCCGGGTTAGATAGTGCTTTCAATACAAACTCATAATCTTCCAACGATTTTAAATCGGTCGCTAAACCGCCTAATTCAAAAAAGAATGATTTTTTAATACCCAACATCGGCATGCCGCCAATTTTATTGGCTAGCAATATCGCATCTAAATTCAATTTTTCTGGAGGAAGCGGTTTGGTAATATAGATAAATCCTTCATTAACCATCACACATTCCGCTGGATGATAAACAAAATTCGCTTGTGGGTGTTGAGCAATCTCCTGTGCAAGTACTGCACATTTTTGATCGGCAAAACGGTCATCGTCATCAAGGAATAATAACCATTCATAACTTGCATGTTCCGCCCCAACATTGCGGCTACCAGCAGCCCCTTTGTTCGGATTATTGCGGATTACTTTTACCGTAAAAGGATATTCTTGCGTTACCGTAACTGGCTGTTGAGAAAAATCATCAACAATAATCACTTCAAAATTTTGTTGCGTTTGTTTGGTCAAGCTCTCCAACAATGCCGGTATTTCTTGAGGACGATTGTAAGAAGGCACAATAATACTAAACATTTTTTGTCTCATTCTTGTTGTTAAAAAATACTTTAATTCGACCGCTTGTTCCAAACAAAGATAAGAACATTAATAAGACGAACATAATGCCCGGATAAGCATAAGTATCCGCCTTAATATTTAACACACTCAATAATGCCAATGTAGATAACGTAAATTTCCAACTGCCATTTAACCAGTTATCTGCGACACGTTTAACAAAATATGCGGTAAATATAAAACACACGAAAATATAGCCGACACCGCCATATAAGGCTTGGCGAATAAAGCCCGAATCCGAGCCGCCGTAATAACTACCGCCGTTTACATAATATTGACCATCTCCCATAATTAATTGCTTCACTTCCGGCATAAATAGATGCTTATTCATTAACGTATCGGTTGAAGAACTCAAACGATCGCCACCATTAATTAAGTTGATTACCGGTTCGAGGGCGTGTTCTACATAAGGGTGAGTCGGATAGTTATAGGCTAAAAACAGCACCACCGCAGCAAAAGCAATCATTGCCGTTAAATAATGGCGGCGGAAATAAAGCACCAAACTGACGATAGAAAATGTGAGGAAGGTACGTCCGGCAATCAGTCCGATAAACAGCAATAAGAAGACATAAACCGCATTTAGTTTTTCCGTTTTATGATGATATGCCAATAAAAAATGCAGTAACAGCATATAGAAAATACTTAATGGGAAAAATGCCGAAGAGGTTAAGTTATATAAACGATATTCTTGCTCCGAACCGATAAAGCGACTTAAATGTCCACGCATTTCGGCGTTAGTGTTTAATGCCAACTCAATAAATAAAGTAATGCCTAATAATGCTAAGAAACCAATCGTTGCCTGTACGCCAATCCCAATTTTCAGATCACGAATTAAATAAGATTTGCCTTGCTCGGTTTGATAAAACAGATTGTAAATCACAATACCAAAAATAAAAGCAATCAGTGATTTAACATACATACTGATGACACCCAATTCTCGTGTGCCGTTAATCAGAAGCGGAATCACCGATAAAGCGATTAATGCAATACAAACGATTAAACTATCGACCGGCACGACAAAATTTTTTTGGGTTTTGGTATACCATTTATAACCTAGCCATAATAACGATAAAAAGCCGGTTAATAAGCTCATTCGTACAATATGGAAAAACCACGGATCATAAATATAAAAAAGGTTAATCAATGATGTCATTTATAAATTTCTCTTAATTGCCAATAACTTTTTAAGTGGAAATTTTAATAATTTTTTTAGCATATTATTTTCAATTGAACCTCGTAAGGTTTCCAAATTACTGACTAAATTCGGATTTTCAATCGCCATCAACGGACGTACCACCAAGGTATCAATCGCAAATTTTTGTCCGAATAAAATATAATCATCTGCTAGCCAAAACGGTAAATTAGCCGTTTTTTGAGCTAGGAATTTACGAGCGGTCGATTTTTTAATTAAATAAGCAACCGTACCGGCAAAATAGTTTTTATACGGATAGGCATAACGATATTCAGTTTCACCAATTTTTTTCTGCATAACACGGAAGGTAGTCGGATAATTGATCTCTAATTCCTTATCATCAAAACTGAGAATTTTCGATTGACCGACCAGCACCATATCCGCACTCAGTTTCTCATTGAATAAAGCGGTCAAATTTTGCTGAAAATTTGCAGCAAATAGGCAATCGTCTTCACATACCAAGGTATAATCGTCTTCATTAATAGCATCATCATTAATAATTAATTCATACACGCCCAAATGACTCATCGTACAGCCGATTTCACCTTTAGTCACTTTACGTCCATAATGTTGCTCAAACTTTGCCATATCAAAACGCTGTGCAAGTTCACTCTGCTCAACATTCATTGTATTAATTGCGCTAAAGATCGAAAAGTCAGCCGTATCCGGTTGAGAAAAGAAAAGCTCTCTGCGTTGTACATCTTTATCGAGAGAGATAAGAAATTTTTTCATTTTGGTTCTGCCGTAGTTTGTATTACAGGGTATTTAAAATAGTAAATAATCGAAATAATCAGACGGGTTAAGCTACCGCCGATAAAGGCATAAGCTACACCATATAACTGATGATCACGTAATAAATAGAATAATCCGACAAAAACTGCTATTGATAGAATTTGACGTGTAAACAACAACACTTGTTTACCTAACAGCAACATATTTTGTGAGAGAATCCAAGAAAGTCCGGCTAAAATCGAATTGATAATAAACCAAATTAGTACATCCGCCACTTCGACATATTTACTACTAAAGAAAAAGCTAATAATCGGCTCGGCAAGTAAAGGTACTAACACAATTGCACCGACACTCATTAAAACGACAACCGCCAATACCGCTTTAATCCGGTTTAAATTATTTAATAACCCCGAATAGTAGTAATCCGCCAACATATTAATAAACTTAGTCATTAACGAATCAAAAGCAATACATACCGTATAAAGCCCAAGTACATAATTACCCATAAACGCCATAATTAAAAATTTATCCAAACTGGAGGTTGTTGCACCAAAAATTTGTAATAAATTTTGCTTACCCCAAGTTTTTAAGAAAAACGCGCGATCAATTTCAGCCACTTCATTTTCTTTTTTAAAGGACTTATCAATTTTAGCCAAATAAAATAAACAAGCGATAGCCTGAATCAGACTGAATAACGTTAAAAGGTAAAGGACAACTTCCAGTTCTTGATCACCAAATAACCAATAGGCTGAACCATAAATTGCGACTAATAAAATCGGCTGTTGTAAGGTCAGTAGCCGATAAACTTTCATCTTCGGATCAATTTTACTTTTCTCAAGCGTAATGGTCAGAATTGCAGTCAAAACAACATTGATAATGAACAACACATCAAAAGAAGTGAAATCAAACAGCAACATAGCCATATTGGCAACCACAACAGCTAATGCAAGAAACGCTACAAAATAACGCTTCCAATGCAAATATTGCTTATTACGCATTGAAAGTGCCATTGCAAAGCCCACACCGCCAGTTGCAATGGTAACGACATAAGAAACAGCGGTAATGAATAACTGATGAGAACCACGATCTTGTACGGAAAGCATATGTGCCAAAATAAAGGAACTTACCATCGTAAGTCCCATACTTAACACCGTTACCGTAATCAGTTTTACCAAGTTTTTACTAATTTTGATAGGTTTTGGCATAATCAATATCTTTTGTCCATTGCTTGTAATAACCTGTATTTTTTCCGTATGAGTTATCACAGACTTCGTTTGGCAGCCCTAATAAACACGAAAAAATATGCCCGTGTAAACGGCTGGTTACTACTGTATCATAACTGAGGAATACATCTTGGCAGCGACTAATCACATCTAAAGCATGCTGATACCACAAATCATTGATTTTATTTTTTACAAAGCCTAAATTGAATCGATTTGCCAATTTTGAAATACGGCTACACCATAACTCAAATTTCATATCGCTCGGTAATAAAATATCGTCCCAATCTTTCACATCATCTAAATTAGGTAATGTTGCCTGAATTTCTGCTTCAATATGACTTTTCTCTACATCTTTACGCAAGAAATACAACGTTTTACCCGAATGAGAAATGGCTTTCTTAGGCAAATGTCCATAAAGCTGATGAGCCATATCCGGAGAAAGCTGTACTTTATCGGAAAAATTCGCTTTCATCATTTCAAACGTCTTAATATCACGTGCAAATAAATGGCAATCTTGATGAGCAGCAAAAATAGCTGCTGATTTTTTCATTGCCTCTTCATTTGAAAAATGAGCGGTTTGCGGTAATAAAATGATGCGATTATTCGGAAATGCTTTGACCAAATCCTCTCGCATTTTTTGAATAGAAGGATAAATATCGCCAAAATTACCACCGCCATGACAAAGAATAGTGGAATTTGGCGTAACAAATTTCTTCGCTTCATTTACATCGAATCCTTGCAGACTGCGACGAAGGCGAATATTGAGATTATAATCTTTAAAAAACTGTTCCGTACCGGCATAGATCAATAAATCCCCTACATTTAAATGCAGAGGATAATCGAAATAAAGGACATCATTTTTATCTAAAATGAGTGTTTCAATTGTTTGTAATTGTTGTTTTAATGCTAAAAGTGTTTCGTTCATAAATAAAGCCTATTGAGTAAGACCGAGTTGCTTTGAAATGTGGCATTTTGACAGAGTAAACTACGGCAAGTTCCACTCAAAAACTTAATAAAAATAAAGTGTGCATTCTACCAATAAATCAAGCAAAATACGCAAAAATTTTTAGAGGCTTTCTTATGTTTTATCTAGGCAAAATTTTGACCGCTATCGTGCTTCCTCCCTTTAATATTGCCGTTATTTGGCTTTTTTCATTAGTTTGCTATTGGCTGAATTTCAAAAAAATTAGTTACGGATTAGCTTTTTTAGGTATCGGTTCACTTTATCTATTCAGCACGCCTTATGTTGCAACTAAATTAACCGATTCGCTAGTTACCAAAGATAATCTTACTTTAGATGATTATAAAAAAGCCCAAGCGATTGTGGTACTTGGCGGTGGTGTACGAGATAGTAAAGAAATCTACAATCAAATTACCGTAGGTAATCAGGCATTGGAACGTATGCGTTATGCCGCTTATTTACAAAAAGAAACTCAGTTACCCATGCTGATTACCGGCAGTAGTCCGAATGGCACATCTGAAGCGAAAACGATGGCAAACGAGTTTAGGTATTTCTTCAATGTACCGACTCAATGGCTGGAAGAAAAAGCCAAAACTACCAAAGAAAATGCTCAATTTTCACATGAAATATTAGCAAAAGACGGCATTAATAAGATTATCCTAGTCACAAATCAATGGCATATGAAACGAGCCAAAATGTTATTTGAAAAACAAGGTTTTGAAGTGCTTCCGGCAAGTATCGGACACGGTGTAACCCCTCAAGAATACATTAGTTTTACCTATTTCATACCACAATCCGGTGCAATGGACAGCATAATGCTTGCTTTAAAAGAATGGTTGGGGTATTGGAAGGAAAAATAGCATAAATTAAGCGGTCTAACTTTTGGGGGTCAGATCAAATCAGACCGCTTTTTTTAACCAATTTCTTGCGGATCAATATCTAAGGTTAAACGAATATTGTTTTGTAAACCTAAATTGGCTTTATCCAGATCAAATTGATCGATCAACTGTTGTAGTACGCCCCTTGAGCGATGTTGGATTAATAAAAGCCAGCGGTAATGCCCCGCTTTTTTTGCCATCGGTGCAGAAAAAGGCGGTAGAATTTGAATATCCTGTAAACCGAGTTCCGTGCTTTTTTGCTGGAAGTAAGCGGTCAAATTTTGCAAAAGATTTACTACTTGCTGATTGTCTTTACCGGTTGCTCGTAACAACACTTGCGCAGCAAACGGCGGCAAGCCCATCACTTTACGCATTTTTAACGCTTCTTGTGCAAATGCCAAATACCCTTGTTCTAACAAAGTCTTGAGCAACGGATGTTCCGGATAATGAGTTTGTAATACCACTTCGCCCTGCTTTTCCGCTCGTCCGGCACGTCCCGCCACTTGCACATAAAGCTGTGCCAAACGTTCTTCCGCACGGAAGTCGGTCGAAAACAGTGCCGAATCTACATTCACAATCGCCACTAACGTTACATTCGGAAAATGATGCCCTTTCGCTAACATTTGCGTGCCGATAAGAATTTGACTTTTACCTTCTCGGATATCGTTTAAGTGATTTTCCAATGCCCCTTTACGAGCGGTGGAATCTCGGTCGATACGACTAATTTGGTAAGTTGGGAACTGCTCACTTAACACTTGCTCCAACTGTTCCGTCCCCACTCCGATGGTAATCAGATTGGTTGAACCGCAATGTCCGCACTGGCGAGGGATCACTCGCTGTGAAGAACAGTGATGACAACGCAAGATTTTCTGCTTCTGGTGATAAGTGTAAGGCTTTTCACAAGCATCACATTCACACATCCAGCCACATTCGTGACAAAGTAAAACCGGTGCAAAGCCGCGGCGATTTAAAAACAACATTACCTGATTTCCTTGTTCCAAATGCTGTTTCATCATCGCTAATAAGCGGTCGGAAAGTCCGGCGGTAATACGCTGTGTTTTTAAATCAATCAGTTGTTGTTTCGACTGTTGGGCATTACCGGCACGGGCAGTTAAAGATAGTTCGATAAACTTGCCGTTTTGAGCATTTTGCACGCTTTCCAAACTCGGAGTTGCAGATCCTAGAATGATCGGAATATGTAAATTTTTTGCCCGTAAAATCGCCAGATCTCTCGCGTGATAACGCCAGCCGTCTTGTTGTTTGAAGGAACTATCATGCTCTTCATCAATAATGATTAAGCCCAATTTCTCAAACTGGCTAAACAATGCCGAACGAGTACCAATCACAATCGCACTTTCACCGTTTTTTGCTCGCAACCAAGCATTCAAGCGTTCGGTTTCATTCATATTCGAATGTAGTACATCAATTTCAACATTAAAACGCGCTTTAAATCGTTGTACCGTTTGCGGTGTCAGCCCAATTTCCGGCACTAACACCAACACTTGTTCGCCTCGCTTTAACACCTCTTCAATCACTTGCAGATACACTTCAGTTTTACCCGAACCAGTCACACCGTTTAATAAAAAGGTTTCAAAGCCGTTTTGTACCGTTAAACGGCTAACGACCAAGGTTTGCTGTTTATTTAATACCAGTCTATTCTGCAAGTTTACAAGCGGTCGATTTTGCAATTTTTTTTGCCAATGTTGCGGCTCAAACGGCACATTAACCGGTTCGATATAGTTTTTCTCCAATAGCCCTTTCCAAGCCGATTGACTACAAGCGGTCGGTTTTTCAAAAAATTTGCAATTTCTGCCAGTTCCGCCAGTAAATCTTGTTGTTTTTTTGCCCGTTTGTTCTCACCCGAGAGCAATGCCGCACGTCCGGCTTCGGTAACCGCAAAGTAATCTGGCTGCGCTCTCTCGGTGCTATCACCATTGCGCAATTTCACCGGCAAAGCATTGATCGCCACTTCACCGATAGGTGCGTGATAATAACGTGCTGCCCAACAAATTAGCATCCAAATTTCATCGTCAAAAATCGGTTCTAAATCCAATACTGCTTTAATCGGTTTGAGCTTATCTTCAGGCACATCGCTTATTTCAGGGAAATCCACCACCACGCCGATTTTCGTTTGATTACCGAAAGGCACTTCAACACGCACGCCTTTGACTGCCGACAAAAACGGCGGCAGTAAATAATCAAAATAACGATGTAACGGCACAGGTAATGCCACTCTAACTAACTTCGACATAACACTAAAAAATGAGAGAGAGCAATAGATTAAAATCTATCACTCTCGTAGGTTGCTAATGGGTTTATTAAATCACAACATAACGTTGCTGAATAATCTTTCTGAAACTTTCACTCGTGCTTGCCCAATCAACAATATCGACTTTCCAAACTAAATCCGATTCTGAAAAGGCTTCTCGCAAATGATCACTTTCCAAAAAAAGTTAGGGGGCTATCCGTACTAATGACAAGATCAAGATCGGAATATTTTTTAGCTGTGCCTTTTACTCGTGAAGCGAACGCCCATACCGCTAAATTCAGTACATATTTTTGTAGAATTTCTTTGACGATACGTAATTCTTCAGGCTGAATATCAAGGCTATAATCACTACTCATCTTGGTTCGCTGGCGTAATTGCTCAACTAAAAAGCGACTTTGCTCAAGAAAATCACTTATTCGGCTATAAACAGCATCCGCTTTTTGCTGATCATAAGTGTACGAAGTAATATTGCGTATATCTCGATACTCTGCCCACTTGCTCATATCATTTATCAGTCCTAAACGTAACGCTTCACGTAAAATATCTTTAAAACCGTATCCACCAACATCATCATTAATCGCTTCTTGTTGTAATTGGCGTTTCATCATTTTTAGACTGAGTTCATAAACAAATTCGAATTTCTGAATAGCACCGGCAATTAAAGTATCTTGAACAATCTATTTTTGTTGATTAAACCACGCTAAATCCGAAAGCTGTTTGATAGTTTCTTCTAATGAATAAAAGGCATCTTCCAATGCATCTAGCTTTAAACGCTCAACCATTAATTACCTCTCTTTAACCATTTATTCTGCCAAGACTTTACAAAAAAACTCAAATTTTTAACCGCTTATTATTTAGTGTACCAACCCAATATTAACAGCTAATAAGATAAAAATGACACCACAAATTTTATTCATTGTAGCACTTATTTGTTGGTTATTCCGCAGTAAATTTCCAAATGGAGAAGCTAAAAAGACTAGCACGATTACCCAAACTGTAGTGGTTGAAAGTGAGGTTAAGCCTAATAAGAAAAAGGGTAAAAAAGTATTTTCCACGTTTGAGGCAACGAACTGGGGCAATAACGCTAAAAAGAATAAAATCACTTTAGGATTCAATAAATTAGTCAGTAACCCTTGCCGATAAATTTGCCATAACGGTAATTTATCTAAATTTATTTGGTTGACTAAAAACGGTTCTCGCCACATTTTAATCCCTAACCAACATAAATATGCCGCACCGGCATATTTTAAAACAGAAAACAAAGTAGGAGAATGAGCAATAATTTGAGATAGCCCGACCGATACCTCCAAAATATGTACAAAGAATCCCGTCAAAATCCCAAATGAGGACATTAAACCGGCTTTTTTACCCTCGACAATCGTTCGAGTAAGGCTATAAATCGTATCAGAACCCGGTGTCAGATTCAGTAAGATACAAGCGGTCAAAAATCCCCAATAATTAACAATATCGTTCATCTGCGTGCTAACCTAAAATTATCAATCGTTAATAAAATTATCGCCAAAGCTAGACAAATCATTAACAGATAAGATTTGGAATCCAATACTTCACCGATCATAAACGAAATGCAAAGCATCACCAGCGGTTCCACATAACCGAGTAAACCAAGCACATTGACTGGTAATAAATTACTGGAGGCAATATATAAAATAAACGCCGCACCGTTGACTAAGCCGAACAGTGCCAAGAAATAATAGATATGCTGATTGTCAGCAAGAATCGGCTGCATATCGGTTTGAGCAATAAAATAACCGGCAAACGGCATCACTAACAGAAGCTCAACGAAAAAGGTGGCAAGCGTATTAATACCGAAATAGCGGCGTAGCGTAATGTACAGCGGATAACCAACACCGGCAACAATGGTCGCCCACGAAAACGAACCGGTCAGCCAAATATTGGAAACCACACCGATCACCGCAAAGCCAAGTGACAGCCATTTTAACAGGGTAAAATGTTCTTTAAACACAATTTTACCCAATGCTACCGCTACAATCGGCAGCAACAAATAACCGATCGAAACTTCAATCGCTTGTCCGTTATTCGGCGCCCATAAAAATAACCAAAGCTGAATGCCGGTATTCAAAGCAAGCAATAACAGCACCAAGACAAGCAGTGGATTTTGCTTGATTTTTTGCCAAAGCTGCTGAAATTTCGCCGTTTGTTTAAACAGTAAAATCGCCAATAAAATAAAGGGCGCTAGCACCACAATACGGAAGCCAAACATACTTTCGCCATTGAGCGGACGTAATAAGATCGCAAAGTAATAGCCCAAGCCAAATAAGAAGTTGGCGCTCATACAGCATAAGATGCCCTTTAACATTTAATTCTCCGCGATCACTTTTTTACGCTGTTTTCGGATACTGAAAAGACCGTCTAAAATTAAGAAAAATACTGCGATCACCAAACAAGTCATCAAAAAATAGGAATTAGGATCCAATCGCTCACCGATTAAAAATGAAATAATCATCATAAATGTCGGCTCTAAATAACCTAATAAGCCAAGCACATTAAACGGCAATATGGTGCTGGCTAACGTATAAGAAAATAACGCAGAACCACTTACTACGCCTAAAATCGCAATAAAGTAGTAAATATTCGGGTTTTGTGCATAAATAAAATCCATATCGGTATTCCAAATAAAATACAGCGAAATTGGAATCAGGAACATAATTTCAAAGATAAAACTATAAATATTACTTAGCTGGAATTTCCGACGGATATGGAAATAAATAGGATAACCAACAAAAACAAAAACGCCTTCCCAAGAAATACCACCGGCAAAAATGACGCTATTTAACACACCTAATGTTGCAAAAATAATCGCCAGCCATTTAACACGGGATAAACTTTCTTTATAAACCAAACGTCCGAAAGCCACCATGACGATCGGCATCAGCAAATAACCCATTGAAACTTCTAAGGCTTTACCACTGTTTGGTGCCCACAAGAAAAGCCACATTTGTGAGCCGACAATCGCTGAAGTGATTAAGATAACGAAAATTAAATAAGGTTGTTGTTTCAAACGCTTTGCAAACGCAAAAAACTCATATTGTTTCTTTAATACAAAAATGGCTAAAAACAAAAATGGTAAGGTAACAACCATACGAATGCCGAATAAACTTTCTCCGGAAAGCGGACGTAATAAAGTGGCGAGATAATACATGCCACCGAATAATGCAGAAGCAGAAAGTGAATAAATAATACCGAGTTGCATATAGACACATAAAAGTAATCTGCCCCGTGGATGGGGCAGAGAAAAGATTAAGATTGTTTATAAGTTTTTAAGAAGTTTGCAAGACGTCCCAGCGCTTCTTCAATTTGGTGCGTATAAGGCAAGGTTACGACACGGAAATGATCTGGTTTATGCCAGTTAAAGCCAGAGCCTTGTACGAGTAACACTCTTTCCGCTTGTAATAAATCATAAATAAATTTCGCATCATCTTTAATGCCGTACATTTCCGTATCAATTTTCGGGAACATATAAAGTGCACCTTTTGCTTTTACGCACGAAATCCCTGGAATCTGTACTAATAACTCATACATTTTATTACGCTGTTCAAGTAAGCGTCCGCCCGGTAACACAAATTCATCGATACTTTGATAACCGCCTAATGCCGTTTGAATAGCGTGTTGCATCGGTGTTGTTGCACATAAACGCATAGAAACCAACATATCCAAGCCTTCAATAAACCCTTTCGCTTGATTTTTCGGCCCGCTTAACACCATCCAACCTTGACGGAAACCGGCAACACGATAGGCTTTCGATAAACCGTTATAAGTTACACATAATAAATCCGGTGCAAGTGCGGCAATATGATGGTGTACTGCACCGTCATAAATAATTTTCTCGTAGATTTCGTCTGCAAAAATCATCAAATTATGTTGACGAGCAATTTCTGCGATCTCAAGTAACATCGAACGGCTATAAACCGCACCGGTCGGGTTATTCGGATTAATAATTAAAATACCTTTGGTGCGAGGCGTAATTTTAGCTTTAATATCTTCAATATCAGGCATCCACTCATTATCTTCATCGCAAAGATAATGCACCGCTTTACCACCGGCAAGTGTGGTTGCTGCTGTCCAAAGCGGATAATCCGGCATTGGAATTAACATTTCATCACCATCATTTAGTAATGCTTGCATTGACATTGTGATTAATTCTGATACACCGTTACCGATATAGACGTCATTCACATCAACACTACGAATCCCTTTTGACTGATAATATTGCACAATCGCTTTACGTGCGGAATATAAACCTTTTGAATCGCAATAGCCTTGTGATTTCGGCAGATTACGAATCACATCGACAACAATTTCATCCGGTGCTTCAAAACCAAACGGGGCGGGGTTACCGATATTCAATTTTAAAATTTTGTTACCCTCTTCTTCTAAACGAAGAGCTTCTTTATGAATTGCGCCACGAATATCGTAACGAACGTTTGCAAGTTTGTCTGATTTAGGGAAACGTTCCATGCTGTTTGTCCTGTTTGTTGTTTTAAATAAAATTGTTATTGATATAGAAAATTGTTCAACTTTACTCTGATTCGGTAGGAATTTAAAGAGGAAATGAGCTAAAATAATGACCTTTTTTCATAAGTGCTAAAATTTAGCGGTCAAATTCTTCAGAAACTTTGCAAATGTCTATTTTTAATCAATTAAAACAACAACTTAGCAAAAAGCTTACAGAAAATAAAACTCACTTCGGTTTGATTGAGTATCAAGCTAAGGTCGTTTTGTCCGAAGATAATGTTGCGTTATTAAGCTGGTTAAAAGCACAAAATCATTATCCGCACTTTTTTTGGCAAGCGAGAGATACTGATCAGACCATTGCAAGTATCGGAATGGTTCGTTCATTCTCAAATATAAATGATGCCCAACAATTTGTTGAACAAACACAATTTAGATTGGTCGGCGGGATTCAATTTGAAGGCAAGTGCCAATTTATTCTGCCCCGTTTGCAATTAGTCAAAAATCAGCAAAATCTGACCGCTTATTTCTATTTGAATGAAACTGAATTAACCCAACAAGCGGTCATTTTTGAACAATTTTTTGCAAATTTCAGACAAACCTTACCGCTTGAATTAACGGAAAATCATCTCCTTTCACTCACTTCCGTTTACGATTTTGGTAGCTGGCAACAAAATATTGAGCGAGCAATTAGTCACATTCAACAAAACAAATTTAACAAAGTGGTACTGGCAAATGCAAAAACCTTACAATTTGAACAGACTCTGTCCGCTTATGATTTACTTAGTGCTAGTCAAACAACCAATTTAGGTTGTTACCATTTTATTTGGGCAGAAAATGCAGACTCGGCTTTTGTCGGATCAAGCCCTGAACGTTTATATCAACGTCAGCAGCAAACCTTTAAAACCGAAGCACTTGCCGGTACAGCTCCTGTGACAGAAAGTATTGTGCAGACGGAACTTAATGCAGAATGGTTATTAACTGATCCGAAAAATATCTATGAAAATCAGTTAGTTGTAGACGATATTTATAACCAATTAACCGATTGTGTTAGCCAATTGCAAATCAGCAATGCAGAAATTAAACGCTTACATAATGTACAGCATTTACGCCGTAAAATTTCTGCTGTATTAAAACCCAATATTACTGATGCCGATTGTCTTGCTCGGATTCATCCGACTGCAGCGGTTGCCGGTTTACCTCGCCAATCTGCGAAACAATTTATTGCTGAATATGAGCAATTCTCACGCTGTTGGTATGCAGGCACATTAGGTTATTTGCAACCGGACGAGGCGGAATTTTGCGTTGCTTTGCGTTCTGCGCAAATTGAACAAAACTGCATTACTCTCTATGCCGGCGCAGGTATCGTTGAAGAATCGGAACCGCAATCGGAATGGCAAGAAATTGAACGGAAGTCATTGGCATTAGCCAAATTACTAAAAGTGGATTAACAAACAAAAATGGCAGGTATAACCCTGCCATTTGTTTTATCCGGCTAAGCCGATAAATAACGCTAATAATAATGGTGCAACTAAATTCACAATAAAACCGAAGCTGATGGCAAGCGGTACAACCTGAGTACCGCCCGATTTTTGAATGACCGGTAACATACAGTCTAATGATGTCGCTCCACCTAATCCGACTGCGGTAGAAGGAAAGGCTCGCATAAAAAATGGGATTGTAAACAAACAGAAAATCTCACGAGAGAGGTCATTAAAGAAAGCGATACTACCATATATCGGCCCCCAAGCGTCATTCACCAATACGCTAGATAATGAATACCAACCAAATGCCGAGGCAAAAGTTAGCCCTTGTACAATACTTAAATCAAGTACCAAAGCGGCAATAACCCCACCGACAAGACTACTAACAATCATCACTAAAGAAGTATAAATACCTCGTTTGTTAAAAAATACTTCTCGCAGCGGAATCCCACTATTACGTAACTGAATCCCAACGCCGAAGATCATTACTTCTAGCACATAAGTACTGGCATGTAATGGGAAATCTAATGTGCCTTTGCTCACAAAACCAATGACTCCGCCGGCAATGGTAGTGCCGATTAATTTAAACGAATCCATTAGCATTACCCAACGAGAAGGGATTTCTTGCGGATTCACTTCCTCACGAACCATCGGTTGCCATTTATCGTAAATCGCTAAACCGATAATATTCGAAAATTGAATAATTAAGCTCAAACCGAGTGCAATCCCACCGATTTGTGGTAATTTGCTGCCAATATCATCTAATTGCCCTAGCGAGATACCCATCACAAATAAAATCAAATATAAACAAATATTTACGACCTGATTAACAACCTGTAATTTGCCTTTACCGACTTTAAATAAATAGCCTAAAAACAAGGGAATCAGCACTATCGCCAAACCATATAACATTTCATCTTCCTTATCATTATGTATTTTTTGAGTTGAAATTTTAACGGTAACCACATAAAATAAAACTGTTTTTATATACAGTTAAGTTATAAGTATTCGAAATCATATGGCAAGGCAACGCAAAATCATTCACATCGATATGGACTGTTTTTATGCTGCGATTGAAATGCGAGAAAATCCGGCATTAATCGGTAAACCTGTTGCCGTTGGAGGTTCCGTTGAAGGTCGAGGCGTATTGACTACTTGTAATTATGAAGCAAGAAAATTCGGTTTACATAGTGCAATGCCAACCGTTCAGGCGTTAAAACGTTGTCCGAATCTGATTCTAGTACCGGTAAATATGCCATTATATAAAGCGGTTTCCGAGCAAATTCATCAAATATTTCGCCGTTATACCAATATCATCGAGCCACTTTCATTAGATGAAGCTTATTTAGATGTGACGGATTGCCAACAATGTTCCGGATCAGCCACTTGGATTGCCCAAGAAATTCGAGCGGCAATTTGGAATGAGTTACATTTAACTGCCTCCGCCGGCATTGCCCCGCTCAAATTTTTGGCAAAAATCGCTTCGGATCAAAACAAGCCTAACGGGCAATTTGTCATTTCTCCGGAAAATATGACCGCTTTTATTTATGATTTGCCACTAAAAAAGATCCCGGGTGTCGGTAAGGTAACCAATGAAAAATTAGCACAACTGGGATTACACACTTGCGGCGATATTCAACAAAGCGATAAAGCCTTTATTTACAAAACCTTTGGTAAATTCGGGCAGCGGTTATGGGACTTCAGCCACGCAACTGATAATCGACAAATTGAAGTGAATCGCCCTCGAAAATCTTTAGCGGTCGAAAATACGCTACCGACTGATATTTGGCATTTAGCACAAGCGGAACAAATTGTTGATGAACTGTTTGATAAACTGGTGTTTCGCCTACAAAGAAATTGGGGTCAGCATTCACCGCAAGAGTTTAAAAAATTAGGCATTAAACTCAAATTCGGCGACTTTACGCAAACTACGTTGGAACGTACGACAGACGGGCTTTCGTTAGAACGCTTTATTGAGTTACTGCAACAAGTTTGGCAACGCACGAATCATCGTTCGGTACGCTTAATCGGGCTTTCGGTGCATTACCCGATAGAAAAAGTTAAAAAACAGTTAAATTTATGGGAATAATTGTTGTCAAACACTTGAATTCTTATAGAATTAACTCTATTTAGTGATTTGTTTTCCCACTCTTTTTTGGAGATTTATTTACTTATGGCAAAAAGAATTGTCTTATTTTTATTAACTAACTTAGCGATTACTTTCGTACTTGGTATTGTGTTAAATATCATTTTCCAAGTGACGGGGATTCAAGGTGGTAGCACCGGTGGCATTTTAGTGATGTCGCTTGTATTCGGTTTCGCTGGTTCTTTAATCTCATTATTTATGTCAAAAAGTATGGCATTACGTTCTGTCGGTGCAGAAGTGATTCAACAGCCTCGCAATCATGCAGAACAATGGTTATTCGATACTGTGCAACGTCAATCGCAACAAGCGAACATTCCAATGCCAGATATTGCCATTTACCACTCTGCCGATGTTAATGCCTTTGCAACCGGTGCAACAAAAAGCAACTCATTAGTCGCGGTAAGTACCGGTTTATTGGATAATATGACTGAAGATGAAGCTGAAGCGGTGGTTGCACATGAAATTGCACACATTGCAAACGGCGATATGGTGACGATGACTTTATTACAAGGCGTATTGAATACCTTTGTAATCTTCTTATCCCGTATCATTTCAACTGCGGCTTCAAGCGGTAAAGATGAAAACGGTAATGCGACTCAAAACACCTTAGTTTTCTGGATTGTGGACATTGCGTTACAAATGATCTTTGGTGTAGTCGCGACCATGATTGCAATGTGGTTCTCTCGTTACCGTGAATACCGTGCGGATGCAGGTTCTGCACAATTAGTCGGCAAAGAGAAAATGATTGCGGCATTACAGCGTTTACAACGCGTACACGAACCGCAAGAAATGCAAGGTTCTCTCGCGGCATTTATGATTAACGGTGTGCGTTCTAAAGAATTATTTATGAGCCACCCACCACTTGAAAAACGTATCGAAGCGTTAAGAAACTTATAATCGACAAGCGGTCTGATTTTGCAAAAAATTGCAAGAACAGACCGCTTTCTTATAGGCATTTATTTAATAGCTAAAACCAAGGTGATATGGCAAACAGTAAGATTAAGTAACGTATAAATTTACCTAAGCAAATAAAGATAAGAGATTGCCATAAATTAAAGCGAAGCCAACCGGCAATACCGCATAGCAGATCACCGATAATCGGCAAACTACTTAATAACAAAGCAAATACCCCATATTTTTCACATAAACGTAATGCCCATCGAGCCGTTTTATGTTTTAAATCTAATGGTTTGGGAATCAATAATCCTATTGCATAAGTAATGGAACTGCCAAGGCTATTACCAATGGTTGCAACACCGAGTAGCCAAAGTATTTGGCTTGAAAATAAACTCGAATCAGTCAAGCGAGTTTGAGTTGCTAGCGTAGTAAATATAATTTCGGAATTGCCCGGCAACACAGTTGCACTCAGAAATGCACTGAGGAACATAGTAACTAACTGATTCTCTGCTGAAAGAAATAAACTAAAAAAGGAAGTGAAATAATCTGTCATACTTATTTTGTAAAATATTTGTTAAATAACCGATCTAGTTATTTTAACAAAAGTTTGAGGTCTGGTTTCAATTTGATCTGCATCAAAATGTACTTTTGATTTACCTCAATATAATGACAATTATGTTTTGAGGGATTGAGGTAACAGGTCTATAATTCTCAACAATTTCTGTAATTTTTCAAATTTATATTTAAGGATTATAAATGTTCTCTCCTGCTGAAATGGCAAAAATCGCTGAAGACGGCGCAGTTTATAAAGCGACTAAACATCAATTATATTCTTTCATCTCCGCAATTTTAGCAGGTGGCTTTATTGGACTTGCATTCGTATTTTATACCACAACCCAAACCGGTGCGGTGGATGTGCCTTGGGGTATGGCGAAATTAGTCGGTGGTACGGTTTTCTCACTTGGTGTAATTTTATGTGTAGTTTTTGGTGCTGAACTTTTTACTTCATCCACTTTAACCGCTGTGGCTAAAGCGACACATCGAATCACTTGGTTCCAAATGTTTAAAAACTGGTGCATTGTGTACGGTGGTAATTTTATCGGCGGTCTAAGTGTAGTGGTATTAATTTGGCTCTCAGGTCAAATTATGGCGGCAAACGGTCAATGGGGTTTAACCATTCTTAAAACAGCACAACATAAAATTCACCATACTTGGATAGAAGCCTTTACCCTCGGTATTTTATGTAACATGATGGTTTGTCTTGCAGTATGGATGGCAAATGCCGGTAAAAGCCTAACGGATAAAGCGTTTATTATGATTATGCCGATTGCATTATTCGTGTCATCAGGTTTCGAGCACTGTGTTGCCAATATGTTTATGATTCCGATGGGAATGATGATTTCACATTTTGCATCACCTGAATTTTGGACAGCGATTAATGTTGATCCGGCACAATTTGCAGATTTAGATTTATATCATTTCGTTGTGAAAAATTTAATTCCGGTTACTTTAGGTAATATTGTCGGCGGTGTATTTTTCATTGGGTTAGTGCAATGGTTCTTATATATCCGTAAGCACTAAGATAATTTCAATTTAGGCGGTTTAATTTAGGCAAATTTCTGCAAAAAATAACCGCTTGTAAAACTTAATTTACTAACAAATAGAGGACTTAAAATGACTCAACTAACTGAAGCTCAACAAAAAGCATGGGCAGGGTTTACTGGTGGCGACTGGCAAACTGAAGTAAACGTACGTGATTTTATCCAAAAAAACTATACTCCATATGAAGGCGATGAGTCTTTCTTAGCTGGCGCAACAGCTGCGACAACTAAGTTATGGGAAGAAGTAATGGAAAAAATCAAAGTTGAGAACAAAACTCACGAACCGTACGATATTGATTGCGACATTCCATCAACGATTACTTCTCATAAAGCAGGTTATATCGATCAAGCTTTAGAGAAAATCGTAGGTCTTCAAACTGATGCACCATTAAAACGTGCGATCATCCCATTTGGCGGTATCAAAATGGTTAAAGGTTCTTGTGATGTTTATCGCCGTACCTTAAACCCTGAAGTAGAAAAAATCTTTACTGAATATCGTAAAACACATAACCAAGGTGTATTCGATGTTTATACTCCGGACATTTTACGTTGCCGTAAATCAGGTGTAATTACCGGTCTTCCAGATGCTTACGGTCGTGGTCGTATTATCGGTGACTACCGTCGTTTAGCAGTATACGGTGCGGATTTCTTAATGAAAGACAAGCAAAAACAATTTGCTTCATTACAACCTCGTTTAGAAGCGGGTGAAGATATCCAAGCAACAATCCAATTACGTGAAGAAATCGCAGAACAATACCGTGCATTAGGTCAAATCAAACAAATGGCTGCATCATACGGTTTTGACGTTTCTCGTCCGGCTGAAACTGCACAAGAAGCGGTTCAATGGACTTACTTCGCATACCTTGCTGCAGTTAAATCACAAAACGGTGCGGCAATGTCATTCGGTCGTGTATCTTCATTCTTAGATATCTATATCGAACGTGACTTAAAAGCAGGTAAAATCACAGAAGAAGAAGCACAAGAGTTAATCGACCATTTAGTAATGAAATTACGTATGGTTCGTTTCTTACGTACACCTGAATACGATCAATTATTCTCAGGCGACCCAATGTGGGCAACCGAAACTTTAGCAGGTATGGGCTTAGACGGTCGTACATTAGTAACCAAAAACAGCTTCCGTATCTTAAATACTCTTTACACAATGGGTCCATCACCAGAACCAAACTTAACTATCCTTTGGTCTGAACAATTACCGGACGGCTTCAAACGTTATTGTGCAAAAGTATCTATTGATACTTCATCAGTACAATACGAAAATGATGACTTAATGCGTCCTGACTTTGATAACGATGACTATGCAATCGCATGTTGCGTATCTCCGATGGTTGTCGGTAAACAAATGCAATTCTTCGGTGCACGTGCAAACTTAGCGAAAACAATGTTATACGCAATCAACGGCGGTATCGATGAGAAATCTGGTGCACAAGTTGGCCCGAAAACTGCTCCAATTACAGACGAATACTTAAACTTCGACGATGTAATGGCTCGTATGGATCACTTTATGGATTGGTTAGCAACACAATATGTGACTGCATTAAATATCATCCACTTCATGCATGATAAATACAGCTACGAAGCGGCATTAATGGCATTCCACGATCGTGATGTATTCCGTACAATGGCGTGTGGTATCGCAGGTCTTTCTGTTGCGGCAGACTCATTATCTGCAATCAAATATGCAAAAGTTAAACCGGTTCGTGGCGACATTAAAGATAAAGACGGTAACGTAGTGGCTTCAAATGTAGCGTTAGACTTTGAAATCGAAGGCGAATATCCGCAATTTGGTAACAACGATAACCGTGTAGACGAAATCGCTTGTGACTTAGTTGAACGTTTCATGAAAAAAATTCAAACGCACAAAACTTACCGCAATGCGACACCAACACAATCAGTACTTACTATCACTTCTAACGTGGTTTACGGTAAAAAAACGGGTAATACACCTGATGGTCGTCGTGCTGGTGCTCCATTTGGTCCGGGTGCGAACCCAATGCACGGTCGTGACCAAAAAGGTGCGGTTGCATCATTAACTTCTGTTGCAAAACTTCCGTTTGCTTATGCAAAAGACGGTATTTCATATACCTTCTCAATCGTACCAAACGCATTAGGTAAAGATTACGAAGCACAAAAACGTAACCTTGCAGGCTTAATGGACGGTTACTTCCACCACGAAGCAACTGTTGAAGGTGGTCAGCACTTAAACGTAAACGTATTAAACCGTGAAACATTATTAGATGCGGTTGAGCATCCGGAAAAATACCCACAATTAACTATTCGTGTATCCGGTTATGCAGTACGTTTCAACTCTTTAACTAAAGAGCAACAAATGGACGTAATTACACGTACATTTACTGAATCAATGTAATCTCTTATATTGTGTTCTTTTCAAGCGGTCAGATTTTGCAAAATTTTTGCGGAATCTGACCGCTTCTTTATTGATATTCTGTTAAAATATAATAATAAATCTATATTTAATCTCGAAGGAATCATATATGTCTATTGCACGTTATCACTCTTACGAATCTTGCGGCACGGTAGATGGTCCGGGGATTCGTTTTATTCTTTTCTTGCAAGGCTGCTTAATGCGTTGTAAATATTGTCATAACCGCGATACGTGGGATCTTGACGGTGGTAAACAAATCAGTGTCGAAGATCTGATGAAAGAAGTGGTAACCTATAAGCACTTTATGAAAGCGACCGGTGGTGGCGTGACTGCGTCCGGCGGAGAAGCGGTTCTACAAATGGAATTTGTGCGAGATTGGTTCAGAGCCTGTAAAGCAGAAGGTATCGATACTTGTTTAGATACTAACGGCTTCGTACGTCATTACAGCCCCGTAGTCGATGAAATGCTTGAAGTGACCGATTTAGTGATGCTCGACTTAAAGCAGCTAAATGATGAAATCCACCAAGATTTAATCGGTGTATCGAATAAACGTACGCTTGATTTTGCTCGCTATCTGCAAAAATTAAATAAACGTACTTGGATTCGTTATGTTGTCGTACCAGGTTATACCGATGATGATGATTCCGCACATCGCTTAGGGCAATTTATCCAAGGTATGCAAAATATTGAAAAAGTCGAACTGTTGCCATATCACCGCTTAGGCGCACATAAGTGGGAAACACTTGGTTATAAATATGAATTGGACGGTGTATTACCGCCAACAAAAGAAGATCTTGAGCGTATTCAAAAAATTATTGAAAGCTACGGACATACTGTAAAATTCTAACCCCATAACATAAGAATAAAAAAATCCCCAAGGTACGATTAAATACTTTGGGGATTTTATTTATTCTAAAAGTTTTATTAGAAAGTTACATTCATACCAAGCATCGCATTTCTACCCATTTGTGGAATATGAGGTAAATAAGACACGTGCTGATGAATTTTTTGATTTAATAAGTTATCTACTTTTAAGAACACTTGATATTCCGACTGATTCAACATCTTATTGTAAGTTAACCCAACATTCACTTGATGAGAACCAGGTGTTGCTTTTTCATATTTCGACACTTTATTCTGAGTAAACACTCGATAATACTCTAACATTCCCGACCAATTCTGATTGAAATCAGCATTAAATCTTGCCCCTAAACGTAATGGTGGCACACGTGGTGCTGAAATATCAGGTTGGGCTTCCCATCCTGAAACCTGACCTCTTCTTGCACCAAAAATGTAATAGCCTTTTGGAATATCAGGCAGATCGGTTAATTTACCACGAACATAATCACCAAATACGGCAAGACGATAGTTCGGCGTAAAGAGATAACCAATCTCGCCTTCTACCCCACTAAAACGTGCTTTCCCTTGGTAATAACGGTTTACTTTTAAATTATATTCATCAGTCAAAGATTTAGGACCACGATTATCATTCAAAGTAAGTGGATAAATATAATTATCGTAATGAGTATGATACACATTAAATTTGTAATCCCACTTCTCTCCCATATAAGCTAAAGCTAACTCAATATGATTTGAACGCTCTTTATTTAGGTTTTTATTACCGGCTTCAAAAGCATTGAGTGCAATATGTTTACCGTGTGCATAGAGTTCTTGAGCATTTGGTAAACGTTCCTGATGAGAAGTATTTAAAGTCAGTTTATAATCCGGAGCAAAAAACCAATTGGTCGCAAAACCATAAGAGTAACCGGTTTCCTTATGCGGTTCCAAATTTGGCATTGGTGTATTAAAGCCTAACCATTGATCGATTAACTTAACATCATAATCCATTGAAATTTTCTGATGCTCAACACGGCTACTGACTTCAAATGAAAAATCACCGAGATTTAAACGTTCAATACCAAATACACTAAATTGCTTAGTTTTTGGATTATTTAATAACTGTTGCTTATTCACGACACGTGCTGCTTCTAATGATAAAGCACTCGTCTGTAAATGAGAATATTGCGCTCCAATCGCCCCCTTTAGCCCATTCCATTCTGAATGAACTAATTCAAGACGTAGATTTTTTCCTTTATTTTTAAAGTAATTTTCTATTCTATTACCATCTTTTTCATCATGAAAATAATCGACATAATTCGCTGTAACTTTGAGCGATTCAATCCCCTTTGTCGGATTTTTTAATTCCCCATCAAGATCGTATCGTTTGGAATGCATATCAATCCAAGGCTTACCATGTGGGTGATCTTGCATGCCATACTGAGAACCGCCAGGAATATGTGAGTGATCTAAACGAAGCCCTGGATTGTTATAATCAATGTCGCTTTCTTCCGCTAAATGCGGATAAAAACGTAAATAGCCTTTCCCAAACATCACGCCTTGGCGAATAATGCTAATCGTATAATGATCGTATTGATGCGTATGCCCTACTAAACCGTATTTATTACGTTGATCCGTATAAGCCAAACCTAAATGTCCTTTCTCTCCAATCCAAGAAAGCCCGACTGTGCCTGATTGAGATTGAAGATCACTATCCGGTACTCGATGATAAGGCTTACCTTCAATAGTAAACTTCGGTGCATAATATTCAGAAGCTTTGTTATATAATCCTTGTAAGCGTAAGGCAAAATTATTACCTAATGCAAAAGTAGATCCTGCATAAGTTAAACTTTCTTTATTCGCAGAACTAAAACGTACGCCGGCCTGTCCCTCATACCCTTTTTCTGGTAATGCACTTGGAATTTTCTCATCAACGACATTAATTACTCCGGCATTATTTCCCGCACTATACAGTAATGTCGTAGGCCCACGTAAAATTTCAATACGTTTTGCGAGCAAAGAATCTACGGTTACTGAATGATCGGGAGATAATTCCGACATATCAAAGGTTTCACCGTTATTTTGCAGAATTTTCGCACGCTTGCCTTCTTGACCACGAATAATCGGCACACTGGCTCCCCCACCAAATTGACTGGAGTGAATACCTAATTCCCCGGAAAGCGCATTACCTAATGTAGCTCCCCTTTGTTTTAACGTTTTACCGTCAACCATATTTTCATTGATATTTAAGGCATCTCCTAACACATTACCTTTCGTATCCGGTGTATTACCTTCAACAGTAATCATATCCAAACTTTCTTCTGACGCATATCCAATATTTGAAATTAGCAACAATAAACTGAATGCCAAGCTATGTTTTTTCATTATCCCTCCACTTAAAACCATAAAAAAATTATGTCTGTGTAATTTACTGCAAAAAACATAGCACTGCAATATAACCATAAAAAAATTATAGATACTTTTATCCATACTCAGCACATGAAACAAAATTATGTATAAAAATGCCCCAAAAACCTCTCTGCTATTCTGTTTCTATGAAACTTTGGTGTATGATGATAAGACTAAACAACATATTTCAGATAAGAAAAAGGAAATAAATAATGTCTAATCCTCTTTTAAATTACACCGGTTTACCTGCATTTTCACAAATCAAACCGGAGCATATCCAACCTGCAGTAGAAGCCGTCATTAAAGAATGTCGTGATACGATTGAACAAGTTGCCCAAATTGAAAATCCGACTTGGGAAAATTTCTATATGCCACAAGCGATTGCTGGTGATAAATTTTCTCGTGCGTGGTCGCCTGTCGGTCATTTAAACGGCGTGAAAAACTCATCGGAATTACGTGAAGCTTATCAAGCTTGTTTACCACTACTTTCGGAATACAGCACTTGGGCGGGACAACACCAAGGCTTATATCAAGGCTACGTAAAACTTAAAAATTCACCGGAGTTTGAGAACTATTCGCTTGCACAGAAAAAAGCGATTGAAAACAGCCTACGTGATTTCGAACTTTCAGGAATTTCGTTACCAGCGGATAAACAAAAACGTTATGGCGAAGTGTCTGCCCGTTTATCTGAACTCAGCTCGCAATTCAGTAATAATGTCCTTGATGCCACAATGGGCTGGGATATTGTGATCACGGATGAAGCTCAATTAAAAGGTTTACCTGAATCTGCCTTAGAAGCAGCAAAACTTTCTGCAGAAAGCAAAGGTAAAAAAGGTTACCGCTTTACTTTAGAATTCCCAAGTTACTATCCGGTACTAACTTACTGCGAAAACCGTGAACTACGAGCAGCAATTTATAAAGAGTATGCAACCCGAGCTTCTGATCAAGGCTCAAATGCAGGCAAATGGGATAACTCGGCAAATATTGATGAGAAACTCAAATTACGCTTAGAAATGGCACAATTATTAGGTTTTGCAACCTATGCGGATCTTTCTTTAGCAACGAAAATGGCGGAAAATCCGCAACAAGTTGTCGATTTCTTAGAAGATTTAGCCAAACGTTCAAAAGCACAAGGTGAAAAAGAATTAGCGGAATTACACGCATTTGTGGAACAAGAATACGGCGTAACCGAACTTCAGCCGTGGGATATTGCATTTTATAGTGAAAAGCAAAAACAAGCATTATATGCAATCAATGATGAAGAACTTCGCCCTTATTTCCCGGAAGATCGTGTACTTTCAGGCTTATTTGAACTAATGAAACGTATTTTCGGCTTACGTATCGAAGAAAAATTCGGTATTGATACTTGGCACGAAGACGTGCGTTTCTTCCAAATTTACGATGAGCAAAACGAAGAACGTGGTTCATTCTATTTAGATTTATACGCACGTGAAAATAAACGTGGCGGTGCGTGGATGGACGATTGTATCAACCAAAAACGTTTAGCAGACGGTTCGCTACAAAAACCGGTTGCATACTTAACTTGTAACTTTAATAAACCGATTGGCGACAAACCGGCTCTGTTTACGCATGACGAAGTTACCACCTTATTCCATGAGTTTGGCCACTGTATCCACCATATGCTCACCCAAATTGATGTCGGCGATGTTGCCGGGATCAACGGTGTACCGTGGGATGCAGTGGAATTACCGAGCCAATTCTTAGAAAACTGGTGTTGGGAAGCAGAAGCGCTTGAATTTATTTCAGGGCATTATCAAACCGGCGAACCGTTACCGAAAGATAAATTAACTCAGTTACTCAAAGCGAAAAACTTTCAAGCAGCAATGTTTGTGCTAAGACAATTAGAGTTCGGTTTATTCGATTTCCGCTTGCATTTAGCACAACCTCGTGAAAGCTTAGTTTTAGATACATTAAAAGCGGTAAAAGCGGATGTTGCCGTGATTCGCACACCAGAATGGGTACGTACGCCGCATAGCTTTAGCCATATTTTCGCAGGTGGCTATGCAGCAGGTTATTACAGTTACTTATGGGCGGAAGTATTATCGGCGGATGCCTTTGCAAAATTTGAAGAGGATGGTATTTTCAACCGAGCTACCGGTCAGTCTTATTTAGATAATATTCTGACTCGTGGCGGTTCGGAAGAACCAATGGTATTGTTTGAACGTTTCCGTGGCCGTAAGCCAACCTTAGACGCATTATTACGCCATAAAGGTATTGCGAACTAACCCCGCTCTATTCTTACAAGCGGTCAAATTTGCAAAAAATCTTGCAAATTTGACCGCTTGTCTTTTTTTTATCGACTAAATCGCTATAATCTTGATAAATCAAATAATTAAGAGAAAACACGATGTCATTAGATTTATCCAATATCCGCCAGCAAATTACCCAACTTGATCGCCATTTACTGAAATTACTTGCCGAACGTCATCGTCTCGCTTTTGATGTGGTACGTAGCAAAGAAATTACTCAAAAGCCGCTACGCGATATCGAACGAGAAAAAGAGCTATTACAAGCACTAGTGAGCTATGCCGAAGCAGAAAATTATCAATTAGATCCACAATATGTCACACAAATTTTCCAACGCATTATCGAAGATTCCGTGCTGACTCAGCAAAATTATCTGCAAAATAAATTAAATGAGCAAAAAGAACAAAATGTCTCGATTGCCTTTTTAGGTATGCGTGGTTCTTATTCCAATATGGCATCTCGTCAATTTGCGAAAAAATATCAAGGTTCTTTAATCGAATTGAGTTGTGATTCGTTCCAACAAGTGTTTGATAAAGTGAGTGAAGGTGAAGCCGAATTTGGCGTGCTTCCACTTGAAAACACCACCTCAGGTTCAATCAATGATGTATATGATTTACTACAACACACTGATTTAGCAGTGGTTGGTGAACTGGCTTACCCGATCAAACATTGTGTATTGGCAAACGGTAATATTGATCTTGCTGAAATTGATACCTTGTATAGTCACCCTCAAGTGATCCAACAATGCAGTCAATTTATTCAACGTCTAAATAAAGTTCATATTAAATATTGTGAAAGTAGCTCGCACGCAATGCAGATGGTTGCCCGCTTGAATAAGCCGAATATTGTCGCATTAGGTAATGAGGACGGTGGTAAACTTTACGGTTTAACTAATATCAAAACTGATATTGCCAACCAACAAAACAATATCACACGCTTTATTGTAGTCGCAAAACAAGCGATTAACGTTTCGCCACAGCTACAAACTAAAACATTGTTACTGATGACCACTTCACAACAAGCCGGTGCGTTAGTAGACGCTTTGATGGTATTCAAACAGCATCAAATTCGTATGACCAAATTAGAATCTCGCCCGATTTACGGTAAGCCTTGGGAAGAAATGTTCTATGTAGAATTACAAACGAATATTCATTCCGAAAATACTCAACAAGCGTTAACCGCATTAGAAAGCGTAACCAGCTATGTCAAAGTATTAGGTTGCTACCCTAGCGAAATCATCGAGCCGGTAAAACTCTAACAAGCGGTTAAATTTTAAGATTTTTATGCAAAAATGCCCAATAAGCAATAACTTATCGGGCATTTTAATTAGAAAGTTACCTCTGCACTTAACTTAAAGTTTCTTCCGGGAGAGGTAAAACGATTTAATCCTTTACCTGTTGCTTGATTAATCAAGTTACTCGTACCAAACGGACGAATTGAACGAACAGATTCCCAAGTCAGATATTTGCGATTCTGTAAATTATAAACACCTGCTTGTAAGGTAACGTTTTTCCACGGCTTAACATAAGCAATCATATCTAATAAGGTGTAAGCACCGCTACGCCATTTTAAGTAACTGTCTTTTGCCTTTTCTTCGCTATGATACATATTGTAAGTATCTTCCGCCTTCTTCGCACTTACACGGGTAACATACATATCAACCCCGAATTTATCTTCCGGATGTACATAACCTAAACCAAACACAGAAGTTCTCGGTTGAATCGCATTTAGCGGTAAATTACCTTCCATTTTTCCTTTTTGATAAGTGTATTTATAACTTGCGTTGAACCCATCTAAGACCTGCCATAGCTGACCGAGGTTCAATTTAGAATTAATTTCCAAACCATTCACCTTCGCATCTTGGCGATTTATATTTTGGTAAATCTGATAAGGCCTTGCCGTTGCACTACCACCAAAAGCATTTACTAAATTTTTAGGACCAAGATATTTCAAATCAATAAAATTATCATAATTTGTTTTAAAATAACTGGCTGTAATAAAACCTAAATCGTTATGAATAGTTAAAGCTACCTCTTTGGTTTTGGCACGCTCAGCTTTTAAATTTACATTCGGTAATACCGTAAAATCCGGATGCTTAAAGGTAAAATAAAGCTCATCGGAAGTTGGTGCTCTAAATCCATTTGCATATTTTAGTTGCACACGAAAGAAACTAAATGGATCAGCCGTTGTTGCTAGTGAATAAGAATGTTTTTGATATTTCACATTACGTGATAAATATTTAATGTTTTCTTCCGCATTTTGGCGAATCTGCTCATTTGAGGGATTATTCGGTAACGGTATAAAAATACCTTGTAACATATCATTCGGAATCTTCGCCGTTTTACCGGCAATATATTGAGGCTTATATCGAATATGATCATAACGATACCCTAAATCAAAACTAAAATAGTCATTCACTTTTACATTATCCGCAAAATATAACGAGCTATTTTTTGCTTCAACTGGAATTAAAAATGAAAAAGTATCTTGATTAGGACAAAGTAAACCGTTCCATTGATCACTTCCCGAAGCATTACTACAAGTAATCGCTTCCTCTTCCCCATTCTTAAAGTAATTTGTTTTTACGCCTAAAAAACGTCTTGCCCACCATTGCGTATTTCCCGTAGCACTAAAGCCACTGTGATTAACCATTTTCTTCTCTGTTTGATTATATCTACCGCCATATTCAAAAGAATGGTCTTGACCAAATAACAAGATATTTTTAGTTAAATCTAAATTAATTTGCTTAGTTTCAGTATCTAAATCTCGTTCTGAATAAATATTCTCCGTATAACCTTTACTACTTGGAAGCAAAACACTATAAAAATCCTGTTTACGAGTAAGCGTAGCAAACTTATGTCCCTTTTCGTTAGTATATATCTTATTAAGCTTTACCTCGCCAAAACGAATTGAGTTATCATAACTTTTTTTATAAGCGGTAATCGGTGAGTTACAATCGAAGGCATTACAATCAAACCAATAATCGTTCACTAACTCTAGACCCTCAGTATAAGTGCCTTTTGAGTCCGTGATCATTGTTAGTCCTGATGATGGTTCAACACTTAATTGTGGTGTCTTACCATCTCTATCGACGACTTTACCGTCTTTTAGCTGTAAATCAGCTAAATTTTCCGTTTCTTTGCAATGCTTTCCATCACAATAATCGTCTATTCTCGCTCTGTTCTTAATTTTCTGAGTAGAATAAGTCAGTTTTAGGCTATCCCATAATGGATTGATGCTAAAGTTTTCATATACAAACGCATAATTTTGACGCTTGCTTTTATCATTCGTATGACGTAGTTCATATTCATCAGCATCGATATATGTAGTAGGTTTTAAAGTATAAGAAAAATCGTGACCTCGATTTTTCTTTTCATATAGATCCGCCACTACGCTAAAACGATGATTCTCTGACGGAGAATAACCGAATTTAACTAAGGTACTCTCTTTTTTAATGGCATAAGGATCGGTTTTTTCTCGTTCTTTCCCCTGTAAATTGCCGTTTGCTGTCTTATAATCATAATTCTCTAGTTCATGTCCGTCACGCCAAGTTTTTAGTGCTAGAATATCGAAATTTTTATAACGACCGGCAAACGTAAGTGAATTTGCTTTTTGGTTATCCGCACTTGAATAACCAGCTTTATAACCAAAGTGGTAATCTTTTTCCGTTAAAAAGTCACGAGCATCTTTGGTTTCAAACATTACCGCTCCGCCTAAAGCACCGCTACCGACACGTACAGAATCTGCACCTTTGCGAATAGTCGCTTGTTTTAATGTTTCAATTTCTACTGAGTTACGCGTATTATTAAAGTTACCGTACCCTTCAAATAATTCTTTAAATCCTTGAGATGAAAGCGTTTCCGCTTGATGTAAGCCATCTACAGTAATGGCAACACGGTTCTCATCAACCCCTCGTACTGTATAACCGCTACTACCCATACGTCCTGTTTCAACTACTGTCACACCGGTTTCATAACGTACTAGATCTCGAGAGTCTTGCACCTGTTGTTTAGCAAGTTGTTTTGCAGATTTTTTGATTTCAGAAATTTTTTGTTGCTGAAGACCCTCTTTAACGATAATAGTATCTAACTGGATTTGTTCTTCTGCTAATGCAATGTTGTATTGTAAAACACACAATGTTGCAACAGACAGATTAAAGCGAAAATTAATCACAATCATTCTCCTTTATGTGAGATAAAAAACTGTGCTAATCAAACTAGCACAGTAAATATTTCGTCATATATTTATTCTGTTTTATGCCCTTCATCTAAGTGAACAAAATTCACTAGATCATCGGCACTTACTTCAAATGCTTTGCCAAAACCTTTCACAAAAAGACCTTGTATAGGTTTAAAGCTAAATAATTTAAAATCTTTCATTTTTGCAAGCTCATCAATTAAATCACCATGGCGAGCTTTTAGTGCTTTTAAACCACTTTCCCATTCTTCTCCCTCACGCTCAATTAAACGTGAACTCGCATCAAAAGTTAAACGGCGACGTGCAAAAATTTGGCGACTTTTAGCTTCATCATCAATCAACATTAATGACACTTTCGGAACTTCCATTAAGTTACGAGCATGACGTGCAATCGTCGAAATAAGCACTTGATATTCACCATTATTAATGACAAAAGGTGCATAACTCACATTCGGCTTACCAGCTTTATCTACCGTTGAAAGCACAATAGTCTGAATACTTTGTTTTAATTCTTGAATTTCAGGTCCTAAACGATTTTGTAGTACGTCTTGGCGATTTGTGGTCATAAGATCTCCTTTTAATTAAATTTATTAATATTTTATATTTATTACAAATAAAAACCATTCTTAATTATATTTATCTTATTACGTTTAGCAACCCATAAAATTGTAAATTTTGACATTACACCAACAAAAAATAACATTATTGATTGCAAACAATATAAAACATTATAAATTATGCTATATTAAATCACATAAGACTGACTAAACTTACATTATTGGGGAGGAGAAATGCAAAGACGTATCACTAATATTCTCCATAAGAAATATCTATGTACTATCTCTGGCTGTGAAAATAATCAGCCTTGGTCATTTATTTGTTTTTATAAATTCGATCCGGAATATGATCGTCTGATATACCTCACATCTAATCAAACTAAGCACGCTCAAATCCTATATAAAAATCCTTGTATCTCTGGAACAATTTATACTCCGACACGTTTTCATTCCTTATTACAAGGCATTCAATTTTTAGGAAAATCTTATTGTTTAGAGGGCGAATCCGCTCAAAATGCAAGGAGAATATATAACAATGCTTTTAAGCCCTATACAGATGACTCATTGGATATTTGGGAAATTCAATTAGAACAAATTAAACTAATCGATCATTCATTAGGAAGATACGGAAAGATGGAATGGAAAAAAGGAGATCCGGAAAACAGTGATGAGTACCAAATGATTCAAAGTAGATAAAAAGGGGAGCAATTGCTCCCTTAAACTAATTCAACATCTCTTTTGCAGTTTGAATACTATAAATAATCGCTTTACGATCAATAGCATCATTATCACTATCTAACACTTTACGCCAGAAATCTATTGCTTGTTGGTAATTTTTCTTAGCATAGGCATCGGAAGCCAATAAAAGTAAACTTGAGCTTTCTTTAGCATCCACTTTCAAGGCTTTATCAATCCATTGTTGTGCTTTTTCCGATAAATTTTTATGGTTAGCATAATATTCGGCAGTAGCCATCGCACCAAGTATTGATGCCTTTTCCCCTAATACTTTTTGAGCATTATCATAACAAACTAATGCAGAATCAAAATCATTATTCAGTGCATACGCTTGACCTAATTCATACCATAAATCGCCATTATTCGGATTTTCTCGTAAACGATCCTGTAAATTAGTTATATAACGATAATTCTTCTGTTCTTTATCTTCCAATGCAGTTTGTACCTGAAATGCTTGGTGCATTTGTGTACCGGTTCGGACAATTTGATAACGATCTGTTTGCCAATAGATTAAAGTTGTAACTACACCCAATAATACCAACAATCCCAGTGTGGCAAGCGGTCGTTTTTGAGTGATATTTTCCAAACGATGACTCTTTTGCATTTGTTCAAATTGGTAACGATCTTGCGTTTCTGCTAAATATTCTTGCTTCAGATCCACTGAATAAGATTCCGCAAATTTAACCGCTTGCTGATAATTTTGTTGATTAAACTGATCTCTTGTTTTCATTTTTATTTACGTTTTTTAGTTCGCCACACTATCGCACTCAGTAAAATTAAACATAAACCGAGCGGGATACCCCATAACGCCCAAGTTTGCGAATTAAACGGCGGTTTATAATTTACAAAATGTCCAAAACGCTGTGTCATAATTTGAATAATTTCATCATCGCTTTTACCTTGATTGACCATCTCATAGACTTCAAGCCGTAATTTATATGCTGTTGTTGCATTAGATTCGACTAAATTCTGATTCTGGCACTGAGGACAACGTAAGGATTTTGCTAAAGCAACGGCTCGTACTCGGTCAGCTTCATTGTGGAATTGAAATGTATCCACCATTTCTGCTTTAAGAGGCATACTGAATATAAGCGGTAAAATTAACGTCATTTTTTGCAAAAACTTAATCATTATTTTTCCTCTCGCAACGCGTTCAAACGAGGTAAAAAGTCTTTTTCAAAATCAGGGTTATAGCCTTTTTGCTGATAACGGACAATGCCGTGTTTATCAATTAAATAACTGGAAGGTGCTGAAGATACTTTTAAAGTTTGAATCAAAAAACCTTTTTCGTAATCATCAATAATCAATGTAAACGGATTTCCCCATCGCCCTAGTGCCTCTCTCGCATCATTCGGTTGATCCGAATAGGTTAATCCGACAATAGGTACACCTTGCTCTTTTAGTTTTAATAAAATCGGAAATTCTTTGATACACCAAGTACACCAGCTTGCCCAAACATTCAAAATATAAGGCTCTTTCGGCAAACTGTTATTATTAATATGTGCATTATGATCCAACAGACTTTTTCCGACAAATTCCGGGAATGGCTTATCTCGCCAATCTTCGGTAGGTGATAAAGCATCTTTATTCATTAAAGGCACAGTCAAAAAACCGACTAATGCAACCAGTAATAACAAAGGTAAAAACAAAAAAACTTTTTTCATATTCATTCCACCATCTCTTTTATCTACGACGATAACCGAATAAAGCTAAAATAGAGGCTAAAACCATTATGATTCCGCCTAGCCATAACGCTCTCACATAAGGTTTATAATGTAAGCGGAACGCATATTCAAGATTGCCGAATTTATCGCCCATCACAATATAAATATCATCTAAACCGTGGTGATATAAGCCTACTTCCGCCATCGTCATGGTTCGAATATCGTAATAACGACGCTCTGCGACTACTGTCGACAATAACTTATCCGATTTACTGATCGAGAAAATCGCATTTTCAGACGTATAGTTGGCACCGATCCCATCTTGATAATCTTCATATTTGAAAGTAAAACCAGCTAATTCTGCTTGTTGTTGCGGTTTTAAACGTACGCCAATTTCATCGCCATAATAACTATTCATCATGGCACCGATGACACAAATGGCAAAACCGATATGAGCCAAACGCATTGCAAGCGGTCTAATTTGTAATAATTTTGCCGAATATGGAATGTGAGTCACAATAATCCAAACTGCAAGGCTCATAAAAATGGTTGGTAATACTTCTATCTGATGTAATTTTGTTTGAGAAATCGTATGCTGAACCAGTAACAAGGAAACGCCAATCGCAACAGGTATTAACCACAATCTCAACATAATCTGTTTCAGCGGAACTTGTTTCCAACGTAATACCACCGCCAATCCCATTGCGATCATCAATAACAATGCCAATGGTGCAAACACATTATTGAAATAAGGTGCACCGACTGAAATTGATCCCCAATCCATGGCAGTAAAAATCATCGGGTAAAATGTACCAAGTAATACAGCGCAAGCTGCCACACTCAATAAGCCATTTAAGAGTAAAAAAGCAGTTTCTTTTGAAAAGAATTGAAATTTTACTTCGCCTTGCCATAGGTTTACACGGAAAGCAAATAAGGCTAGAGCAATAAAACTGAGGCTGAAAAAAGAATCAGTAATGCCATTCCTCTGTCCGGATCAACCGCAAAAGCGTGAACTGAAGTTAATACGCCGGAACGAACAATAAATGTGCCTAATAAACTTAACGCAAAGGCAAAAATCGCCAGTAAAATTGTCCAATAACTAAAAATACCGCGTTGCTCACTCACTATCAGGCTATGCACTAAAGCCGTGCCTAATAACCAAGGCATTAATGAAGCATTTTCTACCGGGTCCCAGAACCACCAGCCCCCCCAGCCAAGTTCATAATATGCCCACCACGCACCGAGTATAATGCCAGCGGTTAAAAATCCCCAAGAAATCATTGTCCAAGGACGAATCCAACGAGTTATTGCCGCATCTAACACCCCATCCATTAAGGCCGCAACAATCATCGCAAAACTTATCGCAAAACCAACATAGCCTAAATAAAGTAACGGAGGATGAAAGATCAACCCGACATCTTGTAGCATTGGATTCAGATCACGACCTTCCGGCGGTGGTGGGAAGCTACGCTCAAATGGATTCGATACCAGTAGAATAAACAGCATAAAGCCAAGGCTGATTAGCCCTAGCATTGCTAACGTTCTATTAATAAATAAGCGGTCTGATTTATCGGAAAATAAGCAAAATACGCCAGTCCAAAGTGTCAATGCCGCCAACCAAAACAGCATCGATCCTTCATGTCCGCCCCAAGTCGCTGCGAATTTAAAAAAATCAGGTAGCTGACTATTAGAGTGTTGTGCAACATAAATAACCGAAAAATCATCGCTTAAAAAAGCGTAAGCAAGTATGCCGAAAGAGAGTACACAACTAAAAGTCTGAACATAGCTTAGCAACATATTATATTGAAGTAAGGTAGCCTTTTTTGTAACCTCACCCAACAATGATAATCCCACTTGGCTAACAGCTGCCGCTGCCGCTAAAATTAATGCAAAATAACCCAACTCCGGGAGCATAAAAACCTACTACAATAAATAAAATAACCTTGCAAAAATATTTGCAAAAATCACCGCTTAAGATCACAGAAGATTAATCATAAAGATTTGTTACGGCTATGTAAACGAAAAGGGCGACCAACTCGCCCTTGTAACAAAAAGTTTTGATCAAACACGACTTTTAATCGATAGGATTTACAGTGACATCCTTTGATTGGTTTTCAACCGGTTTATCGTTTTGTTCGCCATCCGCTAAGATTTCTGCAGCGTGTTCATTTAACGCTTCAGCTTCCTGCTGTGGCTGAACAAACGGTTTTGGTGTGAAATATTTGCGAATCAACTCAGCTGAAGTGCCATAAATCAATTCTTCTTTAAAACGGGCTTTATCTAGTGAACGAACACTTTCAATCACTTCGTTTGCCTCTATTTCATCAATCCCCAGTTTGACCATTGCCGCTTTACTCAATAACAATGCTGATTCAAAAGTTTCTCTAATTTGAAAATCCACGTGCAACTTGGTCAGCTCAATGGCACTATGACGGTCATAAGTACGGGCGAAAATTGGTGTTAATGGAAATTCTTGTTTAATTTGTTCAACAATCAAGGCACTTCTTGCTGGATTGTTAATTCCTAACACGACACAATCTACTTTGGCTAAACCACTTGCTCTTAATACATCTAAACGCGTACCATCACCATAGTAAACCTTAAAACCGAAACTGGCTGCCGCTCGAATACGGTCAGTATTAGAATCGATCACGGTGACGGTAATACCCCTTGCTAACAACGTTTGACACACAATTTGGCTAAAACGCCCAAATCCGATCACTAATACGTTATTTTCTAAATCTTCCGCAATTTCGATGCCGGTCATATTCAGGGTTTCTTGGCTTGCTTTACGAGTCATCAAACGTTGCACCAACAATACCACTAAAGGCGAAATCAGCATCGATACAATGACCGCAGCAGTAAAGGTCGCTTGCTGATCTTCATCTAATAGCCCAGCCGTAGCTGCTGCGGCAAATAGCACGAATGCAAACTCACCGCCATGTGCCATAATTGACATTCTCATCATTGCTTCCTGATGAGTTAAACGAGTTAATCTCGCCACTAAATACACAACCAATGCCTTACCGCAAACGCATAGAGCCACAATACTTAACAACCAAACTAAATCATTGAAAACAAAATTCAGATCGAGCGACATACCGACACCCATAAAGAATAAGCCGAGTAATAAGCCACGGAACGGTTCAATATCCGCTTCTAATTGATGACGGAAAGATGATTCAGATAAAATAACGCCTGCAACAAAAGCCCCCATCGCCATAGAAAGTCCGCTCATTTCCATTAATAATGCCGCACCTAATACCACTAATAATGCGGCGGCAGTCATCATTTCACGCACTTTTGCTTTTGAAATCATTCGGAATAATGGATTCATAACCCATTTACTACCGACAATCAGAATAATAACGCCGATTACAGCAATCCCGATCGAGGTCAGACTGGAAGTTTGTTCTTGACTTGCCTGTTCCGGTGCTAAAAATGCAATAGATGCCAATAACGGTACAATCGCTAAATCTTCAAATAATAATGTCGAAACAATCCTTTGCCCTTTTAAGGTACTAGCAATCCCTTTATCTTCTAACATTTGCATCACAATTGCGGTAGAAGATAATGCAAAACCTGCCCCTGCTATAAAAGCAACCTCTGGCGATAGTTTCAAAATATAAATACCAGCAAACGTCAGTAACGTACCGCAACTGGCAACTTGTAAGAATCCTCGTCCAAAAATCGCTTTACGCATACTCCACAATAATTCAGGGTGCATTTCCAAACCGATAATAAAGAGGAACATGACCACCCCTAATTCGGCTAAATGGACAATAGCTTGTGGATCTTGAAATAAGCCTAATACGGAAGGGCCGATCAAACAACCAGCGACTAAATAACCGAGTACGCTGCCCAAACCAATTCGTTTAAAAAGCGGAACAATCGTTATACTGGTTGCGAGGAGTGCAACTATTTTTCCTAACTCTGAATTTGCTAAATGTGCAATATCTATCGACATAAACTTTCCAAAATAAATTAATCACTATCGTTCTTGAGATTGTTGCAGATATTCTCGATGTTGTTTGCTTTGAAACGGTACAATCTGTATTTCATCATTCATTTTTATCAGCTGATAAAATTGAGGAAAGTTAAAACTTTCCGATTCGGCACTCTGATTATATTTTCCCGTATGTATTCGATTAATTTCTCTTACTTTATCTTCCTTAGCACCAAAACAATTGTAATAGCTTTCTAACGCATTTTTTTCATCAAGAATATAGACGTTAAAGCTCCCATCCGAATTATCCTCAAAAAAGAACTGTAAAAATCCTTCACTTGCAAATTCCTCTATCGTTTTAGGAAAGCTGGAAGTCACCTGCGGTGATTGTTGACTCACGTTGGTGTGAGCAAAATCTTGCTTAAATTCAACCGCTTGTTCTTCTATTTGCTGAATATCTACTTTCTGTCTACCAAAAATAAATTGCCACGTTTTTCCGGCGACTCTCAAAGTATCTAAACGTTGTTTAGGTAAAATAGTGCCAGTTTGGATCGTAATACATTTATGCACCAAATCCGCAATAGCATCTCGTAGCTCGCTATTTAAATGTCGGCTATAACAGAATACATTGACCGATTGCGGAGATGCGGAACTACGATAAATTTTATTCGAAATCAGCTTCAACGCTTTTAAAATAGCATCATCGCCCTCAAAATGCTGAGTGCGAATTTCATTCCATAAATTGCGATAAATAATACTCACGCTTCCGACCAAACTTTGCTGAGTAGAACCGAAATTAAATAAATCGCTTGGCTGAACTGCTCTCCGTGTCTTGACTAATCTTTGTGTTGGATCATTGACTAAATTAATAGCGAGAACAAGATTACGAATTTCATTCGGATGCAATAAGTCTTCATCTGACATTTCTGGTGCTTTAACTGGAAATGATAAACGTAAATCGGTAATAAACTGGCGTAAACGAGATAGCTCTAGACTACGGCTAACGAGATGTAATTGCGTATTCGAAGTAATCACGCCGTTAAAATACCCCCAAGCCACCAATTTAGTGAGATTCTTACCATGTCTAACGTAACGGTGTACCGAATCATAAGGGCTTTTCGGTGCTTGGTTGATCATATACCAACCTGCTTGCATTGCAGAACCTTCTCGTACCTCAATAAAAGTGACCGCATTTTCCGCTAAATTATGGGCAATTTGCGGATTAATCAATGGTACTTTTCCTGGTAAGATCTCAAATACGGAATAAAGCTTACGCATTAACGTATCTATATCACTGGTTAAAATGCTCGGATCAATATGAAATTTACGGGCAAAATGAATTAAATTACGATAACTTTGCAACAATTGCTCAACGATAATTTGTTGATGAGTAACCGCTTGTTTAATTTTCCAACTTTGCCGATTATCTAATAAATTCAGTTCTTGCAGATTCCAATTCCAACCATCAATTAATTCTCTCAATACCTGTGTTCGCCAAGTTTCCGTTTTTTCACCTTCACTCGCTTTCACATAAAAGCACATCCGTAAACGAGAAAGCCTTAACATTTCTTTTCGTTCAGTTAGATAATCAGTAACTTGTTCCAACATTGCTAAATAAGGATCAAAATGATATGTACAAGCAGACGATCCTAATAATTTTTGCTTAAACTGTTTCGATATTAAATTGGTTTGCGGATAAGTATCCGCATAACTTTCAAGCAATAAAATTTTGATTGCCGATTTATAAGGACAGTCAATACCTTTATAAAGCTGCCAAAGGCTTGCTCCAAAAAATTCATTGGTGGAAAGTGAGGAAAAATCCCCAAAATCGATCCATTCTTCTGCATTAAAAGCATCGGAAGCTAAATATTTTTGGTATAAGCCATCAGGTAAATGTTGCCAGAGTAAACGCTTGCCAGCCATACGTATCGTAGAGCGATAAAACTCATCTAACAGGAAATAATGCTGTGCCGATCCACTATGTTCTTCACTTAACTCATCATGATATAAATGTGCCTTAAAGTGAGTCGGATTCATTAAATAGAAGTTAATCTCAACCTCAAAACTTTTTGCCCATTGCTTAATTTTTGCCAATTTCTGTTCTATCAGTTGATATTCCATCGCATTTAATCGATCAGAATAACATAACCATAAATCAAGATCAGAAAGACTAGTTTGTGTAATTGAACCGGTACTTCCCATTGAATAAAGTGCATCAAAGGCAGGACTATCTTCAAACTCTAAAGTACAACTCACAGGCAAAGACATACCAGAAAGATACTGCTTCTGATATTCGGATAATGCAAAATGAGCAATACCGCTCGGCACATTCTTCGTATATGCAGGTAATTCCGGGATATTTGTATGGATAAGAAGAGGTAAAAGGGAAAAAACGTGCTGGAATCGTGAATTATTGGCAGTTAAAGCACGCTTAATTCTAAAATCATTAAGTACATCAACACGTGAAATGCTATGCGATAATAATACCGACCAATCGGTATGTTCTGAAAAAAGAGTATCAGATAAATCAAGATTTATCATGCTTGCTGATAACTGTAACGTTTTCACACTTACTCCTTTATCGTACATAAAAGTGTGATCAATGTAACATTTTGATAAAAAAAGTAAAGCTACCCATAAAATAACTTTTGACATCTCACAAACATTCCCGAAAAACAGCTCGGATCAGAATATAAACTTGTATTAAAACAGTTCAGACAAGTAGCAAAATCGTGTAAACTACTCAAGTTTTAGCTACTTACTTTGATAAAAAAGTGTAAAGTGTAAGCTGAATGTTATATCTCATTAATTTATTATGATGAAGGAAACAAAATGAAAAGAGTCGTTATCACTGGTTTGGGTATTATTTCTAGTATCGGTAACAATAAAGAGGAAGTTTTAGCTTCATTAAAAGAAGGCAAATCAGGTATCGAATTTGTTCCTGAATTCGCAGAAGTTGGTATGCGTAGCCAAGTCGCAGGCACAATTAAATTAAATCCTGCTGAACTAATCGATCGTAAAGTCTATCGTTTTATGGGCGATGCTGCAGCATATGCTTATCTTTCGATGAAAGAAGCGATCGAAGATTCAGGTTTAACTGAAGATCAAGTATCAAACGATCGTACCGGTTTAGTAATCGGTGCGGGTACCGGCTCAGCGCACAGCCAATTAGTAGCTTGTGATGCGGTACGTGGCCCACGTGGCGTGAAAGCGGTTGGTCCTTATGCAGTAACCAAAACAATGGCATCAAGTGTATCGGCATGTTTAGCAACACCATATAAAATCCGTGGTGTTAACTATTCAATCAGTTCTGCGTGTGCAACTTCAGCTCACTGTATCGGTCACGCAATGGAATTAATCCAATTAGGTAAACAAGACGTAGTGTTTGCCGGTGGTGCAGAAGAACTGTCTTGGGAATGTGCAACTGAATTTGATGCAATGGGTGCAGTTTCAACCAAATATAATGACACGCCAACAAAAGCAAGTCGTGCTTATGACGCAAATCGTGATGGTTTCGTTATCGCAGGTGGCGGTGCGGTTGTTGTCGTTGAAGAATTAGAACACGCTCTTGCTCGTGGTGCAAAAATCTACGCTGAGATCGTAGGTTACGGTGCAACTTCTGACGGTTATGATATGGTTGCACCAAGCGGTGAAGGTGCGGAACGTTGTATGAAACAAGCACTTGTAACAGTCAATAGCGAAGTGGAATACATTAACGTACACGGTACTTCTACACCGGTTGGTGATGTAAAAGAGTTAGGTGCAATTAAAAACGTATTCGGCGATAAAAACCCTGCGATTTCATCAACAAAATCAATGACCGGCCACTCTTTAGGTGCAGCAGGTGCACACGAAGCCATCTACTCATTATTAATGTTAGATAACGGCTTTATTGCACCAAGCATTAACATCGAAACCTTAGACGAACAAGCGAAAGGCTTAAATATCGTAACAGAGCGTCAAGACAAAGCGTTAACAACCGTAATGTCTAACAGCTTCGGTTTTGGTGGTACGAATGCTTGCTTAGTATTCCAAAAATATAATGGCTAATCACCACCCCATATAAAGTAAAAAAGTGCGTTTAATACGCACTTTTCTCTTACCTCAAGCAGTCAAATTCTTCAGATTTTTTGCAAAATTTTGAGAGAATTTGACCGCTTGTTATTTATATGAAAAACAAGGCTCCGATACGGAGCCTTTTTTCTACCTAAAATCAAATTTACGCTTTGGTTAAATCTAGGTCTTTGGTTTCTTTTGACATAAATAATGCAATTAAGGTTAATACTGCATTTGCCGCAAGGTAGATCCCGACACCTAAAATGCCATAAGTTGCGTTAATTTTAATTGCGAAAGTTGCGGCTACAGTTGCACCAACAATCGAAGCAAAATTATAAGCAAGTGATGCACCGGAATAACGTACTTCGGTCGGGAATAGCTCCGGCAATAATGCCGCCATCGGACCGAAAGTGAACCCCATTAATGCCATACCTACAACAAGGAAAGCAAATACAGAATATGGCGTGCCGTTTGAAAGGAATAACGGCATTGCTAAACCGAAAATGCCCATCGCAAAAGTGACCCATAACAAAAACTTACGGCGACCGACTTTATCGGCTAAAAGACCTGAAATACTGGTAAATGCACCAAAAACGATCGCACTTAATAGTAACAAACCGGTAAAGGTATTCGGCTCAATACCGAGTCCCATAGGATGGCCAGCATCAGAAAGTTTTGCCGGCGTTCTTGAATACACTTGTGCAAAAGCAGTCATAATATAGAACAATACATAAGTCGCCGTCATAATGAATGTGCCTAAAATCAATGGCTTCATATGATGCTTAAACACAGCACTCACCGGTGCTTTTTGAGTTTTACCTTTTTGCTCCGCTTCACGGAATACATGGCTTTCATGTAATGTTAAGCGAACCCATAACCCCACCATGACTAAAATAACGGAAGAAACGAACGGAATACGCCAAGCCCATTCAACCAACCCTTCTTTTCCCCAGGTGTAACTGACAAGGAAAAATGCAGCATTCGCTAAAAACAGACCAATTGGCGCACCTAATTGTGGGAATGTACCATACCAAGCTCGTTTGCCGTCAGGTGCATTTTCTGTTGCGACAAGCGCAGCGCCGCCCCATTCGCCGCCAAGACCTAACCCTTGCCCAACGCGACATAAACATAAAAGCACTGGAGCCCAAATGCCAATATCCGCATAAGTTGGCAACAAACCAATACAAACGGTTGAACCGCCCATTAATAGCAATGAAGCAACTAATGTTTTCTTACGACCAATTTTGTCACCGAAGTGACCAAATAAAGCCGAGCCAATCGGACGAGCGAAGAACGCTAATGCCAAAGTGGAAAGAGAAAGTAACTCATCCGAAACGGGATCACCACTTTTGAAAAATTGCGTATTAAAAACTAATACCGCTGCAGCGGCATAAATATAGTAGTCAAAAAATTCGATTGCGGTTCCCACCATAGAAGCAATCGCTACTTTTTTAGGATCATTCCTTAAATTTTGTGCTGTGTTAGGCATAAATATAAATCTCATTTAATTGTTATAAAACAGCGTGAATCCTAACAGTTTCAATATATTCGAGCAATATCTCCGCAATTAGCACAAATTAATTAAAATTTATAAAATTCTATAAAAAAAATAAAAATCAGCATAACTCACTAAATACCTATAAAGTTTATATGATTATGCTTTAGCCGAAACATTTCAGCCTACAAAATTTTTATCATTTTTTTTACGAATTAAATTAATCATAAAAAAGTGATTGTTTCCATTAAGAATTTGAGCATACAATGTTTCAAAACGTATAGTATTTTTTACAATAAAGGGAAAGAAAAAATGACACAGACACAACAAATAGAACCAGCATCAAACTGGCAATCAAAGTTCAGAGCGATAGGACCGGGTATTTTAATGGCATCCGCTGCAGTAGGTGGCTCGCATATTGTTGCCTCAACGCAAGCCGGTGCAATTTATGGCTGGCAATTAGCATTAATTATTATTTTAGCGAATTTATTCAAATATCCATTTTTCCGCTTTGGGGCGCAATACACCTTAGGCTCTAATAAATCGTTATTGGAAGGCTATCAAGAAAAAGGCAAAATCTATTTATGGGTTTTCTTTATCCTGAATGTCATTGCAGCAATGATCAATACTGCCGCGGTAGGTATTGTAACAGCAGCTATTTTGAAATTTATCTTTTCAGCAGTAGGCGTGCAATTTGACTTAAGTATTCCGGTTGCGAGTACCATAATTATTGCGATCACTTGGGGTATTTTATTATTAGGTAAATATCGCTTCTTAGACTCGCTTTCTAAATTTATTATGATTGCACTGACGGTTTCCACGGTAACTGCAGTCGTGGTTGCCGCATCAAAAGGTGGTGTGCAAGTTGCACCTGATTTTATTGAGCCAAGTCCTTGGAATTTAGCTTCACTTGGTTTTATTGTAGCATTAATGGGTTGGATGCCGGCACCAATTGAGATTTCTGCAATCAACTCAATGTGGGTAGTGGCGAAACGCCGTCTCAATAAAGTAAGCTATGAAGACGGTATTTTTGATTTTAACGTCGGTTTTATCGGCACGGCAATTCTTGCCTTAGTGTTCTTAGCGTTAGGTGCATTAGTTCAATACGGTTCAGGCGAAGCGGTTGAACAGGCGGGTGTGAAATATATTGCACAATTAATTAAAATGTACGCTTTCGCTATCGGCGATTGGTCTAAATTATTGATCGCATTAATTGCTTTTATGTGTATGTTCGGCACAACCATTACTGTAATTGACGGTTACTCTCGAGCGAATAATGAGGCATTACGTTTATTGCTAAACAGAAAAGAAAGTTCTCCGACAAGCCTAAATATTTGGATGACGGTCACATCTGCTATCGGAATTCTGATTATTTCGGTATTTATGAGCGATGTAGCTAAAATGCTTTCTTTTGCGATGATTTGTTCATTTGTTTCAACACCAATTTTTGCCGCATTAAATCTTTCACTCGTATTGAAAGGTGAGCATAAAGTCAAAGGTGGCTTATTCTGGCTATCTATTGTCGGCTTAATTTATCTGACGGCTTTCACACTCTTATTTATAGCGTATGAGTTAGGTATGTTGTCTTAATCAAACAAGATAGAAATATACAAGCGGTCTATTTTCCTCACTTTTTACAAAAAACCAGGAAAATAGACCGCTTGTTTTTTAATCAAATTATGCATCTGATACGTTATCACTCACAAGCGGAAAACCACCGAGATCTTTTAAACGATTTACCATTGTACAGAATAATTCTGCGGTTTTTTCCGTATCATATAAAGCTGAGTGAGCTTGTTTACCGTCAAATGGAATTTTTGCCATTTGGCAGGCTTTGACTAATACGGTTTGTCCGTACATAAAACCAGCAAGTGTGGCGGTATCAAACATAGCAAACGGGTGAAACGGATCACGCTTCGCATTAATACGCTTCACCGCCGCTTGTACAAATGCCTGATCAAAGGTCGCATTATGTGCCACAATAACTGCACGCTGACAACCCTGATCTTTTAATGCTCTACGAACCATTTTAAACATTTCGGGAATCGCAATATTTTCCGGCACAGCACCTCGCAACGGGTTATCAATATCAATGCCGTTAAATTTAAGTGAATCCGGATTGATATTTGCCCCTTCAAACGGCTGAATATGAAAATGGCATTTTTGATCCGGTACTAAATAGCCGTTCTCATCCATTTTTACTGTGATAGCAGCCAGTTCTAACAAAGCATCGGTTTGTGCATTCAAGCCGGCGGTTTCCACATCAATAATTACCGGTAAATAACCACGAAAACGATTTTTTAATAAATTATAGTCTGTTACTTGTTCTGTCATTGTCTATTCATTACAGGTGTTTTACACCGACTTAAAGAAAAAGCGGTCTGATTTTAAAGAGAATTTGCAAATATCTCTCAAAATTTGACCGCTTGCACCATAAATTGCTGAAAAGCTATTTTTATGGCAAATAAAATTAATTACCTAATGCAGCCTGTGCATTTTTATTTTCGATAAACTCAATTTTATAACCGTCCGGATCTTCCGCAAAAGCGATGACCGTTGTACCACCTAAAACCGGACCCGGTTCACGCGTAATTTTAGCACCGGCAGCACGTAAACTTTCAATCGTTGAATAAATATCGTCAACGCCTAATGCAATATGACCGAATGCCGTACCTAACTCATAGCTTTCTACGCCCCAGTTATAAGTTAATTCGATTACCGCATTTTCGCTTTCATCCGCATAGCCCACAAATGCTAATGAATATTTATATTGAGGGTTTTCGCTGGTACGAAGCAAACGCATACCTAACACTTCAGTATAAAATTTGATTGAACGCTCTAAATCGCCCACACGTAACATAGTATGTAAAATTCGCATAGTTCATTCCTTATTTTAAGTTAAAAAATCTTCGCTATTATGGCATAATTTCAAACCAAAATCATTTTTCAATCTTATTTATCTATTACTTTTAATTTATGTCTCACGATCACGATTCCGAAAAAAAATATGATGTTGCCACACACGCACTTTTACCGATGGTATTAATGCTGTTTGTACAAATGTCACTTAATCACTATTTTGCACCACAAAATGCCATTTTTATCTCGCCGTATTTACTTGCTTTCTTTATTGCCAACCTCATTGTATTTTTTGTGTTATGGAAAGGGCAAATTTGTCCGGGACAAACAAGTAGATTGTTATTTGTATTAAAATTTTTTATGGTGTTTTCACTCGGTAATTTTATCTATTCTATCGGTTTCACACCAAAACATAATCCTATGGCACTTGCCGGTGTTGCCTCTTTAATGGTCGCAATTTTTTATTGGCTATTTAACGCCAGAGAAAAACCGATGAATACCTTAATTTATTGTGCTTTCGGTATTCTTGCGGTGGGAATGATTCAATATTTAGCGATTTATTGGGTTGAACTTCCGTCTTTATTTAATGGAGTTCGTGCCAATAATTTTGCTCAATTATTACTCGGTATTTTACTTGCCGGTTGGTATTTAATGCTGGCAAAAAGCCGTCTTGATGTTTTCTTTAAATTATTAGTACAGCTGGCGTTAATCGTCTTAGTGCTGAATTATCTCTGGAGTGCATTTGTACTTTATCAGCAATTACAAATTATGCCAGATATGGTGTTATTGCCTTATGAACTTTACTTTATTGTGCAATTTGTTATTTTTGCCTTACTCGCTTGGCTGTTACTCGGTAAAGACGAAAAACAAATTAAAAATCCACTTGGCTGGACATTAGCAACGCTCTTGGCGATGCTTTATCCGTTTACCAATATGATCTAATGCTAAAACGTAGCTTACTTGTTATCGGTACTTTTGTTGCACTGCTGATTATCAGCAGTGCAACCTTGCTTTCAGGTAAGCAACTTTCTACAGTTACCAACTGGTTTTTACCGGACGGTTGGCAAATTCAAACGCCTGCCGGCGGTATTCAAGCGAATTTAGAAAATGCAAATCTAGCAAAATTTTCTCTCACCTATCAAAATTGTCCTTTAATTACAGTCGATAATCTTGCTGTGCATTGGCATAGTAAAAATCGAGTTTCAATCGATAAAGCAACGCTGGATTATCAATGTTTAACTCAATTACCCGATTCTGATGAATCATCTACCTTCTCTCTTACGCCAATTTTAGCGTTGTTGCCCGAGGGTGAAGCGGAAATTAAAGCATTACATTGGTTGAATTTACCTAATGATTTGCATCCACGCTTAGCACAATTATTAAGCACACTGAGTTATAGCAAATTTGCATTTTTTCAGCAAAAATTGACCGCTTTAATCCGTCAACAAGCGATAGAATTAACGGCGGAATTTGATAATCAAACGCTTTCCGGTAATTTAAGTTATCAACCGAGTAAACAGGAAAAACACAATTTACTGTTTTCCGCCCACGTGAATCCGAAAGATTTGTTCGCCATTCCATCACAATTTGAAGGCGATTATCACTGGATTTTACCAAAAGAAATCATCGCAAATGAGGCTATTCGAGAAGGCAGTTCTCTACTCAGTTGGCAAACCGATAACCAAAATCACTTAATCGGTGATTGGGCTTTCGCTTCCGAAACCGCCCCGAAAAATCGCTTAAATTTTCCATTCCGTTTTGATTCACAAACTCTTGAAATTAAACAGGGTAAATTCTATTGGGATTGGCTGGAAGACTTCCCACTACAAGGTTTTATCAACGCAAAATTCACACCTAACAGTTTTGCGAATGGCGAGTATTATCCAATTAAAACCTACTTACGTTTTAACTTGTTATCGCAAAGTAAAAGTGCCGGTAAGGGAAATATCGTATTAGAAAGCCGTGACGGAGAATTACAAGCTGACAGCTTAAATATGCCGTTTCAAATTACCGGTAATGTGAAATATGACGATTTCATTTTGTACAGCTCATTACCAGTGGCATTTAGCGGCAAATTTGATCATTTAAATTTTAAATTTCAACCCAAATCGCTGTTACGTTTGGTGGGGAAACAACGTTTATTAACAATTAATGAATTACGTTTTCCGCTTGCCGGTATTCAGATTAACAAACACGGTGTAAATGGTCGCTTACATGCGGTATTCAAAGGTGAAAGCCCCGATTTTAAAAACATCAATCTGCATTTAGACGGTTTTGCCAAAAACTTTAAAATGGGTCAATTAGACTTTTTTGAAGACGTTACAGATAAAAATGCGGTACAAGATTTATGGCAATGGCGTGTATGGGGAGATACGAATATCCATACCATAGCGAGCAAACTCAAGATTAGCGGACAAGGAAATTGGCATAAAAATTTAGTACAACTCAATAAATTAAGTGGTGAATTAGGAAAAATTCATCAGCAAGGCGTTTATATTCCAAAAACGGAATTAAGTTTATTCAAACCGATTAAATTTGCTTATGAAAAGTGGAAACTTGACGGCGGTATCCAGCTAAAATCACCGGAAATACAATTTAGCTATGGTGGAAAAATTCCATTACCGTCTGCGAAATTACAAGTCAGCGGCGAGATTGAAAATTTGAATCTCAAAGGCGAACTACAAGCCCAACAAATTAAGCCACTTCGCTTATTTGCTCGCCGTAAACTAACTAAAACCGCAAGTGAGCTTATTGGGCGATTATATTGGCAAGAACAGCCGGCAAAAGTATTTCAACCACTCATTCCATTTCGCAAAAATTGGTTAATTACCGGTGGAACGGTACGAGGCGAAACCGCTTTTAGTGCTGGTGTAGAAAAAGGCATTATCGCCGGAGGGCATTTTGCCATTCGTAATGCTTCGCTTTCTATGCCGAATGGTGAAGCAAAAGCGATTGAATTTAATCTACCTTATCGCTTACAAGATAGTGAATTTGATTTTGGTTTAAAACAGCCTATCGACTTAAAAATCGGGCAATTAAATCTCGGCTTACCGATTGAAAATATTCATGTAAAAGTATTTGGACATTATCCTTATAGCCGTAAAAAGCCGTTAATCCTCAAACAACTTTCAATGAATTTACTAGACGGTGAGTTGAGTGTTGAGCAATTTGCTTTGCCTCAAACACAACTTGCTTATTTAAAATTAACAAAGATCGATTTCGAACGAATCCTTGAATTGGTGCAATACCAACAAATTGAGCTAAAAGGCAAAGCGGATGCGATCTTACCATTTTGGTTGGAAGGTAAACCTTGCTATGTATGTGATGGCTTACTTACTCAAGCGGTGCAATCCAATTTAAAAATTCAGCCCGAATTAATGAAAGCCATTTCAAAAAGTAGCGGTTACTCTGAGCAGCTCTTGCTTTATTTGCTGAATGATACGAGAATTACTGACTTACGTAGTTTGATTAATGTCGGTCCAACCGGAGAAATGGTGTTAGATGCGAAATTAAAAATGCAACTCAATCAGCAAGAAAAAGCCAAAATTAACTTTAATTACAACCATAAGGAAAATATTTTTAATCTTTGGCATATGATCAATTCAGGCTCTTATGTCGAGCAAAGTATTGAAAATACTATTTACCAGCAATTAGATAAAAGAAAATGAGAAAAAGCCTATTTTTTGCAGTTTTTTGCCTAAATTTGACCGCTTGTACGCCTAAAGTACAGCTTGAAACACCGGCAGAAGGGATTACGATTAATATGAATGTCGTGGTTGATCACCGTATTGATGTGAAATTTGACGAAAAATCCCGAGCAATATTGCAGACATCGGACAGTAAAGCGACTCAATCTGAGGCTGTAATCTCAAACCAAACAGAATAAAACATAAAAATGCACGGAATTTTCCGTGCATTATTTCTTAGAATATTATCATTTGATGCTGTTTAAATTGCTGGTAAATTTCCGCCAATTTTTGACCGCTTGGCAGTATTAAATCTGGATTAAGATCATACATCGGCACGATAACAAATTCGCGATTTTGCATTTCAATATGCGGAACGGTTAAACGCTCATTTTGAATCTGTTCATCGCCGTATAAAATAATATCCAAATCTAGCGTACGCTCTCCCCAACGACGAATCCGTACTCGCCCTTGTGCATTTTCAATACTTTGTAATTTATCCAACAATTCCAACGCTGTTAAATCGGTATCGAATTTTGCCACCGCATTCACATAATCCGGCTGATCTTGTGGTCCGACCGGCTTACTGCCATAAAATGGGCTAATTTCAAAATTGATTGCAAATGTTTTTAAAGATTCGACCGCTTGTTTAACTTGTGCCAGCGGATTATCTAAATTCGACCCTAAAGCGATATAGACTGTTTTCATAATGATTTCCGTTTCTACTTATTCTAACTAAAAGAAAAGGCACAAGCTCTCGCTTGCACCATCTTTCTATTTACTCTGCCGAGACTTTCTTCACCGGCTTTTTCTTTCTAAATGTTTTACGACGACGTTTTTTCTTTTCTTCGCCGGCAAAATTCGGCAAATTTCTGACCGCTTTCAACATTTCCGCACGTTGTGCGTCATTGCTAAATTGGTATTCGTGCCACCACGCTGAAAGCTCGACCAAGTCACCGCCTTCAATCTCAGCTCGCATCACTAATAAATCAAAACCGGCACGGAATTTTACGTGTTCCAGCGTCTGCTGCGGACGTTTGCCTGAACGTTTGGTCATTTGGAATTGTAACGCCCAAATGTCACGAATCACAGAGGTATGACGGCGATGTAATGCAATCGCTTTACAACTTTCATCCAATACATCATTAGCCGCTAACATCATTGCATCATGGCTGTTTAGACCACCTTCATTTTTTAGCACTTCCATTTTCTCACGTAATGGATACCAAAGTAATGCTGCAAATAAAAATGCAGGATTAACGCGTAAATTATCACGAATACGCTCATCCGTTGAGTTAAGTGCTTTACTTAGCATACGCTCTGCATTCGAATCATTGTGTTCGGTGAAAAAAGGCACAAGCACCAGGAATAACTGCTCGAATAATCCGTATTGACGCATCAGTTGATAGGTTTTAAAACCTTGTCCCGATTGCAACAATTTTAATGATTCATCAAACAAACGTGCCGCCGGAATATTTTTCAATAAATGGGCAAGTTCACGAATAGGGGCATCGCTCGGTTTATCCAAGAACATATCCAATTTCGCCATAAATCGAACTGCACGTAACATACGTACCGGATCTTCTTGATAACGCACCACCGGATCACCGATTAAGCGTAACTTACCGGCTTTCAAATCTGCAATACCATCAAAGAAATCGAAAATCAGATTATGCTTCGGATCATAATAAAGCGAGTTCACCGTGAAATCACGGCGTTGTGCGTCTTCACGTAATGTACCGTACACATTGTCACGTAACAGCATACCTTCTTCGCTCACTTTTGAGATCTTATCACTACTATGATTGCTATGATTCGCTCGGAAAGTTGCGACTTCATAAATATCACGTCCAAACACAATATGGGCTAAACGGAAACGGCGTCCGATTAAACGGCATTGACGACCAAAGACTTTTTGGATTTCTTCCGGTTTTGCATTGGTTGCCACATCAAAATCTTTGGGTTTATGCCCAAGTAATAAATCTCGAATACAACCACCAACCACATACGCTTCAAAACCGGCACGTTGTAATTTTTCAACGATTGCTAACGCATTTTTAGGAAAATCTTTCGGCGTAATATCATAATGACCACCACTTACTGTAAATTTTTTATGCAGTAAATGAGAAGGAATATCTGAATTTTTTTTAGATTTTTGAGAAGAACGCTGAGGCTGCTCACTCAATATTGGAGCAGAACGCTTGGATTTTGTTTGAGATTCTACCGCTTTAACACGTTTTTCCGATTTTACTTCAGACAAATTTTGTTCTGTAAGCGGTTGTTTTTTTCCTTTTTTTTGTCGAGAAAACAACGACTTAATATAGTTAAAAATAATCCACCCCTAGTAAATTAAAATAAATAGCCATGTAAAATAAAAATAATGGACAATGCGAGATTGTCCATTATTATACCACTATTTACTTTTTAATTAGCTTATAGGCCCATTTGTTTTTCACGGATTTCAGCGAGTGTTTTACAATCGATACACATATCCGCTGTCGGGCGAGCTTCTAAACGGCGTAAGCCGATTTCTACGCCACATGTTTCACAATAACCGTATTCATCTTCCGAAATACTATTTAATGTTTGCTCAATTTTCTTGAGTAATTTACGTTCACGATCACGATTTCTTAACTCAAGGCTAAATTCCTCTTCCTGAGTAGCACGATCGGCAGGGTCCGCAAAGTTTGCTACTTCTTCCTGCATTTGATTTTTGGTACGCTCAGCTTCGTCCATAATTTGAACATGCCATGCACGAAGAATTTTACGAAAATGCTCTTTCTGAGCATCATTCATATACTCTTCATCTTTTTTCGGTTGGTAAGGTGTTACGCCCGCTAAAGCTAATAAACCTAATGAAGTGGTGTTTGCCACTTGAGCCATAATTTCACTCCTTGTTGGATAGCACATTCCCCAATTTAGTATAAAAGTGTCATAAAAATATTTGGGACGAATTTTAAAAGGGCGTATAAATAACAAATGTCGCCCTATTTGGCAATGAATATTTGCAAAAATTTTTGCAATTTTTACCGCTTAGCAGACAATGAAAACGGCTAAAGATTCCTTTAGCCGTTAAATTTTACTCAAATTATTTTTACTTCTTCTTTATTTTATTGCCAGCTTTTCGACCAAGTTGCTAACCAACTTTTAATCGTTTCAGCATTCGGCATCGTAAATGCTAAATTTTTATACTCCGGCATTGCTTTAAAAGCAGGATCAGCTACCGTATCCACTAGCGGTTTCATCACATTATGGTAAGAAATTACTTTTTGTGCTTCCGGCTGTTGTAAGAAAGCAAGGAATTTAGTCGCTAATTCTTTTTGCTTACTCGTATTTAATATCGCAGCTACTTCTGTTTGGACTAAATGCCCTTCGGCAAATTGTGCTGCCACATATTTATCGGTTTTATCGTGCCATTGATGATAAAGCGGAGAAGTCGAATAGCTCAATACTAAATCCGATTCACCTTTTAAAAACGCACTATACGTTTCCGACCAACCTTTGCCAACAGTTACCGTATGTTTCGCTAAAGTTTTCCACGCCTGTTCAGCTTGTTCACCATATACCGTGTTTAGCCAAAATAATAACCCTCGTCCAACAGTACTGGTACGGGGATCTTGATAAATGACTTTTAAATCTTGACGTTCAACCAGTTCTTTTAATGATGTCGGCGGACTTGCTAATTTCTGTTTGTCATAAATAAAAGCATACTCACTATAATCATACGGATAAAATGTTTTATTTTGCCAATTTAATGTGCCTGTCGTTAAACCATGCGGAACAAACAAACCGGTTTTTTCCGCTTCTGCCATTGTGAAATTATCAATGCCTAGCATTACATCCGCTTTGGTTTTCTTGCCTTCTAAACGAATACGATTCAACATCGTAATTCCGTCTTCAAACGGCATAAATTTCACATCACATTGACATTGCTGTTCAAACAACGGTTCTAATTTTGGTGCAGCTCCCCAATCCGAGGCAAATGAATCATAAGTATAAACGGTTAATGCCTGTTGTTGAGCATAAGCGGTGGCGGTGAAAAATGCTGATAACACAGCAAGTTTGGTCAGTTTCATGAATTGTCCTTCTAATTTTACGGAATATAGAAGGATTTGAGTAAATCTTACTTTACTTCTGTTGTAAGAAATCAGAAAAAAGCGTCTCAAATCCCTACGCTGATACTAATCAGATCAGGTTCTATGGGTAATTTCTCAGCTTTTGTAAAGCACCCCAATGAGAACGTGTTAATTGTAAGGTATGCGTAAATATAATGCAAACACCATAAGCAAACGTTTGCCTTTTTAAGAAGAAATGACTATACTACAATCCTAGTGCCAAGAAAGGACCTAGATAAATTCATATGCAAAACCTTACAACATACTTAAACACTCATTTAGCCAAACATCATGTCACTATGGTGTTTGGCTCTTTTTTTGGCATTTCAAAATTTCATTGATCTCTTATAGAGATCTTTTTTTTGTCTAAAAATCAGCAGTCGTAAAGAGGAATAATTTAAAATGAGCCAGTTAATTCGTACACTTAAAAGCCATATCCGTGACGAAATTATTAAAAAAGGCGGTTGGGTAAATGCTCACGCTCATGCAGACCGTGCATTCACAATGACACCGGAAAAAATTACCATTTACCAAAATGCCAACCTCCAACAAAAATGGGATTTAGTGGACGAAGTAAAACGTAACTCAACCGTTGATGACTATTATCGTCGCTTTTCACAAGCGATTGAATTAATGATTTCACAAGGGGTAACCGCATTCGGTACATTTGTCGATATTGATGGTGTATGTGAAGATCGTGCCATTATCGCCGCTCATAAAGCACGCGAAGTATATAAAAGTGACATTACCCTAAAATTTGCTAATCAAACCTTAAAAGGTGTTATTGAGCCTAATGCAAAAAAATGGTTTGATATCGGTTCTGAAATGGTAGATATGATTGGTGGCTTGCCATACCGTGACGAATTAGATTTCGGCAAAGGCTTGGAAGCAATGGATATTTTGATGGATAAAGCCAAATCACTCGGCAAGATGTTGCATGTACACGTGGACCAATTTAATACCCCGAAAGAAAAAGAAACTGAACAATTGTGTGACAAAGCAATCGAGCACGGTATGCAAGGTCGAGTGGTCGCAATCCATGGTATTTCTATTGGCGCACATCCGAAAGAATATCGTAAAATGCTCTACCAAAAAATGCGTGACTCGCAAATGATGGTAATTGCTTGCCCAATGGCGTGGATTGATAGCGGTCGTAAAGAAGATTTACAGCCATTCCACAATGCACTGACACCTGCAGACGAATTAATCCCAGAAGGTATTACCGTAGCAATCGGTACCGATAACATTTGTGACTATATGGTACCGTTATGCGAAGGAGATATGTGGCAAGAACTTAGCTTATTATCTGCCGGCTGCCGTTTTACTAACTTAGAAGAAATGGCAAATATCGCCTCAATTAATGGCAGAAAAGTTTTAGGTTTACTCTAATTTCCGACTATTCACGCATATTTATGCTGATTTAGTACTAACAAGCGGTCAAATTTGCAAAAAAATCTGTAAATTCGACCGCTTGTTTCTTTTCCTCTCTCCAATTTCCAGCAATTTTCCGCTATAATCCCAAAGATTTTTTCTCCGCATTTAGCAAAGCGGAAAACCTCTTTTTAATAATTAAGGATATTTTTATGATGCGTTCTCATTATTGCGGTGCTTTAAACCGCTCGCACGTTGGTCAAACCGTCACATTAAGCGGTTGGGTACATCGTGTGCGTAACCTCGGTCGTTTTATTTTTATGCAAATTCGTGACCGTGAAGGTATCGTGCAAGTTTTCTTTGACGAAAAAGACGAAGCGATTTTCAAAATCGCTTCAAGCCTACGTTCAGAAGCGTGCGTACAAATTCAAGGTGAAGTGATTGCACGTGACGAATCGCAAATCAACAAAGAGATGGCGACCGGTGAAATCGAAGTGTTAGTAAAAAATGTGATTGTATATAACAACTCGGAAGTTTTACCGCTCGATTTCAACCAAAACAATACGGAAGAACAACGTTTAAAATATCGTTATCTTGATTTACGCCGTCCGGAAATGGCGGAAAAACTCAAAACACGTGCGAAAATCACCAGCTTTGTACGTCGCTATATGGACGACAACGGTTTCCTTGATATCGAAACGCCGATGCTAACCAAAGCAACACCGGAAGGCGCACGTGACTACTTAGTACCAAGCCGTGTACACAACGGTAAATTCTACGCCCTACCACAATCACCTCAACTTTTCAAACAGTTGCTAATGATGTCGGGTTTTGACCGTTACTACCAAATCGTAAAATGTTTCCGTGACGAAGATTTACGTGCTGATCGTCAGCCGGAATTTACTCAAATCGATGTGGAAACCTCATTCTTAACCGCTGAAGAAGTACGCGAATTAATGGAAAATATGATTCACGGCTTATGGTTGGACCGCTTAAATGTCGATTTAGGCAAATTCCCAATTATGACGTGGCAAGAAGCGATGCAACGTTTCGGTTCGGACAAACCGGATTTACGTAATCCGTTAGAATTAGTGGACGTGGCAGACATTTTAAAAGACGTTGAGTTTAAAGTATTTAACGAGCCGGCAAATTCAGCGGACGGTCGTGTAACCGTGCTTCGTGTACCGAACGGTGCAACGCTTACTCGTAAACAAATTGACGAATATACCCAATTTGTCGGTATTTACGGTGCAAAAGGCTTAGCATGGGCGAAAATCAATGATGTGAATGCCGGTATGGAAGGCATCCAAAGCCCGGTAGCCAAATTCTTAAACGAAGAGGTTTTCAAAGCATTAATTGAGCGTACCAACGCAACCAGCGGCGACATCCTATTCTTCGGTGCGGATAAATGGCAAGTGGTTACTGACTCAATGGGGGCTTTACGTCTGAAAGTTGGTCGTGATTTAGAGCTAACCGATTTAACCGCTTGGAAACCGCTTTGGGTGATTGATTTCCCTATGTTTGAAAAAGATAGTGAAGGCAACCTTTCAGCAATGCACCATCCGTTCACTTCTCCGAAAGGTTTAACACCGGAAGAATTAGCAGCAAACCCTGTTAACGCAGTTGCAAATGCTTACGATATGGTGATCAACGGCTACGAAGTGGGCGGTGGTTCAGTACGTATTTACGATCCGAAAATGCAACAAACCGTATTCAATATCCTCGGCATTAACGAACAAGATCAACAGGAAAAATTCGGTTTCTTATTAGACGCATTAAAATTCGGTACGCCACCGCACGCAGGTCTTGCATTCGGTTTAGACCGTTTAACTATGCTTATTACCGGTACGGAAAATATCCGCGATGTGATTGCATTCCCGAAAACTACCGCAGCAGCATGTTTAATGACCGAAGCACCAAGTTTTGCAAATCCGCAAGCATTGGAAGAGTTAGGTATTGCAGTCGTGAAAAAAGAGAAGGCGGAATAAGACAAGCGGTCAAAAATCGCTTATTTTTTGCTGATGAAATACAAAAATCCTAACTCCGTTTTAGTTGTGATTTATGCACAAAATTCGGGCAAGGTCTTAATGCTACAACGCCAAGACGATCCCGAATTTTGGCAGTCGGTGACCGGTTCGCTTGAACCGAATGAACAGCCGTTTGAAACGGCGATTCGTGAAGTGAAAGAAGAAATTGGCATTGATATTTTAGCGGAAAAACTTACGCTAACGGATTGCAACGAGTCGGTAGAATTTGAGATTTTTCCGCATTTTCGGTATAAATACGCACCTGATGTCACGCACTGCTCGGAACATTGGTTTTTACTTGCCTTAAAACAAGAACGACAACCGATATTAAATGAACATTTAGCGTTTAAATGGGTAAGCGTTGAAGAATCCATCCGGCTAACGAAATCCCCGAATAATGCAGCAGCGATTGCAAAATATTTAAAGAAATAACCACTCTCTCCTCTTGTGAGAGACAGTCTGTGAAGCGTATAGCGAGCAGACAGAGAGAGGGGGAAAACTAGCGGTCTAAATTCGTAAATTTCTTACAAAAATTAACCGCATCCCCTCTCCCTGATTTCCGCCTCTAAACGAGGCTTCAATCTTTCCCTCTCCCACAAGGGGCGAGGGCAAATTTTCACAAATCAAATATAAAGGAAACAACAGAATGGCAGGTCATAGTAAGTGGGCTAACATTAAACACCGTAAAGCGGCACAAGATGCACAACGCGGTAAAATTTTTACTAAATTAATTCGTGAATTAGTTACTGCAGCAAAAATCGGCGGCGGTGATGTTTCTGCAAACCCTCGTTTACGTTCTGCAGTAGATAAAGCGTTATCAAACAATATGACTCGTGATACGATCAATCGTGCAATTGAACGTGGTGTAGGCGGTGGCGATGACACCAATATGGAAACCAAAATCTATGAAGGTTACGGCCCGGGTGGTACAGCGGTAATGGTTGAATGTTTAAGTGATAACGCAAACCGTACTATTTCACAAGTTCGTCCAAGTTTTACTAAATGTGGCGGTAACTTAGGTACTGAAGGTTCTGTTGGTTACTTATTCAGCAAAAAAGGTTTAATTTTAATTGCTTCAGGCGATGAAGACGCTTTAACCGAAGCAGCTATCGAAGCGGGTGCAGACGATATTCAAGCACAAGAAGACGGCTCATTCGAAATCTATACTGCTTGGGAAGATTTAGGTAGCGTACGTGATGGTATTGAAGCCGCAGGCTTTAAAATTCAAGAAGCGGAAGTAACAATGATCCCATCAACAACTGTTGAATTGGATGCGGAAACTGCACCGAAATTACTTGATTTAATTAACCGCCTTGAAGATTGTGATGACGTACAAAACGTATACCACAACGGTGAAATCAGTGACGAAGTTGCTGCATTACTCTAATAGTTAAAGTTGATAAGTCAGCCGAATCGGTTGGCTTATTTTTTAGCTATTATCGGAACTAATTTAAGCATGAAACACTCTAAGAAATACGTTTAAAAAAACGTATATGTTTATCTTGAATAATAAGGAATAAAAATGAAAGCAATTAAACTCGTATCAGCATTATCTTTAGCAACAATTTTAGCAGCTTGCTCAACAGCAAGTGATGTTGCCTCAAATGTGACTGAAGGCGTATCAAATGTCGCCTCAGCAACCACAAATGCAGTAAAAGAAGGTGCAACCGCTGTATCTAACGGTGTTTCAAACACAGTCACTACTGTAAAAAATAAATTAACAGCCTCTTCTAAAACCGTAGTTTATCAATGCCAAAATAACAAAGCGGTTGTAGCAACTTATAACTTTGAAGGTGAGAAAGCAACAGGTTTAACTTTAACTGTGAATGATGTAGCAGTAAAAGATTTAATGCGTGATGATAACAATAAAGACTTTACGTCATTTGCATCAAAAACACACGTATGGAATGTTGATAACAATTTTGCATTAAAAACATTTAACAAAACTGAAGCAGGAATGTTATTCAAAAAAGGTAAAAATTCAGATGAAATCCTTGCCAAAAACTGCGAAGTTAATCAAACTGCAACTGCAAAGTTAAATAAATAACAGATTGATTCGTTTAGATAAGCGGGCAGGTTTGTAGAATTTTTTGCAAATCTGCCCGTTTGTTTTCATTCATTGGACAAGCTATGCCGATTATTTTAGGAATTGACCCTGGCTCACGAGTTACTGGATATGGCGTGATTCGTCAAACCGGACGCCATTTAGAATATTTAGGCAGCGGTGCAATTCGCACTTCTGTTGATGACCTACCAACTCGCTTAAAACGTATCTATGCAGGTGTGATCGAAATCATCACCCAATTTCAACCTGATATGTTTGCGATTGAACAAGTGTTTATGGCGAAAAATGCTGATTCCGCACTCAAGCTTGGGCAAGCTCGCGGTACAGCGATTGTTGCGGCAGTAAATCACGATTTACCCGTGTTTGAATACGCTGCTCGTTTAGTCAAACAAACTGTGACCGGTATCGGCTCGGCGGATAAAATCCAAGTGCAGGATATGGTCACCCGTATGCTTCAACTTTCTTCCAAACCACAAGCCGATGCTGCCGATGCTCTTGCGATTGCGATTACTCACGCTCATTCTATTCAACATTCTTTGGTCGTGGCAAAACAAAGTAATCAGAATGTCAGTAGCGATAAAGAACAAATTCTTGCATTAATGAAAACCCGTTATAGTCGTGGACGATTCCGTTTAAAAGGCTAAAAAATAAGAGTAATCAATTTCTTGATTACTCTTTTTCTCTTATTGCTTGTTTTCTTTAGCAGGTTCTGTAGCAGGTGGAAGCATATCTACTTTTTCCACTTCCGCTTTTAGCAGATTCACCGTTTCTTGCGTAATCGGCTTAATCTGTATTTTTCTTGGTGGTTGATAGTTGATCACTCGATCTTTTACATTACTCCACTGCTGGATTCTCTCATTAACCTCTTTAACCGATACTTTTTTAAGCATAGGTTCAAGTAATTCCGCTAACTTATTTTGCGTTAAGTAAGGTTTATCCAATAATACCGTTTCCGACATGAGCTTTAACCATTGTTGGAAATCTCGATCATTATCATCTTTTTTCGCATTTTCAATTTGAAGCTGGACAACTTCTTTTTGTTTAGCTAGCTCCTCTTCCGTAATAGGAGAGAGCTTTAGATTCTCTATTTCGCTAAAAATTTGCTTTAACCCTAATTCGTGCTGGGTTGATCCTACCGTTGCAAAAAAACCTAGTGCCGCTGTATTTTTACCAATATCAGATTTACGCACACTAATCGCTGACACACCTTTCGGCAAGTTATTTGCGCCTGTTTGTAATCGCTGTTCTATTAATGAAAGTGCTAAACGATCAATTAAACGTGCATAGCGAGCTTCATTAGTTCGTACACGATGTTTAGTTTCATCGAAACGAAAAATATAAGCGACTTGGCTTACACTACTTCTCGCATCTTGGAATTGATTAATTGATAATCTCTCCGCCAAAACCGGTTCTAAATAATCACGTTTAAGCGTTTCTTTTTTTGCAAAACCAGCAAAATATTGCTGAATTTGCTGCTTTGTCGCTTCCGGTTCAATATCTCCAACAACTAACAGCTGCATATTATTTGGTACATACCACGTTTGATAGAACTGCTGTAATTGGGTTGCCGGTAAACTTTGAATATTTTCCGCCGTACCGATAATCGCTCTATCCGCATAACGAGAATCAGCTCGCACCGCTGAAATACGTTTCTGATTCATCAAATTACCGACACTTTGTGCCTGTTGCCAATCTTCCAAAATATATTTACGCTCATCATCCAAATCTTCTTGGGTTAATTTTGCTTGGAATAACATTTGACTTAATAAATCAAAGCTCTTATCCAAATTTGAAGTTGACGGAGGAATCATTGTATAAGTGGTATGATCATAATTGGTTGTTACACTATAATTTTTATCTTTCTTCCATTTCTGCTCATTGAGATATGTCGTTAAACCGTTTGGGTGAGCATTAGTGCCACGGAAAACAAGATACTTAAGTGTATTTGCTGCACTAAATTGTTCATTTGTTTCATCAATCGCTCCAGCATTGACTTTCATTCGGATTTCAACTCGGCCCTGCTCCGAATGTAATGGAAGTAAGGTATAACGTAAACCATTCTCAAGTTGTCCTTGAATCGGCTCACTTTTTTCTGCATAACTTACTGCTGAAGTAGCCAGTAATACTAAAGAGGTTAAAACAACACGCATTTTTATTTTCCTAAAATAGAAAATCCTCTCACTAAATATAAGAGGGGAATAAGTGATGACATTCTAACAAATAATTATAGCAAGCGGTCTAATTTGCAAAATTTTTTACAAATTAGACCGCTTATTCTTATTCCGTTACATTAGTAACATTCCAGTACAAATTTTAGTTTTCATTTTCCTTAAACTACCACCAACCGAGTAGCTTCATCCAAACGCCACCGACAGTAAACCAAATAACTAACGAAGCAACCGAAATAATGAAACTTACGCCCCACCATTGCCCTGTTGTGTTGTAACCTGAACCGAATAATGCAGGTCCCGGGCCACCGGCATATTGAGTTAAACTCATTGATAAAGTTGAGGTATAACCTAAACCGATTGCCGCTAACATCGGCGGAGTGCCGACTGCGATTGCCGCTGCAAGGAAAGCAAGATACATCGCTGAAATATGTGCCATTGCAGAGGCAAAGAAATAGCGGGTGTAGAAGTAAACCAGTACTAAAATACCAAATGCAATCGGCCAATCCAAACCGCCGACCGATTGTGAAATATGCGAAGAAATCCACGTGATTGCACCATATTTATTTAGCGCATTCGCCATCATCACTAACACTGCAAACCAGAACATCGTATCCCACGCTGATTTTTCAGAAATGATATTTTGCCAGTTCATAATGTTAGATAAGAGTAAAATGACTAAACCGATAAAAGCGGATACGGTTGCAGGGATACCAAATGCAAGATCACCGACGGTCCAGAGGAACAGTAATAACACAAAATCTAATGCTAAAATCCATTCCGCTTTACTCATTTTGCCCATATTTTGTAATTCTTGACGAGCCATCTCCGCCATTTTAGGCGTATCTTTTAATTCAGGCGGATAAATCAAATAGAGTAAATACGGCAGAACGATTAAACAAACCACACCAGGAACTAATGCACCGATAAACCAAGTAATCCATGAAATCTCTACGCCTTGACCGCGAGCAAGTTCGGCAATCAAAGGGTTACCCGCCATAGCGGTTAAAAACATCGTACAAACAATCGTATCGATTTGCGATACGGCTAAAGCCAAAAACGCACCGGCACGTTTTGCTGTCGGACCAGGCTTAGAATCGTATGCTTCGGCAATCGATTTCATAATCGGATACATAATACCACCACCTCGAGCCGAAGCAGATGGGATTCCTGGTCCGATAACCAAATCGGCAAGAGCAATACCGTAAGCCACGCCCATCATTCTCTTACCGAAGCGAGAAACGAAATAAAGCGCGATACGCTTACCCAGCCCCGTTTTAATTACCGCCTGCGATAAAAACATTGCGATCCCGATTAACCAAATCGTTGCATTGGAAAAACCGGATAACATCGCCACTTCGTCTTTACCCGCTTTAATCGGGGTTAATTCGGTCACACCGCTAATCACTAATGCGACTAAAGTAGCCGCGCCCATAGGCATTGCTTTTGCAATAATCGCCACAATCGTTGCAACGAATAAAGCTAACATTCCCCATGCTCTTTCACTCAACCCTTCCGGGGTAGGAATTAATACGATACCAAATCCAACCACAACGGAAATCAGCAATCCCTGCCAATTAAAACCTAATTTAACCTCAACCGGAGGTGATTTTTGCTCTGCTGACATAACTTTTCTCCTAACTAAAATAGATTACAGTCTAACCATAATTTCAGCTAAAGATGTCAAAAAATCACCATATTTTGATTTTAATTAAACATTATTTTTTATTATGTGAAAAAAATATCAAATATAGCGAATTAACCTCTATTTTCATTTTAACTCTTGGCATAGAAAGCATTTATCTATAATATCTTTCATCATTTTTCTTCTTATAATGAATTATTTACATGAAACCGATATTTCTTGAATTACGTCACTTAAAAACGTTGGTCGCTTTAAAGGAAAGCGGGAGTGTTTCTCTTGCCGCTAAACGAGTACACCTTACACAATCCGCTCTCTCCCATCAGCTTAAATTATTGGAAGATCAATATGAACTCACTTTATTTGAGCGTAAGACCCAACCGCTACGTTTTACACCCGCCGGAGATCGTCTAGTCAAATTGGCGCATGATATTCTGCCGAAAATCGTTGAAGCCGAGCTTGATCTCGCCCGTGTCAAACAAGGGGAAGCGGGAGAATTACGCATTGCGGTGGAATGTCATACCTGCTTTGACTGGCTGATGCCGGCAATGGATACTTTCCGTCAAAGTTGGCCACTAGTCGAATTGGATATTGTATCTGGTTTCCATACTGATACTGTCGGTCTACTCTTAACCCATCGCTCGGACTGGGCTGTTGTTGCCGAAGCTGAGGAAACAGAAGGCATTATTTACCGTCCACTATTTTCGTATGAAATGGTTGGTATTTGTGCTAAAGATCACCCATTAGCACAAAAAGAAGTGTGGGAAGCGGAAGATTTTATTGATGAAACTTGGATTACTTATCCGGTTCCAGATGATATGTTAGATTTATTGCGTAAAGTGTTACGCCCTGCCGGCATTAATCCGACACGCCGTACCAGCGAATTAACCATCGCAATTATTCAGTTAGTGGCAAGTAAACGAGGCATAGCGACTTTACCTTATTGGGCTGTCAAACCTTATTTGGATCGAGGCTATGTGGTTGCCAAGAAAATTACTCAGCAAGGGTTATACAGCAATCTTTACGGTGCATTTAGAGAATCGGATCAGCATTATGCTTATCTTAATGATTTCCATAATACAGTTAAATCGCAAAGTTTCGCAACATTACCAGGGCTACTGGTGCTTGAAGAATAATCTTCTCGCAGTATGAATAGAAAACGGTCGATTTTCTTAAACCGACCGTTCTTATTTATCTTTATGCTACTGTACGATATTTAGCGTGTTGTTTTACCGCCTTACGAATTTGTCGAACATTAGTACGACGGCGATTTTTTGTTACATCCACTTTGGTCTCGGTTTCCGCCGGTAAGCCAACAAGCTCACGCAAATAGTTTACTTGCTCCAAGCCCATTTCTTCCCAACCGCCACGAGGTAAACCTTTTTCTAATTTGATATTACCGTAACGAATACGAATTAAACGACTTACTTCAACGCCTTGTGATTCCCATAAACGACGTACTTCACGGTTACGTCCTTCAGTTAAAGTGACATCAAACCATTGGTTTAAACCTGTGCCACCAACGGTTTTAATCTGTTTAAAGTTTGCCGGACCGTCTTCTAACTGAACACCTTTACGTAAACGTTGTAACATTGCTTCATCAATATTACCGAACACACGCACCGAATATTCACGCTCTACTTCACGACTTGGGTGCATTAAACGATTCGCTAATTCGCCGTCTGTAGTAAACAGTAATAGACCTGACGTATTAATATCTAAACGACCAACTGCAATCCAACGTGCACCGGTTAAACGAGGTAAACGATCAAATACGGTTGCACGACCTTCCGGATCTGAACGAGTACATAATTCGCCTTCCGGTTTGTAGTACATCAACACACGACAAATTTCTTTTTGTGCCGGAATTAAGCTGATTAAATTACCGTCAATACGAATTTTAGTCGCACTACTTACTTGTACGCGATCGCCTAAACTTGCAATCTTACCGTCAACACTTACACGCCCTGCCGCAATAATCTCTTCCAATTCACGACGAGATCCTTGACCGGCACGTGCTAGAATTTTCTGTAATTTTTCACCAGCTACTTTCGTTTTTTTCTCTGCTGTTTCAGCCACAGAAGCGGTCGGTTTTACGGATTTTTTTACTAATGGTTTAGATGTTAGGCGAACTCGTCTTTCCGATTGTTCATCAAATTTTTTAGATGATGTACGCTTATCTTCGCTACGTTTATCAAAACGCTTTTCGCCTTGCGAATGTTTAAAAGACGGTGAACGTTTATCAGTTGGTTTTTTTTGAAATGTTGTCATTAAAATTCCTTAAATTGTCGCTCTCACGAGCGTCTGAAATATAGATTTCTCCGCTGATACACAAGCAGAAAAACGCAATTAGTTAAAAGGCGTAATATCGCCTGATCCTTCACGAATAATTCGAGGACTCTCTTCGGTTAAATCTATCACGCTGGTCGGCTCTTGACCTAAATAACCGCCATGAATAATTAAATCCACACGATGTTCCAAATGCTCTCGAATTTCATCCGGATCCGATTCGGTAATTTCCGTATCAGGTAACATTAGCGAACAAGATAAAATCGGCTCGCCTAACGCTGCAATTAATGCCAAAGCGATCGCATTATCCGGTACACGAATCCCAATCGTCTTACGTTTGGTCATTAATCTACGCGGTACATCTTTGGTTGCCGGTAAAATAAAGGTGTAAGGATTTGGCGTGTTATTTTTGATTAAGCGATAAGATTGATTAGTGACTAATGCGTAAGTGGAAAGCTCTGACAAATCACTACATACCAAGGTAAAATTGTGATTTTCAGGTAATTTACGAATCGCAACAATGCGATCCATTGCGTGTTTTTCACCGATTGCACAGCCTAAAGCATAACCTGAATCTGTCGGATAAATAATAACGCCACCATTTTTAATAATTTCTACCGCTTGATTAATCAAACGAGCCTGAGGATTATCAGGATGAATATAAAAAAATTGGCTCATAGCGTAATATCCTTCGAAAAAAATGTTGGTGCATTATACACCAACATTCTTATATTCTCTAAAGTAATTGTGCCGTTATAGAAATCATCTCGTAAAAGAACACTATAGATGAGATTTTTTAACACTACGTACAATAAAAAAAGCAAATGTAGATAAAAGCACAGCAACAATAACAAGTCCGATTGATAATCCCATTGTTGATTCCTCCATCAAATTCTCTTTATTTTTACGTATAAAATCTGCCATAAATAAACATATATACATTGAAAATAAAAGCACGAAGCTATTAAATAATTTATAAAACAAACCATTCGGGCTATATAGTACAACAGGAATTGCCAAAAGCTCAATTTTACTAATATCGTCCAAGATCTTACACCAAGAATCTAAGCTTTCTTTATTAAAAGGCTTCTTAAATATATTAAGCATTTATATCTCCATTTATCAGAAGATATAACCTTAAAAGAAAAAGCACTTCTAAGCAGTAAACCATGCTTATTTTTACGATTGAGATCGCAAAATAATCTACTTTTGTATCTATTATCACACCATAGCCAATTGTTCTAACGACGGAGCAAAATAGTAACTGCCTGAAACCGCTTTGGTAAAACCTAACAAGCGGTCAGTTTTGCCGTCTAATTCACCAAACATACTTTTAAGCTGCTGGTCGATATTGTGTAAATGTTTTGCAAAAGCAATGAAATATAGGCCATGCTCACCACTCGCTAAGCCGTATGGTAAACTGTGGCGTAGAATTTTTAGACCTTCGCCGTTTTCTTTTAAATCCACACGACCTACGTGAGAATTTTCCGGCACATCATCAAGCTCAACGCTATCCGCTTTTGTTCTGCCGATCACCTGTTCTTGACGTTCGGTATTCATCTTATGCCATTTAGCCAGTTGATGAACATAACGTTGGCTCAATACATAACTCCCACCGGCATCTTCACCGTCTTCAATTAAAGCAACTTCACGCAATTTTTCATCGGTTTGCGGATTCTCCGTACCATCAATAAAACCGGTTAAATCACGCTCTTCCACCCAACGAAAACCATGGGTTTCCTCTACAATTTCCGCCACCGCTTTTAATTGTTCCACCACCATTAAAGCGATAGAAAAATTAATATCCGGACGATTTGATTGAATATGCACTAAAAAATCACGTTGGGTTGCCGGTGCATACTCTCGTTCCGCTTTGCCTAGTGCAACAAAATCCTTTAATTCGGTAGCGGAATTAGCTTTTAACTGACTCCAAAGCGTTTTGCCGAAAGCAAGGGTAAGCCCTAATGCCTCTGTTGCAAACTGCTGCTGAATTTCTTGAAATTGATGCTGAATGCTATGGATTCTAGAACGAAACGTTTCAATATTTAGCACATTCGCTTCAATAAAAATGCCTGATTTACGATGGGTTAATGTAATGCCGGATTGTGGAGTTGCCATAATGTATCCCGTAAATAAGAAAATAGGTAAGAAATAATGGCTATTGTACAAAAGCAATTAAATCAAATCTGTCGTTTTAGTCAAATCTTGCACATTTAAAAAATATGCTTGACTTATTATTTTTATACTAGTTTAATAGTACATAAATAACTTAAACAAGGAATCGTGAAATGAATCTCCATACTCAGCAAACACAACTTCCCTATTATGAAGATACAACCGTAGCGTTTTATCACTTATGTGATAAGAAACCGTATACGCTGTTATTGGATTCAGCAGAAATCCACAGTAAAAACAGCCTAAAAAGTCTATTGTTCGCCCAATCCGCCTTACATATTTATTGCGATGCACAAACCGTCACTTTTGAAGCGTTAACTGAAAACGGTAAAGCCGTACTTCCCCATATTCAAGCAACGCTTGCTCAGTTATCTCCGGCTCCTAATTGCCAATTTTCAGCAGAATTTAACCGCTTGTCGGCTATCTTTCCGCCCATTGCCCAAAATTTAGATGAAGATAGCAAACTTAAAACCAGCACCGTGTTTGACGGCTTACGTTGTGTGAGCCTACTTTTTGCTGATAAAGCGGAGCCGATCTATTTAGGCGGTTTATTTAGCTACGATTTGGTCGCCCATTTTATTCCAATGGACGGTATTCAACTACAAGATGATGGCTTACGTTGCCACGATTACAGCTTCTATCTTGCCGAACAATTAGTGTTTATTGACCATCAAAAACAGGAATCGGTGTTGCACACTTTCTGTTTTGATGAAACACAGCAAAGCCGCTTACAGCAACAAGCGGTCGAATTTAGCCAAATGCTTGCAAAATATCAACCTTGCGAATTACGTTTACCGATTCAAGCTGCAAGTGGTAAAGTAAAAACCAATATTGAAGATGAAGCCTTTAAACAAATCATTCAAAAACTCAAACATCATATTCATATCGGTGATGTGTTCCAAATTGTGCCTTCACGCCGTTTTAGCTTACCTTGCCCGAATATTTTAGCCGCTTATCGCCAGCTTAAAATGAATAATCCGAGCCCGTATATGTTCTTTATGCAAGGCGAAAACTTTACTTTATTCGGTGCATCACCCGAAAGTGCGCTGAAATATTCACAAGCTAATCGTCAATTAGAAATCTATCCGATTGCCGGCTCTCGTCCGCGTGGATTTGATGCTAATGGCAATATCGATCCGGAATTGGATTCACGCTTAGAATTGGAATTGCGTTTAGATCAAAAAGAATTGGCAGAACATTTAATGTTAGTCGATCTGGCTCGTAATGATGTCGCACGAGTCTGCCAAGCCGGTACACGTAAAGTGGTGGATCTGATGCAAATCGATCGCTACTCACAAATTATGCACCTTGTCTCTCGAGTGGTTGGCACATTGCGTACCGATTTAGATGCTCTACACGCTTATCAGGCGTGTATGAATATGGGAACTTTAACCGGTGCACCAAAAATTAAAGCGATGCAATTAATCTATCAAGTAGAGCAACAAAAACGTCACAGCTACGGCGGTGCGGTCGGTTACTTAACTTCGCACGGCGATTTAGATACCTGCATTGTGATTCGTTCCGCATTCGTACAAAACGGTATCGCTTACGTACAAGCCGGTTGCGGTGAAGTATTGGATTCGGATCCGCAATCGGAAGCGGATGAAACACGTCACAAAGCGAAAGCCGTATTAAAAGCAATCGCACAAGTTAATACCAAATAAGGACGGATAAGCTATGGCATATATTCTTTTTGTTGATAATTTTGACTCGTTTACCTACAACCTTGTCGATCAATTTCGTGAATTAGGTCATCAAGTGACGATTTTCCGTAATGATTACCCGTTGGAAGATTTTTTGAAAAAAGCACAAACCACCGAAAATTGTATTGTAGCGCTTTCGCCCGGCCCTGGCACACCGGCAGAGGCAGGTAACCTGCTCACGATCATTAAACAGCTCAAAGGCGTTGTACCGATGATTGGCATTTGTTTGGGGCATCAAGCAATTATCGAAGCGTTAGGCGGACGTATCGTGCATACCGGTACCATTTTACACGGCAAAGTGTCTAAAATTGAACACGATAACCAAGCAATGTTCCACGGTATTAATAACCCGATGCCGGTTGCCCGTTACCATTCATTAATGGGTGATAACCTACCGGAGGAGTTAGAAATCAATGCTCACTTCGATAATATCGTGATGGCGATTCGCCACAAACAATTACCGATTTGCGGTTTTCAATTTCACCCTGAATCAATCCTAACCGTAGAAGGCACTAAATTATTAAAACAATCGGTCGAATGGCTGCTTTCCACACAACATTAAGCAAAAAAATTTAGAAAAATAACCGCTTATCAACATAACAAAAACAGGATAATACTATGCAACTCGACAACATTCTTAGCCAATTATTTGAAAATCAAGCACTCACGAAAGCAGAATCGCAATACTTTTTTGAACAAGTAATTCAAGGTAATATTTCTAACGAACAACTTTCCGCTGCGCTTATTGCATTAAAAGTACGGGGCGAGACAATTGAGGAAATTGCCGGAGCGGTTGAAGCTGCATTCTCAAACGCAACCGAATTTCCGACACCGGATTACGCCTTTGCGGATATTGTCGGCACCGGTGGTGACGGACAAAATACAATCAACATTTCTACTGCTAGTGCGATTGTAGCAGCGACTTTAGGCTATAAAGTCGCAAAACACGGTAGCCTTAGTGTTTCCAGTAAAACCGGCGCAAGCGATGTGCTATCCGCATTAGGAATTAATGTGGCGATTTCCCCCCAAACCGCACGCCAAGCGTTAGATGAAAATAATCTCTGTTTCTTATTTGCACCGCTTTATCACGCTGGTTTTAAACACGCTGTACCGGTACGCCAAGCGCTGAAAACTCGCACACTATTTAATATTCTGGGGCCGTTGGTGAATCCGGCACACGCTAAACGCCAATTACTCGGCGTTTATTCACCGGATGTGTTAAAAATTTATGCAGAAACGGTACGCATCTTAAATCATCAACATTCGATTGTGGTGTACGGTTCCGGTTTAGATGAAGTGGCGGTACACGGCGAAACGTTAGTCGCTGAAATTGAACAAGGAGAGATCCATTATTTCACACTAACACCGGATGATTTCGGTATCCAACGCCATTCAATTGAGGCGTTAAAAGGTGGGGAACCTGCAGAAAATGCCGAAAAAATTACCGCTTTATTAAAAGGCAAAGGCGAAGCGGCACATATTGATGCGGTTGCAGTAAATACTGCTATGCTTATGCGTACTTTCGGCGAACGAGATTTAAAAGCCAACGTACAACGTGTTAAAGATTTGCTCAGCACAGATAAAGCCTACCAGACCTTGCAAAAACTCGCCCAATACCAGTAACATATCGCCCACATTTGTGGGCTTTTTTATAGGAAAATTTATGTATCAGCTTTATATCAATCCGCCTAAATCGTCTTGGTCGCTTCGTCCTTGGATGCTACTGAAAATGCTGGATATTCCTTTCGAGCCAAAAATTGTCCGCTACCTCGCAGATATAAATGAGCAAAGACAACAATTTTCAACCTTTTCAGCAACAGCAAAAATTCCTGTTTTATATGATAATGAGGTACAAATTTGGGATAGTTTGGCGATTATTGAGTACGTTGCCGAAAGTTATCCGCAAGTTTGGCCAAAGGATAAAAAAGCTCGAGCATGGGCTCGTTCTGTTTGTGCCGAGATACATTCCGGTTTTGAGAATTTGCGAAATATTTGTGATTTTCGACCGCTTGAAAAAATTACGCTTACGGAAATTCCTCAACAATTAGAAGATGAGCTCAAACGCTTAAACACGATTTTTACACAAGGCTTACAACAATTTGGTGGCAAATATTTAACAGGTTCATTCTTCACTGCGGCAGATGCGTTTTTATTGCCGGTAGCGGCAAGAATTAATACTTACGGATTAGCCCACTATTTTGATGAAAATGTGCGGATATACCTGCAACAAATGTTAGCATTACCTGCATATCAAGAATGGTTAAAAGGATAAAATGAAAAAAAGTATTTACGATACCCCGATTTTCTTTGAACGTTATCAACAATTACGTGAAAACCCAATCAGTATGAATGAAGTGGTGGAAAAGCCTACTATGTTTTCACTTTTACCGGATCTTACCAAGAAAAAAGTGTTAGATTTGGGATGTGGTACCGGCGTGCATTTGGCGCATTATTTGAAAGCGGGTGCGAGTAAAGTTGTCGGACTGGATTTATCGGAACTGATGCTGAAACAGGCGGAAAGTGATTTAGCAAAAAATTGGCAAAAATCGACCGCTTTCTCACTGCACTGCCTGCCAATGGAACAATTAGATAAAATTCCGGAAGATCATTTTGATGTGGTCACCAGCTCGTTTGCGTTCCATTATATTGAGGACTTTGCCGATTTACTTGCAAAAATTTCCGCAAAAATGACCGCTTGCGGTACGCTGATTTTTTCCCAAGAACATCCGATCGTCACTTGCTATAAAGACGGCTATCGTTGGGAGAAAAATGAGCAAAAACAACAAGTTGCTTATCGTTTAAATTATTATCGAGAGGAGGGGGAGCGAGACAGAAGTTGGTTCCAACAAGCATTCAAAACCTATCATCGCACCATGGCAACAATTTGCAATCAGCTAATTCAAGCCGGTTTTGAAATCGTGCAAGTGGAAGAGCCGATGCTGGCGGAACAACCGCAATGGCATAACGAGTTTAACGATCTACAACATCGTCCGCCGCTTTTGTTTATTAAAGCGATTAAAAAAAATTAAGCAGCCAATCGGCTGCTTAATACTCTGCTTATGAAAGAGGAAGTTTATAATCCGGTGTCGGATCCATTTCCGGAATAATCTCTTTTTCTGGATTTTCTACTTCCTCTTTAGATTGTTTATCCGGAGAAGTCGTCGCCTCTTTTTCTTTAATTTCATCTTTTGCTTTAACAGCTTCTGCGTTTTTTTCTGACTCTAACTTTGTTCCTGTATCTGTATCAGTGGCTTTTACTTCTGTACTTTTGTTTTCAGTCACCGGAGATTCTGACTTCACTTCTACAGCGGCTTTAACGTCAGTTACCTGTTGAACTTCAGGTTGCTTTTCTTGTGAAACCGCTTTTGTATCTACCGATTTATGTTCAGTATTTACCGCTTCTTTAGCTACCTCTGTGGCTTTAGTTTCTATAGTTTTCTCAGCATCTAAAGGTTTAGATTCCACCTTTTCTTTGACTTCCACTTTATTCGGCTCTACAGACTTCGTAATTGGCGAAAGTAAACTTGGCACACCAATAGATTTTATTGGCTTGGTTGATTCTAATTTAGTTGATTGTTGTTCAGAATCTACCGCTTGTTCTGTAGTTGCAATATCATCGCTCAGTTCAACGGTTAAAATACTTTCTTTATTAGGCTCAATAGATACTTCTTCTAAACTTTGTGGGTAATCTAATGAGTGATGAACCTCCTGCTCTGCTCCTGCAATTTTTTTGGTAATTAATTTCTGGCTAAATTCCACTTTAGGATCCAACCAAATTGCAAGCATCGCATTATTAAACGCCTGATCAAACTCCTGTTCAATCACTTGATTATTTAATACAAAATAGCCTTTGTCTGCTAATGCAATATAACTTAATCTATCATCAGATTTTATATCTGGTAAAATTTTACGCAGGCGATCAATCACTACATCTTGGTCCGATAATGTAATCCCTAAATTTGTCCAAGATTTTGCCACAGAAATCGCAAAGTCACGCCCATCAACCGGTTTACTATATTTCAAAGTTAACATGATCGGACGTGTACCCGCTTTATATTCGCCCGTTTCTGTAAAGAGGGAAATATTATAAATTTTGAACGGCCCCCAAGTGTAATCAATATCATTGATTTTTTCCCACTTAGCGACAGCAGCCCCACTTAATAGAGCTAAGAAAAAAGATAAGAGAGCTTTGCAACGCATTTATTATTGTCCCTACAAACAAAATGAGGCTGTATTATACCTGAGCTGGTATGAGAGTAAATTCATCTATTAACGCCAATGTAAATATTTTGTGATCCACTTCAAAAAATCCAAACAAAATCAGCACGAAATAAATAAAAAGGAGTAGTATCAAATTAAACCTAAATGATTAACTAAGACATAATAGGAGTTGTATATGTTCCCTGAATTTCGTGAATTAATTACTCAATTAAAAAATAGTGATACTCACTTTTCTCGTTTATTTGATAAACATAATGAGTTAGACCAACGTATTAAAAATATGGAATCAAATATTGAGCTTGCAACCAATGATGAAATAGAGGTATTGAAAAAAGAAAAACTACATATTAAAGATGAGTTATACACAATCTTAAAGAAAAAATCTGTAGAATAAAAATTCTGAATTAAGTAGTTAATTATCTAACCTAAATTAATCATCCCTTTCAAAAATTTGGAAGGGATTTTTTTATGTATTCTAATAAATTAATCTGTTATTCACAAAAAAGCGGTTAAAATTTGTAATTTTCTTACAAAATTCAACCGCTTATTTGTTCACGATAAAATCATTAACGCCATGCTTTAAATTGATTAATTAAACCATTGGTAGAGCTATCATGGCTAGTAATTTGTTCCGCATTTTGTAACTCTGGCAAGATACGATTTGCGAGTTGTTTACCTAACTCTACACCCCATTGATCGAAGCTGTAGATATTGAAAATTACCCCTTGTACGAAGATTTTATGTTCATACATCGCAATTAATGCACCTAAAGTGAATGGTGTAATTTTTTGCACTAAAATTGAGTTAGTCGGTTTATTGCCGGTAAATACTTTAAACGGAACAATTTCCGCAACATCTGCTAAATCCTTACCTGCCGCCACAAATTCTGCTTCAACAGCTTCTTTTGATTTACCGAACGCAAGTGCCTCTGTTTGTGCAAAGAAATTCGATAACAATTTGGCGTGGTGATCTCCTACCGGATTATGTGTTTGTGCCGGAGCGATAAAATCACAAGGAATCAGTTTCGTACCTTGGTGAATTAATTGGTAAAAAGCATGCTGACCATTAGTACCTGGTTCACCCCATACAATCGGCCCGGTTTGATGCGTTACCGGCTTGCCGTCACGACCGACAAATTTACCGTTTGATTCCATATTCCCCTGTTGGAAATATGCCGCAAAGCGATGTAAATATTGATCGTAAGGTAATAATGCTTCTGTTTCCGCACCAAGGAAATTACTGTTCCAAATACCGATTAACGCTAATGTTGCCGGAATATTTTGCTCAATAGGTGCAGTACGGAAATGTTTATCCATTGCATGAGCGCCTGAAAGCAATGCTTCAAAATTTTCGAAACCTACTGATAGAGCAATAGAAAGACCGATTGCAGACCATAAAGAATAACGGCCGCCTACCCAGTCCCAAAATTCGAACATATTTGCCGTATCAATTCCGAATTTTGCAACTTCTTTTGCATTCGTTGATAATGCCGCAAAATGTTTTGCTACTGCCGATTCATCTTTCGCTGCTGCTAATAACCACTCACGTGCAGTTAACGCATTGGTCATTGTTTCTTGAGTGGTAAACGTTTTTGAGGCAACTAAGACTAATGTTGTTTCAGGATTCACTTTTTTCAGCACTTCTGCAATATGCGTACCGTCTACATTTGACACAAAGTGCATATTCAAATGATTTTTATATGGGCGTAACGCTTCAGTTACCATATAAGGACCTAAATCCGAACCGCCGATACCAATATTAATCACATCAGTAATCGCTTTACCGGTATAGCCTTTCCAACTGCCAGAAATAATACGCTCACAGAAATCTTTCATTTTAGCTAATACCGCATTTACTTCCGGCATCACATCTTTGCCGTCAACCATTACAGGCGTATTTGAACGATTACGTAATGCGGTATGTAATACCGCACGATTCTCTGTACGATTGATTTTTTGACCTGAGAACATTGCTTCAGTCGCAGAAGCTAAACCACATTCACTTGCTAACTGACGTAATAGCTCTAATGTTTTTTGATTAATCGCATTTTTAGAAAAATCAACTAGAATTTGTTCTTCAAAATTTAAGTGATATTTATCAAAACGGTTTGTATCTTCCGCAAATAATTGAGGAATATTTAAGTTATCCGCTTTATGTTGCTCTAAAGCAGACCAAGCTGCCGTTTGCGTTGGATTAATATTTTGCATTTGAATTATCCTTTTGCTTGATAAAATTAAAAATAAATTATTTTTCGGATTGACGATTTTCAAGCTCATTCAATCGTTTTTCTAATTCGTTGAGCTTTTCACGTGTACGTAATAAAACTTGCGATTGCACATCAAATTCTTCTCGAGTCACAATATCAAGTTTAGCTAATTGGGCTTGTAAAATTTGTCTGAATTTTTCTTCGAGATCATTACCGACGCTTTTTAGTGGTTGAGGTAATGCATTATGGAGTTGCTGAGCTAAGGACTCTAAATTCTTTGGATTTAACATTCATTTTCTCCTTATAGAATAAGAACCAATTCTAATGGGTTTTTCGTTAAATCTAAAGAAGAGAATAAGAATAATTAGGAATAAATCAAAAATAGAAAATATTTTTAATAAGGCAAAATAAATTGGAAATAATTAATAGGATGGCTGGGGTACTAGGATTCGAACCTAGGGATGCCGAGATCAAAACCCGGTGCCTTACCGCTTGGCGATACCCCAAAAGAAAAAAACTAACATAATGTTAGCTTATTTGATATGATAATTAGATGGCTGGGGTACTAGGATTCGAACCTAGGGATGCCGAGATCAAAACCCGGTGCCTTACCGCTTGGCGATACCCCAAAAGAAAAAAACTAACATAATGTTAGCTTATTTGATATGATAATTAGATGGCTGGGGTACTAGGATTCGAACCTAGGGATGCCGAGATCAAAACCCGGTGCCTTACCGCTTGGCGATACCCCAACACTAATTTTTTTATAAATCGATAATGGTGCGGGAAGAGGGACTTGAACCCACACACCTCGCGGCGCCAGAACCTAAATCTGGTGCGTCTACCAATTTCGCCATTCCCGCAAATGGTGGCTACAGCGAGATTCGAACTTGCGACCCCAACATTATGAGTGTTGTGCTCTAACCAGCTGAGCTATGTAGCCATTTATTTTTGCGTTCACCACATCGGTTTACGGGGTGTATTATGCTGATTTTATTCAACCTCGTCAAACACTTTTTTCAAAAAAGTTGATAAATCTGCTTGTTTGGCTATACATTGCACATTTTGCCATAAAAACAGCTAATTTCTGTTTATTTTATAATAAGTTACAGATTCTTATTTTGCATTTTCCATTTCAATTTTTAACTGTTTAAGCACTTTTTCAACATCAGGAAATTCATTTTCCCAAAGTTTAAAGGAAAAACCGGCTTGACCAACCAACATTCCTAAGCCATCTTGATAACGTACAGCACCACACTCACGAGCGTAATTTAAGAATGGTGTCTGCATATTTATAGCATACTGCATATCATAAACGGCTGCATTTTTTAAAAGGTGTGATGCAACAGGCACATATTTACCCTGTAAGCCTAACGATGTTGCATTAATGATCAAATCAAATTTTTGTTCAGCAATCTGATCAAGTGAAGCGGTTTGAATTTGTCCATATTTTGCAAATTTTTCCGCTAAATCGACCGCTTTCTCTAAAGTTCGATTATAAAGCGTAATCTGCTGTTTAGCTGCTAATAAAGGGAAAAGCACACCTTTGGTTGCACCACCAGCCCCTAAAATAAGTACGCGTTGCTCAGGCATTAGCCAACCTAAACGATCCAAATCTGAACAGAGGCCGAAACCATCCGTATTATCCGCATATAAACGTCCATCTTCCAAACGTTTTAATGTATTACAGGCTTCGGCCAACAAACAACTTTCACTATATTCATCTGCGAGTACAAATGCACGCTCCTTAAACGGAGCAGTAATATTCGCCCCTTTTGCACCATTAGCAAAAAAGTTCAGTAACTCATTTTCAAAATGCTGTTCGCTACCTAGTTTTGCTACATAACTGATATCTTTACCCGTTTGTGCCGCAAAAAGTTGATGAATACGTGGCGACTTACTTTGAGAAATTGGGTTTCCCCAAACCGCATATTGATTCATATTATCCTTGTCTAAAAATATGTTGGGTAAAAATATCCCGAATTTCAGAAGGATTGATTTTTCCTCCTGTATTACCGTCTAATACCGGAAAATCCATTCCGAATTGTGATTTTACTTCGTCTGCCGTTCGGCATGGTTCTTGTCCAGTCAAATTGCAACTGGTCGATGTTAAAGCAAAACCGGTTGCCTGACACAGTTCTATAACTGCTGGCACACGGCATAAACGTACCGCAATCGTATCAAACTGTCCGGTTAAATATTGAGGCACATCTTTTTTAGCCGGCATTACCCAAGTAATCGCACGTTCGGAAGGTGTTTCAAAAATTTGCCAATGCTCTGCCGTTAATTTGTACTCATCAATATACGGAAGTAATAGCTCTTTAGTAGGAGCGATAAGAATAAGCCCTTTTTCTTCTGGGCGTTTTTTTAATTTTAACAAAGCTCGCACAGCGGATTCACTATTAGGATTACAGCCTAAACCAAATACCGCTTCCGTAGGATAAGCAACCACTCTATTCTGTTTTAATTGCTCAACAATATTTTCTAAATTATTCATTTTCTTCACTAAATAGATATTGGCATGACTTATTTGCACAAAGATACATTGATTTTCCACGCTGTTTCTTGAGCGTTACGATTGAACACTGGCATTGAGGACACGTTTTTACTATAGGTTTGGATGCCAAAGTAAACTTACAACTAGGAAACCCGCTACAGCCATAAAACGTTTTTCCTGAACGTCCTTTCCGAGCGACTAATTTATGCGTTTTGCACTCTGGGCAATCAAATTCTTCTTGTTCTTCCGCCTCATCATGTACAGTAAAATGACACTCTGGGTAATGACTACAGCCAATAAAAATGCCAAAATTACCCTGTTTTAATTGCAGCAAATGTCCGCACTCAGGGCAGATTTCTGTTAAATCTTTGATTACACGGTTAGTTTGATGTAACGGTTTTATATAATCACATTGCGGATAACTACTACAACCTAAAAATAAACCTTGTTTCCCTCGTTTAATTTGTAATGCAGATCCACAATCAGGACAAAGTTCTACTTGTTTCGTAGATTTAAAAATACTCATTCAATTAATTCAAACTCAATCACAAAAAAGTCATTGTCATTCGGATAAATCTCTCTGATGACTTGCTTCAGCTCTGCTAACAACATATTTTCTTGTTTAGCATGCTGTTCATTTAATTGCTCAAAATGGATTGGTGTAACGGAAATCACTCGAATATTAGCAAAGAAACGATCAGTTTCATTGGTAAAAACCGCTAGTTGTTGCTGAGGCTGAAAATCAGACTCGGATTTATCTCGAATGGTAATAGTTTTCTTACCGGCTAAAATATCTGCCTCGAAACGGCTAAAAAAAGTAATCTTATTCATATTCTGCATCATTGTAATCTATGTCCATTAGATGGCTAAAGTGATCATTATAAAAGCCTCTGCTAAGCATAAAACGCCACATTTTCTGTTTGGCTTTAATATCCCATACAAGCGGTCGTTTTTTCTCAAAAACTTGTTCCGCTAATGCAAACCAATCCGTTTCCGCATTATCCAACTCTTGGCTAATCAACCAATCTTTAATACCTTTCAGTTTTAATTCTTGCTTCAAACGGCGAGGACCAATTCCTTGCTGAGAACGATAACGGATAAAACTAGCACAAAATCGCTCATCACTTTGCCAATGATTAGATTGTGCCTTTTCTATTGCCTCATCAACTTCCGTTTCAGTATACTCTTTTTGTAATAATTTACGTCTTAATTCTTGCTCACTATAATCACGTTTAGAAAGTAAATATAGCAGATAATTTGTTGCAGTATATTTTGTCATTATCTTATCTATTAAATACAAAATGCGGTTTCCACATTTGAGATGTAGAAACCGCATTTTTATCTTACTTATAACTCTTCGTCATTAAATGAATCATCAGAAAAACTCTCCACATCATCTGATTCTGACGACTCATCATCAGATGATGAAGCTAAATGTTTTTCCGGATTAGCAATTAATAATTGTCGAATCTCTTGTTCAATTTTTTCTGCAATCTCAGGATTTTCTTTTAACCATTTAATCGCATTATTTTTACCTTGACCGATTTTTGTTCCTTCATAAGAGAACCATGCACCGGCTTTCTGAATAAAACCATTTTTCTCCGCAAGGATAAGTAACTCGTTCATACGAGCGATACCTTCGCCGTACATAATATCAAATTGTACTTCACGGAATGGCGGAGCAACTTTATTCTTCACGATTTTCACTTTCGTTTCGCTACCGATAACCTCATCACCGTCTTTTACCACACCTGAACGGCGAATATCTAAACGTACCGAAGCATAGAATTTAAGTGCGTTACCACCAGTTGTCGTTTCTGGATTACCGAACATCACACCAATTTTCATACGAATTTGGTTGATGAACACCACTAAACAGTTAGTCGCTTTAATATTTGCTGTTAATTTACGTAATGCTTGTGACATTAAACGCGCTTGTAAGCCCATATGAGAATCACCCATATCGCCTTCAATTTCCGCTTTCGGTGTTAATGCAGCAACCGAGTCCACAATAATTAAATCAACCGCACCAGAACGCACTAACGCGTCACAGATTTCTAAAGCCTGTTCACCGTTATCAGGTTGTGAAATTAATAACGCATCGGTATCCACACCTAATTTACGTGCATAAACAGGATCTAATGCGTGTTCCGCATCGATAAATGCACAAGTTTTACCGTTTTTTTGTGCCTGAGCAATGACAGAAAGCGTTAACGTTGTTTTACCTGATGATTCCGGGCCATAGATTTCTACAATACGTCCCATCGGTAAACCACCGATACCTAATGCGGCATCCAAACCGATTGAACCGGTTGAAACCGCTTCAATATCAAGTGCTTGCGTATCGCCTAAACGCATAATGGAACCTTTACCAAATTGTTTTTCAATTTGAGCAAGCGCGGCAGCTAATGCCTTTTCTTTTTGTTCTGGATCTGTTTGTTTTACTGCTGTTGTATTTTTTTGACTCTTTTTGTTGTCCGCTGCCATAATTTTGTCCTTTGCAAACTTTTTCGATAAAACGACCGCTTGTCGTCAATTAACTGTGTATTATTATAGTGTTTACTTATACAGTTTCAAGTGTTTTTTTACTGTTTTTCGATCCATATCCTAAAATTTAATCGCCGATACTGGCAAAGATCGTTCTGGATCAAACGGATTTAGTGCATTTACCATCATTACACGTTCATATTGCGACAGATCCTCTACTGAAATTTTGGTTAAAAATACTTGCTGACGCTCAACTAATACGGTTAATTGCGTCCCTTTAAGCAAATAATCTTGTGAGCTAAACCACTGTCCTTGTTTTAAAAACAGTAAATTTCCAATTGTGCAATCACTCACTTTGCCATTATTGATAATAATCACTTCATCCGCTTGCGATGTTTTAAGCGAATCCAACCGCTTGCGATCACTATATTTAAAACGGTAGTCCAAGTCCTCAACATAAACACATTGAAAAGATCCGATCTTACGTGGCGTATAATGGAAAAATTTCTGCTGAAATTCATTAGCATTGTAATCAATACGGCAACGAACTCTTCCCTGCTGAAATTCATTTGGCACACAAATTATCTCAGCTAATTGTCGTTGTGATGTCACATTAAAATATTGCTCCATCGCACTTTCAAAGCGTTGCTGATGATAAGCTAAATTTTGTGGTTCGCCATCAATAATTGCAATCGTTTCAAACAATGGAAATCGGCACATACACTTTCTCCAATAGTTCATTATATTCATCGTTCAGTACGCTTTTTGCAGTAATGCCACCACCGCTACGGAAAAGCAGTCGCTCATTATTCTGTTCGATAAAACGAATCGCCACCGCACTCTCTAAATTCTCGCCGTCAAAATAACCGAAAATACCGGTGTAATAGCCTCTTTGACCAATTTCTGCTTGTTGAATAATCTCTAAGGTTTTTTCTTTCGGCGCACCGCTAATTGAGCCTGCCGGCAGGAGCTTAGATAATAGTGAACCCACACTCGCTTGCCAATTTTCGTTTAACTCGCCGCAAATTTCTGAACTGGTTTGGTAAATCGCACCACGGTAGGTATTCACTTTTTCTAAATAACGATATTTCGTCACCTGAATATTTTGTGAAACTAACGCCAAATCATTACGAATCAAATCCACAATTGTGTTGTGTTCGGTAAATTCTTTATCCGATTGCATCAGCTTTTCCGCCGCATTCGCTTCATTCGCATTAATCGTGCCTTTCATCGGGTAAGAGTAGATTTTATTTTGCTGAATCCGCACAAAAGTTTCCGGCGAAAAACAGACAAACTGCCCTTTTAGCCACAATTTATATTTTGCCGAACTGGCGAAAAACAGCTCTTCTAAACTGTAATTGGTTTGAATTTCAGTCGGATAAGTCAAATTCAATAAATAGCTGTTACCGGCTTGGATTTCCTTTTGAACAAGCTCAAAACCTCGCTGATAAGTTTCAAATGAGATAGGATTGATTTGAAATTCAAAAGGTTTACTAACGTTTTGCGGCTGAACATTCGATTTGCAAAAAAAATCAAAAAATAAACCGCTTTCCGCCGCCTTTTCCAGCGGGCAAATAATCGGTTTTTGCTGTTCAAAATCAATTAAAAAGAAAAACGGACTTTTCTGTTGCCCGAGTTGATTGGCGATTTGGATAAAATGTTGCATAAACTCAAAATGTGACGAATATTGCCGTTATTCTAGGGGAATTTCTGCCAATTTAGCAACGTTCTTTCACTTTTCATTTTTCGCCGGATTGCTATAATACTGTATATTTTTCTATTAGATTCAGGTTTACCTTTATGATTATTGATGAAATATGGTTTTATGTAGCGATTGCCGTGTTATTGGTTATCGCTGTGTTTCTATTTTTTCTGCAATCACGCTACCAACGTGATGCGTTTGAACTTTCACAAGATTTAGCCAAAGCACAAACCGATCTCTGCCAAATGAATCAAAAACTTGAGCAACTTTCTGCTGAAAAAAATCAAATCGAACAATGGGCAATTCAATATAAAACACAAGCCCAAGCGGGGATTGAACGAATTAACGAAAAAGAAGCACAAATCAACCGCTTACACAGCAAAATTGAAGAAGCGGAACAGCAAGAACAACAATTAGAACGCTATATCAATGAGCTAAAAGAGCGTATCGGTGCATTCCAAGCTAAATCGGAAAGTTTAGAAGAACAATTACAATTTAATCAAAATTCACTTTCGCATAAAGAGCATGAAAACCAATCACTTGTTACCCAACTTAGCCAAACGCAAAATGAATTAACTGAATTGCGAACCTCACTTTCAGAAAAACAAGCGAATTTTGAATCGCAACAACGCAATTTTATCGAGGTAAAACAACAACTTAATGCTGAGTTTCAACATTTAGCACAGCAAATTTTGGAAGAAAAAACCAAAAGTTTTACCGCCAGCAATCAATCTTCATTAGATGCCCTGTTAAAACCGTTTAAAGAACAAATTGAAGGCTTCCAAAAACGGGTCAATGAAGTGCATAGTGAGTCGCTGAAAGGCACAGCAAGTTTAGAAGCTGAACTGAAAAGGGTGCTACAAATCGGTGTGTCAATGTCGGAAGAAGCACAAAACCTAACTAATGCGTTAAAAGGTAACAATAAAATCGCCGGTAATTGGGGCGAAGTACAGCTTGAATCGGCACTACAGGCGGCGGGATTATTAGCCGGTGAGCATTATGTAGCTCAAGAAAGTTTCCGAGATCAGGAAGGCAAACGCTTTGCACCTGACTTTGTGGTACATTTACCCGATCAAAAACACTTAATTATTGATAGTAAAGTATCGCTGCTGGCTTACGATCAAGCGGTCAGATCCGAAGAAAATTTTGCAATTGCCCAAGCTTTAGATCAGCATTGCAAATCGCTCCGCTCGCACATTGACGGCTTATCGAAAAAGAATTACAGCAGTTTGCAAGGAGTAAGAAGTCCGGATTTCGTGTTGATGTTTGTACCGATTGAGCCGGCTTATATTGAAGCGATGAAACACGATCCGCAACTGTTTAATTACGGTTATGAACGTAATGTCATTTTGGTTTCATATACCACCTTAATGCCGATTTTGCGTACCGTTGCAAATTTATGGCGAATTGAGCGAGGCAATGCCGAAGCACGTGAAATCAGCGAAAAAGCGGGTGAAATTTATAATCAAGTGTGTGCCGTTGCCGACCGTTTGGCGAAATTGGGCAATACACTGAATACGGTCAATAACCAATATAATCAGACGGTAACCTCATTGGTTGGACGCCAAGGCTTGGTCGGTAAGGTGGAACGCTTCCAGCAACTTTCCGCCAAAGCGAGCCAAATGATGCCGGCGGTTGAGATGCTCACCAATGATTTTGAAACCAATAAACTCACCCTAATTGCAGAAAAGATTGAAGATAGTAATGCAGCAAATAATGAAGAAAGCCACTAATTTATTAATTATCGATAACCACGATTCGTTTACTTTCAATCTGGTGGATCTGCTACGCAAAATCGGTGTACCGATGAAAGTGGTGTTAGTAGAACAATTAGTGCTGGATGAAGTGGAAAACTTTAGCCACATTTTGATTTCACCCGGTCCGGATGTACCACGAGCTTATCCGCAAACTTTTGCAATGTTGGAACGTTTTCAGCAAACCAAATCGATTTTAGGCGTGTGCTTAGGTCATCAGACGCTGTGTGAATTTTTTGGTGGTGAGCTATACAATTTGCATGAAGTCAGACATGGACAACAACGCCCTTTAATTCAGCTTTGCGATAATCCGATTTTTGACGGTTTACCCGAGCATTTTAAGATTGGTCTGTATCATTCATGGGCAATTTCGCAAAAATCGTTGGAAAATACACCGCTTGTTGCCACGGCAGTTTGTGATCAAAATGTGTTAATGGCTTTTAAGCATCAGCATTTACCGATTTACGGCGTGCAGTTCCACCCCGAATCATTTATTACTGAGTATGGCGAGCAAATGTTACGAAACTGGCTAAATGCCTAGCGTGAAATTTTGGTGTAATGGCAATAATAGATTACAGTCTAATATTAGCTTATTTTAACTGAGGACAATCCAATGAAATTAAAGCTCTATTACTAGCATCTTTATTCGCTATAACCGGTTATGCAAATGCACAAACAGACCTAAAACCGGCAGTATTCAAAAGCAAGTTTAGTTTTCAACAAACAGTTGATACATTAGAAAACACCTTGAAAAGTAAAGGAATGACGATCTTCGCTAAAGTTGATCACCAAGCAGCGGCAAAAGCTGCCGGCCTTGAAATGCAACCGGCAACCGTAATTATTTACGGTACACCAAAAGCCGGAACACCTTTGATGGTGAAAGATCCTAGCTTAGCATTACAGTTGCCTTTAAAAGTGTTAGTAACGGAGCCGAAAGCAGGAGAGGTTGAAGTGATGCTAAATCGTGCGGAACAAGTTGTAGTCCATTCAAATACGCCATATCAAGCAATTGAAAACAACTTAGCCAAAGCGGAAAAACTAATTGAAACCACCGTCACCAAATAGCCTCTGACTTATAAATGACAAGCGGTCAAATCTTGCAAAAAATTTGCGAAATTTGACCGCTTGTTTGGGCTTAAAACGAGATAAATAGATCAGTTAACGCTTATAAATATCCTCACCGTTTCGGCGGGTTTTAAGTAAACGTAAAATCCACACGTATTGTTCCGGATTTTTCGTCACGAAATACTCAATCACTTTATTCATTTCTCGGGCGGATTGCACCGGATCGCCGGAAAATTCCAATGCTGGTAAGATTTCCATTTGATATATCCCCTGTTCCGCATTGTAAATTGGAAACATTGGAATCACGACCGCATTAGCCACTTTCGCCATTTTATTCAGCCCTGGTAACGTTGCTTTTTCCGTCGCAAAGAAATCGGCATAAACGCTAAGATCTTCCCCATAATCTTCATCCGGAAGGAAATAACCGACATCGCCTTTGCGTACATCATTTAAGAATTTCTTAATACCGTTTTGACGCGTGTGCATTTTGCCGCCGAATCGCTCACGGGTAATATTCCAAAGCCAATCGACAAGTGCGTTTCGATGCGGATTATACATTGAGGTCATCGGGAAACCGTGGGTGTACATCGCAACGCCTGCAGCATCAATCGACCAAGTATGCGGCACGAGCAAGATGACGTTTTTACCCTTTTCTCGAGCTTCTCTCACATATTCAAAGCCACTAAACTCACAACGTTTTTGTAAATATGCAGTTGAACGTAATGCGGTTTCGCCGATTGCCAGCATTGTTTGAGAAACGGTAATAAACATTTTCTCAATCACTTCCTCACGTTTTTGTTCCGACCATTCAGGAAAACAATAACGCAAATTCACATCGGCGCGATGATACTGTTTTTTACCTTTACGTTTTAAATGATTGGCAACGATTCGCCCAATCCATACTCCCAATTTATCACGCAGACGAACTGGCACATAAGCTAGAATAACCAGTGCAAGAACGCCCAACCATACGCCCCAATATTTCGGATACAAAAATTCCGTTAAAAATTTATGCTCATACCCTTGTCGGGCTGTAATTCGCTCTGTCATTCGGTTCTCTATTTCTTATCAATCATATTCTTTACCGCCAAAATTACCCCAAGCCCTATAAAAGCACCGGGAGGTAAAATTGCCAACAATAAACCGGAATCTAAGTGTAACACATCAACACGCAAAGATTTTGCCCAATCGCCCAGCAATAAATCCAAACCGTCAAATAAAGTGCCGTTGCCAATCAGTTCACGCATTGCACCTAATACGACCAGACTGAACGTCATACCAAGTCCCATTGCAAAACCGTCAAAGGCGGAATGTGCTACCGAGTTTTTAGACGCAAAAGCTTCTGCTCGACCGATGACAATACAGTTAGTCACAATCAACGGAATAAAAATCCCAAGCGATTGATAAACCGGATAGGCAAAAGCATTCATTAGGAGCTGCACTGCCGTCACGACAGTCGCAATAACCATCACATAAATCGGGATACGAATATCATTTGGGGTAAATTTACGAAATAACGATACCATTGTGTTAGTACAAACCAATACTAATAAGGTCGCTAATCCTAAACCAAGGGCGTTAGTCACATTACTAGACACCGCCAATAACGGACAAAGCCCTAATAATTGCACTAAAGCACCGTTATTTTTCCATACGCCTTCAGCCAGTAAGTTACGCCAAATTGACGGTTCTGCCTGTTTTGTCGTATCGATTTCCGTCACCGGAATTTGATTTTCAGTATTCATACGATAATTTCTTATTTACAGCTCGCAAAAGTTTCTAATTGTTCAGGAGATTTTGCTAGCTCCGTCACCACCCATTTTGCACTTTGACGTACATTATTCACTACTGCACGAGGCGTAATCGTCGCACCGGTAAATTGATCAAACTGACCACCGTCTTTTTTGACTGCCCATAACGATTCATTTTCTAGGCTAAATAACTTACCACTAAAGGACAAAATCCAATCCGAAATACGCGTTTCAATTTTATCGCCTAATCCTGGTGTTTCTTTATGTTCTAGTGTTCGTACGCCAAGTACTTTCCCATCCGGCTGAATCCCGATTAATAATACGATATTACCCGAATAGCCATCCGGAGCGGTTGCTTGAATCGCATAAGCGGTCAAATTTTCCGATTTTTTTGCCATATAGATGCGATTTAAATAGGGTGCATTCGGCAGATTCACTATTTTACAAGAACCGAGCAAATCATTATCAAAATGGCTCTCAGGCACAACTTCTTGTAAAAATTGGCGTTGTTGAGCCGCCGTGACTTCATCAATCCGCCCTTTAGTGAGCAAATAAACACCGGTCGAAACAGCGGTACAAATCAGGGCAATCACACCTAATAATAAGGCATATTTAGTCGTAATTTTGGATGTATTCATTATCTTCCGGTTCCATATAATCGTGGTTGAGTGTAATGATCAATGAGTGGTACGCAAATATTTGCCAGTAATACAGAAAATGCCACCGCATCAGGATAATTGCCGTAATAACGAATCAAATACACAAATAAACCGATTAAGCCGCCAAAGATCAATTTGCCACGAGGTGTAATCGAAGCAGTAACTGGATCGGTTGCAATAAAGAAAGCTCCAAACATCATTGCACCGCTAACAAGTTGACTCACAACATTTAAGTGAGTATGCGGTAACAATAAATCGGTTAGTCCACTTAATAAAGCAAATATCGCCAACATTGCCACCGGAATTTGCCAATGAATAATACGTTTATAAATTAGCAATAAGCCACCGGCAAGAAAGGCTAAATTAATTTGTAACCAACCATTTGCGAACATACCGCTAAAAATCGGTGATTGTAATATGCCCTCAATCCCTAATTTCTGCATACTGGTTTTGGCACTATCGAGCGGTGTTGCCTGTGCGATACCGTCAACACTCCCCAATAATTGATGCACACTAAAACCATCACTAGTGACGCCAGAAAAGACCAATGAAATTGCATCAGCGAATGTCGGCGGTTCATTTAACAAATTAATCGGCACTAACCAACCGGTCATTTGCACCGGAAAAGAAACCAATAATAACGCATAAGCAACCATTGCCGGATTAAATAAATTCTGTCCTAAGCCACCGTAACTATGTTTTGCGAGTAATAAAGCTACTATCACACCTATCACCATAATCCAATAGGGTGCATAAGGCGGAATTGACATCGCTAAAATCGCAGCTGTTAATAGCCCACTTAGATCAGCGACATAAAAAGCGGTCGGTTTTTTACGTAATTTTGCTAATGTCACTTCAATAAGAATCGCAAGAAAAATGGCAATAACGAGTTGAATAATCACACCATAGCCAAAAAAATAAACTTGCATACCTAGTGCCGGTAACATTGCCACCATAACCCATAGCATAAATTTCGCCGTTAAATTGGACGAATGAGTATGGGGAGAACTGACCATTTTAAACATTAAATTATTCCTTTCCGTTTAAATTCTCGGTAAATTTAAATTAAATCGAATCGCTAATAAGCGTATTACAATCACCGTACCAACCGTAGCAATATCGACCCAACGACTTTCCACACCGGAGGCATAGAACAAGACAAAAATCACACCGCCAATAAGGCTTGCCGTAACATAAATCTCTTTTTGCAATACGATGGGGACTTCATTGCGTAAAATATCCCGAATAACTCCACCAAAACAGCCGGTCATTCCACCTAATGCAATAGCTATCAATGGATGCAAACCGAAATCTAAACCTTTCTGTACGCCAATTACGGTAAATACACCTAAACCAATCGCATCAAAAATCAGCAGCCCTGTTTGCCATTCTTTTTTGCTGATATTATTCTTAAAAACAGCCGTAAGAATAACTGCCAGAGCAATCATCAGTACATAAATCGGTTGTTTCATCCAAAATACAGGTGTGCTACCGATCATCACATCACGCAACGTACCTCCGCCAACTCCAGTCACAAACGCCAAAATGAACATACCGAATATATCCATTTTATGCTGACGAGCTGCCATTGCCCCCGATACGGCAAACACGATAGTGCCGATCAAATCTTGAATAAATAAGAATGACCAAGGCAACTGTGGCAATAGACTGTCAAATAAATTCGTCATTTGGTCACTCTAATCCTATTTTCTTCGCTTTAGCCCTAGCAATTGCCGCTGCAACCGCCGCTTTGCGTGGGTCTTCCGCTTCTGTTTCGGTTGCAACTTCTTCAGTATTTTCAACCGCTTGCGCTGGTGATTGCTGCGCCGCTTTTTTCGCTTTCGCTCTGGCTAATGCTGCCGCAACCGCCGCTTTGCGTGGGTCTTCTGCTTCTGTTGCCGTTACAACTTTTTCAGTATTTTCGACCGCTTGTTCCAAGGCTTGCTGAGCCGCTTTTTTCGCTTTTGCACGAGCTAACACTGCCGCAACCGCCGCTTTGCTAGGGTCTTCCGCTTCTGTTGCGGTTGCAACTTCTTCAGTATTTTCAACCGCTTGCGCTGGTGATTGCTGCGCCGCTTTTTTCGCTTTTGCACGAGCTAACGCTGCCGCAACCGCTGCTTTACGTGGGTCTTCTGCTTCTGTTGCCGTTGCAACTTCTTCAGTATTTTCAACCGCTTGCGCTGGTGCTTGCTGAGCTGCTTTTTTTGCTCTTGCACGAGCTAACGCTGCCTCGACTGCCGCTTTCTTAGAATCGGTTTGTTTATCCTGTTGTACGGTATTGATTGATAAATTTTCGTCACTTGCATCAGTTACAGCCTCAGCTTGTTTTGCCAAACGTCTTGCTCTACGTTGTGCCATTAATTCGCTATTATCCGGCTCACCATTAGCTTTTGCATGGACTGCTTCCACCTGTGTTTCGGTTTCTGCTTTTTTCGCTTTGATACGAGCGAGTGCGGCTGCCACCGGATCTTCTCCGGCAGAATTTGCTATTTCTTCTCGGCGTTTATCCGCGGCTTGAGCAATTCGTGCAGTACGAGCCTCTTTTTCCTTTTGTAAACGAGCTTCTCTCGCTTCAAAACGAATTTTCGCTTCTTCCGCTTTTTTCGCTTTTTCCTCAATTTCCGCTATTTTGGCTTTTTCTTGACGGAAATATTGAATCAACGGAATGTAACTTGGACAAACATACGCACAAACACCACATTCGATACAAGCGTCTAAATGATATTCCTTCGATTTATCATGATCATCCGAACGAGCAAACCAATAAAGCTGTTGCGGCAATAGGCTGACTGGGCAGGCATCCGAGCAACTTGAACAGCGAATACAGCTACGTTCCGGCTCCGGCGGTGCATATTCAAAATGATCTGGGGCAATAATACAGTTTGCGGTTTTTGTAATCGGCGCTTGTAAGGATGGTAAAATAAAACCGGTCATTGGTCCGCCTAAAAAGACCGGAAAACGACTATCCGCTTGATAATCCACTTGCTCCAATAAATGTTGAATCGGTGTACCAAGTCTTGCCCACACATTGCCTTTATTGCGAATTTTATCACCGGTCAGCGTTACCACGCGTTCAATCAAAGGTTCATCATCCATCACCGCACGTTTAACCGCAAATGCCGTACCGACATTGTGCATCACAATGCCCATTTCAATGGTACGTTTTCCTTGAGGGATCTCTAAACCGGTTAAGACTTGTACCAGTTGATCACTTGCACCAGACGGATAAATGGTCGGAATCACACGTAAAGTAATATCATTGGAACCTTTTAATGCTTTTTCTATCGCTTTAATCGCTTGTGGTTTATTATCTTCAATCGCTAATACCACTTCTTCCGGACGTAGCACATAACGCAAAATTCGGATCCCTTCGAGAAATTCGTGGGTATAATCCTGCATTAAGCGGTCATCACAAGTAATATAAGGCTCGCACTCCGCACCATTGATAATCAATACTTTGCAACGCTTATCCGCCAAACTGAGTTTTGAAGCGGTGGGGAACACCGCACCGCCTAAACCGGCGATACCGTATTGGTAAACTTTTTCGATAATTTGACCGCTTGTCAGCGTTAAGAAATCTTCAATCGGCTGATGTTCAATCCATTCATCTTTACCGTCTGTTTCAAGAATCACGGTAATTTCAGGCAAGCCGGACGGATGTGCAGATACATAAGGCTCAATACCGATAACCGTTCCTGATGTTGGTGCGTGTACCGGTAACTGGCGATAATTATCGCCTTTAGTGAGTGGTTGCCCTTTTAATACATGATCGCCAACCTTAACCAACAGCTCGCCTGCCCAACCTGAATGTTGTACTACTGGCACATAGAAAAATTTGGGTAAATGCAAACTGCGAATCGGCTTTTGATTCGATTGTTTTTTATTCTGCATTGGGTGAATACCGCCCGGAAAGTGCCATAGCTTACCGGATTGGTTGCCTTGGCGAATACGATCCAATACGTCTATCGCATTACTCATGTTTACCTCCGCCAATTACCAGCTTTTTCTGTAAATCCGTTGTATTCACTACCGGAATCACTAAATTCTCATCAAATTGCCAATTCCATGTTCTCGTAGTCGTCTGCTGTTTAACCATTTCAATACAATTGGTCGGGCAAGGTGCAACACATAATTCACAACCGGTACATAAATCTGGAATAACCGTATGCATCGCTTTATTTGTACCAATAATCGCATCGACCGGACAGGCTTGAATACATTTAGTACAGCCGATACACATATCTTCGTGAATTAATGCCACTTTCACTTCCGGCTCTTCCACGCCGTCCATTGCCGGTACATCTACACCAAGCAGATCCGCAATTTTTACCACCAAAGGCTGGCCACCCGGTACACATTTAGTAATTTGATCACCATTAGCAATCGCTTCTGCATATGGCTTGCAACCGGGATAACCGCATTGTCCGCATTGGCTCTGTGGTAGCAAGGCATCAATTTGTTCAACGATAGGATCGGCTTCAACTTTTAATTTAATTGAAGAATAGCCTAAAACCGCACCAAAAATCAGGGCGATCACAGCAATAGCGATAACGATATAAACAATGATAGGAAATGTTAACATTAGATTTTTACCAAACCGGTGAAGCCCATAAAAGCAAGTGACATTAATCCAGCCGTAATTAACGCAATAGAAGCGCCTTGAAACGGACGAGGCACATCCGCAGCGGCTAAACGCTCACGTAGCGCCGCAAATAAGACAAGTACAAGTGAAAAACCTAGTGCCGCACCAAACCCATAAAGTACTGATTCAACAAGATTATTAGCTAAATTCACATTTAATAACGCCACACCCAAAACCGCACAGTTAGTCGTGATTAACGGCAAATAAATCCCCAATAAACGATATAAAGTCGGACTGGTTTTATGCACAATCATTTCTGTTAATTGCACAATGACTGCAATCACTAAAATAAATACGAGAGTACGTAAAAATTGTGCATCTAAAGGAATTAAGACATAAGTTTCAACCAAATATGCCGATAACGAAGCGACCGTCAGAACGAAGGTTGTCGCCATTCCCATACCGATTGCGGTTTCTACTTTTTTCGACACACCCATAAACGGACAAAGCCCTAAAAACTTCACAAGCACAAAGTTATTTATAAGTGCGGTACTAATAATTAACAGAATATAATCGACCATAGTATCCACAATAAAAAGACAAAATAAAAATAAGCGGTTGTTTTCATTTAAGATTTTGCAAAAATTTTACTAAATCCCACCGCTTATTCTTTAGAAATCATTCATAAAAATGGTGCCTATTATCCTGTTTTTTAGCCTTTCTCACAATAAAAAAGATTAGGTATATATTGTCTTCCTTAACACTCATTACCGCTACTCTACAAAATAGAATGTAAGAAAAATTTACAATCCGTTATCCGCTTTATTTTTCCATTAGTTAGAAAATTGCAAGTCTTCATCTAAAAATTTTTTGATTTTATTTTCCAAAAACAATAATTAGAATGCACAACATCTTGTGCTTAACAACAAAACAAACACAATATATAGTAACAATTTTATAACAAATGGAAAAACTCAGATTCTGTTCCGAACAGATTGTTTGGCAAGAAGTACCGAACGAAACTTCGCTCGCTTTTATGATGACAGGCTGTCCGATCGGCTGTAAAGGGTGTCATAGCACTGAAAGTTGGAAAGCTGGAAGCGGTCAAATTTTGACTGAAACTTACCTACATCAACAACTCGAAAAATATGATGGCTTAATCAGTTGTGTCTTATTTTTAGGGGGCGAATGGCAAGCCGAATCTTTATTAACATTATTGAAATTTGTCAAAGCCAAAGGGCTAAATACTTGCCTTTATACAGGGCTAGAAAAAAACGAGTTACCCGAGGCCTTATTGGCTGAATTAACCTATCTAAAAACAGGGCGATGGCTCGCTGAGCGAGGGGGATTAGATAGCCTCACAACCAATCAACGTTTTATTGATTTACGCACAAACGAAAACCTTAACCACTTATTTCTCAAAGGAGTTTAATCATTATGATCCGCTTAACACCGAATCAAGTTGAAGGAAAATTAGACTTTATCCATCATTATTTACACGCCAAAAATGCAGCTGACGGCTCAAAAATGGATGCAAATGCCAATGTTACGCAAAAAAATATTGCGACAATGGAAAATGAAATGATGAAAGACTTCTTTGTGCAAATTAACCGAGCAAAAGTAAGCAACAAAATTGCCGAATTATTTGATGAAGAACTTTCGGGCGAATACTTACGTCAAATTGAATCACACGAGATCTATGTACACGATGAAACGAGCCTCAAACCATATTGTGTTTCTGTCACAATGTATCCTTTCTTGCGTGACGGACTCACCAAATTAGGTGGTGAATCTAAAGCACCAAAACACCTTGCCTCATTTTGTGGTTCGTTTGTGAATTTCGTGTTTGCCGTTAGCTCACAATTCGCTGGAGCAGTCGCTACCGTTGAATTTCTCACCTATTTTGACTATTTTGCCCGTAAAGATTTTGGTGATAACTATTTAGAAACCCACCGTAGTGAAATCGAAAATCACTTACAGCAAGTGGTTTACAGCATTAACCAACCGGCAGCTGCACGTGGTTATCAAAGCGTGTTCTGGAATATTTCGCTGTATGACAAACACTATTTCGATGCAATGTTTGGCAATTTTGTGTTCCCTGATTTTGAACGTCCAAATTGGGAAACGACTTCTGCCTTACAAATTTTCTTTATGAAATGGTTTAACCAAGAACGCACTAAAGCGATTTTAACTTTCCCAGTAGTAACGGCAGCAATGCTGACCGAAAACGGCAAATGCAAAGATAATCAATTTGCCGATCAAATGGCAGAAGAGCTTTCGCAAGGTAATTCATTCTTTATTTATCAATCAGATAATCCTGATTCACTTGCTTCTTGCTGCCGTTTACGTAATGAAATCTCGGATCACACTTTCTCTTATTCATTAGGCGCAGGCGGTGTGGCGACCGGTTCGATTAACGTCATTACTATTAATATGAACCGTTTAGTGCAAGATGGGCGCAATTTAGAAGAAGAAGTCGGCAAAATTCATAAATACCAATATGCTTACCGTAAATTAATGGAAGAATATTTAGAAGCAGGAATGCTACCGGTTTATGATGCGGGATTTATCTCTTTAGATAAGCAATTCCTCACGATTGGTATTAATGGAATGGCGGAAGCGGCCGAATCACAAGGGCTAACTGTCGGTTATAATCCGGATTATATGCAGTTTGTACAAAGCCGTTTAAAAGTGATTTTTGAAGCAAATCAGACCGCTTCTAAAAAATATGGCGTGAAATTCAATACCGAATTTGTACCGGCAGAAAATCTTGGTGTGAAAAACGCAAAATGGGATAAACAAGACGGCTATTTTGTGTCCCGTGACTGTTACAACTCCTATTTCTATGTGGTTGAAGACGAAAACACTAATGCTTTGGATAAATTCTTGCTCCACGGAAAAGAACTCATTGAGTGGCTAGATGGCGGCTCAGCACTTCACCTTAATTTAGATGAAGCACTTACTCAAAGCGGCTATCGATCATTACTTGATATTGCGGCAAAAACCGGCTGCAACTATTTCTGTATTAACGTGAAAATCACCATTTGTAACGAATGTGCACATATTGATAAACGCACCTTATGCAGTTGCTCAAAATGCGGTTCACAAAATATCGACTATGGTACACGCGTGATCGGCTACTTAAAACGCGTATCCGCTTTCAGTTCCGCCCGCCAAAAAGAACACAGTTTGCGTTTTTATCATCGGGAAGCGGCTTGACCCCTCCCTCTGCGGAAATTGCTTGACGCAATTTTCGCTGTCTCTCTCCCGCAAGGGGAGAGAGTGCATTTCCTTTTTCTCTTAAAAATTTAACCGCTTGTATCACCAATCTTGGTTGGCAAAACGTTCGACTAAAAAGTCCACAAACTGCCGAACATTAGGCGACAATTTATGGCGTGAAGCATAAAGAGCATAAATCGAATAAGTTGGTAATTGCCAGTCAGTGAGTATCGCAGTCAGACGATTTTCCGCTAAATGTTCACTAGTCAAATACTTCGGCAGCATTGCTATACCGCCGTCTGAAAGAGTAAAGTTCAATAATGCCAATGTATCATTGGTCGTAAAGGTGCTGGTTAATTCTAAATGGACTTCCTGATCAGCTTGGCTAAATTTCCATTCCTTTTTATTAATATTGGCATGAGCTAAATAGCGATGCTGACTTAGATCTTCCGGTCGTTTTGGCGTTCCGTATCGTGCTAAATAGTTCGGGCTTGCGACAATCAAGGAATGACACTTCGCCAATGGGCGAGCAATTAAACTCGGATCCGGATTATTGGTAATCCGAATCGCAACATCAATCGCTTCTTCCACCAAATTCACTACTTTATCTCCCAACTGCATTTGCACATTAAGTTGCGGATGTATTTCCATAAATGTTTGAATTGCGTCCAATAAATGCGAACTGCCAAAGGTAGTATTCGAAGCAATACGCAATGTGCCGTGCAAACTATTTTGTTGCTGATGAAAATCCTGCTCAATCGAATCGGTTATATTTGCAATTTTTCGGCAATATTCGACCGCTTGTCTGCCTGCATCCGTTAGCGAAACGTGGCGAGTAGTACGATGTAATAATCGGGCATTAAACCACTCTTCCACTAACGCAACCGCTCTGGTTACCATTGGACGAGAAAGTTCCATTCTCTCCGCCGCTGCTGTAAAACTATGAGTTTCCGCCACATTTAAAAATACTTGAATCGCTGTAATTCTGTCCATTTTTCATTCTTCTAACATTTTAAATTGAAACAATTATAATTTAAAATTCATTATTTTCACCAAATTTATTTCAAATAATGAAACAAACTTTTGCTAAAGAGATTCTTTTTCACTGGATTCATTTACGTATAATGCAGCTCATCTACTGATGAAGAAATAAGATTTCAAGGAAATAAAATGCAAAAAATTTATTATCTTTTCGACCCTTTATGTGGCTGGTGCTATGCCGTCTCCAACGGCTTGGCAGAATTATCGGAAAATGCCGAAATTGAACTGATACCAACCGGCTTATTTAGTTATGACCGTTTGATTGATGCCGATTGGGCAGAACACGCTTGGACAAATGACCAACGTATTCATCAACTTACCGGACTATCTTTTAGTGAAACTTACCGACAAAATATCTTGCTTGGAGCGAAAAACTTTAATTCTTTCGCACTGGTGCAAGCCTTAACGGCGGTACGACAAGTAGAACCCACTCAAGAATTAAACGTGCTTCGCCTATTCCAAAAAGCTCGCTATGAAAACGGTCTAGATACGGCGGATATTAACGTACTCAGCCAAATTTTAACTGAGAATGGTTTTACACAAGCGGTCAATATTTTGCAAAATTCTGCCACGATAGATCTTGCTAAGGAACGCATTACCCAAGGGGCGGCATTAGCGGCAGAACTTGGTGTACGTGGAGTACCGCAAATTTTTAAACAAACCGAACAAGGTTTGATTCAACTCAATACTCAAACATTTATCAAATAGGAGCATAAAATGAAAATTGCAGTTATCGGAGCAACAGGATTAGTCGGAAATACAACTGTACAAGAATTAGCTGAGCGTGGTCATCAGGTCATCGGCTTTGCACGTAACATTGAGAAAGTATTCCAAGCGGACAATGTAACGGCAGTACAAGCAGACGTAAATGCCGCTGATTTTGCCGAAAAATTAAAAGGCTTTGATGCCGTAGTAGCCGCATTTAACGGCGGTTGGGACAATCCAAACTTAGCAGCGGATACCGAGCGAGGTTGGAAGGCTATTTTAGCTGCGGCTAAAACCGCTCAAGTGCCGTATTTATTGGTCATCGGCGGAGCAGGTAGCCTATATGTTGCCCCGAATCTTCAGTTAGTTGATACGGCGGAATTCCCTGCGGAAATTTATCCGGCGGCAAATGTGGTGCGTAATTTACTGACTGAATTACAAGCTCGCCGAGATATTAACTGGGCATTTTTATCGCCTGCCGCAATGTTTGCCGTCTTACCGTTATCTTTCGATAAAACCGGCACTTATCGTTTAGGTAAAGATGATATGTTGCTGAACACAGACGGCAGCCCAGCTAATATTACTGTGCCGGATCTCGCCGCCGCGATTGCTGATGATGTCGAACAGAAAGCTCATTTATTTGAGCGTTTTACCGTGGCGAACTAGAAAATAGCTCTCTCCCGCAAGGGAGAGAGTTAATTATCGTGCCTTTGTAATCTGATTGGTTCTCACATCAAACACATCCATTCCGCCGGCAAGGGCGGCTTGGATACCGAGATCGGCATCTTCAAATACCAGACAATGTTTAGGCTCTACCCTCAAACGCTCAGCACAGAGTAAAAAGGTTTCTGGTGACGGCTTATGTTGTTTCACATCGTCCGCATCGACAATCGTGTTGAAATACGGGCGTAGGTTAAATTTATCGAGTAATTTATACGCCTGCACACGGTGAGCGCCTGTACCGACCGCTAACGGCTTTTTGCCCGAATAGTGTTGGATAATCTCAAATGCCGGTAGCAACGAGGAATGTTCGTAAGTGAGATCCATCGCAATTTTACGTTTCATTTGCACCACCTCTTCCAGTAATTCCATCGGCATATTCGCTCGTTGCATAATTTCACGCCCAATGGTGTAAGTGGTTGCCCCACCCAATTCATACATTACCGAGCTATCCACTTGATAACCGAAATGTTCGCCGGTAATTTCCCACGCTTTGGCGTGGCTTGGCATAGTATCAATAATGGTACCGTCCATATCAAAAATAAGTGCCTGATATTGCTCCAAAATTTCTGCACTGACTAACATAATGCTCTCCTAAATACGCTCTTTAATACCGCCAAATTCTTCAATCATTTTTTGAGTAAATAATTTAAGTTCTTCGGTCATCAATAAGAAATCCGCATCGAAACGTTGAGCAATATCTTCCTTTAAAATATCGTCATTCTTTTCACGCACTTCATCAGCAAATTTCACACGAGAAAGTGTTGCATCTTCATTCAATACGCACGAGAAATGGTTATCCCAATCAATTGCAAGTTTTGTGACAAATTTGCCCGCTTGTAAATGTTGGGCGATCTCGTCACTTTCCAGATCTTGGCGTTTACAGCGGATCACGCTGTCTGTATCAAACGATTTCAATTCTGCTTCTTCTAATAAATTTAACCAATTAGGTGTATGTCCTTTGGCAATCCAGTTCGTCATTACTTCACTTGGTAATAAAGCAAATGAAATCGGCACAACAGGTAATGATCCTAATGTTTTACGCAACAAGGCAAGTGTATCTTCCGCTCGTTTGCTTGAACCTGCATCGACATAAACTAGCTGTGCATCCAAATCCAACCAAATTGCGGTAAATTGGTGCTTACTAAATGCTCGAGGCAACAACATTGCCACCACATCATCTTTGATCGCTTGTTTTTCAGTTTTCTTAAGCTTACGAGCTTCTTTTTCTTCTAAAACGGCAATACGTTCTTCCGTTTCTTTTTTAACCACATTCGCTGGTAATAACTTATCTTCTTTATGTGAAACCAGTAAAAACTGTTTGCCCTGCGAAAAATGTAATAATTCTGAACCAGAAAGCGGACTCGACCAGCCGAATTTACTCATATCGCTTTGTGAACAAGGGGTAAATTTGGTTTGTTGCAGTTGCTCTTCCAGTGAATGACTTTCCAACGAAAGCGGCGAAGTCAGGCGATAAATCATGACATTTTTGAACCAGAACATTTTTATGATCCTTTTAGGGTGTTAGAATGGGCAAAATTCTAACAGATTTCTCTTTTAGGCTCTAATCAAATCTCCCTAGCACCTCTTTTCTAAAGAGAGGCAGCTTGGGATAGATAAATGATTTATCCCCCCTATTTTCCGCCGAAGCGGTTGCGTAAACTTTTGAAGGCAACTTTTCGTGTTTGAGTTTACTTGCAAACGAGTTTGAAAAGTTCGCCTCAAAAGTTAGCAATAAGCGTAGGGAGAAGGAAAATCTGGGGTCGCCTTTCTTCAGTTACTTTTTGATGGTTACTTTCCTTGGTGACGCAAAGAAAGTAACAAAAAACAGATAATTTATTAACATCAGCTGGAAATATAATAATGAAACACTACCCACTTCTAAGCTTTATCGGCACCGGCAATATGGCATACGCCATCATTCAAGGCTTACTCAAAAGCCATTATCCTGCCTCGCAAATTATCGCTTGCAACAAAAGTAATTTAGATCGCCGAGCGGAATTACAAGCGGTCGGAATTGTGACAAATTTTACCAATCGTGAAGCAGTTGAACAGGCGGAAGTGGTTGTGTTAGCGGTCAAACCGCAAATGATGGTGGAGGTTTGTAGTGAATTTTCCAACGTAGATTTTTCCAATAAAACCGTAATTTCTGTTGCAGCAGGGATTTCTGTTGCACGTTTAGAACAGCTTTTACCGAGTGCAAAAAATATTATCCGCACCATGCCGAATACCCCTTCGCTGATTGGTGAAGGAATGACTGGGTTATTTGCCAAAAAATCGGTAAATTCAACCGCTTGTCAATTTGCCGAGAGCTTAATGTCAGCGGTCGGAAAATGCTATTGGGTTGAGCAAGAGCAACAAATCAATCATATTATTGCCGTGACCGGTTCCAGCCCTGCCTATTTCTTCCGTTTTATGGAAGTGATGCAACAAAGTGCAATACAAATGGGATTCAGCGAAGCTGATGCTCGTTTACTGGTGCAACAAGCCGCATTAGGCGCAGCAAAATTAGTCGAAGCGAATCCAAATACCCCTCTTGCAACATTGCGAGAAAACGTTACTTCAAAAGGTGGAACAACGGCTAAAGCATTGGAAGTTTTTGAACAACACGCATTAGCGGAAACAGTCGATCAAGCAATGTGGGCAGCCATTCACCGTGCAGAAGAAATGGAGCAACAACTATGATAAAACCAACCCCATTCCAATGGGCAGCATTTAACTTCTTTGGCTTCTTTTGTGCCTATGGCGTTTTTTTACCCTTTATGCCTGTATGGCTAAAACAGTATGGCTATAGTACCGAGATGATCGGTTTACTCGCTTCATTCGGCTATCTATTCCGTTTTGTCGGCGGAATGTTGTCATCACAACAGGTTAAATCCTCCAATCAATTAATTCCAACCGCACGTATACTCACGTTATTAAATCTGCTTGCGATTATTCTCATTGTGTGGTCGGTAGATTCTATTTGGTTGCTATTCCCTGCGTTGATGCTTTTCCATATTTTTAACGCCGGTGCAATGCCGATTGGTGACAGTATCGCTTCGCTTTGGCAACAACAAGTCGGCATTGATTACGGCAAAGCCCGTTTATTCGGCTCAATCGCTTTTGTGGTTGGCTCATTGAGTACAGGCTATTTAAGCAGCTGGCTAGGAGAAGATTCGATTATTTGGATTATGTTCAGTTTCTTTATCTTATTAGGTTGTGGGCAATTACTTACACCTAAAGTTAGCTTTGAAAATCAACAAGATAAGAAATCCTCCTCAAATCTCAGCTATTGGCAAATACTCAAAGAACCGACTACATTACGAATGATGCTAGCGATTTCGTTAATCCTTGGTTCACACGCCGCTTACTATATTTATAGTACGATTCATTGGTCGGCAGCCGGTATTTCCACTCAAACCAGCAGCTTGTTATGGGGTTTTGCGGTATGTGCCGAAATTTTATTTTTCTTATTTTCTAACCGTTTATTTAAATCGTGGCGTATTTCTCACTTAATGATCATTGCGAGTGTGATTGCGATTATTCGCTGGTCAATTTTAGCGTCAACCACTGAAATTAGCCTATTGGCGATCTCACAAACATTTCATGCCATCACATTCGGTATGGCTCACTATGCAATGATTCGCTATATTTCTGCTCAAGATCCGGAAAAAATCACCAAATTACAAGGCTTATATTTTGCGTTATCGAATTGTGGCTTTACAGCAATCTTTACCTTTATATCAGGTATGCTGTACCAAGATAATCCAAATTTTGTCTTCTGGTTGATGGCGATTATCGTTATACCGGCAATTTTAATCGTACCGAAAAAATTTAATGCCACATTGCGTTAATCAAAAAATAAGCGGTCATTTTTTGCTAAAAATTAACAAGAAATGACCGCTATTTATTGTAAATAATGACTTACTTTAATTGCTCTTCAATGACTCCACCGCCTAAGCAAACCTCACCTTGATAGAAAACCGCCGATTGTCCTGGTGTTACTGCAATTTGCGGTTCATCAAAAATTACTCGAATCGTATCATCATCTATCGGTTGAATTTCACAGGCGATATCCGTTTGGCGATAACGTGTTTTAACCGTGCAACGTAGATTTTCACGAATCGGTTGACGCTCCACCCAATGTAACTGAGTTGCGATTAAACCGCTTGAAAGTAATGCCGAATTATCATGACCTTGTGCCACAACTAACACATTATTGATGAGGTCTTTTTCGACTACATAAAACGGCTCTTCGCTCAAGCCTTTCACGCCGCCAATCCCTAAACCTTTACGCTGACCGAGCGTGTGATACATTAAACCGTCATGGCGACCGACTACTTTACCGTCCACCGTTCTGATCTCACCCGGTTGTGCCGGTAAATAACGTGCTAAGAAATCTTTAAATTTACGTTCACCGATAAAACAAATACCGGTTGAATCTTTTTTCTTCGCTGTCGCTAAGCCAAGATCTTCAGCAATTTGACGGACAATCGGTTTCTCAATATCACCCACCAGGAATAGGCTCTGCCCTACTTGCTTATGGCTTAGTGTGTAAAGGAAATAACTTTGATCTTTATTTGCATCTAAACCACGTAATAATTGAGCATTATTATCATTACCGCTACGGCGTACATAATGACCGGTCGCAATATAATCCGCACCTAAATCTTCCGCCGCATATTCTAAAAAGGCTTTAAATTTGATTTCTTTATTACAAAGAATATCCGGATTTGGTGTACGACCTGCTTTATATTCGTTTAAGAAATGCTCGAAAACATTATCCCAATACTCTGCGGCAAAGTTGATTTTATGCAGTTTCATACCCAGTTTATCTGCCACCGCTTGAGCATCGGCTAAATCTGCCGCTGCGGTACAATAATCAGTATCATCGTCTTCTTCCCAGTTTTTCATAAACAGGCCTTCAACTTGATAACCTTGTTGTTGCAGAATAAAAGCGGATACTGATGAATCTACGCCACCGGACATTCCAATAATCACTTTCTTTTTCGCATTCTCCGCTAATTGCTCAGCGGTTAATTTAGCAAAGTGAGTATCATAAGTTTTTGAGCTAAGTTGAGTTTGATTTGTCATAATTCTCCCGTAACTTCGGTTAAGGCGAAGCACATTGGTTAATGTTAAATAAAATACAAGCGGTGAAAAAATCAAAAATTTTTGCTTTTCACCGCTTGCTATGAATCTCCCTAACCCCTCTTTGCAAAAGAGGGGGACTATAACTGAGCATAAATAAACAACAAAGCTATCATCAATTAAAAGAAAACTCCCCTCTTTAATAAAGAGGGGATGGGGGAGATTTTAAAATTATTTTACTTCATAAAATTGCGGTTCTTTACTAAAGCGTGCAACTTCTTCGGGATCCGCCGTACCGTCCGCCATTTTAGCTTTTAGATTGTCACAAGGCTCTTCACAGTCACACATTTTTTTCATCCCTAATGCGGTAATTCCACCACAGCTGCCTTTAATTGTTTTGCCTTTTACGATAAAACCAATCGACATTGCAAAAATCACGGCAACAAAAAAGCCGAAAGTAATTAATAATGTTTCCATTGTTTACTCCAATTATTTTTGGTTAATTAATTTTTCAAATTCGCTCGACATTTTGGTTTCAAACGTCTCGCCGTTCTTGATGATTAGAAATACCGCTAGCTTTTCACGTTCAGCCACTTCTAACGCTTTTTCCGGTCCTAACACGAATAAACCAGTTGATAAACCGTCCGCTGTCATTGTAGTCGGGGCAAATACGGTAATCGAAGCTAATTTATGGCTAACCGGGCGTAATTCTTTCGGATTGATAATATGAGAAAGGCGATTACCTTGTTCGTCTTCGAAATAATTGCGGTAATTACCGGATGTCGCCATACCTAGATTGTGTAACGGTACGGTAATCTGTGCTGCCTGCCCTTGTGCTAGCGTTGGCTGCTCAATCGCAATACGCCAATCAACACCCTGTAAATTTTTCCCTTTACCTCGCAACTCACCACCGATTTCCACCAAATAATTGGCTAAACCGAGGCTTTCCAAATGTTCCGCCAATTTATCTACACCAAAACCTTTTGCGATCGAAGAAAGATCTAAATAAAGGTTTGGTACTGATTTCATCAATACGTTACCGCTTACGCTTAATTTCTCAATTCCGACACTCGAGGCAAACTCGGCAATCTGTGCTGCACTCGGTGCCTTATTTAAGCGTTTATCCGGACCAAATCCCCATAAATTTACTAGCTTACCAACCGTGACATCTAATGCCCCTTCGGTTACCTTATTTAATCGGATAGCTTCACGCACAACTTTAGCAAAATCCGGTGAAATTTGTACCGCTTTATCTGCTTCTTGCATCGCATTAAAGCGACTGATCTGCGAATCCGGTTGATAAGTGGACATTTCATTATTCACTTGCTTAAGCAGAGTGTCTAACGTCTTTTGTACTTCCTCCGATTTGGGAAGATTTTGTAACTTACCGTCATCAATATATTTAACCGTATAAGTTGTACCCATTGTTTTACCTTGTAAGGTAACCTGCTCCGGAGCTTTGTTACAAGCGGTTAAAAAAATTGCCGATATTGCAAAAATTAAAATAGATTTAAGTTTCAAATTAAACCTCTTTATTTTGGTACGTAAGATTTTTAAACAAGCCAATCTGCTCGCCCTTATAAATTAAAATTACTATTGAAAAAGACTGCACTAGCAAACTTTTTCACTAACAATTTAAAGCACTTCAAGCGGTGTAATTTACAAAAGACTTTGCAAATCACACCGCTTGTAAATCAGGGAGCATTTACCCCCTGTGTTCTATTTGGTATTAACCACCAAAATCATCTAATAAGATGTTTTCGTCCTCAACACCTAAGCTCTTCAGCATACCGATTACCGCTGCATTCATTACTGGTGGACCACACATATAGTATTCACAGTCTTCCGGTGCTTCATGATTTTTCAGATAGTTTTCATAAAGTACGTTGTGAATAAAGCCTGTGTAACCAGTCCAGTTATCTTCCGGTAACGCATCTGAAAGTGCTACATGCCATACGAAGTTATCGTTTTCAGCTGCTAATTGGTCAAAGTCTTCTTGGTAGAAGATTTCACGTTTAGAACGAGCACCATACCAGAACGACATTTTACGTTTAGATTTTAAACGTTTTAATTGGTCAAAGATATGTGAACGCATTGGTGCCATACCTGCACCACCACCGATAAATACCATTTCATTGTCGGTTTCTTTCGCGAAGAATTCACCGAACGGACCAGAAATCGTTACTTTATCACCTGCTTTTAATGACCAAATGTATGAAGACATTTGACCTGGTGGAACATCAGGATTACGTGGTGGAGGTGTTGCGATACGCACATTTAGCATAATAATGCCTTTCTCTTCCGGATATGAAGCCATTGAGTAAGCACGAATAATATGCTCATCCACTTTTGACACATAACGCCATAAGTTAAATTTATCCCAGTCTTCGTGATACTCTTTCGGAATATCGAAGTCTTTATAATTAACTGTATGAGGTTCCGCTTCGATTTGGATATAACCACCCGCACGGAAAGGCACTTCTTCGCCTTCAGGAATTTGAAGTTTAAGCTCTTTGATGAAGGTTGCTTTGTTATCGTTAGAAATAACAGTACATTCCCATTTTTTCACACCAAAGATTTCTTCCGGAAGTTCAACATCCATTGAAGATTTCACATTTACCTGACACGCTAAACGCCAACCTTCTTTCGCTTCTTTCTTCGAAATATGCGATAACTCGGTTGGAAGAATTTCACCGCCACCAGATTTTACTTGTACTCGACATTGACCACATGAGCCACCACCGCCACAAGCTGACGATACGAAAATACCTTTGCTCGCTAAAGCACCAAGTAATTTACCACCCGCCGGAAGCGTAATACCTTTTGCAGGATCGTTGTTGATTGAGATGGTAATATCACCTGAATCGACTAATTTTGATTTAGCGAAAAGAATAATCACCGCAAGCACTAATACCAGAGCAGTAAATGCGATAATACCGAAAATAAAATTACTATCCACGATATGCTCCTTATAATTGAATGCCTGAGAATGACATAAAGCCTAATGCCATTAAGCCTACAGTAATAAAGGTAATACCTAAACCACGTAAACCAGCCGGCACATCAGAATATTTCATTTTTTCAGTTAAACCTGCTAATGCGACGATGGCTAACATCCAGCCCGTACCTGCACCGATACCATAAACTACCGATTCTGTGAAGTTATATTCACGTTGAACCATGAATGATACGCCACCAAAAATCGCACAGTTTACGGTAATTAGTGGTAAGAAGATACCTAATGCACTATATAATGCAGGGAAAAACTTATCCAATACCATTTCTAAGATTTGGACAAGTGCTGCAATCACACCAATGAATGTGATGAAGTTTAAGAAACTTAAATCTACACCTTCAACTAGTGCACCGTCTTTTAATACATGCGTATAAACTAATTGGTTTGCCGGTACGGAAATACCCAATACCACGATTACCGCAACACCTAAACCAAAAGCAGTTGAAACTTTCTTAGACACCGCAAGGAATGTACACATACCAAGGAAGAAAGAAAGTGCCATATTCTCAATGAATACAGACTTAACAAATAGACTTAAATAATGTTCCATCTTATTTCTCCACTTGCTCTGGTTTCCATGTACGAATACCCCAAATCACAAAACCGATAATGAAGAACGCACTTGGTGCTAATAAGAATAAACCGTTTGCTTGATACCAGCCACCGTCTTGGATCGTTTGTAGAATGGTGACACCGAATAATTTACCTGAACCGATTAATTCACGTAAAAATGCAACGATGAGCAACATCGCACCGTAACCTAAACCATTACCGATACCGTCAACAAAACTTTCTACTGGGCTTGATTTCATTGCAAATGCTTCAGCACGACCCATTACGATACAGTTAGTAATGATAAGACCTACGAATACAGAAAGCTGTTTTGATAAGTCATATGCATATGCACGTAAAATTTGGTCAACTAAGATTACAAGTGATGCAATGATAGCCATTTGTACAATGATACGGATACTATTTGGAATATAGTTGCGAATCATTGAAATAAACATACTAGAGAAAGCAGTAACTAAACTTACTGCAATCGCCATTACTACCGCTGTTTGTAACTGAGTCGTTACCGCTAATGCAGAACAGATACCTAAGATCTGTAATGCAATCGGGTTGTTATCCGCGATTGGAGATAACAATAACTTTTTAAGATTGTTACTCGCCATTAGTTAGCTCCCATTGCTGCTTTGAATTTCGCTAAATATGGACCGAAACCGTTAGCACCGAACCAATATTTGAATGAGCCATCAACACCGTTTGAAGTTAATGTCGCACCAGATAAGCCATCAACACCGTGATCTTTATCTGCTGACGCACCTTTACCTACGGTTAATGCTACTTCATTGTTTGCGTTGAATAATTTCTTACCTACAAAGTTTTTCTGCCAGTTAGGGTTAGCAATTTCACCACCAAGACCGGCCGTTTCACCTTGTTCATAATAAGTAATACCATTTACCGTATTCGCATCCGGTTGAACCGCAACAAAGCCGTACATAATTGACCATAAACCGTTACCGTACATAGGAAGTACCACTTGGCTTACTTTACCTGCTTCGTCTTTTACTAAATAAACTTCTGCATATTTAGCACGTACTTTGATATTCGCTTTATCATCAGCCGGATTGATCGCTACATTTTGTGCAGGATCTTTCGCCGCTACTTTCGCATCAAAGTTAGTTACACCTTCAACATAATCGCCGCTTGCTAAATCAACAATTTTCGGCTCAATGAATTTAGCGTAGGTTTCTTGCACATTGGTATTTTCTTGCATTAAACCTGCCGCTTGTAAGATGTTTTTCTGTTTATCAAGTTGTTTCTGAATATCTTGTGTTGGTTTTAATAACACAGCAGCACCTGCTACGATAAGAGAACAGATTAAACTTAATAACACAACAACGGTTAGAGTACCGCTTACGCTATCTTTATTAAATTTAGCCATTTTTATGCCGCCTTCGCTTTTCTACGTTTGATGTTGCCTTGAACGACTAAGTAGTCGAAGATCGGAGCAAATAAGTTAGCGAATAAAATTGCTAACATCATACCTTCTGGATATGCTGGGTTTGCTACACGGATAACAACACACATAAAACCGATTAACGCACCGTACCACCATTTACCTTTATTAGTAAATGCCGCAGATACTGGGTCTGTCGCCATAAAGAACATACCTAATGCGAAACCACCTAATACTAAGTGCCAATGCCATGGCATTGAGAATAGAGGGTTTGTGTTTGAACCGATTAGATTAAATACAGTCGCAGTCGCAGCCATACCAACCATTACACCGGCAATAATTCGCCATGAAGCAATGCGAGTGAATACGATAATTGCAGCACCAATGATTAACATAAGTGTTGAAACTTCACCGATTGATCCCGGAATATTACCTAAGAAGGCATCCATCCAAGTAATTTCTTGACCGGTTACAACGTGTTTTAACGCACCTTGTCCGCCTTGTGCCCATTGTGAAAGAGCTGTCGCACCAGAGAATCCGTCTGCTGCTGTCCACACTAAATCACCAGAGATTTGACCCGGATATGCAAAGAATAAAAACGCACGACCCGCTAATGCTGGGTTCATAAAGTTTTTACCTACACCACCGAATACTTCTTTTGCAACAACAACACCGAATGTCGCAGCAAGTGCTGCTTGCCATAGAGGTAATGTTGGCGGAACAATTAATGCTAATAAAATAGAGGTAACGAAGAAACCTTCATTAATTTCATGCTTACGCACCATTGCAAATACAACTTCCCAGAAACCACCTACTAAGAAAATCGTTAAGTAGATTGGAAGGAAATAAGTTGCACCAAGTAACATTTTACTGCCCCAGCCTGCATCAGCAGTTAAGGTCGCACCTAACGCATCAGCAAAACCATAATGCCAGTTATTTGCAATCGTATCGGCTAATGTACCTAAATGATTCGTAGCTAATAATGCTTGATGACCAACGTTATACATCCCCCAAAACATTGCTGGGAATAATGCTAACCATACGATAATCATCATACGTTTAGAATCTAACGCATCACGTACGTGTGAATCTTTACGAGTCACCGTACCCGGTGTATAAAGAATAGTATATGTTGCTTCAAAAAGCGTATACCATTTCTCATATTTTCCACCTTTGTGAAACGCAGGTTCCATCTTTTCAAAAAGATTTTTTAAACCCATTTTCTTAACCTTCCTTCTCGATCTTCTCTAACGCAGCACGTAACATCGGACCGTAGTTATTTTTACCCGGGCAAACATAAGTACATAATGCTAAATCTTCTTCATCTAGCTCTAAGCAACCTAAGTTTTGTGCAGAATCGGTATCGCCGGCAGCTAAATCACGAAGTAACAACGTAGGAATAATATCTAACGGCATTACACGTTCATATGCACCAATTGGCACCATTGCACGCTCACCACCGTGAACAGCTGTCGTGAAGTTAAATAGTTTTTTACTAAAGTGACCTAACACGGTACGAGTAATAGAGAATTTATCCGAACCCGGCATAATCCAACCGATGAACTCTTTCTCACGACCTTCCGCAAGTACGGAAACTTGTAACGCATAGCGACCTAAATAATCAACCGGACCGGTTGCCGTTGCACCGCTTAATACCGAACCTGAAATCACACGATTTTCACCTGCATTCAACTCGTTCGCAGTTAACTGAGAAATGTTAGCACCAAGACGAGTACGCACTAAACGAGGATTTTTCACTTGCGGGCCTGCAAGAGAAATAATACGGTCAGTAAATAATTCACCAGTAGTAAATAATTTACCGATAGCAATTACATCTTGATAATTTAAATGCCAAACTTGTTTAGTTGCACTGACAGGATCAACGAAATGGATATGGGTACCAACTAAACCAGCAGGATGTACACCACTGAATGATTTAATTGTGATACCTTCGATAGCCGGACTTAATGGAATATTACTGTCCGCATCTTTACATAAATAAACCGGTTTTTGACCGTCAAATAGACGGGTTAACACTGTTAAACCGGACTTAAAATCAGTTTCGTATTCTTTTAAAACAATTTCCGGATCTGCCGCTAATGGATTTGTGTCCATTGCATTAACGAAAATTGATGACGGAATTGCATCTACCGCAGGAACCTTACTGAACGGACGAGTACGGAATGCAGTCCATAAGCCTGATGCAATAAGGTTTCGTTTCACTTGTTCTGCTGATAAAGACGCTAATTGCGTAGCTTCATAGCAGTCAAAGGTAATTTGCTCATCACCCTCAACTTTAATCACGACTGACTGAAGAACACGTTTTTCACCACGGTTAATTGCAACCACAGTACCACTTGCAGGAGCAGTAAATACTACGCCCGGATTCTTTTTATCTTCAAAAAGAACCTGACCTTTTTTTACTGAATCGCCTTCACGAACTTTCATAGAAGGACGCATACCCACATATTCTTCGCCAAGCATCGCAACTTCATTAACGGTATTGCCGTTATGGATTACTTGTGCCGGTGTACCTGCGATAGGTAAATCCAAGCCTTTTTTGATTGTAATCATATTATTTGCACTACTTTTGTTGGGTTAAAAATATGATTGCGAAACATCGCAATCGCTTCTCTTGAGCCGTAATCGATACAGAAATAAACGAATTCCCCCACCTATTTCTCACGTTACATAAAGTTCTCAAATCTGATTTAATTTGTTTTTTTCACAAACTAAAATAAACGAGCTATTTTAACTTAAAAAGCAGTCAAATATCCATAAGAAGACCATTTTTTTGTCCCTTAGCCCTTGAAAATTTGAAATAAATCAATATTTATTGTACAAATTTTTAACAAATAACTCTTAAGAGTTAAATGCTTTACTCGCATAAGCGGTACAATTTTCTGAACTTTTTGTAAACTTCGTAACAATTTAGATTTGTAAAATATTTGGCTAGAAAAAACAGTTAGTAAGGCGTAGAATACCTGATAGATTTAGTCAATTTAATGATCAATTTGGAAAGTAATCATGGAACAACAAGACACAATTCATATCTCGATTTCCGATGCGGCACAAGCTCATTTCCGCCGTCTTTTAGAACAACAAGAAGAAAACACCAATATCCGCATTTTCGTCGTCAATCCGGGAACACCTAATGCTGAATGTGGTGTATCTTATTGTCCGCCGAATGCCGTTGAAGAAACCGATACTCAATTTGAATATAACGGTTTTTCTGCTTTTGTGGATGAAATCAGTTTACCGTTCTTAGATGAAGCTGAAATTGATTACGTAACGGATCCAATGGGCTCTCAATTAACGTTAAAAGCACCAAATGCAAAAATGCGTAAAGTGGCAGATGATGCACCTTTTATTGAGCGTCTAGATTATGTGATTCAAACTCAAGTTAATCCGCAATTAGCCAGCCATGGTGGTCGAGTAACGTTAATTGAAGTGACTGAAGACAAATATGCAATTCTGCAATTTGGCGGTGGTTGTAACGGTTGCTCAATGGTAGATGTCACCTTAAAAGAAGGGATCGAAAAACAACTACTGGCGATGTTCCCTGATGAACTGGCTGGTGTAAAAGACGTGACTGAACACCAACACGGTGAACATTCTTACTACTAAATAGCACAAAAAAGCACGAGTAATTGCTCGTGCTTTTTTTACAACTTTTCAGTCAAAGTTAACCGCTTGCTAAACTAAAGTAATGCTGGATAACGTTGTTGAATTTCGTTCAATAAAGCTGTTTTATCTTGCTTATAAAGAAAAGCCGCTTCTATCACATTACATAAAAGCTGCTGTGCTTCTTCTTTGGTAAGTTGATAATCGCTTTCCAATAATTGAAATTCATTTTTCACATTGGTTTGCGAAACCGTCATATTGTCGCTATTTAGCGTTGCTACCACATTACGCTTCAAAAAAGTACGTAGCGGATAATCTTTCAAATGCTGAACCGTTTTAGTTTGCAAATTACTACATGGACACATTTCTAGCGGTGTTCGAGTATTAATTAATTGACACATTACCGTTTCCGACTGAATTGAGCGAACACCATGTCCAATACGTAATGCACCGAAGTTAAGTGCTTGCTCGACACTTTCCGCTCCGGCAGCTTCTCCGGCATGAAGAGTAAACGGCACACCTAATTGATTCGCATAACTAAATTCTACTGCAAACTTTTCCGTTGGATACAACCCTTCCGCTCCAGCTAAATCTACTGCCACTACTCCGGCTTCACCTTTACTTAAATATTTATGGGCTAAGCGTACAGTTTCTAAATTTTCTGCCTGATTATCCGCTGCTCGCATACAACACAAAATTAAATTCGCTTTAAACAAACGTGTTTTTGCTAAACCGTCCCGTAAACCTTTGAGTGCTGCTTGTACCGCTTGCTCTTGATTCATATCTCTTTGGGTATGAAATTGTGGTGCAAAACGGATTTCCACATATAGCAATCCCATTTGATCCAATCGCTGTAATAAATCAGTCACGGATGAAGCTAAAGATTCGGGTGTTTGTAATAAAGAAATTGGTAGTTCAAAACAACGTAAATATTGATTTAAATCACTACAATCTTGTGGAACAGAAATAAAAGGAAGTAAGGTTTTAGGGTCATAGGATGGGAGTTGAATTTGCTGTTTAACAGCCCATTCGATCATCCACTCCGGTGATAGAGATCCATCTAAGTGCAGATGTAAATCGATTACCCCGTATTTTGCTAAATTTGAAGTCATATTGTCTCCTTAACTGTTATTAATATTTTATATATAGCCATCGAAAGATTACATAAATTTACCCAAAACAACAATAAATAAAAATCATAAGCGGTTTAATTTCCGAGAAATATTACAGATAAAAAAACACCACCTTACGGTGGTGTTTTTAATGCTTCTAATTAACCTTCACAGCTAGAACAACTTAATAAGTTACGGTTAAATACTTGTGCCGCACTCATTGAGTATTGGTAATAAATTGATTTTAAACCAAGTTCTTCTGCGGTTAAGTATAATTGATTCAAGTCACGCGCTGGTGTTGCCGGATGAACCATAATATTAATACTTTGACCTTGGTCGATATATTTCTGACGTTGTGCCGCTTGTTGAATCACGCTTAACTGGCTGATTTCAGAGAAAGTTTTGAATACTTCTTTTTCTTCATCGGTTAGTTGTTCTAAGTGCTGTACAGAACCGTCATTATGTAAAATCGATTCCCAAATCTCTTCCGTATCTAAACCTTTTTCTTGGAGTAATTTCTCTAAGAACGGGTTTTTATACACGGTTTTAATCTTCGCTAAATCTTTAACATAGTAGTTAGATTTAAACGGTTCAACCGATGGCGATACGCTACCTAAAATAAAACTACTTGATTTAGTCGGTGCAATACTCATTAAAGTGGTATTACGGCGACCGTAGCCTTTTAAGATTTCCGGCTCACCAAAACGTTTTGCTAACTCTTGTGATGCTTTTAAGGTTTTTTCTTGTAATGTTTTAAAGATTAAATTGTTTTTTTGCATTGCTTGAAAGCTATCAAACGCAATGTTATTCGCTTGTAAATAGCTATGCCAGCCTAAAACACCTAAACCTAATGCACGATGGCGAGTGGCAAAGCGATTTGCTCGTTCTAAGAACGGCATATTTTGGCTTTTCTCGATAAACTCACTCATGACCACATCTAAGAAGTAAGTTAACACTTCAGGTGCATCCGTATCCTTCCACTCATCAAAATAGAGTAAGTTCATTGAAGACAAGCAGCAAACGAAACTCTCGTCAGAATTAGACGGAAGCATAATTTCGGTACATAAGTTTGATGCGTGTACCGTCATATTTTTATCTTTATACACGTCCGGGCGACCAGCATTCGCATTATCTTTAAAGAATAAATACGGAATACCCGTTTCCGTTTTACGTTGTAAAAGTTTTGCCCAAAGTTGACGTTTATATGGGTCACCCGCTTTCATTGATTCTAACCAATCATGACCGACACATACGCCGTAATACATTAATTGGATTGGGTTACCTTCGGTATGAATATCTAACCATTCGTCAATATCGCCGTGTTCAATATCGATATAACCGGCAAATTGGCCTTTACGTGACGTACCTTGAGAAATAACGTCAATCACCGTATCAAACAATTTACTAAAGTTGAACGAACCGTCTGATTTACCGTTATTTTTAATTGCCGAACCACGCGGACGAATATCACCGAAATAAGCGGAAGTACCACCACCGATTTTACTCATCATCCCCACTTCAGCAGTCGTCACCATAATTTCGTGGATTGAGTCACCGATGTAGCTACCAAAACAAGAAATCGGTAAACCACGATCTAAACCGAAATTCGACCAAATCGGAGAAGAAAGTGAGAAATAACCACGTGCCATATAGTGATAGAATTTATCCGCATAACCTTCGATACCGAGTTTATGCTCCGCATGTTCAGCGATAAAACGAATACGCTCTAATGCGGTTGTTCCTTCAAGTAAGTAACCACGTTGTAAAAATAAGCGGCTATCTTCATTTAGCCATTCAAAATCAGGGCGAGTATTAGAATAAGTCATCTGCGGTAATCTGCTTCATTTTTTTGCTGTAATCAGTACTACGTTTGTTAAAGAAATCTGTTTCTTTCGTTGACAGGATTTCAATATCAAACCACTCAGTTTCTTTTAGTAATTCAGGATTTACATCGTATGGCGGCTCTAAACCTAGCGTCATTAACGAGTTGTTATAACGGCTACGAATATAGTTTTCTACCGCTTCACGACTAATAAAGCTTAAATCGCCTTCTTCAAAAATCCAATCTAAAATGCCACATTCCGCCTCAAACGCTTGAGTAGATAGGGTCTTTAATTCTTCAAAAAATTCCGGAGTGAAAAGCTCACTGTGTTCATCACGTAAAATTTCGTATAACGCAATACCGAATTTACCATGAATCTCTTCTTCTTTTGACGTTGCTTCAACCGCATTAGAAATCCCTTTAAACAGGTTTTTATGCTTATTGAACGACATCATAATTAAGAACTGACCGAATAATGAAATATGTTCTACGAAAAGAGAGAATAAAACGAGTGAAAGCACAAATTCACCTTTACCCGCATCTTTATCTTTCATGAACGATTCCATATAACGAATACGGTTCATTAACGGCTCAATGTCTTGGATTTGGCTAAACATTTCGTTTAAGCCTAATTTTTCTAATAAAAACGAGTATGCATCTTTGTGACGAACTTCCGACTCTGCGAATGTACCGCCGACATCATCCATTTCCGGTTTCGGGAAATAGCGATATAGTTCACCCCAGAAACGTTTTACGTTTACTTCCACCTGAGAAATCGCCAACATCGCTCGTGTTAAAACGTGACGTTCATGATCATTAATATCAATACGATAGTTCTGAATATCACCAGTAAAATTAAACTCTGTATGTAGCCAATAGGAATGGCGAATCGCATCTTTAAATTCTAATAATTCAGGATATTCATACGGCTTGATATTCAAGCGTCTTTCAAAGAGATTTCTTTTTGACATAATTCTCTAGCTCAAAGTAAGGTAACAATAGGCGGCGATTTTAGGGAAATTTTTTTGCAATCACAAGTCTTGACAAACGCGCTTTTTAGTTAGTCTTTTGATTTATAAAGAAAAAATTTTTTGTCAATTTATAAATCAATATCTAGTGTTTTCTTAATAAAAATTTACTAGATATTGTATTGTTCTAATTATAGCCAAATGTCCGATAAGCCTGATAAAACCGTGAATTTACAGGCGTTTTATAGTATGATGAAGGAAATTTTTATCCTTTTATAAGCGGTTAAATTTAGCGAAAATTTTACAAAAGATCAGCTAAATGACACCGCTTGTTATTTTTATTCGTGAATAACTTTATGCAAAATCAATTTTATCGCGGACGTTTTTCCGTTGCACCAATGTTGGATTGGACCACTCGCCATTGTCGCTATTTTCATCGCCAATTTAGTCAACACGCTTTGCTTTATACCGAAATGATCACCGCACCGGCGATCATTCACGCAAAATACGATCTGCTTGAATACGATCCGAGTGAAAATCCGGTTGCGTTACAACTCGGCGGCAGCGATCCGGTACAGCTTGCACATTGTGCTAAATTAGTTGAAGAACGTGGCTATGCCGAAATCAATTTAAATGTCGGCTGTCCTTCCGACCGTGTGCAAAACGGGATGTTCGGTGCTTGTTTAATGGCAAAAGCCGATTTGGTTGCCGACTGTATCAAAGCAATGCAAGATACGGTGCAAATTCCGGTGACGGTTAAACATCGTATCGGTATCGATGACTTGGATAGCTACGAATTTTTGTGTGATTTTATTGAGAAAGTACAGCCGTACAGTAACGATTTTATCGTTCATGCTCGTAAAGCGTGGTTATCCGGTTTAAGTCCAAAACAAAATCGTGAAATTCCACCGCTTGATTACGAGCGTGTTTATCAACTGAAACGTGATTTTCCGCACTTAAATATTTCAATTAACGGTGGCATTAAAACCGTTGAGGAAATCAAACAACACTTGGTATTTGTCGATGGTGTAATGGTGGGGCGTGAAGCCTATCAAAACCCGTCATTATTAGGTGAAATCGATTCGCAAATTTTCGATGAAAATCGACCGCTTGTCACCGCTCGTGAAGCGGTGGAAAAAATGTTGCCTTATATTGAAGCACAAACGCAAAAAGGGGTTTATTTAAACCACATTGTTCGACATATGTTAGGCACATTCCAGAACTGCAAAGGCGCACGTCAATGGCGTCGTCATTTAAGCGAGAACGCCACCAAGCAAGGTGCCGGCGTTGAAGTCGTTGAACAAGCACTCAGCTTCGTGCAGGAATAATTAAATTTGCTATTTCTCCCTTAAATTCAGATAATGTTTTTATTTGGATTTAAGGGAAAATTTATGAGCGTTCATTGCGTCAATCCCAAAGGTAGCTTAGACCAATTATCTCACCTAGAGATGGAATTACTCACCAAAAATGCCCAAGGCAATCTCTATTCTCTCTATCGAAATTGTTCACTCGCCGTACTTAATTCCGGTGCAATTACTGATGACAGTCGTGCGTTACTCAATCAATATCCTGACTTTGAAATCAATCTACTTACCAAAGAAAAAGGTGTGTCGCTTGAATTACATAATCCACCGGAATCCGCTTTTGTAGACGGTAAAATGATCATCAATATCCAATATCATTTATTTGCGGTATTACGAGATATTGTATTTGTAAATGCACTTTATCAATATATTGGGCAACACGCTTCTCCACAAGACAATAATAAATACATTACCAATCTTGTCTTTTCCATTTTACGTAACGCTAAAGCATTAGAAATCGGTTCGGATCCGAACCTAATCGTGTGCTGGGGTGGACATTCGATTAATCAAACCGAATATCAATATTGCCGTGCAGTCGGTACGGAACTTGGGTTACGTCAATTCAATATCGTTACCGGTTGCGGCACGGGTGTAATGGAAGCACCGATGAAAGGGGCAACAATCGGTCACGCAAATCAACGTTATAAGCATAGTCGTTTTATCGGAATCACCGAGCCGTCCATTATTGCCTCCGAGCCACCAAATCCGATCGTAACGGAATTAATCATTATGCCGGATATTGAAAAGCGTTTAGAGGCATTTGTACGAATGGGACACGGTATTGTGATCTTCCCTGGCGGACCAGGAACATTGGAAGAATTGCTCTACATTCTTGGCATCAAGCTCAATCCGGCAAATAAAGCACAAAAACTACCGGTCATTCTTACCGCACCAAAAGAAAGTGCCGCTTATTTTACCGCTATCGATCAATTTATCGGAGAAACCTTAGGTAAAGAAGCACAGCAAATGTATGAGATTATTATTGATAATCCGACATTGGTAGCACAAAAGATGGCAAAATCGATGAAAGAGATTAAACAGCAACGTCTTGAGCTTGCCGATTCATATAGTTTTAACTGGTCTTTACATATTGCGGAAGAATTTACGCATCCGTTTGAGCCGACTCATCATAATATGAGTCATTTAAATTTGCATTTTGAGCAACCAACCGAACAGCTAGCCGCTAACTTACGGCGAGCATTCTCCGGTATTGTAGCTGGTAATATTAAACCTGCTACTCAAGATTTGATAGAGCAATTCGGCCCGTTCCAATTACAAGGTGATCACAAATTATTGGATAAAATCGACCTCTTGTTACAAACGTTCATTACTCAGCATAGAATGAAATTACCGACCGGCGAAGCCTATACACCTTGTTATCAAATCGTACCAAATAAATAGGGGATTTAGGTATGTATTTACAACAAATTGAGATTTCCGGCTTTCGAGGTATTAACTACCTATCTCTTGCATTACATCCTAATATGGTACTGATCGGCGAAAATGCGTGGGGAAAATCCAGTTTATTGGATGCACTTAGCCATATTTTCAATTTAAAAGATGAACTGTATCAGTTTCAAGAAGACGACTTTCATCTTAAAAACCAGCAACAAGCACAATCAATTAAATTGTGTTTTACCTTTTGTGAAGAAGAATCCGATGCTTCTTCACAAAATGAGCTGCAATATCGAGATATACTGCACTTAACAGAGGAAGGGTTACAAAAAGTATATTTACAAGTTATCGGTATATTGACTGAACAAGGTGTGCAAACAACATACCAATTTTTAGATAGTCACGGAGCAGTATTAAATATTGATAATCTGGAACAAATTGTCCGTATTATTATCAATCAAACGCCGGTATATCGTTTCCGTGACGTGCAATTAAATCCATTTGCTAACTTAGCCGCACTCTCTCAGCCCAATAATCTCACACAACACGAATTATCGAATGAATTGGCAGCACTTTCACTATTGTTGAAATATTACTTCTTTAACGATGATATACACTCAGTCGATACTACGCTTGATACGACCCAGCTATGGAATCAAGTTAAAGCGCTTTGCCAACATCTAAAACAAAATCAAGATCCTAAGCTCATTCAACAAGTTCGTACTCAGCTTTCATCATTATTTGTACTTAATCAAAAACATAAACAAATCAAAACGCCGATTATCCTATTTGAGGATCTTGAAGCCCGTTTACATCCTCGCATGATTGCGATCTTTTGGGAATTGGTCAGTTATCTTCCGATACAACGTATTACCACGACTAATTCGATGGAATTACTTTCTCAAGTGCCGCTACGCGAAATCAGTCGTTTAGTACGTTATCAAGATCGTACCGAAGCTTTTTCACTGACTCACAGCCGTTTAGGTAAAGAAGATCTGCGTAAATTGACCTTTCATATTCACTACAATCGAGGTTTAGCCTTATTTTCTCGAGCATGGATTTTAGTCGAAGGTGAAACGGAAGTTTGGATTCTAACCGAGCTGGCAAATTTACTAGATATTAACTTGGAAATGGAAGGGATTCGGATTGTAGAATTTGCCCAATGCGGTTTACGTCCGTTAATTAAATATGCCAAGGCGATGGGCATTGAATGGTATGTGTTAACCGATGGCGATCAAGCGGGCGAAAAATATGCCGATATTGCCAAAAGTATGTTACAAGAAGATGAACATCCAAGTAAGCATTTGACTGTCATTCCACGCCAAGATATTGAGCATTTTTTCTATCACGAAGGACTAAGAGAAGTATTTGTGCGTCTTGCCCGTTGGCAGCCGAGAGATCATAAATACCCGACCAAAACCATTATCAAACGAGCGATTCAGTACACCTCAAAACCGGATTTAGCGATTGCGATTTCAACTGAAATTAAACAAAGAGGCAACCAAGCGATTCCTCACTTATTCAAAAAGTTGTTTATTAAAGTCCTACAACTTATCAAAGAGCAATAAATAACAAGCGGTTAAATTTACAAGATTTTTTGCAAATTTAACCGCTTGTCTGATTCCAAATCCGCCATGGCTAGCGTCGAATTTCAAAGCGTTCGAATTGTTCCGAGCCTTGATAACTTTGTTCAATTAAATTACGCACAGCAGATGTCGGAGGGCCTTTTTGTAGCCAGTTTCTGAACGCTGCCATTTGCGCTTCACTCCCCATTGCAACCACTTCCACCGAGCCTTCAGGGCGATTTTTCACATAACCTTTAATGCCGAGTTTTCCTGCCTCTTGTAGCGTGAAAAATCGAAAACCGACACCTTGTACATGTCCGGTCACAATAAACTGTTTCTGTTGCATAAGCCCTCCGCCAATTTCTACATTTTCAATTTAATTAAACGTGCGACATTTTCTGCGCTAGACTCCAAGTTTTCTCGTCCTTGTTTTAAGGTTTCTTCGAGTGAATTTAATTGACGAATAATCGGGAATACCGCATCAATGCCGTGCTGATAAACCACATTGTAATCTTCTCGTAAGCAACCGACAATCGCAATCACCGGCACATCAAATTGTTTTGCCGTTTTTGCCACACCCACCGGTGTTTTGCCAGCAATACTTTGTGCGTCCATACGCCCCTCGCCGGTAATCACTAAATCCGCATCTTGAATATGTTCTGCCAGACGAGTCGCTTCGATAATGATTTGTACACCTGCTTTAAGCTGCACGTTCGGCAGTAATAATAAACCGCCGCCCATACCGCCTGCCGCACCTGCGCCGGCATGATTAGCAATCGCAATCCCTTGTTGAGCTAATGCTATATCCGCAAAATGCGCCAAAGCATTATCCAAGGTTTGCACCATCTCCGGCGTTGCGCCTTTTTGTGGGCCAAACACTGCCGAAGCGCCACGCTCGCCGCATAACGGGTTATTTACATCGCACGCCACTTCAAACTCAACACTTTGTAAACGAGGCTCTAAATTTTCTAACGAAATCTGGCTGATTTGTTGTAGCTGTTCGCCCCCAAAATCAATTTCCTCACCGACTGCATTTTTAAAAGAAGCACCGAGCGCTTGCAACATACCGACACCGCCGTCATTGGTCGCACTACCGCCAATACCCAACAGAATTTTCTTCACACCCAGATCTAACGCTTTTTTGATTAATTCGCCGGTGCCGAAACTGGTGGTTTTAAGCGGATTACGTTGTTCAAAAGGCACAAGATGTAAACCGGAAGCCGCTGCCATTTCAATAAAAGCGGTCTGTTTATCGCCTGAAATGCCTAAAAAGCCGGTCACTTTATTACCAAGCGGCGCAGTCACTTCAACTTCTAATAATTCGCCTTTAGTCGCATCAATTAATGACTGAACCGAACCTTCACCACCGTCTGCCATTGGCACTTTAATATATTCCGCATCAGGGAAAATACGTCTGAAACCACCTTCGATTGATTGTGCTACTTCAAGCGCTGTAAGACTTTCTTTAAATGAATCGGGAGCAATAACAATTTTCATATTTGACCTCTTAGAATAATTTAAACACACCAAATACTAAGGTTGACACGATCGTCATAATTAAACCGACTGCGGTTTCATATGGAATTAATTTTAGACGTTCTTTCATCTCCATATTGACGCTACCACCGGTGGCGTGGAAGAAAGAACCGTGCGGCATATGGTCAAATACAGTCGCACCGGCGTGAATCATTGCCGCACCAGCCAATGCACTTACACCTAACTCGATTAAAGTTGCACTAAATACATTTGACGCTACTACGGTACCCGCTGTGGTTGAAGCAGTTGCCAGTGACATTAACGCCCCTGAAATCGGTGCAAGTAAATAAGATGGCAAGCCGGAAGCAGTTAACGCTTCAATTAATACATCTTTTAAACCTGAATTGGCAATAATGCCGGCTAATGCCCCTGTACCTAATAACATCACAGCAACCGGTGACATTTTTAATAAACCTGAAGTGGCAAATTGATTCACTTGTTTTAATTTACCCATTGCCAATGCACCAACTAAACCACCAAGCGGTAATGCGATCAACGGGTCAATTTTAATATCCGCAATAGGGCGTAATGCTAATAAGATAATCGCACAAAGCGGTGCAGCAATTGCCGGTAGGAAAGCGGGTAAATTTTGCAGATTATTTGCAGAAACTTCGCTATCCGTAACTTTTGAACCTTTATTGATCAGGCGTTTTGCTAAAAAATAAGTCAGAATAATACCGAAAATTGCCGGAATGATGCCTGCAGCCATTACAGACGTGAGTGGTAAATGAAAAGCGTCTGAAGCCGCAATCGCATTTGGATTCGGTGACATTAAATTACCGGCTTTACCACCACCAATCATTGCCAATAAGATTGCCGGTTTGGATAAATTACCACGTTTCGCTAACGCTAATGCGATTGGTGAAACAGTAATAACTGCCACATCCACAAATACCCCAACAGCAGTTAAAATCATAGTGGAAAGCACTAAAGCAAGTAATGCACGGGTTTCGCCTAATTTTTTCACGATGGTTTCTGCAATGGTACTTGCCGCACCGGATTCAATTAACACACCGGCTAATACACCCGCAGCTAAGATACGCATTACCGCAGTAGTAATTCCTTGTGCACCGCCGATCATTAAGCTCACGGTTTGCGACAGATCCGCCCCACCGATTAAACCGCCGACCAATGCCCCGATTAACATACCATATGCCGGCGGCACTTTTTTCAAGATAAGAACAATTGCCACAGAAAGGGCAACGACTGCTCCAATTGCTGTTACTGTTACCATAATAAACACCTATACGTTCATTAAAAAAGAATAATGTGTATTATCAATATTTAACACGAAAAGTCTTTAGTAAAAATAACAAAAAATAAACTTATTTACTCTATATTTTTGTTATTTCATACAAATTATTTAAGCAATGATGCACCTAAATAAAGCATAAATTTATCTTCTATCTTATTGAAAGATAAGGAAGTAATTTCTTCAATCTTTTCTAAGCGATAACGTAATGTATTTGGATGAATAAATAGTTTCTCAGAAGCGTGAGCAAGATCACAATTTGACAAAAAATATTGTTGCAAACTCTTAAATAAAACCGCTTTGTTATCTTGTGCAAAGAGAGCATTAAACGGCGACAATAATTCGCTACATTGCCAAGTTTGAGCAAAATCAGCTAAGAGCGCCGGTAATTTATAATCTGAAAAAAGCAGTATTTGTTTTTTTAATCGCATTTTTTCGGCATAGGCTAAGGTATGTAATGCAGTTTGATACGAAAAATGAACTTGATGAAAGTAGTCTACTTTTGCTCCAACAACAATTTTATATTCAGTATTACGCGTAATATCCGGTAATAATGACAATAAATTCCGTTCTTTATAGAGATGGTTAAATTCATCTTCGCTCATCAAAACAACCAATTTATCTAAATCAACTACGGCAAGTGCAAGATGTCTTGTATTTGCTTCTATATGGTTAAGCAAGCGTTGCAGTTTTTCAGAATCCGGCTGGTTTATCTTAACCATCAAGGTTATCGGTGCGTGACAAAAATCTAATTGAAAAAAGACCGCTTGTTGCTTAACTTCTGCTTCGCTTAAATTACCTCGCAAAAGTTGACGAATAAATTCTTCTTTATAACGCTGTTGCCAACGTTCCTGAGCGAGTAATACTGACTGCTCTACAATGAGTTCCGCTGCCATTTTGACTAACTCACCATACTGACGCACCTCATTAGGTTTACCGGAGATACCGATAACCCCGATAATATTTCCCAAATAAGAAATTGGTAAATTAAATCCCTCTCTTGCCTCATAATTCCACTGCTTTACAAGATGTTCATCAATTTCAACCGCCTGTTTATTACGTAGTACGATAATGGCTCCAGTATGACGCTCGCCTAAACGAGAGGGATTGCCCGATGCGATAATTATTCCATTCTCATCCATAACATTCACGGAATTAGGAATAATCTGCATAGTACGTTTTACAATCGCTTGTGCGGTAGGAATATCAAGTTTTAACATGGTTTTATGATCCTCTAATGATAGGAATTACCTTTTATTGTAACTAAATCAAAAGAAAAATGATTTAGGGCATCACGCTATAAAGTGGAATAAAGCATAGATAAGCGTCTATATATTCCTAAAACTTTAGAATAATATTCTACCTTATAGCAAAAACAAGCATTTTCCAGCTTCTTAAACAGCATAAAACACGCCATTTTTTATAAAAATAGCATTTTACATTCAAATAGTTAACGGTTATATTCCTTTACACCAGCGGTTGCTTTACACAAAAAGTAACAAATGTAACCGCACTTAATTCAAAATTAATTGCATTCACAATATTCATTTTAGAGTTGGACAATATTATGGCAAAAACACTATACGAAAAACTATTTGACGCACACGTGGTATATGAAGCTGCAGGTGAAACGCCGATTCTTTATATTAACCGCCATTTAATCCACGAAGTTACTAGCCCACAAGCGTTTGACGGTTTACGTGTAGCTGGTCGCCAAGTACGCCAAATTGGAAAAACTTTCGGTACAATGGATCACAGCATTTCAACCCAAGTACGAGATGTTAATAAACTAGAAGGTCAGGCGAAAATCCAAGTTTTAGAATTAGCCAAAAACTGTGAAGCAAGCGGTATTTCGTTATTCGATATGCAAACCAAAGAACAGGGTATTGTCCACGTAATGGGACCGGAGCAAGGCTTAACCTTACCTGGTATGACCATTGTATGCGGTGACTCGCATACTGCCACACACGGTGCATTTGGTGCATTAGCTTTCGGTATCGGTACTTCTGAAGTGGAACACGTACTTGCAACGCAAACCTTAAAACAAGCACGTGCGAAAAGTATGAAAGTGGAAGTGCGTGGTAAAGTAAACTCGGGTATTACCGCCAAAGATATTGTATTAGCGATTATCGGCAAAACTACTATGGCAGGTGGTACTGGTTATGTGGTGGAGTTCTGCGGTGAAGCGATCCGTGATTTATCCATGGAAGGTCGTATGACGGTATGTAATATGGCAATCGAATTTGGTGCAAAAGCCGGTCTAGTTGCACCGGATGAAACCACATTCGCTTACTTGAAAGGTCGTCCGTACGCACCAAAAGGCAAAGATTGGGATGATGCCATTGAATATTGGCAAACCTTAAAATCAGACGATGATGCAGTCTTTGATGCGGTCGTCACATTGGAAGCGAAAGATATTGCACCGCAAGTGACTTGGGGAACCAACCCGGGTCAAGTAATCGGTATTGACCAAATTGTGCCAAACCCACAAGAAATGGCAGATCCGGTCACAAAAGCCTCGGCAGAAAAAGCATTGGCATACATCGGTTTAGAAGCCAACACCGATATGAAAGATATCCCAGTGGATCAAGTATTTATCGGTTCTTGCACTAACTCTCGTATCGAAGATTTACGTGCAGCAGCAGCAGTAATGAAAGGCCGTAAAAAAGCAGATAACGTAAAACGTGTATTAGTTGTTCCAGGTTCAGGTTTAGTGAAAGAACAGGCGGAAAAAGAAGGCCTAGATAAGATCTTTATCGAAGCCGGCGCAGAATGGCGTAATCCGGGCTGCTCAATGTGTTTAGGTATGAACGATGACCGTTTAGGCGAATGGGAACGTTGTGCTTCAACCTCTAACCGTAACTTTGAAGGTCGCCAAGGTCGTAACGGTCGTACCCACTTAGTTAGCCCAGCAATGGCAGCTGCAGCAGCAATGTTTGGTAAATTTGTCGATATTCGTCACGTGGAATTAAATTAAGGATAAAAAAATGGCAGGATTAAAACAACACTCAGGTTTGGTCGTTCCGCTTGATGCGGCGAATGTGGATACTGACGCAATCATTCCAAAACAGTTCTTACAAGCGATTACTCGTGTCGGCTTCGGTAAGCATTTATTCCACGAATGGCGTTATTTAGATGCGGAAGAAACCCAATTAAATCCGGATTTTGTGTTAAATTTCCCACAATATCAAGGGGCAACTATTTTACTGGCTCGTAAAAATTTAGGCTGTGGTTCTTCTCGTGAACACGCACCTTGGGCGTTAGCCGATTATGGTTTCAAAGTGATGATTGCACCAAGCTTTGCAGATATTTTCTATAACAATAGCTTAAACAATCATATGCTCCCAATTCGCTTAAGCGAAGAGGAAGTGGAAGAAATCTTCCAATGGGTATGGGCGAATGAAGGCAAACAAATCCATATTGATTTAGAAGCAATGACGGTAACGGTAGGTGACAAAGTTTACCATTTTGAATTAGACGAATTCCGCCGTCACTGTTTATTAAATGGGTTAGATAATATCGGCTTAACCCTACAACACGAAGATGCAATCGCAGCTTACGAAAGCAAGATTCCGGCATTTTTGCGTTAATATTACATATAAAAAACGGCTTAAATGCCGTTTTTTTATTACTTAAATCTGAAACTTAGTCTTATCGCCAATATCAAAATGTAACGGCATTCGCCATTTTTGAATACTAAGTACCACTAATAATACTCCGCTTATCGTACTAACCACTTGGTATAATAATACCTGCTCCAACAATAATGCCAACCAAAGTACCGCCACAAGAAACGGTTGAAAATTTAAGCCGAATACTCTAAAACAAAAATATTCTTTATAACTCAAACCACCAATCACAAATAACATCGCCCCTAAAGCAAGCATTGGAAAACAGAAGATTTGGCAAAGTAAACCTATCCATGCAACAAATTGAAAAATAAAACGAAATTGTTTTAAATAAAGATGAAGTGAAGAAGCTAGCATTGCCCCAGCAACAAATAAGCCGGATGAAACCAATTCGGTTTGATAGGGTAACAGTAACACCATAATACTTGCTACCACAAATCCTAGACGATAGATAATAACAGTTAGATAATCCCAAAAATCCATAGGTGATTGAATATGTGGATCAGCCATTTTTTACTCCTTTTATAAATAACAAGCGGTCAATTTTTCGCAAAATTTTGCAAGAAATTGACCGCTTGAGAAAGAAAAACCTTACAGCTTATGCTTTGTGACTATCTTGATAGTCTTTCGCCGCTTTTACGAAACCGGCAAATAATGGGTGACCGTCACGTGGTGTTGAGGTAAATTCCGGATGGAATTGTGCTGCAATAAACCATGGGTGATTTGGCACTTCAATGATTTCCACTAATTTACGATCTGCCGATAAGCCACTCACTTTTAATCCTGCCGCTTCGATTTGTGGTAATAAAGTATTGTTTACCTCATAACGGTGACGGTGACGCTCAACGATAGTTTCCGCACCATAAACTTCACGTGCTTTAGTACCTTCGATTAAGTGGCATTGTTGTGCACCTAAACGCATTGTACCGCCTAAATCCGAATCGTCAGAACGTGTTTCCACATTACCAGACTCATCTTGCCATTCAGTAATTAAACCAACGACCGGTTGTGGACAATCTTTATCAAACTCAGATGAATTTGCTTGGGTTAAACCTGCCACATTACGTGCATATTCGATGAGTGCGATCTGCATACCTAAACAAATACCTAAATAAGGGATTTTGTTCTCACGTGCATATTGTGCGGTACGAATTTTACCTTCCACACCACGATAACCGAAACCGCCCGGTACTAAAATTGCATCCAAACCGTGTAAAACTTCAATGCCTTTTGTTTCTACATCTTGTGAATCAATATACTTGATATTTACCGTTAAGCGATTGGTTAAACCTGCGTGTTTTAACGCTTCATTTACTGATTTATACGCATCCGGTAATTCAACATATTTACCCACCATACCGATAGTCACTTCACCGGTTGGGTTAGCTTGGCGATAAAGCACTTGTTCCCATTCGCTTAAATCCGCTTCCGGGCAATCTAAACGGAAACGATCACAAACGAAGCTATCTAAGCCTTGTGATTTAAGTAATTCCGGAATACGGTAAATTGAATCCACGTCTTTTAATGAAATCACCGCACGTTCCGGCACGTTACAGAATAAGGCGATTTTTTTACGCTCATTGCTTGGAATCGCTCGATCCGAACGGCAAATTAACACATCCGGTTGAATACCGATTGAAAGTAATTCTTTTACCGAGTGTTGAGTCGGTTTCGTTTTCACTTCACCTGCTGTCGGAATATAAGGCACTAAGGTTAAGTGCATAAATAAGGTTTTTTCACGACCAACATCCACCGCTAGCTGACGTAACGCTTCTAAGAACGGTAACGATTCAATATCGCCTACCGTACCGCCAACTTCAACGATAACTACATCACGACCTTTACCGCCTTCAATAACACGTTCTTTAATTTCATTGGTGATATGCGGAATCACTTGGATGGTCGCACCTAAATAATCGCCACGGCGTTCTTTACGTAATACTTCAGAATAAATTTTACCGCTAGTAAAGTTATTCGCTTTGCTCATTTTAGAACGGATAAAACGCTCATAGTGACCTAAGTCTAAGTCAGTTTCCGCCCCATCTTGCGTCACAAACACTTCACCGTGTTGCGTTGGACTCATTGTACCCGGGTCAACATTGATATAAGGATCCAGCTTCATAATGGTTACGTTTAAACCACGAGCTTCGAGAATTGATGCGAGAGATGCAGCGGCAATACCTTTGCCTAAAGATGAAACAACACCGCCCGTCACGAAAATATAATTCGTTGCCATTTTGATCTGCCTTTGATAATCAGTTAAATAGATAAGAAAATTCGGAATGGATAGTAAAATAGAACTATCAGGACGGGAGCGTAGTATACAGTAAAAGGTATTTTTGTGCTATCGGAAAAATCAACAAGCGGTCAAATTTAACCAATTTTTTTACAACATTTCTTTGCAATAAAAATGGGAAATTTAACCGCTTGTTCAATGCAAAAATTTTGTGAACGAGATCAAAGAACAAACGGTAAGTGTTTCTATTTGCATTGGATTACGTGGGATAATTCCTTATCTTTTTAAAATCTTAAGGAGCTTATATGAAACTCAAAAAACTTGCTTTATCTGCTGTGCTTTCTATAGCGGTTTCAAGTGTGTATGCGGCGGAATTGCCGAATATTACGATTTTAGCAACCGGTGGAACGATTGCCGGCAGCGGACAAAGTGCCGTGAGTTCAGCCTATCAAGCAGGGCAATTAAATATTGATACGTTAATCGAAGCCGTACCGGAAATGAAAACGTTGGCAAACATTAAAGGCGAACAAGTAGTCAAAATTGGCTCACAAGATATGAGTGACGAAGTATGGCTAAAATTAGCGAAAACCATTAATAATCAATGTACCAATACGGACGGCTTTGTGATTACTCATGGTACAGATACGATGGAAGAAACCGCATATTTCCTCGATATGACGGTAAAATGCGATAAACCGGTGGTTTTAGTCGGTGCAATGCGTCCAGCAACGGAGAAAAGTGCAGATGGTCCGTTGAATTTATATAATTCAATTGTAGTGGCTAAAGATAAAAAATCGGCAAAACGTGGTGTGTTAGTCGCAATGAATGATGAAGTACTAGGGGCAAGAGATGTGACTAAAACCAGCACCACCGCTGTACAAACCTTTCACTCACCGAATTTCGGTACTCTCGGCTATATTCATAACAGTAAAGTCGATTACGAACGTGCTCCGGAAAGCAAACACACGCTAAATACCCCATTTAAGGTTGATAATCTGAATGAACTGCCGAAAGTCGGTATTATCTACGCTTATGCCAATATGCCGACTGAGCCGCTTAAAGCCTTATTAGATGCGGGTTATCAAGGTATTGTGGTTGCTGGTGTCGGTAACGGTAATATGAATGCTGCAAATTTAGCGTTACTTGAACAAGCAGCGAAAAATGGTGTTGCGGTGGTTCGCTCCTCACGTGTGCCAACCGGCTATACTACTCGCGATGCGGAAGTAGATGATTCTAAATATGGTTTTGTGGCATCCGGCACACTCAATCCACAAAAAGCACGTGTATTATTACAACTTGCCTTAACTCAAACCAAAGATATCAATACTATCCAGCAATATTTTGAAGACTTCTAGTTTTCAGCCATAAATACAAGCGGTCTATTTCTTGCAAAAAATTGCGAAAAATAGACCGCTTGTCTTTTTGTAACTATCGCTTATTTTACAAAGCTATCAAAGGTTAACTCATAGTTATCTCCATCACGATTATATGAAATATAACGAGGGAATTTTTCACCTACATATTTTTTCACAGTAATCGCTTTGTTATCACTGGTTTTAAAACTATAAGTAATTTCTTGATAAGTCTGCCCTTTTACCGTTACCGCTTTTTGTACTTTATTGAGTTTTACATTTGGCGTCGGATATAATTTTTTACCATTGGTTGTTTGAAAACTATTCGGTAAACGATCGTAATAACTTAATTGAAAAGCAGTAGTAAATAAATCAAAAGTCGGCATCGTTAACGCCTCTTGTTTTAATGGATCTTTCGCTTTTCCATATTTAATTGTACTTGAATCAATCTCCGCTAACGCATAGGTTTTACCATTACGTGTATCGCGGTAGCTCAACATATTAAATTGCCCGTTACGCTCTGTTCCTTTCGCAGAGAAAACAATGTTATACAGTGGCACGTTAATTTTCGATTGAATCGAATACTGACCCGCTCCATTTTTAAAATGCACATAAGCCGGCATTAAATAATTCGAACTATATTTAATATTGAAATCCTCAGCCCAAGCGGTTGAAATTAACGATAAAATTGCAAAGAACGAGAGTGCGACTTTTTTAAAAAAATTCATTTATTTTTCCTCAAGTTTGGTATTTTCGAACAAACGGAGAATTGCATTGGTTTCCCGCAATTGTTCTGCCTTTTCCACTTGCATTTTGGTTAAATGCGGAGAGAAATAGTTAATAAAATCATACATATAATTACGTAAGAATGTGCCTCGTTTAAATGCGATCTGAGTCATACTAGATTGGAATAAGTGGCTCGCATCAATCGAAACTAAATCACTGTCTGCCGCTGTATGAGCCATTGATGCCATAATCCCAACCCCCAAACCTAAACGTACATAGGTTTTAATCACATCCGCATCTGTCGCCGTAAACACAATATGAGGCAAAATTCCTTCTTTATTAAATGCATGGTCTAAATCTGATTGTCCGGTAAAACCGAAGGTATAAGTAATCAGATCATATTTACCAAGCTCTTCGACCGTCAAACTCTCACTTTGGTTCGCAAATTTTACTAACGGGTGATCCGGTTTCACAATTACCGAACGATTCCATAAATAGCAAGGCAGTAAAATCGCATCTTCAAATAAATGTTGTGCTTCAGTTGTAATCGCAAGATCAACTTCCCCTGCCATTAACGCATCGTAAATTTGACTTGGTGAGCCTTGATGTAACTGTAGACTTACTTCCGGATATTTAGTTTTAAACTTCTCAATAATCGGTGGTAATACATAACGAGCCTGCGTATTCGGTGTCGCAATTCTTAATACGCCACGATTTGGACGCGTTTGTTCTTCTGCTACCGATTTAATACTTTGTGCTTTAACTAATAATTCTCGGGCAATTGCAACGATTTTTTCTCCGGCAGGTGTTAACCCTTTGATATGTTTACCGTTTCGTTCAAAAATATTAATGCCTAACTCACTTTCTAATAAGCGTACTTGCTTACTGATACCCGGCTGAGAAGTATAAAGCGTTTCTGCCGCCTCAGTGATATTCAGATTTTGGTTTACAATTTCAACAATATAACGTAACTGCTGTAATTTCATTATTCAATTCCTTTAATAATCTCAACAAGTTGACTCATTGAGCTAATTTCATAAGTCGAACGGATTTGTGTTTCATTTTTACTTTTGGTCGGATTAAACCAACAAGTATCAATTCCAGCATTATTACCGCCTAAAATATCAGATGCCAAAGTATCGCCGACCATTAAGACTTTGGTTCTATCCGATTGATCCATTAATGCAAAGGCATAATCAAACACTTGACGATCCGGCTTTGCCGCACCAATTTGCTCGGATACTACCACAATTTCAAAAAATTTTTCGGTTTCTGTATTAATTAATCGTTTTTGTTGTAATTCAGTAAAACCATTGGTAATAATGCCTAATTTCACTTTACCGTAAAGTTGTTTTAGCATATCCATCACACCATCTAATGGCTTACTAACTAGAGCCATTTCCGCCATTAATTCTTGATTAAGCTGTAACGCATCAACCCCGGTTTGGTGCGATAACTTAGCAAAACGACGCGTTTGAATATCTTTTGCGGTAATTTCATTATTTTGATAAGCAACCCATAACGGTTTATTAACCGCTTGAAACTCATCATAATCTTGTTGGCTAAAATCAATGCCATAATGTTTTAACATTGATTTTAGACCTAAATATGAATTGAATGAAAATAGTGTTTCATCCGCATCAAATAATACCCATTCATACCTCATTATTTATAACTTCCTTCTATTTCATGCATAATCCATTCCACAAAATGTTGCACTTTCGCAACTTCTTTCATTTGCGGAGGATATACAACATAAAATGCTTTTTCATCATAGACATCTGTAGCAAACGGCTCAATCATCGAGCCTTCTTCAATTTCATCTTGAGCAAGAATTCGATTAGCAACCACTACACCTTGACGATGCTTCGCCGCTTGAATCCCCATTGAAGTATTCGGGTACATCGGACCGGATTCAACTTCTAAATGGTTTAATCTCAGGTGTTCCGCCATTTGCTTCCATTTAGTATGTGAACAAACGTGAATCAAATTTTTACCTTCTAAATCTTGCGGTTTACTAATAGGATTATCTCGCAAATATTCCGGTGCAGCCAAAATCATAATTCTAGCCTGAACAAGTTCAATCGCTTCAAGATTCTGCCAATTACCTGTTCCGTAGTAAATTGCGACATCAATATCTTTACCTAATAACCCTTCATCTTGTGAAGCCGTAGTCAGCCGCACTTCAATATCCGGATATTTATTGTGAAACTCGTTTAAGCGAGGTACAAGCCAGTGCATACCGAATGATGGTGTCGTACTAATTGAAAGAATTTGTCGGCTACTTTTTAACTTAACTTTTTCAGTAGCCATCGCAATTTGTTCCAAAAGCGGTTGAATATCTTCAAAATATTGCTGACCGGCTTCAGTTAATTCTAATAAGCGATTTCTGCGATGAAATAATGACACGCCGAGAAAATCTTCTAATAATTTTATCTGATGACTTACTGCCGCTTGCGTTACAAATAAATCATCCGCCGCTTTAGTAAAATTTAAATGGCGAGCTGCCGATTCAAATGCTTTTAATGCATTTAATGGAGGGAGTCTTTTGTTCATAGTAATTAATTATTCTTGGTTAATTTGGTTAAATAATGGGCTTTGACCTTAAAGGTAGAATGGTTATTCCATTATTTTTTTTGATAGTTAGAATTAAAATTTTTAGTTTGCGTTACTGGTCCAACATCAATATAATTCGTGCCGTACTTAGACAGATAGTGATAGCTGAGATAGACTCTCCGCTATTTCAGATTTTTAAGTATGATGTTGTGTTTGCATATTGGTCTAGGAAACTAGGCTAGAGTAACCTTGAGTTACTCGTTTCACTTCCTGTATATTTTGAACCCTTTTGGTTTATCAACCGCCCTATTTGGGCGGTTTTTTTCGTTTATATCTTATCTATTGTATCAGAATCGATAAATCCTGCCAGTATTTGGCAACTATTTTCATTAAAATTTCTTATCCCAGACCATAAATTATAAATTTTTTATTCATAAACGAAAACAGCATCATTACGCCGGTACTACATAAATCCTGTAATTTATAGTATCCTTCCGTCTTATTTTGATTATCTAATAGAGAGCTCCCTTGAGTAAACGCAGACTGACCCAAAACCAACAACGTCGCATCAAATCGAATCATCATAAAAAAATCGCAAAGCCTGAATTAGAATGGCAAGACGAAATGCTTGGCGAAATTCAGCAAGGTATTGTGGTGACTCGCCATGCAAAACACGCTGATGTTGAAACTGAACAAGGTGAAATTTATCGTTGTAATCTCCGCCGTACCCTCAAAAATGTCGTAGTTGGTGACTGCGTATCGTGGCGTAAAGGTAACGAGCAATTACAAGGTATCAGCGGTGTAATTGAAGCGATTTATCCGCGTAAAAACGAACTGAGCCGTCCTGATTACTATGACGGAATCAAAGTCATGGCGGCAAATATCGATCAAATCATTATTGTTTCTGCCGTATTACCTACTCTTTCACTCAATATTATTGACCGCTATTTAGTCATTTGTGAAACAGCTAAAATTCCTGTGCTTATCGTGTTAAATAAAATTGATTTGCTTTCGGAATCAGAACAACAAGCAGTGCAAAAGCAATTAGCTATTTATGAAAATATCGGTTACGAAACCCTTTGTCTGTCTGCCGATACTGGTGAAAACATGGATAAATTAGATCGCTATTTGTCACGTGGTACTTCAATTTTTGTTGGTCAATCCGGAGTAGGAAAATCGAGTCTTATCAACCAATTATTACCGGAAGTCAACGCATTGACAGGCTCTGTGAGTGATATTTCAGGCTTAGGGCAACATACGACCACCTCTTCTCGCTTATATCATTTACCGCAAGGAGGTAATTTGATTGATTCACCAGGAATCCGTGAATTTGGTTTATGGCATTTAGAGCCGGAGCAAATCACGCTTGGTTATCGTGAATTTCAATCGGTATTAGGCACATGTAAATTCCGAGATTGTAAGCATAAATCGGATCCGGGCTGTGCGGTAAGAGAAGCGGTCGAAAAAGGTGAAATTAATGCAATTCGCTTTGAAAACTATCATCGACTAATTGAAAGCCGTGATGAAACCAAAAGTCAGCGTCATTTTAGAACAGAAGAATAAAATCAAATAAGAATCAATAGCAATGAGTACAAGTTTCATTTATCCTAATGCCCACTTGATCGCAGGTGTGGACGAAGTCGGTAGAGGCCCGTTAGTCGGTGCAGTAGTAACCGCCGCCGTGATTTTAGATCCAAATAATCCCATTGAAGGATTAGCCGATTCTAAAAAACTGTCGGAGAAGAAGCGTTTGCTTTTAGCGGAGGAAATTAAAGCAAAAGCGCTTTGTTGGTCTTTAGGGAGAGCCGAACCGGAAGAAATCGATCAATTGAATATTTTACACGCAACGATGCTTGCCATGCAGCGAGCGGTTGCCGGATTAAATATTCAGCCCGATTTCGTGCTAGTTGACGGTAACCGTATTCCAACTTTACCGATGCCGGCACAAGCGGTCATAAAAGGAGATAGTTTAGTTGCCGAGATCAGTGCCGCTTCGATTTTAGCTAAAGTTGCCCGAGATCAGGAAATGGATGAATTAGATGTGCAATATCCAGAATATGGTTTTGCAAAACATAAAGGCTATCCGACTAAACTACATTTTGAAAAACTGGAACAATTTGGGGCAACCCCTTTTCACCGAAAGAGCTTCGCCCCAGTGAAGAAAATCTTAGGTTTATAAATGTTAGAACTACTACTCGAACCATTCCAATATAACTATATGCAAAAAGCGATTTTTGTCAGTATGGGCGTTGGTGTGGTTTGTGCTTTTCTCTCTGCCTTTTTAATGCTAAAAGGCTGGTCTTTAATTGGCGATGCTCTTTCTCATGCTGTAGTACCGGGCGTTGCTATCGCTTATGCGTTAAAACTTCCTTATGCTTTCGGTGCATTTTTTTCCGGTATTCTTGCCGTACTTTCGATTTTATGGGTAAAAAGTATGACTCGTATAAAAGAAGATGCGATTATCGGCTTTATTTTTACTACATTTTTTGCACTGGGTATGTTTATTGTGTCACTCAACCCGACATCGGTTGATGTGAATGCGATCATTATGGGCAATATTCTTGGTATTGCGGATGAAGATTTATGGCAAGTTGCAATCATTATCGGATTATCGTTGCTCGGTCTTATCCTGTTCTGGAAAGATTTACTGCTCACTTTTTTTGATGAACATCACGCATTATCCGTAGGACTTTCTCCTCTACGTTACAAAATCTTATTCTTTACCTTATTAAGTGCTTGTGTCGTGGTGGCATTACAAACCGTTGGTGCAATCTTAGTGATTGCAATGGTTGTTACGCCAGGTGCAACCGCCTATTTACTGACAGACAGATTCCCTCGTTTAGTCATCATTGCCATTCTTATTGGTAGTTTAAGTAGTGGAGTCGGAGCCTATCTCAGTTACTTTTTAAATGGTGCGACCGGCGGTGTGATTGTGAGCTTACAAACCTTTATCTTTTTATTGGCATTTTGCTTTGCACCTAAATACGGTTTAATCAGCCAAAAACGTAAGCGTTTGGAGGCAATCAATGAATGAATTGATACAATGGTTTGTTACACCTTTTGAATTTGAATTTATGCAAACCGCTCTTTTTACAGCTGTCTTAGTCGCTTCTATTTGTGCGGTACTTTCCTGCTATTTAATTTTAAAAGGTTGGTCATTAATGGGCGATGCAATTTCTCATGCTGTATTGCCGGGTGTCGTCATCTCAAGTCTATTAGGACTACCTTTAGCTATCGGTGCATTTACTTCAGGATTATTTTGTTCGATTTCTGTGGGCTATCTCAAAGAAAACTCTCGCTTAAAAGAAGACACCATTATGGGCATTATGTTTTCTGGCCTATTTGCGTTCGGTATCGTGTTATTTACCGCCTTACCGACCGAACAACATCTTACCCACTTACTATTCGGTAATTTGCTCGGTGTGACTCAATCCGAATTAATGCAAACCATGATTATTTGTGCGATAACCTTTAGCATCATTATCTTTAAACGCAAAGATTTCTTACTCTATTGCTTCGATAGTAGCCATGCTAAAGTAATTGGTTTACCGGTCAAATGGCTACACTACGGATTGCTTGCACTCTTAGCATTAACCATCATTAGTGCAATGCAAGTTGTTGGTGTGATTCTAGTTGTTGCAATGTTAATTGCTCCAGGGATTACCGCCTACCAACTATCAAACCGCTTTGACTATATGTTGGTTATTGCGATGATCATTGCGATTAGCTCATCTGTTTTTGGGACGATATTAAGCTATCATATTGATGCGGCAACGGGTCCAACAATTATTTTAATTCAATCGATTGTTTTTATAGTGACACTAGTAAATAAACAATATCAACAATACAAGCGGTAAATTTTTTTGCAAAATTTTCTAAAAAATTAGAGAATTATTACTTCTAAGCAACTCATTCATAAGGAATATTTATGTCAAACACTACATTTGAAGAAACGATTTTCAGTAAAATTATCCGTAAAGAAATTCCGGCAGCAATTGTCTATCAAGATGAACTCGTAACGGCTTTCCGTGATATTTCTCCACAAGCACCGACTCACATTTTAATCGTGCCGAATAAATTAATTCCAACCGTAAACCACGTTGAAGCAGAAGACGAATTAGCCTTAGGTCGCTTATTTACCGCTGCGGCGAAAATTGCAAAAGAAGAAGGTATCGCAGAAGATGGTTACCGCTTAATCATAAATTGTAACGTACATGGCGGTCAGGAAGTATTTCATATCCATATGCATTTAGTGGGTGGTGAACCTTTAGGCAAAATGTTAAACAATAAATAGAATGAAACGATTAAAATCTTATTGGCTATTGGCAAGTTTTTCGCTTTTTTTAACCGCTTGCGGCAGTAATCCGCAAAGTTATATCAAAGGAAAATCAGAACCGATTGTAAATATTGAAGCTCAAATTGCTCCACTTATACAAGTTGATGCTGAAATCGATAAACTTTCTATCACGAATCTGAGTGAACAGCCGCTTAATTTATCCTACAAGTTATTTTGGTATGATAGTCAAGGCGTTACCCAAACTGCAAATGACATATCAGAGCAATCTTGGTTACAGTTGTGGTTAAATAGCAAACAGTCACAAACACTACCGTTTGAAAAGCCAACTAATGAAAGCAGCAATTATCGTATCTATTTACGTGGTAGCCGATGAATGTTTTTGATTGGCTTGCAAGGCAACAACAAGCGGTCGTTTTTCGCAAAAATTTATCAGGATTGACCGCTTGTAGCCAACAGATTCAGCTCGCCTCTGGCGAGCGTTTTGTTTTACGCCAACAAAATGAGCGAGCAACCGCTTTCGGGATTAGTTATACTCAAGAGGTACAAATTTTACGCTATTTAACTCACTTACCTTTTACGCCAAAGGTCTATTACCATAATGAAAATGCTAGTTTATTAACTTGGGTTGAAGGTAATATACCTAGCCACTTCAGCTCATCATTACTAAGCAAGCTGGCGTTACAACTTGCTGAATTGCATCTTTTTCCTATTACTCAACCCCTTCCAAAGCTGGAACTTGCTGAGCGTTGTCAATTTTTATGGGACAAGCTCTCAGAACAGCAACAAGCCACATTAAGATTCCAGCCCCCATTTCAAACGATCCAGCCTTTTACATTAGCAATCTGTCACCACGATCTGCATTTAGGTAATTTTATTGAAAAAAATGACCGCTTGTATCTGATTGATTGGGAATATAGTGCCGTGTCGGATCCAGCATTAGAGATTGCGATGCTTTTTAGTGCGAATGCTAAAATACTCAACGAACAACAACAAACTAAGTTTCTTCGATTGTATCTACAAGCAACAAAATTTAATCAGAAAGGCTTTAAACAAAAAATGGCAGAATATCATTCTGCCATTAATCAGTTAAATCAATTATGGTTTGCGATTCTTGAACCATAAAAACTATTCTAAGAATGGATTATGCAGTTTCTCACGTCCAATTGTGGTGTGGGGGCCATGACCAGCAACGACAATAAAATCATCATCTAAATCAAACATTTTAGTGCGAATTGTATTGAGTAACACCTCTAAACTGCCTAGATAAAGATCAGTACGTCCAATGCTGTCTTTGAATAAGACATCGCCACTAAAAGCGATTTTATTTTCAAAATCAAAGAAACCAATATGTCCTGGTGCATGCCCTGGTAAATGGCGAACGCTAAAACGTAACGAACCTACTTCAACTACATCATTTTCATTTAACCAATAATCCGGTAAGAATGCTTTTACTGGCGGAAGGCCGAACATTTCACACATTTGCGGTAGTTGTTCAAATAACGGTTTATCATCAATATGAGAACCATACACTTCTACACCAAAGTGATCCCGAACTTTTTCAACCGCCATAATATGATCTAAATGACCATGTGTAAGTAACAATTTTTGTACATTCAAGTTTTGTGATTCAACAAACTGAATGATTTTATCTGCATTATCGCCTGCATCAACAATAGCGGCATTTTTATTATCATCCCAAATAATACTGCAGTTTTGCTGAAAAGCACTTACTGGGATAATTTGTAAATTAAACATAAAATTTAACCGCTTACTTAACCACGCCACGTACGAACTGGGCCGGTATCTACATGAACAAAATTACTGCGAGGATAATAACCCACACCGCCATTATGCAAACTTTCCGCAGCCGCTTTTACTTTTGCCAATGGCACACCTGATACTTGGAAATCAATCGCCTGACCACGGATATGGAAGCTATTACTTGCCACACCACGATATATACGACGCATTCTCGCATTAGTTTGTGCCGAACGATAACCACTTAGCACCAAAATTTCAGCATTGCGAAAACCTAAACGTTGCTGAATTTGATTCAATTTAACAAATAACATCGGATCAATACGCTTCACTTGATTTGTATGACGATCTCTCATTAAATAATTAAGCTGACCTAAATCCGCAGTAGATAATCCTCCACCACTAAATTTTGCCGCATAAGTATCACCGGTATTCACATTACGAAAACGTAATGCTAATGGTGTTGGCGTTGAAAGTGCTGCCATCACTTTGCTCGGCAATAAACTTGCGCCTAAAACAAGACCACCGAGTGATAACCACTTACGGCGTTGAACATTTATTTGATTCATTGGTATTCCTCATTCTTCACGAGTAATGATTGATAGTAGATGACTCAAACTAAATTATTTACTATCAGCCATAAATAAAGGCTTATTATTAATAAGCCCTTTAGTCTAACTCTAAAAAAGAAAGTTCCGAGAAGCAAGCAAAAACTTCTCGGAAATCGTCAGTTTGTGAATTAGATCACACTTCTAACCTTGCTCCAATTCACAGCATTTTTCGGAATTGCAACATCGAGTTTATAAATATCCGGTAAGGTATAAACTTTTCCATTTTCAACCCAAGAAGTCACATAATATAAATAAACCGGATTATCCGAACGAATATTCGCTGAAGTTGTTTTTTCACTCGCTAATACTTGTTGTTTTTTATCCATACTCCAACCGGCTTCTTTTAATAAAATACTCGCCAATTCATCCGAACGTTCAACACGAACACAGCCAGAACTTAATGCTCGATCCGTCTTACTGAATAAACCACGGTTCGGTGTATCGTGTAAATAAATCGCATCTGAACTTGGCATATTAAATTTAAAACGACCTAACGCACTATCGTCCCTGGCTTTTTGACGAATACGATATGGTAAACTTTTACTATTCACATATTGTGACCAATTCACGCTACGAGGATTAATTTTATTACCTTTTCCATCAAAAATTTCATAACCTGCCGCTTCCGCAAAGCCTGGATTTCTCGCTAATTTTGGCACAATATCTTTGGTTAAAATTGTTGGCGGAATATTCCAAGGCGGATTTACTACTACATTACTTAATTTGCTGTACATTACTGGTGTACGACGATCATCACGTCCGACAATCACTTTTGATTGTAATGCAAGCTGACCGTTTTTAAAGTAATAAAGTTGATAGCTTGGAATATTTACAAAAATACCATTATTAAAACTTGGAATAATACGTAAACGTTGTGTATTTAACGCCAATTTGTAAAATGCTTCACTACCTGCAGAAGCTACAGGGGCGTTATCTGATGCTGAATTTTTAGCTTTCTTCTCTGTTTTAGCTTTCTTCGCTCCACCTGCCGACATTGAAAGTACTCGTTGAGCTGTTTCCTGATAAATATGGTTGCGTGGCACTAAATTTGCAACAAACTGACCTGAGCTACCATTTTTAGTTGATTTTACCCACTGGCTGATTTGCTCAGTACTCGGCGATTTAGGCGAATAGCTACCTAAATTGTATAACCATTGATTTGCATTTTTATACACATTTTTGTTGTAGTATAAATAATCTAAAAAACCATCAGTTAATAGCATATCTCGTGCTAATCCTTCCGGCTGGTTTAAAATTTGTTGTAATGCTCTCGCAGATTTACCTGAAACGCCACTTGCAGCAAATAAAGCATATTCTTTTAAGAACTGCTTCTCTGCATTCTTATCTACCCACATCGGGGCAAACTCATTATCCAAATAAATTTGAGTAACCGTTTTACCTAATAACAACGGGCTGTTTCCCACTGTCTGTTTTACTTTAGCTTCTGCCTCGGCAAATTTACGTGCTTCTTCTTGGCGAATTTGTTCTTGTTCAAGAGCATAATCCGCTTGTTTTGCCAATGCAGCGGCTCTTGCCTGCTGAGCACTAAAACTTAATTGAGGTAGAATTGCATCAGATACTACATTATTTTCAACAACAGGTCTTGCTGTAACATTCGCTACATTCTCTTGTTGAACATTTGTCGTCGTTTCAGCAAATGCCATACTTGAAAGCATTACTAACGGTAGTAATTGAAAGGTTTTCACCTTATTCATATAAAAATCCTTAAAACCGAGATTGTAAAATATTCATAAAAACAAGCCGCTTAACTCGCGTTAAGCGGCAGTTGATTTAATACATTATAAGCTATTTTATTACTTCTTATCAATTTCTAACCAATCAACCATCATTTTTTCAGCTTCCTTCAAGAAAAAGTCCGGAGCTTCATAGTCTTTTGGTAGAGCATCAATATTCTTAATCGCTTTCTTGCCTTCCCTTGCAAAACGTGCATTTAGGTCTTTTAAGCGTTTAGCTTCATCTGTACGATCTTCTTTTAAACGTTCTGCTAAATTCAGAGATGTATATTTACGAGCATCTCTTTCCTTTCTAATCGCAATATCCTCATTTAAGGTCATAAATTCCGGCTCTTTTGCAATACGTTCTTCATGTTTAGTTGTCAACGTCGCTACAGCATCCCTTGCATGACCTGCTTCTTGATAAGTTGCAGCTGGGATTTTATCCCATGGTAAGGCATTATCTTCAAAACTTTCGCCAGTTTTCGCTGCATTAATAATTTCAGGGAATTTAATATCTGCATCAACGCCTTTTAGCTGAGTACTTCCACCATCAATGCGATAGAATTTCTGAATCGTATATTGGATAAAACCTAACGGTTCCTGATCCAAATCATATACGAAATTCAATGAACGACTTTGCTGAACAGTCCCTTTGCCAAAAGTTTGCTGACCGACAATAATCGCACGGTTATAATCTTGCATTGCCGCTGCAAAAATTTCCGATGCAGATGCACTATGGCGGTTAATCATCACCATAATTTTACCATCATATAGTGATTTATCCGCTTCTGGATCTTCATGAACTTTAATACGATTAAACGCATCACGTACTTGAACAACAGGACCTTCTTTAATGAATAAGCCTGTTAACTCAACAACTTCTGTTAATGAACCGCCACCGTTTTCACGTAAATCAATAATTAAACCGTCCGCTTTTTTAGTTTTCATTTGTTCTAAAAGTTTACGAACGTCATTGGTTAAACCGATATAGAAAGTCGAAATTTTGATAACAGCAACATTTTTACCATTCACTTTTTCAACGGTAAGTTTCGCCGCACTATCTTCCAAACGCACTTTATCACGAGTAAGCGTAATTACTTTGGTTTTACCACCTTTTTCCGGCTCAATTTCTAAACGAACTTTCGTGCCTTTTTTACCTTTAATCTTGTCAACAACATCATCTAAACGCCAACCAATCACATCTTCGATCTCGCCTTGCTCTTGACCAACCCCGACAATTTTATCACCTACGCCAATTTTTTTACTGCGTGCAGCTGGGGCCCCAGGAACAAGGGATTTGATCGTAGTTACATCATCTTCCATTGCAAGTGTTGCACCAATCCCCTCCAAAGAAAGATTCATACTCTCTTGGAATGCCTTCGCTGCTCTAGGCGATAAATAACTGGTATGCGGATCAATTTCACGAGCAAAAGCATTGAGATAGGTTTGTAAAATATCGTCCGCTTTCACTTGCGTTAAACGTTTAATTGCTAAGTTATAGCGTTTCGTTAATGTTTTCTTAATTTCAGGCCATTTTTTATCTTTAATATACAAACTGATCACATCATTTTTAACACGTTGCTCCCATAGCTGATTAGCTTCTTCAAGAGAAGTTGGAAACGGTGCTTTTTCACGATCATTTTCAATTTGATCAGAACCTTTTAAATTTGGCTCTTTATCTAATAACGATAGTGCATACTTATAACGTTCATAACGACGTTTAGTCATTAAATCATAGATTTCAAACGCTGAATCTAACTTACCTTCATAAAGCTCATCATCTAATTTAGTCGCATATTTTGCTCGTAACTCATCAATATCCGATTGTAAGAAGGTATTATGTGCACCATCTAACCAATCCATATAACGATTAAAAATTTTACTAGCAAATTCATCATCTAAGTTGAATTTATGATAATGAGATTGTGTTAAACGAGCCGTAACACGTTTAGTAGATAAACTATGCTGTTCTGTCGGTTTTGGCGTCATTAAAGCACTTTCTTTAATTTGCGGCTCTACTGCAAATGCAGTGCTTACCAATGTACCTAAACAAAGTGCAATGAGTCGGCTAAGTTTGTTTATTTTCATAAAAATCCTGATTCACAATAGGTATACACAAGCTGCCAAAATCAAATCCCAACTAGAGGGGTGATGGCAGCAAAATGAAAATTATTTATTACCTTTACCAAATTTGCTGGTAAGAGCGGCCAAACTTTCAGCGGTCGCTTTTGCCGACTTATCTTTTGCTACTCTTGGGGCTTTTTTCAGTCGTGCATCTGTACTTTTCTTCGCATTTTCTTCACGTGCTTTTTTCTTGAAAAATTCTTTACGCTGTTCTTTCTTCTGCTCCGCTTTACGTGCAGCATATGCTTCTTTAGCCACAGATAATGACTGTGCGGCGTGTTCCGCTTGAGCTTCATCTACGATGCCAGCTTCTTCGCCTTGTAAACCGACACGTTGCGCATTTACTTTACAACAAGCAAGATAACGCCAACTCATTGTATATGTACGTAATGCTTGACGTAATAATGTTTTACTGATTTTTTCATCATTCGCCAATGCTTCAGCTAACTCTTGGAAAAGACCAACTTTTAACGGTTTAGCTTCACCTTCAACACTGAAGCAAAGTGGAAATTTATCGGCTAAATAAGCGATCACTTCTTTTATGCTCGGATTTGTTCTATTGCCATTTTGCACATTGACTTGTTGTTCTGACATATTATTTTCTCTTTTAAAATTTGGGCCAAAATAGATGTTTACTCAATACAGAGCCATAACTTGTTACTATATTTTATTTACCGATTTTCGTCTATATAAAATCAAGCCTTTCTATGATTTTGTTGTTGAGCGATATATATGTGTTTCAATTTGTGTAAATAAGTTCAAAAAACATTTGCTTTAATAATTTTTTAGTGTTCTAATCACTTCCGCTTCTCGTAGCGTTCTTGAGTACGATTGCTTTATCGATGTTTTCCTTTCTATAAAATCTTATGATTTTCCGAGAGTTTTCACGAATAAATCTCTAATCTCCAACCAAACGTGTAGCAACTCTTTTCAATTTATTTTTTATAAGGAAAATCCTATGTCTAAAGCAACAGGTATCGTTAAATGGTTCAATTCAACTAAAGGTTTTGGTTTCATTACTCCAGATCAAGGCGGTAAAGATATTTTTGTTCACTTTTCAGGTATCGTAGGTTCAAACTTCCGTACTTTAGAAGAAGGTGCAAAAGTTGAATTTGAAGTACAAGATTCTGAACGTGGCCCATCAGCGGTAAACGTAAAAGCACTTTAATTTAAATTGCTTGTATAAAATTTTAAAGCCAGCTCTCGCTGGCTTTTTTCTTATTCATGAGGTTCATACGCTAGAGGATATAAATCCAGTTTATCCATTAATAAGCGGTCGGAATCCTCTTCTGGATTACAAGTCGTCAATAATTTCTCACCATAGAAAATTGAATTAGCACCAGCCATAAAACATAAAGTTTGCATCGCTTCCGGCATTGCAGTTCTACCGGCTGATAACCTTACATAACTTTTCGGCATTGTAATACGGGCAACCGCTATCGTTCTTACAAATTCCGTCCAATCCAAATCTTCCGCATTTTCCAATGGCGTACCTTCAACTTTAATTAATTGGTTAATCGGTACACTTTCAGGTTGCGGATCAAGATTAGCTAAACTGGCGATAAGTCCGGCACGTTCCGGACGGGTTTCATTCATACCGACAATACCGCCACAGCACACTTTTAAACCCGCGTGACGCACTTTACCAAGCGTATCCATCCTATCATTATGATTACGTGTATGCACAATTTTACTATAACGTTCCGGATCAGTATCTAAATTATGATTGTAATAATCCAAACCTGCTTGCTTTAAATCTTCTGCCATTCCTTCTTCAAGTAAACCGAAAGTACCACAAGTTTCTAAACCTAATGCTTTGACTGCTCCTATAATTTCAGATACAACTTTAATGTCTTTCGGCTTAGGTCCACGCCAAGCAGCCCCCATACAAAAACGGCTTGCCCCTCTCGCTTTCGCTATTTTTGCTTTCTCAACGATTTCTTCAACATTCATCATTACTTGTTTTTCAAGCCCCGTATCATAGCGAGCAGATTGTGGACAATATTCACATTCTTCCGGGCAGCCACCAGTTTTAATTGATAGTAATGTTGAGAGTTGAATCGCTTGCGGATCAAAATTTTCTCGATGAACTTGTGCCGCTTTAAAAACTAATTCCATAAAGGGCATCGCAAACAATTCTTCCACTTGGCATTTACGCCAATATTGTGCTGTAGGATGAGGTGTTAATTCGTTTTTTGCTTTCAAGCGTAAATTATAGGTAGTCATAAATTCCATTCTCCTTAATTATAAAAAAAGCGGTCAATTTCCTTGTATTTTTTACAAAAAATGAGGAAAAATTGACCGCTTACATAAGTGATAATCTCAGTTACTTAGCTAATTTTTTTGTTTTTACAGCTTTTTTCACTTTAGCTTTAGTTTTCACCTCAGCTTTATTTTCATCTTCTACCATGGTTTTCACGCAAAGATGAAGAATCTGTTCTACACCGTTTTTAATATATTCATCACTACGCACCGTATTCTTTTGAATATCAAGCATAGCATCGTGGATACCTTGGCTCATGCTTGGCGTTTGCACAAAGCTCCAGCAATTCGGATCAAGATGGTTAAAGTTACCCTGTAAATCTGCCGCATAAAGCACGCCGCTATAATATGCGTAGATATTATGATCCATCATTCTATTCAAGATCATTGCTCTGATCTGCTCCACCGGCATATTCACTTTCTTGTTATACCAAGCATCCACCCCATTCATAAATGAGTTAATATCATAACTTTCATTTACTCGATCAGCGTAAGTCTGTGCCGTTGCACCATAAGCAATTGCATAAGATTTTTGGTCCACTTCCGAATCATTTAAACGAGTCCAACTACTTTTGCTCGAACAAGCGGTTAACACCGCTAACGTTAAGCAAACTAAAATCGGTTTAATTAGCGTTTTCATATTGCACTCCTGATTGCTTTATAAAAATTTGTTATCCATTTTACCGAATAAATGGCAAAATTACTTCTATTTTTTAAGAGGTAAGTATGAAACAGTATTTGGATTTATGCCATCGTATCGTAAACGAAGGAAAATGGGTAGAGAATGAACGTACAGGTAAGCATTGCTTGACTGTTATTAATGCAGATTTAACTTATGATGTGGCTAACGGTGAATTTCCTTTAGTAACTACTCGCCGTAGTTTTTGGAAAGCTGCAATTGCGGAATTACTCGGGTATATTCGTGGTTACGATAATGCGGCAGATTTCCGTAAGCTAGGTACTAAATCATGGGACGCCAATGCAAATCAAAATGCCGCTTGGTTGGCAAATCCATATCGTAAAGGCGAAGATGATATGGGATTGGTTTATGGTGCGGTTGGTCGTCATTTCCCTAAACCTGACGGTGGTTCGGTTGATTTATTACGTCAAATTGTCGATGATCTTAAAAAAGGCATCGATAATCGTGGTGAGATTTATACTTTTTATCACCCGGGAATATTCCATATGGGCTGTTTGCGTCCTTGCCTATACAGCCATCATTTCTCGCTTTTAGACGGCACGCTTTATTTAAACAGTACGCAACGTTCTGCCGATGTGCCGTTAGGCTTAAACTGGAACATGATCCAATGTTATACCTTCTTAGCTTTAATGGCACAAATTACCGGGCACAAAGCAGGTCAAGCGTATCATAAGATTGTCAATGCTCATATTTATGAGGATCAGTTGGAATTAATGCGTGATGTGCAACTCAAACGGGAGCCGTTAAATGCACCTAAACTTTGGATTAATCCGAAAATTAAATCACTTGAAGATTTAGAAACTTGGGTAACGTTAGAGGATTTTAAAGTGGAAGGCTATGAATATCATCCAAGTATTCAATATCCATTTACAGTATAAAATATCGATAAAAAAGCCTAGATTAATCTAGGCTTTTTATTGTATTCAGAGAATTATTTTACTAAATCTTTTAATGCTTTACCTGCAACGAATGCCGGTACTTTAGATGCTTCAATTTTAATTTCTTCGCCTGTACGTGGGTTACGACCAGTACGAGCATTACGTTCGTTTACTTTAAAAGTACCGAAGCCGATTAATTGAACGGTATCGCCATTTTTTAGGCTTTCAGAGATCGCGTTTAAAGTCGCTTCTAATGCTGCTTTCGCATCTTTCTTGCTTAATTCTGCACCAGCAGCGATAGCATCGATTAACTCAGTTTTGTTCATAATTGTATCCTCTAAGATTTATTTTAGATTAAATGACGTTACACGCCTGAAATAATTGCGTAAAACGATTGCTAGCTTAATTCAAACTTGCTATTTCGCAAAGGAGATTCGTATCAAAATCACGGATAATTTACTTTATTGATTAAATTTTAACCCAATATTACTAATTCCATTCGTGCGAATCTCATTTTTTAGACCGGAAATTAACTCTATATCACGTTCGTCACATTCATTCAGCAGACGGTAAATTTGCCATTGAACATCAAGCTCATCTTGAATTTCTTCGGCATTTTTTAGCTCTTGCTCATTTAATTCACGCTCTTGTTGCATTTCTAAATAGCTTGCTACTGTTCCTAATGAGATTTGGCTAATACGAATTGCTTGTTCTAAGGTCGAACCGGCAATTAAGCTATGTAATAATTCCGAAAGTGCTTCACAAGCTTCTTGTGCAGGTAGAACACCGAAAAAATCATAGTCGTTCACATCCGGAATGATTTCTTCTAATTTTTCTAGCTGATTATCGAAGTTTATCTTTGCTCCTTTAACGGTCAAAAACTCCCAAACTAAATTGAGAATATTTTGAAAAACCTTCTCTTTGTCAGTTTGTTCAGTTACTTCACAAAATAGCTGATAATTTGGATACATTCTTTCACAAAGACACGCCATAAACGTTAAATGTTGCCAAGACTCAAAACGTTCCATACGTTTATGAATAGGATTTCTCATTTTTGCCTCTTTCATTAAGCTAAGCGGATTTTCTCAAAAACAAGCGGTTGAATTTCCGTCAGTTTTGGCAAACTTTTAGTGAAATTGAACCGCTTGTTTAACGATTAAATTACTTATGGTACTGTTTGGAATACTCGTGAATCGCATCCACAAATACTTTCGGACTTTCTACCGGAACATCCTGATGAATACCGTGCCCAAGATTAAATACATGACCGGAGCCTTGACCAAAACCGGCTAAAATTTGTTGTACTTCTTGCTCGATACGTTCCGGTTGAGCATATAATACGCTCGGATCCATATTGCCTTGTAATGCAACTTTATGTCCGACACGACGACGAGCATCAGCGATATCAATTGTCCAGTCTAAACCTACCGCATCACAGCCGGTTTCCGCAATCGCTTCCAACCATAAACCGCCGCCTTTGGTAAATAAGGTGACCGGCACTTTTCTACCGTCATTTTCACGAATTAAACCGTCCACGATTTTGTGCATATAACGTAGCGAGAACGCTTTATATTCGTTATGTGCTAATACACCGCCCCAAGTATCGAAAACCATCACTGCTTGCGCACCGGCTTTAATTTGTGCATTCAGATATAAGATCACACTATCGGCTAATTTATCTAATAATGCGTGTAGAATTTGCGGATCGGCATACATCATTTTTTTGATTTTAGTGAACGCCTTGCTTGAGCCGCCTTCCACCATATAGGTTGCTAATGTCCACGGACTGCCTGAGAAACCGATTAACGGCACTTCGCCTTTTAATTCACGGCGAATGGTACGTACCGCATTCATCACATATTGTAATTCGCCTTCTGGATCCGGAATCGGTAAGTTTTCTACCTGTGCTTTATTTTGAATCGGACGAGCAAATTTAGGGCCTTCGCCAGCACCAAAACTTAAACCTAAGCCCATTGCATCCGGAATAGTTAAAATATCAGAAAATAAAATCGCTGCATCCAACGCATAACGACGTAATGGTTGTAACGTCACTTCACAGGCTAAATCCGCATTGCGACATAAAGACATAAAATCGCCGGCTTCTGCGCGTGTTGCTTTATATTCCGGTAAATAACGCCCTGCTTGACGCATCATCCACACCGGTGTCATATCTACAGGTTCACGTAAGAGTGCTTTTAAATAGCGATCATTTTTTAATTGATTCATTGTATTCCTCGTATATCAGTTCAAAATAGAAAAGCGGTTAAATTTTATTTAAAATTTGTAAAATATTGCCATAAAGTAACCACTTGTATATAACTCATCAGGATTAATGAATTTGAGGTTTTTCGCTTTTATTGACATTTAGCGCAAAATGGCTGTGTAGGAATAAAGTTAATACTCGAAGATATTCAACCACTTCCTCTCCTGCTTCCAACAATTCATTATTCTCATCTTCTTCATTGTACCCTAATTTAGAGATTTCTTCTAAATCATCTAGAGCCTCGCCGATTTCATCCGTTTCACGGCTTAATTTAGGTTGTGCTAATCCTAATCCTAGCAAAAATTGACTGGTCCATTCCGCTATCGCATCCGCTAAAGCAAAACCGTCTTCATTATTCGGCATCCAAAGTGAAAATAAGGTATTTGCTTCATCAAAACTTTCCGTTAGTTGTTGATAAAAATCACTCAATGTTGCTAAAGGCACTTGAGAAAAAGCATGACCGTCATTTAAAAATTGATAGGTAAGCGTTTTCCAAGATTCGTCTTGTACACCGCCAGCAATTAATCCGCTTAAAAAACCGTGTACTTCCGCGGCCGTATCTGTAATTTGTAACTGTGAAATTAATTGATTAAATTCATTTGATTGTGTAATAGCCATAGTGTCTTATTTGTGATTCTGTCAAAGAATGGCATAATAGCAAAAAATTTATATTACTTGTGAGGATTTCACGACTATGTCGGCAAATTATATTGAAGTTCAAATTTTTGGACAGGTACTTCGTTTACACTGTCCACCGGAACAACAGGAACATTTACTTGCATCCGCAGAACGTTTAGAAGAACGTGTGGCGCTTTTGAAAGATCAATCCGGAATTATCCAACTTGAAAAAGTGTTGGCGATTGTTGCATTAAATCTCAATTACGAGCTTGAGCAAGAAAAACAAAAAAATGCGAATAATAAAGCTGTATTAGAATCCTGTATTCAGCAACTTGATAGCTCTCTCAATAAATTACTGACAAATACATCGGTTGAGATTAATCAAGAAAACGTTTAAAAGCTGATCATTTGTGAATTTTTCTAAATTCAAGACTAGGAAAAATCATTAATTTCCGTTAGTATAACTCTTGCCTGAGGTGTACGTTGTTAGTTACGTCCCTGAGCCGATAATTTAAAACTTTGAGTTGGACATCTAGTCGCTGGTGAGCAGGCTTACCTTGAGTAAGAAGCCTAAAGGCAATTAAGTTCGATTCCCTTGAACCTTTTGGTTCAAGGACCATCACTGATAACGGCACTTCGGGTTCTTTTTTGCATTAAGGTGGTTTTACTATGCAAACTCATCAAATGCCACTTCGTAAGCAACTTCGCCGAATGGTTCAAACTGAACGAGCAAAATTATCTCCGAATCAACAACTTACTGCCTCTTTAAATCTTATTCCGAAAGCATTAGCTTTAATTAATCATTATCGTGCTGAACATATTGCTCTTTACTTACCTTTTAATCACGAAATCTCCCCGTTACCCCTTATCGATAACTTGCTTGCATTAGGAAAATCCGTTTATCTTCCTGTTCTACACCCTTTTGCTAAAGGTCATCTACTCTTTTTAAAATATGATTCTTCCTGTGTCTTAGAAACACATCGCTTCGGAATGTTGCAACCCAAACTTGATGTTCGCAATGTCAAACCATTAACTGAATTGGATATGATCTTTACACCGTTATTGGCTTGTGATTTGGCAAAAAATCGCTTAGGGTATGGTGGCGGATTTTATGACAGAACCCTTGCAATGGCATCAGCAAAAACAATAAGCGTAGGTTTGGCACATCAATGTCAATTAATTGAACGAGTGCCAACAGAGCCTTGGGATATGCCACTTAATCATTTGATTATTGGAGAGATAATATGACAGAAAAGGAATCAGCAGGAAGCCAAACACTCATTCGTGGGCTTAAATTACTTGAATTGCTTTCCCAATATCCAAACGGTTGCCCACTCGCCCAACTGTCAGAACTCGCTCATTTAAATAAGAGTACCGTTCACCGGTTGTTACAAAGTTTACAACAAGAAGGATTTGTTCGCCCTGCCCCAACGACTGGTAGCTATCGCTTATCCACTAAATGTTTAGCTATCGGGCAAAGGGCATTAAGTTCACTCAATATTCTACATATTGCTGCACCTCATTTAGAAGCCCTTAATTTAAAATTAGGTGAAACAGTAAACTTTGCGATGAGAGAAGAGCATCACGCAATTCTTATCTATAAATTAGAGCCAACTATCGGAATGATGAAAACGCGAGCTTATATCGGGCAAAGATTACAACTGTATTGCTCTGGTATGGGGAAATTATTTCTTGCTTATGATCAACCGGACTATATCCCACATTATTGGCAACTAAAACAAGATGTAATACAACAGCTAACCCCAAATACGATCACTACCATTCCGGCAATGAATATCGAATTGGAAAAAATTCGTTCTCAGCAATTTGCAATGGATGATGAAGAAAATGAAATAGGAGTTTCGTGTATTGCTTGTCCGATTTTTGATCATCAAGGAAAAGTCATCTATGCTATTTCAGTTTCGCTTTCTACTGCAAGATTAGCCCAATCTGGATTTAATACTTTGTATTCTGAAATCCAATCAACTGCGGCAAAAATTTCGGAAGAATTGGGTTGGCATCAAGTATAAGCGGTTAGATCTACACCGTTTTTTGCAAAATCTCAGCAAAGATCTGATCATATTGTCAGGCATTTTTTCTATCCACAAAAGCTGTGGATAACTTTGTGGATTTCTTTATCAAAAACCGGCTAACCCTAGACAGGATCTAGATCCTTTATCTATCATACCTAATTGAACACAAAATAACTTTTATAACAAAATCAATAACTTATATTTTGGCTAGCCATTTTATATAAAAATACTTAATTTTTTTAATGTAAAAATGCTTGACAACATTTGCCTGTGTAAAAGTTATTTTTCTCTCGCCTATAATTCATAAAAACTCATAATTGAATTTAACATTATTTTAACCTTTAAAACATTTTATTAAAAAAATAGGTTGCAAGCTCCTATTTTTTCCGCTATGTTCCGAAATAATCAAATCTTCCGTAATCTGCTGAAAATTTGATTTAACTCGTAAGTACTACATAAAAATAAGTGAATTTTTGCTAAAAATTCATTTCCATCCTATCTTTTGCTATAATTTTCGACTTTTGCACAAAGTTAATAAAATTAGCAACATGGAAAGAATAAGAGGAATAACTATGTTCAACTTCGATCCAACAACAATTACATTCCTGATCTATATTATTGGAATGATTGCGATTGGTTTTATTGCCTATCGTATGACCAATAATTTATCAGACTATATTCTAGGCGGTCGCCGTTTAGGCAGCTTCGTGACAGCTTTATCTGCCGGTGCATCGGATATGTCCGGTTGGTTACTGATGGGATTACCCGGTGCAGTTTATGCCGGAGGGTTAATTGAAGGCTGGTTAGCTATCGGTCTGACTATCGGTGCATATCTAAACTGGAAACTAGTTGCAGGTCGTTTACGTTCACATACAGAACATAGTGGTGATGCACTCACTCTTCCCGAATATTTTCATAATCGTTTTAATGACGAAACCCGAATTATCAAAATTTTATCAGCACTTATTTTTTTGCTGTTCTTTGCCGTATATTGTGCATCAGGTGTCGTAGCTGGAGCGAGAGTATTTGAGAATCTTTTTGGTGTACCTTATGAAAATGCAATTTGGTATGGTGCAATCGCAACTATTCTTTATACTTTCATCGGCGGATTTTTAGCTGTAAGTTGGACTGATACCATTCAAGCATCATTGATGTTATTTGCATTAATTTTAACGCCAGTTTTCGTGATAATTAATGTAGGTGGCTTTGAAGTGATGCAAGAAACCATAGCCAGAGCCGGCGAATTAGCACAGAAAGATTATAACGATATCTTTACCGGTACAACCGTATTCGGTGTATTAAGTCTATTAGCTTGGGGATTAGGTTACTTCGGACAACCGCATATCGTTGTACGTTTTATGGCGGCGGAGAGTGTAAAATCGCTAGAAAAGGCTCGCCGTATCAGTATGACTTGGATGATTATTTGCTTAGCTGGTGCTATCGGTATCGGTTATTTCGGTATGGCTTACTTCTTTACTCATCCGGAACAAGCCGCTATTGTTAATCAAAATAAAGAACAAATCTTTATCGAATTAGCGAAACTGTTGTTTAATCCTTGGGTTGCCGGTGTCTTACTTTCCGCTATTTTAGCTGCGGTAATGAGTACCCTTTCGGCACAGTTATTAATTTGTTCAAGTGCGATTACCGAGGATCTCTATAAAGGTATTTTACGCCCATCTGCAACAGATAGAGAACTAGTTTGGTTAGGTCGAGTTATGGTATTAGCGGTTGCGGCATTAGCGATCTATATTGCACAAGATCCGAATAGCCAAGTATTCGGCTTAGTAAAAGATGCTTGGGCTGGTTTTGGTAGTGCATTTGGGCCGGTCGTATTACTGTCATTATTTTGGAAACGTATGAATGGTTTCGGTGCTATTAGTGGTATGTTAATCGGAGCATTAACAGTTTATTTCTGGAAAGACATTACTGTTTGGGCAAATTTACCGGAAGTTTATTCAATGATTCCGGGATTTATTTTCGCAACATTGGCAATTATCTTTGTTTCGCTCATTACTCCCCCACCAAGCCAAAAAGTGGCCGAAACATTTGAGCGTGCAGATAAAGCCTATTTAGCAGAGCTTAAATAAAAACGATTTACGATTAAAATTAGCTCACTATTTATCCCCTTAGCGACAAACTAAGGGGATTTTAATTTTCTGTTTAGCAAGTCATTTACTTTTCAGCTATAATGCACCGACTATCCCGTGAGGTAGTGTTTACATATGTTAATTCAAACCGAGAGTTGAAACAAAAATGACAAATCAAACTATCAGCACACCTAAACAGGTGTTTGTTGGCTTACAAATGCTATTTGTGGCATTTGGTGCTTTAGTATTAATGCCGTTAATTACCGGCTTAGATCCTAATACAGCCCTCCTTACTGCCGGCATCGGTACCCTACTTTTCCAAATTTGTACTAAAGGTCAGGTGCCTATCTTCCTCGCCTCTTCCTTCGCATTTATCGCTCCTATTCAATACGGTGTACAGCAATGGGGAATCCCAACCACTATGGGCGGTTTGGTATTTACCGGTTTCGTTTACTTCGTATTAAGTTCGTTAGTGAAATGGAAAGGGGCAAATATCCTCGAAAAACTTTTCCCACCGGTGGTAGTTGGGCCGGTAATCATTATTATCGGCTTAGGTTTAGCCCCGACTGCGGTTGATATGGCGCTAGGTAAAGGTACAACTATTGAACCGAATACCGCCTTACTGATTTCAATGGCAACTTTAATCACTACGCTTATCGTAGCGGTCTTTGCCAAAGGTTTAATGAAATTAGTCCCGATTATGTTCGGAATTGTGGTTGGTTATATCCTTTCGCTCGTGTTCGGCATCATTGATTTTAACCCGGTAACTAATGCCGCTTGGTTTAGCTTACCGAAACTCACCACGCCGGAATTTAAGTTAGAAGCGATTCTTTACTTATTACCAATTGCCCTTGCGCCGGCAGTCGAACACGTCGGCGGCATTATGGCGATCAGCTCGGTAACCGGTAAAGATTTTATGACGAAACCGGGTTTACACCGCACCTTATTAGGTGATGGTGTTGCAACCTCTGCCGCAGCATTCTTAGGTGGTCCACCGAATACTACTTATGCCGAAGTTACCGGTGCGGTTATGCTCACCAAAAACTTTAACCCACGTGTAATGACCTTTGCCGCTGTTTGGGCAATCGCCATTTCATTCTGTGGTAAAGTCGGTGCATTCTTACAAACTATTCCGGGCGTAGTGATGGGCGGCATTATGATGTTAGTTTTTGGTTCTATTGCAGCAGTCGGGATGAGTACCTTAATTCGTGCCAAAGTCGATATGGGAGAAGCTCGTAACCTCTGTATCGTTTCCGTAGTAATGACCTTTGGTATCGGCGGTATGTTGATCAATGTCGGCGAATTTTCATTAAAAGGCATCAGCCTCTGTGCTATTGCGGCAATTATTATGAATTTACTACTCCCAAAAGAAGCGAGTAAAGAAGCAGAATAATTTACAATTTCTTATAATAAACAAGCGGTCAAATTCTGTTAAACATTTGCAAATTGCAAAAGATTTTTAGAATTTGGCCGCTTGTTTTTGTTTTTTAGTATAACGACATTAGTACAACAATGAATAAAGCTGTCGTCTAAATTTCGGCACAATAGGATCATTACCTAAAGCGGAAAGAATCGCTAAAAATTGGTTTTTGACTTCCCCATTGGCAACATTTAAATCCGTTTTAAGCCAATCGAAAAGTAACTCCAACGCATCTTCATTCTTATGTGCCTGATGCAATTGATTTGCTAAACGAATTGCAATTTCCGGCGTTTTGTTATTCGCATAATCGGCTTGCAATTGCTGTAATTCAGGCGATTCATTTGCTTGTTCTAACAGTTCAATCTGTGCCTGTAAACCGTTCCAACGGCTATCACGATCTTGAATCGGAATCTGCTTTAAGATCTCTCGAGCGTCTTCTACTTTTTTCATCACAATAAAAGTTTCTGCATAAAGCAAAGCAAAATCGCTGTTTTTCTTATCGGTCATCTCCCAAGCTGATTTAAGTAACGGTAATGCCTCTTCATAACGCTGATCTTGCAATAATTCCAAAGCCTGATTGAATTTAAGCTCTTCTTCTTTCGGCAGAATATTTGCCAAACGTACACGCATTTCTTGCTCAGAAATCGCCCCTTGAATCATATCAACCGGTTGTCCGCCTGCGAAAAGATACATCGTTGGAATCGTTTGAATCCTAAATTGAGCTGCCAATGCTTGTTGTTCATCGCAATTTACCGTAGCCAATAAAAATTGTTCAGGATTTTCATCCGCCAAACGGCGTAATAATGAATCCATTTCCAATGAAGCAACTTCTATCGGCGAGATAAAACTAAATACAACCGGCACTTGTGCCGCTGCATTCCACACTTCACTAAAATTACTTTCAGTCACATTGACAAAATAATTCATACTCTTTTCCTAATCTAAAAAATCAGCAAATTATACCTTATTTTTAGTAAGCCGTTTCAATCGGTAAACTATTTCTTTCCCAAGCATCAAAGCCACCTTTTATGCTATATACACGATCAAACCCTTGTTCGACTAAAAACTGAGCGGTATTCCGACTACTTACGCCATGATAACAAACGACAATAACCGGCTCCTCATAATCCACTTCATCTAAAAAACGTCCATAACTTTCATTCGTTAAATGAAACGCATCTTGTGGATGACTATAAACATAACGGCGTGCATCACGAATATCTGCTAAAGTCGCACCTTCATTTTCCATTAATTCCCATGCCTGTTGTGGGCTGATTTCAGTAAATGTTTCACTCATAAATAATTTCTCGAATAGCTAGTCATAAAAATTGGGCGAATATAGCATAATCTATAAAATAAAAATAAACGAGAATACCTATTATTACAAGTTGAATTTTTTGGTTCTCTTAGTATAATTACGAACCATTTTCATTTCACAGAATTATCTGTTTTCTTTATATTTAGATCGTTTCCGAGGATTTTATGGAACAAATGCTTGAACTGTTACAAGGCCATGTCGATTATATTATTTTAGGTTTATTATTATTAATGAGTGTCGTATTAGTATGGAAAATCATTGAGCGAATCCTGTTTTATAAACAACTTGATGTTACACAATACGACACTATTCACGATTTGGAAATTGACGTAACTCGTAACCTCACCACGATTTCTACTATCGGTGCTAATGCACCTTATGTCGGCTTATTAGGTACGGTATTAGGTATTTTATTAACCTTTTATCATTTAGGCCATTCTGGCGGTGAAATTGATGCAGCATCGATTATGGTGCATTTATCACTTGCACTAAAAGCAACTGCGGCAGGTATCTTAGTTGCGATTCCAGCAATGATGTTCTACAGCGGCTTTAACCGCAAAGTGGAAGAAAGCAAACTTAAATGGCAAGCTATTCAAGCTCGCAAAGCCAATTAATAGGGCGTTGTTATGAAAAAGTTTGATGAAATTAATATTATTCCGTTCATTGATATTATGTTGGTGTTGCTAGCAATTGTATTAGTTACTGCTTCGTTTATTTCGCAAGGAAAAATTCCGGTAAACGTGCCTAAAGCAACAACAACTCAAGCCATGAAAGCGGATGAATTAGCAAAATTACTTACGATTACGGAAAATAATGAGTTCTATTTCAATGACAAACCGATTACAAAAGAAGCATTAACTACAGAAGTCGCAGCTTGGGATAAGACTCAAAAAGTTACCTTAAAAGTTGATGGTGCAGTTGCATTTGAGAAATTTGTTGAACTGACTGATATTCTCGCTGCTAACGAAATTAAAAATGTCGCTATTGTAACGAAAAAAGATACAGTTAAGAAATAGGATACGAGTATGAAGAAAAAACATTCTCGTATCGGTTTAGTCGGTTCTATTGCTTTCCATTCTCTTATTTTTGCCGGTATTACTTCTGTTGTTATCAATTCTCACTCCGATATAAAACCTCAAGAAGAAGCCTTATCTATTGAGATGGTTGCCGCATTATTGGAGCAGCCTCAAGTTGCTGTATCACAAGAAGTATCAACCCCACCGGAAGTTGAACCACAAATAGAGAAAGAACCTGAAGTTCTACAACAAGAAGCTGTTCCTGAACCGAAACCGCTTCCCAAACCTAAACCGAAAGAAAAACCAAAAGAGAAGCCAAAGGAAAAACCTAAAGAACCACCAAAGCCTAAAGAAAAACCCAAAGAAGTTGAAAAACCAAAAGACAAGCCTAAAAAAGAAAAACCGAAAGAAATCGTTAAGCCGATTAAAGCCTTAGAGAAAGGCCCTGAAACTAAACAAGGTATTGTCGCTAAAGCAGTACCAAATGCTTTCCAAGGTACTCAAGTTCGTGCAGGTATTCCAAACGGTAAACCGGAAGGAAATCCAAACGGCATTGCTACAAACGGTGCTAAAAATGGAACAATAGCTGGTAATAACAACGGTGGAAGTTCTGCAAGTGAAATAGGAGCTTATAAAGCAGCACTACAACGCGCTTTACAGCGTCGCGCAAGTAGTTCCTATCCAACTCGGGAAAAAATGATGCGTAAGACCGGAACCGTTACTATCGGTTTTAGCGTTTCCTCATCGGGACAACTGACCAATGTACAGGTACTGAACAGCTCAGGGAACAGTAATTTGGACAGCGCTGCGGTAAAAGCGGCACAAAGTACCAAAGTTGAACCACCTCCGGCCGGATTCCCAAGTAATGTTACCGTTCCGGTAAGATTTTCGATTGAGTAAATCTTTTCTAATAAGCTCCCATTCGGGAGCTTATTTTTTTATTCTATGCAAGCGATCATTTTCTACGAAATTTTTGCAAAAAATCGCCAAAAGATAACCGCTTGCCTAAAGCAGAGTGCTTAAGTAAAATAAGTCGTTTCTGTTTTTATTATACAATTTGAGGAAAATGTAATGTTTGGAAAAGGCGGCTTAGGCGGTTTAATGAAACAAGCTCAGCAAATGCAAGAGCGTATGCAAAAAATGCAAGAAGAAATCGCACAACTTGAAGTAACCGGCGAATCCGGTGCAGGTTTAGTAAAAGTAACCATCAATGGTGCACATAACTGCCGTCGTATCGAAATCGATCCATCATTAATGGAAGACGATAAAGAAATGGTTGAGGACTTAGTCGCCGCTGCATTCAATGATGCCGTTCGCCGTGCGGAAGAAATGCAAAAAGAAAAAATGGCAAGCGTGACTGCCGGTATGCAATTACCACCGGGTATGAAATTCCCATTCTAATTTAGCTATAATGGATAGATGCTCTGGCAACTATCCATTATTAATTTTCAACTATCCATTCCTATTTATGCAAATTAGCCCTTTACTCGAAAACCTTATGGAAGCCCTGCGTGCATTACCCGGTGTCGGTCCGAAATCCGCACAGCGTATGGCATATCATTTATTACAACGCAATCGTTCCGGTGGTGTGAACTTATCTAAGGCATTGAACGAAGCAATGACGCATATCGGTCATTGTAACTCTTGCCGTACATTTACCGAAGAGGATGAATGTAATATCTGTAAAAACCCTCGCCGCCAAATGAGCGGTCAACTTTGTGTGGTTGAAATGCCGGAAGATATTCAAGCCATTGAACAAACCGGACAGTTTTCAGGGCGTTATTTTGTATTAATGGGACATCTTTCACCACTAGACGGTATTGGACCAAGAGAAATTGGCCTAGATCTATTACAAAGCCGTTTAGAGAATGAATCTTTTCACGAAGTTATTCTTGCCACTAATCCGACGATTGAAGGCGATGCAACGGCTAATTATATTGCGGAAATGTGTCATATCCACAATGTGAAAGTCACTCGCATTGCGCATGGGATTCCGGTTGGCGGCTCATTAGAAATGGTAGACGGCACAACCCTTTCTCACTCTTTTGCCGGTAGACGAGATATTTCGCTATAAGATGAAAAGGTTATTTGGCTAGCTATAAAAGTCTGATACAATTACTCAAGTATTAATCACTAGAGGTTATCATGGAAACTATCGATACTATTGAAAAAATCAAAAAACAAATCAGCGAAAACCCAATTCTTCTTTATATGAAAGGTTCGCCGAAATTCCCTTCATGCGGTTTCTCTGCTCGTGCGGTGGAAGCGGTAATTAACTGCCAAGTACCATTCGGTTATGTTGATATTTTAACAAATCCGGATATTCGTGCTGAATTACCAAAATTCGCAAATTGGCCAACTTTCCCACAATTATGGGTAGAAGGCGAATTAGTTGGCGGTTGTGATATCGTATTAGAAATGTTCCAAAAAGGTGAACTACGAACCTTATTAAAAGAAGTCGCGGCTAAACACGCTTAATTCTTTAACAAACATTCAGCCCAAGCCATTCGCTTGGGTTTTTTTCTGCAAAAAATGCCATTTTGCTCTTACATTCTTATTCGTTTTTGGCTTACAATGTAAAAATTCATTGGTAAGAAATAACAATAAGGACACAACAACATGGCTTTAAAAGATTTAGATTGGGCTAATTTAGGCTTTTCCTACATTAAAACAGATTATCGCTTCATCGCACATTGGAAAGATGGTAAATGGGATGAAGGTCAATTAACTACCGATAACACTCTCCATATTCACGAAGGTTCAACTGCACTTCACTACGGCCAACAATGTTTCGAGGGCTTAAAAGCCTATCGTTGCAAAGACGGTTCTATCAATTTATTCCGCCCTGAAGAAAATGCAAAACGTATGCAAGGTACAGCACGCCGTCTATTAATGGCAGAAGTGCCGACCGAGTTATTTGTGCGTGCTTGTAAAGAAGTAGTCAAAGCAAACCAAGATTGGTTAGGCCCATACGGTTCAGGCGCTACACTTTACTTACGTCCGTTCTTAATTGGTGTCGGTGAAAACATTGGTGTTAAAGCCGCTCCGGAATACATTTTCTCCGTATTCTGCTGTCCGGTGGGTGCGTATTTCAAAGGTGGTTTAGCACCGTCTAACTTCATCACAACCGACTACGACCGTGCCGCACCAATGGGAACCGGCGGTGTTAAAGTGGGTGGTAACTACGCGGCAAGTTTATTACCGCATGAATTGGCGGCAGCACAAGGCACAGCAACACGTAAATTTGCCGATGCGATCTACCTTGATCCGAAAACTCATACTAAAATTGAAGAAGTGGGTGCAGCAAACTTTTTCGGTATTACCAAAGACAATAAATTTATTACCCCAGCGTCAGAATCGATCTTACCAAGTATTACCAAATACTCGTTATTACATATTGCTAAAGAGCGTTTAGGTATGGAAACGATTGAAGGCGACGTATATATTGATCAGTTAGATCAATTCGCCGAAGCCGGCGCTTGCGGTACAGCGGCGGTAATTACACCGGTTGGTGGTATTCAGCATAAAGGTAATTTCCACGTATTCTATTCAGAAACGGAAGTTGGTCCGGTAACAAAACGCTTATATGCAGAGCTGACCGGTATCCAATTTGGTGATGTAGAAGCACCAGAAGGCTGGATTGTTAAAGTAGAATAGGCTAATTTTGTGACAAGCGGTAAAATCTTGCAATTTTTTGCAAATTTCTACCGCTTGTTCTTTTTTAAAGATAGGGAATATTATGATTCAACGTATTGATGTTAGTAAACGTTTCTCTGAAGTGACAATTTATAACGGCGTGGCTTATCTAGCCGGTCAAGTACCGACTGACGATAGCCAAGATGCTTATCAGCAAACCAAACAAGTGCTTGCGGAAATTGATAAATTTTTAGCGAAAGCTAATACCGATAAAAGTAAGATCTTAATGGCAACCGTTTATCTTGCGAATATGGCTTATTATGATGAGATGAACCGTGCTTGGGACGAATGGGTTGCAGAAAATAATGCACCGCCACGGGCTGCGGTGGAAGCAAGACTCGCAAATCCCAACTGGAAGGTTGAAATCGTTGTCACTGCCGCCATTTAATGAGTAAGGCGTAACTATTTGCTTACGCCTAGCGTGCTTAATCGAATAGGAGGAAACATGAGATCATTTAATCGACACGCTCATATTTTCTTTATTGGTGGTGCAGCTGATCTTGAACCCTACTATTTTGTAGGACCTCTGAATAATATCACAATTGCACAAAAAAGATTCGCTAGAAAAATCCACAGATATTTAGCAAATTATTCAAATATTCACTTCCATTCTCTTGGCTATAACCATATTTATCATTTAAGTGATATTGAGTTAAATGTCTTACTCAAAATTCAACCGCAGGATCTTATTTATATTATCGGACACAGTTTAGGTGGTTGGAATGCACCGCATTTAGCCAAAATACTAAAAGACAAAGGCTATAGAGTACGTATTCTTGCTACACTTGATCCAGTTGGAGAGGGAACATTAGTTTGGCTCGGCTCAAATATCTATAAAACACCGCAACCCCAACCAGATGCTGATTTTTGGATTAATATTCGAGCAGAAAACGAGAACTTAGATCTTTCCGATATTGTGGCTCAGATAGGTCAACAATGGTTACTGACTGATGAACCAAATATCAATGAAACACTCCATATTCATCATTTCGATGCTCAACAAATGTTAAGACATAAATTACATACGGGAAAATCAATTATGGATTACATTATCGACAATATTCAGCAACTCTTATAATGCTTCTGATTGTGACTTTACGAAAATCGATCTATTATTTTAGGACATAAATTAAATTCTATAATAAAGGATAAAAAATGAATCTCACAGAAGCATTACCTGAAACCATTACCAAACTATTACGCAATATTTTAAGTTCATTACTCATTATTCTTGCTATTGTATTAATCATCGCTTTGGTTAAAGTGACTTACGGACTATGCATAATGATTTTAACTAGTGGAACTACTGTCCCCTATGCCTTAGCCGAACAAATCGTAATGTTCTTTCTCTACTTCGGTTTTTTAGGACTCATTTCGCAATATTTTAAGAGCGGTTATCATTTCCCATTACGCTATTTTATTTATGCTGGGATCACTGCGATGTTACGCCTAATCATTGTTGACCACGAAAGTGCTACAAACACAATTCTATTCGCAGGTGCCATCTTACTCATGGTGATCGCACTTTGCTTAGTACTTTATTCGGATAAACTCAGAAATATCTAAATTATCCGTGTATTACGTAGTTAAATTTTCTAAATATTCTACCGCTTATAAATAAAAAACCACGGAAAGCAATGATCACATAGGATAACTTCCAAGTAATCAGAGTATTCCGTGGCTAACATTCCTCTTAAATTATTCCACCATAAAACAAGCAATTTTAGTGTCGTTTTCGTAGCTTTTTAACTGCGGCTGTTCAGCTTTACATTTTTCGGTCGCCAAACGGCAACGAGCGTGAAATGCACAACCTTTCGGCGGATTTAACGGGCTTGGTAATTCACCGGTTAATTTAATTCGCTCACGACGTTGCTCCGGATTTAAGCGAGGTGTCGCCGAAAGTAACGCTTGGGTGTACGGGTGGCGAGGATTACTGAAAATCGCTTTGGTTTCGCCTTGCTCCACCACTCGTCCTAAGTACATCACCATCACTTCATCGGCAATATGCTCAACCACCGACAGATCATGCGAAATGAAAACATAGGAAAGTCCCATCTCGTCTTGCAGATCCATCATCAAATTAAGCACTTGCGCACGCACCGATACGTCCAATGCCGAAACCGGCTCATCCGCTACCACTACATCAGGGTTAAGCATTAAGCCTCGAGCAATCGCAATACGCTGGCGTTGTCCGCCGGAGAACATATGCGGATAACGGTCATAAAACTCAGGTTTTAAGCCGACTTTGCCCATCATTTCCAACACTTTCGCTTTACGCTCTGCTGCCGATAAATCGGTATTGATTAATAACGGTTCTTCTAAAATGCTGCCCACTTTTTTACGTGGATTCAGCGAGCTATAAGGGTTTTGGAATACAATCTGAATTTTTTTACGGCGTAATGCAGCGGTATCTTTATCATTGACTAAGAAATTCTGCCCTTTATAAAACAGCTCGCCTTCAGTTGGGCTTTCAATCATGGTGAGCATTCTCCCCAAGGTTGATTTACCGCAACCGGACTCGCCGACCACCGCTAGCGTTTTACCTCGTTCCAATTGGAATGACACGCCATCTACCGCTTTAACTGTTTTCGGTTTAGCAAACATACCTTGCTTAACCGGATAATATTTTTTCAGATTTTTCGCATCAAGAAGCGGTACGTTTTGTTCATTTTTTTGCAAATCAGTCATTTCGCTTCTCCGTTATTGTTGGATCGTTGGCACGCCATTTTCATCTAACGGAAAATGACACTTCACTTGGCGACCGTTTAAAACCCGTAATTCAGGCTCACTGGTTCGGCATTTATCCGTTGCATACGGACAACGAGGATTCAGCAAACAGCCTTGCGGTCGGTCGTATTTACCAGGAACCACACCGGGCAGCGATTGTAAACGAGATTTACCTTCGGCAAATTCAGGCAACGCTTTAAGCAATGCTTGAGTATAAGGGTGAAGTGGTGCTTTAAAGATTAATTCTGCTTTGCCCTCTTCCACTACTTGCCCTGCATACATCACAATAATGCGATGTGCCAATTCTGCAACCAATGCTAAATCGTGGGTAATCAGAATCAACGCCATATTTTCTTTACGTTGCAATTCCAGCAATAAATCAATAATTTGTGCTTGAATCGTTACGTCTAATGCGGTGGTCGGTTCGTCCGCAATCAATAGTTTCGGATTACACGCAATCGCCATAGCGATCATCACACGCTGGCTCATACCACCTGAAAGCTGATGCGGATAAACCTCTAAACGAGATTGCGGATCAGGAATCCCCACCATGGTTAATAATTCAATCGCACGTTCACGGCGAGCCGCTTTTGAGCCGCCTTGATGCACTTTCAACGCTTCCATAATTTGGAAACCAACAGTATAACTCGGGTTAAGACTGGTCATCGCATCTTGGAAAATCATCGATACGTCCGCACCAACAATTTTTTGTTTTTCTTTCGGTTTTAACGCTAATAAATCATTACCATTAAACTCAAGCGAATTTGCTGTCACACGACCAGGAAGTCAATTAAACCCATAATCGCTAACGAGCTGACCGATTTACCCGAACCTGACTCACCGACAATGCCTAACACTTCACCTTCGTTAATCGTATAACTAATACGATCTACCGCTTTGAAAGGGGCTTTCTCATCACCGAAATGGACAGAAAGCTGATCTACCGTTAATAAAGCCATCTTGCTCTCCTTATTGTTTCAATTTTGGATCGAGTGCATCACGTAAGCCGTCACCCATTAAGTTAAACGCTAATACAAGTAATAAAATTGCTAGTCCTGGAATGGTTACTAACCAGTTTGCCGATTGCATAAAACCACGAGATTCCGCTAACATCGTGCCTAATTCCGGTGTTGGTGGCTGCGCACCAATACCTAAGAAACCAAGTGCGGCAAGTTCTAAAATCGCATTGGAAATCCCCATCGTCATTTGTACGATTAATGGTGCTAGACAGTTTGGTAAAATGACGACAAACATTAAACGTAATACACCGGCACCGGCAACTCGGCTCGCCACCACATAATCACGATTCTTTTCGCTCATCACCGAAGCACGAGTTAAACGTACATAGCTTGGAATCGAAACAATCGCAATCGCAATCGCCGCATTAATCAAGGAAGGTCCTAAAATGGTGACCACGCCAATGGTGAGAAGTAAGCTCGGAATGGCTAACATAATATCGACAAAACGCATAATCACGATATCAATCACACCGCCGTAATAGCCGGCAAGTAAGCCTAAAATTACGCCGAATACGCAAGATAAAATCACGATAACTAAGCCGATAAACACCGATAAACGCGCACCGTAGATAATGCGAGAAAGAATATCACGTCCAATATCATCAGTTCCTAACAGATAAGCGGAATTACCACCGTCCATCCACGCCGGAGGTAGTAATAAGGCACTACGATTTTGCTCAATCGGATCAAAAGGGGCGACCCAACCTGCAAATACCGCAGCGAAAAAGACAATCGTAATAAAGGCAAGCCCGATAACCGCACCACGGTTTTGGCAAAAGTAATACCAAAACTCTTGTAAAGGTGTCTTCGGAGCCGGTGCCGAAAGGGTTGTTGAAGACATTATGTATCTCACTCCATTCAAATCATTTTGCAAAATGTTGCGTAAATTTAACCGCTTGTGAAAGCTGAAAAATAGGCTTAGTTATGGCGAATTCTTGGATTAACAACACCATAAATTAAATCAACGGTTAAGTTCACTAAAATAATAATCGTCGCAATAATTAGTACTGAACCTTGTAAAACCGGATAGTCACGAGCATTAATCGCATCGATAATCCATTTACCGATCCCTGGCCACGAAAAGATATTCTCGGTAAGTACAGCACCGGAAAGTAACTGCCCCACAATTAATCCCACAACGGTAACTACCGGAATCAAAGCATTGCGTAACGCATGGACAATCACAATACGAGTGGTATTCAAACCCTTCGCTTTTGCGGTACGAATATAATCTTCACCTAACACTTCCAGCATTGAAGAACGAGTCATACGTGTCACCACCGCCAATGGAATAGTCCCTAATACGATTGAAGGTAAAATCAAGGATTTGATAGCGGCAAGAAAAGCACCCGGTTCCTCTGAAATCCAAGTGTCATACAACATAAAGCCACTTTCCGCTTCAATCCAATATTCGGAAGGTAAACGCCCAGAAGCCGGTAAACCTAACGGCGTAGAGAAATAGAGAATTAAGATTAACCCCCACCAGAAAATCGGCATCGAATATCCAGTTAAAGATAAAGTGGTTACTGTATGTGAAATCCACGAATCTTTCTTCACAGCGGCAATCACACCGAGGAAAATCCCAAATATCAGCGACCATAACAACGCAAAAAACGCTAATTCAACCGTTGCTGGGAAAAGTGTAAAAAACTCTTTTAACACCGGTTCATTGTTACGGAATGAATTGCCGAGATCGCCCTGAAAGATTCCCTTAATATAATTAAAATATTGTTCAGGTAAGGGTAAATCTAAACCAAGCTGAGCCATCATCTGAGCGTGAACTGCCGGATCTAGACCTCGTTCCCCCATACGAATTTCAATCGGGTCGCCCGGAATTAAATGCACTAAGGCAAAAGTAATTAACGTTATCGCCAGAAAGGTTGGGATAACCATCAAAAGACGTTTAAGAATAAATGAAAACATTAGGTAATACTCATTATTTGAACCACGGAAAATATGAAAAACACGGCATTAAGCGGTAAAATTCAGCGGATTTTTTACAAATTGCTAATAACTTTCTGCCGTGCTTTTCAATGGTTAATAAGAGAACTTATTTTGCCTCTAAATCAACCCCGTAGAAATTATGTAAGCTAAATGGGCTGATCACATAACCTTTTACTTCCTTACGAACCGGGAAATAAGTGGTTGAGTGAGCAATGGTTACCCATGGTGCTTGTTCTTTGAAAAGTACTTGCGCTTGTTTATAAAGCTCGGTACGTTTTGCTTTATCAGTTGTTTGAACTGCATCGGTCATTAACTTATCAAAATCTTTATGACAGAATTTGGCATAGTTAGAACCTTGTTTTACTGCCGCACAACTTAATAAAGTATTCAGGAAATTATCCGGATCGCCGTTATCACCGTTCCAGCCCATCATACCGGTGGTATGTTCGCCGTCACGCATACGATTGAGATATTCACCCCATTCGTAACTCACGATTTTGGCATTCACACCCACTTTTTTCCAATCTTCTTGGATAAGCTCCGCCATACGACGTGCATTCGGGTTATACGGACGAGAAACCGGCATTGCCCACACTTCAGTATCAAAACCTTTTTCCAATCCGGCTTCTTTTAACAAGGCTTTGGCTTTTTCCGGATTATAGTCATAATCCTTCACTTCATCGTTATAACTCCACATTGTCGGTGGAATCGGATTTTTCGCTTTTTCACCGGAACCTTGATAAACAGACTGAATAATTGCATCTTTATTAATCGCATAGTTTAACGCTTGACGCACTTTCACATCATCAAACGGTTTTTTCTGCGTATTGAAATGTAAATAGCCGATATTTAAACCCAGCTTGGTCATTAAATTGATATTCGGATCTTTTTTCAATGCTTCAAGATCAGCCGGATTCGGATAAGGTGCGGCGTGACATTCACCTTTTTGTAATTTCGCCATACGCACCGAAGCATCCGGTGTAATCGCAAAGACTAAACGGTCGATCGCCGGTTTACCTTCCCAATATTGCTCAAAACCTTTATAACGAATCTGAGCATCTTTTTGGTAATCAACAAATTGGAATGGTCCCGTACCAACCGGATTTTGATCTAATTTTTCAGGCGTACCCGCTTTTAATAATTTATCCGCATATTCCGCAGAGAAAATCGAAGCAAAATCCATCGCAATATTCGCTAAGAAGGGTGCATTCGGTACTTTTAGATTAATTTTAACCGTATAATCATCCACTTTCTCAACATTTTGAATAATGTTGCCCATATCCATACCGATAAAATATTCATAGTTACCACCAGATACTTTATGATACGGATGATTCGGATCTAATTGACGATTGAATGAGAACACTACATCGTCCGCATTAAAATCACGGCTCGGTTTAAAATCTTTAGTCGAATGGAATTTCACCCCTTTACGTAAATAAAAGGTATAACTTTTGCCGTCTTCCGACACTTCCCATTTTTCCGCTAAGGATGGTACAACTGTTGTTTCGCCTTTAGCAAAGTCAACTAAACGATTAAAAATCGCTTGGCTGGTTGCATCAAGCGTACCGCCGTCTGTTGCAAATTGCGGATTTAAATAGGTAGGAGAGGCTTCTAAACAATAAACAAATGTTTTAGGTGCAGCAAAAGCCGAACTTGAAGCGGCAATTGCCAATGAGAGCAGAGAAAGTTTTGTTAGTTTATTCATTGAATACTCCAGTATTGTGTTTGCTTTTTATTTTTATGAATTATTTGAATATACAAGTTTTTCAATGAAGTTCAATACTTTTTCCATAAAAAGCGGTCTAAATTTAGCGAAAATTTGAAAATCTTTCACTAAATTTAGACCGCTCATCATATCAATTGCAATCTATCCAATATAAATTTTAAACTATTGGGAATTTTCTAGTTCAATGCGATAAAAATTATGTGATAAAAAAGGACTGACCGTATAGCCTTTTACTTCTTTACGTATTGGAAAATAAGTTGTCGAATGTGCAATCGGCAACCAAGGCGCTTGCTGTTTAAAAATTACTTGAGCCTGTTTATAAAGTGCTTCTCGCTTTACCTTATCTGGCTCTTGCGCTGCTTGCGTAACTAAATCATTGTAAGATTTATCACAGAAATGTGCATAATTTGAGCCTTGTTTGACCGCATTACAACTTAATAAAGTATTTAAGAAATTATCCGGATCACCGTTATCGCCAGTCCAGCCCATCATACCGGTTGAATGTTCGCCTTGTTCCATTCGCTTGAGGTATTCTCCCCATTCAAAACTAACAATTTTGGCATTCACCCCGATTTGCTTCCAATCTTCTTGAACCATTTCAGCCATACGACGTGCATTCGGATTATACGGGCGAGAAACCGGCATTGCCCATAATTCCGTTTCAAAACCATTTTCCAAGCCAGCTTCTTTTAATAACGCCTTCGCTTTCTCCGGATTATATTCATAATCCTGAACCTGATCGTTATAGCCCCAAATTGTCGGCGGCATCGGATTTTTGGCAACAGAACCTGTACCTTGATACACCGATTCTAAAATTGCCTGCTTGTTTACCGCATAATTGAGAGCTTGACGTACTTTCTGATTATCTAACGGTTTCTTATCCAAATTAAAAGTAATATAGCCGATATTTAAGCCGGATTTTTCTAATACTTGTAAGTTAGTATCCGCTTTCATCTGAGCAATATCAGCTGGGTTTGGATACGGCATTGCCTGACATTCGTTTTTCTGCAATTTGGCATAACGTACCGTCGCATCGGGTGTCACACTAAACACTAAGCGGTCTAATTTTGCCCTCCCCTGCCAATAATCATCAAATGCTTTAAAACGCACATAAGCATCTTTTTGTAAACCGGCAAACTCAAACGGTCCAGTACCAATCGGTGCAGTATCGACTTTTTCCGGTGTGCCAGCTTTTAACATTTGGTCAGCATATTCTGACGAGGAAATTGACGCGAAATCCATCGCAAGATTAGCTAAAAACGGGGCATTTGGCACTTTTAAGTGGAATTTAACTACATAAGTATCCACTTTCTCTACTTTCTCAATAATATTAGGCATATCCATACCTAAGAAAAACTCGTAGTTACCGCCCGACACATTATGGAAATAGTTATATTTATTTAATTGGCGGTTAAAAACGAATAGCACATCATCGGCATTGAAATTACGAGATGGGGTAAATTCTTTATTTTTATGAAATTTAACCCCTTTACGTAAATAAAAGGTATAAGTTTTACCATCCGCAGAAATATCCCATTTTTCAGCTAAGGAAGGAATAAGATTTGTCGTACCCGGCTCAAAATCAATTAAACGATTATATAACGCCTGTGCTACATCTAATGTTGCACCGTCTGTACCGATTTGCGGATTTAAAAAGGTGGGAGAAGATTCAATACAATAAGTAAATGTTTGCGGAGCCGCCAGAACAGAGCCGGAAAAAGTTGCAATAGCAAACGCAGATAAGGCAGAGAGTTTTTTCATTAGGATTCCTGATATTGTGTCATATTATTAGTATATTCAGATATTATCAGGATATATCTTTGCTCTCAAATGAATAGATATAAATTTTTAAATAGATATAAAAAAAGTCCTAATATTAATTAGGACTTTTTGTTTTTAATCTGAGTTTAACTTGCTACGGTTAATTGTCCGCCATAGAGGATGAAATAACGTAAACACAATACACCGATTAAATCAAGAATTGAAACGAAAATGATAAATTTAACATTATGTTTCAAACTATGGCTACCTAGAATATTTGCCACTAATGGAATTAAGATACCGATAAAGAATACCCCAACCCAGAAAATAGTTCCCCAGAAGCCCGATAACGCATTATGTAATGCAAGTTGTTTATCCGCCCCACCGAAATGTAAACCAACAAAGAATGCCACTAACAAACCTAGTTCAGTCACCATTACTGGAACTTCAAATTTATGGATAAAGTGTACTTCGTTGCTTTCACCGGATAATTTACCAGCAATTAAGATCATTAAGAATGTCGCAGCAATACCGGATGATGTACCTGATGCTAAGAATAACGCTGGTAATACAGGGTTATTTAACATTGGATAGCTGATTAAAGCAGAAAGTAGGAAACCAGTATAAGCCCCTAATACGGCCGCTAACACAAAGAGTACGAACTCTACCAATTTTAGCAAACGGGTTTCTGCAAAATCCACTAACGGTAAAACAAACTTCAGTGCCGGAATATAACGGTTAATTAAAACTGCTAACCAGTCTTTAAACATAATTGCTATCCAAACGACTAAAACCGCCATATAGATTTGGAATAGCATTACCCCCATCGACATAACGGAAGTACCGCTATAGTTAAACATTAATTTCCAGAATGTCCACGGTTTAGTCAGATGGAAGATCAATAATGTTAAACCGATAAGCGTCGGTAACGTACCTAAAATAGCCGCACTACGAATAATCCAGTTTTCGCTATTTTTTTCGATTTTATTACCGCTATTACGGTAAGCGATCGCTAACTGCACCGCACCTGATGAAATACCTAATAAGAAAAGGTAAATCGCAATGGTGCTGTCCCACACTAAATTCGGGGTTTGGAATGGAATATAGTCGTTCATTATCTATGTTCCCCCTTGCCAAATGGAATGTGGTATAAGTTCGGCTCTGTACCTAAAGATACTTTAGTACGATATACAGGATTTTCACGTACTTTTTTGTACACTTCACTATTATGATCGTTCATATCACCGAAAGTTAACGCTTTGGTCGGACAAGCCTCTACACAAGCAGGCTGTTTACCTTCCGCAAGATTGGTATCACGACAGAAGTTACATTTATCTGCTGATTTTTTCTCCGGATGAATAAAACGTACACGGTATGGACAAACTGCGATGCAGTATTGGCAACCAACACATAAGTCTGAATGTACATCAACGATACCAGTTTCCGGATCAACGAATGATGCACCGGTCGGACAAACCGCTACACAAGGTGCGTTTGTACAATGTTGGCAAGATTGACGGAAAAATTCATACTCGACATTCGGAAATTCGCCATATGGCTCGCTACGGATAATTTCTAAACGAGAAACACCTTCAGGTACTTTATTCGTTGTACGGCATGCGTCCATACAAGCGGTACAACCGATACAAGATGCTTCATCGTGCACCATCGCATAGCGAATTTTTTTCTCTTCTTTCTCAGTAGCAAGAGTTACTGAGGTAGCAAGCCCGGTGCTTGCTACGACAGCGATAGCACCTGCCCCTGAGACGAAGTCTCTACGGGTGCAAGTCATTATTTAGTTTCCTTTGCTTTGAGTGAATCCATTTCACGAGTTTTAAATTCGCCTGAATGGATTTTTGTGTGACAATCCGTACAAAGTTTAATACGTTGTTTTTCAGGAATGTCTTTCATCGGTTCTTTTTCCGGGTGAAGTTCATGACAATTTGTACATGAAATTTTCGCTGCATGAGTATCATGCGCCCAGAATTTTTCACGTAATTTATCCGCCGTATGACAAGCTACACACACTTGGTTTTGTTCATTTACAGAACGTTCAAGCGAAGGATTGCTTGCTTTACCATGCGGATTAAAACGCATTACGTCTTTTACACCTTTACGGTGATTTTCAGAAATATTACCATGACAACTTACGCAAGTAATTTGTTCGCCACTATTCGGACTTTTCACATTTTTTTGGAAATGTTTACCCGCATGATGGAACGGTTTACCTGTTGCGTTTGCTGATTCGTGACACTGTACACAGTATTTATTCGGATCACGGCGTGCATCTTCTGCAATTTGTGCATCACTTGCTTGCTCACTCCACAATGGTTTCGGTGGTTGTGGCATTTCCGCTTGGGAAGCGGTTGAAATTGCAAAGAAACTTGCAAAAGCGACCGCTTGGAGGGCGATTGCTCGCCCTACTTTTGAGATAATGTTTTTCATAATTTCACCTCAAGCTTCTATTATTTCGCTTCTGCTTTTGGTGCTGTAACCGCTTTCGGTTCTTCTACTGCAGGTAATAAACCTTTTTCACGAGCTTGAGCTTCCCATTGTGGAACGACTGTACGTAAAAATTCTGCTTTATCTGCCTCTAATTTTGGCATATTTAAACCAATCGCTTTTTGTGCTTTTTCTCTCGTAGAAATATCTGGAATAGCAACCGGTGTTGTTACACCATGTTTCGCTAATACTACACCGAGTTTCGCACGAGCATCCGCTGCACGGTCAATACCTGTTGCAATTACATGCAGCATTACATCCGGAGCGTGCATATGGCTACCGTGACCCGCTGCTGAGTAATCCCAACGCCATTGAGCGTGACGAATTGCTGTTAACACATCTTTCATTTCTTCTTGAGTTGCACCAGCATCCCAAGCTGCTTTCGCTTCAAAGTGTGCTTTCACTAATTGATCTTCAAGTTTGATCATTGCTTCTTTAACTTGATGTTTATGCTCTTTTACACGTTTTTGTAATGTTTCTTTGCTTTGTTCATGACACGTTTTACAAGTCACATCAAATTGATCGAATGGATTACCAATTTTGTGATCCGTATAAACTTTACCATCTTTATCTTTCACTTTCGGCATATGGCAGTCGATACAAGTTACGCCATTTTTACCATGTACACCTTGAGACCAAACTTCAAAATCTGGGTGTTGTGCTTTTAACATAGGTGCTTTAGATAAAGCATGAGTCCAGTCAGTAAATTGAATTTCATCGTAATATTTCTCAATACTATCGACATCCACACCTTTTTTCCAAGGGAACGTTACGTCCGTTTTATCTTTAAAGTAGTACTCAACGTGACAGTTTGCACATACCGCAACACGTTTACCATGTTTATCTAAATCTTCAAATTTCCAACCTACAGTTTCTAATGCACGTAATACGTGTGGACGAGCAACGCGTAATGCTGGTTTGCCTTCTTCAAACTCTTTAGATTTTGTATCATGACAGTCTGCACAACCGATTGAGTTTACGATTTCAGCACCGTATTTTGCCCATTTCGGATCAAAGTAACCACGCTCGCCTTTTTCTTCGATTAAGCGAGGTACATCCGGACCTTTACATGTCCAACAAGCCATTGGCTGAGGGCCATCATTTTCATCTTTTGGTGCACCAGTACGTAAAATTTCACGTACGTCTGTTACTGCATAATAGTGACCACGAGGTTTGTTATACTCTGCGGAAAATAAATAACCCGCCCATAACACAACATAACGAGGATCTGCTTCTAATGCACTACCACGATCCGTTGATTCTGAAGTGGCTTTCCATGAGTTATATTGAAGCGGATATTTTTCAGCAAATTTATGGTTTGCCGATTCTACTACTACACCTAGTTTTTCATGTTTTAATGCTTTATCTGTTAAAGATGGAGCTTTCGCTTCCTCTGCCCATGCTGATGATGATAAACACCCCAACATCGCAATGGTCGCCATTGCTAATTTTTTAGTTAAACGTTTCACGTTGTGTCCCCCCACAAAATGTAGATAGAAATGATAACTTTTCTTATTAAAACAATAAGATAAACTTTAAGTTTCATTAATGAGAATAGAACAAAATAACTAAAATTTTTAGTTCGATTTTAACTTTTATTGAAATAAATCAACAAAAAATCCACAAATACCTCTTTAGCGGTATCTTATTTTGCACATAAATAACAATCATTTTTATCTATTTATGCCATTCATAAAATCTTTAGTAACGATAACGTTTGCTTCGAGCTGATAATATGGCTTATCCGTATTTATTCAGGTAGATAAAGATCGTATTAATTACAATTATTTTAATCTATAAGGTTTAAAAAAATCAGAATCTGTGTTATCAATAACAATCTTTTATTTTATAAATTTAACTAAATAAATAATATAAGGACACAACATACAATGAACGGTGCAAATTTAGTCATTGAAAGTCTGAAAGCACAGGGCGTGACTACACTATTTGGTTACCCTGGTGGGGCGATTATGCCTACTTATGATGCGCTTTATGACTCAGGATTAGATCATTTATTAGTTCGCAACGAGCAAGGTGCGGCAATGGCTGCTATTGGCTATGCACGTGCAACGGGTAAAGTTGGGGTATGTATTGCGACTTCCGGTCCTGGTGCAACGAATTTGATTACCGGATTGGGCGATGCAGCGTTAGATTCTATTCCTGTGGTTGCTCTTACTGGACAGGTAGCAAGTCATTTGATCGGTACAGACGCTTTCCAAGAATCCGATGTTTTAGGCTTATCACTCGCTTGTACTAAACACAGTTTCATTGTCCAAAATATTGAAGAATTACCGGAAATTATCGCTCGAGCGTTCCAGATTGCACAAAGTGGTCGTCCTGGTCCGGTATTAGTCGATATTCCTCGTGATATTCAACTCGCTCCAACTTCAGCCAAACCGATTGTTTATGAAAAACAGCCTGTTGGCCCACAAGATCCATACTTACTCAGTGAAGCAAAAGCTCTATTGGCTAATGCTAAACGTCCGGTACTTTACGTCGGTGGCGGTGTCGGTATGGCTGGCGGTGTACAAGCGGTCAGAAATTTCCTAAAAGTCACAAATATTCCGTCTGTATCAACCTTAAAAGGGCTAGGCACAATTACCGTTGATGATCCACTTTATATGGGTATGATCGGTATGCACGGTACTAAAGCAGCAAACTATGCGGTACAAGAATGTGATCTTTTAATCGCGTGCGGAGCACGTTTTGACGACCGAGTAACCGGTAAATTAGACACTTTTGCGCCACACGCTAAAGTGATTCATATTGATATTGATATTGCTGAAATTAATAAGTTACGCAAAGTACAGGTGGCATTACAAGGTGATTTAATTGAAGCAGTTAATGCTTTGGCACAACCGTTAGATATTGAGCCTTGGCGTGAAGATGTAAAACGCTTAAAAGCAGATTTGGATTTCCACTATATTGATAATGCCGGAGAAGGCGATATTGATGCTAAGGCATTACTAAACACGCTTTCACAACGCAAACCGAAAAATGCGATTATCACGACTGATGTAGGCCAACACCAAATGTGGTCTGCACAGCATTTACAACATTTTGCCCCGGAAAACTTCATCACTTCGGCAGGTTTCGGTTCAATGGGCTTCGGTTTACCGGCAGCGGTGGGTGCGGTAAAAGCTCGTCCACAAGATCCTGTGATATTAGTCACCGGTGACGGCTCAATTATGATGAATATCCAAGAATTCGGCTCAATCAAACGTGGCAAGTTACCCATCAAAATTTTATTACTAGATAACCAACGTTTAGGAATGGTACGCCAATGGCAATCACTCTTCTTCCATGGTCGCCACAGTAATACGATTTTAGATGATAATCCCGATTTTGTGGTATTGGCTTCAGCGTTTGGAATTGAAGGTGAGCGTATCGAAAAAGCAAGCGAAGTATCTGACGCATTAGATCGTTTGCTCAATGCCAAAGAAGCTTATCTACTACATGTTTGTATTCCGGAAGAAGATAACGTATGGCCGCTTGTGCCACCGGGTGCGTGTAACGCCGATATGCTTGATGATGAAGTGTAAGAATAGGGAGAAATAAATATGCAACGTTACGATCTAACTATTACGGCAGAGAAACGCCCTGAAACACTTGAGCGAATTTTACGAGTTGTACGTCATCGTGGATTTGAGATTTTAACGATGAATGTCAGTAGTGATACACAACATTTTGAAATGACACTTCATATACAAAGTACACGAGCGATTGAATTGCTGACGCATCAATTAAGCAAACTGATCGATGTAAAATCGATTCGCTAATCAACTAAAAAGCAAATTTCACAAGCGGTTGTTTTTTATTTGTTTCTGGTAAAATATCAAATAAATGCAACCGCTTATACATTGTTCAAAATAACACAACATAGCCTAATTTGGAGAAATATATGCCTATTTTACGTTCTGCAACCTCAACGCAAGGTCGCAATATGGCAGGTGCACGTGCATTATGGCGTGCAACAGGAATGAAAGAAAACGACTTCGGCAAACCGATTATTGCCGTCGTAAACTCATTTACTCAATTTGTACCGGGTCACGTTCACTTACGTGATATGGGTAAACTGGTAGCTGAACAAATTGAAGCTGCCGGCGGTGTTGCAAAAGAATTTAATACAATCGCAGTGGATGACGGTATCGCAATGGGTCACGGCGGTATGCTTTACTCACTACCAAGCCGTGATTTAATCGCTGACTCGGTTGAATATATGGTCAATGCACACTGTGCCGATGCAATGGTGTGTATTTCAAACTGTGACAAAATCACTCCGGGAATGTTAATGGCAGCAATGCGTTTAAATATTCCGGCAATTTTTGTTTCCGGCGGCCCAATGGAAGCTGGCAAAACCAAACTCTCGGATCAGCTGATTAAATTAGATTTAGTCGATGCCATGGTACAAGCAGCAGATAAAAATGTATCGGATGCAGATGTTGCTGCTATCGAACGTTCAGCTTGCCCTACTTGCGGTTCTTGTTCGGGTATGTTTACTGCTAACTCCATGAACTGCTTAACCGAAGCATTAGGTTTATCTTTGCCAGGTAACGGTTCAATGTTAGCTACCCACGCTGATCGTAAAGAATTATTCTTAAAAGCCGGTCGTCAAATTGTTGAGCTTTGCAAACGTTACTACGAGCAAGACGATGCGAGCGTATTACCACGTTCAATCGCCACCAAAGCGGCATTTGAAAATGCAATGAGCTTAGATATCGCGATGGGCGGTTCAACCAATACGGTTTTACATTTATTAGCAGCGGCACAAGAAGCGGAAGTAGATTTCACTATGGCGGATATCGATCGTTTATCACGTGTAGTTCCTTGCTTATCAAAAGTTGCCCCAAATACCAATAAATATCATATGGAAGATGTACACCGTGCCGGCGGTATTATGGCGATTTTAGGCGAGTTAGATCGTGCAAAATTATTACATAACGACACAAATACTGTACTGGGTATGACGATTGGTGAACAAATTTCACAATACGATATTATGTTAACCAAAGACGAAGCAGTACATAAATTCTTCCGTGCCGGCCCAGCGGGTATTCGTACCACACAAGCATTCTCACAAGATTGTCGTTGGGATACGGTAGATAACGACCGCCAAAACGGTTGTATTCGCAGCAAAGAACACGCATATAGCCAAGACGGTGGTTTAGCAATGCTTTCTGGTAATATCGCACTGGACGGTTGTATCGTAAAAACTGCCGGTGTAGATGAAAGTATCTTGAAATTTACCGGCGAAGCCATTGTATTTGAAAGCCAAGAAGATGCGGTTGCAGGTATTTTGGGCGGTAAAGTACGTGCTGGTCATGTCGTTGTGATTCGTTACGAAGGTCCGAAAGGTGGTCCGGGTATGCAAGAAATGCTTTATCCGACCAGTTACTTAAAATCAATGGGGTTAGGTAAAGCCTGTGCATTATTAACAGACGGTCGTTTCTCTGGCGGTACATCAGGTTTATCAATCGGTCACTGCTCGCCGGAAGCAGCGGCAGGCGGTTTAATCGGTGTGGTAAAAGACGGCGATACGATTGAAATCGATATTCCAAACCGCCGTATTGAGTTAAAAGTGGCAGAAGAAGAACTAGCACAACGTCGTACAGAACAAGATGCGAAAGGTTGGAAACCAGCAAATCGCCAACGTGAAGTATCATTCGCCTTAAAAGTGTACGGACATTTTGCAACTTCTGCGGATAAAGGTGCAGTACGCGATAAAACCAAAATCTAATAAAGGCTAATTAGCATAAATGGACACCCTTGGGTGTCCATTTTTATTAGGATCTAATATTCTTAATGGCAAGCGGTCAATAATGGGGTTATTTTTTGCAAAAATTGATTGAATAGTAAAAAATTAAGCTACATTTAAAACAACATTAACTAACAAAAATTTGTTAAAATTCAACCGCCATTATTTTTTATTCGTGAAAGCTATGTACGATTATTTTTTATCTTTACACCCAGTAGCACAAGCGTTTATCGCGGGGTTATTTACTTGGGGCTGCACTGTCTTTGGTGCGGCGTTTGTCTATTTCTTTAAAACGGTCAACCGTAAATTACTGGATGTAATGATGGGTTTTGCCGCCGGTGTAATGATTGCCGCCTCTTTTTGGTCGCTCCTAGCCCCTGCACTTGAATATGCCGAGCCAAGCTATGGTTCTCTGGCGTGGATACCAGCTGCGTCCGGTTTTCTTGCCGGTGGTTTTTTCTTACGACTCATTGATAAAATTGTGCCTCACCTACATTTAAGTAAGCCGCTTTCAGATGCAGAAGGTATGCCTCAATTTAAAAAAGGTTTATCTAAAAGTATGCTGCTTTTTTTAGCGATTACCATTCATAATATTCCAGAAGGTCTTGCTCTCGGAGTGACATTCGGTGCTTTAGCTTCAAATGTTGCCGATCACCAAGCAATGTTAACCGGTGCGATAGGTTTAGCAATAGGAATTGGCTTACAAAATATTCCGGAAGGGTCATCTTTATCGTTACCGATTCGTGGCGAAGGTAAAAGTCGTAAACAAGCCTTTTTATGGGGAGCAATGTCTGCGATCGTTGAACCAATTGCAGCGATATTCGGTGCTGCTTTTGTACTTTCGATGACAGCCATATTGCCTTATGCACTCGCTTTTGCTGCTGGTGCGATGATTTTCGTGGTGGTGGAAGAACTGATTCCCGAATCACAAAGCGGTGGCAACACCGACATTGCTACTTTGGGATTAATGGTAGGATTTGTAATTATGATGGTATTAGATGTCGCTTTAGGCTAATGATATAACTCTTCATCTAAAAAGGATTGATATGATTTGGTATAAAGCACTATTTTCGTTTCAAGGACGACTTAATCGCCAAGGCTTTTGGATCGGCTTTGCGATTAACTTTATTTTCTTATTTATTGCTGCAAACTTTTGGTTAAATTCTACCGCTTTTAATCTGCTCAGTTTGCTTCCGCTTACATTATCGCTATATAGCTTATCTGCGGTCATTATTAAACGCCTACACGACCGAAACCGTTCCGGCAAAGCGGTTATCATGGCATTTGTACCGGTTGTGTGCTATGGTGTATCCCTCTCAGCTCAAGGTACAATGGCATGGCTACTGGGGATGATGATGCCGATGTTTATCGGTACGATGTTGTTGCTAGAATGGGGTGTATTTAAAGGTAATCCGCAAGCGAACCAGTATGGGGAAAAGGGGCTAAGTGTAAAATTCCTAGCACGCTAGATCAATGTTACTTTTCTTTGCGTTGCCAAAGAAAAGTAACCAAAAGAAAAGCAACCCTATTTCACCGCTTATCTTCGCTTAGTTGAAATTTGCTTAACGGAACATTTTAGATTCGCTTCGGCTCAAGAAAAATGTTCCTACAAATTGCAACACGCTCAGGCGGTTCAGAAGGGAACCCAGATCAGACTGCCTAATATAACTTTCTTTAGTAACGCAAAAGAAAGTAGGCAAAACTTTTTAAAGATGCTCAACTTCTTAAATTAAAAGAAACACTAATAATGCTCAAACTAAACTATCACAAAACTCATTTTTTAACTTCCGCACCAGATATCCGTCATTTACCGGAAGATAGTGGTGTGGAAATTGCCTTTGCCGGTCGTTCAAATGCCGGTAAATCTACTGCGCTCAATGCGTTAACTAATCAAAAAAACTTAGCAAGAACTTCAAAAACACCAGGGCGCACCCAGTTAATTAACTTATTTGAAGTCGAGCCGAATTGTAAGTTGGTCGATTTGCCGGGATACGGTTATGCGGCGGTACCGGAGCAAATGAAGCTCCAATGGCAAAAAGCGTTAGGCGAATACCTACAAAAACGTGAATGTTTACGCGGTGTGGTGATCCTAATGGATATTCGCCACCCATTAAAAGATCTCGACCAACAGATGATCGAATGGGCAGTATCCGCACAATTACCGGTATTATTACTATTAACTAAAGCGGATAAACTCAGCCAAAGCGCAAGAAGTAAAACGGTAAAAATGGTGCGAGAAGCGATTTTACCGTTCCAAGGCGATATTCAAGTCGAAGCCTACTCTGCACTCAATAAAATTGGTATTGATAAACTTTCCGACAAATTAGATAGCTGGTTTGCCGAACAATTCCTCAATCAAGGAGCATAAAATGTACGATTTTAATGAATTACGTCAAGAAACAGATGAGATCATCGAAAACTTATTAAAAGATGGTTCGGATCCGGAAGCACTTTATATTATCGAACACCACGTGGCACACCGTGATTTTGATAAACTGGAAAAATTAGTAGTTGATGCTTATAAACTCGGCTATGAAATTTCAGAGGCGGAAGAAGTTGAAGAAGAAAATGGCAAGGTGATCTTCGTGTGCGACATCGTGAGCGAAGTCAACTTAAATGCCGACATCATTACCGCCCAACAAAAAGAATTACTGCCGCTGATTGAAAAAGTCGGTGCGGAATATGAAGGCTGGGGCACTTATTTTGAAGATCCGAATGCGGAAGATGATGAATACGGTGAAGACGGCGAATTTTTCGATGACCAAGATGAAGATTTTGAGTTTGACGAAGAAGAAATCAGGCGTCACTAATGTTTAAAAAATCCCCCATACGCTCGTATGGGGGATTATTTTATTGTGCTTAAAGCCCTTTTTTGACCCAGTAACGATATGGGGTGTTTTCCGTTTCGCTATTTAGCAATTGGTGATCCATAAATTCACAAAAACTTGGAATATCTCGCGTGGTAGCCGGATCGTCCGCCACAATTAATAATACCTCGCCTTCCGCCATATTGCGGATGGTTTTGCGAGTGAGCATTACTGGCTCTGGGCAACGTAGCCCAAGCGTATCTAATGTTTGGTCAATTTTTATATCCGTCATATTTTTCTCTTATTTTTTCTTTTATGAAACAATTATTTACACAACATATCAAGCGACTACAACAAGTCGTTCAAACCATTTTAGAAAGTAACTTTCTCAGCGGTTTATGGATTCACTCCGGCACGGCTCGCTATCATTTTTTAGATGATCAAACCGCCCCCTTTAAAATAAGCCCACATTTTAACTACTTCTTCCCTTTTCCGACAGCAGAAAATTGCTGGCTGTTTTTAGACGGCAAAAATAAACCGACCGTCTATTTCTATGCACCAAACGATTATTGGCACTCGTCGCCGACCGTCCCGACAGACGCTTTTTTTGCAGATGAATTTCAATGGGTGATTTTGCAAGATGCCCAAGAAATTGCAAAATTTATCCAAAATCCGACCGCTTGTGCCTTTATCGGTGAGGATAAAAACTTGGCAGAATCACTTGGTTTTAACCAAATCAATCCGCAAAAAGTGCTAAATCAGCTCCACTTCGAACGTTCGATAAAAAGTGAATTTGAAATCGAAGCAATCTATCAAGCACAATTTGCGGCATTAAAAGGGCATCAGGCGGCAAAACAAGCCTTTTTTGAGGGGAAGAGTGAGTTTGAAATTAACCTCGCTTACCTAAAAGCCAGTCAGCAATCCGACTTAAACGTGCCTTACGGCAATATTGTCGCCATTAATCAACATTCGGCTATTTTACACTATACTCAGTTTGATTACGCCCCTAATCCGCAACTGCAGAGTTTTCTGATTGATGCCGGTGCAACCGTACACGGCTACGCTTCCGATATTACTCGCACTTATGTGGTTGATTCTAAGAGCGAATTTGCAGCAATGATTAAGCAAATGGAACAATACAAATCTCGCATTATTGAGCAACTCACAGTTGGGGTGAACTATCTGAGTTATCATACGCAAATACAGCAATGGATTGCGGAAATGCTGCACGAATATGATTTTGTTCGCCTTACACCGGAACAAATTTTTGAAGAAGGGATTTCCAGAGCCTTTTTGCCACACGGTTTAGGACATTTGCTTGGACTACAAGTACACGATGTCGCCGGTTTCCAACAAAATCATCGTGGTACTCGTAAATCACCGCCGGAAGTTTATCCAAGCCTGCGTTGTACTCGTGATTTGGCGGAAAATATGGTGCTGACGATCGAACCGGGCTTCTATTTCATTGATATGTTACTGAATCCGTTGCAAAATAGCCCTCTTGCACGTCATATTAATTGGCAAAAGATCGCTGAATTTAAACAATTCGGCGGTATCCGCACCGAAGACAATATTGTGATGCGTTCACAAGGAGCGGAGAATTTAACCCAAAAAGCGGAAATTGAACTCCAACTTTCCGATAGTTAAAAAATTCAAATAAGGAACTGCTATGTCATTTCTTTTTATCTTATTCGGCATTTTTCTGTATATCTATTTCGAGATCTCACTACTGGTCTCAATCGGCTCCCAAATCGGGGTACTACCGCTGATTTTGTTACTGATCGGTATTTCGGTATTAGGCTTATGGTTTGTGAAATTACGTGGGTTATATACCATTTATTCAATTCGTAGTGAATTAAGCCAAGGCAAAATCCCGACACAAGCGGTGATCGGCTCACTTCTGTTTATTTTAGCCGGCGTTTTTTTAATTATTCCTGGTTTTTTAAGCGATATTATTGCGATTTTATTAATGTTGCCGGTGACTCGTCAGATTGCCGAACGCTATTTAATGCGTTTCTTTAAATCGAAAGTGCGTTTCAACCATTTTTCAAGCGGTCAATTTTCACAGCAAGATAACAATACCTTCGATGCCGAATTTGAACGTAAACAAGATCAAGATAAATGGATTAAATAGTGGATAAACATACGCTCGCACTATTGAAAGTGCATTTTACCGCAATCCTTTTTGGTGCATCCAGTATTTTCGGTGCATTAATTGAAAGTAGCCCGGATACACTTGTGCTTGGGCGAGTGATGATTGCGCTTGTTTGTATCTCTTTGTATTTTATATGGAAAAAACAACCGCTTGTAAAACTCACTCGCCAAGCATTCTTTAACCAAGTGCTTTCCGGCGTCTTACTTACCGCCCATTGGGTGACATTTTTTACTGCTGTGCAAGTAGGCGGTGTCGCCTTAGCAACCTTAGGCTTCGCCAGCTTTCCTGCTTTTGTCGCGTTATTTGAAATGCTCTTTTTTAGAGAAAAACTCAGTTATCGTGAAGGCTTTTTACTTGTGGCGATCACTATCGGCTTAATTTTGGTCACACCGGAATTTACTTTTGGCAATCAAGCAACATTAGGGCTTTTATGGGGTGTTTTATCCGCTTTGGTCTATGGCGTGTTGGCAGTTGTAAACCGGAAAAACATGAGCAAATTATCCGGTACACAAATGAGCTGGTGGCAATATTTAGTGGCAATGCTGATCCTGTTACCTTTTTCAACAAAAGGCTTAATAAACGCACCTGCCCTCGATTGGTTTTGGATTTTCTGTATCGGTTTTTTCTGTACCACATTGGCATATACGCTATTTGTCTCCAGCCTTGATACGATCAACGCCCGAACCGCTTCGATGATTATCTCGCTTGAACCGATATATGCCATTGCGATTGCATGGCTATGTTTTAACGAAGTACCAACTATCAAAATGTTGATTGGCGGTGCGATTATTTTACTCTCAGTCGCTTGGGCTAACTTAAAGAAATAAATGATGTTTAAAGCTAAATTTAATCAAAAAAATAAACCTCGTTCTGCAACAACCAAACCGAACTTGCAAAATAGAACCCAAAAACGACCGCTTAAACCACAGTTTTCGTTTGAAGATACTGTGGTTGTGTTGTTTAACAAGCCGTTTGACGTGTTAACCCAATTCACTGATGAACAAGGGCGACAAACGCTGAAAGATTTTATTCCGATTCCACAGGTTTATCCGGTTGGCCGTTTAGATCGTGACAGCGAAGGCTTATTGTTACTGACTAATAACGGTGAAATTCAGCATCGCTTGGCAAATCCCAAATTTGAAAAACAGAAAACGTATCTCGCACAGCTGGAAGGGATTCCGCAAGCTGCCGATTTAGCCAAGTTAGAGAAAGGTGTTGAACTGAAAGACGGCTTAACTAAACCGGCAAAAGCAAAAGCAATTTCCGCCCCGAATTATGAATGGCAAACCGCCCCAAAAATTCGAGAGCGAAAAACCATTCCAACCAGTTGGATCGAGCTAAAAATTCACGAAGGGAAAAACCGCCAAGTACGCCGAATGACCGCACACATCGGCTTTCCGACTCTTCGCTTAATCCGTGTTGGTTTAGGGCAATTTCAGCTAGGCGATTTAGATAGCGGCGAATACCGAGTTTTAGATGAAAAAGAAAAACGCCAATTATTTCAACAAATTGACTTAAAAATTGAATGATTTCGGGAGCAAATATGAAAAGTTATTGGGTATTAGTACATCAATTTGAGATTGCTTTAAAAGATGATGAGATTCCTTTCGGCACCGCCGAACAATTAGGTTTAGCCGGATTTGCTAAATTACAGGTTGGAAAATACCAAAACTCACCGGTTTTTCTGGTGCAACTGGATGAACAAGCGGTCGAAAATCTGCAAAATTTTACGATGGTAAACCTACGCTCACAGATTGCTCGCCTGGCGGAATTAGCTCATCTGTTACACCGAGCGGTTTCACTTAATCATTTCCTCAATACACATAAATTCTGCGGCAAATGCGGAGCTCACACCGAACTTGCTAACAACGAAATTGCCGTACATTGCCCAAATTGCCAACATCGTAGCTACCCGACCATCAGCCCGTCTATTATTGTAGCGGTACGCCGTGGACAACAAATTTTACTCGCCAGCCACTTACGTCATAAAGGCACGATTTACACCACATTAGCCGGTTTTGTTGAAGCTGGTGAAGCAATCGAAACCACCGTTCAACGTGAAGTATGGGAAGAAAGCGGTTTAAAAATCAAAAACATCCGCTATTTCGGTAGCCAACCGTGGGCATTCCCAAACTCACTGATGCTAGGCTTTCTCGCCGATTACGAAAGTGGTGAAATCACGCTACAAGAGGAAGAAATCTTCGATGCTAAATGGTTCGACTGCGATCAACCGCTCCCGGAACTGCCACCGGAAGGTACAATTGCATTAGAACTAATCAAAGAAACGTTGAAGATTTGTCGAGAGGAAAGATAACAATAATTTTATAAAGGGCTAATTATGCCAAAACAAAAACAGGGAGAATTAAATTCTCCCTGTTTTTTAATATTAACTAAATAGCTTACCTAATACACCTTTCGCCGCTTGTGCTAATAGGTCATTAGTATTTAAATTTTGCAGATCCGGTAATTGACCGTCTGGTGTTAACGTATCAACGATTTTCGGTAAAAATTCCGCTAATAAATCACCCGCATCTTTTTCTTCTACACCCGCTTCTTGTGCTGCTGCTTGCAGATTTTCTTGACCGAATACATTTGCGATTTGTTCACCTGATACCGGTGCGTTTTCTTCATCTGCACTGATCCAAGTTTTTAACAGATCGTCCAAACCGCCTTGTTGTAATTTAGCGATCACACCTTCAACACCACCTTGAGATTGTAGTAATGCTTGAATTAATTGAAGTGCTGTTGATTGATTGCCGTTACCGCCACTTAATACAGATGATGCGATTGAGCCTAAAATGTTTCCTAACATAGGTTTACTCCGAGAATGTGCCTAAGCACGTTTTTATTTACTGAGTTGCTACTCAGCCTAGATAATTAAGCGGTCTGATTTGCAACGTTTTTTGCAATTTTGACCGCTTGTTTCTGCCGATTCTAAGCCAAAATATGGCGAACTCGTTCCAAATCTTCTTGCGTATCTACGCCCACTTGAGGTGCTTGTTTAGCAAGTTCGATATGAATTTTTTCTCCGTACCATAACGCACGTAATTGTTCTAACGATTCCAACTGCTCTAATTGTGTCGGCTGCCAAACTACATATTGTTTTACAAAGCCGGCTCGATATGCGTAGATACCGATATGGCGTAAGTAATTTTGGCTTGCCACAAAAGCGTCATCACAGTCTGCGAAATGATCACGAGCAAACGGAATCGGCGCACGAGAGAAATAGAGTGCCATACCGTTTTTATCTGCCAGCACTTTGACGGCATTCGGATTGAAAAGTTCTTCTTTGGTGGTTAATTTTACTGCTAATGTCGCCATATTCACTTGGCAACGATCTAAATTTTCTGCCACTTGCGAGACGATCACTGGTGGGATCAATGGCTCATCCCCTTGTACATTCACAATAATTTCATCATCGGCAATCCGCATCTTTTCAATCACTTCCGCTAAACGTTCCGTGCCTGAATTATGTTGATCTGAAGTCATGCACACTTCCGCACCAAATGCTTTGGCGGTTGCTTCAATCTCCGGATGGTCGGTCGCAATAATCACCCGTGTTGCACCGGCTTGTTGTGCTTTTTCCCACACGTGTTGAATCATCGGTTTACCGGCAATATCTAGCAGCGGTTTACGAGGTAAGCGGCTTGAAGCGTAACGTGCCGGAATAATCACAGTAAAATTCATAACATTTCCTTTATAAAAAACACGGAACATCCGCTCGAATCAACATAGCAAAATTCTTGTGAAATTTAACCGCTTGTTTGAATAAAACTGATGTTCCGTAAAAATATTTAGGCTTCTAACGCATCTAAGAAGCGTTCTGCATCTAACGCCGCCATACAGCCTGTGCCTGCTGAAGTGATTGCTTGGCGATAGTTATGATCCATAACGTCACCGGCAGCAAATACGCCTGCTACGCTAGTTGCAGTCGCATTACCTTCTAAACCCGATTTCACTTTAATGTAACCGTTATCCAATTCAAGCTGACCGTCAAAAATGGCGGTATTCGGTGCGTGACCGATCGCGACAAAGAAGCCGTCCACTTTAATTTCTTCTTTGCTCTCATCTTTGGTCGAAGCTAAACGTACACCGGTTACACCCATATTATCGCCTAACACTTCTTCGACCGTTCTGTCAGTGTGAAGAATGATTTTGCCTTCTTCCACACGTTTCTGTAAGCGACCTAATAAAATTTTCTCAGCACGGAAACTGTCACGGCGATGCACTAAATGTACTTCGCTAGCAATATTGGCTAAATATAACGCTTCTTCAACCGCAGTATTACCGCCACCAACAACCGCAACTGGTTTGTTACGATAGAAGAAACCGTCACAAGTTGCACAAGCCGATACGCCTTTGCCTTTAAACGCCTCTTCCGAATCTAAGCCTAAATATTTTGCCGAAGCACCGGTTGCGATAATTAATGCGTCACAAGTGAAAGTATTGATATCGCCTTTTAATGTGAATGGACGTTTTGAAAGATCAACGCTATTAATGTGGTCAAAAATAATTTCTGTATTAAATTTTTCTGCGTGTTTCAGCATTTTATCCATTAAACCGGTACCGGTGGTATGCTCATACTCGCCCGGCCAGTTTTCAATTTCATCGGTGGTAGTTAATTGACCGCCTTGTTGCATACCGGTCACCAATACCGGATTTAAATTCGCACGAGCGGCGTAAACGGCAGCGGTATAACCCGCCGGACCTGAACCTAAAATTAAAAGTTTTGCGTGTTTAACTGTCATTGTTTAATCCTTATCAATAAATATTGTTGTTATTTTAGCGTAAATTTATCTGTAACTCTATTTTCGTTTTCACTCATCTTTTTTTCGATTTTGTGAAGTAGCTAACAGAAATCCGCCTCGAATTTTGGTTAAATTGGGTCAAATTCTTCTTTTAAAAGGATAAACACCAATGAAAAAACTTATCAATTCAATCGAAACGGTATTACAGGAACAGTTAGCCGGTTTTGCTAAAGCACATCCCACTATTACTCTAAATGCCGAGCCGACTTATGTACGCCGAGCTGACGCACCGGTTGCCGGTAAAGTGGCATTGATTTCCGGTGGCGGAAGCGGACACGAGCCGATGCACGCCGGATTTGTTGGTAAGGGAATGTTAGACGGTGCTTGTCCAGGGGCGATTTTTACCTCTCCGACACCGGATCAAATGTTTGAATGTGGGTTAAATGTCGATAGTGGCGAAGGTGTTTTATTACTTATTAAAAATTATACCGGTGACGTTTTAAATTTTGAAACTGCCACCGAACTTCTTGCCGATAGCGGTGTAAAAGTCGCAACCGTACTTATTGATGATGACGTAGCGGTCAAAGACAGCTTATATACCGCCGGCCGCCGTGGCGTTGCCAACACCGTGTTATTAGAAAAACTATTAGGCGCAGCAGCAGATAAAGGCTACAACTTATCGCAATTAGCCGAGTTAGGTTATAAGTTAAATAATGCCGGCCATTCGATTGGTATTGCGCTTGGGGCTTGTACCGTACCGGCAGCCGGTAAGCCGTCTTTCACTTTAGCCGAAAACGAAATGGAATTTGGCGTAGGGATTCACGGCGAACCGGGTATTGAACGCCGTCCGTTTGAGAACCTCGATAAAACCGTACGCCAAATGTTTGAAACACTCATCGCACACGGCGATTACGAGCGTACTATACGCCGTTGGGATAACGATACTCAACAATGGAACGAAGTGTTAGATAAAAAACAAGCGTTACAAAAAGGCGATCGTGTAATTGTGTTAGTGAATAACTTAGGTGCGGTACCACTTTCAGAATTATATGGTGTTTACAATGTGCTTGCGGATTGTTGCGAACAATTCGGTTTAACGATTGAGCGTAACTTGGTCGGTTCATACTGTACTTCACTCGATATGCAAGGGGCTTCAATTACTTTACTGAAAGTCGATGATGAAACCTTAACACTTTGGGATGCACCGGTGAATACGCCGGCGTTACGTTGGGGAGCATAAAATGGCGATTTCAAAACAACAAATTCTACAATGGCTTGAAAATTGTAATCAAGTGATGACTGAACAACGAGATTTCCTCACACAGCTGGATACCGAAATTGGTGACGGCGATCACGGCTTAAATATGCAACGTGGTTTTAGTAAGGCGTTAGAAAAAGTTGCTACGGTCAGTGATAAAGATATCGGCACGATCTTAAAAACGGTCGGTATGACGTTACTCTCTCAAGTCGGCGGTGCAAGCGGGCCTTTATACGGCACTTTATTCATTAAAGGTTCACAAGTTGCTAACGGTAAAGAACAGCTTACTTTTGAAGAACTTGTAGGTTTCTTCAAAGCCGGTATGGAAGGCATTGTCGCTCGCGGACGTGCAGAGCTGGGCGATAAAACCATGTGTGATGTTTGGCTTCCGTTACTTGATGAATTAGCACAAGCGGATCACTCCCAAACTGAATCTGTTCTACTTAACCAAGCGGTTGAAAAAGCTGAAATTTTTGCAAATGCAACTGTGACGATGATAGCTAAAAAGGGACGTGCCAGCTATTTAGGCGAACGCAGTATCGGTCACGCCGATCCCGGTGCAACTTCGAGTTATTATCTTATTAAAGCCTTAGCGGAAGCAGTTAAATAGGAGCTGTTATGGTTAATTTAGTGATTGTTTCACATAGTAAACAGCTTGGAGAAGGCGTAGCAGAAATTACTCGCCAAATGGCACAGGGAGCATGCCAAATCGCTGTCGCTGCCGGTATTGATGATCCGGATAATCCGATTGGCACGGATGCGGTAAAAATTATGAATGCGATTGAGGACGTATTCAGCGAAGACGGAGTGGTGATCTTTGTTGATCTCGGAAGTGCAATTTTAAGTGCGGAAACCGCAATTGATTTACTTGAGCCAGAGAAAGCGGAAAAAGTGGTAATTAGTTATGCACCGCTAGTTGAGGGTGCATTCGCTGCTACGGTAGCGGCTGCTGGAGGCGATAATTTGGCTTTAGTATTACAAGAAGCAAATGAAGCAGCTGCATTAAAACTAGCTCAGAGTCAAAAATAATACTTATCATAAAACAGCTAGAAACTTCTAGTCGTTTAAGCCATACTAGGCAAAATTGTCTAGTATGGCTAAAACTCAAAAATCTTTATTATAAAGAAATAAAAAGATCTATTTACTATCATCTAAATCAATAGGTTCGACAATTAGTCATTGATCCATACTGATTACAATAGGTTATTTTTGGGGTTGAAAATGGAGTACCAAAACCGAAAGATTGCTGAGAACTAGAAGCGTCTCGAATGGCACTAGCTTGAGCTCGTATAGCCCTAGCCTGAGCTTGCATAGCGGCAGTATATTTTCTCTGAGCATCAAATTGGATATCTGTAGCAGTAGCCTTTTTATTCGATACAGTATTTGTATAACTTCCATAGTTTGATTGTACCGCATAACGGTTTTGGTACTCAGCTTCAGCACCACTCACCCAAATAGCTTTACAAAGAGGCGTTTGAACAAAGCCTATTTGTACCCCTTGTTCCGGAATATCATAGCGTAAAGTAGTTGGTGTATATCCAAAATCTTGAAAACCGCTCTGACTGTTTTCACAAACCAATTTGGCTGATTCTGGAAATGAATTATATTGAATATACAATCCAGTCGGTGGAGAATAAGGAAGAGCAACGCAGCCTTGAAGTAAAAAACTGAAGACACTATAGCTATACTATACATAAAATCTCGTAAACATTTAATCATAAATCCCCCCAAAGTTACTCCACATTAATATGCTTATTAAATGATAAATCCTCATTGTTATTCCCTACTAATCATCAATATCCGCAATACTTTTGCGAGAAACGGTTAGCTGTAGTGAATTCGTATCAAAAGCATATTCCACGACAAAAAAAAGGGCACTTTTTAATTTCTCTCCTTACTATTTTTTCACACTCATCTTTAGGATAGCTAACCTCAAGTAAAAAAGTTTTTGTTTGGTAAATTACCCCCAAATGTTCTTCATCAGGAATAGTTTTAGTTGCACTTGTAATCAGTCTATCGACATGATATTTAAAATCTTCCAAATCCATACTATCTCCATAAAAATTGTTTAACTAGTATTGTTTTAATTCCTATGTCAATAGGAAGTAAAAGCAGTATACTGCTTTGAAAATTTTGGATTTTTTGGCTGAAATTAATTTAGGGGAGTGGCAAGCGGTCTGATTTTACGATTTTTTGTAACGCTAGGGACTTAGTTAGCTCTGTTAAGATTACTTTCTTATTAACCCAAAAGTAAAAAATAAAAAAACCAAATCCATAAAATGCTTTAACCGTATTATTTTACTTCTTATGTCAATAGGAAATAAAATCAATATACAGCTTTTAACATTTTAGTTTTCTGCTTGAAAAAGTTAACTTTGAGGAGAATAACAAGCGGTCAAATTTCCCTTATTTGTTGCAAATCCAATAAAAAATCATACACATATGTATAAAACAGTTCGGGCTAAATCGAGGAATAAATAAATGAGAGAATAAAGAAAAAAGCAGAAAGAAATGAATCAATAAAAGGAATAAAACAATGAAAAAATAAAGTGTCGAAAAAGCAAAAACCCCAGAGCTATCACTAACTCTAGGGTTCTCTCTTCGCTTTCGCGCTAAATTCAATCTGGCGATGCCCTACTCTCACATGGGGAACCCCCACACTACCATCGGCGTTACTGCGTTTTACTTCTGAGTTCGGAATGGAATCAGGTAGAGCCACAGCACTCTGGTCGCCAGAATATTCTGTTGATGACCTTTATCTTCTTTATTTGTCTTTCTCTTCGTTCTTTATCTGCTTTTTATTCGCACTTTAAATTCGAAACAAGCTGTTTACTGATTTTTTCATCTTCTTTAGTTTTTAGTCTTTTCTAGCTTTTCACTTCGCTCTACGCCCAAAAACACTTGAGCGTTGTATAGTTAAGCCTCTCGGGCAATTAGTATGTGTTAGCTCAACGTATCACTACGCTTACACACCACACCTATCTACGTCGTAGTCTCCAACAACCCTTACAGTCTTATAGACTGGGAGAACTCATCTTAAGGCAAGTTTCGTGCTTAGATGCTTTCAGCACTTATCTCTTCCGCATGTAGCTACCCAGCAGTGCCTCTGGCGAGACAACTGGAACACCAGTGATGCGTCCACTCCGGTCCTCTCGTACTAGGAGCAGCCCCTCTCAATTCTCCAACGCCCACGGCAGATAGGGACCGAACTGTCTCACGACGTTCTAAACCCAGCTCGCGTACCACTTTAAATGGCGAACAGCCATACCCTTGGGACCTACTTCAGCCCCAGGATGTGATGAGCCGACATCGAGGTGCCAAACACCGCCGTCGATATGAACTCTTGGGCGGTATCAGCCTGTTATCCCCGGAGTACCTTTTATCCGTTGAGCGATGGCCCTTCCATTCAGAACCACCGGATCACTATGACCTGCTTTCGCACCTGCTCGACTTGTCTGTCTCGCAGTTAAGCTTGCTTATACCATTGCACTAACCTCACGATGTCCGACCGTGATTAGCAAACCTTCGTGCTCCTCCGTTACTCTTTGGGAGGAGACCGCCCCAGTCAAACTACCCACCAGACACTGTCCGAGACCGCGTTCCGCAATCTTCGTTAGAACATCAAACGTTAAAGGGTGGTATTTCAAGGACGCCTCCACAATCACTGGCGTGACTGCTTCAAAGGCTCCCACCTATCCTACACATCAAAATTCAATGTTCAGTGTCAAGCTATAGTAAAGGTTCACGGGGTCTTTCCGTCTAGCCGCGGGTACACCGCATCTTCACGGCGATTTCAATTTCACTGAGTCTCGGGTGGAGACAGCCTGGCCATCATTATGCCATTCGTGCAGGTCGGAACTTACCCGACAAGGAATTTCGCTACCTTAGGACCGTTATAGTTACGGCCGCCGTTTACTGGGGCTTCGATCAGGAGCTTCTCTTTCGATAACACCATCAATTAACCTTCCAGCACCGGGCAGGCATCACACCCTATACGTCCACTTTCGTGTTTGCAGAGTGCTGTGTTTTTAATAAACAGTTGCAGCCAGCTGGTATCTTCGACCGGTTCAACCTTCAGCGGTAAACGCTTACAATCTACGCCGGCGCACCTTCTCCCGAAGTTACGGTGCTATTTTGCCTAGTTCCTTCACCCGAGTTCTCTCAAGCGCCTGAGTATTCTCTACCTGACCACCTGTGTCGGTTTATAGTACGGTTTAGTATAACCTGAAGCTTAGTGGCTTTTCCTGGAAGCGTGGTATCGGTAACTTCATCTCCGTAGAGACTCGTCATCACTTCTCGGTGTTAACAGAATTCCGGATTTGCCTAAAATTCCCACCTACCGGCTTAAACAGACATCCAACAGTCTGATTACCTAACCTTCTCCGTCCCCACATCGCAATTATACCAAGTACGGGAATATTAACCCGTTTCCCATCGACTACGCTTTTCAGCCTCGCCTTAGGGGCCGACTCACCCTGCCCCGATTAACGTTGGACAGGAACCCTTGGTCTTCCGGCGAACGAGTTTTTCACTCGTTTTATCGTTACTTATGTCAGCATTCGCACTTCTGATACGTCCACCAAACTTCTCAATTCAGCTTCATCCGCTTACAGAACGCTCCCCTACCCAACAATGTTTCCATTGATGCCGCAGCTTCGGTGACTAGTTTTAGCCCCGTTACATCTTCCGCGCAGGCCGACTCGACTAGTGAGCTATTACGCTTTCTTTAAATGATGGCTGCTTCTAAGCCAACATCCTAGCTGTCTAAGCCTTCCCACTTCGTTTCCCACTTAACTAGTACTTTGGGACCTTAGCTGGCGGTCTGGGTTGTTTCCCTCTCCACGATGGACGTTAGCACCCACCGTGTGTCTCCTGAGTATCACTCTTCGGTATTCGCAGTTTGCATCGGGTTGGTAATCCGGGATGGACCCCTAGCCGAAACAGTGCTCTACCCCCGAAGGTGTCCGCTCAAGGCTCTACCTAAATAGATTTCGGGGAGAACCAGCTATCTCCCGGTTTGATTGGCCTTTCACCCCCAGCCACAAGTCATCCGCTAATTTTTCAACATTAGTCGGTTCGGTCCTCCAATTAGTGTTACCCAATCTTCAACCTGCCCATGGCTAGATCACCGGGTTTCGGGTCTATACCTTGCAACTAAACGCCCAGTTAAGACTCGGTTTCCCTTCGGCTCCCTTATTCAGTTAACCTCGCTACAAAATATAAGTCGCTGACCCATTATACAAAAGGTACGCAGTCACCCCATAAAGAGGCTCCCACTGCTTGTACGTACACGGTTTCAGGTTCTATTTCACTCCCCTCACTGGGGTTCTTTTCGCCTTTCCTTCACAGTACTGGTTCACTATCGGTCAATCAGGAGTATTTAGCCTTGGAGGATGGTCCCCCCATCTTCAAACAGGATTTCTCGTGTCCCGCCCTACTTATCTCAAACTTAGTACCACAACCTATTCTTCGAATACGGGACTATCACCCTGTGTCGTTGAGCTTCCCAGCTCATTCTTCTGAATTGATTGCTATCGTTTGAAGGCTCCTCCGCTTTCGCTCGCCGCTACTCACAGAATCTCGGTTGATTTCTTTTCCTCGGGGTACTTAGATGTTTCAGTTCTCCCGGTTTGCCTTATTAAGCTATGTATTCACTTAATAATAGTAGATTCTTCATCTACTGGGTTTCCCCATTCGGATATCTTGGATTAAACGCTTCTTATCAACTCATCCAAGCTTTTCGCAGATTAGCACGTCCTTCTTCGCCTCTGATTGCCAAGGCATCCACCGTGTACGCTTAGTCACTTAACTATACAACCTCAAATGTTTTCAAAACTTATTTAAATTCATTCAATGCGTATTTTATTCAACTAAACACTTGACTGCTTTTGTTCAGTCAAGATTTTTTAACTACTCAGACTTTCTTTCGAAAATCTCTCAGTTTTTCAGCTTGTTTCCAATTTTTTAAAGAACAATTTAAGACAATAATTTGACTTATCATCATTACTAAATATACAAACAATTAACTTTTATTAAGTTTTGCTTATATGCTTAGTAATGATGATTGGTGGAGATAAGCGGGATCGAACCGCTGACCTCCTGCGTGCAAGGCAGGCGCTCTCCCAGCTGAGCTATATCCCCATACATCACAACTTGATATAATCATACCTTTTAGCTTTCACTCATTTAGAGTGGTGGGTCTGAGTGGACTTGAACCACCGACCTCACCCTTATCAGGGGTGCGCTCTAACCACCTGAGCTACAGACCCAAAAGGATGCCGGATTATACCCGTTTTTGTCTTCTCTTCTATCAAACAATCTGTGTGAACACTTGCAGTCGCTCAATTCTTGGTAAGGAGGTGATCCAACCGCAGGTTCCCCTACGGTTACCTTGTTACGACTTCACCCCAGTCATGAATCATACCGTGGTAAACGCCCCCCTTGCGGTTAAGCTATCTACTTCTGGTACAACCCACTCCCATGGTGTGACGGGCGGTGTGTACAAGGCCCGGGAACGTATTCACCGCAACATTCTGATTTGCGATTACTAGCGATTCCGACTTCATGGAGTCGAGTTGCAGACTCCAATCCGGACTTAGACGTACTTTGTGAGATTTGCTCCATGTCGCCATATTGCTTCCCTCTGTATACGCCATTGTAGCACGTGTGTAGCCCTACTCGTAAGGGCCATGATGACTTGACGTCATCCCCACCTTCCTCCAGTTTATCACTGGCAGTCTCCTTTGAGTTCCCGGCCGAACCGCTGGCAACAAAGGATAAGGGTTGCGCTCGTTGCGGGACTTAACCCAACATTTCACAACACGAGCTGACGACAGCCATGCAGCACCTGTCTCAGAGCTCCCGAAGGCACTCCCGTATCTCTACAGGATTCTCTGGATGTCAAGAGTAGGTAAGGTTCTTCGCGTTGCATCGAATTAAACCACATGCTCCACCGCTTGTGCGGGCCCCCGTCAATTCATTTGAGTTTTAACCTTGCGGCCGTACTCCCCAGGCGGTCGATTTATCACGTTAGCTTCGGGCACCAAACTTATAGTCCAATCCCCAAATCGACAGCGTTTACAGCGTGGACTACCAGGGTATCTAATCCTGTTTGCTCCCCACGCTTTCGCACATGAGCGTCAGTACATTCCCAAGGGGCTGCCTTCGCCTTCGGTATTCCTCCACATCTCTACGCATTTCACCGCTACACGTGGAATTCTACCCCTCCCTAAAGTACTCTAGTTGACCAGTATGAAATGCAATTCCCAGGTTAAGCCCGGGGCTTTCACATCTCACTTAATCAACCGCCTGCGTGCCCTTTACGCCCAGTTATTCCGATTAACGCTCGCACCCTCCGTATTACCGCGGCTGCTGGCACGGAGTTAGCCGGTGCTTCTTCTGTAGTTAACGTCAATTGATAATGCTATTAACATTACCACCTTCCTCGCTACCGAAAGAACTTTACAACCCGAAGGCCTTCTTCATTCACGCGGCATGGCTGCATCAGGGTTCCCCCCATTGTGCAATATTCCCCACTGCTGCCTCCCGTAGGAGTCTGGACCGTGTCTCAGTTCCAGTGTGGCTGGTCATCCTCTCAGACCAGCTAGAGATCGTCGGCTTGGTAGGCCTTTACCCCACCAACTACCTAATCCCACTTGGGCTCATCTCATGGCATGTGGCCTTGCGGTCCCACACTTTAATCCAAAGATATTACGCGGTATTAGCTACAGTTTCCCGTAGTTATCCCCCTCCATAAGCCAGATTCCCAAGCATTACTCACCCGTCCGCCACTCGTCAGCAAATTAGCAAGCTAATCCCTGTTACCGTTCGACTTGCATGTGTTAAGCCTGCCGCCAGCGTTCAATCTGAGCCATGATCAAACTCTTCAATTCAAAAAGTTTAATCGCTCAATAAACTGCTTAGCTAAGTTCACTTCTCTTACCTAACTAAGTTAAGTAAAAGATAAATATGAATTTCTAGTTTAAGCACCTATTAAGACTTCAAGTTTTAAATAATATTTTTAAAATCAAGTCAATCAACAAGTGCCCACACAGATTGTCTGATATATTGTTAAAGAACAAAAAGAAACGACGCACTGGAAATCAATTTTAAATCGTTCACAACAGTGCGTCGTTGTGTGTGGTGCATTATAGAGAAATATCAAATCCTTGCAAGTACTTTTTGCAAAAAATTTTAATTTATTTATCATTCGAATAACATTTATTCAAATTGAGCAAAACAAGAACATTTTTGAGCGATTTTATGATAACTTTTGAGTGCATATTTAATTTTGTGATCTACCTCACAAAATTATTCGTACTTTTTAGAAAAGTTACTGGTATTATATATGCCATTATCCTTATTCATCTATTATATATAAAGAGGAACCTTTTATGAGCCAATTAGATGCTTTACGTGAAATGACTGTTGTTGTTGCAGATACCGGTGACATTGAAGCAATCAAACAATATCAACCGCAAGATGCAACCACTAACCCATCTTTAATTTTAAGTGCGTCTGCATTACCGCAATACGCATCATTAATTGATGACGCAGTAGCTTATGCTAAAGCAAAAAGTGATGATAAAGCCCAACAACTTATTGATGCAGAAGATAAGTTAGCAGTTAATATTGGTTTAGAAATTCTTAAAATCGTACCAGGACGTATTTCTACAGAAGTAGATGCTCGCCTTTCTTACGATACGGAAGCAACAATTGAGAAAGCTCGTCAAATTATGAAGCTTTATAACGAAGCAGGTATTAGCAATGATCGTATTCTTATTAAAATCGCTTCAACCTGGCAAGGTATCCGTGCGGCGGAAGTGTTAGAGAAAGAAGGTATCAACTGTAACTTAACCTTATTATTCTCTCAAACACAAGCTCGTGCGTGTGCAGAAGCTGGTGTTTACTTAATCTCCCCGTTTGTTGGTCGTATCTTAGACTGGTATAAAGCAACAGAGAAAAAAGAATATGCACCGGCAGAAGATCCAGGTGTAATTTCTGTTACGAATATCTATAACTACTACAAACAATACGGTTATCAAACTGTGGTTATGGGCGCAAGTTTCCGTAACGTAGGTGAAATTACCGAAATCGCAGGCTGTGACCGTTTAACTATTGCTCCACCGTTATTAAAAGAACTTGCTGAAAGCAATGCCCCGCTTGTTCGTAAATTAGAATATAAAGGTGAAGTGAAAACTCGTCCGGCACCATTAACAGAAGCGGAATTCTACTGGCAACATAACCAAGACCCAATGGCTGTTGAAAAATTAGCGGAAGGTATCCGTAAATTTGCAGTAGATATTGAGAAATTAGAAGCAATGCTTGCTGCTAAACTTTAATTACTGAATGATTGAAACAAAAATCCCAAGCGAATGCTTGGGATTTTTTATGTGATTTAGATAAGCAAGCGGTCAATTTCTCGGAATAATTTGCAAATTATTTTAGAAAATTAACCGCCTGTCATTTGATAGTGCTAAGCTAAATTGGCTGTCTCGGTACAGAACCTTGATAACCGAATTGACGCCATGCTTCATATACAACAACAGCTACCGTATTAGATAAATTCATACTGCGACTGTCTTTGCACATTGGTACTCGGATTTTTTGCGACATCGGTAAGCTATCCAAAATCGCCATCGGGATACCACGGCTTTCCGGCCCAAACATAAGGAAATCGCCTAATTCATAACTCACTTCACTATGATTCGGTTCACCTTTAGTTGTCAGCGCAAATAGACGTTTTGGCTTGGCACGTTCTAGGAAATCTTCAAAATTCTTATATTTTTGAATATCGACAAACTCGTGATAATCCAGTCCGGAACGGCGGAGCTTTTTATCATCCCACGCAAAACCTAGTGGTTCAATCATATGTAATCTAAAGCCACAGTTTGCACACAAACGGATAATATTACCGCTGTTTTGTGGGATTTCCGGTTCATATAAAACAATATCTAACATTTTTATTTACCATCAAAATATGGAATACACAAATCTCACTTGTGTATTCCAGCATTGTTAATTTTCAATATGACGAATGATCCAGCAGTTATGGATTTGTGGATTACGCTCAAAATCAAGCGGTAATGTTTTATGTGAAATATTTTCCGCTTGTAAACCTAATTCGGCTAAACCTTCGAAATCCATTTTAAAACCACGTTTATTATTCGAGAATACGATTATTCCATCCGCCGTCAAAATGCGTTTAAGCTGCGTCATTAGTTTAATATGATCACGTTGTACGTCCCAACTATCTTCCATGCGTTTTGAATTTGAGAAGGTTGGCGGATCAACGAAAATCAGCTCAAAGCGTTCTCGACATTCCGCCAACCACTGTAAGCAATCGGCTTGGAATAAGCGGTTATTACGTAGCGGTAAATTATTTAGCTCTAAATTTTGTTCCGCCCAATTCAGGTAAGTATTTGACATATCTACCGTAGTTGTGGACTTCGCACCGTTTAATGCGGCATGAATAGTAGCCGAACCGGTGTAAGCAAAGAGGTTTAGGAAAGTTTTTCCTTTTGCCATCTGCCCTACCATTTTACGTGTTAGACGGTGGTCTAAAAATAAGCCGGTATCAAGATAATCGGTTAAATTCACCCATAATTTTGCACCGTATTCGGTTACGTAGAAATAATCACCTTTATTAGCTAATTTCTCATATTGGTTTGTGCCTTTTTGCTTTTGGCGAACTTTTAAAACCAATTTATTGGTTTCCACGCCTGTTACATACAAGGTTGCAGACACGGCATCCAGTAAGCGTTGGCGAGCTTTTTGTTCGTCGATGTTTTTCGGTGCGGCATACTCTTGTACCACAATATGATCATCATAACGATCAACCGCTAAATTATATTCCGGTAAATCCGCATCATATAAACGGTACGCATTAATACCTTGCTGCTTCGCCCATTTCTCAATTTTCTTAATATTTTTCGTTAAACGATTCGCGAAATCAGGTGCAACTTGTGCATTCTGTTCAAATTTAAGTTCATCAGCTTGCTGTTCTGTCGCTGTGTGCTCACTAATTTGATAATTCTTTTGTAAACAGTCTAACGGACCATTTTTCGCTTTGAATTGACGGTGCGAACGTAAACGTAAGCAGTTCAATAATTCCGGCTCGCCACTAAAAATAGAAGCGTTCCAACCACCAAATTGTTGTTTTAAACGTTGTCCAAATACCGAATAAAGTGCAATCAACGCTGGTGTCGTACCTAAACGCTCACCGTACGGCGGGTTACAAATCACCGTACCGACTTGTTCAGAGCAAGGATTTTTTAACGCCGCTACATCACCTTGTTGCCATTGAATTAAATGTGCTACACCGGCATTTTTTGCATTCTGTTTTGCTTTAGCCAATACACGATGATCAAGGTCAAAGCCGAAGAAAAGCGGTTGAATTTCTTCATTTTGTTGTAAATAGGCTTGTTCCAACACCTCTTTCCATACTGCTTGTTGATGTCCTTTCCACGCATTAAAGCCCCAATGTTTACGATGTAATTGCGGTGCAATTCCTGCTTGCATCTGTGCCGCTTCAATCAACAACGTACCGGAACCGCACATTGGATCAACCAACGGAGTGCCTTTTTGCCAGCCGGAACGAAGAATAATCGCCGCCGCCAATGTTTCACGTAGCGGTGCTTTACCTGTGTCTTCACGGTAACCTCGCATATGTAACGCATCACCGCTTAAATCAAGCGATACCACCATATTTTCTCGGTCAAGATAAACGTGAATACGAATATCTGCATGATCTTTATCTACTGTCGGACGAGTAAAGCCTTTACGTTCAAAATAATCGACTACACCATCTTTTACTCGCATTGCGCCGAATTGGGTATTACGGATCTCTCGGTTAGTTCCGTTGAAATCAACAAAGAAAGTATCACGAGGATCAAAAATGTCTGCCCAGTTGATACCGACGATCGTTGCGTATAGATCCAGATCACTAAAAATTTTGGTGGTTACTAGAGGTAACAAGATGCGAGAAGCCAAACGGCTGTGTAGTAATGCCTGATATGCTCCTCGTTGGGTTGTCGTAAAATGCACTCCGCCTTGTGCAACTTTACACTCGGCTTGGCAGATCTGCTCTAATTCTGTTTTTAACATTTCTTCAAAACCACGAGCAGCGGTAGCAAAATAAGTTATTTGAGTTGTCATTGTTATCATTCTTTTAGCTAAAATTAGCCTTATTATAGCGGAACAAGCGGTCTAATAGTTGAAAAGTTTTACAAATTCAACTGGACAATAACTTGGTACAGATCAAAAATTAGCTGAATTACCCAAAATGGGTAACTTGCATTAGTTAAATATAACAAGCAAAATTCCTACCATTTCATTGGAGGTAAAAATGAACGAACCTTATAAAATTCTATTAATTGATGATCACCCTTTAATGCGTCAAGGTATGCGACAAATTCTTGAATTAGAAGATAATTTTGTTGTCATTGGTGAAGCCAGTAACGGTACTGATGGAATGAATATTGCATTGGATACTAATCCCGATTTAATCATTTTAGATTTGAATATGAAGGGAATTTCCGGCCTTGATACCTTACGAGCCTTAAGAAAACACGGTATTGACAGCAGAATTATCGTTTTAACGGTTTCGGACGAACAGTCTGATATTTTTGCTTTAATGGATGCCGGTGTGGACGGTTATTTATTAAAAGATAGCGATACTGCTGAACTTGTTGAGAATATCCGTAAAGCGGCACGAGGTGAAACGGTATTAAGCGAAAGTGTTAAACAACATCTATTAGAACGCCGTCCGGAAAATGATCCATTAAGTGTTTTAACAGATCGTGAACGTGATGTGTTGCAATGGATCGCAACTGGTATGTCAAATAAACAGATCGCTAGCCAACTATTTATTTCGGAAGAAACGGTCAAAGTACATATTCGTAATTTATTACGTAAATTAAACGTTCATTCTCGTGTTGCGGCAACCGTACTTTATCTTGAACAACAAAAAGGTTAGCCTCTAAAAGCGGTTAAATTTATACAAAAAGTGACAAATTTAATCGCTTATTTTTGCAAGTCTATGTAAAACCCATTCCTATTTTCTACTATAAAGGTATAATCGCTCACTTTTTAGAATACGTTGAATTTATGGCTTTACTGATTACCCACAAATGTACCAACTGTGATATGTGCTTACCTGAATGTCCGAATGAAGCAATTTCAATCGGCGATGATGTGTACGTGATTGATCCGGTGTTATGTACCGAATGTGTCGGACATTATGAAAAGCCGACCTGTCAAAAAGTTTGCCCGATTACTAACTGTATTATTCCGGATCCGGAACATCAAGAAACGCAAGAAGAGTTATGGGAAAGATTTGTGATGATTCATCACCCGGACAAGATATAAAAATAAAATATAAAAAAACGGAGAATGAACCTTCATTCTCCGTTTTTTATTATGCGTCTTTAAAGTTATAAGGCAAATCGCAAATGGCTAATGGAATGCCGTTAATTCTAAATGCGGTATCCGTTTCCACATCATTATTCATTACCACTTGCAGCCAAAGTTTATTTTGGTATGCCACGCTATTTAGGATTGTGCCGGTTGCACGCCAATTTTCACCGAGCTGCATTTCAACCGAACCACCAATCTCCGGTAAGCTCACCTCACCTTCAAATTTGCCGACTAAAGTAAACATTGCTCGCTTATTCGCACCACGATATTTTGCACGCGCTACGGTTTCTTGTCCGATATAGCAACCTTTGGTAAAAGAAATCGCATTTTCGACCGCTTGTAAATTGGTAGCCTGCGGAATCAACTCAAATTGATTCGCTTTTAGCAACATCGGAATCCCGTCTTGAATGTCGATTAAATCCCATAATTGGCTATCAGCATTGGTTTCTAGCGTTTCGCCCCAAACAATCGCACGTTTTTGCCCGTGCGGAATCACCAAAGCGGTCGTATTTTCGCGAAGTTTTGCCAAAATCTCACCGCTTGTTACGCCATAAATAGGCGTATCTAATTCGGTGAAAGTGACTTTAGAAAACACCGCATATTTTTTTAGTTGGTTAAGTGCTTCCGGCAATAAATCCACATGAATCATGGCGATAAATTTATCTGCCGCTTGACGATATAAACGGATTAACGCACTCATTTTGCCCTTCGGATCACAATGGCAAGTTAAGGTATGTTCTCCCTCTGCCAATTTCGCTACATCACAGGTTAATTGTCCTTGAAGATATTTCTCAGCATCCACACCTGCAATTTCAATTAAACGATACTGAGAAAGTTGCACGCAGAGATCTGGGTGGCTATTACTGATTTTGCTGCATTCACACGTCATAAAAACACCTACTCTAAATTCTGAATTTGCTCACGCATTTGTTCGATTAACACTTTTAATTCAACTGCTGAATTGGTTACGTCCGCATTAATAGATTTTGATGCCAACGTATTAGATTCACGATTTAGCTCTTGCATCATAAAGTCCAATTTACGACCTACCGCACCGCCTTTTTTCAAGACGTTAGTCGTTTCTTTCACATGTAACTGTAAGCGGTCTAATTCTTCCGCCACATCTACACGCTGTGCGGTTAATACCATTTCTTGCTCTAAACGTTGCGGATCTAATTGTAAATTCAGCTCGTCAAAACGTTGCTGTAATTTATCTTTCTGCCATTGCAGAATTTCCGGCATCTGTGCTTGCACTTGAGTTGCGATCTCGGCAATCGTATCTAAACGCTGTTGGATTAATGCCTGTAAATTCGCCCCTTCACGACCACGCATCGCAATAAAGTCCGCTAAAATTTGTTCAAAACCGGCTAACAGATCTTGCCCGATTTGATCCAAATCTTGTGTTTGCGTATCGACCACGCCCGGATAACGTAAAATATCCACTAAGTTGATCTCGCCCTCACCGGCAATGCCACGCAAAATTTGTAGTGAGCTGATTACCTTTTCCGCATACTCTTTATTTAATGCTAATTCACTGTTTTGGTTATTACTTAATTCGATACGTAAACTACATTCCACTTTTCCGCGTGTTAGTGATGCACGTAAACGCTCGCGCAAGGTCATTTCTAAATTACGAAATTGCTCAGGTAAACGAAAATAGGTCTCTAAAAAACGTTGATTCACCGAGCGGATTTCCCACACGGCATTGCCCCACTCTTTTTTAATTTCTAAATGGGCGAAAGCGGTCATACTATAAATCATTTTGTGTTCCTTCTTGTTAATTAACCTCGGAATATCACTGAAAAACACGGAAAGATTTTTGCAAAATTTTCGGAAAATTTAACCGCTTGCACTCATTCAAAAAAACCTTTCCGTGTATTTCCGTATTTTCCGAGGCAATAAAAATCACATTGTACTGTTTTATTTGTTAAAATGGCGAAAATTTTTAATAAAAGGAAGAAATTATGCGTCCAAATGATCGTGAACTGAATCAAGTTCGTCCGGTAAAGATTACTCGTCACTATACTCGTTATGCGGAAGGTTCCGTTTTAGTGGAATTCGGCGAAACCAAAGTTTTATGTAATGCAACCGTGGAAGAAACGGTTCCTCGCTTTTTAAAAGGTCAACAACAAGGTTGGGTAACCGCTGAATATGGTATGTTACCACGTTCTACTCACAGCCGTATGCAACGAGAAGCTGCAAAAGGTAAACAAGGCGGCAGAACCATGGAAATTCAACGCCTTATCGCACGCTCATTACGTGCAGTAGTCGATTTAAAAGCGCTTGGTGAACGTACAGTTACGGTTGATTGTGATGTGATTCAAGCAGACGGCGGTACTCGTACCGCGGCAATTACCGGTGCGTGTGTAGCGTTACACGATGCGATGAGCAAATTAGTCGCTGACGGCGTACTGAAAGAAAATCCGATGAAAGGTTTAGTAGCGGCAATTTCTGTCGGTATCGTAGACGGTAATGCGGTATGTGATTTGGAATATGTCGAAGATTCAAATGCCGAAACGGATATGAATGTGGTGATGGTCGAAGACGGCAGATTAGTCGAAGTACAAGGTACTGCGGAAGGCGAACCGTTCTCACATATGGAATTGTTACAATTACTGGATCTCGCTCACGAAGGAATTAATCAATTACTTGATGCACAACGTAAAGCACTAAATATCTAATTCTAAAAAATATGGCAACAAGCTCAAACTTGTTGCCATATTGCTATTTCGTGTGAGTTATCTATTCACTATACATTTTTCATCATGCGAGAAATACGACCTTCGGCAATTTCTTCATCACGAATCGTCATTACTTCACAGCCTTCTTTAGTTACCACAATTTGGTGTTCAAACTGTGCCGAATGGCTACGGTCTTTAGTTTTTACCGTCCAACCGTCCGGCATATTGCGGATTTCTTTTTTACCCGCATTCACCATCGGCTCAATGGTAAACACCATACCTTCTTGTAACACCACTCCACCGTCATCCGAGTTATAGTGAAGCACTTGCGGATCGCAATGGAATTCGGTACCGATACCGTGACCGCAGTATTCACGCACCACCGAGAAACCTTGCTTCTCAACATATTGCTGAATGGTTTTACCGATTTCTTTTAAACGAATGCCTGGTTTTACCGTACGTAAACCGATATAAAGCGATTCTAACGTTACGTCAATTAAACGTTTATCTCGAATGCTCGGCTCGCCAACCACATACATTTTTGAGTTGTCGCCGTAGTAACCGTCTTTAATCACCGTTACGTCAATATTTAGAATATCGCCTTTTTTCAATTTACGATCCGCACTCGGAATACCGTGGCACACCACTTCGTTCAATGAAATACAAGTCGCATTCGGGAAGCCATGATAGTTTAAACACGCCGGAATCGCCTGCTGTTCGTTTACGATATATTCATGACAAATGCGGTCTAATTCTGCGGTACTTACGCCTTCTTTCACATACGGCTCAATCATTACCAATACGTCAGAGGCTAATTTACAAGCGACACGTAATTTCTCAATCTCTTCTTCGGTTCTTAATGGAATCTTGCTCATACTGTTCTCTCTTCTTAATTCAAGCAGTTAAATTTCTCAATTTTCTTGCAAATATGCAGAAAAAAGTAAGGGGATTATACCTTTTTTCAGCATAATCCCCAAACGACTATTTCAGTTTAAATTTTTTGACTAAATAATTGAGTAATACACCGTACAACGGTAAAAACAGCAACAAGCTGACAAACAGTTTAAACGCATAGTCCACCGTACCAATAGTGAACCAATGTTCCGCCATATAAGCATCATCGCTTTTATAAAACGCCACCGCAAAGAAAGCAAAGGTGTCAATCAAGGTGCCGAAAATAGTCGAACACATCGGTGCCAACCACCAAGTTTTGCCCTGACGTAAGCGATTAAACACCACAATATCCAATAACTGCCCCACCACATAAGCACAGAAACTGGCTAAAGCGATACGAAACACAAACAGATTAAATTCGTTTAATGCATTAAAGCCTTGGAATTGCGTCTCAAAAAACAGCACCGAAATCACATAACTAATCAGCAATGCAGGCAACATTCCGACGAAAATAATTTTACGGGCAAGGCTTGCTCCAAATACACGTACGGTTAAATCTGTCGCCAAAAACACAAACGGGAAAGTAAAAGTCCCCCAAGTGGTCGGAATCACAGTATCGGTAAACGGAATCTTTACCTCAAAAGTAATCTGCACCAAATAGTTACTGATAGCGATAATAAAGATATGGAAAAGGGAAAGTAAAACTAGAGAACGACGCTTTTGTGCGTCTGAAAAATCAATTTGAAAGTTCATATTGTTCCTTTTTAAAAATAAAAAAGCCGAGGTAAGGGAACTCGGCAACCAATTTTGAGGGGCGCATTATACGCAAGCGGTCAAATTTTGCAAATTTTTTACAAAACCCAACCGCTTGTATTATTTATTTGAACCTTCTGGATGAAGCCCAATGCCCTGATGACGTTCTTTTAATTTGGCAATCACATCGCCCCATTCAAGATTCATCGAATGTAATAATACGGTTAAGTGATAGGCTAAATCCGCCGCTTCACTCACCACTTCTTCTTTATCTTGCGACACCGCCGCCAATGCGGTTTCAACGCCCTCTTCTCCCACTTTTTGAGCGATTTTCTTCACGCCTTTAGTATAGAGTTTGGCGGTATAAGAACTTTCCGGATCGGCATATTTGCGCTCGGCAAGCACCTGTTCCAATTTAGCAAACCACGTCCAATCGCCTTCGGATTGGCTTTCAAATTGGTGGAAACAACTCCCCTCACCCGTATGGCAAGTCGGCCCGATTGGATCCACTAAAATCAATAACGTATCGTTATCACAATCCAAACTCATATCCACCACATTTAAAAAATGCCCCGACGTTTCACCTTTCGTCCATAAGCGTTGTTTGGTGCGAGAATAGAAGGTTACCACTTTCTCTGCTAAGGTTTTAGCTAACGCCTCTTGGTTCATATAGCCCAACATCAGCACTTCACTGGTTTGGAAGTGTTGGATAATGACTGGGAGGAGGCTATCGACTTTTTGCCAATTAATTTTATGTATTTGCATTTATTTTCCTGTAACTAAATACCTAATTCTCTAGCGATAGAAATATATTCTAAAGAAAGGTTACCCACAATCTTTTTATTACTTCTCAAATAAGTTCCAATAACATCCACATATCTATGATCATCATATAAACAATGGATTATCGTTTTTAGATCTTGATAATTTAAACGCAATGTTTCGCTTAATCGTTTCTCTAATTCACCATAAGTAAAGTCACGCTGTTCAAATTCTTCAAAGACATCACATAAAGTATCAATTTGTTGCCCATCAAAATCAAATATTAATGCAATCTTATCAAATGCATTATTATCCCCTAAAGCCATACGTTTTAGTATGTTAAAATGGAATCGATCTTTTTCGTTCATATAAACCTCCGTATAAATTATTTAATGCTTATACAAAAATTAATTGACTCAATTCAGATTGGGGCTAATATTATTTTTTCAAGTAGCTATAGACGAACTTCAACTTTCTCGTTAGCCAAATACGCCTTCAACTCCCCAATCTCAATAATCCGCTTGTGGAACACACTTGCCGCCAATGCGCCATCTACATTTGCTTCAATAAACGCATCACGGAAATGCACCATTTCGCCAGCTCCGCCAGAGGCGATTAACGGCACATTGCACACTTCACGTACTAATTTGAGTTGGGTTAAATCGTAGCCGTTGCGAACACCGTCTTGGTTCATCATATTTAGCACGATTTCACCCGCCCCACGTTTTTGCACTTCTTGCACCCAGTCGAGCAGTTGCCAGTTGGTTTGGCGAGTGCGTTTTTCATCGCCGGTGTACTGGTTCACCCAGTATTTGCCTGTATCCGTCTCAAACCAACTATCAATGCCTACCACCACAGCTTGCACGCCAAAGCGATCTGCCAATGCGGTAATCAAATTCGGATCGGCAAGTGCGGGCGAATTGATCGAAATTTTATCCGCCCCAAAAGCGAACAATTTTTCTGCGTCTTCAATCGTCTTAATCCCGCCCGCCACACAAAACGGAATGTCGATAACCTGTGCCACACGCTCCACCCAGCTTTTATCCACCGTGCGACCGTCCGATGAGGCGGTAATGTCGTAAAACACCAACTCATCCGCCCCTTCTTCTGCATAACGTTTCGCAAGCGGTACAATATCGCCGATAATTTCGTGATTGCGGAACTGCACGCCCTTTACCACCTGCCCGTCACGCACGTCCAAACAAGGGATTATCCGTTTTGCCAACATTCAATTGCCTCCGCGACATTAAATTTGCCTTCTAACAACGCACGCCCTACGATCACGCCCGCTACGCCTGTGCTTTTTAACGCCTTGATGTCGTCAAGCGAGCCGATTCCGCCTGATGATTGGAATTGGATCTCAGGGTATTTGGCACATATTTCACGGTAAAGATCCACGTTTGAGCCTGCTAACGTGCCGTCTCGGGAAATATCGGTACATAAAACGTGCTGCAATCCGACTGCTTGATAATCTTCAATCAGCTCTTCGAGCGACACGCCACTCGCTTCTTGCCAACCGCTAATCGCAATGATTTTTTGACCGCTTGCATCAATATTTACGTCCAACGCCAGTACGAATTTTTCCGCTCCGTATTTTTCAAACCAGTCTTTAACCATTGCTCGCTCTTTCACGGCGGTTGAGCCAATCACCACACGATTTGCCCCCACTGCCAATAAATCCGCCACGTCCTGTTCGGTGCGAATACCGCCCCCCACTTGGATTTGGCAATTTATCTCCGCAATAATCTTGCCGATAAGTGCGGTCTGTCTTTTCGTAGGATCTTTCGCCCCCATCAGATCCACCAAATGCAACTGCTCCGCCCCTTGTGCGAGATAGTTTGCAAATTGCTCAAGCGGATTATCGGAATAGGTGGTTTGTCTCGCATAGTCCCCTTGATGTAGGCGAACGACATTGCCGTCGATTAAATCGAGGGCGGGGATGATGATTGATTTTTTTGCATATTGTGTTCCTGTACCTAGCACGAGCCGTGCTAGGCTGAATAAACTCAGCCGCTCTGCGGCTGTATCAAAGAGCCACAGCGTGGCTCGGATTATGTAGCCCCATACGGCTCGTATGGGGATTAAATATTCTCCACAAAATTCTTCAACAGCTGTGCCCCATTTTTGCCCGAACGCTCGGGGTGGAACTGCACGCCATAGAAGTTTTTGCTCGCAATCGCAGCCGAGAAAGGCACGCCATAATCAGCGGTGGCGATAGTATTTTCATTCGGCAACACCGCATAGCTATGTACAAAATAGAAATGACTGTTTTGCTCAATACCATGAAATAATGGGTGGTTGGCTTGATACTGAACCTTGTTCCAGCCCATATGTGGCAACGGCAAACCAGTGTTTGGAATTAGCTCAGTTTTACCAGTCATTAGGTTAAGCGTTCCTACATCGCCTTCAGCAGAAAATTCAGTCATTAACTGCATCCCCAAACAAATACCGAGCATTGGTTGCGTAGCGTTGCGGATCGCGTCAATCAAATCACGATCTTGCAAAATCTTCATCGCAGCCGCAGCCGTCCCCACACCGGGCAACAGTAACTTATCCGCCGATTTGATTTTATCTAAATCCCGACTAATCTCCGCCTGAATCCCCAGACGGTCGAATGCAAATTTTACAGATGACAGGTTTGCACAGCCTGTGTTGATGATGGTGATGTTTGGCATAATTATTTATTCTCGCTCAATTTTAGAAAATTCACTACGGATCGAATCGTGAAATTTTTTATTTTCTTTATTATCCTGTTCAATAAATTGATCAATTTTTTCTTTTAATTCTGACATTAACTTATTGTAATCATTAATCAGATTTTCATAATTATCCCACATCATTTCCTTATATAACCTTGTAATTTTATGTGTTAATTCTCCTTTACTCTCATGCCCAGTAAATGGATCTAAAATTTTTGGAATAAAGGCTATATTCCAAGGGGAACAAAATAAATATGGATTTTTAGTACTCCCAAAAATGTGAGATACTTGATAATTTCTTAAATTAGCATTGCTTCCCTTTTTAGTATATCCTGTTAAATTTTCTAATAATCTCGTAGGATAAGTATTATTGCTTGGATCTATTTCTAGATTACAATTAAAGATAGTTTTATAAAAATTTTGATATAAATGATTTTTTGAGCCATTTCGAGCATAAGATCTCACATATACTAACTCATTCTTTTTACTTATTTTGTCTTTTAACTTTTCCCATTCTATTTTAGCCTTGTCTTTCGGAATTAAAATAATAGATGAGTGAGCAAAATTTAAAAAATCATCTTCTGAAATATTAAATTTTTTAAAAAATTCTAAATATCCATCTCTCATAAATAAACTCGCAAAAACATTAGATCTACAAACGATTAAATTCCCTAAAAGCTTCACAAAAACCATCATACCTTTACCTAGCACTCTCGTGCTAGGTTACGCATAGTATTGTCGCTCTGCGACAAACTAGATTGGTTGCGGAGCAACCGCACTATGCGTAACCCTACACGCTAGTGTAGGGCATTCTCACGCTAAATCACAACACTCCCTTACTACTCGGCAATTCATTCCCTTCCACTTTAATGCACTGTCTTAACGTTCTACCGAACACTTTGAACAGGCTTTCGATTTTGTGGTGGTCATTGTCGCCTTGGGTTTTAAGGTGCAGCGTTGCCATTAGGGTGTAGGCGAGCGATTGGAAGAAATGTTCGGTCATTTCGGTGCTAAAATCGCCGACTTTTTCACGCTTGAATTTCGCTTTAAATTTGAAGTATGGGCGACCCGATAAATCCATCGTGCATTCCGCTTTGCATTCGTCCATAGGTAGCACAAAGCCGAAGCGTTGAATACCACGTTTGTCGCCTAACGCCTGTTTTAATGCTGTGCCGAGAGCAAGGGCGGTGTCTTCAACGGTGTGGTGTTCGTCAATCCACAAATCGCCTTTGCATTGCACATTCATTCGGAAACCGCCGTGCGTAGCGATTTGGTCGAGCATATGGTCTAAAAAGCCTACTCCTGTGCTGATTTGGTTTACGCCCGTTTCGTCCAGCCACACCTGCACTTTGATGTTGGTTTCTTTGGTGGTGCGAACCACTTCCGCATAGCGTGGAGAGCGTTCACAAGCGGTCGTTTTTGGCAATAATTTTTCCACAATCAGATCCCAATCCAATTTTTCTGGGTGATATTGCAACGCCTGAATACCAATATTTTCCGCCAATTGCACGTCTGTCGCACGGTCGCCAATCACAAAACTGCGGTCAGGATCGAACAATTTTTTGTCGATATATTTTTTCAGTAATTTGATCTTCGGTTTACGGCAATCGCAGTTATCTTCTGGCTTGTGCGGACAAATCAAAATCGCATCAAATTCAATGCCTTGCGAGCGGAAAATCTCCAACATCGCATTGTGCGGTTTGTCGAAATTTTCTTGCGGAAACGACTCCGTACCTAAACCGTCTTGATTGCTAACCATCACAAAACGGTAGTGATCTTTTAATTTCAGTAACGCAGGAATCACATTACGTTCCAGTTTGAGTTTTTCCAAGCTGTCGATTTGGAAATCAGTTTTCGGCTCATCAATCAAAGTGCCATCACGGTCGATGAATAGGGTGGGTTGCATATTGGTTCTCCTGTTTCCTAGCACTCTCGTGCTAGGTTAAGCATAGTGGCGATACTCTGTGTCGCTATAGATCTTTTTCAAAAAATTTTTCGTTGATTTCAATACCAGCTTCGGTCAATAAGAATTTGGTTTCATCAACAAAATTCTGCGTTTTATGATGTTCTTTCTGATTTTTAATGTAATTGATGATTTTTGCTTTATCTCGTTCGCAATAGGTCAAAGAACAATATCCTCTCGACCACGCATAAAATTCAGGAAATAAATGTTTATTTTCATCAATCCATTTATGGGTTGTCGTTTTCAATTTCTGCACAAATTCCGCTACGGAAAGCGTAGGGTGCAGCTCCACCAAAAGATGAATATGATCTGGCATACCGTTCACTCTATAAAGCACAGAATTATGCTCCCGTACAAATCCCCAAATATAGCGATAAAGATATTCTTCATTTTCTTCTACGATACTCGGCACGCCATATTTTGTACGAAAAATAATGTGGTATAGGTTTCTAGTGTAGCTCATGTTTCCTCCTTTTGACAATGTCGCAGAGCGACATCACTATGCATAACCACGTACGTTAGTGCGTGTTTTTTGCTCATATCCTAGCACTACGTACTAGGTTACGCATAGTACTGATGCTCCGCATCAGGCTACTCGGATTTCATCGATTACTCTCTCTAACTCCTCTCTCGTGCCAATCGAGATACGAATACAGTCTTGAAGTCCAAGAGCTTTGTGTTGATCACGCAAAATAATGCCTTTTTCCCACAGCGCTTTAAACACTTTTTGTCCGTCTTGGAATTTGACGAGAACGTAGTTGGCTTCGGTGTCGAAAATTTCCGCCACATTCGGAATGGTTTTAAGCTGTTCAATTAGCCACGCTCGGTTTTCTAGCACATTTGCTACACGTTGCTTCATCTCATTTAAGCCCTGTTCGGTTAAGGCTTGGGTGGCTATGTCGGAAACTGGTACGGGTAACGGATAAGGTGCAATCACTTTTTGTAGCACGCCGATCAATTCTTCATTGGCAAGGGTAAAACCGCAACGTAGCCCTGCTAGAGCAAAGGCTTTAGAAAGTGTACGGATAATTGCTAAATTCGGGTAATTAGCAAGTTCATTAACCATTGTCGCTTCAGGGCAAAATTCGATGTAGGCTTCGTCCACCACCACAATCGCTCGTCCTGCGGTGATTTGCAAAAGTTTGAGTAAATCCGACCGCTTGACGAGCGTGCCTGTCGGGTTGTTTGGGCTACAGACAAACACCACTTTTACGCTATCAAGGTTGCGTTCGATTTCAGGCAAATTAAGCTGAAAATCAGCGGTTAAAGGCACGGTTTTTAGAGCGATACCGCACGTTTCTGCCGACACGCTGTACATTCCGTAAGTCGGTGGGCAGTAAAGCACGCTGTCAGTCGGCTCGCAGAATGCTCGAATAATCAGCTCAATGCTTTCATCACCACCACGGGTAACGATCACATTTTCAGGGCGAACGCCTGCGTATTTGGCGTAGCTGTTTACCACATCCGATGGTTGTGCTTCTGGATAGCGGTTAAAAGTACGGTTAATTAAATCGAAGTTTGGCGAAGTTGGGTATTCATTCGCATTCAGCCATACATCGCCATTGCCTCCCAAACGGCGTGCTGATTGGTATGGGGTTAGAGCTTGTACATTTTTTCGAGAGAGTTGTGAGATTTGCATATTTTGTTCCTGTTTTTTACCCCATACTGACGTATGGGGTTAAGCATTGTATGGTTGCTCTGCAACCGATTTACTTGTCGTAGAGCGACAACATTATACGTAACCACGCACGTTAGTACGTGGGGCTAGGCAATCTTCGCCAATCGAATCGAAACCGCCTGTTTATGAGCCTCCAACTGTTCGGCTGCTGCCATTACTTCCACCGTTTTGGCAAGATCTTTAAAGCCCTGTGGCGTGAGTTCTTGTACGGTCATGCGTTTGCTGAAATCGGCTAAACCTAAGCTTGATGTGGTATGGGTGTAGCCGTAGGTTGGTAGCACGTGGTTTGTGCCACTGGCGTAATCTCCCATACTTTCAGGGGAATATGCCCCCAAGAAAATCGAACCTGCGTTGTCGAGTCTATCGAGTAGAGAACGGGCATTTTCCACTTGAACTACTAAATGTTCCGGTGCATATTCGTTGCTGATTTCGACCGCTTGTTCGAGGCTTTCGGCGATGAAAATTCGGCTATGTTCTAAGGCTTTACAAGCGGTTTCTTTTCTCGGCAATGTTGCAAGTTGGCGTTCAATGGCAAGTGCGGTCTGTTTTGCTAAGGTTTCGCTTGGAGTAACCAAAATCACTTGGCTATCCGCCCCGTGTTCCGCTTGGGAAAGTAAGTCGCTTGCCACAAAATCGGGATCAGCAAATTCATCGGCAAGCACCAATACTTCCGAAGGTCCTGCCTGCATATCAATCGCCGCCCCATTTACGCTTTGCGACACTTGGCGTTTGGCTTCGGTAACAAAACTGTTGCCCGGCCCGAAAATTTTATCCACTTTCGCCACCGTTTCTGTACCGTAAGCCATTGCCACAATCGCCTGAGAACCGCCCACTTGGTAAATGGTTTCCACACCACATAAATTCGCAGCATATAAAATCGCATCGGCAATTGGTGGCGGTGAACAAAGTACCACTTTTTTACAACCGGCAATTTTTGCCGGAATCGCTAACATTAATACAGTAGAAAATAACGGTGCAGATCCGCCCGGAATATATAAACCGACACGATTAATCGGGCGAGTTAGCACTTGGCAACGCACACCAGCTTGAGTTTCGATGTCAACCGGCTGTGGAATTTGAGCTGTGTGAAATTTTTCGATATTTGCTTTGGCATTTTGGATTGCTTGTTTTAGCTCATCTGATAAACGATCGCTTGCTGCTTGAATCTGTGCTTTTGAAATAACAAGATTATCTAATTTCACTTTGTCAAATTTTTCCGAAAGCTCAAACAAAGCCTTATCTCCATTTGCCAAAACATTTTCACGAATAGAATCGACTGCTTGTTGAATATTGAACGCAGAGCTGATTGCAGGACGAGTCAATGCTGCTTGGCATTGTTGTTCGGTTAAGTTTTTCCAGATTAGGGTTTGCATTTTATTTTCCTTTTATTCCTGTATAAGATGTGAATTTTAAGTATAAAAAAACCTCTCGGAAGTTGCCTTCCGAGAGGTTATGTATTTTGCTGCTGTATGCGATTGCGATTTATACGTACTCGGAAGATTTGCTATCTTCCGACCACATTCAAATGCCCGAAAGATATCAGGTTGAATGATGGTGATGATGAGTACGGATAAAGTTCATAATAGGTTTCTCAATATAAATTGTTTGAATTGCTTTTCAAAATACGCTCAAAATTTATAGATTGCAAGCTGTTTTTGCGAAAAAATGAAAATATTATGCAATCGTTTTCGTATCAGCTTTATTAAGCATTTTTGGTTAAAATAGCCAACAATTCTGCTTCAACTTGTTTACCGAATTTACCCATACGAAAATCAGCTTTCAGTTCGTCAAATTTTTCCGGTTCCGCTTCCATCTTCTGTTTTAAGAATTGCGGAAACTCACATAAAACTAATTCAGTTTTGCCGTTACGAATATCAAAGATGCTTGGAATTTTCTGTGCGGAAATGACCGCTTGTTGTTGCTCATCACTATCAAAATGCTTACGCTCTTTGTTATCTTTACGTGAAACGTATTTCACGTTGATATTCGGATTGAGCTTCGTCATACGTTGGAAGTAAGCCACGATTTCGACACAATCCGGGCAATAAGGCTCTGCCATTACTAACCAATCGCCCTGTACGCCGAGTGCTTTAAGTTTTTCCTCAGTTTCTGCTTCAAGTTTGACATCAACGTAAACCTCAAGCTGATTTTCACGGTCTTCGTCACTACTAAATTCTAAATATTCATAAAAATGTGCCATAGGATATCCTTTTAAGTAAACGTAACTATATTTGTTTTAGTGTCGCCAAATAATTTCACAATCAACTTTGGCATTACCAATCGCTTTACGTTGTAGCTTCTCACATACAAGTTGGAATGTTCTTAACGCAATCTGTTCGTGATCTTGTGCAATCGAATGAATATGAAACGGTAATGCGTCTAATAAATGATGATCATCAAAAGTCGCTAAATGTAACTCACGATTAAGTAATTTTTCCATTTGTTTATGTTCGGTCAAATAACGCAATACCCCTTCTAAAATCGTATAAGAAGCGGTAAAAACGGCTTCCGGTAAACGCCCTAAACGCTCAACCACTTCAGCTAGCATTTGGTAACCTGATTCCGGTTGGTAATCTTTATGCAAAATCCAATCGCTTTGTACCGCTAAACGTGATTGCTCTAAACCTTCGTAAAAACCTTCCAAACGAGAAGCACTCGGCGAAAGTGAAAGTTGTCCGCCTAAATAGAAAAATTCTTTCGGTTGATAAGCTCGTACGATATTTTCCACCAGTTTCGCCACACTTGGCGTGTCATCACTGATTATGTAATTTAGTTCCAAATTAGGGATATGGCGGTCGATATGCAAGACCGGTGTATGACGAATGATTTTTTGATAATAGTTCGGATCTTGGTGAGTTGGTGCGGTAATCAGCAAATCAACCTGACGATCCAATAAGCGTTCTATTACCAGTTTTTCTTGTTGCGGATTATCATCGGAACAGGCAATTACAAGCTGTAAACCGTTTTCACGGCATAGCTTTTCAAGATTGCGAGCGGTGGATGCAAAGCCGTAATTGGTGAGATCCGGAATCACCAAACCAATAACGTTAGAGCGTTGTGCTTGTAATGCTTTGGCATAAACATTAGCACGATAGCCGTATTGCTCGGCAATCGCTTGCACTTTTTGGCGAGTTTCAGGCTTGATACGAAAATCATCACTTTTACCGTTAAGAATCATACTTGCAGTCGTTTTTGATACCCCACTGAGTGCGGCAATATCATTGAGCGTTAGACGTTTTTTAGGTTTTGATTCCACGGTTTTTCCTTAAAAATAATTTTCGTATGGAGGTAAAACGGCACAAGTTTTACTTGTGCCTTATTATTTTAATTTTGGATTTGAATCGCCTGTACTTGGGCAATTTGTACTGTTAACGGACGAGAAGTTTCTAACAGATTGATTCGATTTGCAATAAAGAATCGTGATGTCATCACTTTTTCTCCGCTATTGATGAAAATTTCTACCACTGAACGGTCAAAGAAAATCTCTAAGCTGTCGAGTTTATCAACTTGGCAATGACGCAGGCTACCAAATTTTTCCATTAATTCAGTTTGCTCCGTTGCACTGCGATCTAGCGTTAATAAACCGTTCTCATAACGTAAACCTAGTGTTTGTCCGTTATCATTGCTAAAGAAATTTAATGCAAGCGGTTGATTTTCGACAGAAATTTGCAAATAAGCCGTATCAAGATTGTCGATTGTAATTTTTTGGTCAATTTCGACCGCTTGTTTTGCTGCGAGTTGAACGATTGGTGTTTGCTGAATTTTACCGTTTGTGACTTTCATTTGGCGTGGCAGGCTTAAGGTTGAATGCCATTTATATTTATCGGTCGGGTAAGTTAAATCCGGTAAGCCGACCCAACCGAAGACGATGCGATCAGAGTTTTGTACCGATTGCGGCGCATAGAAATCAAAACCGTAGTCTAGCTCTTCAATATGCTCGGCAATTAAGCTATTACCCTCTAATTTACCTAACGCATAGGTCGCATGATAATTATTTTGGAAGCGGTGTGCTTCACGTAATTTGCCTTGTGGCGACCAAACAAACACATCTTTACCGCCAAGTTGGAACAGATCCGGACATTCCCACATAAACACATGGCTGTTATCAAAGTCTTTTACCGCTAATTCGGAGATTAAACGAGGTGTGCTATCGAGATCGTCCATTTCATACACTAAGCACGTTCCGGTAAGGTTCTCACGTTGCGCACCAAGCACAAAGCGAATTTTACCTTCTGCGCTAATAAACGGTTTAGGATCACGAACGTGCTCGGTATAGCCAGCCGGTGCTTGGTCGATAATGCAACGTTTTTCCAATAATTTGCCCGATTTATCAAAAATCGCAATGTTTTGGTGCGGAACACGTTGGTTATCGCTCGCACGGCGAGTATTACCGGTGTAAAACGCTACGATTTTGTCTTGCCACATAATTGCACCGCCTGAATAGCAACCGTGTGATTCAAACATTTCATCAGGGATCAAGCGGTCGGATTTTTCAAAAGTTTGGAAATCACGGGTAATAAAATGTTCCCAGTGTTTCATTCCATGCAAGGCATCATAAGGGAACCATTGTGCGAAGATATGGTATTTCTCACCGTCAAAAATTAAACCGTTCGGATCGTTAAATAAACCGGTTTGTGGCGCTAAATGGTAGGTCGGATAGAAATCCTTATCGGAAAGCACGGTTTGGCGGATTGTAGCTAATTCGCCTTGTTCTGCTGCGTGAAGACTTTTGTATTTGCCGTTATTGAAAATGTGCATAGTAAAATCCTAAATTGCAAAAAAGCGGTGAAATTTCACCGCTTATTGTGATTATTGTGCTAAAAATGCTTCTAGCTCTGCTTTGTTTGGTAATGCTGACATCGCACCTTTTGCTGTTGTCGCTAAAGCACCTGAAGCGTTTGCTTTACGAATAACATCCACTAATACGCTTTCGTCTTTCCAGTCCGCAACTTGTGATAAACCAGCAAGTAAACCGCTTACAAACGCATCGCCGGCACCGGTGGTATCAACCGGTTTTAACGCTTTGCCTGCAACCACTTGGCTGTTACCGTTTAAGTGATAAATCGCACCGTCTTTACCTAAAGTAATAATGATTAATTTCTCCGGATATTGTGCGGTAATCACTTGAGTCGCTTGTTCAAGTGTAGTGGTATTGGTTAATAGCGTTAATTCTTCTTCAGAGAATTTAAGTACATCTGCCATCGCTACCACGCTATTTACCACTTGTTTCATCTCATCAAGACTTGTCCAAAGTGATTCACGTAAATTCGGGTCAAATGAGAAAAAACCACCCGCTTCTTTTACACGTCTAATCGCTTCAATCGTGGTAGAACGTGACGGATCGTTAATTAATGCGATAGAACAGCAATGTAGGAAATCGCCTTTTTGGAAGGTTGGTAAATCACTCACTTCAAGGAATTGATCTGCACTTGGATTCACCATAAAGGTAAAGCTGCGTTCACCGTCATCTAAACCAACAATTACCGTAGAAGTACGTTGTTTTGGATCGAGGATCATATGTTCTGTCGAAACTTTTTCCGCATTAAGCGTTTGCTGCATAAATTTGCCAAGCGGATCTAAACCTACTCGACCAATAAAACCAGCTTCTACGCCTAAACGTGAAACCCCTACCGCAACGTTTGCCGGCGCACCGCCCGCACATTTTAAATAGTGGTTTTCACCGTCCGGAATTAAATCTACCACCGCATCGCCGGTAACCCAAATCTTACACATAATTATGTTCTCTTTAATAGTCAAAAATAGTTAATTTATCTTAGCTAAAACGGTTTAGTTTTGCAAAAACTATTTCAAATTCTACCGCTTACTGATGTTAGTCATTATAATTTAAATGAAGGTTTCACACATAAAGGAATTAACAATGAAAAAGTCACTTATTACCCTCTGCTTGGCAACATTTTTAGCGAGCACTCCCCTAATGGCAGAACAAACGATAGCTGAAAATCCAAATTTAATTCCAGTTAAAAATCTACCAACTATTGAGGCAGAATTAACCGTTGCACCGAATGTTCCTAAGCCATTAGCACGTAATACACCGGCAAAAGTGGTAGTGAAATTAGAAACACTAGAAAAAGTGATGGAAATTGAAAAAGGAGTCAAATTTAAATATTGGACATTCAACGGTTCAACACCGGCACCTTTTATTCGTGTTCGTGAGGGCGATATGGTAGAAGTACAAGTGTCCAATCCGGCAAACGGCAAAATGGCACATGCGGTTGATTTTCACTCTGCCGCCGCACCGGACGGTGGTGCGAAAGCGAGTTTAACCGAAATCGGTAAACAAACCACATTTGCCTTTCGAGCGATGTCGCCGGGATTATATTTATACCATTGCGGTGCGGATCCGGTTTCGGTGCATTTAGGCAAAGGGATGTTCGGTTTAATGTTGGTTGAACCTAAAGAGGGATTACCGAAAGTCGATAGAGAATTTTATTTAATGCAAAACGAATTTTATGTAAAAGAGGGGACTAATCCCGATCTGAAAATTTTCGATATGACAAAAGCGAGTTATGAATTACCTGATTATGTTGTATTTAATGGTAAAGTCGGCTCAACTATGGGAGAAAATGCCTTAAAAGCCAAAGTTGGCGAAAAAGTGCGTATGTTTGTCGGCAATGCCGGACCAAATAAAATTTCTTCGTTCCATTTAATCGGTAAGCCTTTTGATACGGTCTATGTTGAAGGCGGTTCACTTAAAAATCATCACGTGCAAACCACACTGATTCCGGCTGGTGGCGTCAGCGTAGTTGAAATGGAAATGAAAGTACCGGGCGAATATACCTTTATTGATCATAGTATTTTTAGAACCGATAAAGGGGCAAAAGGCAAGTTAATTGTCGAAGGAGCGGAAAATCCGGAAATTTATACCGGTAAAACCAAAGAACAGAAATACGACAAGATTAATCCGGATGCAGATATTGATGCCGGATATGTCCATTAATTGTATCCAAATAACAATAAACCCACTCAGTTTTTTATTTTATAACCATCTACGGACTTTATCTTGATAACTAACAAAATCTTGCCCGAATTTTTCAGTTAACGCTCGTTCTTCCGGCATAATTTGGAAGCGGTTTAAATAAAGTATAAACCCGATAATAATCAGAAGGCCCCCATAACTGGGTAACCAAATTGTCAAAGCGGATAATAGTAACACTAAGGAAAGATACATCGGATTGCGACTCACACGATAAATGCCTTTAACCACTAATTGAGAGGTTTGCTTCGGATCTAACGGCGTTAATGTGGTTTTAACTTGCCAAAAAGTATAAACACTCATTCCACCAATAAGAAAGGCAAGTAATAGCAAAATATAACTCAAAAATTTAGGGATAAAATAAATACTGCTATGCGGTAGTAAATAAATGAATAATGAGGCAATAGCAAATAACAAAGGAGGAGGAATTTTAAGTTCCATCGTCAATTTCCATTAAAAAATAACCGCTTGCGATATGTCACAAGCGGTCAAATTTACATAATTTTTGGCAAATTACACGTTAAAGCGGAAGTGCATTACATCGCCATCTTGTACGATATAATCTTTACCTTCTAAACGCCATTTACCGGCATCTTTCGCACCGTTTTCGCCTTTAAACTGAATAAAATCATCATAGGCGATCACTTCCGCACGAATAAAGCCTTTTTCAAAGTCGGTATGAATAACCGCCGCCGCTTTTGGTGCAGTTGCACCGACAGAAACGGTCCAAGCACGTACTTCTTTTACACCAGCGGTAAAGTAAGTTTGTAAGTTTAATAAACGGTAACCGGCACGAATTACACGATTTAAGCCCGGCTCTTCAATACCTAAGTCTTGTAAAAACTCGACTTTTTCTTCGTCATCTAATTCAGCAATTTCCGATTCAATCGCAGCGCATACCGGCACAACTACTGCTCCTTCTTTTTCAGCGATTTCACGTACACGATCTAAATATGGATTATTTTCAAAACCGTCTTCATTCACGTTCGCAATGTACATGGTCGGTTTTAAGGTTAAGAAGTTATAACCTTTGATTGCGTGTAATTCATCTTTATCTAAATCAACCGAACGAATCATACCGGCATTTTCAAGCACCGGTAAGATTTTTTCCATAATCGATAATTCAAATTTTGCCTCTTTATCGCCGCCTTTCGCACGTTTTTGTAAACGTTGAATCGCACGTTCGCAGCTGTCTAAATCCGCTAATGCAAGTTCGGTATTGATGATTTCAATATCATCCGCAGGATCAATCTTACCGGCAACGTGTACGATATCGTCATTTTCAAAACAACGCACTACGTGACCGATAGCATCCGTTTCACGAATATTGGCTAAGAATTTATTGCCTAAACCTTCACCTTTACTTGCACCGGCAACTAAACCGGCAATATCCACAAATTCCATCGTGGTTGGCAATACACGCTCAGGTTTCACGATTTCCGCTAATGCGTCTAAACGCGGATCCGGCATTGGTACAACACCGGTATTCGGTTCGATCGTACAGAACGGATAGTTAGCCGCTTCAATACCCGCTTTGGTTAACGCATTGAAAAGAGTTGATTTACCTACGTTCGGTAAACCCACGATACCACATTTAAATCCCATAATTTCCTCTTAATTTTCACGGAATACACAGAAGAATATTGAAAATGACAAGCGGTCTGATTTTGCTAAAAATTTGCAAATTTCTAAAAGAAAATAACCACTTGTTTATGCCATCGAGTATTCTTCTGTGACAAATAATATTATGCTTTAAAGCTGTTAAGACGATTGGTTGCTTTCGTCACACCGTCTTTAAATAGAACATCTACACAGCGACCAGCTTCATCCACCGCCGCATTAATTTTTTCTTGATCCTGCGGGCTTGGTTTACCTAATACATAACCGGCAACCAATTCTTTACTACCCGGATGCCCGATACCAATACGCACACGGTAAAAATTATTACTGTTACCAAGGCTGGCAATAATATCTTTTAAACCATTATGACCACCATGACCACCGCCTTGTTTAATTTTCGCGACACCTGGCGGTAAATCCAATTCATCATGAGCGACTAAAATTTCTTCCGGTTTAATTCGATAGAAATTCGCTAAAGCCCCGACCGCTTTACCGCTTAAATTCATAAAGGTCGTTGGTACAAGTAAACGAACTTCACCGCTTGCGGCATTAATTTTTGCCACTTTACCAAAGAATTTCGCTTCTTCTTTTAAACTGACATTAAATTGACGGGCAATTTCATTAATTAGCCATTCACCGGCATTGTGACGAGTATCTTCGTATTTCGTCCCTGGATTGGCTAATCCTACGATAAGTTTAATGTGTGACATTCTCTGTCCTATTTGATTAACAGGGAAAAGCCCTAAAATGAAAAGTCGTTATTGTAGGCAAAAAGGGCATTTTCTACAAGGAAAATGCCTTTTTTAACCGATTTTATACGGTTAAGGAATTTGTGACTTCATTACTCTTTTTAACCGCTTTCGGATCTTCGCCGTATTGATTCGCAAAACGTTGTCCGTCTTTACATAACAGCAATAAACTAAACACCACAATGACGAGTAACATTATAAGTGTAGCAATATAAACAGCCCATTCCCCCACTGTTATCGCACCACTCATATCCTGATCCAAAGCAAAAATACTCACTAAAACGAGTAAGATCGTTAGGAGGTAAAGTCCTAATTGCCACCAACCGGACCAACCTAAATCATGTAAACGGCGAGTGGTTAAACTGGTCGCAGTCAGAAGAATAAGAATTTGATAAATTGTAAACAAAATATCAAATCCGTCTGCAATATTTTCCAAGCCTAAAGAAATAGCCACGCCGGCTAAAATACCGATAATGAAACTAATAATAAGATTTACTAAGTAAAACCAAGCGTATTCCCTACGTCTTGCTCGCCCCTTAAAATTTAAACTGTTTTTTAAGGTATATACAAACCAATACATAAATTCTCCTTTTATTTATTGTGATTTATTTCCGTGTAAGGTTTTCCATATCGATTTATAAACGGTTGCCCTTTTTTAGTCATTAAATAGCATATCTGACAAATATATATAATCAAACAGAGAAACATCCCCATTCTAGCTACACTATGATTGAGTATTATAGACGAAAGATCATGAGGTAAATAAATAAGAATAAGCCCCAGCATGTTTATCATCATCAAAGGCATCTGCCACCAACCGGAATAACCTAAATCGTGTAAACGCCTTATCGTTACGCTCAACATTGGCAATAAAAACAACAGATCTAAAATATCATTTAGAGCGTTTATACTATAAGATAATTGCGGTAATCGTAACGCAAATGTCACTTTTGTCATCAGAAGTAGAAACCAGCTACTTAATTCATAAACAGCAATAAACCAAATAAATTCGGCACGTTTTGCCCTCCCTTGATAATTAAATGTATTACGTAATACATATATAAACCAATCCATTGGCTTCTCCTTTATAAAAATTAAATAATAATTATTTGTTTTTGCTAAATTTTGCAGTAAATAGAACCGCTTGTCATTCAATTTTAAGAAATTTGCCCGGTTAGGTTGTCCTCAACGCATAAATCAGCGAAAATAGAACATATTTTTAAGGTGGCTTGTCCATCCTTTTTCATTTTTAAGCTTAGAGAAAAATATGTCATATCCACAAGAAGTTAATAAGCGTCGCACCTTTGCGATTATTTCTCACCCCGATGCGGGTAAAACTACGATTACCGAAAAAGTTTTACTTTACGGAAATGCTATTCAAACAGCCGGCTCAGTAAAGGGCAAAGGCTCAAGTGCGCACGCAAAATCCGACTGGATGGAAATGGAAAAACAACGTGGTATCTCCATTACTACGTCTGTTATGCAATTTCCTTACAATGATTGCTTAGTAAATTTATTAGATACGCCCGGACACGAAGACTTCTCTGAAGATACATATCGTACACTCACCGCAGTAGATAGCTGCTTAATGGTTATCGACAGCGCAAAAGGTGTTGAGGAACGTACGATCAAATTAATGGAAGTGACTCGTCTGCGTGATACACCGATTTTAACCTTTATGAATAAACTCGACCGTGATATTCGTGATCCGATGGAGTTATTAGATGAGGTTGAAAGCGTCCTAAAAATCCGTTGCGCACCAATCACATGGCCGATTGGTTGCGGTAAATTATTTAAAGGCGTATATCATATTGCGAAAGACGAAACCTATCTATATCAATCAGGTCAAGGCTCAACCATTCAAGAAGTGCGTATCGTAAAAGGCTTAAACAGCCCTGAACTTGATGCTGCAGTCGGCGATGATTTAGCGAACCAGTTACGTGAAGAATTAGAATTGGTACAAGGTGCATCAAACGAATTTGATCACGAAGCCTTTATCAACGGCGAATTAACACCGGTATTTTTCGGTACAGCATTAGGTAATTTCGGTGTGGATCATTTCCTAGATGGGTTAACCGAATGGGCACCAAAACCGCAAGCACGTCAAACCGATGTGCGTACGGTAGAATCAAGTGAAGAAAAATTCTCAGGTTTCGTATTTAAGATCCAAGCGAATATGGATCCGAAACACCGTGACCGAGTGGCATTTATGCGCGTTGTGTCAGGCAAATACGAAAAAGGGATGAAGCTCAAACACGTACGTATCGGCAAAGATGTCGTGATTTCTGATGCGTTAACTTTTATGGCAGGCGATCGTTCACACGCTGAAGAAGCCTATGCCGGCGATATTATCGGTTTACATAACCACGGCACAATCCAAATCGGCGACACCTTCACTCAAGGTGAAGTAATGAAATTTACCGGGATTCCTAACTTCGCACCGGAACTGTTCCGCCGTATTCGTTTGAAAGATCCACTTAAGCAAAAACAATTGCTGAAAGGCTTAGTGCAGCTTTCGGAAGAAGGTGCGGTACAGGTGTTTCGCCCACTAATGAACAATGACTTGATTGTCGGTGCGGTCGGTGTACTTCAGTTTGACGTGGTCGTTTCTCGTCTGAAAACCGAATATAACGTGGAAGCGATTTATGAAGCGGTAAACGTGGCAACCGCTCGCTGGGTTGAGTGTGGTGATGCGAAGAAATTTGAAGAATTTAAACGCAAAAACGAACAAAACCTTGCATTAGACGGCGGTGATAACTTGACTTATATTGCCCCAACTATGGTGAACTTAAATCTGGCACAAGAGCGTTACCCAGATGTTGAGTTCTTCAAAACTCGTGAACATTAATCTATATTAAAAAAAGCGGTTATTTTGTAGAAAAATTTTGCAAAATAACCGCTTTTTTATCTATTCCATTCTGATATTTCCTTATTAATCTATTCTTAATTTTTTATCCATGATTTTTTTATTGATTTTATAGATTAATATATATTATTTTTTTATGGTTTTATGCTAAAATTGCCAGCATTACAAAATACTTGACTAAAAATAAAGGAAATTTAGATGAAAAAATGGTTACTTCCATTACTTGCAACCACATTATTTACTGTAGCTTGTGATGATAAATCCGTTACACAAAACAACCAGACCAATAATCAGTCAACAACAGCTCAAAATCCGCAAAAGGATGAATTAACGCAAGTAACTGTAGTAGCACCTTGGGAATTAAACAGTTTACACCCTACTCAATCCGGCATAATTTTCCAACGTATGAACTTAGCGGAGACCTTGGTTGAAGCAAATGAAAAAGGTGAATTAGCTCCAGGGTTAGCAACAGAATGGCAAAGTAATAATGACGCAACCGAATGGACTTTTACATTACGTGATGCCGTTTTTCATAATGGGGAGAAAGTTACTGCACAAACTGTCGTAAAAAACCTAACGCTCTTAATGGCACATCCAAGCATTTTACAAAAAGCGTTTATTCAAGAAATTAGTGCGCTAAATGCGAATCAAGTGAAATTCAAACTCACAAAACCATTTGTGCCGTTTCCATCATTTTTAACACACTATTCAACCATTATTTTGGCAAACGAAGCCTTTAATGAAAAAAATGAAGTGGTAAGACTGATTGGTACCGGTGCTTTTAAAGCGACAAAAGTGGAAGCTCCGCAAAAAATTGAAGCCGTACGTTTTGAACAATATTGGGGAGAAAAGCCACAGGTTCTTCACGCAAATTACTTAGCTAGTAGCCGTAGCGAAACTCGTGTGTTAATGGCACAAAGTGATGAAACTTCACTAGTGTTTAATTTAGATGCCGCCAGTACAGATCGTTTAAAAACCGATCCGAATTTAACCTTAACTAGCGGTTCTATCGCCCGTACGATTCAAATGAAAATGGATGTGGCTAAACCGTTTTTTAATGATTTGGTAATCCGCCAAGCACTTTCGCAAGCGATTAATCGTAAAGCGATTGCCGAGCAAGTTTTAAAAATTGAAGACGGCGTTGCCGATCAAATTTTACCTAAGGCTTTTGCCGATTGGCGTGTAGAGAGTAAAGATGTCGATATTGATGTGGCAAAAATCAAACAAAATTTGACCGCTGCCGGTTATCAATTTAATCATGAAGGAAAATTAACCGATAAAGCAGGTAAGCCGTTTAGCTTTACCTTAAGAACCTTCTCGGATCGTCCGGAATTGCCAATTATCGCTACGATTTTACAAGCACAATGGAGACAAATTGGGATTGATGTAAATGTGTCGGTAGGTAACTTCAGTGAAATCCCTGCCGGTCACAAAGACGGCAGTTTAGAAATGGCATTATATGCGCTGAATTATGGTAAGACTATCGACCCATTCGGCATCATTGTGCAAGATTATGCCAAAGGCGGTAGTGATTGGGGTGTGATGAATTGGCATAACGAACAATTAGCCCAAACCTTAGCACAAATTGAAACAGAACGAGATCCTCAAAAAGCTAAACAGTTAAAACAAACTGTTAGCCAAATTATTCACGATGAATTACCGATTATTCCGGTTGTGTATTATCAGCAAAATGTGGCGACTCATAATGAGTTTAAAGGCGTAACGCTCGATCCGTTTGAAAGAAGATTCTTTTTAGAAAAACTCACAAAATAACATTCTCAAATTTAATTGTTAAAACACGGAAAACCGTACCAATATTGGGGCAAATTTCCGTGTTTTTTATATCAATTTACGGTTAGAAATATGCTTAATATTATTTTTAGACGCTTACTGCAAATTATTTTAGTCGTTTGGTCTGTCGGCACGCTTACTTTTATTCTGACTCGACAACTCTCTGGCGATATGGCTTACCGCATCGCAGCTAGCCGTTACGGTTACGATCAAACCGATAGTGCTGCTGCTGATTTAGTACGTACTGAATTGGGACTTGACCAACCTTGGTGGCAAAGTTATGGAGATTGGTTACTGGATCTTTTACAGCTTAATTTAGGTAAATCTTTAGTGACCGGCGATTCAGTTTGGGGAGAAATATCTCATCAATTTGGACATACCTTGAGCCTTGCTCTAATTGCTCTAATGATGGCAATTATCATCGGTCCAGTATTAGGTATTCTTGCTGCTCGTAAAGAAAATGGTGTTTTTGACCGCTTTACTCTTGTATTCAGTACCCTGTTTCGTTCCGTACCGGCATTTATTATTGCTATTGGACTCATTACACTCTTTTCCGCAACCTTACGCTGGCTACCTGCCGGCGGCTATGGTAGCTGGCAACATTTTATTTTGCCTGCTTTTACTTTGGCATTAGGTTTAAGTGCGGTTTCTGTTCGTGTAACTCGTGCTGCAATGTTACAAGTAAAACAATCGGAATATTACCAATTCGCTCGTTTAAAAGGTCTGTCTAAATGGCAAACCTTTACTCGTCACGGTATCCGTAATATCGCTATTCCGGTGATTGCGTATCATGCAGTACAGTTGGTTTACCTAATTGAAGGCGTAGTCATCGTTGAAAGTCTATTTGCTTGGCCAGGTAGCGGACATGCTTTAGTACATTCTATTATTGCTCGAGATGTGCCAATGATCCAAGGGACTTCTCTAGTGATGGGCGGTTTATTTGTCTTATTAAATATGTGTGCGGATATGCTAAGTGCATGGATTGATCCACGAATTACTCACAAACGTCATGGAGAATAATAATGAAAAAAATGACATTTAGCCAAAAAGTAGGGGCAGCTATCCTTGGCTTATTACTCGCCTTTGCCTTTTTACAACCTTACTTTTACCCAATGGATATCGGTTTCCAAGACCTGAGCAATATTCTCATTAAACCGAGTGAACTTGCTTGGTTCGGTACAGATCACCTTGGACGAGATATGCTTGCTCGCCTTGCCTCAGCAATCCGTTTGTCATTCGGTCTCTCTCTTTTTAGCGTATTTTGTGCATTAGTTGCTGGGCTGTTATTCGGGATTTCAGCAGGCTTTTTCGGTGGTTGGCTTGACCGACTATTCAGCTTTATTTGCGATTTAGTCATGGCTCTCCTGGCTTATTACTTATTCTCTTATTTGCAGCACTATCGCCGGGGTCATTTTGGACGCTTTATTTAGGTATTGCGTTAGTGATGTGGGTCGAGTTTTTCCGTGTGATTCGAGCAGTCAGCCAAACGCTTGCATCTAGTGCTGAAATCGAATCTTCTCGTTTAATGGGAATGGGGTTATTTTACAGCTTTAAACGCCATCTTTTACCTCGTTTACTACCGCTGATTGTGACCTTAAGCGCTTTCTCACTCGGTAATGCCATTCTAGCATTGGCTACGCTTGGGTTTGTAAATGTCGGATTACGTCCGCCTACAGCTGAATTAGGTTTAATGATGACAGAATTATTCCCTTACTACTATGAAGCTCCTTGGATCTTTATGCAGCCGGTAATCGCGGTCTTTTTAATGGTACTTAGCCTTCAACTGTTATCCGGGAGAGTAAAATAATGGCACTACTACGAATTGAAAATGTTGGAGTACAAACTACTTCGGGTTTAACTTTAGTTGAGCCAATCAGTTTAAACTTGGAACAAGGTAAAAATATCACCATTCTTGGTGAAACTGGTTCAGGAAAAAGTCTATTGATTCAGGCGATTATGGGTGCTTTGCCAGAAGGATTAGAGGCAAGCGGTCACATTTTTGTAGAAAATCACAAAACCGAAAATACCCAGCTTGAATTGCTCTGGGGTAAAACCTTGGTTATGTTGCCGCAAGAACCCCGCCGTTCTCTTGACCCAATTATGACGATCGGTAAACAGCTTTGGGAAAGTTTCTTCTTTATTGCTAAAAAAGATAAACAAACGGCAAAAAATGAAGGTAAAAATGCACTCGAACATTTAGGCTTAAAAGCCTGGGAAACTGCTTATCCTCACCAATTATCCGGTGGTATGGCTCAACGAGCTTCTTTTGCTATCGCAACTGCTGCCGGTGGCAAAATTTTATTAGCGGATGAGCCAACTAAAGGGCTTGATCCGAAAAGTAAAGCCAATGTCATTCAGCTACTTAAACAAGCTTACCAAAATCAGGGCGGTTTACTCACAATCACTCACGATATTGAAGTCGCTGAACAATTGGGCGGTGAAATTTTGGTAATGAAAAAAGGGCAATTATTAGAAAAAGGTGTGGCAGAAACCTTGCTGACAAACCCTCAGCATCCGTACACCAAAGCCTTGATTTCCGCCGATCCGAAACATTGGCAAGCGGTCGAAAATTCGCAAAATTTTGCAAAAAATCAACCGCTTGTATCAGTAAAAAATCTGAGTGTTGCACGAGGTAAACGCACACTTTTCAGCGAACTTTCATTCGATTTACATCAAGGAGAGATTTTAGGTATTGTTGGACATAGTGGTATCGGTAAAAGTACGCTCGCCGATGTATTATGCGGTTTACTCAAACCTAAAGCCGGTGAAGTGATTTGGCACAGCCAACAGCACAAAAAACATCAGGTGCTAAAACTATACCAAGATCCACCGGAAGCCTTTGCCCCGACTGTCAGTTTACAAACGCTGTTAGATGATGTGATCAATAAACACAAATTAGATCGTTCACAGATTCCAACCTTACTACCACAACTGGCACTTGCCCCAGATATTCTTGCTCGTAATGCGGAAAATGTTTCAGGTGGTGAATTACAACGGGTTGCGATCTTGCGAGCCTTATTACTTGAACCGGTATTACTTTTTGCCGATGAAGTAACTTCTCGCTTAGATCCGATTACACAAAAAGAAACGATTGAGTTATTAATCAATCAATGTCGTCAACGTCAATGTGCATTAGTGATTGTCAGTCACGATCCCTATTTAATTGAGAAAAGCTGCGATAAAGTGATTGATTTAACTCAGTTTATCTAAAATATCACACATTATAGAACAAGCGGTTATTTTACGGAAAAATCTTACCAAGATTTCCAGAAAAATAACCGCTTGTTTTTATTTAGCTCTTTTATTCAACCAGATCCAACATTTCCTGAGCATTGGCAAGTACTGTATCAGTAATCTTACTTCCCCCCAATAATCTTGCTAGGGCTTGTACTCGCTCAGATTGAGTTAACAACGACATTTGAGTTTCAGTTTGATTATTTTCTACATATTTTTGCACATTAAAATGATGATTGCCGTAACTTGCTACCTGCGGTAAGTGTGTCACACAAAGTACCTGACATTTCTTACCTAATTGACGTAACAGCTTACCCACAGTTGTTGCTGTCGGACCGCTAATCCCTACATCCACCTCATCGAAAATAATTGTCGGTGTGGATAATTTATTTGCCGTCAACACCTGTACCGCTAATGAAATACGTGATAACTCACCACCGGAAGCAATTTTAGCTAACGGCTGCGCTTGTTGCCCTAAATTACTCCGTAGATTAAATTCAACAAAGTCCGCCCCATTAATCGATAACTTTTTAACGTCGTGTTGTACATCAATAAAAAACTCACCGTTTTCCATTGAAAGATGTTTAATTTGTGTCGTCACTTGTTCGGCTAATTTTTTACTTGCCTCAAGCCGTTTCAAATAAATTTGTTCCGCTAACTGAATAGATTGTTGATAAGCGGCTTGTTCCTCTGCCATTAACTGTTCTTCATTACCGGCAAAATCCACCAACTTTTGTAATTCATCTTGGAGTAGCGAATGATGTTGCCATAAATTTTCCGGCAATACATGATGTTTACGAGCTAATTGAATCGTTTTACTGATCCGTATATCTAATTCATTTAATAAATCAGGATCTTGCTCAATTTTTCCGGCTAAACCGCCCACTTCAGAACTGGCCTCCTGCACTTGGATAAGAGCCTCATTCAGCATATTTAATGCTGATTGATAACTCGCATCCATCTCGACAAGATCTTCCAAATGACGAATCGTTTTATATAACATTGAATCGATATTTAAGTCATTTTCGCTAAGTAAATCAGTAACTTCTTGGGATAATACAGTCAGAGCTTCCGAATTGGATAAACGACTATGCGTTTCTTCCATTTCCTCAAATTCACCTTGCTTAATGGCAAATTCATCCAATTCGTCCACTTGATATTGTAATAGCTGTTTACGAGCCTCATTCTCTTGGCACTGTTGGCGAAAATTTTTAACTTGCTGATGTAATTTCTTCCAACGATGGTATTGGCTACTCATTTCATTCAACAAGCTATGGATACCTGCATAGTTATCCAATACCTCCAACTGATACTCACTTTTCAGTAACAGCTGTGGTGCGTGCTGGCCGTTCAAATGAATCAGATATTGACCTAACTCTCGCAGTTGAGAAATAGGAATCGGACGATTATTCACAAATGCTTTAGAACGTCCCTCTTGGTTAATCATACGACGTAAAATACATTCATAAGGATTATCTTCATCTAATAATTCGTGTTGCTGTAACCATAAATAAGCCGGACTACTCGGTTGCATAGTAAAGGTTGCAGTAATATCCGCTTTATCCGCCCCATTGCGAATCATACTACTTTCGGAGCGATAACCTAAACAAAGGCTTAATGCATCAATTGCGATTGATTTACCAGCACCGGTTTCCCCAGTAATCACGGACATTCCTTCATTTAGATCTAATGTTAAGTGACGCACAATCGCAAAATTATTAACTGTTAATTGAGTGAGCATAAAACACCTGTAAAAATATATCCTGTATAGATATATACTAAAACTGTTTTTTTAAACAGTAAAGCATTTTTACAAGATTTTTGCTAAATCCAACCGCTTACCCATAAAAAAATCCTCGCTGATTTTCATCAACGAGGATTTTCAAACTAATTAATCTTACTATTAGATAAAGACTTGTTCGCCAATACGATAGCCTTGCGGAGCTTGTTCTTTATCTTCAAAGGTTACAAATTCCCAAGCATTTTCATTAGCAAGGATCGCACGTAATAATTTGTTATTTAAACCATGTCCTGATTTATATGCGCTGAAATCACCAAGGATATTATAGCCGCACATAAATAAGTCGCCGATTGAGTCTAACATTTTATGCTTCACTAATTCATCTTTATAGCGTAAGCCTTCTTCATTCAGAATACGATATTCATCTAATACAATCGCATTATCAAGGCTACCGCCTAATGCTAAACCGATTGATTGAAGATATTCGACATCTCTCATAAAAGTAAATGTTCTTGCACGACTAATTTTGTGAATAAAGTTTTCAGCAGATAATTCCATTTTGAAATTACGCACATCTTTGCTGATCATCGGATGGCTAAAATCAATTGTGAAATCTAATTTTAAACCTTTGCTATAAGGTTTCATTTCCGCCCATTTATCACCCTCTTCTACACGTACCGTTTCTTTAATACGAATGAATTTTTTCGGTGAGTCTTGCTCTTCGATACCAGCATCTAATAATAAATAGATGAATGGGCTTGCACTACCGTCCATAATTGGAATCTCTAGTGCATCCACTTCAACGATTAAGTTATCTAAACCTAATGAAGCCATTGCGGCATTTAAGTGTTCAACCGTTGAAATACGCACACCGTCATCATTAATCATACACGTACAAAGTTGCGTATCACGAATAGATTCCGCACTTGCCGGAAAATAGACTGCCGGTTCTAAATCTGTTCGAGCATAAATAATGCCGGTATTTGCCGGTGCGGGACGTAACGTTAACGTTACTTTTTTACCGCTGTGCAGACCAATACCCGTAACTTTCGTCGCCTGTTTTAGCGTTCTTTGTTTAATCATTATTCTGTCCTTATCCCATTATCTGGGCAGTCATTATTGACCGTTTCTCATAAAGCCCGGAATTGAGTTAGGTGACCATACTTGAGCTGAATCCACTTGCTGAGGTTTTGGTTCAACATGTTGTGGTTGGCCAAACTGCTGTGTCGGCTGAGCATAACCGCCTTGCTGTTGTACAAATCCATGCTGTTGAGGTTGCTGTACTTGCGGTTGATAGCCTTGTTGAACTGGTTGTTGTACTTGTGGAGGAACAACCGCTGCTCTTGGTAAAGTTAATTCTTCCGCTTGACCAATACCAGTTGCCACTAAAGTTACACGTAATTTACCTTCCATTTCCGGATAAACGGAAGTACCAAACACGATAGTTGCATCCGGAGCAGCAAAACTATGGATATAATCCATAATCACATCTACTTCATTTAATTCGATATCTAAGCCTGAAGAAATACTAACTAAAATACCTTTTGCACCAGATAAATCAACATCTTCTAATAATGGACTTGCTACTGCGTCGTGTGCTGCGTGTTCCGCACGATCTTCGCCTTCTGCAATACCGGTACCCATCATTGCACGCCCCATTTCTGACATTACAGTTTTCACGTCGGCAAAGTCTACGTTAATCAGGCCCGGAGAAGTAATCATATCAGTAATACCTAAAACCGCATTACGTAAAATATCGTTTGCCGCTTTAAAAGCGTCCATCATTTTAGTATTTTTAGGTAATACTTTTAATAATTTATCGTTAGGGATGATAATTAATGAATCTACGTGCTTAGATAACTCTTGGATACCTTGCTCTGCGTAGTTCATACGTTTGTTACCTTCAAAACGGAACGGTTTGGTAACAATCGCAACTGTTAATGAACCTTGAGATTTTGCAATATCAGCAATCACTGGTGCGGCACCTGTACCTGTACCGCCTCCCATACCTGCAGAGATAAACACCATATCTGCACCTGCAAGCATATTAGATAATGCTTCACGGTCTTCTTCCGCTGCTTGACGACCTACATTCGGGTTAGCGCCGGCACCTAAACCTTTAGTGATATTCGCACCGATTTGAATCGTTTGGCGTACTGCACTTGTACGTAATACTTGTGCATCCGTATTTACTGAGAAAAATTCAACACCACCAACACCTTCATTTAAGCTACCATCAACCATATGGTTAAGTGCGTTACCGCCACCGCCACCAACGCCGACTACTTTAATTACCGCATCTTGCGTTGTTTCATAAATAGGTTCAAACATTTTTTATCTCCCTTGTGCCAACTTTCTTGTTAACACCATTAAAAACTCGATTTTGCCCAATTAACAGCTTTCTTCACACCTCTACCTAAAACGTCGAGAAGCGTATCCACTTTATCGACAATTTCGCCATTACTTTTCTCATCTAAATTGTAATGACTGTATTGTAAAAGACCTAGTACTGTTGCATATTGTGGTTTATTTACGTAATCCGTTAATCCTGTAATGTTTAACGGATATCCGACTCTCACTTGAGAACCGAAAATATTTCTCGCACATTCTACAATATCTTCGATTTGCGAACCACCACCCGTAAGCACAAAACCTGCAATTAATTCCTGTTTTATGCCTTTTTGCAGTAATTCGTGACGTAATTGTACCAATTCATTTTCTACCACTCTTAATAAATCACTATAACATTGTGAAGTAATCGTAGAAACTTGTGATTTTGTAAAGATTCTCGGTACACGACCACCTAATCCTGCCACTTCAATTTTTTTATCAGCATTATGTGTCGGAGGATTAATTGCACTCCCATAATTAATTTTAATGCTTTCAGCTTCATTACGAGAAGTCGTGAAGACTTGTGCGATATAATCCGTGACGTTATTACCGGCAAACGGAATCACTTTACTGAAACGTAACGCACCATCGGTATAAACCAATACGTCCATCGTTCCGCCACCGATATCAATCAAGCAAACGCCAAGTTCTTTTTCATCTTCGGTTAATACCGAATAACTTGAGGCAAGTCCCGAAAATACAACTTTATCTACTTTTAATTTCGCACGCTCTACTGCATTCTTGAGGTTACGTAACCAATCTTGATGGCAAGCAATAAGATGTGCTTGTGCTTGTAAACGCATACCGGCTAATCCTACCGGATTTTTTGTCGCAGGTAGTCTATCGACTTTATATTCTTGCGGAATAATATGTAACGTTTCTAGACCGTCTGGTAATTTAATCGAACGTGCGATATGGATAGCAGCATCAATATCTTCATTCGTCACAGTCCCGGATAAAGACACAGTCCCACTTTCATTTAAGGCGGTAATATGTTGACCTGAAATCGCTAACGTTACACCGATAATTTGACAATCGGATACTGATTCGGCTTGCTCAATCGCTCGTTGAATGGAATTTACCGCAGCGTCTAAATCAATGACACCACCGCGATCAACGCCTTTAGCCGGAGAACTGCCCGACCCCATAACGTTAATTACCCCATCAGGTAATACTTCGCCAACTACAGCGACAACTTTAGAAGTGCCGATATCTAAACCGACAATAATTTTGGATTCTGCTATTTTTGTCATATCGTTATATTATGTTTGCAAAAATTTATTTAGGTAGAGGATTAAAGCCAACGGCGGCACCATGTTCATAACGCAGATCAACATAAGCCAATCGTTGCCCATCCGGAATGTTAATTTCAGGGAAAATCGTCACAAAGCGGTCAATTTTAGGCGTCCATTCACCACGCCCTAATCTAAGCTCAACCTGATTGGATAAGGTAATTGTCCATGATCCTCTATTATCGACCGAAACAGATGCCAAGTCTAAATTACGTGATTTTAAGTCTGTTCTAATCTTACTCCACGCATCTAATACTGCCTTTCCTTCTGTATCCGGTCCATACAATACCGGCAAACCCGATTTATCCATCCGTTCAGGCGGCAAACTAAAAACTACCCCACGATCAGATAGGAAGTTTACATCATTCCAAACCGCCACCGGATTATGTTCTATCAACGTGATACTTAAACGATCCGGATAAAGTTTACGCACTACCACATCTTTCACCCAAGAAATTGCTAATAATCTTGCTTTAATTTCCTGAATATCTTGCCCAAAATATCCTTTTAGAACAGGCTTTTGCGATAAAGTTTCCCGAATATCCGAATTTGTTGTAAAACGCGTTTTATGTGTCAGTGCATAAGCACGAATCGGTGTTCGATCCAATCCATCTAACCAGTTATACCAATTGCTGTACACAATAAACGCAAAGATTACGCATAATAGCACAATCAAGGGTTTAATTAATACTAGCCGATTAAACGGATTTAACGATGATTTTGCTTTTAAGGGTTTAAAACGGACGGACGAAGCCGTTTTTTTCCGTAGAATTGCAACCATTAAGCACTTAACTCCAATACACGTTCAACTAATTTTTCAAATGGGATTCCAACCGTTGCCGCCGATTTCGGAAAAATACTGTGGCTCGTCATACCCGGACAAGTATTCACTTCAACTAAGTTAAATTGACCATTTGCATCTTCCATCACATCAATTCGGCTCCAGCCACGACATCCAACTACGTCATATGCAGCTTTAACTAATTTGGCTACCTCTGCTTGGCGTTCATCATTTAATGCTGGCACGAGATATTGAGTATTATCCGAAATATATTTGGCATGATAATCATAAAACTCACCTTCCGGAATCACCTGTACCGCCGGTAATACTTGACCGTCCAGCACCGGTACGGAATATTCGTTACCAGCAAGAAACGCTTCAACTAATACGATAGAATCGAACTTTAACGCTTCTTCCACTGCCGGTAATAATTGCTCAACTGTTTTTACTTTAGTTACGCCGACACTTGAACCTTCGCTTGATGGTTTCACAAAGACCGGCAAACCTAATTTTGCAATAATTTGTTCGGAATCGACCGCTTCACCACGGCGAACAACCACCATTTCAGCGGTTGGTAAGCCAACAGCTTGCCACATTAATTTGGTACGGAATTTATCTAAGGTTACTGCCGATGCCATTACGCCACAACCGGTATAGGGAATGCCCATTTGCTCTAATGCACCTTGTAATACACCGTTTTCGCCGATACCACCGTGTAAAATATTGAATACACGTTGGATTCCCTTTTCTTTTAATTTTTCAATCGGAAAATCTTTGGTATCAATACCTTCCACATTATAACCAAGCGATTTTAACGCCTCAGTTACTGCTGCACCTGAATTTAGCGAAACTTCACGTTCTTGGGAAACACCACCAAATAACACCGCAATTTTTTCGTCTTTAATACTCATCTTTTATCCTTTCTAATTTTGGACACGAAATATCGAGTCCATACTGACCGCTTGTAAATGTACAAGCGGTCATTTTTGCAAAATTTTCTAAAAATCTTACCGCTTATTACGCTTTCCAACTTTCCGCTAAACCACGTGAAATACGGCTTACGCTGCCTGCACCTTGTGCGAGAATTAAATCGCCGTCTTGGATAATTTGATCTAATACTTCGCCAAGCTGATCAGTATCTGAAACTAAAATCGGATCGACTTTACCCAAATTGCGGATTGAACGGCATAACGCTTTACTGTCCGCCCCAACAATCGGTGCTTCGCCTGCTGCATACACCTCGAGCATAATTAACGCATCAACTTGTGATAACACTTGTACAAAATCGTCGAATAAATCACGCGTACGTGAATAACGGTGCGGTTGGAAAATCATTACCACACGTTTATTTTCCCAACCAGAACGGGCCGCTTTAATCGTTACATCCACCTCGGTTGGGTGGTGACCGTAATCATCGACTAACATCACTTTACCGTTCGGGCGAATAAATGAACCCAATTGGTCAAAACGGCGACCTGCACCTTGGAAATCGGCAAGTGCAGCTAAAATCGCTTCGTTGGCAATCCCTTCTTCTTTCGCTACCGCAAGTGCTGCCGTTGCATTCAGTGCATTGTGTTTACCCGGTACATTCAGCAATACCTCAATACGTTCGCCGTTCGGACAAACTACCGTATAATGACCTTGGAAACCGGTTTGCTGGTAATCTTCGATACGATAATCCGCTTTTTCGCTAAAGCCGTAGGTCATGACTTGACGACCAACTTGCGGTGCGATTTCCATTACCGTTTCATCGTCAGCACACATAACTGCTAAACCATAGAACGGTAAGTTACGTAAGAATTTGACGTAAGTCGCTTTCATCTGTTCAAAATCACCGCCGTAAGTATCCATATGATCCGGCTCGATATTGGTTACTACTGAAACCATCGGTTGTAAGTGTAAGAATGACGCATCACTTTCATCTGCTTCCGCAATTAAGTAACGGCTCGCACCTAAATGTGCATTTTTCCCTGCCGATTTAACTAAACCGCCGTTAACAAAGGTCGGGTCCAATTGTGCTTCGGTATAGATCATCGAAATCATTGCAGTAGTGGTGGTTTTACCGTGTGTACCGGCAACCGCAATACCGTGACGGAAACGCATAATTTCCGCTAACATTTGCGCCCGCTGAATCACTGGGATTCGTGCTTCTTTTGCCGCTTGGACTTCTGGATTACTGTCATCAATTGCACTGGAAGCAACCACTACACTTGCTCCACTTACATTTTCCGCTTGATGACCGATAAATACTTTAGCACCGGCTTCAGCTAAACGCTTAGTTACTGGACCTTCAGCAATATCCGAACCAGAGATTTGATAACCTTCATTTAATAATACTTCTGCAATACCACTCATTCCTGCACCGCCAATCCCGATAAAATGGATTTGGTTTACACGACGCATTTCCGGTACTAATTTTTTAATTTTATCTTGGAAATTTTTCATTGTTGTTTTCCTAATCTGTACAACCAAATATTTTTGTTGGTTGCGTTTAAAACTATTTCGCTTGTTCGATAATTACTTCTGCAACTCGTTGTGCAGCGGTAGGTGTTGCTTTTGCTCTCGCTTTAACTGCCATTTCGGTTAACTTTTGGCGATCCGCAATTAACGGCTGTAATGCACTTAATAAATTTTCTACCGTAAAATCTTGTTGTTCGATAATAATTGCCGCACCATCATCTGCCAAATAAGTTGCATTCAAATATTGTTGGCGATCTTTATGCTGATAAGGCACAAAAATTGCTGGTAAACCTGCTGCGGCAATTTCACAGACAGTTAAAGCCCCTGAACGACAAATCACTAAATCCGCCCAGTTATAGGCTTGTGCCATATCGTCAATAAATTCGGCGGCAATACCGTTACCAGTCGCTTGATAAATTTCTTCCACCCCACTAAGGTTGCCTTTCCCTACTTGGTGACTAATAAACACATTTTGACCAAGTTGTTTTGCTACTTTAGGGACAGTCTGATTAATCACCCTTGCCCCTTGGCTTCCACCCATCACTAAAATATTGATTGGATAACCACGTTCGGCAAAACGCACTTCTGGTGCTTCCAGCTGAGCAAGATCTTCACGTACAGGATTTCCCACCACCTCCGCATTCGGGAATGCAGTCGGGAACGCTTGCAACACACGGCGAGCAATTTTGGATAACCATACGTTAGTCAAACCGGCGACTGCATTTTGCTCGTGCAAAATAACCGGTACGCCACATAATTTCGCTGCAATACCACCCGGCCCGGACACATAGCCTCCCATACCAAGAACTGCATCAGGTTGGTAATTTTTAATAATTTTACGTGCCTGCATCACCGCTTTAAAAATTGCAAACGGTGCTTTAAGTAATGCCCCAATGCCTTTTCCCTTCAGTCCGGAAATCTGAATAAATTCAATCGGAATACCGTGCTTAGGTACAAGGTCGGCTTCCATTCGATCCTGAGTCCCTAACCAACGAATCTCCCAACCTTGTTTTTGAAGCTCTCGGGCAACTGCGATCGCAGGGAATACATGTCCCCCTGTACCACCTGCCATAACAAGAAGTTTTTTAGCCATGTTGATCTCTTTTACAAAAATTTGAGCGGAATCGACCGCTTGTTAGATTTTTTAGACAAATTGTTGTTATTGTACAGGAAATTGGCAATTTACGGAAAAAGAAAGCGGTCAGTTTTTGCAAATTTTTTGCAAAAACTGACCGCTGCTTTATTTTAACTCTCTTTAATATGTGCATGCCCAATTAGTTCAAGCCGGTTTTCATAATCTATACGAACCAACACAGCTATCGCCACCGACATAATCACTAAACTTGAACCACCGTAACTTACTAGAGGGAATGTCAAACCTTTTGTCGGAAGTAACCCTGATGCGACACCTAAGTTCACAAAACCTTGAATAAAAATCCAAATTGCGATACCGAAAGCAAAGAAACCTCTAAATCTCGCTTCCAGTTTTAATGCTTCTTGGCTTATCTTTATGGCTCTAAATGATAATAACACTAAGAGGAATACCACAAATACAATTCCGATAAAACCAAATTCTTCACCAACTACCGCCATAACGAAGTCAGTGTGTGCTTCCGGTAAATATTCTAATTTTTGTACTGAGTTTCCTAAACCTTGTCCCCAAAATTCGCCTTGGCCAAATGCCATTTGCGAATTGGAAAGCTGGAAACCGTCACCATAAGCATCAGCAAACGGATCCATAAAAGAGGTAACACGTTTTAAACGATATTCCGAAGTAACCACTAAGAATACAAATAGTAGAACCCCTGTCACACCTAAGAACAAGAACTGCATTACTTTTGCACCCATAATAAATAACATTGCAAAAGTCAGCATAAATAATACGAACGTACTACCTAAATCCGGCTGTAGCAGTAATAGAAAACCGAAAATACTGAGAATGACCATTGGACGAATAAAACTTAATTGTCTAGTCCGCATTTCATCGTATTTACGTACGTAAAAACTAGAGAAATAACAAATAATCGCCAATTTAGCTAATTCTGCCGGCTGGAAGTTAATCGGCCCTAACGGAATCCAACGTACCGCTCCATTAATACTGCGACCAAAAATCAGTACAAGTACCAAAAATACTAATGATACCAAGAAAAATAGCACATTTCGCTTTTCCCAGTTTTCCGTTGGAATCTGGACTACGACTGCAAAAGCAAATAATGACGCAGCTAAATACAATCCATCACGGATCGCAAAATAAAACGGATCATCATTTAAACGGGTACTTACTGGAATTGATGCCGAAGTTACCATCACAAAACCAATCACCAATAAACCGAAAAATAACCAGATCAATGAACGATCATAAAGCGAGTTAGTCGGTGTGATACGTGTCCATTTATCCCATTCGGTTTTTAATTTTTCTAACATATTAAGCGGTTACTTCCTGAGCTAATTTGACAAAAATATGTCCACGTTCTTCAAAGTTCTTAAATTGATCAAGACTTGCACAAGCTGGTGACAATAGCACCATATCGCCCTGTTTCAGCTGTGGGCGAATTTGCTCAATCGCTTGTTGCATCGTTTCCACCAACACGCTTTGATTTGATAATGCGGCTAATTGTGATCCGTCCTGACCGAAGCAATAACAAACGATATTCGATTTATTAATCAATGGTTTTAACTCAGAAAAATCTGCTGCTTTACCATCACCACCTAATAACAAATACAGCGTTCCCACCACTTGTAAACCATTCAATGCTGCTACTGTACTGCCGACATTAGTGGCTTTCGAGTCGTTTACCCAACGTACGCCATCATTGGTTTTGACTGCTTGGAAACGGTGTTCTAAACCACCGTACACTTGCAATGCTTTTACAATCCCTTCACGAGGAATACCTGCCGCTTCAGCTAATGCCATCGCCGCTAACGCATTCATTTCATTATGGCGACCTGAAATCAACATTTCTTTAGTAGGGATAATAGCATCATTACCTGAATATAAAATGCCGTTACGCATTGTGTACTCAGCGTTATGTTCTGCAAAACGAATCAATTTTTTAACCGCTTGTGTTTCAAGCGGATAAGTCAGTCTATCTTCGCCGTTTACAATCACATTCTCAGCATTATCATAAATACGCAATTTGGCTAAACGATATTCTTCCACCGAATTATTGTAACGATCCATATGATCTTCGCTGATGTTTAAAATGGTTGCCGCTATCGCTTTTAATGATGAGGTCGTTTCTAATTGGAAGCTGGATAATTCCAACACAAACAACTCATATTCTTCATTCAATAGACTTAATACCGGCACTCCGATATTACCACCCATACCGACTTTAATACCGGCCTGTTTCGCCATTTCAGTCACTAATGTCGTGACTGTACTTTTGCCATTAGCACCAGTAATCGCAATAATCGGTGCTTTCGCTTCACGCACAAATAATTCAATATCGCCAACCACTTCTACACCGGCATTAATCGCTTGTTGAATTTCTGGTGTAGCTAAAGCAAGTCCCGGGCTAATCACAATTAAATCGGACGCTAACAACCATTCGCTATTTAAACCGCCGGTATGCAACGGTACATCTACCGGAAGCTGATCGGCACCTGCCGGTTTCTCACGGGTATCAATTACTTGTACTTTTGCTTGCTTATCCGCAAAAAATTCGACACAAGATAAGCCTGTTTTGCCTAAGCCGATAACCGTAACGACTTTATCTTTATATTGGTTTTGCATAATTGAATCTCTTTATAATAGGTAAAAATTTGGATAAATCAGACCGCTTGCAAGCGAAAAAGGTGGGATAAGCCCACCTATGATTAACGAAGTTTTAATGTGACTAAGCCAACTAATACAAGCATTAAGGTAATGATCCAGAAACGCACGATAACACGAGGCTCCGGCCAACCTTTTAATTCAAAGTGATGATGAATCGGCGCCATACGGAAAATACGTTTTTGGCGAAGTTTGTATGAGCCGACCTGTAAGATAACCGAAAGTGCTTCCACTACAAATACACCGCCCATAATCACGAGCAATAATTCTTGTCGAACCAATACTGCAATCGTACCTAACGCACCGCCTAATGAAAGCGAGCCGACATCCCCCATAAAAACTTGTGCCGGATAAGTATTGAACCATAAGAAGCCTAACCCCGCACCGACGATTGCAGTACATAGAATCACTAATTCACCGGCATTTGGTACAAACGGAATATGTAAATATTGCGCAAAATTAACGTTACCGGTTGCCCATGCGATTAATGCAAATGCTGCAGCTACCATAATGGTTGGTACAATCGCTAAACCGTCTAAACCGTCCGTGAGGTTTACCGCATTTGAGGTACCAACAATCACAAAGTAAGACAGAATAATAAAGAAAATACCAAGCTGTGGCATAAAGTCTTTAAAGAACGGTACGACTAATTGAGTTGCTGCCGTATCTTTACCAACTGCATAAATACCGAATACCGCAATTAATGCAATCACAGATAGCCAAAAATATTTCCAACGAGCAATTAAACCATCGGTATTTTTGCGTTTGATTTTCCAGTAATCATCAACAAAACCGACCGCACCGTAGCCGAATAATACGAATAGCACAAACCAAACATAGCTGTTACGTAAATCTGCCCAAAGTAAGGTACTCACCCCAATAGCGATTAAAATCATAATACCGCCCATGGTCGGCGTACCACGTTTTTTGAAATGGCTTTCCGGACCGTCATTACGCACTTCTTGACCAAATTTTAAGAGTTGTAAGCGACGAATCACTTCAGGGCCAATCCATAAACCGATACCCATTGCGGTAAGCAATGCCATAATTGCACGGAAAGTAATATAAGATACAACGTTAAATGCTGTATTGTATTGAACTAAATACTCAGCAAGCCAAACTAACATAGCAAAACCCTTGTTAAATCATTATAAGTAAGCAATCGCCTACCATTTTATCTACACTAAATAACATCACGAACGATTGTTCAATATTGCTATTTACCTAAAAATTAAAAAGAAACACCTAAAGAAACGCATAAAGCAGAAATCAATGTTTCCATTTTTTGGCTACGAGAACCTTTTGCTAACAACACTAGCGGTTGTTTTTCTGCAATCTTTTGCGAAATAATCGGCAATAAGAAATCGTGCATAGCTTGTTTATCGGTAAAGTGATGTGCGGTTTCTCCACTAATTACTGCACTTTGCTTACCAAAACTCACTACTAAATCTAAATTTGCTTCACGGACGAAATCCGCTACTTGTTGATGACAAGCCACACTTTCATCACCGAGTTCTGCCATATCGCCAACTGCAAAAATACGGAACGCCGGATAATTTTTTAATACCGCCACCGCTGATTTCATCGAATCGACATTGGCGTTATAGGTATCATCAATCAATAAACAATGCGGATTAACTTCAACCGGATACAAGCGGCCTTTAACTTGCGAGCGTTGCTCCAATCCGGCTTTGACCGCATTTAAATCCGCACCGACCGCCATCGCGAGCGAAGTTGCTGCTAAAGCATTGCTGACATTATGTGCGCCTAAATAAGGTAAATTAATTTCGATTTCGCCTTGCGGAGAATGTAGCGTGAAATGAGAACCGGATAAACCTAACTCCACATTTTCCGCCCAAAAATCCGCATACGAATCTTGATCCGAACCGGTATAGCTGAATGATTGCAGCTCATTCTCACCAATTTCTTTTTGCCATTGTGGGTAATAGAACGCTTGATTGACAATCGCTTTCCCACCGGCTTTTAAGCCTCGATAAATTTCACCTTTTGCTTGTGCCACACCTGCAAGTGAGCCGAAACCTTCTAAATGTGCTGCAGCAACGTTATTTACTAAACAAGCGTCCGGTTGAGTAATTGCCGTGGTATAGGCGATTTCACCGATATGGTTTGCCCCAAGCTCCACCACCGCAAATTTATGTTGCGGCGTTAAACGTAATAAGGTCATCGGCACACCGAGGTCATTATTTAAATTGCCAAAGGTATAAAGCACTTCATCTTCACAAGCGGTCATTTTTTGCAAAATTTTTGCCGTCATTTCCTTCACGGTGGTTTTGCCTGAAGAACCGGTCATCGCCACTGTTTTCGGGTTAAGTTTCGCTTTTAACCATTTTGCTAACTCGCCTAACGCAAGGCGCGTATCTTTCACGACAATTTGCGGTACGGAAATTTCACATTCATGCTCAACCACTACCGCCACACAGCCTTGTTCTACCGCATTCGCTAAGTAATGGTGTGCATCAAAATTCTCGCCTTTTAATGCAAAAAACAGCCCATTTTCAACCGTTTGTCGGGTGTCGGTGCTGGTGGTTTCCACCGCTACATTGCCATCTCCAATCAACTGTGCATTAAGAATGTCGGCAATTTCATTTGTTGTTAGTTTTATCATTTTCTTCTTTCAAAAATATTTGCTGTAAACCTCGTACTATATGTACGAGGTTACTGATTGTGCGGTTGCTCTGCAACCTAATCACTCGTCGCAGAGCGATGATACTATGCGTAACCTAGCATATTTATGCTAGGTATTTAGCTGCGGTTTCCTGATCCGAAAAATGATGCTTAGTCGCCCCGATAATCTGGTAATCCTCATGCCCTTTACCTGCAATTAAAATTACATCTTTTTCATTCGCTTGTTCAATCGCAGTTTTAATCGCTTGCTCGCGATCGTGGATCACTTGTACTTTCTCTACTTGAACAAAACCTCTGAGAATATCCGCCATAATCTTAGTATTATCTTCAGTTCTCGGATTGTCATCAGTCGCAATCACTTTATCCGCTAATTTTTCTGCAATCGCCGCCATCATCGGGCGTTTGCCTGCATCACGATCACCACCGCAACCGAAAATACAATAAAGCTCGCCTTCGGTATGCAATCGTGCCGCTTGCAATGCTTTTTCTAACGCATCCGGCGTATGGGCATAATCGACTAACACAAGCGGTCTATTTTGCGGATTTTTTTGCGAAACGATACATTCCATACGTCCTGCAACCCCTTGCAGCAGCGGTGCAGTTTCAATTAATTTTTGCAAATCATGACCAAGCACCAATAAGCTGGCTAATGCAGTAAGTAAATTATTGACGTTAAATGCACCGATTAAACGGCTATTCAACTCACCATTACCCCAGCTTGATTCAAACTCAATTTTTACACCTTGTAAGCTAAAGCTCACATTGGTCGCTTTAACAAATTTATGCTCGCCACTAAAGTGAGCATCGGTACTGACGGCAACCGCATTCGGCAATTTTGCTAACCATTCACGCCCCACTTCATCATCTGCGTTTAATACTTGTGCTTTGGTATCTAATTCGCTAAACAAACGAAATTTTGCTTGTGCATATTCTTCCATTGTCTTGTGGTAATCGAGATGATCACGACTTAAATTGGTAAATACCGCTAAATCATAACTCAACGCTTCCGCACGATATTGTGCTAAACCGTGTGAAGACACTTCCATTGCACAAAAATCAGCACCCATTTCCACAAAGCTGGCTAAATTACGCTGCACTTCAATCGCCGAACCGGTGGTATTTGCCGCTTCTTGTACTTTGCCGTATAAACCGTTACCGATCGTCCCCATTACCGCAGATTTTCCGCCTAACAAGTTGTGCCATTGGGCAAGTAATTGGGCGCTTGTGGTCTTTCCATTCGTTCCAGTCACCCCGACTAACGTCAGTTTTTCGGACGGATTAGCATAAAACGCACCGGCAATTTCCGATAAGATACGAGCCAAATTCGGTACTGAAATCACCTTACAAGCGGTACGTTCTAAGTTATATTTTGCAAATTTCGCATCTAACTCAATTTCAGTTTGCCCTTCATCCGCTTCCGCTAAGACTAAAGCCGCACCTTGTTCAATCGCTTTTTGGATAAATTGGCGACCATCAACTTGATGCCCTTTTAATGCCACAAACAGATCGCCTTCACCCACTTGGCGAGAATCTAACGTCATTTGCTTAAGCGGTTTTAACTCTTCCACCCAAGCATCTAGTTCGGTAAGAAAGGGAAGTAAACGTTTCATATTGTTACCTAATTTATTCTGTTTTAATTTACTTTTCGTTCCGACTTAATTTCACGTACGGCACTTTCCGTATCAGTAAGATTATCCGGTTTGATATTTCGTGCTTTCAAGGTGTAACCCATAATGCTTGAGAAGAGCGGTGCTGAAACCGAACCACCATAATAAGCACCGGCTTTCGGTTCATTAATTAACACCACTAACGCAAAGCGAGGATCGCTTGCCGGTGCCACACCTGCAGTATAGGCAATATATTTTTCTACGTACTGACCTTTTTCAAGTTTACGTGCCGTACCGGTTTTGACCGCCACACGATAGCCGTCAACGGCTGCTTTCTGACCACCCTCGCCTTTTTGAGCAACACTTTCCATCATATGTACCACATCTCGCGTAATTTTTTCAGGCAATACACGCTCACCGATAACCGGTGGGTCAACTTTAGTAATTGAAAGCGGTCGATAAATACCAAAACTTCCCAAAGTGGCATAAGCACGAGCAAGCTGTAATGGTGTAACGTTTAAACCGTAACCGTATGCCATGGTTGCACGCTCAATATCAGACCAACGCTTACGATCACCGTTCGTCCCTTTTTGTTCGCCTAAACCTAAACCGGTATCTTTACCAAAGCCGACTTTGCTATACGTATCGACCAATGCGGTAGACGGCATACGTAAAGCTAAACGGCTTACCCCGATATTACTTGATTTTTGCAAGATACCCGTTAGAGATAAGCTCTCACGCGGTGCAACATCCTTAATCGTATGCCCGTTTACGATAAACGGACGTGTATTAATCACTTCATCACGATAAGTCGCACCATTTTGTAATGCAGTTAACACGACCAACGGTTTAACTGTTGAACCCGGTTCAAAAGTATCGGTAATCGCTCGGTTACGCATTAATTCAGGCCTAAAACTATTACGTTTATTCGGGTTAAACGAAGGTGCATTTGCCATCGCTAAAATTTCACCGGTTTGCACATCAACTAATACTGCCGTACCTGATTCAGCATTATTGGCAATCACTGCTTCTTTAATCTTTTTATACACTTCGGATTGCAATTCTTCATCAATACTCAACATAACGTCTTGCGGATCGTATTGTTTTTCATCACGAATATTTTCAATCACATTACCACGAGCATCTTTACGAATCACTTGGCGACCGTTTTTACCAATCAATAAAGCATCGAAGCTACGTTCTAAACCTTCTGTACCGTGTACATCATCCACATCGGTAAAACCGATTAATTGTGACGCTTCTTCCGCTAGCGGATAAAAACGGCGAGATTCCGCTCTTAATACCATTCCGTCAATTTTAAGATCATAGGCATAATTGGCGATTTGTTCCGATTCGTGACGAGCAAGATAAATAAAACGTTGGCGAGCCGCTTTGTATAAACGAGCCATTAAATCATTATATTTTTCACCGGTAATTTTAGATAACGCTTCTAATTTAGAACGCTCAAATTGTGCTGCACTGATCTCTTGGGTTAGGAAAGCAGAACTTGGATTATTACGGATTAATTGAATTAGTGTATTATAATCCAGTCCGGTAGATTGAGCCAAAAGCGTCCAGTAATCTTCACTTTTGATATTGAGAATAGAACGAGGATCAAAAGCCACTTTTTCTTTTGATTTATTCTTTTTTTCAATAAAATCATTAATATTTTTTTCAATTTTACTCTTAGAAGCCCCCATTTCCATCGCTAACATTTTCCAACGTTCAGGAGAACGTCTTAAAAGACTATCAAAATATTCTCTTGGGTCTAAGGTAAGCGAATACATCGGAACACTAATAGATAAGAAACGTCCGTCACGATCTAAAATACGACCACGAGTAAAAGGTAATTCTTTAGTACGTAGTGAACGATTATTTGCTTCATTAATTAAACGTTCTGAATCATATAATTGAATATGTGCGGCTTTACCAAGTAGTGCGACAGCCATCAACACCATTAATACCACAACAACACCAAAACGAACCGGTAAATAACTCGGCTCATTCTTGACATTTGTTGCTTTCTTGATTTCCGGGGTAGGCTCTTCTGCTACGACTTTCCGCTTTAATTTTACTGATCTTGCCATATTCTATTTAACTAAAATAACTTCTTGTTCTTTTTTAATCGGTTGTAGCCCAAAACTAGAAGCTGCCGCTTCTACACGAGATTTTTGACTCTTTGCATTTTCTTCTAACTGTAAATTGATATAGTTACTTTCTAATTTTCTTTGTGCTTGAATCAATTTACCTTGTTCAGCGGTCAACAAACGAGTTTGATGAGTAATCCAAATCGTACCGATTGCAGTCGCGACAACGGCTATAATAAGAAATAAAGCCACTTTATTATGTCCGGTTAAATCATCTAAAATAATTTGGTGAAGCGGATAACGTTCATTACTTGCCATTCGTAAATTCCCTAGCGTTTTTCTGCAATACGTAAAACAGCACTACGTGATCGAGGATTAGCTTCAATTTCCGCCTCACTCGGCATAATTGCCTTACCGATAGTTTTTAGCGGAATATTTTTATTTAGCTCCGATTCCAAAATAGGTAAGCCTTTCGGCACATCCATACCTTTACTATTTTTCTTCATAAATTGTTTAACCATTCGATCTTCTAACGAATGGAAACTAATAATTGATAAACGACCTTCCGGTGCCAATACGCTTAAGGCTGATTGTAACGCTTTCTCTAACTCGTCTAACTCGCTGTTAATAAAGATACGGATTGCTTGGAACGAACGAGTTGCCGGATGTTTGTGCTTATCTTTGAATGGTACTGCACCAGCAATAATCTGTGCTAACTGAAGCGTACGAGAGATTTTATCCGTTGCAGATTTATTATAAGAAACAACCGCTTGTGCAATACGTTTCGCAAAACGTTCTTCACCAAAAGTTTTTAGTACCCAAGCCAAATCGTCCACTGACACTTGTGCTAGCCATTCTGTGGCAGATAGCCCCTTAGTCGTATCCATACGCATATCAAGCGGCCCGTCACGCATAAAGCTAAAACCACGTTCCGCATCATCAAGCTGCGGCGAAGATACGCCAAGATCAAGCAAAATACCGTCAATTTTACCGGTTAAACCTAATTGTTCGCACACTTCGGGAATCGTAGAAAAAGTAGTATGCACAATTTGGAAGCGAGCATCGTTGATCGTATTCGCTTCAGCAATTGCACGAGGGTCGCGGTCTGTGGCAATTAAGCGACCTTGTTCGGAAAGTTTTGAGAGAATGAGTCGAGAATGACCGCCTCGTCCAAAAGTACCGTCAATATAAATACCGTTCGGCTTAATTGCTAAGCCCTCAACGGCTTCATGTAGCAATACGGTAATGTGCTTATGGACTGTGTCATTCATTATGATTTAACTCACTTATTATCTTATAAAGAAAGGTTTTTTAAGGCTTCACAATTCAGCATTTCCGCTGAACTGCCCAAGGCAAGGTCTTCTGCAATTTGTGATTGCCACTGTTTTTCTTGCCAAATTTCAAATTTATTTAATTGCCCGACCAACATAATTTGTTGCTCAAGCTGTGCATGCTGTCGCAATGTAGAACTCAATAAAATCCGTCCTGAAGCGTCCATTTCACATTCCGTTGCAAATCCTTGCATCACTCGCTGAATACGGCGTTGCATCGGTTCAAAATTGGAAAGTGCAAGTAATTTTTGCTCTACGGTTTCCCATTCGTGTAATGGGTAAAGCAATAAACAAGGTTGGCGAATATCTACGGTACAAACCAAAATGCCCTCGTGTTTTTCACGTAATTCCGCACGATAGCGAGTAGGAATAGCCATTCGCCCTTTACTATCAATGCTGATTGAACTTGCACCACGAAACATTATTGACAACCTAGCTAAAATGGAATTTATCTGTTTAAAAGATTACTCAATTTTGGGAAAGTTCATTGTATTTCCACAAAACACCACTTTTTCCCACTTAAGAGATGAAATTTTATAGATTAGTTGCTCATGGAGCAAGCTGTTTTACGATTTTGTTAGATAAAGAAAGGGACAAAAAAATAAGCGGTCTATTTTTGCATATTTTTTACAAAAATAGCCGCTTAACTTAATTCTTAATCCAAAGTGTTAGATTAAAATTCCTGCTAAAGATAGGCCGACTAAACAGGCTACAATTACCCCGATTAAACCTGGCACCATAAAGCTGTGATTAAAATAGTATTTACCGATTTTTGTCGTACCAGTCATATCGAAACTTACTGTTGCAATATCTGATGGATAGTTAGGAATAAAGAAGTATGCATAAGTTGCCGGCATTAAACCAATTAATAAATCTGCAGGTAAACCAATCGCAATACCCACCGGTAATAACATTTTCGCAGTAACCGCTTGGCTATTTACTACTACAGACACCGCAAATAAAGCGAATGCAAAGGTCCAAGGCTGTGCTTTAACCATTTCGGTAATACCTGCCTTAAATGAAGGCATTGCATAATTGAAGTAAGTATCACTCATCCACGCAATACCAAAGATTGCAATAGTTGCTACCATACCCGATTTAAATACCACTGTATTCGGGACTTTTTTCACATCAGTTTTAGCTAATACTAAAATTAAACCGCCAAACGCTAACATAATCATTTGAATGATTTTATCCATTGGAGCAACTTTACCTGAAGCAGCAAGTGTTGGTTTTAGTGATGGGAACATTGCAATCACAACAATCGTTACAATCGCAAGTAAGAATAGATAAACAGCATTTTTAGCTGATTGCGGCAATTGTTCATTTAAAGTTGTACTGCTGGTTTCTTCAATACGTTTACGGAATTCAGGGTCTTGTAAACGACGTTGATATTCTGGATCGTCTTTCAACTCTTTACCACGGCGTAAACTATAAAGTGCCATAGCAATTACACCAAGGAAAGTCGCTGGAATTGTTACAGCTAGAATTTGTAATAAAGTAATATGTTCTGAACCCGGTACATTAACTAATTCAGTCAAATAATATGCAACAACTGCAGAAACTGGGCTACCGGTTAAACCTAATTGCGATGCCACAGAAGCTGTTGCCATCGGACGTTCCGGACGGATCTCATTTTTTACCGCAATATCGGCAATAATTGGCATAATTGAATACACAGAGTGGCCTGTACCAAGCATTAAGGTCATAGTATAAGTTACGATAGGGCCAAGAATTGTGATACGTTTAGGATTCGCACGTAAGATTTTTTCCGCAACTTGTAACATAAATTTTAAACCGCCAGCAGCTTCAAGCACAGAAGCACAAGCCACAACAGCAAGGATAACTAACATTACGCTGATAGGCGGCTCAGATAACGGCATTTGTAAAATAAAGACTTCAATGAATAAGCCAATACCCGAAACGACACCTAAGCCCACACCACCGAAGCGACTACCTACATATAAAAATGCAAGTAATAGCAAAAATTCTGCATAAAGCATATAAACTCCAAAATTAAAAATAAATAATCATTGTTGATAAGTGTACTTGAGCCGGTATTATGATTCCTTGCACTTGATCAAAAATAGCTTAACACTTTAGTGTTATTTTTTAAAAGATAAAATAATTTAATGATGAGCAGGACAAGTATTGAAAAACCATTAATGATTTACGCTTTATGCGTTACTATATCCGTTACCTAGAAAGAAAATTCCTTTGGAGGAATTATGATTGAAGTTTATTTACTCCTTATTCCGTTATGCTTTTTGATTATCTTCAGCATTTCATTTGCTCGTAAAGGTTTTCTCAAAGCAGTTTTATCTGGTTTAGCACTTTCACTGATTTGGCCAATTTCACTTCCATTACTCATTGTAAAACGGTTATTCAGACGTTCCCATTAAAGGACAAGCGGTTCAAGTTCCTCTCTTTTTTGCAAAAGAATCTTGAAAACAGACCGCTTGTTCTCTCCTTAATCTTCATCAATTTTTATTTTCTTTATAAAAACAACTTGCATCAAAATGAATAAAAATGCAAAATAAAAGCATAATTAATCAAGTTGAGTTTTTTATCATTTAATTAACAACTTGATGGCAAACGTTTGCTTTGCTAGAATTGTGTGCCTACTTCTACAAGAAAGGTTAATGGCGACTCTCAAGTACCAACCCCATAAATTTTTAGGAGTAAAAATGTTAAACCCTACCCTTTTTATACCTTTAACAGGTATAACTCATAAGATAGCTATCGCCTTTGCTATCGCAACGCAATTCTTTTTAAAGTATTCTCGCCTTGCAATTCCATATTTCCTTTATCCACGATCCCGAATAAGTCCTTTCACTTATACAAGCGGTCAAATTTTTAAAACTTTTTACTTATAGCAGACACAGGAGCAATATCATGGCATTTAATCTTAAAAATAGACACTTACTCAGCCTGGTAAATCATACCGAACGTGAAATCAAATTTTTATTAGACTTAGCTCGAGATCTCAAACGTGCGAAATATGCAGGAACAGAACAACCACAATTAAAAGGCAAAAATATTGCATTAATCTTTGAAAAAACTTCAACCCGTACCCGTTGTGCATTTGAAGTAGCGGCTTATGACCAAGGCGCACACGTGACTTATATCGACCCGACTTCATCACAAATCGGTCATAAAGAGTCAATGAAAGATACCGCTCGCGTGTTGGGCAGAATGTACGATGCGATTCAATACCGTGGTTTTAAACAATCGGTGGTACAAGAATTAGCCGACTACGCTGGCGTGCCGGTATTCAACGGTTTAACCGATGAATTTCACCCAACTCAAATGTTAGCCGATGTACTCACCATGATTGAAAACTGTGAAAAACCGTTAAGCCAAATCAGCTATGTTTATATCGGTGATGCACGTAATAATATGGGGAACTCCTTATTATTAATCGGTGCAAAATTAGGGATGGATGTGCGTATCTGTGCACCGAAAGCATTGTTACCGGAAGACAGCTTAGTTGAAATGTGCCAAAAATTCGCAGCGGAAAGCGGTGCAAGAATTACCGTGACGGAAGACATTGATACCGCAGTAAAAGGCGTAGATTTCGTCCATACTGACGTTTGGGTATCTATGGGCGAACCGCTTGAAGCTTGGGGTGAACGTATTGATATGTTAATGCCGTATCAAGTTACACCGGAATTAATGCAACGTACCGGCAATCCGAAAGTAAAATTTATGCACTGCTTACCGGCATTCCATAACAGCGAAACCAAAGTCGGTAAACAAATCGCTGAAAAATATCCGGCTCTAGCAAATGGTATCGAAGTGACCGAAGATGTTTTTGAATCTCCTGCAAACGTGGCTTTTGAACAAGCGGAAAACCGTATGCACACCATCAAAGCGGTCATGGTAGCGAGCTTAGCGTAATAAAGCCCTTCTTTAGTAAAGAGCGGTTGGAGAGATTTGACAAGCAGTTATTTTTTCCCAAATTTTACCTATTTTCCAATCTTTAAATCTCCTCCTTGCCTCCTCTTTACGAAAGAGGGGGGAAATAATGAAAGGAATATAAAATGAAAATCGTAGTAGCTTTAGGCGGTAACGCTTTATTAAAACGCGGCGAACCAATGACCGCCCAAAACCAGTCGGCAAATATCAAAATTGCCGCAGAACAACTAGCAAAAATTAAACCGAATAATGAATTAGTGATTTCACACGGTAATGGTCCTCAGGTCGGATTAAGCGCATTACAACACGCCGCTTACCATGCGATTGATAACAAAATTGAGCCTTACCCGCTTGATGTATTAGTTTCCCAAACCGTGGGAATGATTGGTTATATGTTGCAACAAGAACTCACCAATCTCGTGCCGGAACACCCAACTCAAACCTTAGTCACTCAAGTGATTGTTGATGCTAACGATCCGGCTTTTGCCAAACCAAGCAAACCAATCGGACAAGTTTACTCAAAAGAAGAAGCGGAAAAATTAGCCGCTGAAAAAGGTTGGACTGTAATGGCAGATGGTCAATATTACCGCCGTGCCGTGCCAAGCCCGAAACCGCAATCGGTAACTGGTATTGATGCGGTAAAAGCGTTATTAGCACAAGATCAAATCGTAATTTGCGGTGGTGGTGGTGGCGTACCGAGTATTCGTGATGCACAAGGCAAATTACAAGGTGTGGAAGCAGTTGTGGATAAAGATCTTGCGACAGCAGTAATTTCACAACAACTTGATGCAGATTTATTTATTATCGCAACCGATGTTAAAGCGGCGTGCGTAAACTTCAATAAACCAGATCAACTACAAATTGCCAAAGCAACTCCAGCAGAATTGGAAAAACTAGCTGACGAATTTGCACCTGGCTCAATGGGGCCAAAAGTACAAGCAGTGATTAACTTTGTTAAAGCAACCGGTAAAGATGCTGCAATCGGCTCACTTTCCGATATTCAAGATATTGTGGCCGGTAAAGCAGGAACCCGTGTCACCAATAGTATTTCCGGTATTGAGTTTTATAAATAAGCAAAAACAAGCGGTTAGATTTTACTAAAAATCTGCAATATTAAAAAAGTAGGGGCGTACTGAGTACGCACTTTTTTAATGCAAGTGATTAGTTATAAATGGGAACATTCGTACTATCGCTTTCTGTGACTCTCCGTGTATTCCGTGGTTAAACTCCCATTTGTAAAAAATCGAACAAATTTAACCACTTGTTACATAAACGAAAGCCCCTAAACCATAAGATTGAGGGGCTTTCTCTATTATTTTATTGCCGGCAATTATTTTTTAGCTTGTGCTTTTTTTACCCATACCGCTGAGATTGAGAACGCAACGATAAATGAAATTGCCATACCTACAGAGTACATTGCAAGGCTGTCCGGTTTGATTGACGGCACGCCTAAGAAACCTGCCGCACCTAATGCAATCGCTTTCACATTAAAGAATGCGATGAATGCAGAAGCCACACCTGAACCGATCATTGCAGCGATAAACGCTTGACGGTAACGTAAGTTCACACCAAACATTGCCGGCTCTGTAATACCTAATAACGCTGAGATACCAGACGGCACGGCTAAACCACGTACTTTTGCATCTTTCATTGCGAATGCCACACCTAAACACGCCGCACCTTGTGCGATGTTAGACATTGCAGCGATTGGGAAGATAAATGTACCGCCTGTGTTCGCTACTTCCGCTAATAATTGCGTTTCTACCGCAATAAAGGTTTGGTGCATACCGGTGATGACGATTGGTGCATAGAATGTACCGAAGATTGCACCGCCGATAAAGCCTAAGCTGTCGTATAACCACGTTAAACCTGCTGAAATCGCTGAACCTGCTTCACGGCCGAATGGACCGATTACCGTGAATGCTAAACAACCAGCGATAAATAAAGACATCATTGGTGTCACAAGGTTATCTAAATAAGAAGGCACAAATTTACGGAAACCTTTTTCAAGGGTTGCTAATACCCACGCAGAAACGATAGTTGGGATAACCGTACCTTGATAGCCCACTTTTTCAATTTCAAAACCAAGTACGTTCCAGTATTTGATGTTACCTTCCATTAAGGTTTTCGCATAGTTCCAACCGTCTGCTAATGCAGGGTGAACTAATAACATACCGAGTGCCGCACCTAAGAACGGGTTACCACCAAATTTACGCGTTGCAGAGAAACCAAGTAATACCGGTAAGAAGACAAACGGTGCATTTGCAATGGTGTTGATAAAATCAATTAAATCTGCAAATTCAGGGTATTTGGTCGCAACAGATTCACCTTCCCAGAAGAAACCGACCGAAGTCAGCATTGAGTGGATACCCATCAGCAAACCGCCGGCTACGATTGCAGGAATGATCGGCACAAAAATATCCGCTAAACCTTTCACTAAACGTTGTAATAACGGTTGGTTTGCCGCACCTGCCGCCGCTACTTCAGACGTACTCATATCGCCAATGCTCATTTGTTTTTGCATTTCAGCATGTACTTTATTGACTGTGCCTGAACCAAAAATAATTTGGTATTGACCGCTGGTTGAGAATTGACCTTTAACACCTTCGATATTCTCAATCGCTTGTTTATCTACTTTTGATTCATCCGCAAGGGTTAAACGTAAACGTGTTGCACAGTGTGCTAGCGTTGTGATATTGCTTTTACCACCGAGTTTCTCGATCGTTTGCTCCGCAATTTTCGGGAAGTTCATAGTTTGCCACCTATTTTTATATAAAAATTAAACGATTACATTCTAACTAAAACGTTTTAGCTAACAAAGCAAATTTTGCTAAAACGTTTTAGTTTTGTTGACTGGATCACATATTTACAAGTTTAGCTAATAAACATACTCTCTTACATTAATCACATATTAATTTATCTGAAATTATCGTGCCGTTCTCAATCGTTAACACACGATCAAAAAGCGATTTACTTTCTTCAAATTGGTGAGTCACCATTAATAGTGTCAGATTCTGTTGCCGACAAATATCCGCAACTAATACTTGTAATTCATTTCTACGCTTAGGATCAAGTGCCGAAAACGGTTCATCTAATAATAAAATCGGTTGTTTACGTAATAATGTTCGAGCAAGTGCTACTCGTTGTTTCTGACCGCCGGAAAGCTGATCCGCTCGTCTATTCAATAAATCGACAATGCCCATTTGTTCGGCAATTTCTCGGACTTGTGATTGTTGGCTTCGATTAAGTCTTAAGCTCGGAATTAAGGCTAATCCGATATTTTGCTCAACGGTTAAATGTGGAAACACATTATTATCTTGAAACAACATTGATACCGGACGCTCTGAGACTTCCGTTGTCGTATGATTGCAAGCATTTAACCAAACCTGACCGCTTGTCGGCATTTCAAATCCGGCAATAAGATTCAATAAGGTACTTTTCCCTGCACCGCTCTCTCCAACAATCGCTACTTTCTGCCCTTTAGGAATTTCAAGCCTAAAAGACATTGTCATTTGCTCATAATTAAAATGGACATCTAGACGAATCATCTTATTTTCTCTTGCTGATCAATAAATAAAAACGGCAATAATGCAAATAACATCAAAACCAAAGCCGTAACCGCCGCATCTTCGGTTCGATAACTACCTAATTGTTGATATAACAAATAAGGCAAAGAACTAAAATCGGGACTACCAAAGAAAGCGATGACAGTAAAACTGCCTAAACTCGATGACATTGCAAGTGCAAACGCATTGATAAGCGGTCGAATTAAATAAGTTTTTTCCACAATCCACCAACGGCGTAAGCCGGTTAATCCTAAACTTCGGGCTAATTTATCTTGTGCGGTAAGTGAATGCCACATAGCGGCAAAAATAAGTCGATAAATATAGGGTAATAGGGTTAAACCATTACAAATACCAACAATCCATAATAAGTTTGATGTTGTTAATTCAATCTCCATAAAGATTAAAAACAGCCCGACCGCCAATAAAAATACCGGTAAAATTAATGGATAATTAGCAACGCTACTTAATAAGGTATGCAAGCCATTTTTCTGACGAAAAGCAAGTTGGCGTGTTTCTAATGCAAGTAAATATGCTAAACACAGCACAGTAAATGCGGCAATTAAGCTCAATAAAAAAGAGAACCAAACTGCGTCCCATAAGGCTGAATTGAGCAAACGTTCACTTAAATTCGATACAGAAATGCCAGACCAAACCACACTCGCAAGCGGTAAAATAATAAATAAACTTTGCAACACTAGAATAATCTGAAGTCCTATCTTCCTCCAACCTAAAGGCTTCGGTTTCCAAATCATATCAACCACAGGTGCGTATTGTTTAGTATGATTAAAAGCAAATTTTGTAGTTAAACTCATTAAAAGTTGTAATACACTTCCCACCGCAAATTGAATAAGAATCAACATTACCGCTTTTGCGAAATCAAACTCAAAAGTGACTGCTTGATAGATTGCAACCTCTAACGTGCTATATTTAGGGCTACCTCCCAACATTAAAACAATCGGAAAGCTAGTAAAACAAATCAAAAATACATTTGTGAACGCATAGGGTAAAATTCCTTTTAAGATCGGTAATTCAACAATCCGAAAATACTCCCAACCTTTTAGACCTAGTTGGGCCGCTAAACGGTGTTGACTACTAGGAATCAAATTAAGCCCTTCTAAGCTATATTTCATCACTAATGGCAGGTTAAAAAGTATATGAGCGATTAAAATACCAACCAAACCGTAAAGTTGCACCTTCCACTTCAACTCGAAAAAGTGCATTATTTGAGCCATCCAACCCGAACTTCCCCAAAATCCAATAACGGAAAAAATAATAACTAGAGAAGGCAATGCCCAAACTAAAGTAATACTTTTATAAAGTAAGGATTTCCCCACAAAATCTAAGTAGAAAAAAGCCCTCGCTAACAATACTCCCAACACTACTGCAAAAAAGGCGGAAAGGCTTGCTTGTAAAAAGCTATATTTTAAAATCGGTAGCACTTCGGGAAATTTCCAAAGTGTTTCATATTGTCGATATTGCATTAATGCGTTTAAACTAAAAACATAAAGCCCGACAATTAAAATAAAGATAGACCATGCAGTAAATTTTGAGATGGAACGAAACATTATTTCCCCAATAACCGAATAAGATATTTTTTGAACATTTTACGCAATCGTTTAACTTTTAATAGCATTTTAAAAATTGACATGAGGCAAAATTAACTCGTTTTGGTTAATTAACCGGCTGATATTTAATATTTATCAAAATATTTTCAGGTTTTAAGCGTGTTTTTAGCGTCTTTTTGTAGTAAAGTTAGCATAAATAGTAATGGGTTTTAATTACTTAAACCGATTTTTTTCACTTTTTAAATTATTTAAGAGGAATCTTATATGTACTCAAAAGACGTTGTTATTACTGCACCTAACGGTTTACACACTCGCCCAGCAGCTGAGTTCGTAAAAGCAGCTAAAGGTTTTGCTTCAGATATTACCGTAACTTCCGGTGGAAAAAGCTCAAGTGCGAAAAGTTTATTCAAACTTCAAACATTAGGTTTAACGCAAGGTACAACAATCACTATTTCTGCGGAAGGTGAAGACGAGCAAAAAGCCGTTGATTTCTTAGTAGATTTAATCCCTACTTTAGAATAATCCTCATTGAATTTTTACTTCTAAAAACAGCCCTATTTCTTTTCTGTTTCACTAGAAACCGAGATGGAATAGGGTTGTATTGTGCTATATAGCATTGTATCACTTTTAGACAAGGACACATTATGATTACAGGTATCGCAGCTTCTCCCGGTGTTGTATTTGGTAAAGCACTCGTATTGAAAGAAGAGCCAATTGTACTTAATACTCAAAAAATTACAGCAGATCAAATCGAAGCTGAAAAGGCGAAATTTTTTGAAGGTCGTGATAAAGCGGCAGCACAACTGACTGCAATTAAAGAGAAAGCTAGACGCACACTTGGTGAAGAAAAAGAAGCTATCTTTGAAGGTCACTTAATGATCTTAGAAGATGAAGAGCTTGAAGAAGAAATTCTCGGCTATATTGCTGATAACCTTGTAACGGCTGATGTTGCGGCAAGTAAAGTTATTGATATGCAAGCCTCTATGCTGGCAGAAATTGATGACGAATACTTAAAAGAACGTGCAGGTGATATTCGTGATATTGGTAATCGTTTATTACGTAATATCTTAAATATGCACATCATTGATTTAGGTGACATTCAAGAAGAAGCCATTTTAGTTGCTTACGACTTAACACCTTCTGAAACTGCACAATTAAATTTAGATAAAGTATTAGGCTTTATTACTGATATTGGCGGTCGCACATCTCATACCTCAATTATGGCTCGTTCATTAGAACTTCCAGCGATTGTGGGTACGAATGATATTACATCACGTGTAAAAACCGGCGATACATTAATTTTAGATGCGGTAAATAACCAAATTCATATTAATCCGTCTGATGCTGAGCTTGCAGAATTTAAAGCCCTTCAAGAACGTGTAGCGGCAGAGAAAGCTGAACTTGCGAAGTTAAAAGAATTACCAGCGGAAACTTTAGATGGTCATCGTATCGAAGTTGCAGGTAACATCGGTACAATCCGTGATGTTGACGGTGTACTGCGTAACGGTGGCGAATCAATCGGTTTATACCGTACTGAATTCTTATTTATGGATCGTAGCGAATTACCGGGCGAAGAAGAGCAATTCCAAGCATATAAAGAAATTGTTGAAGCGATGAACGGTAAACAAGTGGTATTACGTACCATGGATATCGGCGGTGACAAAGAATTACCGTACTTAAACTTACCAAAAGAAATGAACCCATTCTTAGGTTGGCGTGCAGTACGTATCGGTTTAACACGTCGTGAAATCTTAGATACACAATTACGTGCGGTATTACGTGCCTCAGCATTCGGTAAATTAGCAGTAATGTTCCCGATGATTATCTCTGTTGAAGAAATTCGTGAATTAAAAGCAATCGTTGCGGAATTAAAAGAACAGCTACGTACTGAAGGTAAAGCATTCGATGAAAACCTTCAATTAGGTATCATGGTTGAAACACCGTCAGCAGCAGTCAATGCTCGTCATCTTGCGAAAGAAGCTGACTTCTTCAGTATCGGTACTAACGACTTAACTCAATATACTTTAGCAGTTGACCGTGGTAATGAAATCATTGCACACCTTTACAACCCATTAAGTCCATCAGTATTAAACTTAATTAAACAAGTAATTGATGCGTCACACGCGGAAGGTAAATGGACTGGTATGTGTGGTGAATTAGCTGGTGATGTTCGTGCAACCGCATTATTATTAGGTATGGGCTTAGACGAGTTTAGTATGAGTGCAATTTCCGTACCTCACGTGAAAAAACTTGCTCGTTCAATCAACTATGCTGATGCAAAAGCATTAGCGGATGAAGCATTAGCACAACCGACAGCAGCTGACATTGAAAAATTAGTTAACGATTTTTACGCTAAACTGAACTAATTTTCAATTAAATGGCATACAAAGGCAAAATTCTCGTATAAAATGTACGGGAATTTTGTTTACTATTTTAATAACGGAGATTTCTATGGGCTTTTTCGACAAATTATTTGGCTCAAAACAAGCAGCAACAAAAGAGGTTAAAGTTTATGCACCTCTTTCAGGTGAAATCGTAAACATCGAAGATGTACCAGATGTTGTTTTCTCTGAAAAAATTGTTGGCGACGGTGTTGCTATTCGTCCAAACGGCGATACTATCGTTGCACCGGTAAACGGTACTATCGGTAAAATTTTTGAAACAAATCACGCATTCTCAATTGAATCCGATGAAGGTGTTGAATTATTCGTTCACTTTGGTATTGATACAGTTGAATTAAAAGGTGAGGGTTTTACTCGTGTTGCTCAAGAAGGTCAAACAGTAAAAGCGGGCGATCCAATTATCAAATTCGATTTAGAATTACTTGAAACTAAAGCAAAATCAGTTTTAACACCGGTTGTCATTTCTAATATGGATGAAATCAGCAACTTAGACAAAAAAGTGGGACAAGTTGTTGCAGGCGAAAGTGTTGTATTAACACTAACTAAATAATTGATTTAGTAACATAACTAAATGCCACGATAGTGAAATATCGTGGCATTTTTGTTTGCTAATTTTATTTAGTTATAGCGAAAAAATAGTCAAACAGGTAAAATAAACATAAGTTTTTGCGTAAAGGGGCTATCTCTTTACGCTTTTATTTTCTACTTATTATTTTTTGAGAAATTATGGCGAAATTACATATTACAACTTGGGGTTGCCAAATGAATGAGTACGACTCATCAAAAATGGCAGATCTTTTAAACTCTACGCACGGATTAGAACTGACCGATAAACCGGAAGAAGCAGACGTTTTATTACTTAATACCTGTTCAATTCGTGAAAAAGCACAAGAAAAAGTATTCTCGCAACTTGGTCGTTGGAAAAACTGGAAAAAAGATAAACCGGAATTAATTATCGGTGTAGGCGGTTGTGTTGCATCGCAAGAAGGCGAACACATTCGTGACCGTGCGCCATTTGTTGATATTGTATTTGGTCCGCAAACATTGCACCGTTTACCGGAAATGATCAATAAAATTCGTGGTGGTGACCGTGCGATCGTTGATATTTCTTTCCCAGAAATTGAAAAATTCGACCGCTTGCCAGAGCCTCGTGCCGAAGGTCCAACCGCTTTCGTTTCAATTATGGAAGGTTGTAATAAATACTGTTCATTCTGTGTAGTGCCTTACACACGTGGTGAAGAAGTTTCTCGCCCGGTAGATGACGTATTATTTGAAATCGCACAATTAGCGGAACAAGGTGTACGTGAAGTGAACTTACTTGGTCAAAACGTAAATGCTTACCGTGGTGAAACTTTTGACGGTGGTATCTGCACCTTTGCAGAACTACTGCGTTTAGTTGCTGCGATTGACGGTATCGACCGTGTGCGTTATACCACTAGCCACCCGATTGAATTTACTGATGACATCATCGAAGTTTATCGTGACACGCCTGAATTAGTGAGCTTCTTACACTTACCGATTCAAAGTGGTGCGGATCGTGTATTAACGATGATGAAACGTAACCATACGGCATTAGAGTATAAAGCGATTATTCGTAAACTACGTGAAGTTCGTCCAAATATTCAGATCAGTTCAGACTTTATCGTTGGCTTCCCGGGTGAAACGGCGGAAGACTTCGAACAAACCATGAAAGTGATCGAGCAAGTCAACTTTGATATGAGCTTCAGCTTTATCTACTCTGCTCGTCCGGGCACACCTGCGGCGGATTTACCGGATGATATTTCGGAAGAAGAGAAAAAAGAGCGTTTAGCACGTTTACAACAACGTATCAATCACCAAGCAATGCAATTCAGCCGTGCGATGTTAGGCACGGAACAACGTGTATTGGTGGAAGGTCCGTCTAAAAAAGATATTATGGAATTGACCGGTCGTACCGAAAACAACCGTATCGTTAACTTCCAAGGCACACCGGATATGATTGGTAAATTTGTCGATATTAAAATCACCGATGTTTATACCAACTCATTACGTGGCAATGTAGTGCGTACCGAAGACGAAATGGGCTTACGTGTCGTAGAATCTGCAGCAAGCGTTATCGCTCGTACTCGTAAAGAAGATGAATTGGGTGTCGGCAAATACGTTGTAAATCTATAAGATCTTTATAAAAATATATTCCGTGGTAACACGACTTACCACGGAATATAAAAAAACTCAAAATCACTGAGGGAAGCAAGCGGTTAGATTTTAACAAATATCTGCTGATTTTCCCTGAAATGCTTCCTAATCTTCAAATATTATTCTGCCATTAATTTTTGGCGAACAATTTCAAATAGACATACACCAGTCGCAACAGATACATTTAGTGAAGATACTGAACCAGCCATTGGAATACTGATCAGCTGATCACAATGTTCACGTGTTAAACGGCGCATACCGTCACCTTCTGCCCCCATCACAAGAGCGATTGAGCCTGTTAATTTTGCTTCATAAATTCCTGATGTCGCTTCACCCGCTGTACCAACAATCCAAATATTATGTTGTTCTTGTAGCTCTCGCATTGTACGAGCAAGATTCGTGACACGAATCAACGGTACAGTTTCCGCCGCACCACAAGCCACTTTACGAGCGGTTGAGGTAAGTTGTGCCGATTTATCTTTTGGTACGATAACCGCATCTACACCAGCCGCATCAGCAGTACGTAAACAAGCACCAAGGTTATGCGGATCCGTCACCCCATCTAAGATTAATAAAAACGGGTTGTGCTTTTGACTCAAGATAACATCAAGATCGTGTTCATTCAGTTCTTTTTGTGGAACCACTTTGGCAATAATGCCTTGGTGAACCTCGCCTTGTGCTTTGTTATCCAATGTTTGACGATTGACTTGCTGAATGGCAATACCCAAGCGTTGTAGCTCATTTAATAAGGGAATTAAACGCTTATCTTCACGCCCTTTTAACACTAACACTTCGATAAGGCGTTCCGGAGCATTATCCAAGAATGCTTTTACTGCGTGAATACCATAAATTTGTTCACTCATTTTTATTCCTTTGTAAATAAAAGACGGATAACAAAGAAAAACACATTTCAAAAAAATCTGTGTAAATCCGTGTTATCCGTGACTAATTAAACTCTTGTTATAACAACATTTTAACGACTTTATCTAACTTCACACGTCCAAAACGTTTTAACAATTTTCGTACCGCTTCTGGATAATCATCTATTTGCTGTAAATCGCTATAGTGAGTTAATTCTGTGGTATATGTACGAATCTGGGCTAATTCAGCTTCCGCTTTTTGATGTAATTCCGCTTTTGGATCATGAATTAACACGGCATTCTCAGCATCTAAAGCCCAAGCACGAGGATTGAGATTATTACCGGTTAATAAGATATAACGATCATCAATCCATACCCCTTTTAAGTGGTAACTATTATCGCCGTGTTTCCATAAACGTACCGTTAATTGTCCATTTTGGATATAGCGATCAAAACGTTTAGCAAAGGCACGTAAATTTTTCTCGTAGAGATACGGTAATGCCGATGCCATTGTGAATTTCTCTTCCGGTGGGGTATAAAAATCATTAGCGGTTTTATCACCAACAATAATTTCCGCCTTTTTACCGTGTTCTAAAAGCCAATTTAAACGCTTATAGAGTGAAAGAGGAAAATTAAAATACGGCGTACAGATCGTTAATTTATCTTCCACTTGATAAAACAAAGCTTCAATGGTTTTGTTTAAGCTATTTTTACGTCCTAACCCCACTAGAGGTGATAAACTTAGCTGCTCGCTTTGTGACTGTCCGCTAAAAGCATAGCTCTGTGATGATAAATACTTACGAAATGCTTTAATAAGCGGCCGAATTTCATTGGTTTTCGGACGGTTTTCGTCATCTAAACGATTTACCGCATCATTTTGTAAAATATGCGTATTGGTGAAATCAATAATTGCATCAGTTAAGACTTTATTTTCAATCAGGTGATAACGGTCATAACGATAACGTTCAAATTGTTGTAGATAGACATTATTAATACTTGCTCCGCTATAGAGTAATGTATCATCAAATACAAAGCCTTTTAGATGTAATACGCCGAATAATTCTTTACGATTAATCGGCACACCCCAAAATTGAATTTCCTGCTCAGTGGGTAAATGATATTGTTGCTTGGTTTTCGCATACCAATCTGCATTTGAACTTGTCGTTTCTTCACCTATACGGCCTCGTTGTGCACGATGCCAATCTACCAAGATTTTAATTTCTAAGCTTGGATTTGCTGATTTTGCTTGATAGAGTGCTTCTAAAATTTCTTGCCCCGCTTCATCTTGTTCAAAATATAAAGCGGTTAAATAAATACGTTTTTTTGCAGTTTTAATGAGCTGTAAAATACGGTCTTTAAACGCTCTGCTACTGCTTAGAAAATCTACTTGTTCCGCATTTTGTGGCAGATAGCGGATACTTTCGAGGTATTTTTTAGCTTGGTTTGATTTGTTTAAAATCAGCATTTTATTGCTCCGTTATGATTTTATTCTTTTCCTAAAAGGATTTTTTACTGATACAAGCCAAAAGGCAATTATTGTCTCTTGTTTCTCTTTCTTCAACCCTGATATTATAACAGAGAGATCTTCTTGTACTTAATAATATACTCCATTTCTATTATGCATTTTTACATCCACAACGACGCACTAGCGGAAATCATGAACCATAAGTAACCAAAGAATATCTATTACTTACTAAAACGGCTGCTAATAAAAGCAACTTCAGCTTCATAAGCATTCCTGAATAAATCGGGAGATCAAGTGGTCAGATTTCGCTAAATTTTTGTAAAATCTGGCTATTTATGCCAATCACTACTATCTGAAGCTAAAAAGAGTAATTGATACGGCAGTGTGACAATATCCCCTATGATTGCAAAGGGAACAGCAGCAATCGCTGTAACGCCCCCCCAATCAACTCTCTCTCCAAATGTAAACTCGGTAATTTCTACAGGGATTTTAGTTTTGAACTTCCCATTGACTGCAACATCTTCTGTTTTTGCAAATATTTGTCCCTTCAATCCTAAGGAGGTTCTCACAACGTCGGTTGAATGGGTACTGTTTTGAGAACAGCCCTGACTAAATCCTAATTCTTTTAACGTTTGTTTTTCCGACTTTTTGGTAGCTTTATAGTATATGTAAGTAGAACCATCCCAATTTTGCGATTTTTCCTTTGTTAGGCGAATATCAACCGTATCGACGGAAAATTCTCCAGATAGTTTTGTATCCATCAGTTTTTGGATATATGCCGATGATTTTTGGTCTAATACGTACCAATACTTATCACCCATCATTACCAACTGCTTCGTGGATTTCAGCATACCGAACTGAGTCACATTGTCTCTAAACACGTTATACTCGCTAGATGGTATGGTTAACTGCGATTCATATAATGCAAGCGAAGTAAGACCACAACCGGATAACAATGAGCTGCTGGCTAACATAGCGGCGGATAAAAGATGTTTCAGTTTCATAAAAAACTTGTATAAGTAATGGAATTAAGCAGTCAGATTCACTAAATTTTTGTAAAATCTGACTATGGACTATGAAAAATATCGCCACTATCTACGGTTGCAAATATCAGTAATTGCAGCGGCAGAGTCACAATATCGGCTGCGATAGCAAAAGGCATTAAGGCAATTGCCGTTAGACCGTCCCCATCTACTCTCTCTTCGGTTTTATACTCGATAAATTTAATAATCAGTTTCGTTTTGAGATTGCTTTTTACCGCAATGCCCTCTGTTTTGGCAAAAAATTTGCCAGAAAACGATAACCTTTTAAAAAAATAGGTCGCTTCTGGGCAGTCATAACAGCCTTCAAACCCCAATGTATTTAGCTTCTGTTTTTCCGCCTTCTTGTCTGTTCTATACTCTAAGAGCGTCTCACCTTCCCAAGTTTGCGCCTGTTTGTCCTTGATTTGAAACACAGCTCCTGATGTCGAAAATCCCTTAGGCAGTTTCGCATCAATGAGTTTTTGCACATAGTTCGATGAGCCTTGGTCTAATAAGTACCAATACTTATCACCCATCATTACCAGCTGTTTCGTGGATTTCACCAAGCCAAACTGTGTAATATTATCTTCAGCAACCACTTTGCTTTCGTGATGGCTTGTGCTTACTCGCGCTTCGCTTGCTGTCAATAGGCTAAAGCAACCTGATAGCAATGTGCTGCAGGCTAAAATAACAGCGGATAAGAGATGTTTAAGTTTCATAGAGATTCCTAGAGAAGACATATAATTAAGCGGTGATATTTAACAAAATTTTTGCAAAATCTCACCGCTTGATTTTTTACGCAAACGTGCGTTTTTCGCCTTCACCTGCCACGTTTTCTATGCAACGTCCACATACTGAGCTATGTTCCGCATGAGTGCCGATGTCGGTTGCAAAGTGCCAGCAACGAGGACATTTTTCACCTTCAGCACGTTCGACTTTCACTGCTAAACCGGCGACTTCACCTTCTGCAACATCCGCTTCACTTAACGGCTTGATAATTGCTTGTGAAGTAATCAGTACAAAACGAAGTTCATTGCCAAGTTGCTCTAGCATTGCACGAATTTCATCATTTGCATAAACGGTTACTTTTGCTTCTAAACCTGAACCGATAACTTTATCTTTACGTGCTTGTTCTAATACACGGTTTGATTCAGCACGTACTTTTAAGATTTGTTGCCAGTAGGCATCATCTAATTTATCTGCTTCGGTTAAGCCGAATAAGCCTTCGTAAAATTCTTCGGTAAAGACAAATTCTGCACGGCCTTCCACTTGTGGTAAGTAACCCCAAATTTCATCAGCTGTGAATGATAGAATCGGAGCCATCCAACGAACCAATGCTTCTGCGATATGCCATAACGCTGTTTGGCAGCTACGGCGAGCAAGACTGTCAGCTTTGGTTGTATATTGACGGTCTTTAATAATATCTAAATAGAATGACCCCATTTCGATAGAGCAGAAACGCATTAAACGTTGTACTACTGCGTGGAATTGGTAGTTATCGTACGCTTCTTTAATATCGTTTTGTGCGTCTAATGCACAGCTTACCGCCCAGCGGTCTAATGCGATCATTTCTTCTGGTTTCACTAAATCACGTTTTGGATCAAAACCATTTAAGTTTGCAAGTAAGAAACGTGCCGTATTACGGATACGACGATAAGATTCACCGGCACTATTTAAGATATTGTGTGAAACGGCGATTTCACCGGTATAGTCGGTTGATGCCACCCATAAACGTAAAATGTCTGCACCGTTTTTATTCCACACTTCTGAAGGCATAATCACGTTGCCGATTGATTTCGACATTTTACGACCTTTTTCATCTACCACGAAACCGTGAGTTAACACTTGTTTATAAGGTGCTTTGCCGTTTGTTGCCGTTGAAAGCATTAATGAAGACATAAACCAACCACGGTGTTGGTCTGAACCTTCAAGATACATATCCGTACCATTACCATTGAACTCAGGACGAGCTTCTACTACGGATGCATAAGTAGATCCTGAATCGAACCATACATCTAAAGTATCCGGTACTTTACGGTAGTTTTTCGCATCTTCTTCACCTAGTACTTCAACCGGATCAAGATCCCACCATGCTTGAATACCTTTTTCTTCTACACGTTTAACTACGCTTTCTAAGATTTCAAGTGTACGAGGATGTAGCTCTTCGGTTTCATTGTGAACAAACATTGTCATTGGGACACCCCAAGTACGTTGACGAGAGATACACCAGTCAGGACGGTTTGCTACCATGGTATCAATACGCGCTTCACCCCAACTTGGGATCCAACGTACTGATTTAATTTCACCTAATGCTTGTTTACGTAAGCCTTGTGTTTCCATACCGATAAACCATTGCGGCGTCGCACGGAAAATAATTGGCGTTTTGTGGCGCCAGCAGTGTGGATAGCTATGTTTGATACGTTCTAATTTTAATAACGCACCGGTTTCTTTTAATTTTTCTAACACTTTTTCGTTTGATTCAAACACACCTAAGCCAGCAAAGAATGGCGTAGTTGAGATAAACTTACCGTCATTTGCCACTAAGCCTGCCATTTCAATATTGTATTTTTTCGATACGACAAAGTCGTCTTGACCGTGATCCGGTGCGGTGTGAACTAAACCTGTACCACCGTCAGTTGTTACGTGATCGCCTAAAATTAACGGCACGCTGTAATCGTAGAATGGGTGTTGGAATTGCATTAACTCTAATGCATCGCCTTTTACTTCACCTAATACTTCAATAGATTCTACTCCAACTGCTTTTTGCACGCTTTCTACTAAATCTTTTACTAAAATGACACGTTCATCACCAAATTGGACTAATTGATAGTCAAATTCAGGATTAATCGAGATCGCTTTATTTGAAGGTAATGTCCAAGGTGTTGTGGTCCAAATTACCGCAGAAATTTGACCGTTTCCTTTACCTGCCGCATTAAATTTTGCTTCAACTGCTGCAGTATCAACTGCTTTAAAACGCACATAAATAGACGGAGACACTTTATCTTCGTATTCTACTTCCGCTTCCGCTAATGATGAGCCACAGTCTAAACACCAGTGAACCGGTTTAGAGCCTTTGTATAAGTGACCGTTCGCAATCACTTTACCTAAAGTACGGATAATGTGCGCTTCCGTATCAAAGTTCATCGTAAGGTATGGTTTTTCCCAGTCACCTAAAATCCCCATACGCATAAAGTCAGCTTTTTGTCCTTCGACTTGCTCTTTCGCATAATCACGGCAAGCCTGACGAAATTCCGCTGCCGAGATTTTTTCGTTGGGTTTACCGACAATGCCTTCTACTTTCAATTCAATTGGTAAGCCGTGGCAGTCCCAACCCGGAACGTAAGGCGTATCGAAACCTAAAGCGGTTTTCGATTTCATAATAATATCTTTTAAAATTTTATTAACTGCGTGACCAATATGAATATTACCGTTTGCATACGGAGGGCCATCGTGCAGAATGAAAGATTTTTTCCCTTTCGAACTTTCACGTACTTTTTGATATAAGTTTTTGTCATACCAATTTTTTAACATATCAGGCTCACGCTTGGCGAGATCACCACGCATAGGAAAGCCTGTTTCAGGCAAATTTAAGGTGTTTTTGTAATCAATCATTTTTGTTTTCCAGTTAATAAAATTTTAGTTTGAATTTTGGTTTAAGTATGAAGTTACTTGTTATTTTGTAAATTCTTTGAAAAATTCGACCGCTTGTAACCTATCTTTCTCAATTTGTGCCTTAAGTGCTTCAAAACTCGGGAATTTCACTTCATCACGGATTTTGTGAATAAAGAATACTTCTATCGACTCGCCGTAAATCGAACGATTAAAATCCAAAATATGTACTTCAAGTAGTGGCTTTGTACCGTTAATCGTCGGGCGATTCCCAACATTGGCAATACCGTTATACTTACCACTTTTAGTTTGAATCTGCACAGCAAATACACCTTGTAACGGTATCACTAAGCGATTAAGCATAATATTTGCAGTCGGAAAACCAATGGTTCGACCGAGTTTATTACCGTGCGCTACACGTCCCGCTATCGAATAAGGTCTACCTAATAATTGTTCTACCAAAGCAAGCTGATTGTCTTGTAAAGCTTGGCGAATAAAAGAACTACTAATTCTCTCATTTTTAAAACTATGTGTATGGCTTTCCTCAACCGCAAAGCGATATTTTAAGCCTGCATTATGCAACATTTCAAAGTCACCTGCTCGCTTTGCCCCAAAACGGAAATCATCACCAACGCTGAGATAACGGACTTTTAACTGTTTTACTAATAGCTCACGAATAAAATCAGTTGCAGATAATTGAGAAAAAGCTTCACTAAAACGAATACATAGAACGAAATCAACACCGGCTTCCGCTAAATATTTGAGTTTATCACGTAGCCGCATTAAGCGAGCCGGTGCTGAAGTGGTCAGATTCTCCGTTTTTTTTACAAAAAATTCTCGTGGTTGTGGCTCAAACAACATAACAACCGAAGGTAATCCGACCTCAAGCGACTGATCGCATAAACGAGCAAGAATATTTTGATGCCCTAAATGCACGCCGTCAAAATTACCGATACTCAGTACACAGCCTTTTGCTAGAGTTGAATGATTTTCTAAATTGTATAGGCCTCGAATTAGTCGCATTTTATCCGCTTTTTTTAAAGAAATTGTTATGATTATACGGCTATCAGCAAAAAATATAAAGCTGATGAACCTGAAAATGATTGATTTTAGCTGATGAATGGAGAGATGTGAAACAATTCAAGTTCTTTCGTGAATATAGACATCCAAATCAAAGTACATAATGTTCAGCTAGCCTAAATTTTTCTATCTCAATCCTGAAAAACACATCAAAAAATAGTGCATCTATACACTATTTTTCAGATAAATACATATCCAAATGCTACATTTTGTTTTATCATATAAACAATTATTTTGAGGAAAAAATTATGACGGATTTTGCTTATCTTCAACAAAAACGTAAACAATTAAAGATGAAAGTAAATGATGTTTGTACGCAAGCAGGTGTAACACGTGCCTATTTTAATCAATTAGTCAGTGGCAAAATTAAAAATCCGAGTGCGAACAAATTAAAATCATTACATCAAGTGCTAAACATTATTGAAGATATGAATCAACGAGTCGGGATAATTTTCGGTAAATTTTATCCTGTACATACTGGTCATATTAATATGATCTATGAAGCATTTAGTAAAGTCGATATTTTACATGTCGTCGTTTGTACGGATTCAGATCGAGATCTGCAATTATTTAAAGACAGTAAAATGAAACGTATGCCAACCAATGAAGATCGACTGCGTTGGATGCAACAAATCTTTAAATATCAACAAAAGCAAATTTTTATCCACCACCTGAAAGAAGACGGAATTCCTAGCTATCCAAACGGTTGGCAGGCATGGGCAGATAGAGTCAAAGAATTGTTTAATGAAAAAAATATTCGTCCGACTGCCGTTTTTAGTAGCGAGATTCAAGATAAAGAACCTTACGAAAAATACTTGAATTTAGAAGTGCATTTAGTTGATCCGAAACGTGAATTATTTGATGTTTCAGCAACACGTATTCGTAATAATCCATTCCAATATTGGCGATTTATCCCGAAAGAAGTTCGTCCGTTCTTTGTAAAAACGATTGCGATTTTAGGCGGAGAAAGTAGCGGTAAGTCCGTATTGGTCAGCAAATTAGCGAATGTATTTAATACCACCTCTGCTTGGGAATATGGACGAGAATTTGTATTTGAACAGCTTGGTGGTAATGAGCAGGCAATGCAGTATTCAGATTATCCTAGAATGGCACTTGGCCACCAACGTTATGTGGATTATGCGATGAAACATGCACATAAAGTTGCATTGATTGATACCGATTATATTACGACCCAAGCATTTTGTATCCAATATGAAGGAAAATCACATCCGTTTTTGGATTCAATGATCAAGGAATACCCATTTGATGTGACGATTTTATTATCAAATAACACAAAATGGGTGGATGACGGATTACGTAGTTTAGGTTCTTTAAAACAACGCCAGCGTTTCCAGCAACTTTTAAAAAAATTGCTAGAAAAATACCATGTGCCTTATATTGAAATCGAATCGCCAAGTTATTTAGATCGTTATAACCAAACGAAAGAAGTCGTTGAAGCGATTTTAAAAGAAGAAGAAATCCCATTACAATTTAAGCAATATAATCATACAGTGGAAGAGAAAGAATGATCCTTTTTGCGGGTGATCCCCATGGGAGTTACGAGCATCTTTATCCGGTATTAAGGGAATATCAAGGCGAACAGATTGCTTTAGTTATTTTAGGCGATCTTCAATTAACGACTCCCAATACCTTGGATAAACTTTCCCAATATTGTGATATTTGGTTTATTCACGGTAACCATGACAGCAAAACGGTTGCTGCTTTTGATGCTATTTGGAATAGCGAATGGAAAACACGTAGTTTGCACGGTAAAGCGGTTGATATTCAGGGAGTAAAAATTGCCGGATTAGGTGGAGTATTCAGAGGACATATTTGGATGCCGCCAAATCGTCCGATGTTTTTTGATCCGATTCATTACTGCCAATACTGTCCGCAGGAACGGATTTGGCGAGGTGGTTTACCTCTCCGCCATCGAACCTCAATTTTTCCGTCCGATGTAGAAGCATTAGAAAATTTACAAGCAGATATTTTAATTACGCACGAAGCACCTAGACCTCATCCGCAAGGATTTGCTGTAATTAATCAACTTGCTAGAAAAATGGGCGTTAAAAAGATTTTTCATGGACATCACCATGATAACTTTGATTATCGTCTGATTAATCGTAATAAACATTGTGAAATTTTTAATATCGGCTTCCGAAGTCTGGCCGATATTCACGGTAATTATTTAATCGTCGGTGTAGATGACCGATAAAGATTGAACTTTCTAAAGTAAAGAAAGTCAACCGAACTTAGTGCATTAAGTTATTTGACCTAATATAACAAAACTTGAATTAACACTTTCTAGCGATAAAGAAGATAGGTAAAATTACCACAACTTTGCAACAATAATTCAACAGAATGCAATAACAGATTTTTAAAATTAATTAGAAGGCTTTATATAATGCAAAACCCACAAATCTTGATTGTTGAAGATGAACTTGTGACCCGTAATACACTCAAAAGTATTTTTGAGGCAGAGGGCTATGAGGTTTTCGAAGCAACCGACGGCGTAGAAATGAATGAAGTGCTTGCCAAGCAAGAAATTCATTTAGTGATAATGGATATTAATTTACCCGGTAAAAACGGCTTAATGTTAGCGCGTGAACTACGTGAAAATACGAAAGTAGCATTAATGTTCCTAACTGGACGTGATAATGAAGTCGATAAAATTCTAGGCTTGGAAATCGGTGCAGACGACTATATTACCAAGCCGTTTAATCCGAGAGAACTCACTATTCGTGCGCGTAATCTCTTACACCGTACAATGAATGAAAAAGAAAAGGTAACAAAAGACAGTACATTAGTTGAAAGTTATCGTTTTAACGGTTGGGAACTGGACGTAAATAGTCGTAGCTTAATTACGCCGGAAGGTGTGATAAATAAATTACCTCGTAGTGAATTTAGAGCATTGTTACATTTTTGTGAGAATCCGGGTAAAATCCAAACACGAGAAGATTTATTACTCAAAATGACTGGTCGTGAATTAAAACCGCACGATCGTACTGTAGATGTGACAATTCGTCGTATTCGCAAACACTTTGAAGATCACCCAAATACGCCGGAAATTATCGTGACAATCCATGGGGAAGGTTATCGTTTTTGTGGCGAATTAGAGTAGACACTTTAAATGTCTTTAGACAATCTTTCTAAACAAGGTACATATTTATGAAAAATTTAACAGTTTTAGCACTAGCAGGATTATTTTCTGCTTCAGCATTTGCCGCACCGGTGGGTAATACATTTACCGGCGTCGGTGTTGGTGTAGATTTAACTACTGCAAAATATAAAGTTAACGGTATTAAAGGTAAACAATCAACCGGCCCAGCATTAGTGGTTGATTACGGTATGGATTACGGCAACAATTTAGTCGGCGTGGTACAAGGCAAAGTCAAAACCGGTAGCACTAAAGTATTTAGCGATATAAAACAAAAAACGAAATATACCGTAGCTTATCAACAAGGTTACCGTGTAGGTTCAGACTTACTTCCTTATGTGAAAGTTGATGTTGCACAAAGCAAAGTAGGTGACGCTAATTTCCGTGGTTACGGCTACGGTGCCGGTGCTAAATATGCTGTATCAAGTAATGTTGAAGTGGGTGCGGAATATACTCGTAGCAACTTGAAGAAAAGTGGTAATAAATTAAAAGGTAATGAATTTACGGCAAACGTAGGTTACCGCTTCTAAACATTTATTCCCTTATAACAAGCGGTCGTTTCTTGCAAAAAATTGGCAAAAATGACCGCTTATTTTTTTATTCATTCTTTATTGTGCCATTTTTTCAGCTACGGTAAGAAAACCATCCGCAGTAGCATAAATTTCTTCAAAGCCTTGTGCTTGTAAAATCCGATCAGATACTTCACGAAAAGCTCCTTCACCGCCAGCTTTTTCTAATACCCAATCCGCTTTTGCTTTTACATAGCCGTGTGCATTACGGGTAGCTATTGCTAGTCCGCAAACCTCAAATGCCGGTAAATCTAACGTATCGTCACCAATAAAAGCGGTTTGTTCCGCTGTTACGCCTGCTTCTTGCATCAATTCAAAACAGGCGGAACGTTTTTCCATTTTACCTAATTTAAATAGCGGTACTTTAAGTACATCAATACGTTTACGTAACAATGCCGAATCGCCGCCGGATAAGATCGCAACTTGGATTCCGCAGGTTTGCAGCATTTTCATCCCTAAGCCGTCATGTACGTGAAAACGTTTCATTACTTCGCCTTCAGCGGTGTAATACATACCACCATCGGTAAGTACGCCGTCCACATCGGTAATCACTAATTTAATCTTAGTTAAATCCATTATTCTGTTCCTCAATATGCTATGATTTATTCATTATAGTTTTTGGAGTTACAAATGTCGATTTCTCAAAATTTATCTGAAATTAAGCAACAAATTCAGCAAATTTCCCAACAATGCGGACGAGATAATATTCGTTTACTGGCAGTTTCTAAAACTAAACCTGTTGAAGCGATTGAAGAAGCGATTTCTGCAGGGCAAACCGCATTCGGTGAAAATTATGTGCAGGAAGGTGTGGAGAAAATTGCTTATTTTGCTCAGCAACCAAATTTAGAATGGCATTTTATCGGGCCGTTACAGTCCAATAAAACCCGTCTAGTGGCGGAAAATTTTGATTGGATTCAAACAGTTGACCGTCTAAAAATTGCGGAAAGATTAAATGCTCAACGTCCTGAAAATAAAGCACCTCTCAATGTGCTGATTCAGATTAATATTAGTGACGAACAGTCTAAATCAGGTATTCAACCCGAAGAATTAGACGAGTTAGCAAAAGCGATTAGCCAATTACCGAATTTACGTTTGCGTGGTTTGATGGCGATTCCAAAGCCGGAAAGTGAAGTTGAACAGCAAAAAATTGCGTTACGTAAAATGCAGCAACTTTTTGACCGCTTGCAAGCCGAGTTTGAAGGCATTGATACGCTTTCAATGGGAATGAGTGATGATATGCAAAGTGCAATTGAGTGCGGTTCAACGATGGTACGTATTGGCACGGCAATTTTTGGTGCGAGGGATTATTCCGCTAAAAACGCTTAATTTGCAAAAAATTTAGTAAATCGGACCGCTTAAATCATAGCCAATAAATAAAAATTTCTGTATAATCTCGCCCCTTGATGAATTGTGATCTTGATCACACTAGATCACAATAAGCAGGGGCGATTCCCCTCTATAAAGATTTCCACGGTGCGTGTAAACGTACCCTATATTCAACTCAATAAAGACATTTCAATGCAAAATTTAGATATCAATAAATTGCGTAATATCGCAATTATCGCGCACGTTGACCACGGTAAAACAACACTTGTAGATAAACTTTTACAACAATCAGGCACATTAGGTGAAACACGTGGCGATGCAGACGAGCGTGTAATGGACTCAAACGATCTTGAAAAAGAACGTGGTATTACCATTCTTGCAAAAAATACAGCAATTAACTGGAACGATTACCGTATCAATATCGTAGATACGCCAGGACACGCGGACTTCGGTGGTGAAGTAGAACGTGTACTTTCAATGGTTGACTCGGTATTATTAGTAGTAGATGCGTTTGACGGTCCAATGCCGCAAACTCGTTTCGTAACCCAAAAAGCATTTGCACACGGTTTAAAACCGATTGTAGTTATCAATAAAGTTGACCGTCCGGGTGCACGTCCTGACTGGGTGGTAGACCAAGTATTCGATTTATTCGTCAACTTAGGTGCAACTGACGAGCAATTAGATTTCCCAATTATTTACGCATCGGCATTAATGGGTGTTGCAGGTTTAGAACACGAAGATCTTGCGGAAGATATGACCCCGTTATTCCAAGCAATCGTTGATCACGTTGAGCCGCCAAAAGTGGAATTAGATGCACCATTCCAAATGCAAATTTCACAATTAGATTACAATAACTATGTAGGAGTAATCGGTATCGGCCGTATCAAACGTGGTTCAATCAAACCAAACCAAACAGTTACTGTGATCGATTCTGAGGGCAAAACTCGTAATGGTAAAGTGGGTCAAGTATTAGGCCACTTAGGTTTACAACGTTATGAAGCGACTGAAGCATTTGCCGGCGATATCATCGCAATCACGGGTTTAGGCGAATTAAATATTTCAGATACGATTTGTGATATTAACAACGTAGAAGCACTACCGGCGTTAACCGTTGATGAACCGACCGTAACGATGTTCTTCTGTGTAAACACATCTCCATTCTGTGGTCAGGAAGGTAAATTTGTTACATCACGCCAAATCCTTGAGCGTTTAAACAAAGAATTGGTACACAACGTAGCATTACGTGTAGAAGAAACACCAAACCCGGATGAGTTCCGTGTATCTGGCCGTGGTGAGTTACACTTATCGGTATTAATTGAAAATATGCGCCGTGAAGGTTACGAATTAGCAGTATCACGTCCGAAAGTAATCTATAAAGAAGAAAACGGTAAAAAACAAGAGCCGTTTGAGCAAGTGACCATCGATATCGAAGAGCAACACCAAGGTGCGGTAATGGAAGCATTAGGTATCCGTAAAGGTGAAGTGAAAGATATGATTCCGGACGGTAAAGGTCGTACACGTTTAGAATATGTGATCCCAAGCCGTGGTTTAATCGGTTTCCGTAACGAATTTATGACAATGACTTCTGGCACCGGCTTACTTTACTCAAGCTTCAGCCATTATGATGATGTAAAACTGGGTGAAATCGGCCAACGTAAAAACGGTGTGTTAATTTCTAATGCAACCGGTAAAGCGCTTGCTTACGCCTTATTCGGTTTACAAGAACGTGGTAAATTAATGATTGATCACGGTGTAGATGTTTATGAAGGTCAAATTATCGGTATTCACAGCCGCTCAAACGACTTAACCGTAAACTGTTTACAAGGTAAAAAATTAACCAATATGCGTGCATCAGGTAAAGATGATGCAATTGTGTTAACTACACCGGTGAAAATGACGTTAGAACAGGCATTAGAATTTATTGATGATGATGAGTTAGTAGAAGTAACACCACAATCAATTCGTGTACGTAAACGTTTATTAACCGAAAATGATCGTAAACGTGCAAGCCGTACGACAACAAGTACCAGCACAAAATAGTTTATTAATTTAACCTAATCAATGCCCGTTGTGCTTAGCTAGCAAGCGGGCGTTTTTTTAGGATTTTTTACAAAAAACTGATAGAATTTGACCGCTTACTAGCCTATTCAAACTGGCATTTGCCAGTGAATAATCCGTTTAATTTTTATAAGGAATGAATTATGTTCGTAGAAATTTATGGTCGTATGACTTGCCCATACTGCACACGTGCGAAAGCATTAGCCGAAAAAATGAAAGGCGAATTAGCTGATTTCGATTTTAAATTTATTGATATGATCGCTGAAGGCATTTCAAAAGAAGATTTAGAACCACGTGTCGGTAAACCAGTTGCGACTGTGCCACAAATTTTCTTAGATAACGTCCACGTGGGTGGCTGTACTGATTTCCAAGCATTAGTAAAAGAAAAATTTGGTATTGAGGTTTAATTTCCCAATCTCATAAATATAGGCGACAGATGTCGCCTTTCTTTTTACGCTAACATTTTCTCAATCGGTAACACTAATACCGAACTTGCGCCCATTTCTTTCAGTTGTTCCATCGTTTCCCAAAACAGGTTTTCTTGGCTGACCACGTGCATAGCTACTCGTGCAGAATCATTGGCAAGCGGGAGAATAGTTGGATTTTCCACACCGGGTAAAAGAGCAGTAATTTCTTTGAGTTTATCTTTTGGTGCGTGCAACATAATGTATTTACTTTCTGCCGCTTGTTGTATTCCTTGAATACGGGTGAGTAAGCGATCGACTAATGCTTGTTTTTCGTCTAAAAGCGGTTCAGCACGTTGAATCAGGCAGGCTTTGGATTGATAAATCACTTCTACTTCTTTTAAGCCGTTTGCTTCCAAGGTTGCACCAGATGAAACCAAATCGCAAATCGCATCGGCTAAACCCGCAGAGGGTGCAACTTCGACGGAACCGTTAAGTAAGGTGCTTTTAAACGCTACGCCCTTTTCGTTCATATAGCGTTTGAGTAAGTTCGGATAGCTGGTGGCAATACGTGAATTAACGAAGTCTTGTACACCGTGATAAGTGCGGTCACGATCAATCGCTAACGACAAACGGCAACCGCCAAAATCCAAGGTGCGTAATTTTTTATATTCGATTTGCTCACCTCGGGCAAGACGACCAAGTTCCTCTTCTTCCAGTACATTTTCCCCAACCACACCAAGATCCACTACCCCCTCAAATACTAAACCCGGAATATCATCATCACGCACACGTAAAATTTCAATCGGCATATTTTCCGCATAAGCAATTAAACGCTGTTCGTTCCAGTTAATTTTTACCCCGCATTGTTTGAGTAATTCGTTGCAATCTTTGCTTAAACGCCCTTTCTTTTGTAGGGCAATACGTAAACGGTTTGTCGTTGTCATTTGTTAGTTCCTATGTTGTGTTTAAATTTCAGATATAAAAAAACCCCTCGGAAGTTGCCTTCCGAGGGGTTATGTATTTTGCTGCTGTATGCGATTGCGATTTATACGTACTCAGAAGATTTATATCTTCCGACCACACTCAAATGCCCGAAAGATATCAGGTTGAATGATGGTGATGATGAGTACGGATAAAGTTCATAATAAGATTCTCAATATAAAATTGCTTAAATTACTTTTTAAAATACGCTCAAAATTTATAGATTGCAAGCTGTTTTTTGCACAAATGTTTACTCATTTAGAATAAATTCGCAATCGTTTGCGTAAACGAGTATAATCCATCTCAGTTTTTCTTCTACAGGAATTTTTCACTATGCAAATTAGCCTCAAAAAAATTTACTCCGGTAAAGTACGTGATCTTTATGAAATTGATGATAAACGTATGTTAATGGTAGCCACCGACCGTTTATCCGCATTTGATGTGATCTTAGATGATCCGATTCCTCGTAAAGGCGAGATCCTCACTCAAATTTCTAATTTCTGGTTCCAAAAATTAGCCCATATTATGCCGAATCATTTTACCGGCGATTCTGTTTTTGATGTCTTACCGAAAGAAGAAGCGGAAGCGATCCAACATCGTGCCGTGGTTTGTAAACGCTTAACACCGGTAAAAATAGAATCGATTGTGCGTGGTTATTTAACCGGTTCAGGTTTAAAAGACTATAAGCAAACCGGCACGATTTGTGGCTTAAAATTACCAGAAGGTTTGGTAGAAGCAAGCAAATTGCCACAACCAATTTTCACCCCGTCAAGCAAAGCGGAAGTGGGCGATCACGATATTAATATTTCATATGAAGAATGTGAACGCCAAATCGGTGGGGAATTAGCGGCAAAAGTACGTGATGCAGCAATTGCACTTTATACTGAAGCAGCAGAATATGCTCTTACTAAAGGCATTATTATTTGCGATACCAAATTTGAATTCGGTTTAGATGAGAATGGTACACTAACGTTAATGGACGAGGTTTTAACCCCTGATTCAAGCCGTTTCTGGTCAGTAGAGACTTATCAAGAAGGTACGAATCCGCCGTCATTCGATAAGCAATTTGTGCGTGATTGGCTGGAAAACAGCGGTTGGAATAAACAAGCTCCGGCACCAAAAGTACCAGCGGACGTAATTGAAAAAACCGTGGCGAAATACCAAGAAGCGTTAGATTTATTAACCAAATAATTTTCGCTTTTCCCTAAAAGCAAGCGGTCGAATTCTGCAAAATTTTTGCAAATTCCGACCGCTTGTTGTTTACGAGTTACTTCACACTAATTACTTAGCGACAGGTTCAAGCGTTAATACTAAATCTTCGTTAATGACTTTAAATAATAAGTCGATATTCGGGTGTTTACCGGCATTTTGTTTTGCATCTTCCACGTGTTCGGCAAACCACTCAATGCCTTGCTGTGCTGCTGAAGCGGTTAATTTTCCGTCAAATTTTTCCGCTAAGGCGTTGTAAAGTTTAAGTGAACCCAATTTGCCTTCCACAGCTGGAATATGATGAATCACTTCCCCTTGTGCATTACGCACATTTAAACCGGCAAGATGATCAACCGCTGAAAAGGTGGCTAAATAGTCTTTAAATTGCATATTGTTTCCTTATGATTATGATAAAAAGAGCTGAGATTATCAGCTCTTTTGATAGGTTTTGCAAATTAGAATTTGTAGGTTAAGTTCGCTGTAACTTTACGTCCTTCTCCGTAATAACAATAGAAACTACAACTTGCTAAGTATTTCTTATTAAACAGATTATCCACATTAACTTGTGCCACCCAGTTTTTCGCAAATTCATATTTAGCCGATAAATCTGCAAGTGTGTAGTGACCTATTTTATAACCTTTATAGTATTGTTCATCAGTAGTTGAGCCTACATAGCGTATACCTGCACCAACAGTTAAACCATTTAGCACATTATCAGCAAAACGGTAATTTAATTTTGCCGCATAAGCATGTCGAGGAATCAGTGCCGAACGGATACTTTGCGAAACGGAGAGATCGGTTTTTGCTTTTGTATAGGTATAAGCGAATTGACCGGATAAGTTATCCGTAAATCCTAAATTTGCTTGAAGTTCTACGCCATGGCTTTTTTGTTTACCCGCTTGAACCGAAATATTGCTTGGATCTGCAATCAATGTATTCTTCTCCTCAAGATCAAACCATGCTAAAGAGAATGTGCCATTGATAAAACTTGGTAAATATTTAAAACCGACTTCGTACTGTTTGCCTTCAAATGGTTTATAAGCACGTCCATAGTCATCATTACCCGACACTGCTCGGAATGATTCCGAATAATTTGCGTAAGGTGCTAAACCATTATCAAATTGATACATTAAACCGGTTGAATAACTATTATGACTTACGTTGTAACCGGTGATTGCGCCATTTGATTCTGAATTTGCACGTACATCGTCATTGCGAGCAGACACATTCCATAACCAATTTTTATAACGTAATTGATTCTGTGCGTATAAACCTAGCTGAATAGTTTTGAGATTATAAGATTTCCCTATTGGGTTATAAGGTGTTTGTCCATAAATAGGGTTGAACATATTGATGGAATTAACCGTCTGACCGAACCCCTCATTGATCCCTTTGGTTTCTGAGTGTTGATAATCTACGCCAACTGTTGTTGTGTTATCAAATTCGCCTATGTTCCAATTCTTACTGATCCGATTATCAAATGTATGATTATTGGTATGACCGACTGTATAAGCATAGCCACGAGAAGCATTTGCGACTTGATCGGAACTCCATGCAAAAGTATTGTACTGATCAATATTCAGACGGCTAAAACGATAATTCTGAGTAAATTGCCAACCTTCTGAAAATTTATTCGTATACTCATACCCTAAAGAATATTGGCTACGATCCGTATAATCTTGGCTAGGCTCTCCCAAATTCACACCATGCGAAATTGTGCCGTTTGGAGTTGGAATTAATGACCCGTAAGCCGGTAAAAACGGATTAACCGGCACTCCGACATCTTTTTGTACACTCGCTAATAACGTTAATGCTGCCGTATTGGAAATATCCCAAGTTAGGCTAGGTGCAAAATAATAACTTTCTAACCATGTTCCATTTAACTGTCCATGGCGTTTATTATAATCTCCGACTACTCGATAACGTAGATTGTCCGCGAACTGGTTGCTCACATCAAAACTTACTCCACGCTCATCTTTATTACCGCCCGTCAGTTTTATTTCGCCTTTAGGTTCCTTGCTTGGTCGTTTACTGACTAAATTCACTAAACCGCCTGTTTCCACAGCACCATAAGTAAAAGAATCTGCACCTTTTACTACTTCAATACTTTCTAAACCGTAAGTATTTGGTAACCATACAAAGAAACCATTTTTCCCTAATGCGGTACCGTCTAACGTCATAGAAGCATCAAAACCACGAATCTTAAACCAATCCGTATCATTATCTCCACCATAAGGCTCTGTCACAATACCTGCTTCATAGCGTAAAGCCTGATCCACTTTTTGTGCATTTTCATCTGCAATTTGTGCATCATTAATCACATTAACCGATTTAGGTGTCATATATTCCACCTTACCTGCTTTAGAAACAGAGCCGACCACCGACACCTCATCCAATACAGCGGTTTCTTGCGCGATTGCCGGTGAGATAGCTAAGGCAACTGCCGAAGCGACTGTTGAATAGAAAAACGTTTTTTTCATTTTATTCACCCTAAAGTGTTGTTAAGAATTTTTTAAATTGTGAAGGTTAAACTCTTCTTAGCATTAATAAGAAATAAGTTCCACCCACTAATGTGGCGACTAAGCCTGCCGGAATTTCATACGGAAACAATAACTGCCTGCCGAGCCAGTCGGCAAGTGACATAATTAATCCGCCCAAACAAGCTGAAATCAAAATCTGTTGCGGAGCTTTTTTTACCCCTAAAAAACGTACCATTTGCGGCACCAGTAAACCGATAAAACTTAACGGCCCGATAACTAAAGTCGCTAGCGCAGTTAATAACGCACTAAATAAAATTAAACACCAGCGAGCTTGTTTGAGATTTAAGCCGAGCGATTGTGCCATCGGCGCTTGTAACGCCAATAAGGCGAGCCAGCGGCTAAAAATCAAACTGGCAAAAAGTAACGCAAAACTGACCGCTAGCAAGCCGATCGCCAATTCATTACTCACATTTTGAGTTGAACCGGATGTCCACGCAATCAGCTGATTAGCTCGAGGATCGCCGCTGGCAATCGCTAAACGCTGTAAGGTATCAAATAATGCCGATAAACTGATACCGGTCAGCAACACTTTTTCCGGCAACATACCGCTCCGCTGATTGATTGCAGTTAATACCAATAATGCAACACAAGCGCCGAGAATCCCTGCCAACCAAAACCATTCGGTTTGCTGTACACCAAACAGAAATAAAGCAGCTAAAATGCCCATCGAAGTGCCGGAAGACACCCCCAATAGTTCAGGACTCGCCATCGGGTTTAACGTTAAACGCTGTAAAATCACACCGGCGACCGATAATAAAATCCCGACCGATATCGCTACCATTAAGCGAGGCAAACGCAATGCGATCAACTCGCTTTGTTGCGTCCATTGCCAGCCATTGATACCTTTGCCAACAAATAACGCTAAGCAAATTGCCAAGGCTAGACCGCCCAGTATCAAAGCAAGAACAAGCGGTCTAAATTGACGAATTTTTTGCGAATCAGCCTCTTGTAAACGTCCGGTATGCGGTAATGCACTAAACATCAGCCAAAGCAACAATGGCGTACCGAATAAAGCCACTACCGCACCAGTCGGTAAATGAATACCGCTAAAAAAAGCAAAGAGTTGTAACAGCAAATCCGTATTCGCCAACAATAACGCCCCCAGCACAAAAGCGGCACATAGCTGATGACTAAAACGGCGAATATGCAGTTGGCGAACGATAGTTGCCGAAGCCAAGCCGATAAAACCCAACATACCGACTTTCGCCACCACAACCGCAATTAAAAATGCCGCAATCAATACGCCAATGACCCGCAATTTTGCGACCGGCACACCTAAGCTCTGCGCATTCGCATCATTTAATGCCAAAATGGTGAGCGGACGAATCAATAAACTAATAATCAAGATCGCAGGTATCGCTTGAGCAATCAGCAATAACGAATCCCGCCAACTTTCTTGCACTAAAGAACCGGCGCCCCATTGCGCCAACCCACGAGATTCTTCCGGATAAAACAACATCATTAGCGCAGAAAACGAACCGAAATACAGATTTACCACTAAGCCGGCAAGGATCAGCAATAACGGCGACATTGTTTTGCGCATCGCCAAACTCAATACTAAAATCAGGCTGAGCGCTGCACCGATTAATGCAACCATACTTGAGCCGTATTTCAGCCAATCCGGTAAAAAAATCGCCGTTAAAAATAGGGCGAATTGCGCTCCGCTACTAATACCCAGCGTGTTATCCGATGCCAACGGATTCGCCATTACTTGCTGTAATAATAAGCTCGCTAAACCTAAAATGCCTCCAGCCAACAATGCCATCACAATTCGAGGCAAGCTATAGCTTTGAATCAGCAATAGTTCCAAATTCTCACTTGGCAAAAAGAGCGAAACGAATCCGCTTCCGCCCGGCAGTTGTAGCATTAATACGGTCAACAGTAGTCCGATAAATAGCAAGCCTAATCCGCTGAACAATAATTTGCTTGCGTTTACCATTGCTCGCCTCCGTTCAGCAATCCGTTAGCAAAAATTTCGGCAAAGCGTTGAGCAGAAGGAATACCGCCGAATGTCCACACCGCCGGTAAAATTAACGGATCTTTTGCCATGGCTAAATGTTGCCACAAGGTGTTATAACGCAAGGCGGAGCCAATATTTTTCGGGTACGGTTTTACCACTACTAAGCGGCTATTTTCTGCCAGTCTAGCTAATTGAGTAACATCAATCGTTTCAAAGCCCCACGCATTTTGTGAACCGTTCCACGCATTGCGAAAGCCGAGTTGTGATAACACCGCACCAAACGGGCTGTTTGCGGCATAAATGCGTAAATGGCGTGTATCAATAAACTGTACCAAGGCAATCGGTCGCTCCAAGTAAGGCTGAACAAGCGGTCGAATTTCACTAATTTTTTGCCAATAGCTTGTCATTAATGCTTCAAATTCCTCTCGTTTATCCGCAATAAATGCCACTTTACGGCTGGCATTCACAATATTTTTCCAAGCATCGCCTTCCGTATAAAAATCGACCAATGTCACAGAGGAAAACGGCTCGAGTGCTGCGGTGGCTTGGGCGTAAAAACTGCTATTGATAAAATGCAAATCATGATCGCCCTGTTTTAAAGTAAGAATCTGTTCTGGATTCGGTTGCATTCGTACCCCGAGATCTAAGGTGTCATTCGGTAATACCGGTTTACTGACCCATTGCTGATAACTTTTTACATCACCGACCGCCACCGGTTTCTCGCCTAAAGCGATTAATGTTTCGGCAACTGTCCAATCCAAAGTCGCAAAAGATTTTGCCTTTACCCCATAAGACATTGCAAAAAAAAGTGTAAAAATGACCGCTAATGTTTTAACCACGGAGAAACACGAAAGCTCGCGGAAAATACGACATATACTTTCCGTGCTTTTCTGTGTGTTCTGTGGTAAAAAAATAAGTCGTTTCATTAATAAAAACTCACCGGTCGTTTGGTTTCCGGGTGTTCGATCACATTCAGATCAATGCCGTAAATTTGTTTTAATTTTGGGCTATTTACAATCTCAAATACATCACCTTGCGCTAATAATTTGCCGCTATGTAATGCTACAAGCTGATCACAATAACGTGCTGCCAAATTAATATCGTGAATCACAATAATCACACCTAAATTCAGCTCGTGTGCTAATTTTTTGACTAATTCCATCACTTCTACTTGATGTGCGATGTCTAAGGCGGCAAGCGGTTCATCCAACAACAAAAATTTGCTTTGTTGTGCCAATAACATAGCCAACCAAATGCGAGAACGCTCACCGCCGGAAAGCGTATCTACCAGCTGCTCGGCAAACTGTTCTGTGTGGGTTAGCGCTAAGGCTCGTTCGATGGCTTCATGATCTTTTTGTTTATTGGAACCGAATAAGCCGTTCCACGCATAACGCCCCATGGCGATAAGCTCTCTGGCGGTCAGATTGGTCGCTTGCGGAAGATGTTGAGGAAGATAAGCGACTTGTTTGGCAAAATCTCGTGATGACCAACAGCTCAGTTCTTGCTGCTTAAACAGAATTCTGCCACCGGATAACGCATTTTGTTTCGCCAATAATTTAATTAAGGTAGATTTACCTGAGCCATTGTGTCCAATTAACCCATACACTTTACCCTGCTCAAATCGTAAAGAAATTGGCTGAAGTAAGGTACGAGAAGGGATAGCAAAAGTCGCATTTTCGATTAAAAACACAATAGCTCCGAATAAATAAAAGGAAGCCATTCTAATTAAAAATTATTAGCATTTAAATCAGTTTCTCACATTCGTTTTGACTTTTTTCAAGATCTCATCAATTTCTATCCATAAGTGGGCAAATTTATAAAATTTTTGACAATTTTAACGTCAACTTATAGCAAGTAATTCAAGTTATCTATATAATGCACCGCTTTTAAAATATACATATTTTTATTTACTCACGACTCGAGGTTTTTAATGTCAAATCATAACGCTTTAACTGCGAATCCGGGCCCATTAGGTTTATGTGGCTTTGCCTTAACAACTTGGTTACTTAGCTTAATCAACAACGGTACATTCGGTGGCGAAAATGTAGGCTTAGTGCTTGCAATGGGCTTTGCTTTTGGTGGTACGGCACAAATGATCGCTGGTATGTTTGAATTTTCAAAAGGTAACACCTTTGGTTTCACCGCATTCACTAGTTACGGTGCTTTCTGGTGGTCATTCGCATTATTCAAAGTCTTTTTCGCTGAAGGCGTAACTGCACCATTTATCGGATGGTACTTAGTCGCTTGGGGAACATTCACATTAATGATGTTCATCGGCACATTAGCCAAAGCACGTGCATTACAAGCAATCTTCTTAGCATTAACCATCACCTTCTACTTATTAGCAGCAGGCGATTTCACCGGTGATCACTCACTTACTCATATCGGTGGTAACTTCGGTTTATTAACAGCCTTATTAGCGTTCTACTTAGCGGCGGCAGAAATCATCAATGAAAGTTTCGGTCGTACGGTATTACCAATCGGTGCGCCGAAATAAGCTAATTTCTGATTTCGTAAGGACGCTTTAGCGTCCTTATTTTTTTGCGTTCAATTATATACTCTCCTTTATTTTTGCGATCTTATTCACATTTTTAACATTTAATTAACAATTTATTCATAAAAACATTGCCGGATTAAATTTAAGAGGCGTATTATGGTTGGCAACAGCTATTTATTTCCCCATAAATCTAGGAGTAATGAGATGAAAGATCTTAATGTTTTTGATAAAAATTACGGCTTATTAATCAATGGCGAATGGACTCAAGGTAGCAGTAACGATTTACTTCCTTCTTATAATCCGGCAAACGGCGAAGTGTTAGCGCATTTTGTCGATGCAACCGATGCGGATGTGGATGCAGCGGTAAAAGCGGCACAAGAAGCATTTAAATCTTGGCGTAAAACAACGGTAGCGGAACGTGCGGCGATTTTAAATAAAATTGCCGATGTGATTGACGAAAACAGCGAATTATTTGCATTACAAGAAACCTTAGATAATGGTAAACCGATTCGTGAAACCAGAGCGGCGGATATTCCGTTAGCAGCCGATCACTTCCGTTATTTTGCCAGTGCCATTCGTGCCGGCGAAGGCAGCTTAAATCAAATCAACCAAGAAGAACTTTCGCTCGTACTGCGTGAGCCAATCGGCGTAGTTGGGCAAATTATTCCGTGGAATTTCCCATTTCTAATGGCGGCGTGGAAAATCGCACCGGCTCTTGCTGCCGGCTGTACTGTAGTCATTCACCCCTCCAGCACCACTTCGTTAAGCCTGTTATCTTTTGCACAAAAAATTAATCATTTACTGCCGAAAGGTGTATTAAATGTAATTACTGGTAAAGGCTCGAAATCGGGCGAATATATGCTTAAACACAAAGGCTTTAATAAATTGGCATTTACCGGTTCAACCGAAGTGGGTCGTCATATTGCGATTTCTGCGGCGGAATTACTCATTCCGGCAACCTTAGAATTAGGCGGTAAATCGGCTAATATTTTCTTTGACGATATGCCGTTTGACAAAGCATTAGAGGGCGCACAAAAAGGTATTCTATTCAATCAAGGGCAAGTTTGTTGTGCCGGTTCACGCATTTTCGTACAAGAAGGCATTTATGATAAATTTATCGCTGCCCTAGCCGAAGAATTTAAGAAAGTCAAAGTTGGTTTACCATGGGAAGACGACACACAAATGGGGGCGCAGGTCAATGCCGGACAACTTAACACCATTTTGAAATATGTGAAAATCGGTGAAGAAGAAGGCTGTCGTATTATTACCGGCGGTAGAAAAGTCTTAGCTGATAACCTTGCCAATGGCGAATTTGTCGAACCGACGTTAATTGAATCGAAAGATAATAATAGCCGTATCGCTCAAGAAGAAATCTTCGGACCGGTAGCAACCGTGATTAAATTTAAAACTGAAGAAGACGTTATCCGTATGGCGAACGATTCGGAATACGGCTTAGGCGGTGGTGTTTGGACCAAAGACATCAATCGTGCGTTACGTGTTGCACAAGCGATTGAAACCGGTCGTGTTTGGGTAAATTGTTATAATATCTTGCCGGCAGGCGCACCGTTCGGTGGCTATAAATCTTCCGGTATCGGGCGTGAAACTCACCAAATGATGTTAGATGCTTATACGCAAGTGAAAAATATCTATATCAGTACCCGTGAAGAACGTGAAGGTATGTACTAATTTTTCATTATAATCTCCAAAATCAGCGGTCTAATTTCCCAGCTTTTTTGCAAAATTTAGCGGAAATTAGACCGCTTTTATATCATTTTAGTATAAAAAAATGCCTTTTGTTCTTTACTCCATTGCTCAGAAAAGGTAATCTCTCGCCACTTTTTATTTTGCGATTTAATTTAAAATCCTACTTGGAGAAGCCGTTATGAAATTAACAACTTTAACGAAAGTAAGTGCAGGTGTATTAGTCGCACTTGCCCTAACTGCTTGTGACGATAAAAACACTGAAACTAAAACCGCAGTAAAACCGGCTGCCGAAAAAACTTTTGTGAACTGTGTTAGCCGTTCACCACAACATTTAAGCCCGGCATTAGCAATGGACGGAATTTCTTACAATGCAAGTTCTCAGCAAGTTTATAACCGTTTAGTTGAATTTAAACGCGGTTCAACTGAGATTGAACCAGCATTAGCCGAATCTTGGGATATTTCCGAAGACGGTTTAACTTACACCTTCCATTTACGTAAAGGGGTAAAATTCCATTCAAACAAAGAATTTACTCCAAGCCGTGATTTCAATGCGGATGATGTAGTATTTTCATTTAACCGTCAGTTAGACCCAAATCATCCTTACCATACGGTATCAAAAGCGACTTATCCGTACTTTAAAGCGATGAAATTCCCAACTTTATTAAAATCGGTAGAGAAAGTGGATGATCATACGGTGAAATTTACCTTAACCAAACGTGATGCGACCTTCGTTTCAAGTTTAGGGATGGACTTCACTTCGATCTATTCTGCGGAATATGCAGATGCGATGTTAAAAGCCGGTAAACCGGAAACTATAGATACGACACCGATTGGTACTGGTCCATTTGCCTTTACCGGTTACGTATTAGATCAAGCAAGCCGTTATGTGGCACATAAAGATTATTGGAAAGGTAAAGCTGATTTTGACCGCTTAATTTTTGAAATTGTGCCGGATGCAACTGCTCGTTATGCAAAATTACAAGCAGGTCAATGCGACTTAATCGACTTCCCGAATGCAACCGATATTGAAAAAATGAAAACCGATCCGAAAGTACAATTACTTTCGCAACCGGGTTTAAATATCGCTTATGTGGCATTTAATACCGAAAAAGCACCGTTTAATAATGTCAAAGTACGCCAAGCGTTAAATCTTGCAGTTGATAAAAAAGCAATTATTGATGTCGTTTACCAAGGTGCCGGTATTGCAGCTAAAAATCCATTACCACCAACTATTTGGGGATACAACGACAGCTTACCAGAATCAGAATTTAATATTGAAAAAGCGAAACAACTTTTAGCGGAAGCTGGCTATCCGAATGGTTTTGAAACCGAACTTTGGGTACAGCCAGTAGTGCGTGCCTCAAATCCGAACCCACGCCGTATGTCTGAAATTATTCAGGCAGACTGGGAGAAAATCGGAGTAAAAGCAAAATTAGTCACTTATGAATGGGGCGATTATATTAAACGCTCAAAAGCAGGCGAATTAACTGCTGGTACTTATGGTTGGTCGGGTGATAACGGTGATCCGGATAACTTCTTATCGCCATTATTCGGTTCATCAAACGTTGGCAACAGTAACTATGCTCGCTTTAACATCCCTGAGTTAGATGCGTTATTAGACAAAGCACTCGGTTTATCGGATAAAGCAGAACGTACAAAACTCTACGAACAGGCACAAGTATTGTTAAGAGAACAAGCACCGTGGATTAACGTGGCACACTCGATTAACTTTGCACCGACTAGTAAACGTGTACAAGACTACAAACAAAGTCCGTTCGGTTATACTTATCTGTACGGTACAAAATTAGCTGACTAAAAGGCTTTAGACTGATTTAGTTAAATCAACAAAAAATGGTGGGATTTCCCACCATTTTTTTATCTCTGCCACCTTATGGCGATAACCTTTCCTTATGCCATACACCTTCCACAAGGCGATAACAAATGCGATCGTGCAAACGACTTGGTCTGCCTTGCCAAAATTCAATACGTTCCGGTAACACGATATAACCGCCCCAATGTGGTGGGCGAGGCACTTGTAACGGGTATTTCGCTGCAATCAATGTCGCTTTTGCTACTAATTCACTTTTACTCGCAAGCACTTGACTCTGATGACTCGCCCAAGCACCAACTCGGCTGGTATAAGGTCGGCTGGCAAAATAGCGATCCGATTCCTCAGCGGAAATTTTTTCAATCCGTCCTTCAATCCGTACCGAACGTTCTAACTCCGCCCAGAAAAAAGTTAATGCCACATAAGGATTTTGCTCAATCGCTTGCCCTTTACGACTTTGATAGTTAGTAAAAAACACAAAGCCATTTGGATTCACTTCTTTTAATAACACAATACGGCTGGTCGGTTTGCCATCAAGAACGGTGGCAACATTCATCGCCGTTGGCTCATTCGCTTTAGCGGTAATCGCTTCCTGTAACCATTGTTCGAATTGCTGAATCGGATCCGCATGACAATGAGCTTGGGACAGCTCTTGTTTACTATAATCTTCTCGAATGTTGTGTAGATCCATGTTTTTCCTCTACAAACTAGAAAACAAAAGCGGTCGAATTTCCACAAAATTTTGCAAAAATTCAACCGCTTGTATTACGCAGATTTTGCCACTTCTGAAGCCGGTTTACGACGTTTACCAATATTTTTGGTATCTTTATGACGCACTTTTACCTTGGCTTTTGCTGCTTCTTTTTTCGCTTCTTTGCGTTTTTTAATGCGTGCTTTTTCTTTTTTGGTCGTAGTATTCAACTCGCCATCTTTCGGTGCTTTGGTACGCGGCTCTAAACCTTCAATCACCCTCGCTTTTAACAACTCTTCAGTATAGCGTTTGATTTTGCCTAACAGTTTGTAATCATGCGCTTCAACCAACGAAATCGCCGATCCTTTTTTACCAGCACGAGCGGTACGACCGATACGGTGCAAATAGGTATCTGCACTGTACGGTAAGTCGAAGTTAATCACATAATCGACATCATCAATATCAATACCACGCGCGGCAACATCCGTCGCTACCAACACATTCACTACACCGTCTTTCAAACGAGTGATCGCTTGGTTACGCTGAGTTTGTGCCATATCGCCTTCTAAATAAGTCGAACGTAAGCCACGTTTACGTAACGTATCGCTTAACTCACGCACATCTTCACGGCGGCGAACAAAGACAATCGCTTTTTCCATTTCCATCGTAGTAATTAAACGAGCAAGCAATTTAGTTTTGTGTTCTAAGTTATCCGCATGGTAATACCATTGTTGGATTTTTTTACGCTCACGGCGGCTTGGTTCCGCATCAATTTTTAACGGGTTATCCAAAATGCGATCTGTAAAATCCACTAATAGCTCACCTTCCAACGTTGCTGAGAATAACCACGTATGTTTACGCCAACGGGTTTCCGCTGCAATTTTTTCCGCATCTTGACCAAAGCCCATTTGTAACATACGGTCCGCTTCATCAAAGATCAAAATCTCTACCGCACGGCAGTCAAAATTTTCTTCTTTGATATATTGCATTAAACGTCCCGGTGTCGCGACCACAATATCTTGGTTGCTGTTAAACACTTCACCGTGGTTTTGATACGCCACACCGCCGGTAATCGTCGCAATACTAAGTTTGGTAAATTCGGCAAAAGCCTGAGCTTCTTCCGCCACTTGCATCGCAAGTTCACGAGTCGGCGTTAAAATTAAAATACGAGGTGCACCCGGTTTACGGCGTGGGTAATCCAATAAATGTTGAATCGCTGGCAATAAAAATGCAGCGGTTTTGCCGGTGCCAGTTGGTGCCGAGCCAAGTAAGTCACGTCCGTCCAGCGCATGCGGAATGGTTTCCGCTTGTACGGCGGTCGGGCGTTTGTAGCCTTTTTTATTGAGAGCTTTTAACAGTTGAGGGGATAAATCTAATTCCTCAAAGGTCATTAATGGGGTTTCAGTGGTCATTATGTTTAATGTTCCTAATTATTTATAAATACAATGCCATCACAACGGCATTTTCTCTTGTGCCACTCGGTGTCGGATAATAATTTTTACGAATAGTGACTTCATTAAAACCGAGTGCATCATATAATTTTTGTGCGGCGAGATTGGATTCTCGCACTTCCAGCCAAAGCGTTAAGATACCTTGTTCACGCAGTCTTTCAATTAAGGCGGATAATAAACGTTTGCCGTAACCTTTTGCTTGAAAACTCGGATCAACAGCGATATTAAATAAAGTGGCTTCGTCCAATACAGTTTGGCAAATGGCAAAAGCCACGATTTGATTTTGTTCGGTCAGCTTAAGATTTAAGTATTTATCGCCTTGATTATTGAGTAACGTGCCTTTGCTCCAAGGTACAAGATGAGCGGCTTGTTCAATTTCAAACAAGCGGTCAAAATCCGATTCATTCACTACTTCAATCATGATTATCCTCAAAATGCTGACAAAATGCCGCCATTAGTCGCCAAAGTTGGCGTTTAGTTGCAACATTAGTTAAATCTTGCCACGAGCTATGTTGCCAAGCGGTCTGATTTGCAAATTTTTTTGCAATTTCAACCGCTTGCGGTTTCGTTTGGATTAGCCAAAAAATGGGATGATGTTCAAAAGCTAAACGCTGGGCTTGTTCCGCATCCAACCATTGATATTGGTTAGGCTGCAACTGCAAAGTGCGTAAAATGTCCGAAAACAGACCGCTAGTTTGATGATTCTCGTCGCAGACTACAACTAGTTTCACCGCTTTATCCAAGCGAATTTGCGCATCGCCCTTTAATACTTGCGGTTTCGTCAGCACCCATTGAGGAATATTCATCTCATTTAATAGCAAATCTCGCCGATTCATCTCATACCTCGCAAAAACAAGTAGGGAATAGTATCAAAAGTCGGTAAAATGCGGAAATGTTTTTATGATTAAGCCCCGTAATATACGGAAATAAAAGGATATTTATGCTCTCCCTTGAAAGTGAAGTGTTAAACCGTCATTTGCCTTTATTTGCCAATAAATCGATTTTACTTTTTGGTGATGTTCGAGATCGCTTTGCCGATCAAATAAAAGCGAATGCGAAAAGTGTAGTCGTTTTTAGCAGTTATTTCGATTATGCTCGCCAATATACCGATGTGAACTTCGGCTTAGATTGCGAAATTAAAGCCGAATTAGCCGTCTTTTACTGGGCTAAAAACAAACAGGAATGCCAATATCAATTACTACAATGGCTTTCACAAGCCGCTGTAGGACAAGAAATGTTGATTATCGGTGAAAACCGTGCCGGTGTGCGTTCAGTAGAAAAATTACTTGAGCCTTACGGTAATATCGCCAAAATTGATTCGGCTCGCCGTTGTGGGTTATATCATTTTGAGTTGCAAAGCGTACCAGAATTTGATGGTAAAAAATTTTGGAAATCTTACCGCTTGCACGATCTCAATATCTTCGCTTTACCGGCGGTATTCAGTTCGGCAGAGTTAGACGGCGGTACGCAATTATTATTATCTACTTTTAATAAGACAGACCGTTTGAAAGGCAAAGTATTGGATCTTGGCTGTGGCGCCGGTGTGATTGGGGCAAGCTTAAAACAGCAATTTGAAAAGATTAAATTAACTATGTCCGATATTCATGCGATGGCACTTGAATCATCTCGTCGTACATTGGCAGAAAATGCTTTGGAAGGAACTGTAGTGGCAAGCGATGTGTTTTCGCATATTGAGGAACGTTTTGATTTGATCGTATCAAACCCGCCGTTTCACGATGGGATTGATACCGCTTATCGTGCAGTAGAAGATCTAATTGATCAAGCAAAACAGCATTTAAATCGTGGCGGAGAGCTACGTATTGTCGCGAATGCTTTCTTACCTTATCCAAATCTACTGGATCAGGCGTTCGGCTCGCATAAAATGATTGCAAAATCGAATAAATTTAAAGTGTATTCAGCAATCGCAAGATAACCTACAAATTACCTTAAACAAGACGGTAAAATATTTACTTACCGTCTTTCTTTTTTAAGTCCTTGCTAAGGTCCAAACCTGAATTTCTTGAACTCCCTTTTTCAATAATTCCGCACAAATCGTATTAAGCGTTGAACCTGTGGTAACAACATCATCAATAATCGCAACTCGCCGATAATTTTTAATTGGCTGATAAGAAAATGCTCCCTTTAAATTACGACGGCGTTCTGTCGCAGACAATTCTCGTTGTGCTTGAGTTGATTTTGTACGAATTAAACTCCGAGTATCCAATGGTACTCCAAGCCATTTAGCCAAATAATTTGCAAGCAACTCGCTTTGATTAAAGCCTCTTTGCCAATAACGTTGCCAATGTAGCGGAACAGGCATAAGTACCTCAGGTAATATTAATTGATGTTCACGGCGAGCATTTTTAACAGCCAGTAAAAGTAAGCGGGCAAGTGGACGATCCAACCAATATTTTCCTTGAAACTTAAAGTGATGGATCCATTCTGCCAACGGTGCTTTATAACGTGAAACCAATACCATTCGTTGCCATTTAGGCTCATTACGTAAACACTCGCCACAATATAAATGAGACTCAGCCAATAATGCTCCGCAACAGCCGCAATATGGCACTTGTTCCAACTGACGATAACAACGGCTACAAATGCCTTGTGTGGCAATCCGTAACATCCGTTCACATTCAATACAACGAAAACAGCAAATATTCATTCTTCCCTCCAGATATATAGCTCTTTGTATCAAATTTCTGTTGGAAAAATGCGAGAATTTTTGCGATACGGATCGGAAAAACGTACAATTCCATGTTAAAAATAGGGAGAGAAACTATGAATAAACCACAGCAACCAATTAAGATCGTCTTTTTTGATATTGATGAAACACTTTATATCAAACAAAAAGCATTAATTCCTGAATCAATTAAAAAAGAAGTGCTACCTCGTTTAAAAGAAAAAGGCATTATGACGGCGATTGCAACCGGGAGAAATTTCGGTAGTTTACCAAAAGCCTTAAAACCTCTCATTGACGATCACTACTTTGAATTATTCGTCACCGTTAACGGACAATATAATTTCTATCAAGATCAGCTTATTAGTGAATATGCACTAACTGCTTCGCAAATTGCAAGATGTATCGAAAAACTGACCGCTCTCGGCATTGTTTATGCTTTTGTGACCAAGGATGAGATCGCTGTTTCACAAGATAATGATATTGTGCGTGAAGCACTCAATCCGATTAAGCCCGATTATATTGTTGATCCAACATATTACTTACATCACACCGCCGTACAATTGTTAGCTTTCTACCCTGAATCGCAAGATCAAGAAGTCATTGATAGCGGTATTTTCAGTGATGAATTAAAAGTCTGTCGTTGGCATCCAATGGGTGTTGATATTCTTAGAAAAGAAAATTCAAAAGCACGCGGTATAGAAGATGTAATTAAACACTTCGGTTTAAATATTGAAAATACAATGGCATTCGGTGACGGCTTTAATGATATGGAAATGTTTGATATGGTTGGTTTTAGTGTCGCAATGGGTAATGCGGAAAACGAACTGAAAGAACGAGCGGATTATGTTACTAAACATATTGAAGAAGACGGTATTCTTTATGCTTTAGAACAACTTGATATTATTTAATTTACTAAAAGGCTGTCTCTTCTGATCTGACAGCCTTTTTATTTTTATGTTTTTATAAAAATCATCCTCATATATAATGATATTATCTTTACATAATTTACCATTTTTTGAAAATATGAGATTAAAATCATTCTTTACATTTCTATTACTTAACTATCCCCTTTCCTCATTTGCTGAAGTGGAAAATACCCCACAAAAAATTTCCGAACGCTTAGATGATCTACGTACTCAAACCGAAGTCACTACGCCACGCCATATCAATAAGACGATTGAACAACCGAAAATTGCGGTACCTCAAAGAGAAAGTAAACAAATATCAATGACAAAAGAGGCATTAATCCAACGACCGGACTTACTTTCTAATGCACTAAATTTGGCATTATTACAAGGCAATACGGATACAGTCGAATTTCTCTTCCCACTATATCAAAAAATGCCGAAACGTTATCAAGACGGTGGTTTTATTAAATGGTCAGAGGCTATTTTAGCTCGTCATTACGGTGATTACACAAAAGCTATTCAACATTATCGTGAAATCCTAGCAACCTATCCGGAGGCAACCGCTGCTCGCTTACAGCTAGCTATCGCCCTATTTGAAAATAATCAATACGAGGCTTCCGAAGACCAATTCCAAAAAGTTCGTTCTGATAATATTCCAAATGAAATAAAAGCATTAACCGATAAATATCTTTCTGCGATGAGTTATAGAGATCGTTGGAATTTTTCCGGCGGTATCACTTATCTTAACGATCCGAATATCAATAATGCACCAAAAGACGGTACAAGTTACGGCAACTGGACAGCACCAAAATCAGAATCAGCTCAAGGATTCGGATTTAATTTTAATATTGGTAAAAAATGGTCGTGGGGAAACGGCTTCTATAATGAATTACGCCTAGATACAAATGGAAAATATTATTGGAACAATAAAAAATATAATGAAGCGAATACTCGAGGCAGTTTCGGCTTGGGTTATCAAACTGCTCGTTTCAATAGCGCATTATTACCCTTTATGGAACAAACTTGGTATGCGGGTGGTTCTCAAAGTAGCGAATCAATCAAACGCTTTTCCAAATCCGGTGGAATAACCCTTGAAACAAGTTATTGGATATCTCCTAAGTGGCAATGGAATAACAATTACGAATACGCAGAAAATCGCTATATCGATCGTTTACATCTCAACGGTAATTATCATTTTATCGCAAGCGGATTAACCTACTTAGCTAATGCAAACCAATATTGGTTCGGTAATATAAATTACAATCGTACCGCAACACGAGATAAAGACGATAGCTATATACGCCGAGGGCTAAATTTAGGCTGGGGGCAAGAATGGAATTTAGGACTTTCAACTCGCTTATCACTCAGTTATGCACAAAAAAATTATAAAGCGCCTATGCCTATTTTCGGCATTACCCAACGCAATAAAGAATATGGTGTTACCGCAAGTATTTGGCATCGTGCTATCCATTATTGGGGAATTACACCACGTTTAACTTATAGCTTCACCAAAATAAAAAGTAACCATACTTTTTACAGCTATGACAAACATCGCATCTTTATTGAGTTTAGTAAACGTTTCTAATTTAATGACAATTATGCACTAAAAAAGACCGCTTGTAGGCTATACAAGCGGTCTTTTTTATTTGAAAAGATACATAGAAATTATAAATCTAAGTAAATAATTAACATTAAACGAAAAGAAAAAATAGGCATAAAGTATAATATATATGTTTTTGTTCTAAAAAATTTCCTGAGGAAAAAGTTTATATGAAATTTACGAAAAACCGTATCGCACTAGCTATTTTATTCGGAATACCTACGGTTTCTGTCGTGATGCCCACCATAGCGGTGGCTCAATCTCGATTTGATGTTACGGATCAAAATCAATTTCAACAGGCATTAAATGCTGCAAAAATTAATCAAACACTCACAGTTATTTCATTGTTAAATGACATTGTGATCTCAACTTATAACACAGCGGCAAATGATAAAAGAGCTTTACCGTTAGAAATGGGGGAATGTCACGATTGAAGGCAATGCTCGTTCATTAACCGTTCGTGCTGCACCAATTTCTTTAACCGGTAATGTGGTAATGAATAATCTTAAATTAATTTTACCGCCTGCTACCGGGGAAATTAATCTTGATGTCACCGCCAAAAGTCAGGAAGAAGTGACACAATTTATTTATCAAAACGGCAAAGATCTCACGCTCAATAATGTTGATACCCAAATCAACCAAAATGCAAAGAGTCTTGCGACAATTGTAATGGGTAACGGCACAGACACATCCGGTGAAGGTAATGGTACATTAACCTTAAGCGGTGTTGTTGGGAAACCACATTTTACTAAAGTAAAAGAAGTGATTGCAGGTAATACGAATAATAAGGAAAAAACTACCACATCAACAATCAATATTGAAGAAAATGCCGATGTTAGCACTATTACTTTTGGTAAAGAAGCGAATCCAGTGAGTGGCTCTGTTGTTGTTAATAGTGATAATAATACTGTTGACGTATTCCAAGGCGGAAGTGCAACAAATACCACAGTTAATCTCAAAAAGGCTAATGAGGCAACAATTAAAGACATCAAAAATGTTACGGTTGAAAGCAAGAAAGCGATTTCAGCGAATCTGATTAGCAATGTAGACACCCTCATATTAAAAAGTGGTGCTGTCGTAACAACAACGGCTGCAACAACACCTCTTACGATCAATAAAATTGTTTCAGAGGGCAATAATGAAGTGAGAATTTCACCAAACAATGAAATTCAGCTCACCGAGGGCGTGACTGATAATAATCTGAAAGTATCCCTTACTGGAGCCGGCATTATTAACAAGCCGTATGTAACTATTTTGGACGATAAGTCGGACAATGTTACGGTTGCCGATACTAACAACAGTACATTTGAATTTAAAGATAAAGCCTTTAAGTTAATTGATACTCAACAAACGACAGACATTACCGTACCAGTTATTCGATTCGAGAAAGATACAAATAATGATGGAATCTTAACCACTAACGAAGAAGCGTCAAATACGACAAATATCACGATTTCTTTTGATGAGCCTGATCAGCTTTACGGTGATGAAACAATTGAAGTTGTGATCATTCGAAATGGTAAACAAGAAACGCTCCCAGTAACATTAGGGGATAATGATTACCATAACCCAATCATCATACCAATTTCAATAAATGAAAAAGAAGCGGTAGAGATTTTTGCCGTTACTAAGGATCCGAAAAACGTAAGATCGCCGAAATCATCAACACTTACTATAAATGCGAAGAATATTACTCCACTTACTCCGGTAGAACAGAGAAATGGAAGTTCTGTAACCGCCGAAGCTAAACCGGAAATCGCTATTGTTCAGAAAAATGGAAGTGGCGTAACTACTGAGACTAAACCGGAAATTGCTATTGAACAGAAAAACGGAAGTGGCGTAACTGCTGAAGCTAAACCGGAAATCACTGTTGAACAGCAAAACGGAAGTGGCGTAACTGCTGAAGCTAAACCGGCTATTACTATTATTGAACAGCAAAATGGAAGTTCTGTTACCACCGAAGCTAAACCGGCTATTACTATTGAACAGCAAAACGGAAGTGGCGTAACTGCTGAAGCTAAACCGGAAATTACGATTGAACAGAAAAACGGAAGTTCTGTAACCACCGAAGCTAAACCGGCTATTACTATTGAACAGCAAAACGGAAGTGGCGTAACTGCTGAAGCTAAACCGGAGATTACGATTGAACAGAAAAACGGAAGTTCTGTAACCACCGAAGCTAAACCAGAAATCACGGTTGAACAGAAAAACGGAAGTTCTGTAACCGCCGAAGCTAAACCAGAGATCACGGTTGAACAGAAAAACGGAAGTTCTGTAACCGCCGAAGCTAAACCGGAAATCACTCAGGAAAAGCAAACTGGAAGTTCTGTAACCGCCGAAGCTAAACCGGAAATCACGGTTGAAAAGCAAAACGGAAGTTCTATTACCACCGAAACTAAACCGGCTATTACTATTATTGAACAACAAAATGGAAGTGGCGTAACTGCTGAATCTAAACCGGAAATCACGGTTGAAAAGCAAACTGGAAGTTCTGTAACCGCCGAAGCTAAACCGGAAATCACGCTGGAAAAGCAAACTGGAAGTTCTATTACCACCGAAACTAAACCGGCTATTACTATTATTGAACAACAAAACGGAAGTTCTGTAACCGCCGAAGCTAAACCGGAAATCACGGTGGAAAAGCAAACTGGAAGTTCTGTAACCGCCGAAGCTAAACCAGAGATCACGGTTGAACAGAAAAACGGAAGTTCTGTAACCGCCGAAGCTAAACCGGAGATCATGGTTGAACAGAAAAACGGAAGTTCTATTACCACCGAAACTAAACCGGCTATTACTATTATTGAACAACAAAATGGAAGTGGCGTAACTGCTGAAGCTAAACCAGAGATCACGGTTGAACAGAAAAACGGAAGTTCTGTAACAGCCGAAGCTAAACCAGAGATCACGGTTGAACAGAAAAACGGAAGTTCTGTAACCGCCGAAGCTAAACCGGAGATCATGGTTGAAAAGCAAAACGGAAGTTCTATTACCACCGAATCTAAACCGGAAATCGCTATTGAGCAAAAAAACGGTAGTAGTGTAACTATTGAGGCTAAACCAGAAATCACTATTGAGCAAAAAAATGGAGATAGTGTAATCACTCAGGAGAAAGCAAATGCTGAAACACCGGTTGTGCAAGCAAAAGGAACTGGGGTAACCACAGAAGAAAAACCGGCTATAGAAATTCAAATTGAACCGGATAATAGTAAGAATTTAGTCTTATTAGAAAGTCAACGTGTTGCAAATATTCCATTATCAAATCTTGCAACACAGACAGACGATATAGCAACAGTTGGTATCGATTTAGCTCAAGCCGTGATTGAAAAATTCCCTGAAAACGGTAATAACTATCGTATTTGGTCGAAAAATACTTTGGCAAATAGCAAACACTATGCAAATTTCCATAAAGGCTACGAAAGTGATAGTTTCCGCACTCAATTAGGAATCAGCGGCTTAATCAATGAACGTACTCAAGTGGGTTGGCTCCTAAACGATATGCGTAGCGATAACGATTTTGCCGATAATACGAAAAGTAAAAATAAATTCTTAATGAGTTCTATTTTTATGAAATATCAAACGCTAACCGGAAACTTTGCTGCGATTGACGTTGGATTAGGCCATATTAAAAACGAGCTTAAAACAAATGGCGAAGAAATTAACGTACGCCGTAATATATGGCAAGCAGGATTAACATTCGGTAAAGAGCTTGAATGGAAGCAAATTGAAATCACGCCTAAAGCAGGTATCCGTTATAGCCGTTTAGAATCAGCAAATTACCAGATTAACGGTAATCAAATACAAGAGGAAGCGGTCGGATTTGTTAGTTATCTTGCAGGATTAGATGCAGGTTATCGTTTTAACCTATCTCAAGATTATAGTTTAAAACCTTTTATTTCCGTAGAACATTGGTGGAATAAAGGTAACAGTGATGTAAAAGTAAATGGTTATAACTTTAATTTTAATGCAAGTAACCAATACCACTATCTCGGTGGTCTTGAATTTGCCTATAAAAACTTAAAACTTAAAGCATCGGCAGGGATTGCTAATGGTTCACAAATGGCGAAGCAAAATCTAGCAAGATTACATTTAAGCTATGATTTCTAGCCAAGTCTAACGCAAAACAAAAACGGATATTCATCCTACTGAATATCCGTTTTTTATCTCTACAAGCGGTTTATTTCTCTACTTTTTTACCCATAATTTATCCCCTACCGCAGCCAGCATCGCACCGATAACAACAATAAATGCACCAATATAACTCATTAAATTCATATCAGGATTAGCAAATGTATTTGGGAAAAAATAATGTCCGATAAAAGCAAAAATCATCGTAAAAACCGGAATCATTGTCGTTACAACGCTGACTTTTGACGTATCCCAATGATTTAGTGCTTCTCCATAAGCACCATAACCAATTAACGTATTACAACAGCAATAAATAAAACAAATTAACGGAAAACCGCTTAGTTGTGTTAATTGACTCGGTGTTGAAAGCGGTGCAAGTAACAAACCACAACCGATATAAATAATCATTAAGACTTGTTGTGAGCTTAACTTTCTGAGTAATAATTTCTGTGCAATACCATATATAACCCAAATTGTACTGGCTCCTGAACCGAGTAAAATGCCTAAAGCATAACTATCAAATTGTAAGATCTCATCAAAGTGATCATTAAAAAATGCAATCAAACCAATAACTAACAGTATAAAGCCGACTTTTTGGAAAAATTTTAACTGTTCTTTAAAGAATAAAATTCCACATAGAATCATTGTAAAAGGAGCTAATTGCCATAAAACCTGGTCGGTAGTCGGTGAAATATAATTCAGTGCGTCAGCAAATAATACAAAATTAGTGGATAAACCGATAACACCTAAACATACCCATCCCCAATCTTTTAAACTCAGTTTCGCTAATTTGGGCAAACGACGAGTGAGAAATAAAACCGACATTAATACAATAGCAGCAACTACAAAGCGGCTCCATACTAATGTTTGTGCATCAACATATTTTAGTACTTGCTGTGCCATCATCGGTAATGATCCCCATGTCGCCGTTGCAAGTAATGCTAAAGAAAATCCAAGTAGAGGTCTTCGTGTCATCATTTATCCTTTATCTTTTACGTAATTGATTACGATAAAACAATTTATGACCGACAGCGGAAATCATCGCTCCGGAAACGACAGTAATCGCACCAATATAACTTAAACCGTTCAGATCCGGTGCTTCAAATAATTCGGGCGAAAGAGAGTGACTTAATGCAGTAAGCATAATGGTTAGAATCGGGATTTGAGTCATCATTAAACTTACTTTAGACACTTCCCAACGATTTAATGCCTCGGCATAACAGCCGTAGGCAATCACCGTATTAATACCACAAAAGCCTAACCAGCCCCAAGCGGCTAAATCTAATTTAGCTAATTCTCCCATATGTGCAAAAGGCGTAAATACCAAAGTACAACCAAAATAAATCAGTAACAAAATTTGTTGTGAACTAAAATTCGCCAACATAATTTTTTGTGACAAGCTATAGCCAATCCAAATCAAACTGGCACAAATGCCCAGTAATACACCATATGCATAGCTATTCATTGCGATTAAATCTGCAAAACGATTATTAAAAAACATTGCTAAGCCAATGACTACCAGTATAAAACCAATTTTTTGATGAATACCGATCGTTTCTTTAAACAACACAACACCGAGCGCAATCATTACAAATGAAGAAAGTGGACTAATAACCTGGCTGGTTGCCGCCGGAATATAATTTAAGGCAAGATTAAACAGAAAGAAGTTACAAGACAATCCGATGACCCCCACCAACCATAACCAACGATATTGGCGAAAGAAAGCGGTTAAATTCGGTAATTTTTTTGCAAAAGCGAGTATGGCAAAAACGCCGAGTGTTGCGACTAAGAATCTAAACCAAACAATCGTTTGAGAATCTAATGATGTTAAGACTTGTTTAATCGCAAGCGGTAGCATTCCCCACATAAAAATGGCTATTAAAGAAAATAAAAAGCCAAGTAAGGGTTGTTGTTTCATAGACTTTTATGAGCTTGAAAAAAGGTAACAAAAAACCCCACATTTGTGGGGTTTTCTTACAAATCTTTATTGAAATGAATTACTCAGCAACGATGCTTACGTATTTGCGATTTTTCTCGCCTTTCACTTCAAATTTAACTTTACCGTCAGCAGTTGCGAATAAAGTGTGGTCTTTACCCATACCAACATTGCTACCAGCGTGGAATTTAGTACCACGTTGACGAACGATGATGCTACCTGCTAATACAGATTCGCCACCAAAACGTTTAACACCAAGGCGTTTAGCTTCAGAATCACGACCGTTACGAGTTGAACCACCAGCTTTTTTAGTTGCCATCTACTTGATCTCCTCTGAAATTATGCTTGAATACCAGTGATTTTCACTTCTGTGAACCACTGACGATGACCTTGTTGTTTACGGCTGTGTTTACGACGACGGAACTTAACGATTTTAACTTTATCGCCACGACCTTGTGCTACAACTTCAGCCACTACTTTTGCGCCAGCAACTACTGGTGCACCAATTTTAACATCTTCACCGTTAACGACCATTAACACTGAGTCAAATTCAACTTTCTCACCAGTTGCGATTTCAAGTTTTTCTAAACGAACTACTTGACCTTCGCTCACTCGGTGTTGTTTGCCGCCACTTTGGAAAACTGCGTACATATTTACTCCGCTAATTTGTGCCAATCGCTTCTGCTTAGGCACTCTTAAATTCATATAAAATAGGTGGTCAATTCTACGCAAAAACAAGCTAAAGAGCAAGAATGTTTTGCAGAAAAATTAAAAAATTTCCGGGTTATTTTCTCTTTAAATCACTTTTTCAGAAAAAAGTACAAAATAAACAACAATCTATTTTTGAATTGCGACTAAGTCGGCAATCATTTCAAGATGCTTTCTGTTTTTACGAGCTACCACCCTCGTGATTTTTGGATGTTTGGTATTATAACAAAAAAGCGGTCAAATTCTGCAAATTTTTGCAAAAAATGACCGCTTTCGATTTTTAATTGCTAAAAGGCTTATTTGTTAGCATTTACACGTTTATTATCTAATGCAAATGCACCCGGACCAACAAATACTAATAAGAAGAATACAACAGAATATAACAACGCTAATTCGCCTTTGTTTACTAACGGTAGAGCAATATCTGCTGCTGTTGCATGCATAAAGAAATAAGCGTATGCCATCATACCTGACAATAAAAATGCCACAGGACGAGTGAATAGACCTAAAATTAATAGAATACCGCCACCGATTTCTAAGATACCGCCGATACCATACATTGACATTAACGGCACTGAACCATTACCACCGGTCATTGACACCGGAAATTCAAAGAATTTTGCCGTACCGTGTAATAAGAACATATATGCTGCCACAATACGTAACAATGCTAATGCGTATGGGGTAATTTTCTCTAAGTTAGAGTTCATTTTGCTTTCCTTAAAAAATTAAATTGAATCATCAAGATTTGATAGGTGTATTCTATATAAATCATTTTTTAAAATAAATAGTATATTTATAAATAAACTATTTCATTTAAGTAAATAATATCTTACTCAATCTAAAAAGCGATTATTTTTGCAACAAATTTTACAAAATAACCGCTTATATTAAAGTAGTTTAAAGGGAATATTGCGACTAGAATTTAGCAATAAAATCCGCATAGCTGTCGATAAAACCTTTTAACGTACCTAATACCGCTTCAGATACAATTTCACCTTGCTCATTTAACACACCGTTAAATACGCTACCTACGTTTGCCGCAAACGGAGCAACCGGCATATTAATAAAACCGCCTGAAGCCACTACACGTAATTGATCTGCCGCACGCACGCCACCAGACATACCTGCTGCAACTGATACGATACCTGCCGGTTTACCAAGCCATAAACTTTGTCCCATCGGGCGTGAGCCTACGTCAATCGCATTTTTCATCATTGCTGACATTCCACCATTGTGTTCAGGTGTTACAAATAAGAAACCATCAGCTTTTACAATTTCCGCACGAAAACGATTATATTCCGCTGGACTATTTTCATCTAAGTCACGATCATATAATGGAAGATCGGCAATATTAACGAAATGTAACTGAATATTTGCTGGTGCAATAGTTTTTAAATGATTCGCAACCACTTGGCTGATTGATGTTTTACTGCCACTACCTACTAATACTGCAATTTGTTTTGTCATAAAAGTCATATCCTTAAATATAAAAAAAGAATGAATAAAAGTTTCGAATGTTATTCTACTCTTATTCATTCCGCTGACTAGATAGTAAATAATGAATAAACTATTTACTTTTAAGAAACAATTATGGGGTTAATTCAAATATTAACCCTGTTTTAGTGATTGCATATCGATCACAAAACGATACTTCACATCTGATTTCAACATACGCTCATAAGCCTGGTTAATATTTTGAATATCAATCATTTCCACATCGGAAGTAATACCGTGTTCACCACAGAAATCCAACATTTCTTGCGTTTCTTTAATGCCGCCGATTAATGAACCTGCAACAGAACGTCGTCCCATAATAAGCGGAACGGTACTAATGCTTGGCTCTAAATCGCCGACTAAACCGACAAGTACAATCGTACCGTTTAATGTCAGTGTATTAATGTATGGTTTTAAATCGTGTTGATAAGGTACGGTATCAATGATGACATCAAAAGTATTTGCTACCTGAGCCATTTGTGCTTCATCGGTTGAGATAACCACTTTGTGTGCGCCTAAACGGAATGCATCCGCTTCTTTACCGGCACTACGACTAAATAAAGTAACATCTGCCCCTAACGCATTAGCTAATTTCAATGCCATATGACCTAAACCGCCTAAACCGACAACTGCAACTTTTGTGCCTTTACCGACATTCCAGTGACGTAACGGCGACCAAGTCGTAATACCGGCACACAGTAACGGGGCAACCGCTTTAGTATCCAATGTTTCAGGTACGCTTAATACGAATTTCTCAGTAACTACAATTTTCTCGCTATAACCACCGAATGTCGTCATACCGTCTTTCGGATCAACTGCACCATAAGTATCAATACGACCGTTTTCGCAATATTGTTCTAAACCGTGGCGACAAGGTTCACAATGCTGGCAAGAATCTACCATACAGCCGACACCGACAAGATCGCCCACTTTAAATTTTGTTACATCTTTACCAACTTTGCTTACTCGACCGACAATTTCATGCCCTGGTACGATCGGATAAGTCGAGAATCCCCAGTCATTTTTTGCCATATGTAAATCCGAGTGGCAAACCCCACAATATAGGATGTCAATCTCCACATCATCTTGACGAATATCACGGCGTTCAATAATGTGTTTAACTAATGGTGTTTTCGGATCTAATGCCGCAAAACTTTTTACTTGAAATGTCATTTTTGCTTTCCTTTTTATTGAATAAAAACGAGTAAATTATAGAAGAAATATTGTTGCTCAATTATTAATGAAATCAAAATTAAGAATTAGGTAAATAAAAATAAACTGACATAATTTTTAGCCTAAAAATGCTTTTAATGCCGGTATAAGAGCTTTAGCGTCCTGAATCCCCAAGTTATACATCGCTTTTAATTTATTCGGATCTTTTTCTAAACGGCTAATTGCCAAAGATTGTGACGGACGGATCACAAAAATTTGCTGTTGCTCATTCAGTTTAATCACTTGTTCCACAGATTGATTATATTCAGCATAACGATTCTGCCAACGCTCGATTAATTTAGGGTATTTACGATAAAACCACTTAAATATTGCGGTAGAACTCGGTTTTTTACGGTAATCTAACGGACGAGTTAAAATTACAATAATCTTGTCATAGCCTAACTCAATACATTTTTGCAGTGGAATACTGTCGGCTATTCCTCCATCCAGATATTTTTTACCGTCAATTTCCACCATTTTCGAAACCATCGGCATTGCTGAGGTTGCTCGCAACGCTTCCATTTGAGTGAAAGCATCGGTAATTTTTACATATTCCGCTTCTCCTGTTTCTACATTGGTTAGCGTTACCCAAAAATCACATTGTGACTGTGTAAAAGTAGTCTGATCAAAAGGATCAAGCGTAAATGGTAATTCATAAAAGGCAAAATCTCGATTCACAATGTTACCGGTGGTCAATAAGCTATGTAGCCCCATATAACGTTTATCATTCAGATACTTGAGGTTGTAACGCAATACCCGTCCTTTTTGTTTGGAAGGATAATTAATGCCGAACAATGCCCCTGCCGATACAGTTACCGCTCCGTCAATCTGAATTTGCTCGTCTAAAAAGACATCCAATACTCCGGCGGTAAACATTCCTCTCATTGCGCCACCCTCTAATACTAATCCTACTTTCATCTCCAATCTGCTCTTTTATTTAGTTAAATCTATATCATCATATCATTCATAAGGAGAAAGAGGAGCTGATCCCATCGTTAAATTCACTGTTCGTACCTGTTCTTCAACCTCATTATTTAAGCGGTTATATTCAAATAAAAACGTGCAAATAATCCAACAAAATTAACCGCTTCCGCCAATTCCTTTTTGAAGCTCATCAGATTTAAGGTAGAATTACCGCCAAATTTTCACATTTCAATGAGAACGCAATGACAACCTTATTAACACTCGAACAAATTCAAGCACTGGCTAAACAAGATATGCAAGCGGTAGATGCGGAAATTCTTGCTCAACTGAACTCAGAAGTTATTCTAATCAATCAGTTAGGGCACTATATTATTGCCGGTGGTGGAAAACGTATTCGTCCGTTAATTGCGGTGCTTGCCGCTAACGCATTAGGTTATACCGGTAACAAACACGTTACTTGTGCCGCTTTTATCGAATTTGTGCATACTGCAACCTTATTACACGATGATGTGGTTGATGAGTCGGATATGCGTCGAGGTCGTGCAACGGCAAATGCAACGTTTGGCAATGCGGCAAGCGTATTAGTCGGCGATTTTATTTATACGCGTTCATTCCAAATGATGACCAGCGTGGATTCGCTTGAAGTGTTAAAAGTGATGTCTGCCGCAACCAATGCACTTGCTGAAGGTGAAGTTCAGCAATTAATGAATGTGAATGATCCGAATACTACCGAAGCGAATTATATGCGTGTCATCTACAATAAAACCGCACGCTTATTTGAAGCGGCAACCCAATGTGTTGCCATTGTGGCAGGCGTAGAAAAATCGGTTGAAACCGCGTTAAAAAATTACGGCTGTTATCTCGGTACCGCCTTCCAATTAATTGATGATATTTTAGATTACTCAGCAAAAGCGGAAAGTTTCGGCAAAAATGTCGGTGATGATTTCGTTGAAGGTAAACCGACTTTACCATTGTTACATGCTATGCACGCTGCTCAAGCGAAGGGTAATCAAGTGCAGGTGGATATGATTCGTTCTGCGATTGAAAACGGTGGAGAACGTGAACAAATTCCAGTGGTATTAGACATTATGGCGGAACATCAATCACTTGAATATGCAATGCAACGAGCGAAAGAGGAAGCTCAAAAAGCAGTTGATGCACTTACAGTTTTACCTGAAAGTGAATACAAACAAGCATTGATTTCTCTTGCTTATTTATCGGTAGATCGTTCTTACTAGGAGGATTTATGATCCAACTAAAACCTGAATATTTACATCAACAAATGGCACTGATTGTGCAGGCTATTCAAGCCGGTATGGCAAATCAGGAACTAATTACTTATGTTCAAAACATAGAAAAACGCTTGTCCGAACAAGAAGATCCTGAATTTAACTATGATTTGGAGCGAATAAAAAAACACGTTGAAAGTGAAAGTATCACTGTTCTTCAATTTTCTACACCAGAAGAACTAGATAAATAGATAGTGTCACTATGAGCGGATTAAAGGTTGAATTAGGACAATTATTTTCAAAGGAAATGAAAAATTATCCTCAGAAAGATCGCCTCTTAATTAATAAATTTATCATTCATATTCAGCAATTTGGTTTCGTTGGGCTAGAAGGTCGAAATAAAAACTCAGATAATGTGGATAAAGATGCTCCTTATTTCTCACAAAAAGTAAAATATGCTCAGGAGAATGCCCTATGACACTACCATATCGGGATTCTTCGTTATGATAAAAACAAACCTTTTGGCGATAGAACCTCTGAATACGTTTTACACTATCAACGTTTTAACGAAACAATCAAAATCGTGGATTATGCTGCTCATCCGCCATTCTATTTACCCGAAGAACATTATTTGATTTAACCATGACAGAACAAAACCAACAACCTTTAGAACATAAACAAGCGTTACAACAAAAGAAAAAGCTAACACGTAAAGGCAAAGATCCGAACGCACCTTTTGTGCGTGAAAAATTAACGCTTCCGGGCGGACATAACAAATTATTGCTGCACTCTTGTTGTGCACCTTGTTCCGGTGAAGTAATGGAAGCGATCCACGCATCGGGTATTGAATTTACCATCTATTTCTACAATCCAAACATTCATCCGATGAAAGAATATCTGATTCGTAAAGAGGAAAATATTCGCTTTGCCGAGAAATGGGGTATTCCGTTCATTGATTTCGATGATGATTACGAAAATGACCGCCGTGAATGGTTTAAAAAAGCGGAAGGAATGGAGTGGGAACCGGAGCGTGGTATCCGTTGTACGATGTGCTTTGATATGCGTTTTGAGAAAGCGGCGGAATACGCACACAATAACGGCTTCCTGGTTTATACCAGCTGTTTGGGAATTTCTCGTTGGAAAGATATGAACCAAATCAACGACTGCGGGCATCGTGCCGCCGCTAAATTTGATGATGTGGTTTATTGGGATTACAACTGGCGTAAAAATGGCGGTTCGCAGCGTATGATCGAAATCAGTAAACGTGAACGTTTCTATCAGCAAGAATACTGCGGTTGCGTCTATTCTTTACGTGATTCAAATAAATGGCGTTTAGAAACCGGTCGTCAGCGTATTGAAATTGGTAAACTTTATTATTCACCAGATTAAGCATTATTCATAACGGATGCACTCAGTGTGTCCTCAGTACCAAATTTACAAATAAGAGGAAAAAATATGTCAAATTTTGCAATGGTGTTCCCGGGACAGGGTTCACAAGCGGTCGGAATGTTAGCGGATCTTGCAACTGCATACCCGATTGTTGAAGAAACCTTCAAACAAGCATCTGATGTTTTAGGTTACGATCTTTGGGATTTAGTCCAAAACGGTACCGCAGAAGATTTAGGTCAAACACAACGCACCCAACCGGCACTTTTAGCATCATCGGTTGCAATTTATCGTGTATGGCAACAAAAATACCCTGAATTAAAACCGTCTGTAATGGCTGGTCATAGCTTAGGTGAATACTCAGCATTAGTTTGTGCAGGCGTATTAGATTTCCAAGATGCAATCAAACTAGTGGAATTACGCGGTAATGCAATGCAACAAGCAGTTCCAGCAGGTACAGGTGCAATGTATGCGATTATCGGCTTAGATAATGAAGCGATTATTAAGGCTTGTGAACAAGCTCAAGCGGAAGTCGGCGAAATCGTTTCAGCGGTCAACTTCAACAGTCCGGGACAAGTGGTGATTGCCGGTACAAAAACGGCTGCAGAAAAAGCAGGTGAATTATGTAAAGCAGCAGGTGCAAAACGTGCGTTACCATTGGCGGTTAGCGTACCTTCACACTGTGCATTGATGAAACCAGCAGCGGATAAATTAGCGGAAGCATTGCAAAATATTACGCTAAACGCACCGGTTGTACCAGTAATTAACAATGTTGATGTGAATGCAGAAACAGATGCTGAAGCAATCCGTCACGCACTCGTTCGCCAACTTTACAACCCGGTTCGTTGGACTGAAACGGTAGAAAAAATGGCAAACGAAGGTGTTGCAACGCTTTACGAAATCGGTCCTGGTAAAGTCTTAACCGGTTTAGCTGGTCGTATCGTAAAAGAGTTAAATGCCAAAGCAGTCAATGATGTAGCTTCATTAGAGGCTGTTTCAGCATAATGATTAACACCCCTCTTTGAAAAAGAGGGGCTGGGGGAGATTTTTAGGATCTTTAACATAACACTTATCTCCCCTCCCCCTCCTTACTAAAGAGGGGAACTTTTTATAGGAGAACAAAATGCAAGGTAAAATCGCATTAGTAACGGGGGCAACTCGTGGTATTGGTAAAGCTATCGCTGAAGAATTAGCTGCAAAAGGTGCAACCGTGATTGGTACGGCAACATCAGAAAAAGGTGCGGAAAGTATTTCTGCATACTTAGGTGACAAAGGTAAAGGTTTAGTGTTAAACGTAACAGATGCAGAATCTATTGAAGCCGTTTTAGCACAAATTAAAGCGGATTTCGGCGATATTGATATCTTAGTAAACAACGCTGGTATCACACGTGACGGCTTATTAATGCGTATGAAAGAAGACGACTGGTTTGACATTATTCAAACCAACTTAACTTCCGTATATCGTTTATCTAAAGCGGTATTACGTCCAATGATGAAAAAAGGTGGACGAATCATTACTATCGGTTCAGTTGTTGGCTCAATGGGTAACCCGGGTCAAACCAACTACTGTGCAGCAAAAGCCGGTTTAGTCGGTTTTTCTAAATCATTAGCGAAAGAAGTCGCTTCTCGTGGCATTACGGTAAACGTGGTTGCTCCGGGCTTTATCGCAACCGATATGACAGACGAATTAAACGAAGATCAAAAACAAGCAATCTTAAGTCAAATTCCGGCTGGTCAATTAGGTTCAGCACAAGATATTGCGAAAGCAGTCGCATTCTTAGCAAGTGATGATGCAAAATACATTACTGGCGAAACTATCCATGTAAACGGTGGTTTATATATGAACTAACCGAAATAAGCGGTCTGTTTTTAACCGAACTTTGCAAACAACAAAGTTCGGTTTTTTATTTTCTGAGCAGAAATCATGATAGAACCGACTCTCATTGGTAAACTTCATTGAATTATTCACTAAATAATGATATGTATAGCAATAAGCGGTTAAAGTTTATAAATTTCTTGTAAATTTGGCTGTTTCTTTACCGAGCTGTTTAGGTAATCTATGTTCCTCGCTGTTGCGAGGTTTATTTTTTATATTTAACTATTATTGTGTGTTTCATTATGTCTAAAAATACTTTTGTGGTCGGCTTTATGCTGTTTGCCATTTTCTTTGGAGCGGGCAATTTAATTTTTCCGCCAAAATTAGGATTTGAAAGCGGTGCGGATTTCTGGGCTGCAACAATCGGATTTGTGGTTACCGGTGTAGGTCTACCGTTACTCGGTATTATTGTAAGTGCCTCTTATAAAGGCGGTTATAAAGCAGCTTTACATCGTATCCACCCATGGTTTTCACTGCTCTTTTTAGTCGCGATTTACTTAACTATCGGGCCTTTCTTTGCTATTCCTCGTACTGCGGCTACTGCTTATGAAATGGCTGTTTTACCGTTTTTAGGCGAACAGACACCGATTTCATTGCTGATTTTCACATCGGTTTATTTTTCGTTAGCCATTTGGCTTGGTTTAAATCCATCAAAAATGGTGGAAAGAATCGGCTCGATTCTAACGCCTTTACTGTTAATTTCGATTCTTGCACTTGTCATCAGCGGTATCGTGTTACTTGCTGATAATCCGTCAAGCACTAATGTGATGGAAGCGCCGATTGTAGATGGAATCCTTGCCGGTTATAACACAATGGACGCTTTGGCTTCTGTTGCATTCTCAGTAATCGTAATCAACGCAATTAAAAATAAAGGCTTTACTGACGAAAAAGCTCTGAGCAAACAAACTGCGATGGCAGGCGTCATAGCAGCGGTTTTATTAGCGTTAATCTATTTATCTATCGGTTGGATTGGCAATAAATTACCAATTTCTGCGGAAGTATTAGCAGATTTAACTGCTAAAAAACAAGATTTAGGTACTTATATTCTAAATGTGGCGGCAGCTCAAGCATTTGGCGATTTCGGTCGTACCGTATTAGGTGTGATCGTTTCGTTAGCTTGCTTAACGACTGCGATCGGTCTGATTGTGTCAGTAAGTGAATATTTTAATGAGATTTTCCCGAAAATTTCTTATAAAACCTATGCCATTATTTGTACCTTAATCGGCTTCGGTTTAGCAAACCAAGGATTAAGTGAGGTAATCAGTAAATCTATCCCGGTATTATTGGTACTTTATCCGATTGCAATGTCGATAATCTTTTTATTGCTATTAAATTTATTTATTCAATTACCGTTATTAGCATTACGTATTTCACTAATTCTAGTCACGATCGTTTCTATTTTATCAGTCGCAGGTGTCAGCTTAGTTGATAATTTACCGTTAAAAGCCTATTCAATGGAATGGCTACCATTTGCACTCGGCGGTTTAATGATTGGGCTAGTCTGTAACCGCTTTGTTAGCGTAAAATAAAATAATTCTCGGGCAAGGTTATCCTTGCCCTTTATTTATCTCAAATCTTGGAGAAAAGATATGCCCGAATTACCAGAAGTGGAAACCAGCTTACGAGGTGTAGAACCTTATCTACACGGCAAAACCATTAAACAGATTATCGTACGAACTAATAAATTACGTTGGGCAATTTCAGATGAATTACAACAAATGCAAGGCGAAAAAATCATTTCGCTCTCTCGCCGTGCCAAATATTTAATCTTACATACGACAAACGGCGATATTCTGATTCACCTAGGAATGTCCGGTTCACTCGGTATTTTACAAGAAAGTCAACAAGCTGCCGGCAAACACGATCATGTTGATCTTATTACCCGAGATGGTACTGTGCTTCGTTATAACGACCCACGTAAATTCGGTTGTTGGCTATGGATGCACAATGCGGAACAACACGAGCTGATTACTCGTTTAGGACCGGAACCGCTCTCTGAAGCATTTACAGCCGAGTATTTATTTACTCGAAGCCGTAACAAAACCGTGGCAGTCAAAAACTTTATTATGAATAACGATATTGTGGTGGGTGTGGGGAATATCTATGCTTGCGAATCTCTGTTTATGGCTGGGATTCATCCGGAACTTGCAACGCAAAACCTGACTAAGCAACAATGCGAACGCTTAGTTAAAGTGATTAAAGATGTATTAACTAAAGCGATTATTCAGGGTGGAACAACGCTTAAAGATTTTATTCAACCTGATGGAAAACCGGGTTATTTTGCTCAAGTATTACAAGTTTACGGTCGCAAAGGCGAAGCCTGTAATGACTGTGGAACAATGATTGAAGCAAAAGTGATCGGGCAACGTAATAGTTATTTCTGCCCTCATTGCCAAAAACTGCCTCTCTAGCTCATTACAAGTGTGAAAAAGCGGTCAAATTTGACCGCCTTTTTGCAACTTACTACATAAACCAGCCGGTTGGTGTCACCGATTTGTTATCCAATAATTTTATCGCACCGTAAATCACTCGGAACACATACCAAATACTTACCGCCCAAATCACCAAAATACCAATGCCGATAAACGAAAGTATCATTCCCAAAACAAAGCCAGCTAATGTTCCCCAAAACGTACGAATGAGAAAACGCATATGATCATAATATGCTGTGCCTTGCATATCTTCACGTTTAATATAAGCCATTATCACACCGGCAATCGCCGGTAGACCACCAAAAATAATTCCTAAGCCGAATAAACCGTAAGTGATATACATCATCTTACGTTGTGAATCGTCAGACGGTTGAAGAGAAAAAGGATCGTTCATTTATACCTCCTAAAAAAGTAACGGTTAGACTGAAGTATTTACAAAAAATTCCTCAAATCTAACCGCTTACATTTAAACATTATCGTTATTTACGATTATCTTCATATAACCACTTCGCTACCGTTTTAGCGAAATAAGTTAAAATACCGTCCGCTCCCGCTCGTTTGAAACAGAGTAACCCCTCCATTACACATTCACGTTCTTTTAACCAACCGTTTTGAATTGCTGCCATATGCATTGCATATTCACCTGATACTTGGTAAGCAAATGTCGGTACGCCGAAAGTTTCTTTTACACGCCATACCATATCCAAATAAGGCATACCCGGTTTTACCATCACCATATCCGCCCCTTCTTGAATATCCATTGCCACTTCGTGTAAACCTTCATTCGCATTCGCAGGATCAACCTGATAAGTAAATTTATTACCGCCTTTTAAATTACCAGCCGAGCCGACCGCATCACGGAACGGACCATAATAATTTGACGCATATTTAGCCGAATACGCCATAATTTGCGTATTGATTAAGCCTTTCGCTTCAAGTGCTTCACGAATTTTACCGATACGACCGTCCATCATATCGCTTGGTGCAACAATATCCGCACCGGCTTCTGCGTGAGATACCGCTTGTTTTACCAAAACTTCGGTTGTAATGTCATTTAATACATAGCCTTCTGCATCAATAATACCGTCCTGACCGTGTGTGGTGAACGGATCTAACGCCACATCAGTCATTACACCTAATTCCGGATAAGCTGCTTTTAATGCACGTACCGCACGTTGTGCCAAACCTTCCGGATTATAGGCTTCTTCCGCCATTAACGATTTCTTCGACTCGCCAACGACAGGGAAAAGAGCAATCGCAGGTACGCCGTATTTAACTAATTCGCCCGCTTCAATTAAAAGTTGATCAATCGTCAAACGTTCAACACCCGGCATTGACGGTACATTGACACGTTGGTTTTCGCCCTCAATCACAAAAACCGGATAGATCAAATCTGCAGCGGTTAATTGATTTTCCGCGACCAAACGTCGGCTAAAATCGTGTTTACGTAAACGACGCATACGGCGAGTGGGGAATGAAGTGTTAAGATATTGGGTCATAATGCCTTCCTAATTTTGCAAATTTTAGTAAAAAATAACCCGCTTATGAGCGGGTTTCGATTAATTGGCTGCCGTTTCCTCTTGCTCATCTCTCGGTTTATAGAACTTCGAGAAGAACAACCCGACTTCAAATAGCAAACACATCGGAATCGCTAAAAGCGTCTGAGAAAAAATATCCGGTGGTGTTAATAGCATACCGATCACAAATGCAGCCACAATAATATAAGGGCGTTTTTCTCGTAAATCATCAGCAGATGTTACACCAGACCAACATAATAAAATGATGGCTACCGGTACTTCAAAACAAATACCAAATGCTAAGAAAATAGTCAGTACGAAATCCAAATAGCTACTAATATCGGTTGCCATTGTTACCCCTTCCGGTGCGGTACTAGTCAAGAAACCGAATACCAATGGAAACACGACATAGTAAGCAAATGCCACGCCTAAATAGAATAATAATGTACTTGAAACCAATAATGGGTAAATTAATCGCTTCTCGTGCTTATATAATGCAGGAGCCACGAATGCCCAAATTTGATAAAGAATAAAGGGAACCGATAAAAATACCGCCACGACCCCCGTCAACTTAATCGGAGTAAAAAATGGTGTAGCAACGTTAGTTGCAATCATGGTCGCACCGACCGGTAAATTTTCGGTCAACGGCGTAGCGAGCAAAGTATAAATATCATTCGCCCAATAAACTAAGGCACAAAAAACCACAAGCACACAAATAAAGCTACGCAGCAAGCGATTTCTTAATTCAACAAGGTGACTAATCAGAGGTTGGGATTGTTCAACTGACATTCTGTTTATCCTGTTGTGTTGTTCCTGATGAGGTTGGGTTTGCTAAATCATCGTCAGGCGGATAATAAGCGGCAAACTGCGATTCGTCCAATTCAGCCTGTTCTGCAATTTCAGCGGGAGATAATTCCACTTTATCCTTAGCAGATTCATTATCAGCAAGCGGTTGATTTTCCAGATTCTTTTGTGATTCCGACACGGCAATTTGCTGTTCTTCTTGCTCTATTTTCGCTTGAATTTCAGCCACCTGCTCATCTGTCAGTTTGGTAATTTCACCTTTTGCCGATGCCAAATCAGCCTGCATTTGTTGTGCGGATTGTTTTAAATCTTCCACCGTTTTACTTAATTCAGGTGAAAGTGAACTTAAATTTAATGCTTCCGCTTTTTTAATGCTTTCTTGAAGCTCTTGTAATTTGAGTTCTTGTGCTAATTCATTCTGCACGTTTGCGGCTAATCCACGAATTGTACGAACCCAGCCCATTACGGTACGAATAGCAACGGGTAAACGTTGTGGACCCAGTACAACCAGCCCCACAACGAAAATCAGTACTAATTCAGAAAAACCTATATCAAACACAATCTATGCCTGCTCTTTTTCTTTTGCTTTTTGTTCGGTAGCTGCAGCTTCTTTTGCTTCTACTTTCTCAAAACTTGCATCTTGTGGTTTCTCCTCTGCCATTGCTTTTTTAAAACCTTTGACAGATTCCCCTAAATCCGTACCTAAGGTACGTAATTTTTTTGTACCAAATAATAAAACGATAATTGCTACAATAATAAGTAATTGCCAAATGCTGATACCACCCATAAAGGTTCCTCTTTTTGTTTTAAGTTTAAGAAAAATTGTTTGTATTATATGTTACTTTGCTTTGCGTTTCCAAACAAAAGTAACCGAAATCCCGACTTGTCCTATTTTCTTTGAAGAAGCAAAGACAATAATGCCACGGATAATAAACTAATATTTACCCATAACGGTAAACTGTCAAATCGCCATAACACACCGAGAATAATCATACCGCTCACAATACTCTGCATATTGCGAGTTTTCTGCTGTCCTTGTGTTTGTAGCGTTTTATTTAACTCGTCTAAACGGAAATTAATCTGCTTCTGTTGCTGTAAAGCATTAAATACCGCTTCCGGAAATTCGGCAAAATGTTCTCTAAATTGTGGCACACGTTGTTTTAAATCTCGTAAAATCGCTTTCACACCGACTTGCTCATTCAGCCAATTTTGTAAAAACGGTTTTGCGGTTTGCCACAAATCTAGCTGCGGATAAACCTGTCTGCCTAAACCTTCAATATACAGCAATGTCTTTTGTAACAATACTAATTGTGGCTGTACTTCCATATTAAATTCACGTGCCACATTAAATAGATTCAGTAACACGTGCCCAAAAGAAATTTCCGATAGAGGTTTGGCAAAAATCGGCTCACACACCTCACGAAAAGCCTGTTCAAACGCATCAATATCGGTATCCGCCGGTGTCCAGCCTGATTCCACGTGCATTAATGCCACACGGCGATAATCCCGATTAAAAAAGGCAACAAAACTTTCCGCTAAATAGCGTTTATCATTTTGGTTCAGCGTACCGACAATACCGCAGTCAATCCCGATATATTGCGGATTTTCCGGGTGTTCAGGATTAACGAAAATATTACCGGCGTGCATATCTGCGTGGAAAAAACTGTCACGAAACACTTGAGTAAAGAACACTTGCACCCCACGTTCCGCCAATAATTTCATATCCGTGCCGTTGGCTTTGAGTGTTTCGACATCCGACACCGGAATACCATAAATACGTTCCATCACAATCACGTTTTTATAGCAAAAATCCTGATACATTTCCGGCACATACAACATTTCACTGTTTTCAAAGTTATTACGTAAGCGAATCGCATTTGCCATTTCTCGGGTCAAATCCAGCTCATCGAGTAGCGTTTTTTCGTATTCACGCACCACTTCAGTCGCACGTAAACGCTTCGCATCATTCGATAGACGAGGAATCCAACTTGCTAGACGATACATCAACGCAATATCCGCCTTGATAAGCGGTTCAATATCCGGACGAATCACTTTAAGCACCACATCTTTGCCGGCAAGCGGTTGATTTTGATTAAATTTTGCCGTGTGAACCTGTGCAATCGAAGCGGAGGCAAGTGCCTGCTCATCAAATTCATCAAACCAAGTTTCAAGGCTTCCGCCTAAGGCTTGTTCAATAATTTGGCGAGCTAATTTGCCGTCAAACGGTTCAACCGAATCCTGCAATAACGCCAGCTGATCCGCTAATTCCGTCTCAAATAAATCACGGCGAGTTGAAAGCATTTGTCCGAGTTTAATCCACACAGGCCCCAACTCTTGCAAAGCTAAACGTAAACGCACACCGAACGGCTGATCTTTGTGTTGATTTCGCACCCAAAACAGAGCCTTACGTCCTAAACGAGCGTGGCGGGTAAGCGGAATATCAGGAATGATTTCATCAATACCGTAACGTAGAAATGTCGTGATAATTTGATAAAGGCGGCGAGTATTTTTAAAGGTCATAATTTATTCTCAAATTTTGCAAATTTTCGTTCAAATTCGACCGCTTGCTGCTCAAGTTCTGCCACTTGATCGTAAAAATTAACCGCTTGTAAGCGATGTACCAATACCGGACGTTCATTCATTAAATTCTCTGCGAGATGCTGATGATTCTGCTCAATTTGTCCTTTGAGTTTGTTAAATAATTTTTTGGCAAAATCAGTTGAAGTCTGAGCAATTACATCGCCAACAAAAGGCGACAACAGTTCGGCAGGATCTTTTTCCAATTCATCTAACAATACGGTGAAATGTTGTAACACCTGAATATCGCCGTTCAGTACCAATGATTTGTTATTAATCAGCTCGGTTAATTTGGCTTTATCGGCAAGTTTCGGCAAGGTTTCAAACGAAAGCTGTACGTGGCAATCCGCTTCGCCTTCGTAAGCCGATAGCCATTCCGCACGAGTTTCGCTAAAGATTAGATAAAAATTGATTGTCGGTGAGGTTAATTCAATATGTAAGCACTTACCTACTAACTTACGTAATGTCGGTAATACATGCGGCGAACGCTGCAGCAAGGCATTAAAAGCGGTTTCTATCGCACCGAACGCAAACTGTGGCAACATAAGCTGCTGTTTAAGTTGAGATAACATAACGTATTCCTTGGATTCCAATTCAAAAAGATAAATTAAAACTTATATCCTCGATGTAACGCTACAATACCAGCACTTAAGTTGTAATAATTTACGCTTTCAAAACCGGCATTTTCCATCATCGCTTTTAATTCATCTTGTTTCGGGTGCATACGAATCGATTCGGCAAGATAACGATAGCTCTCCGCATCGTTGACTACCACTTCACCCACTTTCGGCAAAATATTAAAAGAATAGAAATTATATAACTGGCTAATTGGGTCAATAATCGGTTTCGAGAATTCTAATACTAATAAACGGCCACCTGGCTTCAACACACGAAACATCGAACGTAGCGCTTTGTCTTTATCGGTCACATTACGCAAACCGAAACTGATTACCACGCAATCAAAGGTATTATCCGCAAACGGCAGACATTCTGCATTTGCTTGCACGTAATTCACATTGCCGACCACACCTAAATTACGCAATTTTTCACGGCCGACTTCTAACATAGAGCTATTAATATCAGCTAACACAACCTCGCCGCTTTCTCCAACAATACGCGAAAATTTTGCAGTAAAATCACCGGTTCCACCGGCAAGATCCAACACTTTTTGCCCTTTACGCACGCCACTGCAATCAATGGTAAAACGCTTCCAAACACGATGGATACCAAACGAAAGCAAATCATTCATTAAGTCGTATTTGCCAGCAACGCTGTGGAATACATTAGCAACTAGTTGCTGTTTTTCTTCTTTGGCAACGGTTTTAAAACCAAAATGCGTTGTTTCGTTTTCAGTCGTGTGTTGTAAATCAGTCATTGTCAAATTCTCATCGATTATTTCGGAGTGCTAACGATAGCAAAAAAGCGGTCATTTTTCCTTAAAATTTTGCAAAATCAAGCAAGTAAATGACCGCTTGCTTGACTAGAAAGCGGTTAATCTGTACCATTCGCACACTATTTTTATTTGAGGATTACAATTTTGGACAGTCACAGTCGATACTTATCAGATTTCTAACCCACTTGTCCAAACCCTCTGGTTGCCGACAAGTCGGTAACTCTCGCCTAGTATCTTTTTTGTTCCTTTTTGTTCATTACCTCCTAACCATTGGAGAATAAAATGATCCGTGCATTTGCCTTAGATAACGCACGTCTTATTAGCGTTGACGAAACCGCTACCGATCAGCTAAATGATGCGATTTGGGTTGATTTGATCGATCCAAGTGATGACGAACGTAGCGTATTACAGCGTGGTTTAGACCAAACCCTTGCAGAAGAACACGAATTGGAAGACTTAGAGGCTTCTGCTCGCTTCTTTGAAGACGAAGACGGCTTACACCTTCACTCTTTTTTCTATTGTTTAGATGATGACGATTACGCCGATATTGCCACCGTTGCATTTACTATTCGTGACGGGCGTTTATTTACTCTACGTGAACGTGATTTACCTGCATTCCGTTTATATCGAATGCGTTCTCGCCGTGAAAAATTAATTGATAGCAATGCGTACGAATTACTGCTCGACTTATTTGAAACCAAAATCGAGCAGCTTGCAGACGTGATCGAAACAATTTATGCGGATTTAGAAACCTTAAGCCGTGTAATCTTAAACGGTAAGCAAGAAAGTGAAAATTTTGACGATGCACTTTCGGATTTAACCGAATTGGAAGATGCCAGCTCAAAAGTGCGTTTATGTCTGATGGATACGCAACGTGCGTTAAGTTTCTTATTACGTAAAACTCGCTTACCGAACAATCAGCTTGAACAAGCTCGTGACATTATGCGAGATATTGAATCACTCCAACCGCATAATGAATCGTTGTTCCAAAAAGTGAACTTCTTGATGCAAGCGGCAATGGGTTATATCAATATTGAGCAGAATAAAATTATGAAGTTTTTCTCGGTCGTATCGGTGATGTTCCTACCAGCAACGCTGGTTGCTTCGACTTACGGAATGAACTTTGAATTTATGCCGGAATTACATTTTAAATACGGCTATCCGATGGCAATCGGCTTAATGATTTGTGCCGCCGCCACACCATATATCTACTTTAAACGTAAAGGTTGGCTATAAAAATGCGAAAGCACAGAATGTACGTTCTGTGCTTTTTTGTTATATATAAATGCTCTTTTTGTCTACTATGCTCTCTTCAATTTAATCTCTTAAATAAATATCTGATGGTAATTTAAATGGAGGATGAGCTGAAAAATCAACTACTTTAATAAAAGTATCACCTTTTATATAGTGCAAAATATATTCAGAAGTATAATTTCCAAAACCTAAACTTACGTCATATTCAGGGATGCCAATATGATAATGCCATAAATGATATTGCTGAGCCTTAGCAACTTTTATTGACCAATTCGGATCATCTGTTGGAACATTATCGGAACATTTATTTCGACCGGGTAAATTGTCTAAACCATAAGCTTCAACATATTCTTTAAATTGCCAAATCTTGATTAAGTCGTTTTCTCACCGGCAATTTTAGAACCGAATAAAACTTTACCATTCCCGATACCTTTTAACCAAGCTCTAAATTCACCAACATTGGTTACTTCATTAGGTAATTCGTGAAAAATATCATCCAAACGCTCTTCCATTCGATTCAAATCAAAATTGAATGATGTCGCTTTTGCCATCTTCTCTTCAATTTTCCGAATATTAGATTTCATATTATCTAATATTGCCATTGTTTGAGAACCATCATTAAAATAATCTTGGGTATCAAAAATAACAGCTTTATTCTGAGTAAGATATTTTTTGAAATCTGTTAAATTAATGTCAGTCCAAAAACTAGGATTTTGATCAATTGCTTCAAGACAAGTAACCAATAATTGATTAATCATTGAAATACGAAAATTTAAGAACAAAATTTGTTCTTTTGTTACTGATTTTTTATCAATGAATTCAAATGGCGGATAAATAGCAGTAAGTGCATTTGACATAGATAACGCAACATTTTTCATACTTATCTCCTCTATTATCCCTGATATTCTACACAGATTCTTATAAAAGAAAACCGCTTGTAATTTTCATTACAAGCGGTTTTGAATAAATGGCGGAGGAAGTGAGATTCGAACTCACGGAGGGCGTAAACCCTCGCCGGTTTTCAAGACCGGTGCCTTCAACCACTCGACCATTCCTCCGGATTGAAAACATATTCTAAATTGTATTCTCTTTGAGAGAAAAAAACTTGCTGATTTATCGAATCAACAAGTTGTAAATTTGATGGCGGAGGAAGTGAGATTCGAACTCACGGAGGGCGTAAACCCTCGCCGGTTTTCAAGACCGGTGCCTTCAACCACTCGACCATTCCTCCGTTGAAAACGAGCGGAATAATATAAGTTTTAAAGATGTCGGTCAAGAGAAAAATCGACAAAAATCGCTAAATGATTTTTTTTTCAGCATAACCGACTATTTATGCTTACTTCCTAATCAACCACACGCCACTTTCTACGTGATGAGTATAAGGGAACTGATCAAACAGTGCCGCACGCTCAATACGATGCGTTTGGGTTAATTGTTGTAAATTCTCTGCTAACGTATGAGGATTACACGAAATATATAAAATTCGCTCGTAAGCCTGCACCATATTTAGAGTATCTTGATCTAAACCAGCTCGTGGTGGATCAACAAAAATCGTATTGCAATTATACGCTTTCAAATCAATCCCTTTTAAGCGATTAAATTCACGCACACCGTTCATCGCTTGAGTAAATTCTTCCGCTGACATTCGAATAATCTGCAAATTATCGATCTGATTCTGTTCGATATTATATTGTGCAGAATGAACCGAAGATTTTGAGATCTCTGTGGCTAGCACTTGGCGGAAGTTCTCCGCTAATGCAATCGAGAAATTTCCGTTACCGCAATAAAGCTCTAATAAATCACCGCTACTATTTTTGGTACAGCTTCTTGCCCATTCCAACATTTTGATATTCATTTTCGCATTCGGTTGAGTAAAGCTATTTTCGACTTGGCGATAAATTAAATTACGCCCGTCCACCGGCAATACTTCTTCAACATAATCACGATCTAAAGCGATCTTCTGTTTAGTCGCTCGTCCGATAATTTGCACGTTAAAACCGTGATTTTCCAAACGTGTTTTTAATGCTACAGCTTCCGCTTGCCATTCTTCCGTCAACTTTTTGTGGTAAAGCATTGAAACCGCAATTTCACCGCTTAACGTGCTAAGATAATCCACTTGGAATAATTTACGCGTGAGTAATTCACGGCCCTTAATTTCAGCGAGCAAGCAGCTCATCATCTTATTGATCAGTTGATTAGCAATTGAAAATTGATCGACTCGATAACGCTGCTTAGTTTCCTGATCGAACATAATGTGATACAGCTCATTTTCTCCGGCTGCATTAGTGTCGTGCCACACACGAAACTCTGCACGCATACGGAAATGGCTGGTTTCAGACGCAAACACTTCAAGTTCGGGCGGATTAAAAGGTGCAAGTAAAGCGGTCAAATTTTCTGCTTTTTTTGCAAGAAGATCAGCATATTGCTCAATAGGAAGATTCATCATTTTTTACTGTCTGTATTACTGCCTCAAAATACGGCAATTTTAAAAATCAAAATAGTATAAAAAAATAAACCACAAAATACCCCGACCAACACTTACGTGTTTTCAGCGTATTCCGTGGCATATTTAAAACGGTAAATACTCAGAAATACTGATTATTCAGCTGCACTGAAATCATCACCGGCATCATTACCCGCATTACCTGAAAGCGTATAAATACGTTTGGTTTTACTGGTTAATGAGCGATATTTTGACCATGATTTTTCAATAATGCTTTCAGCAATTTCATCGCCTTTCATTACAGCAACAAAACGTTCTTCTTCTGCCGTTACCGGACTACGTTCGCCTGATTCTAACGCTAAACACGCTTGACCGAATTGCTCTAAAGTTTGTGCCTCACGAATAGTGTAATCACCATGACGTGCAAAACCACGCGGATAATTTTTATCATCAAAGAAACGACGCGTAACGCTAAAACTCTCTGCCATAATATGCCTCTTATTTAAAATTTATTGCTGAATTTGGAAAGAAAAAATCGACCTACCATTAAATCAATTATTCAAAATAAGTCAAGAAAAAATAGTTTAGATTATGTGATTTATAAGGATTGACGAAATCAGATTAATCTTTAGAATAAATTAAGTCTATTCAGACATTCATTCGATATATCGCAAGTTTTGTGTATAGGAAATGAACAAATCTAATTGTATTCAATTCTATTTTTTCATCGTTATACCTTGCTTGTCATTTTTAACTTCTCTTAAGGATTTAAGGACTTATGTTAGAAATCTGGCAACAATTCAAACAAACTTATCTGATTAAATTTTGGAATCCAATTCCAGCCGTTATCGCAGCCGGTATTCTCTCTGCCTATTATTTTGGCTTAACCGGTACTTATTGGGCGGTCACTGGTGAATTTACCCGTTGGGGAGGAGAAATCTTACAGATATTCGGTGTTGATATTTCAGGTTGGGGATACTTTAACCTAATCGGACTGGACGGAACAATTTTCACTCGAATTGACGGCTTAATGATTCTCGGTATGTTCACCGGCTGTATTGCCGCCGCATTGTGGGCGAATAATATGAAAATTCGGATGCCGCAAAATAAAATCCGGATTTTTCAGGCATTAATCGGCGGAGCTTTAGCCGGCTTTGGAGCTCGTCTAGCGATGGGCTGTAATCTTGCCTCTCTCTTTACCGGTATTCCGCAATTTTCTATGCACGCTTGGTATTTTACTATCGCTACTGCTATCGGGACTTACGCAGGGGTAAAATTTACGTTGTTACCAATGTTCCGACCGCCACTTAAACTGAAAAAAGGCTCAGGTAAAGTCAAAGCTAGTAATCCTAAGCACGCAAACATCCGCTTTTGGATTGGGATGATAGTCTTTATTGCTTGGGCAATGGCTTCCATCTATATATTGCAATATTCAATAAAATTAGGTTTTGCAATGTTATTCGGACTAGGCTTTGGTTTATTGATCGAGCGAGCACAAATTTGCTTTACATCTGCATTCCGAGATTTATGGGTTTCAGGTCGTTCACATATGGGCAAAGCGATCATTTACGGAATGTTAATCGGCACAATTTGCGTATTTAGTTACATTCAATTAGGCATGAATCCGAAGATTATGTGGGCTGGTCCAAACGCTATTCTCGGCGGTTTATTATTCGGCTTTGGTATCGTATTAGCCGGCGGTTGTGAAACTGGTTGGATGTACCGTGCAATGGAAGGTCAAGTGCATTTTATGTGGGTCGGCGTTGGGAATATTGCCGGTTCAACGCTACTTGCTTATCTCTGGGACGATTTAGCCCTGGTGCTTGCCCTAGATTATGAAAAAATTAACCTCTTAAAATCATTCGGCCCGATTAGCGGTTTATTGATTAATTACGCATTAATGATTGCTTGTCTTATCTTTATCGTATGGTGGGAAAAACGCTTTATCAGCAAAGCGAAAGCAAGAATAGCAGCAACCAATACCTATACTATTAACTAACCAAAAGGAAACACACTATGGCTTTTATCGTTATTGAACAAAAAGACAAACACCCGAGCGAAATCACACCGGATTACACATTAGATATGCTAGGCGAACCTTGTCCGTATCCGGCTATCGCCACTTTAGAAACGTTACCAACGCTACAAGACGGCGAGATCTTAGAAGTATTAAGCGATTGTGCACAATCTATCAACAATATTCCGGTTGATATGAAAAATCACGGCTATACCTTACTAAGCGTTGAGCAAGACGGTCCAACCTTACGCTATTTAATTCAAAAATAGCGAATAAAAATCATAAAAAAGACCGCTTGTAATGAAGCGGTCTTTTTCACTAAAGTTTTACCAACTAATCAATCGGTGGCACATAAGTACCGTTTACAATCGAATCTTTGATACGATCCGCTTCCGCTAATACTTGTGCTAATAATGCTTTCACATTTTCCAATGTTGCGATCGGGCTTAACGTGGTCATCTTAAGTGATTGTTTGTCTCCCACTTTAGTTACGCCGATATTCGCTTCGCCACGTGCGAAAAGCTCGTCCGCTACGTTTTGGTTTAAGGTATCGATAAATTCTGCCGGATAGCCTTGCGGTACGACACGGAATAACACCGAAGCGAATTGGCTTGGCACTAACATTTCTAAGCCGTCAGTTGCGTTAATATAGCCTTCCACTTCTTTCGTTAAGTTCACACCGTGATCAATCATTGAAGCATATAAATCTTCACCTAACGCTTCTACCGTAAACCATAATTTTAATGCGTCAAAACGACGAGTGGTTTGTAATGATTTCGCCACTAAGTTCGGTACACCGTGTGCCTCGTCATATTCTGAATTAAGATAATCCGCTTTATAGTCGATAAAACGATAGTTTGCCTGATCTTTTAATAAGAACGCACCACACGAAATACTTTGGAAGAAGTGTTTGTGGAAATCTAAGGTGATTGAATCAGTTTCCTCAATACCGTCTAAGAAATGACGGAAATCTTTAGAAAGTAATAACGCACCGCCCCAAGCCGCATCTACGTGTAACCATGCACCGAATTTATTGGTGATGGCACGAATTTCTTTTAAAGGATCGATTGCACCAGCGTCAGTCGTACCGGCAGTTGCTACTACACAAGCAACAATTTTGCCCTGTGCGGTCAAACCCGCCAATGTTTTCTCTAATGCTACAACGTCCATTTGAGCGTTTTCATTGCACGGTACGGTCACAACAGATTGGAAACCCATTCCCATCATTGCCATATTTTTTTGTACTGAGAAGTGAGCATTTTCCGAGCAAACCACTTTCACATTTTTCATTGCATCTGCCGGAATACCGTCACGTTGCACAGACCATTCCGAACCGTCTTCGTTTTTCCAGTTTTTCGCAATCGCCCAGTCACGAGCGAGCAATACGCCCATTAAGTTTGATTGCGTACCGCCTGAAGTAAACACGCCTGAAGTACCGGCACCATAGCCAACTTTTTGACGTAACCAATCAATTAAATGTTCTTCCATAATCGAACCTGCTGGGCTTTGATCCCAAGAGTCCATTGATTGGTTGGTCGCATTAATTAACACTTCCGCAATTTGGCTGGTTACCATTGTCGGGCAATGTAAATGTGCAAGCGAGTGAGGGTGATGAACTTTAAGGCTTGGTTTTAAGAAAATTTCCACTAAGTGCTCAAGCGATTGTTGTACGCCTACACCTTCTTTTGACGGATTAAAACCGTCAATCAAAGCACGCATTTGCTTGATTGAACCACCAGTGTACATTTTATCATTTTTTAACCAAGCACTGACCGCTTGCACCGCATTATTCATCGCATTTTCATAATCCGCGATTGATTGCGGATCACTACAGAAAAGCGACTGTCTGTGTTTTGAAATATCTGCCATTTTTTCTCTCGCACCTAGCACGAGTCGTGCTAGGTTATAATTAAGCTCAGCCCCGTTGGGGCTAGGATATAAAAAGAGCCACAGCGTGGCTCAGATAAAGCACCCCTACACGACACGGCTCGTGTAGGGTTTAGAATTAGCCACGCACCGCTTTAATTGCATCCGCCACAGATTGTTTGAAGCGTTTGATAAACTCTTCACATTCCGCTTGGTTGATGTTTACTGCACAAAGCACACGTACTACGTTACCACCACGTCCACCACGTTCTAGCAATAATTTATTGTTGAAACACGCTTTTTGAATTGCGACCGCTAATTCACCGTCTTGTGGGTAAGCACCGGTTGCATCTTGCGGTTTACGCTCATCAACGATATCGATACCCATCATTAAGCCACGACCACGCACATTACCGATACATGGAAATTCTTTGCTTAATTCACGTAATGCGTTGGTTAAGTATTCGCCACGTTCTTGAGCATTTTTCGCTAAGTTTTCTTCACGCATAATTTTTAATGAAGCATAACCGGTTGCCATTGCTAATTGGTTACCACGGAAAGTACCGGTGTGACCTGCCGGCTGCCATGCGTCAAATTCTTTACGAATGGCTAATACTGCTAATGGCAATGAACCGCCAACTGCTTTTGACATTACCACAACATCAGGTTCAATGCCTGCGTGTTCGAAAGCGAACATTTTACCGCTACGACAAAAACCTGCTTGAACCTCATCCACAATCATTAAAATGCCGTGTTTTTTGGTTACTTCACGTACTTTTTGTAAGAAACTGATAGGAGCAGGTACAACACCGCCCTCACCTTGAATTGCTTCTAAAATAACTGCTGCCGGTTTTACTACACCGCTTTCCACATCTTCAATAAAGTTTTCAAAATAGTGTTCAACCGCTTTTGCACCGACTTCACCGCCGATACCGAACGGACAACGATATTCATGCGGATACGGCATAAATTGCACGCCCGCCATTAAGTTTTGTACCGCATTTTTCGCACTTAAGTTACCAGTTAATGATAACGCACCATGTGTCATACCGTGGAAGCCACCAGAAAATGCGATAACATTACCACGACCGGTATAAGTTTTGGCTAATTTGATTGCTGCTTCGTTAGCATCCGCACCTGATGGGCCGGTAAATTGAAGGATATATTGATCTTTCGGGAAGAATGAAAGTAATTCTTCTGTGAATGCGTCTTTTAGTGGTGTGGTTAAATCAAGTGTATGTAACGGTAAACCGCTGTCTAATACGTCTTTGATTGATTGCATTAATACCGGATGGTTGTGACCTAATGCAAGTGTTCCTGCGCCCGCTAAGAAGTCAAGGTATTCATTACCTTCAACGTCTGTTACCCAGCAACCTTGTGCTTTTGCGTAAGCAAAAGGTAATTTACGAGGATAACTACGAACATTTGATTCCATTTTATCTTGACGATCTAAGAAATGTTTGTTTGATGCGAGAACTGCTTTTACAGGAGTGGTAATTGTCATTTGAAATAAAACCTTCTAAAAAGAGGTGAAAAAAAATAAGTCGGGTGCCTTGCGGGAAGCCTAAGCTTTCTGATTCTAAAAAACAGATGCCATGGGGCATTTGACTCGCTACTTATTAAAAAAAGCGTTTCAGCTTTTTTGTTTTTACCCTATATCTCCCAAAGAAAAGAATTGTGGGATAGGTTGGAAACAAGCTCAAATGTAGGGTTACATTTAAGAACGGCTAATAGTACATTTTTTTTACAAAAAAGGAAGTGATTTTTACCGCTTACGGCAAGATCTAAGCCTAACAGTTCAAAATCGGAACGATTGCTTAATATTACATATAAAAAAACCCGACTTAAAGTCGGGTTCTTAAAAACTGAATCAAATTATTTGATTTTAGCTTCTTTATAAACAACGTGTTTACGCACAACCGGATCAAATTTTTTGATTTCCATTTTTTCAGGCATATTACGTTTGTTTTTAGTTGTTGTGTAGAAGTGACCAGTTTCAGCAGTTGAAACTAATTTGATTTTCTCACGATTACCTTTAGCTGCCATTGGTTAGCTCCTTAGATTTTTTCGCCACGAGCACGGATTTCAGCTAATACTGCATCGATGCCTTTTTTATCGATAATACGCATACCTTTCGCTGTTAAGCGTAAAGTTACGAAACGGTTTTCACTTTCAACCCAGAAACGGTGAGTGTGTAAGTTAGGTAAAAAACGACGACGAGTCGCGTTTAATGCGTGTGAGCGGTTGTTACCAACTGCTGGACGCTTGCCGGTTACTTGGCAAACTCTTGACATTTTAATTCTCCAATTACTTAAGTAATGTTTAAATGGTTCGGGCGATTAGGACTCATATCAGTTTATCTAATTGCCTCGTCAGGCTCAGCCCGACCAAAGTCATATTTAAAGACCACGGATTATACTCGCTTTAATAGCGTTATTCAAGCCTCAATTTATGAATTATTTCGGCGATACTTTTCTTCCTCAAAAGAAAAATAATTGCCTTTTCCAACCACAATATGATCAACAAAACGAATTTCAACCAAATCACACGCCATTTCAATCTTTCTAGTTAATGCTCTGTCCGATTCCGAAGGCGTACAATTCCCCGAAGGATGATTATGGGCGACAATAATTGCCGCCGCATTACATTTTAATGCCTCTTTAATAATTTCTCTAGGATGTATCGTTGCCTGATTAATCGTACCGTAAAACATTTTTTCTTTTTTAATTAGACGGTTTTGATTATCTAAGAACATTACCATAAATACTTCTCGCTCTTCCGATTCTAGCTCACTCTGAAAACACATTACCGCTAAATGAGGTTCACTAATATTTTCTCTGACTTGCATTTGTTGTGCCAAATAACGCTTGGTCATTTCTTTAGAAGCCTGTAATTGAATAAATTGCGTTTTGCCTAATCCTTTAATTTGACAGAATGCCTTCAAATCCGCACTCAACAATCCCCTTAACGAACCAAAGTGTTTTAGCACCGCTTCAGATAACTGCATCACCGGCATCCCTTTAATACCGGTACGCAAAAAAATGGCTAATAATTCATAATCGGTTAAAGATTCCACACCATAAGCCAATAGCTTTTCCCTTGGCATTAATTCGTTATCATTCATTATTTTTACTCAAGTTCACTGAAATAACCCCGAAGCATAAATAAGCAAACTTATTGAAGCAAAAAGGTAATGCTATTTTTTCGATATGGATCGCAAAAATCACTTTATTGTGAGTGAGTGCTTATTCAGGTAGAATGATACTAGTGATTTTCTTTGCAAAGCAGAGAAATGAATTAGAGATTAAAAGGAATAGCTATGCTGCATAATAAGAAAATTTTAGTCGGTATTACCGGCGGTATTGCCGCTTATAAAACGATTGAATTAATTCGTCTTTTCAAAAAAGCCAATGCCGATGTACGAGTCGTTTTAACGCCGGCTGCCGAAGCATTTGTGACTCCACTTACCCTACAAGCGATTTCAGCCAATGCCGTTTCCAATTCCTTATTAGATCCGCAAGCGGAATTAGCGATGGGTCATATTGAATTAGCAAAATGGGCGGATATCGTGGTGATTGCACCGGCATCTGCCGATTTTATCGCACGTTTACGTGCTGGTATGGCAAATGACTTACTCTCAACCCTCTGTTTAGCAACCGCCAGTCCGATTTTTCTTGCACCGGCAATGAACCAACAAATGTTCAAACAAACGGTTACGCAAGAAAATTTAGCCGTATTAGCCAATCGTGGTGTACAGATGATCGGTCCAAATAGCGGCTTCCAAGCTTGTGGTGATGTTGGAGCAGGCAGAATGTCTGAACCGAGCGAGATCCTCCAAGCAGTATACGATCACTTTAACCATACACAAGATCTGAAAGATCTTAGCGTGACCATTACCGCTGGCCCAACCCGTGAAGCGATCGATCCAGTGCGTTATATCAGCAATCATAGCTCCGGTAAAATGGGCTTTGCGATTGCTGAAGCATTTGCCAAACGTGGTGCAAACGTGAATTTGATTGCCGGTCCAGTCAATCTTGCCACACCGGTAAATGTCGCTCGAATCGATGTGGAATCGGCACTAGAAATGGAACAACAAGCGGTCAAATTTGCCCAAAAATCAGCAATTTTTATCGGATGTGCTGCGGTTGCCGATTATCGAATGGCGGAAATCGCCCCGCAAAAAATCAAAAAAACCACTGATAATGACGAACTAATTCTTAAATTAGTAAAAAATCCGGACATTATCGCCAATGTGGCAAATTTAACCGAAAATCGCCCGTTTACCGTGGGTTTTGCAGCGGAAACGCAAGATGTAGCGAACTACGCTAAAGATAAACTTAAACGCAAGAACTTAGATTTAATCTGTGCCAATGACGTATCCGGCGGACAAGTATTCGGGCAAGATCAAAATTCGCTCCACCTGTTTTGGCAAAACGGGGAGAAAATCTTACCGCTTGCAGATAAAAGCAAACTGGCGGAAGCCTTAGTTCACGAGATTATTGAGCAATTTAAACACGACAAATAGGAACATAAATGAAACAAATCGATTTAAAAATTTTAGATAGCCGTATCGGCAACGAATTTCCCTTACCGGCTTACGCCACCGAAGGTTCGGCTGGTTTAGATTTACGAGCATTAACAGAAAGTGCTTTAACCGTAGAACCCGGTCAAACCGTCTTAATTCCAACCGGTATTTCCATTTATATCGCGGATCCGAATTTAGCTGCGGTAATTTTACCTCGTTCAGGTTTAGGGCATAAAAACGGCATCGTGTTAGGCAATTTAGTCGGTTTAATTGACAGCGATTATCAAGGCCCATTAATGGTGTCATTGTGGAACCGTAGCGATAAGCCTTTTACCGTTGAAGTCGGCGACCGTATTGCTCAGTTAGTTTTTGTACCGGTGGTTCAAGCCAGCTTCAATATCGTAAACGATTTTGCACAAACCGAACGTGGCGAAGGTGGTTTCGGTCATTCGGGTAAACAGTAATTCGATACCCAAACAAGCGGTCGAATTTGTAAAAAAGTTTGTAAAAATGACCGCTTACCGTTTCTTTTAATGATGAGCAGATGACTAACAAGAGAAATTTATGACACAACCAACAGTGAAGATGCCTAAAAAATCGGTAAAAGAACGCCAGCAACAAGTTCTCGAAGTGCTGATTGGGTTATTAAATTCCGAAGACGGTATGCAGCGAGTAACCACCGAACGTTTAGCCAAAGCAGTAGGCGTATCAGAAGGGGCGTTATATCGCTATTTCCCAAGCAAAACTAAAATGTTTGAGGCGTTAATTGAACGTATCGAACAAACGCTAATCAGTTATATTAATGCCAGCAAACGCAAAGAAAATTCGACTGCATTAGCAGTGAAAGCCATTCTCTATACCGTAATCGAATTTGCTCGCAAAAATCCGGGCGTAACTCGTATTCTGACTGGTCATGCACTTATGTTTGAAGACGATCAATTAAAAACACGCGTTGCCAAATTTTTTGACGGCTTAGAATTTCAATTCGCCAATATTTTACAAATGAGTAAATTGCGTGAAGGTAAATCCTTTGAAGATGAACGTGCGTTAGCTGGTTATTTGGTTAATTTTTGTGAAGGTCAATTTTTACGCTTAGTACGTTCTAATTTCAGTTATAACCAACACCAACATTTTGAAAAACAATGGGCATTAATTAAGCCGTTATTTGAGTAAATTTTATGATTATTCCATGGCAAGAGCTTGAGCCTGAAACATTAAATAATGTTTTAGACTCATTTATTTTACGAGAAGGCACCGATTACGGAGAAAGAGAGCTGTCTTTAGAGGAAAAACGTGAACGTTTATTCGCTCAATTAAAGGCGGATAAAGTCGTGATTGTGTGGTCTGAACTTCACCAAAGCCTTGATATTAAAGATAAAAAATCTTTCTTAGGCTAATTCATACTCCCGTGATACAATCACTTAGTTTAAAATATTAAAAGCTATAAAAGAATTTATCGAGGTTTTTTATGCAGATGCAAGATATTTCAATTTCAACACCTCAATTAGACAGTGAAATGACTGTCACACCCTCTATCCACGATCCTGCGGTAGAGTGGTTTCTGACTCACTGTCATATTCATCGTTATCCGTCAAAATATACGCTGATTCACGCTGGGGAAGATGCCGAATCATTATTTTATATCGTTAGCGGATCCGTTGCGGTATTTATCAAAGATGAAGAAGGCAAAGAAATGATTCTTTCGCATCTTGGTCAAGGCGAATTTGTCGGGGAAATCAGTTTATTTGAAGAATCTGTTCAACCGCGTACCGCTTGGGTTAAAACCAAAGGTGCTTGCGAAATTGCAGAAATCTCGTATAAAAAATTCAAACAGCTTGTGCATTTAAACCCAGATATTTTAATGTATCTTTCAGCACAAATGGCTCGCCGTTTACGCCAAACGTCACGTCAAGTCAGTAATCTTGCGTTCTTAGATGTCACCGGTCGTATTGCACAAACTTTAATGAATCTGGCGAAAATGCCGGATGCGATGACCCACCCTGAGGGAATGCAAATTAAAATCACCCGACAAGAAATCGGACAAATGGTCGGTTGTTCACGTGAAACGGTCGGCAGAATCTTAAAAATGTTAGAAGATGAAGGCTTAATTTCAGCCCACGGTAAAACCATTGTGGTTTACGGCACTCGCTAAAGTTTAATGAAATCAGACCGCTTGTTAACACTAGCAAGCGGTCTTTTTTTATTCGTCTTTTACATAGCGTTTGATAAATTTTGCTTGGTGCTTTTCAATCACTTCTTCCATCGAAATATCGTATTTGTCTGCCAAAATAAATAGATTATCCAGCACATCACCCAGTTCTTCCACTAAACACTTTCTTTTTTCTTGATAAGACGCTTCCGTTTCATTCGGGCGATCCCGACCAATTTCAATTGCACGCACCGCACGTGCCACCTCACCGACTTCTTCACTTAAAAAGTTTACTCGAATAAACGGGTTATAGCGATACCAACCCTGTGTTTGATAAAATTCTCTAACCCAATTTTGATAATCTTGAATCTGCATATAACTTCCTTAAATTGTAAAAAACGGTAGCAATGCTACCGCTTGTATTCTAGCTTTCTTCCCAACTTGCAAACTCAATATATTCTGCCAATTCCGGGAATTGTTTGAGCCACTTATTCCATTGTACTAAATCTACTTCCACTTCAACCAATCGGTCACCAAACTGATTAAAGGCTTCATTTTTAATACAATTCTGTAAACGGAATTGCGTATAAATTTGCCCAGCGGTTGCCGGTAATAATATCTTCTCACGCACTAACTCATTGCGTAAACATTCCCGAATCGCTTCATACAACAAATCAATACCTTGATTGGCTTGTGCGGAGAGATAAACCGAAATCGGTTTGCCGTCATCATTCCGCTCAATATGTGGCATCACACCTTCGAGTTTATCGACTTTGTTATAAACCAATAAGGTTGGAATGTCTAACGCACCGATTTCGTCTAAAACTTGATTAACCGCATCAATATTTTCATTTTTGCGATCATCCGCCGCATCAATCACGTGTAACAGTAAGCTCGCTTCGGTGGTTTCTTGTAACGTGGATTTAAAGGCAGAAACCAAATCATGCGGTAAGAAACGAATAAAACCGACCGTATCCGCTAAGATTGTCGTACCGACATCCTGAATCTGCATCCGGCGTAAAGTCGGATCAAGTGTTGCAAATAACTGATCTGCTGCATAAACGCCGGCATTAGTGATTGCATTAAACAAGGTAGATTTCCCAGCATTGGTATAACCCACCAATGAAACGGTCGGAATATCCGCTTTTTGGCGAGTTTTCCGATTTTGGCTACGCTGCTTATTCACTTTCTCTAAGCGGTTTTGTAACTGTTGAATCCGCACTTTAATCAAACGGCGGTCGGTTTCCAGCTGGGTTTCGCCCGGTCCGCGTAAACCGACTGCACCGCCCTTTTGCTGATCTTGATTGCCCAAACGGCGAACCAAACGGGTTGCCAAATGTTTAAGTTGAGCCAACTCGACCTGTAATTTACCCTCGTGCGATCTGGCTCGTTGGGCAAAAATATCTAAAATCAGACCGGTTCTGTCCACCACCCGACATTCACATAATGCTTGTAAATTACGAGTTTGTGACGGACTAAGCTCGTGATTGACTAACACCACCGTAGTTCCCAACTCTTTTACCGCTTGAGCAATTTCATCGGCTTTACCTTGTCCGACAAAATATTTGATATGTGGTGCAGAACGAGAAGTGGTTAAGGTGGCAAGAATTTCAACACCAGCCGATTCAGCAAGCGTTTGAAATTCCATAAGATTCTCAATATCTTTAGTTTGAGAAAGAAAGAGGTGGACTAAGACCGCTTTATCTTGCGTATGAGAAAAGTCTTTTGTCTGTTTCTCAGATAAAGCAAAGCCAAATACAGCATTTTCATCTGTATTTGGCATTTCATTATGAATTAAGGCTTCAGTAGTAATAACTTAATTATTCCGTTTTGTCCGCAGCCGCTTCAACTGCCGGAGCAGGTTGAGCTTGTGCCGCACCGCCGTTGTTATGAGAAACTGAGCGAGCCGGTACTACGGTTGAAATTGCGTGTTTGTAAACCATTTGGCTTACCGTGTTCTTTAATAAAATTACGAATTGGTCGAAAGATTCGATTTGTCCTTGTAATTTAATACCGTTAACTAAATAAATTGAAACAGGAATACGCTCACGACGAAGTGCATTCAAATATGGATCTTGTAAAGATTGACCTTTTGCCATTTTCTTTTCCTTTTTATTGTTGTGGTGAATATTGTTTTAGTGCCAAAGGCGAAGACGATATTATCATAATTTAATTAAGTTTTGTTCGATCTTTTTCATCATTTTTAACTTAGAACTGGTCGGATCTAAACTGTCCAACCATTCAATTTCGCCATTCCAGCCTCTTAACCAAGTTAATTGACGTTTTGCGAGCTGACGAGTGGCACAAATGCCTTTGTAAATCGCTTCATCGAGCGAAATATCGCCATCCAAATACTCCCACATTTGACGATAACCGACACAACGAATAGACGGCAGATCTTTATGTAAATCACCTCTAGCACGTAATTTTTCTACTTCTTGCTGAAATCCGAGATCGATCATTTTCTGAAAACGTTGCTCAATTCGCTGATGTAATACCGCTCTGTCTTGTGGTGCAATCGCAAATTGCAACACCTGATAAGGCAAACTCTCACCCTGTTGAGCAGTTAACTCTGTCATTGTTTTGCCTGTGATATAAAAAACTTCCAAAGCACGATTAATCCGTTGACTATCATTAGGATTAATTCGATTGCCGGCAACCGGATCTATCTCTAATAATTCACGATGCAATCCGTTCCAACCAATTTGCTCCGCTTTCGCTTCAATCTCCGCACGAATATTATCATCAGCGGAAGGTAACGGCGAAAGCCCTTCTAACAATGCTTTATAATAGAGCATCGTGCCACCGACTAATAACGGAATACGTCCACTTTCGCGAATTGCTGCCATTTCTCGTAACGCATCAGCACGAAAATTCATCGCTGAATAACTTTCGCTCGGATCTAAAATATCAATTAAACGGTGTGGGGCAAGTGCCAATTCCGCTTTACTCGGTTTTGCCGTGCCAATATCCATGCCTTTATAAATTAATGCCGAATCGACACTAATTACTTCCACCGGCAGCGTTTGACGTAATGCGATTGCTAAATCCGTTTTGCCCGAAGCGGTCGGCCCCATTAAAAAAATTGCTAAAGGTTTCTGATTCATATTATTCCGTCTAAAGTTACAAGCGGTCGCATTTTAGCGGAAATTTGCCAAAAGCCCAAATGGAATTCCTTTTGTTAGCCATTTCTTAGCGATTGCCTCACAGCACGAATTACAATACCAAAGTAAATAAAGCCTTCAATAAAGAAGGCTTAAAAAATCATTAAACATGGGAAATCTCATTGATGAGCTCTGGGCGTTTGTGTAACAGATCCAGTAAAGTTTTTGCCGCGCCACTCGGCTTACGTAACCCCTGTTCCCATGAACGAAGCGTTGCAACAGAAATCCCTAATTTTTCAGCAAACTTCGGCTGTGAAAGGTTCGCTCGTTGGCGAGTTTCTACAATAGGGGAAACCTGAATTTGAGATATTCTCCCGATTTCCCCATTTTTCGCACTCGCTAGTGAAAGACGTAAATCATTAGCATATTCTGCCATTTCAGGATCATCAGCAATAATTGCTTGCACCATTGCATCAATATCCCAGTCTTTGGTTGCATCTTGAGTAAGTTTTGCATAATCCGTCATTTTGTTAACTCCATTAGTTTTTTTAGATCTTTATCCGAAATATTTTCTTTTTCACTCTTGCAATAAATATCAATCATCAGAATGAAACCTGCTTGTAAAACATTAAAGTAAAGTACTCTTACACCACCACGTTTTCCACGCCCTTGATAATGCCAACGAACTTTCCTTACGCCTTTACCATGCTGAATTACATCTCCAATTTTTGGGTTCTGCGAAATATAAGTAAAGAAGGCTAAACGCTCATCTTCATCCCAAATTTTCTTAGATTCTTGTTCAAACTTCAGAGTTTCAATAATAGTGTACATTAACCTCTCCTTACCAAATGTATTATACTACTACCTTGTAATATCTCAATGTAATCATCAAATACAGAAAAATCAATATACAACGATTTAAATTAGCTATATCCATAAAAAACGGCGATAAGTTTGCACCTATCGCCGTTTTTATCTTATTTACTCAGTTCATTGAGTAAAGCGTTAAATTACCATTGGTAACCTACACCCACAGAACCACCAAGGTCGCCACGAGTATTTGCATTACCTTGAAGTTTCAAGATAAGTTTGCCATTGTCAGACGCACGTGAGTAACCTACCGCTACCGCACTTTCGCCTTTAAATGTACCCGCAGAAGCTGCAACCATTGATTTACCCGGAATGTAAACTTGTGGTAAGCCTGCTGCCGCATTCGCACCTGCGATACCAGCACGTAAGTCTTTATTAACTTTGTTAATACGACGGTTTACACCACCGATTTCGTCTTTTAATTGACCTACGTTCACTGCATCAGTACGAGCTTTACCTGCTTTCACGTTAGTAATACGTGTTGGAGAACCGTCTTTATTAGCAACATTTACAGAAGTGTTACCATCAACGTCTTTACCCTCACTAATTACAGTATTTTTACCAACTTGTACCGAAGTAAACTCAGGTGTTTTCGAAGTTGCGATATTGATATTTTTACCTTTACCGCTTACTACGATGTTGTTACCTGCATTAATGCTGACTTTGTCGCCCGCTTTCACTTTATCGCCGCCTTGGTATTCAGATTTACCTGTTGTACCTTCAACTGCTTTAGCTTCCACGTTCCAAGCAACATTATTAAGTGTATTAGCAAGATCACCTGCATTTACAAATTTATTTGCTTCTTCACCAGTTGGAACATTCACGTTACCTGCATCTGCAACATTTAACGTTGTGTTGTTAACATTGTATGCAATGTCACCCGTGTTAGGGTCAACAGAAACATTGGTATTAGAACCATTTACAAAGTTAACTTTGCCGTCTTTGTTCGTTGCCGGTTTGCCGTTTACATTCACATAGTTGTATAACTGGTCACCGTTAACCGCTTGGTTGCTGTTCGGAGAAATATCACCGTCTGCAACATTGCTAATCTTATCACCACCCACATCTAAGCCGTTATCACCTGATGTTAATGTAGTCGATTTAGCTGGATCTTTCGGATCACCTACCACAACGGTTGTCGCATTCATTTGGTTGAATGTCACATCGTCTTTAGTTGCGTAGGTAAACTTGCCGTTTTCTTGAACAAGTTTCATATTTTTACCTGCATCAAAGGTTACCGTTTCGCCCGGATTAACAAGCTCATTCGATTTACCAGATACTTCGCCACCATCAACGCCTTGACCTGCTGTTGCAGTCCAACCTGAGTTATTGATTGCATCTTTAACATCATTAACTGTGGTTAATTTACCGCCATTAGCTGTATCTCCACCGTTTGCAGTACCATTTGCGTTGTTCGTAATATCACCGGTTAACGCATTGACATCAATGTTAAATTGAACGTCTGTTGTTTTACCGTCTGAATTAATAACAACTTTTGTACCAGCACCGTCTTTGAAGTTAACCGTATCACCCGCTTTCACACCATCTTTCACATCGCCGTTACCCGCTACGTTCCAGAAAGTATTATTCACAGTGTTAATCACGTCTGCTGCTGTTGCAAGCGCATTCGGATTAATTGGCGTAGTTACCGGATTACCGTCTTTATCAACGTTAGTCGCAGTACCATCGTTATTCACACCAACTTTAGCCGTATCCGCTTTTACAGTTACGTTATAAACGCCATTCTCATCTGTTTTACCGGTTACGCTAATACCGTTTTCGCCGGTGAATTTAACTTCGTTCGCGTTTTTAACCGCTTGTTTATATTGGTTTTCCGGTGCGGATACTACCCAACCCATATTTGCTAAATCGCCTGCTGTTACCGCAGAATTTTGCTGTGCCAGGGTTAGGTTAGATAAATCAACTAACTGAACATCTGCTGGGTTAGTACCGTTCGCATCCGTTGTCGGTGTTACTTTCGTTGTTAACGGAGATGATACGCCGGTTAATTGTACCGGATTACCGTCTTTATCACCGAATTTCACAGCTGACGGAGTAATAGTATCGCCACCGGTTGTGCCGTCCGGTTTACCTACGTTGGTTGGTGAACCTTCTTGGGTTGTCATCGTTACATTCGGAGAAGTATCCGTATTGTTACCGATTGTTACGCCGTCTTTCGCGGTTACAGTAGTAAATACTGGGTTTGGATTTACTGAATAAGTAAATACGTTACCTGCTTGATTTAATACCATATTATCGCCGGCACGGAATGTTACAAGTTCACTTGGGTTAATTAACTCTTCAGTTTTACCTGAAACAGTACCTGTACCGTCTTTATCCGCAGTGACTTTCCAGCCTGACTTATTGATCGCATCTTTAACTTCATTAACTGTAGTTAATTTACCACCGTTATTTACATCACCACCGTTTGCAGTACCATCCGGGTTGTTAGTAATGTTACCAGTTAATGCTTTCACATCAATGTCGACTTTAACTTTTGATACGCCATCTTTCGTTGTGATATTTACGGTTGTACCATTACCATTTACGAAATCAACGGTTTCATACGGAGTAACAAAGTCTTTCTCTGTACCGTTCTCTTTTAAGTTCCAACCTGCATTTAATACATCGCCTAACGTTGCCGCTTTGCCTGTATTAACATTTGTCGGAGCATCTTGAGATTTCGGAGCTTCGCTGCCTGCAACACCATTATCAAATTTAGATGCAGTCGGTAATGAACTGTCTAAACCAGTGATTGAGTTATTTTCAATCGTAATATTCGGTTTATTTGAGTTCGGATCCGTATTTGGTACTTCAATTTTGTTTGAAGTAACGTTATTTGCAGTCACATTGTTAAATTCAACATCATCTGTTGTTGAGTAAGTCACTTTACCATTAGCTTCTTGCTTAACTTTTAAGTTCTTACCTGCAACCATTTCAACTACATCGCTTGGATTAATTAACTCATCGCCTGTTGACGCTGCGTCTTTCTCACCATCTGTTGCTGATGTTTTTAACTTGAAGCCAGCATTGTTGATCGCTTCTGCGATATCGCCTGCTGTTGCAAGTTGGTTCGGGTTAACTGCTGTCGCTTTACCTGCATCTGCGTTATTTACATCACCTTCAACCGTAATGTCTGATGTTTTTGCAGTAAAGGTAACGTTAGTTTTGGTATCGCCGTCTTTACTTACAGTTGCCGTTAATGTATCGCTGTCTACAAAGTGAACTTCGTTACTTGCTTTCACTTGGTTAGTTGCAGCATCACCGTTTTGGTGAACTGTCCAGAATGCATTATTTACGGCATTAACCACATCACCTGCTGTTGCAAGTTTGTTTTCATCACCTTGGTTAACGTTGTTTACATTACCTGCCTGATTATTCGTAATCGGCGTCGTTAATGCTGCTGTGTCAATATCAAATTTAACATTTGATACTGAACCATCCGTTGTGATGTTAACTTTTGTACCTGTACCATCAATGAAATTCACTGTGTCATAAGGTTTTACGAAGTCTTTCGCTGCGCCTTTCTCTTGTAAATTCCAACCTGCGTTTAATACATCGCCTAACGTTGCCGCTTTCGTATTATCTACATCTTGCGGTGCCGCTTGGTTTGTCGTTGTATTATCCGTATCCGGTAAAGTTGATGTTAAACCTGTGATTTGGTTGTTACCATCTTTCGTTTCAATTGTGATTGGGTTATTTGTATCGCCCACTTTCACGCTGGTAAACTCAGGATTATCAACCGTTGCAAAGGTGAAGTTTTGATCAACTTGTTCTACAGATAAGTTTTTACCTGCGATAAATTTAACTTCTTCACCGTTTTTCACTTTAGCTTGCGTTGCTGTACCAACCTGTACACCACCGTTAGCTGTACCTGACGTTGCATTCCAACCTGAATTATCAATTACGGCATAAAGCTGTGAACCGTTAATCGCATCAGTTGAAGTTGCAGAGATTAAACCTGCCGCTACGTTTTGGATACGACGCTCATCGCCAGCTTTACCTACAGAAACAACCGCTTTTGGTGTGGTTGCGGCAAATGTACCGTACTCAACACCGTTTACGTTTGCTGAAGTGACTGCCGTTAAACCTGCAGACTGAGCTGTTGCATCAGCACTTGTCGTTGCAAATGAACCTAATGCCACAGAATTTTGTAATGATGCTGTTGCATTTTGGCCTAATGCCATTGCGTTATTTTCTGTTGAACTTGCAGCATAACCTAAGCTAACCGATTGACGACCACTTGCATTAGAGTAAATACCTTCACTGATTGATGCAAAACCTGTTGCTTCTGATTTATAACCCATCGCAAGTGCGTGTCCGCCGTTAGCACCGTTAGCGGTTGCTTCCGAACCGATTGCGATATCATAGATATTCTCAGCTTTAGAGAAAGAACCGAGTACAGTTGCAAAATTTGCTTTCGCTTCTACACGGTCACCCACAGCTAAACTTGCTGTACCCTCTGCTTTCGCTTGTGAACCGATTGCAGTAGCAATATTACCTGAAGCAGTAGAACGGTTACCGATAGCAATAGTATCTAACTCGCTAGTTTCAGCATTTAAACCAATTGCAACCGCGTTAGAACCTAATTGATTTTTTTCTGCATCAGGATCATTTGGTTTATAAATATTTTTCGCACCATTACCTAAGGCAATAGAAGAAGAGGTCGCACTTGTCGAACTGTTACCGATTGCAACAGAGTAAGTACCACCAGCATTTGCAGAGCTACCCACAGCAACAGAACGCTCACCGCCTGCATTTGACGACATACCACCAGCAAATGCACCTGTTCTCTCTGCTGATGCAGACTGACCGAGTGCAACTGTACCTTGTGCAGCAGCATAAGAATCAAAACCGACCGCTGTCGCCTGATCTGCTAACGCTTTTGCTTTAGAACCTACAGCTGTCGTCGCAGTTTGTTTTGCTTCTGAACCAAGACCTAAAGCGGTTGCTTCATTGCCACTTGCTGCCGCACTTTTACCGATTGCAACCGTATTATCGTTACTTGCATTTGCATTGACACCGATAGCTGTCGCATATTGTACAGAATGAGCATTATTATCTGCCGTTGCACCCTGACCGATAGCAATCGTACCCGGACCATAAGATACAGAATTTAAGCCGATCGCTGTTGCAGCCTGAGCATCTTCTACACCACCGGAAACTGCTTTCGCATTTGTACCGATTGCGATAGAGTGTTGGCTATCCATTGCGCCATTAGCACCACCTTGGTTGCCTGCAGCGTTAATACCTGTTGCATTTGCACCATCACCGATAGCAATAGATGAAACACGCTCTGCTGTTGCATTACCGATAGCAATCGCATTGTCAGCGGTTGCTGAAGCATTAACACCTGCCGCTAAAGCAGCATCACCAGTTGCACCATCATTTTTATAGTTGTCACGGTGGTTACCGCTGTCATTTACACTATAGTAATGCGTTTGTGTTTCGTGTGCTTTGTCGATTACTGCATAAAGCTGTGAACCGTTGATCGCTTCAGTTGAAGTTGCAGAAATATTACCTGCCGCTAAGTTAATGATCTTACGCTCATCACCTTTCGCACCAACGCTGACAAAACGACCTTCGTCTTTTACAGTACCTTTAAAGCCATCATAAGTTACTTGTGCTGCACCAGTACCGATTGTTGCAGAGGTTACGTTTTCAATTGCGTGCGAACCTTCGGTTTTTGCGTCTTGACCAAGAATGACAGAACCTGCTTTCTCTTTCGCAACAGTAATGTTGTTACCTAATACCATTACGTTTTCTGCATTAACGGTATTGTTGTTACCGATAACCATTGAACCGCTTGCACTGTCAGCTAAGGTTAATTCTTTAGTTTGATCCACAACGCCATCTGCATTACGTGTACCTGTACCACCAAGGCTGTTTTGGTTACCGATACTGATTGCTTTCTCTGTGTTTTTAGCAATCACGTGGTTATTACCTAATACAGTCGAGTTGCTACCGTCAACCACAGATGGGTCACCGAATGCACCTGAATTATCACCTCTTACCACGTTACCGAAACCTACCGCTGTTGAGTAGTTACCGGTTACGTTTGCATTACGACCGATTGCTGTAGAACTATTACCGGTTGATTTTGCTGCCGCACCTAAGGCTAGTGCGAAATGGTTTCTTGCAACAGTTGCCGCACCAATTGCGATCGCACTATCAGATGAAACCACATTATCCGGTAAGACTTTAGCAAGATCCGATTGAACATCTTGTAAAGTCATTTGTAAGTTAACTAAAGTACGATCCGCTAGGTTATAATCATATAAAGTAGCCACTGACGGATTAGCAACATACGCTTCTTGTGCCGTTTTACGCTTGTTAGTCGCTGCGGTCACTTGTGCAGTTAACGCATCACGATATTTTTCTAATACCGCAACATCCGCTTTCGCCGTACCGCCGGCTGCTGAATTAGTACCTAATGCGATCGTATGGTCAGAAAGTGCATTTGCTTGAGAACCAATCGCTGTCGCACCCGGTGCTACTTGTGTAATCGCACCTTGATTAGCAATAGTAGATGGTTCACCTTGGTTTAAGACCGTTCTACCTGCATCAATAATTGATTGTGCACTATATTGACCGGCAATCGCATTGTTACCTAAAGCAATACCTGATGCACTACGTGCAGAGGCGTTATAACCAATCGCATTAGAGAAGTCTGAACCTGCACCTGCTCGTGCAGAAACCCCGATTACATTCGATGCTTGACCTTTAACAAAGGCATTTGAACCGATCGCATTACCGCCGGCTGCGTTATCCGTATACGCATAAGCACCGATTGCCACTGTACCGGTTAACCAGTGATCGCCGTTTGAACGAATCTGGTCAGAGGTTGCACCCGCACCTAAAGATACGCCGAACGCATACGCCTGTGTTTTAGTACCGATTGCTGTTGCAAAAGCGTCTGCACTCGTACCGTATAATGTATTACCTTTGGAGGTAACATAATCGCCACCGCCAACAACTGATTGATGACCTACCGCAACAGAACCCATACCAGACATAACTGATACGCCATTACCGATAATAACGTGGTCAGTTTTTGGACGTTGAACTGTAGTACCATCCGCTTTCTCGTATGTACGCCAATCCGGATTACTGATACCTGATGCACCAATCACAATATTATTGATACCCATTACAGTACCAGCACCAATGCCGATAGAGTTTTTACCAACTACATTAGTATTCTGACCGATAGCTATTAATTTATTACTATCCGTAGCTAATACTGGGTCAACTTTATTGCCTTTATATCCTAAATTATCGATAGGATTAGTTTGTGCTTTCTCACCGATAGCAATACCAACGTTAGTATTTGCCTTAGCATTACTACCTACCGCCACTGCATAAGAAGCAGCCGATGCAGTATCACCGATCGCGGTTGCATCTGCAGCTGTTGCTACTGCTGAACCGGCTTGTGTCGTGCCTTGGTAAGCAGTCGCCGCTAACGCATCTACTGCACCTAATGTTGATAATGCAACAACAATCGCCTTAGCGGTTGATTTTGTCTTACCTTTTGCTTTTGATAATTCAGATACCGCAACCCAAGTCTGCGAAGAATGATCCCAAATTACCTTAAAAATTTTATTCATAAACATTTCCTAATGTTACAATGTTACTCATTTCGAAATTATCACTACACCAATAAACAGTCCTTTGTTACGTAGGATATTCGTTTCTCTTGTATTGCTAATTTGCCTAAATTACAAATATAACAAGAACAAGTTATTCTATGATCAAAATCAAATAAATACCAAAGTCTATAAATTTATTTACTCATTAGACCTTATTTGTAAATTTGTTTTGTTTTGTTTTGTTTTGTTTTGTTTTGTTTTGTTTTGTTTTGTTTTGTTTTGTTAAAGAATTATCTTAAAGATTTGTGGGAAGTGAAATACAGTATAGGAAATATCTGTAAAAATTTAACCGCTTGTCTATGCCACGCACGGCAAGTCTTACGTGGTTAAGCATAGAACAGCCCCTTTGGGGCTGTCTAAGAAGATTTGTTGATTCGGAAAAACAGCAAATTGCTAGAGAAAATAGAGATTGGTCGGATAAAGAAAAGAAACGTTTATACGGCTAAATATAAAAATAAGGGCGGATATATACTCCGCCCGATAAATATATAAGTGCTAATTTATTTTAGATATAACCCGCTAATAACATCAATTTTCTGTAAAAATTTTTATATTGACAATTAAAATTGACAATCCTATTATCCACTTCAATTTTCTAAACTAGAACCTATATTAGGAGGACAAAATGAAAAAATTTAATTTCAATGAGGGTTGGGAGATCTAATAATGCTAACATTTTTAAAGAGCATTGATTGGTCACTAATTTATGGGCTAGGTACTTGTTTATTTACTGGGTACTTAGCCTTTTTTGCATGGTCACAACTTAATGAAGTGAGAAAGCAGCATAAACAAAAATCAACTATTGATTTATTAATTAGTAATAACAGCAATCCTTATTATAGAAAACGTCGAAAGATCTATATGAGAATGCGTGATGATGGCGAAAATTTTACCTCTCTTGCTTGTAAGTTAGCCCTTTCGACTCATAATTAATATACTCTCTCGCGTTTTCTTATTTATTAGCTTTAACAGCTAAATTTTTCTAGCATCTGCTTTCATAAACCCTAATCTATTTTTGATGGCACGCTTCATACAGCGGTAATAATTGGCGAATGGTTTGGTAAATAAATTCCGCTATATCAATCTGATCCAAATCAGCTTTTTCGATATTACGCCCGATACACCAAAAATCTTCTTCATTTTCAAGCGACAACAAATCGGTTTCTTTAAGCGTTTTAAAATCAGCATATTCACTTTCCGCACCGTGCCATACTTCAAAATCTCGGTATTGCAAGCGGTCTAATTTTTCTAACCATTGGTTATATTGTGCTAACGAAATCTGAGATCGATCCGCTCGGTAACAATGCCAATCCAAACACACCTGTAAACGGCGGCGATTTAAAATCACCGATAAAATTGCCGCAGAATTGCGGTTAAATTCATATTTATAATAGGCAAAAAAATGCGACCGCACTTGCCAACCGTTACACCATTTTTCAATATGTGGTTCGGCAAACGGCATACCGAGCTGACGAGCCACTTCTAAATGCAATGTTTTCCATTTTTGCCACTCCGCTTTGTAATTTGCTTTTATCAACGGAATATCTTCCGGACAATATTTTTTCATTTGCGCAAATTGAAAAAACGGGATTTCGAATAATTCACAACTTTTGGCATTCAGCATTTTGATTCCTCAAATAAAAAGCGGTCGAATTTGCAAATTTTTTCGCGAATTCAACCGCTTGTCATTAGCTAGGATTAGCTACGGGTGTAAACAAATTCCACACCTTCTTCATCTTCTTCCGACCAATCATCATCAAAGTCATCCCAATCTTCTTCGATAGGGTTTTGCATTGCTTGTTGATGGTAGTCATCCCATTTGAATTTCACTTCATCCGCTTCTTTATTTTCTTCTGCAACTTCACGAGGGTTCGCTTCGATAAAGTCCATAATGTCACGGGTTAAGTTTTGCACGTTTTGACCAGTTGCTGCCGAAATTAAGTAATAATCGCCTTCCCAACCGATTTGTTCTGCGATTTCTTTCGCACGGGCTTGTGCTTCTTCTTCGCCAATCGTGTCAATCTTATTGAACACTAACCAAGTCGGTTTTTCCGATAATTTTTCGCTATATTGATACAGCTCGCTTTCAATCACGGAGATATTTTGTGCCGGATCGCTTTCGTCAATCGGCATAATATCGACTAAGTGAATTAACACACGGCAACGCTCAAGGTGTTTTAAGAAACGAATACCTAAACCGGCACCGTCTGCCGCACCTTCAATTAAGCCAGGAATATCCGCCACCACAAAGCTGCGATCCGCACCGACACGAGCCACACCTAAACTTGGCACAAGTGTGGTAAACGGATAATCCGCTACTTTCGGTTTTGCTGCTGATACGGCACGAATAAAGGTTGATTTACCAGCATTCGGTAAGCCAAGCATACCAACATCGGCAAGTAGCATTAATTCCAGTAATAAATCACGTTTTTCGCCCGGTGTACCATTCGTTTTTTGGCGAGGCGCACGGTTTACCGACGATTTAAAACGGGTATTACCTAAACCGTGATAACCACCTTTTGCCACCAACATTTTCATACCGTGTTTAGTTAAGTCACCAATCACTTCTTGAGTGTCATTGTCGATTGCTCGCGTACCAACCGGCACACGTAAGGTAATATCGTTGCCACGGTGTCCGGTACAGCCGGCACTACGACCGTTCTCGCCACGACCTGCAGCATAACGTTTTTCAAAACGGTAGTCGATAAGCGTATTTAAGTTTTCGTCAGCGATTAAATAAACATCGCCGCCGTCACCGCCATCACCACCGTCCGGCCCACCTTTCGGGATATATTTTTCACGACGGAAACTCACACAACCGTTACCGCCATCGCCTGCTTCGACACGAATCAGGGCTTCATCAATAAATTTCATTGTTATTCCTTTTTTACTCCCCTCTTTAGCAAAGAGGGGCAGAGGGAGATTTGTTAGATCTAAAATTTGCAAAATATTGGAGAAATTTCACCGCTTGTAAAATCTCCCTAACCCCTCTTTACAAAAGAGGGGGACATTTCATTACATTTTTTCAATCGTCTTAATACCTAAGAGATCTAAACCTTGTTTTAGCGTTTTCGCTGTTAATGCAGCTAAACGTAAACGGCTGTTTTTCACATTTTCTTCCGCATTCAGCATTGGGCAAGCTTCGTAGAAACTTGAGAATGCACCGGCTAATTCGTATAAGTATTGGCAAAGAATATGCGGCATACCGTCTTTTGCCACGCCATTCAACGCTTCTTCAAACTGTAAAAGTTTAACCGCTAACGCACGTTCTTTGTCTTCAGTTAAGTTAATTTCGCCATTTAAGCCATTTACATCAATGCTGGCACGGTTGAAGATTGAACGAATACGAGTATAAGCGTACTGCATATACGGTGCGGTGTTGCCTTCGAAGGTCAGCATATTATCCCAGTCGAATACATAGTCTGTGGTACGGTTTTTCGAAAGATCCGAATATTTGACCGAGCCGATTGCCACCGCTTCCACTACCGCCGCTTTTTCTGCTGCAGTTAAATCGGTTGAACGCTCTGAAATTAATTTATCCGCACGTTCCACCGCTTCATCTAGCAGATCTTTTAATTTAACCGTACCGCCCGAACGCGTTTTAAACGGCTTACCGTCTTTACCTAACATCATTCCGAAGAATGGATGTTCAAGGCTGAAACTTTCTGGCACATAGCCTGCTTTACGGGTAATTAACCACGCTTGTTGCATATGTTGTGCTTGGCGAGAATCCGAGAACACTAACACACGATCAGCATTTAACGTTTCATAGCGATATTTCGCAGCGGCAATATCAGTCGTGGTATATAAGAAACCGCCGTCTTTTTTCTGTACGATCACGCCCATCGGGTCGCCGTCTTTGTTCTTAAATTCGTCTAAGAACACCACCAATGCACCATCGTCTTCCACCGCTAAACCTTTTGCTTTTAGATCCGCTACGATTTCCGGCAACATCGGGTTGTAAAGGCTTTCGCCCATCACATCTTTTTCTGAAAGGGTAACGTTTAAACGGTCGTAGTTTTCTTGGTTGTGGTGCATGGTAATATCGACTAATTTTTTCCACATCGTACGGCAATATTCATCACCACTTTGGAGTTTCACCACATAGTTACGTGATTTTTCAGCAAACACTTCATCACTGTCATAATGCTCTTTTGCCGCACGGTAGAACGCTTCCAAATCACTTAATTCCATTTGGCTGGCGTGTTCGTTTTCCATTTTTTCCAAGTATGCGATTAACATACCGAATTGCGTACCCCAGTCACCGACGTGGTTAGCACGAATCACGTTGTTCCCTAAAAATTCTAAGGTACGCACCACCGCATCACCGATAATAGTTGAACGTAGGTGACCTACGTGCATTTCTTTTGCTACGTTCGGCGAAGAATAGTCGATCACGATAGTTTGCGGATTTGAAGTTTTAATCCCAAAATTGACCGCTTGTAATGCTTCACTTGCTTGATTTGCTAACCATGCTTGGTTTAAGAAAATATTGATAAAACCCGGGCCGGCAATTTCTAATTTATCGGCAATACCGTTTAAATCTGCGTTATCTAAAATTTTCTGTGCAAATTCACGTGGGTTCATACCTAATTTTTTCGCCGCACCCATTGCACCGTTTGCTTGATAATCGCCAAACTCTGGTTTGCCTGACTGACGAACAAGCGGCTCAACATTGCTTTCCGCCCCAGCCGCAATCATTGCTTGTTTAATTTTGTCTGATAAAATCTGTTGAATATTCACGAATATATAACCTTTTTCTACGTGCAATTTTTGCACGATATTACATTTAAAAAATCCGAATAGTGCCTTAAATCGCACTCGAAAGGAAAAACGCTCTATGATACAAGAAAATGCAAAATTTTACGAGAAAATGACCGCTTATTTTGGCGATTTTTCTGAATTTCAACAAAAAATTCAGCAAATTGCACACTTAGCAATGTTGGATTTAAACCAGTTTGAGATTGACCATTTGGCAGTCAGAATGAATGAACAATATACCGCTGAACAATGGCGTTCGTTCTTACTCGAACACGGTGAATTATTAAAAGAAAGTGAAGTAAACGGGCGACCGATAGCTCTTATCAAACTCAGTCAGCCGTTATCTTTTTTAGGGCAAGCGGTTTCAATTATCGAATTACCGTTCCCGAAAGATAAAGTTTATCCGCAACAAGGTTGGGAACATATTGAAATGGTTTATCCGATGAAGAAAAACGAAACGGTTGAGCAATGGGTTGAACGTACCTTAAAACGATTTCATTTAAAAATTAATGCCAATCTTGAGCTTAAAATCAGTCAGCCACAGGTAGAAGGAGAACGTTTACCGAATCCGAGTATTGCAATTTCATTAAAAAGTAAAACTTATTCCAATCCTTATTGTCTAAAGCTCCACCCTTATGATATAAATACAGTGGTCCGATCAGAGGATCATTTCTGAACAACTTTTGTTGGAGAACAATATGAAAAAATTTAGTTTAGCAGCTGCTTTATTTGCCAGTTTAACTCTTGTAGGTTGTGCAAATACCGATATTTATAGCGGTAGCGTATATAGCTCAAACCAAGCGAAAGAAGCTCGTTCAATCAGCTATGGTACGATTGTTTCTGTACGTGATGTCAAAATTCAAGCGGATAACCAAGGCGTTATCGGTACTGTCGGTGGCGGTGTGTTAGGCGGTTTAGCCGGTTCTACTGTCGGCGGTGGTTCTGGTCAAGCGGTTGCAAGTGCAGTTGGTGCGATTGCCGGTGCAATGATTGGTAGCACGGTTGAAGAGAAAGTAAGCCAAGTTTCTTCATTAGAAATGGTAATTCGCAAAGATGATGGTCAAGAAATCGTTGTTGTTCAGAAAAAAGAGGATGGTTTTGCTCCAGGCAAACGTGTTAGAATTGTAGGCTCAAATTCAGATTTGAACGTATCACTTCTTTAATTTATTTATCTTTTAAGGATATTCATAATGAAAAAATTTTCTCTCGCTCTATTAGCAACAGTAGCTTTAGCCGCTTGTACTCAAGACTTCTATGCAGATAAAGGTAATGCGACTATTTTAGACAGCAAAACATTATCTGAAGATACTGTTCAGTTAACCGTTAAAAAAGACGACGGTAATGTTGTTACAGTTACTCGTAAATACGATTCACACGCTACTGTAGGTGCTCGCGTGAATCTATCCGACAATATCGAACAACAAGATGCGGATTTAACAACGATTCGTCGTTACGAATTTAAATAATTAAAGCAATCCCTTCAAAATGGTCGCCTATAATCTCTCGATTTAGGCGACCATAATTTTTTCTAAAGTGCCGAAAGTTATGACTCAACATCTTATTCATATTCTTCCTCCTCAACTCGCTAATCAAATCGCAGCCGGTGAAGTAGTGGAACGCCCTGCCTCAGTGGTAAAAGAATTGGTGGAAAACAGCTTGGATGCCGGTGCAAATCAGATTCAAATTGATATTGAAAAAGGCGGTTCACAACTTATCCGTATTCGAGATAACGGTTGCGGTATCAGTAAACAAGATTTAGCCTTGGCTCTAGCACGTCACGCGACCAGTAAAATTTCCAGTTTGGAAGATTTGGAGATGATTTTAAGTTTAGGCTTTCGTGGTGAAGCATTAGCAAGTATTAGCTCAGTTTCTCGCTTAACACTCACTTCTCGCCCGGAAGGGCAAGCGGAAGCCTGGCAGGCGTATGCACAAGGGCGTGAAATGGAAGTGGAAATCCAGCCGGCTTCGCATCCGGTCGGCACAACGATTGAAGTCGCTAATTTATTCTTTAATACGCCGGCACGCCGTAAATTTTTGCGTACCGATAAAACCGAATTTGCACATATTGATGAGGTGGTTCGCCGTATTGCCCTAGCGAAACCGAATATTGGCTTTACCCTGACCCACAACGGTAAAACAGTTCGCCAATATCGTAAAGTGCAAGATAATTCGGTCGAACAGCAACAACGTCGAGTAGCGGCAATTTGTGGTGATGAGTTTATTCAAAATGCGATCCATATCGACTGGCAACACGGCGATTTACATTTATATGGCTGGATTGGATCACCAGCGATTTCCACGTTGCAAAACGATTTGTGTTATAGCTATGTAAATGGGCGAATGATGCGTGATAAAACGATTAATCACGCTATTCGCCAAGCCTATGAAGCAACCAATATGCCAGCCGGCAATTACCCTGCATTTGTGGTCTTTTTAGATATTGAACCGAGTCAAGTCGATGTGAATGTACATCCGGCAAAACACGAAGTACGCTTTCATCAAGGACGATTGGTACATGATTTTATTTTACAGGGCGTACAAACCGCCTTACAGGGACAAGCAGAAATCGGTTTAGTCGATCAAGTGAATGAGCCGTTACCGAGTTATCAGCGAGATAGCAATCGTATTGCGGCAGGTGGTAATAGCTTTTTAACACCGCAACCAGCGGTCGAATTTACAGAAAATTTGGCAAAACCGACCGCTTCTCGTACGCCAAGTTATTCATCTCGTGCAACAAATGTCTCCAAATCGGCACAAAAATGGTATGGGGAATTGGTTAGTCAACCACAAGCTCAATCAGATAGCAGACAGGATATTATTGAGCCGAAAACGAATGTCGTACCGATAATTTTTGCACAAGAAAGAGAAGATGCTGAACATAAGCCAATACAATCCGTCCCAACGGCAACAGGACATTGGCAGCCGTTAGCCATTGTGCAAAATCAGGCATTACTGCTAAAAGCGGAACAACAATTTTATTTGCTTTCGCTAGAAAAATTAGCTCGCTTACGGTTTCAAACACAACTTGCCAAAGGCGAAAGCCAAGCGTTACTGATTCCGTTGAATTTAAGTTTAGACGAGCCACAAACACAGCGTTGGCAAACCCTTAAAACAGCATTGGCAAACTTGGGATTTGCGATCAAGGAGAAATCGTGGCAAGGACAAATGCGTCTTTCGGTTGCCCAAGTGCCGAGATTATTAAGAGAACAGAATTTACAACAAATCTTATTAGCCTTACTGGATGCACAAGCGGTCGATTTAGCCCAATTTTTTGCAAAATTTGCACCCATTCCGACCGCTTATAGCTTGTCAGAGGCAGTAAATTGGCTGGCAGAGAGTGAACAAGTCGCCAAAGCAGAATTGGAAAAGCTAAAAGTGGAAGTAGATTTTTCAGGCTTTTTAAATCAATTAAATTAACAAAAAACGCTAAGCATACAGCTTAGCGTTTCTTCTTTGACCACTATTTCACAACAATCTTCGCACCATTCGCAAAGACTAATTCTTTTGCCACATTTAATGAACGCACGCTTGCCTTAGGATCAGATAAAATTTGGCGTACATTTTCTGGCAATGACTCAAGCGGGATACTGATCGTCACATCTGTTTTTGCTTTAGAGCCTAGCGTTTTATCAAATACAACCGGAATATCTTGGGCAAAAAAACCTTGATCGCCTACGGCATAAACTGAGTGCCATGTAATGGATTTAATATGCGTTTTGCCTTTATTTCTTACCACATATTTGAATACTGCAACCGCTTTATTATCTTGCTGACCGATACCACGCTCCGTAAAAGTTAATTCTACTTGGCGATTAAATTTTTCAAGATTTTTATCTTTTACTACCGCTTGTTGTGTCGGTTTTTCGGCTGATGTTTTCACTTCCGCCGCTTGCGTATTTAGTGTAACCAATGATGCAAATGCTAAAGCAGTTAATGATTTGATTAATTTCATTTAATTCTCCCTCGAATCTTAGGTTTTTTATGACAATATATTTTACTCTATGTTCATAACAACTCAATATAATACCGATTACTTACGAATTAATTTAACAATAAACTCGCTCCGATAATCACAAGACTAAACACCGCTAACCAAAAAAGCTGTATCTTGATATTTTGGCGATTAAGCTCCTGATTATGTAAACGGCGTTGTTCCAATTTCTCACGATAAACGGCTAAGTCCGCTTCTTTAAATGAAAAACCGCAATGCGGACAAGCGATAACACTCTCGCTAATTTTGTGCCGACACTCTGGGCAACGTTGTAATGCCATAAAATTCCCTTAAATTAAGCGGTCAGATTTCAGCGATTTTTTGCAAAATTTTGCTGGAATCCGACCGCTTGCAATTACCAAATACGAATACGTTCCGCTTCATTGCGATACATTTTATCGCCAGCTTTAGTGCCGAACGCACGATGGAAACCACTGATATTTAGCACAGGTGCATAAGCACGGAATTGCCCTGGTGCGTGCGGATCGCTTTTCACTTGGTGAGTTAATGCTTGTACGGTTGCTTTATGACGCCATGAACGTGTCCAACTCATAAAGAAGCGTTGATCACTGGTAAAGTTTTCAATCGTCGGGCTAGTGCCGTGATCTTGCTCATACAATTTCAACGCATCGTAAGCGATACTTAAACCGCCTAAATCGGCAATGTTTTCCCCCAAAGTGAAACGCCCGTTGACAAAAACTTTCGGTGCGACTTCAAACTGATCAAATTGTGCGACTAATTTATCAGCCAAGGCTTCAAATTTTTTGCGGTCGTCTGCCGTCCACCAATCTTTTAGATTTCCTTCGCCGTCAAATTTTGAACCGCTATCATCAAAGCCATGGGTAATTTCGTGTCCAATAATCGCCCCGATAGCCCCGAAATTGACCGCTGGATCTGCCTGTTGGCTATAAAGCGGTGCTTGTAAAATGCCAGCCAGGAACACAATGCGGTTCATCAACGGACTGTATGAAGCATTAACCACCTGTGGCAACATTCCCCATTCATTTAAATCAACCGGTTTACCGACTTTAGCAAGGTTGTAGTCGTAGCTCCATTTCGCAATTTGTTGCATATTCGCATAGAGCGTACCGCCTTGCTGAACAGTTTTCAGAGTTAAATTGCTGTAATCTCGCCATTTGTTCGGATAACCGACTTCGACAATAAACTTATCTAATTTGGCTTTCGCTTTTTGTTTGGTTTCCGCCGACATCCAAGTGAGATTATCAATCCGCTGATGATAGGCTTTCACTAAATACTTCGCCATTTCCAACACATCATTTTTTGCTGATTGTGGGAAAAATTCCGCCACATAAAACTGTGCAAATTCTTGTCCAAGCCAGCTATTTATCGTGGCTAAAGCACGTTTTTCTAACGGGCGTTGCTGTTTCTGACCGACTAATTTTTTGCCGTAGAACTCAAAACGCACATCATCCATTGCTTTGTTTAAGTAAGGGGCGTTATCCGATAACGTGCGGAATAATAAATAATCTTTAATGACCGCTAAGTTTTGTGGATTGATAAGCTGATCCAACGCTTGGAAATAACGAGGCTCATATAAAATCACCTCATCGGCTTCCACGCCAACCGCTTTTAAATACTGAGCTAAGTCAATGTTTTTACTCAGTTTTTTCAGCTGTGCCATATTGGTTGGGTTATAACGTTTTTGAATGTCACGATCTTCTTCATTAGTAAACAACGTTTTCGCAATCGCTTTTTCGTAAGCAACAATTACTTTCGCCTTTGCTACTGGATTTTCGACTTTAGCATAGCCTAAAATCTGTGCGATATATTCTTGATACAGTTTTAAAGTGGCTCGATTTTCCGGCGTATCTTTTTGGAAATAATCGTTGCTTAAACCCAAATCCACATTGCTTAAATAGACCCCGTTTTGACGGGAATTTTTTAAGTGAGCAAATACCGACCAACCGAATAATACTTCGTTACCAGCTTTGGTTTCTTCAATCAAATAGCGTTCTAAATCGGCAAAGGTATTGATCTGTTTAATTTGCTCAATATCTTTGGCAATCGGGCTAAGCCCTGCTTGTTCACGTGCATTTAAATCGGTATAAGTTTCATATAGCGCTTTTAAACGTTGGGCTTTCACATCGTTGGCAAATTTCGGCTCGGAAATGACCGCTTGTAAGAATTTAATCGAACGTTGTTCATTCAATTCATTTAATTCCGCTAACGTACCCCATGAGGTTCTATCTGCCGGAATTTGTGCTTTTGCCAACCATTTGCCGTTTACAAAACGATAAAAATCTTGTTGTGGGGCAACCGTATTATCCACACCTTCTGTTAAGGTAGATTGATAACTGCTACTACAGCCCGAAACCGCTAGCACAAGGCTACAAGTTAGAAATGTTTTTTTCATAAATGATTTACTATTATTAATTATCTGTTTCAATAATGTAGAGGCGAATTGCATTCGCTCAAACAATTTATAATGAATATCATAAGGACGAACACAGTTCGCCCCTACAAATATACTTTTGTGCAACTGCTACATAATACCTATAAATATGATCAACCGAACCACTTTATTCCACAATTATTTATTCAACTGCACCGGAAGAATAAGACTTAACGGGCGTTTACGGATAATATCCCATAAACATTTTAAAATTTCTTGCCAGCTGTCAATTTCGGTATTACGTGAACGCAAGGCAATCCATAATGTTAATGAGAAGCTCACAATTAAGTTAACTGCCCCTATCATTAGGACAAAACAGATACTTTGTAACAACACTTGCCAACCTAATGATTCACTCACTACCGCATAGCCGACATTCGCCGAAGAAAATGCAACGTGTCGAATATCGAGTGGTAAATCTAACCAATAACCGATCACCCCAGTAATTCCAAGTAACATACCGAAGCCTAAGTTACCGATAATCGAACCGATATTATCGTGCATATAATCAGCAAATTTTTCTCGCATGGATAATGGTAAAATTGCCTTTAACCATGGGTGCTGTCTTAAACGCATACGAGTATTGAGATAATTGCTACGGTTATCAAAATAACCGGACATAATCCCCGAACAGAATAACCATAAACCGGCTATTGCCGCAAACCATAAAGTCCCTTTGGTTGGGTCTATCGAACCGAGTTGATATTCTACGGTTGCACGATCTAATAACGGTGTTCCGGTATAGTGTGCATAACCATAAGCAATTAATCCAGCAACGCCCATAGATACCATCACATTGCCTAAAACCGCAATACTTTGTGAACGTAATACATCTACTAATAATTGTGCCAGTTTCATATTGACCGCTCTGCCTTGCGGATTTCGCTCAACCGCCTCGGCAAAACGTGCGGCAGTCATCGCCGGCTGTTTCGTTGCCACGGTAAAATGCAACATAAAAATGATCGTGAAGCCGATACCGTAGTTCAAACCTTCCGCAATACCTTTCCAAACTTTATCGTCAATCATTCCACCTAAATACACTTTAAATAACGCCATTAGTGCAATCAGCACGCCACCGCCGGCAGCAGAATAAAACATACTGAAATATTCTTTTTTATCACGAGTAATATAGTGTTCGCCGTGATCACTAGTATGTTGAGTAACGCTACGAGAAAGCATTTTGACACTTTGCTTCCATAAATCGGAAATACTGTGTTGCTTCGCCGAAGCCTCCACTAACATTTTAGTAATTTGTAAGATACGTAAACGTGCTACACGATTAGTCGAGAATAATTCCATTAACATTGCTAATCGATCTAAAGTTTGGCTTAAACGCTCAAGTAAATGTGCTACGCCGAGTGATGAACCGGCTGTTGCCCCTTTTTTCTGTAAACGGTCTACCAGTTGGCGAGATTGTTCAAACATTACTTGTAAATGACCATCGTCATAACATTGATTTTGACGACGGGCTTCCAGCCATAAAAAAACTTCTTTTTGTAATGCGACAAAAGGTGAATCAGCATCTAATAATGTGCGATCCAAACGAATCAGTTCCGGTTCTAAATCTTCCGCCGCAATCCAAATCGAAAGCATTTTAATTGCAAATAGCCCTTCGTGGCGGATATGTTCATACAGCCAAGAACGGTCCTGCTCATTCACAAAACGATTTAAGCTATTCAGGAAATTTAACCAACTTTTGGTCGGAATCGCATTGATCCAATCAATATCGTGACGATCGCAAAACAGTAAAATAAACACATCACGTAAATCATTTACATCTTTAAAAGACGGATTAAGTTTCTCATATAAGCGATGACGCATTTCACGTCCGAAACCTTGGCGAGCTAACATACCACTACTGACTAAAATCGGATATAAACGAAGCTGACAAAGCCAGCGACAGACTAAAGTCGCAACAGATTGCCCAAATTCCGGTCGCTGTTTCAGTAAGTGAGTAAAAAATTCTAATTTTTCGACCGCCTGTTCAGCTTCTCCACCCCTCAGCCATTGGCATAAGCCGTTAACCAAAGTAAAGGCATCATTTTGTTCAATTTGTTCGTTCACAAAGGCTAAAAGATTGGTTTTATTCAATTCTATTTTTGGCATATTTAGTAAAATTTGTTCCTATTTTTCATTAACTTCGGTAATTATGAGCCTATTTTTCGAGAAAAAGTTCAAAAGAAAACGGTAAGGTTTCCCTTACCGCTAGTTAAATTAGAGTCTATAGATACTAAACTAATTTAAAGATGACTTCAAAGCTATCACCCTGTTGTAAGTTGCGGTTTATTCGGGCAGTTTCTACACATAACATTGTTTGATAACCGGTTTCGCTCATCGCACTGGTCGGCTTATGCCACGGGTTCCATAACACGATATCACTCGCATCAATATGCTCAATTTGAATTGTGCGTTGATTTGCTATATCTTCAATACGGCTGATAGATTGTTCTGCATTATAAATACAATCCACATTTTCACTGATTTTACGTGGTGAAGGCACTTGCACAAATTGCTTAGTTAACGAATCAAAACACTCATGCGGTAATCCTTTCACTTCGGTTTGCTGAATATCCGCCACATTGAAATAACTATGCAATGCCGCTTGTGCTTCTTGCTCTGCATAATGAGTAAAAATCAAATGACATTCTTGGTTAAACGCCATTTCAATTTTCGCTTCGATAATATTTTGTTCGTCATAGAGCGAAAATTCTAAATAGGCATATTCTTCATCCATTTCATAATGGCTGAGCGACCAGTCACGAAGACGAGCTGTGCCGTGTGAAGGGCTTTTTGCCATACCGAACCACGGATAACAAATCGGCACACCGCCACGAATTGCATTTCCCGCTTGAAATGGCTCAAGCTCAGATACCCATAATACATCTTGTTTTGCCGAAGCTGGTTGCCAACTTAATAATTGTGCCCCTTGTAAGGCAACTACCGCAGCCCCTAATTTGTGATCTACCCGAATTACATATAATTCATTGCATTTTTCAAGGCTGATGCCTTGGCTGATTTGGCGAATAAATTCAGTTTTCATATTCCACTCCTTTAACACATCCAAAAGCAAGCGGTCAAACTTACAACTTTTTTTGCAAATTTGACCGCCTGAGATTAATCAATATTTTTTAAATCTTCTTCAGAAAGCTGCTCTTTACCGCTTTCCTGAGCTTTACCATCACTCACTTTAAATTCAAGGTTTTGGAAATATGCCTCACGGAAAGTGACATATGGATCGGCTGATTGTTGTAATAGTGCGTCCTGATCTAATAATTTTGCTCTGCTATCCACACCTTGCACAGCGAATTTCGCAACAGTCCAAGGCATAGTTAACATTGATAATACTGGATATGCAGAATCCGCGACTTTTCCGACCGCTTGACGTGGTGTCGTAGCCCCATAGCCCGGCACCATAATATAAGTGCCTGCCGGCACATTATAACTGCCTAGCGTATGACCGAACTCACGATTACCGTTATCTAATTTTAAATCTTTTGTCTGGCTCGCCCAGTCAATTAAACCACCCAAACCGAAAATTGAGTTAATCCAAAAGCGATTAAAGTGAATCATCGCTTTTTTACCTTCTCCCTCTAATAAACGATTCACAAAACTTGCCGGCTCATCGAGGTTATTCGCCACATTGGTTAAACCGGTTTTAATCGGACTTGGCACATAATCACGCCAACCTTTTGCAACCGGTTTAAGAGCATAAGTATCAACATAATCGTAATTGACTTTCCACATCGCACGGTTAAAGCCTTCCAACGGATCTTTACGCTCACCGGTGGCTTGGTCAATTGCTGAGGAGCAAGCGGTTAACATGATCACGCCTGCAACTAAACCTAATTGTTTTAATTTCATAGCTAAATTGCCTTAATTAGAAAAATCATTGTTATATTCTAACCAACTCGCTACAAAACACAAAGTAAACCAGCGTAAAATTAGAGATAGAAATCTAGACGTCTAGATTGCGAGAAAATCAAGTTTTGATTACAATAATCACAATTTTAGCTAAAACAGGATTTTTAACATGGCAGATTGGAATGGCGAATATATTAGCCCTTATGCCGAACACGGTAAAAAAAGTGAGCAAGTAAAAAAGATCACGGTTTCGATCCCAATTAAAGTATTAGAAATTTTAACTAACGAACGTACGCGTCGTCAGATCAAAAACTTACGTCACGCAACTAACAGCGAATTATTATGCGAAGCCTTTTTACACGCATTTACCGGACAGCCATTGCCAACGGATGACGATTTAATGAAAGATCGCAGTGATGAAATTCCTGAAGAAGCCAAAGTTAAAATGCGTGAATTAGGCATCGATCCGGATCAATGGCAATATTAACCAAGATCCTATCCTATTTCGGGATTTAGTACGGTTTATCCGAATAAATAATATAAATTTACAAACAATCTATCTCTATTTTGCTTTCATTCTTGATTTCTGTTTAATTTATCGGTAAAATCGCAACTCTTTTTTATGGTCCTCGTTTGGCAAAGATTTAATTCCAGCCAACATATTTAAATATTTAGGTAGATAGCAATGAAACGTACATTTCAACCTTCTGTATTAAAACGTGCTCGTACTCACGGTTTCCGTGCTCGTATGGCTACTAAAAACGGTCGTCAAGTTTTAGCACGTCGTCGTGCTAAAGGTCGTAAATCTTTATCTGCATAATTTGCAGTTAAAGCAAAGCCTTATCACATCAGTGAAAAAGCTAACCTTTTCTCGGGAGCTACGCTTGTTAGCTCCCATTCAATTTAAAGCTGTGTTCGAACAGCCGCTTCGAGCTAGCACTCCCGAACTTACTATTCTCGCTCGCCATAATCATCTCGATATTCCTCGTCTTGGTTTAACTGTCGCTAAAAAACATTTAAAGCGTGCTCACGATCGTAATCGTATTAAACGTATTGTGCGTGAAAGTTTTCGTTTAAAGCAGCATGAATTACCAAGTGCAGATTTTGTGTTTGTAGCAAAAGGCGGTATTGGTAAACTTGATAATGCCACACTTTTTGCGATGTTGGAGAAGCTATGGGCTCGTCACATCCGTCTAGCGAAAAAGCCACAAGCGTAGTAACACCCTCTGTTGCCGCCAAATTGCTTTTGTTACCAATCTATTTCTATCGTTATTGTATTAGTCCGTTAATTGGACCTCGTTGTCGTTTTTATCCGACTTGTTCAACTTATGCGGTCGAAGCGATTAAATTACACGGAGCAATAAAAGGTGGTTGGTTAGCGGCGAAACGTATTGCACGTTGTCATCCTTGGAATGACGGCGGTGAAGATCCTGTTCCGCCTTGCTGCCATCGTCATACCAATAAGCAAGAAAAGTAAGTGGCAAACAAAAGGCGACCAAAGCGGTCGCCTTTTTAGATCTTTTTGCAATTATGCGTAATACATTTCGAATTCTACTGGGTGTGGCGTCATATTTAAACGCTCAACCTCTTTGCGGCGAATACCAATATATGCATCTACGAATTCTTTCGAGAATACGCCGCCTTGAGTTAAGAACTCATAGTCAGCTTCAAGTGAGTCTAATGCTTCCTCTAATGAACTTGCCACTGCCGGAATTTCTTTAAGTTCTTCCGGTGGTAAGTCATAAAGGTTTTTATCCATTGCATCGCCTGGGTGGATTTTGTTAATCACACCGTCTAAACCTGCCATTAATAATGCAGCGAAGCAGAGGTATGGGTTTGCTAACGGATCCGGGAAACGAGCTTCAACACGTGTTGCTTTCGGGCTAGTTACTGCAGGAATACGGATTGATGCAGAACGGTTACTCGCTGAATACGCTAATAATACTGGAGCTTCAAAGCCCGGTACTAAACGTTTGTATGAGTTGGTACTTGGGTTAGTAAACGCATTTAATGCTTTAGCGTGTTTAATGATACCGCCGATGTAATAAAGTGCCGTTTCAGATAAACCTGCATATTTATCGCCCATAAATACGTTTTTGCCGTCTTTACTTAATGACATATTACAGTGCATACCTGAGCCGTTATCACCAGCAAACGGTTTTGGCATAAAGCAAGCGGTTTTGCCGTGTTCTAATGCAACATTTTGCACGACATATTTATAGATCTGTGTTTCGTCCGCTTTTAAGGTTAGGCTGTTGAATTTTGTCGCAATTTCATTTTGACCTGCTGTTGCCACTTCGTGGTGATGTGCTTCAACCACTAAGCCCATTTCTTCTAAAATTAAACACATTTCCGAACGAATATCGTGTGCTGAATCAATTGGTGCAACAGCACAGTAACCGCCTTTTTTGAGTGGACGATAGCCTGTATTGCCGTCTTCGTATTTACGATTCGTGTTCCAAGCCGCTTCAATATCATCGATTTTATACGATACGTTGTTCATACCAACGTTATAACGTACATCATCAAATAAGAAGAATTCCGGTTCCGGACCAAACATTACGCTATCAGCGATACCGGTTGATTTTAGGTAATTTTCTGCACGAATAGCAATTGAACGTGGGTCACGGTCGTAAGATTGCATTGTGTTTGGGTCATAGATGCTACAGCGGATAGTCAGAGTAGGGATTCGAGCGAAAGGGTCAACAACAGCGGTTTCAGCGATTGGCATTAAAAGCATATCGGCTTTATTGATCGCTTTCCAACCTTCAACAGACGAACCGTCGAACATTTTCCCTTCTTCAAATAAGTCTTCTAAATCGTCACCGATTAAACTTACCAGGAGTGAAACACCGTGTTCTTTACCTTTGATATCGGTAAATTTTAACATTACGAATTTGATATCGTTATCTTTAATTAAATCAAATACTCTTTTTACAGACATTGTGGGACTTCCTTCAAGCGGGTTAATTTTCACAGGAATTTGCGAAAGAAGAAAGATACAAGAATTTGAGAAATTTTTAAATAGACAAATGCAATATTTTACAAAAAATTTTGATTCGAAAGATATTTGTTTTGAAAAAGGAGAATATCGAAAGTTAAACGTTTGCGTCGAAATAAGTGACTCAATAATTCAGAAATAAACGATTGCCATTAATACGAAAGCGATAAAATAAAATGAGCTAGGTTTTACCTAGCCATTTTAACAAAAATCCATTAATAACCTTTCGATTTAAAGTCCGGTAAAAATGCGTTGGAATTTAACCGCTTCACTTCCGTTTCGATATGTCCATCATCAAATAAATTTAATTCTCGCCAGCCTTGCGGAAGCATATCTAGGGTAAATTCATCACAATCGGGTTTAAATTGAATACAAGTGGAAGGTGTGGCAAACACACGGTAATTTTTCCAAAGTGCATCCACTTCTTGATGGATATGTCCGTGCAGAATCGCTTTAACATTGGGGTAATGTTGTAACACTTCCGCTAGCTGTTCACTGTTATTTAAGCAATGTTGATCAAGCCATGCGGAATGCGTAGATAAAATATTATGATGAAGAACAACCAACGTATAACGATCCGGATATTCGGCAAGTTTTTTATCTAACCAAGATAATTGGCCAAATGAAAGATGTCCACTTGCAGCTCCAGCTACTTGACTGTTCAACATAATAATTTGCCATTTCTCACCGGTTAAAATATGTTTTGCCGGAGAAATATGTGGATACTTTGCTAAATATAACCCCATATGCGGCTGTAAATCATGATTTCCTTCTAGCCAAAAAATCGGCTTTGCCAACGGTTTAACCATTTCAGCGAAACGATGATAAGCCTCAGGATTATGATCTTGGATAAGATCACCGGTTGCCAATACCAGATCGTAATCAAATTCACTTTGTTGTATTTGGTCAAGTACCGCTTGAAAACTATCCGTGGTATTTACACCAAGCAAATCATCTTTTTCAGAAGAAAATAAATGCGGATCCGTAATTTGTAGAACTCGCACTACCGGTTCTTTTTTACCTAATGAATAAAAGCTACCCATACTATGCCCCTTAGTTTTATGTTATTGTTGTTATTCCCTCGTAATTGGGCAACTTTATACTACTTTCTTTAAGTTTATCAGCTAGTTAAGTTTAAAAATGAGCGTTATACCTCATTTTTCACAAAAATTTACATTTTTTGCGTATTTATCAACAAATTCGCCCTCTCTCGAGGGCGAAAACTTTAGTCTGTTCAATAGACTAATACTTACTTTTGGTATTTTTGATAATTCAGCTGTAACCACTGTAAACCGACTACCGCAATTACATTGTCAATTTTGCCTTCACATACCCATTGATACGCCTGTTCACGGCTTACTACGTGTACCAAAATATCCTCACCCTCTTCTTCTAAACCGTGTACTGCACCTGATTGAACGGTAGAGCTATCAACTAGCCCTAAAAATAGATGCAAACGCTCTAATTGCCCACCCGGGCTATCCCAAATGCTGAGTGCGTGTTCCACCTTTTCAACATATAAACCAGCTTCTTCTTGTGCTTCTCGAATAGCGACTTCCGCCGGATCTTCATTTCCTTTATCAATCATACCGGCAACCAGTTCCAATAACCACGGCGATTTATCCGAATGAGGAGCATAAGCGCCGATACGAACCTGTTCGACTAATACAACGCTATCACGAACCGGATCATAGGCAATCAGTGCGGATGCCGCCCCTTTAATTAATAATTCACGTACGATTTCACCGCTCATTTCGCCACTGAACAACTTATGACGAAAATACATTTTTTTCAGTTCAAAATGCCCTTTATAAACGGTTTCTTCTTTTATTATTTGTAAATCGTTTTGTGAGAATTGAAGAATCTCAGCCATATAAATTCCTTAGCTTTTACGTAAGCGGTCTGTATGAACAATAAATAATGCAATAATCATCACTAAAATAGAGAGTGCAAACAAGAGCGTGTGCATTGCATTAGAATGATCGACAATGATTAAACGTACCATTGCGGTAATCCCGATATACAGAAAATAACGCAACGGAAAGTGATAATTATATTTAAAATACTGTACGATCAGGGCTAAAAATTCAAAGTAGAGAAAGAAAATCACGATTTTCTCGACAATTTGGAATTTTTCACTGTGGTTTGCCAATAATTCGTATAAAGAATAGGCTTCCGAAAAGAGTGAATAAGACAATAATAAGCCGGCAACTAATAGTGAAATATTAAGTATCCACTGGAAACATTCAGAAATAACTTTTCCAAATCGCGAGTGTTGTTCTTCTAAAGTAAGTTTAGGCATTTTTATCCCTTGGGTTAACTTGATAAATAAGCGGTTCAAAATCAGTGACTTTTTGTAATTTCCCGTCTTTCCATTGACGAATAACGGCAAGTGAATCACATAAATCCTGATAAAAGTAACATAAATAAAATGGCAACTGATGATAAAAATGTAATGTCCCTGTTGGACAATGTACCGATCTGATAATCCGTTGTTTTGGCAAATGTTTTACCTCTGATAATTGCACAATCCCTACGCCTTGTGATTTTAATACGGCTTCATGTAAGCACCAGCTCAAATAAAAGCGGTCTGTTAATTCAGTAAAAGGCGTATAGTTCTGTTCGAGTAGCCCTACGATTTCTTCTCGATTTGCATAATGACGTAATAAATCAGCATAACGTCTGACTTTTTGCGGATGTTCAATATCAATCCCCACTTGTAATTTGTGTTTATGATAGCAAAAGATGACAGCAACCCAATCCCCCGAATGGCTGATATTAAAATCAATTTGTTCATTTGATACAAAAGGTCTGCCGCTTTGGGTACGCTGAATATTCGCTAATAGTGCTGGCGGCAATTGATATTTTTCAAACAGCTTTGCCAATAAAAATTGAGCTGTTCTACGACTTTGCCAACGTTTTAATTGGCGTTCGGAAAGCCCTGCCGGCGGTAAAAAAGGATGCGGTAGCGGCTCATCACAATGTGCAAATACTACTTCAATAATAGGGAATGAATCTGGCATAAATGGGATCTTACAAGCGGTTAAATTGAATCAAAATTTTGCAAAAAATAAGCGATATTCTACCGTTTTATCGCAAGGGTTAAAACGCCTGCCGCAACGAGTGCAATACCAATCCAATCTTGACCGCTTGGTCTTTCGCCTAAAAAAATCACAGCAAATACAGTCACTAAGACAAGACTAAATTTATCAATCGGAGCAACTTGTGAGGCATTTCCGATTTGTAACGCTTTGAAATAAGCCAACCATGAACCGCCGGTTGCGAGTCCGGATAAGATTAAAAATGTCCAGTTTTTACCTGTCAGCGAACCGAACGGTTGCCATTTACCGCTATAAGTTAGAAAGGCGGCAAGTGCGATTAGAATCACCACGGTTCGGATAAAAGTAGCAAAATCCGAATCAATGCCCTGTAAGCCGACTTTAGCAAAAATTGCGGTCAACGAGGCAAATAAAGCGGAAGCTAACGCCCAATATAGCCACTCATTTGACATAAACCACTCCAAAATGATTATAAAAAAAGCAAACAAACCTAATAAATAGCCAAATTTCACAAAATATATACTGATTTGACTTTTGTATTTGGTTAAAAAAATGTTAATGTCCGCATTAAGTATAATCATTATACGATAAAGATAAGTATCTTACAGAGGGGATTTTTATGATCAAACAGATTCAGAAATTTCTGAAGCTAGAAGCAGCAAGTGGGATTTTACTACTTATATCCGCCCTGCTTGCAATGATATTTGCTAATACTGACCTCAATCAGCTGTATTTTAGTTTTTTACAGATGGATGTTGTGGTAAAAGTCGGTGCATTCAGCATCGATAAACCGTTATTAATGTGGGTTAATGACGGTTTTATGGCGGTATTCTTTATTTTGGTTGGCTTAGAAGTCAAGCGCGAATTATTTGAAGGCTCTCTGTCCAGCCCTCAGAAAGCAATTTTTCCAGCCATTGCTGCACTTGGCGGTATGGTTGTGCCGGCACTCGTTTATTGGTTTATTAACCAAAATAATCCGGAATACCAACAAGGTTGGGCAATTCCGATGGCAACCGATATTGCATTTGCCTTAGGGATTGTGGCTTTACTCAGTAAACAAGTCCCTCCCGCATTAAAAGTGTTTCTACTTGCGTTAGCAATTATTGATGACTTGGGTGCAATTGTCGTGATTGCCTTATTCTTCTCGCATGAAATGAGTATGCAAGCACTAACCATTGCTAGTATTGCGATTGTTATTTTAGTGGCAATGAACCGCTATAAAGTTATTGGGTTAATCAACTATGCGATTATCGGTACAATTTTATGGACATCGGTACTGAAATCAGGAGTACACGCTACACTCGCTGGTGTAATTATCGGTTTCTGTATTCCGTTACGCGGTAAAAATGGCGAAACACCGCTTTATCATCTTGAACATATCTTAGCACCTTGGTGTTCGTTTGCGATTCTACCGCTCTTTGCTTTCTCAAATGCCGGTGTATCGCTTGATGGAATGAGTTTAGATAAATTAGCTTCGCCGTTACCACTAGGCGTTGCGTTAGGTTTAATTATCGGTAAACCGGTCGGCGTATTCTTATTTAGCTACTTATCCGTCTTATTTGGGATGGCAAAATTACCGGAAGGTATTAACTTCAAACAGATTTTTGCGATTGCGGTACTCTGTGGTATCGGTTTTACCATGTCGATGTTTATTGCGGGTCTTGCATTCGGTGAACAGAATGCAGATGAAAGCCTACTACCACTTTCCCGTTTAGGTATTTTAATGGGGACTTTCGTTTCTGCCATTATTGGTTATACATTACTAAGAATAACGACGAAAAAAACTTATTAATCTTTGCTTTTAAAGCATAAAAAACGGTCGGTTGCTTGATACAACCGACCGTTTTGATTTAAATTATCAGATGATTATTTATGCTCAATCGCAATACTTTTGTTATCTGCAAGATGTAAATTCATTTGATTATACGGAATCTCAATACCTGCTTTATCAAACTCAAGTTTCACCGTTTCAGTAATGCCCCAGTAAGCGGTCCAATAATCTGAAGTTTTTACCCAAGGACGCACTACAAGTTGTACACTATTTGCCGATAAAGCACCAACTGCCACCACAAATTCCGGATCTTTTAAGACTAACGCATCATTTTCTAAAATACGTGTCACAATATCCTTCGCCTCTTTTAAGTTTGATTCATAGGCAATATCAAACGTAAAATCAATACGGCGAGTTTCGTTATCCGAATAATTCACAATACTATCTGAGAATACTTTCCCGTTTGGAATTAATACGGTTTTATTATCGCCGGTACGCAGTTCTAATACTAATAAGCCCATTTGCTCAACTGTACCGGTCATTCCGCCGGTTTCAATTAAATCGCCTTTACGGAATGGTTTAAAGATTAATAGCATCACACCTGCCGCAAAGTTTTGTAATGAGTTTTGCAATGATAAGCCAATTGCTAAACCTGCCGCACCGATTAATGCCACTAATGAACTGGTGTTAATGCCTAATTGTGAAAGCGATGCAATCACTACAATTAATAACAATAAGAAGTAACTGATTGAACTAACGAAACTTTGTAACATTTCGTCTTTGGTTGAAGCTAATGCCGCTTTACCCAACAATTTACTGATGATACGGGCTAAGAATTTACCCACGATAAAAATCACAATCGCTAACAATACTTTCGTACCGTATGGGATAACCCAATCATTTAATAAAGTTTGCATATCCATTGTGCTTACTTTATCAATCACTTTTGTCGTTTCAGCTACAACATCAACGTGTTGTGCCGTTTCAGCGGTTTTTTCTGCTGACATTTTATTTTCCTTTATTTAAGAGAGATAAAAATTCCTTAGCATAATACTAAGGAACCAAGAAATTTGAGGCGTGCATTTTGCATAAAATGCGTACTAATGACAATATAAATTATGATTAGTGCAGGCTATTTGTAAAATTTTTGAGAAATCTGACCGCTTGCCTGCCTCGCCGTGGGTGATTATGTTAAAATCGACAAAATTTTTGATGAAGAAGTAGAACAATGACCACAGAAAAAGTAATCAGTGCCAGCGTGCAGTTTTTTACCATTAGTGATGATGAAGCCGGGCAACGTTTGGATAATTTCCTGCTCGCTAAATTGAAAGGCGTGCCGAAAAGTTTAATTTACCGTATTGTGCGTAAAGGCGAAGTGCGTGTGAATAAAGGCAGAATCAAACCGGAATATAAATTACAAGAGAGCGATGTTGTACGTGTACCGCCGGTGCGTGTTGCCGAGAAAAACGAAGCACCGATTTCCACTAAACTCAATAAAGTTGCCGAATTAGAACAGCAAATTTTGTATGAAGACGAAGTGATGTTAGTGATTAACAAACCGTCTGGCATTGCCGTTCACGGTGGTAGCGGTTTGAACTTTGGTGTGATTGAAGCATTGCGTGCGTTACGTCCAGAAGCAAGATTTTTGGAATTGGTTCATCGTATCGACCGTGATACGTCCGGTATTCTATTGGTGGCGAAAAAGCGTTCGGCTTTGCGTAATCTGCACGAGCAATTGCGTGAAAAAGTGGTACAAAAGGATTATCTCGCCTTAGTACGTGGTCAATGGCAGTCACACGTAAAAGTGATTAAAGCACCTTTGCTTAAAAATGAATTGGCAAGCGGTGAACGTATTGTCAAAGTGAGCGAAGAAGGCAAACCGTCCGAAACTCGCTTTGCGATCGAAGAACGCTATGCCAATGCGACTTTAGTGAAGGCCTCACCTGTAACTGGCCGTACTCATCAAATTCGTGTACATACCCAATACGCAGGACATCCGATTGCGTTAGACGATAAATATGGCGAAGCGGAATTTGACAGCAAAATGAAAGCGGTTGGTTTACACCGTTTATTTTTACACGCTTATTCAATTCGTTTCGAACACCCGAAAACCGGCGAAGAAATGCTGATTACCGCTCCATTGGATAAAACCTTAAAAGGTGTATTAGCGAAGTTGAGAGCAGAAAAATAACTACAAATAGGAGGCTGTGATGAGTTTAAGTGTCGAGCATCTGCAACATACTGCAGACACTTTGGAACAAGCCATTTTACGTTTAACGGAAACAGATCCTAAAGATACGGTACTATATGATTTATTTCGCAATGCAGCTATTAAGAGCTTTGAACTTTCTTTAGAAACAACAGGAAAATTACTTAGAAAAGTACTGAAATTGTATAGTGGTAGTCCGCGAGAAATAGATCGTCTGGTATTCAATGACTTATTTCGTTATGCCAATAAACACGGTTTACTTGACGAAGCTGCGACTGAACGTTGGTTAACTTACCGAGCAAATCGTAATCTTACCGCCCACGATTATGGAGTCGCTTTTGCCGAAGAAACATTGACAATGTTGCCTCACTATTTAGTTGATTTACGTACATTAGCCGGTGTAATGAAAGAGGTTTTCGATGCGTCAGCCGATTGAAAAATTAGCGGTTAAACCAAAACATCTATCTGTTATTTTGCAAATTTTGGCGGAAAATGTACCGCTTGCAGAGGTGTGGGCTTATGGCAGCCGTGTAAATGGTAATGGACACGAGGGAAGTGATTTGGATCTTGTGGTAAAGGGTGAAGCTGATCTTGCCCAATTACGAAAAGCATTTCAAAGCAGTTTATTACCTATGCTGGTTGATATTCATTTATGGGAGCAAATTCCCTCAAATTTCCATACCAACATACAAGCCAATTATGTTGTGCTACAAGAGAAGAAATAATGCAAATTCATTTCAAAAATTATCAAAAAAAAGACCGCTTGCTAGATTTAACCCAGCCGAAAATTATGGGGATTTTAAACTTCACGCCCGATTCTTTTTCCGATTCAGGCAAGTTTTTCACATTGGATAAAGCGTTATTTCAAGTGGAAAGAATGTTGAGCGAAGGGGCGGATATTATTGATATCGGCGGTGAATCAACCCGTCCTAATGCGGAACTTGTAACGCTTGAGCAAGAACTGGAACGTGTTGTACCCTTGGTAGATGCGGTACATAAACGTTTCGATTGTTTAATTTCCATTGACAGTTCAAAAGCGGAAGTGTTTAAACAGTCAGCAAAAGTAGGTGCTGATATTCTGAATGATATTCGAGCCTTAACTGAGTCGAATGCGTTAGATACTGCGGTTGAATTAGGTTTGCCGGTTTGTTTAATGCATATGCAAGGCAATCCACAAAATATGCAACAAAATCCCGAATATGATGATTTATTGGAAGAAGTAGCGGATTTTCTTAATCAACGCATTTTTGAATGTATCACCGCAGGGATTCCAAAAGAACATATTATCCTCGATCCGGCTTTGGGTTTGGAAAAAGTGTACAGCATAACTTTACACTACTTAAGAATTTGAAAGCCTTTTCGGATGCTGGTTTTCCGGTACTTGCAGGTTTATCTCGTAAATCAATGCTCGGTGCAGTAACCGGTAAACCAGTTGATCAACGTGTGGCAGCATCGGTTGTTAGTGCCTTAATTGCCGTGCAAAATGGGGCGAAAATTATTCGGGTACACGATGTGGCGGAAACTGCCGATATGTTAAAAGTGTGGCAGGCAACAATTGAAGCATAAAAAATAAGGAAATAAGATGATTAAAGTTTATGGTATTAAAAACTGCGATACAGTTAAAAAAGCCTTGAAATGGTTAACTGAAAACAATATTGCTCACCAACTTCACGACTACCGTAATGATGGCTTACCTGCGGATTTTCTTTCTCAAGCAGCGGAAGTTTTTGGCTGGGAAGCCTTGGTTAACAAACGTTCTACAACCTGGCGAAATCTCGATCAAGCGGTTAAAAATAATCTTGATTTTGTCACTGCTTTGCAAGTGCTTACCGAGCAGCCAACACTGATTAAACGTCCGATTATTTTACAAGACGGGATTGCCTTGATTGGATTTAATGAAGAAGAATATGCGAAATCACTACTACCGTAGAATCATTCGTTCATTATTTTGGTTGTGTAGTATAAATGCTTTAATTGCACTTCCTATCGCTTATTTTTCAACCGGATTTGTATCAGATGTTAATGAATATTTTGAATACGGCTGGTGTGATTTTAATATGACGGCTGAAGAATGTGATGAAAGTGTCACAGCTTGGACAATTTTTTCACATAACTATGTTGTTGTTACGCTCTGTTTTATTACCTTCAGTTTAATCCCCTGGATAGTTTGCAATGTAATTTTACTTATTGCAGATTACTCTTTATCTCGGAAAAAGAAATGAAAAACACAATTATTGAACTTGCTCAAAACTTAATCCGCCGCCCGTCAATTAGCCCGAATGATTGTGGTTGTCAGGCAGAAATCGCTCAACGTTTAGAAGCGGTGGGATTTACTCTCGAATGGCTACCGTTCGGTGATACGCTAAATTTATGGGCAACACACGGTTCAGAAGATCCTTGTGTGGTATTTGCCGGACATACCGATGTTGTACCGGTAGGCGATGAATCACAATGGCAATACCCACCGTTTTCCGCCGAAATTGTAGACGGTACACTTTATGGTCGAGGTGCAGCAGATATGAAAGGTTCTCTTGCCGCACTTGTGATCGCCGCCGAAACTTTTGTGAAAAATAATCCGAATCATAAAGGTAAAATTGCGTTACTAATTACTTCCGATGAAGAAGCGGCAGCCAAAGATGGCACAGTAAAAGTTGTTGAAACACTTATGGCTCGTCAAGAAGCGGTACACTATGCTGTCGTGGGCGAACCTTCCAGCGGTAAAGTGTTGGGCGATGTGATTAAAAACGGCAGACGTGGCTCTATAACTGCCAATCTCTATATTGAAGGGATTCAAGGACACGTTGCTTATCCACATTTAGCTGAAAATCCGGTACATACCGCATTGAATTTCTTAACCGAATTAACCACATATCAATGGGATAACGGTAACGAATTTTTCCCACCGACAAGTTTGCAAATTGCCAATATTAAGGCTGGAACCGGCAGTAATAATGTGATTCCGGGCGAATTATATGTGCAATTTAATTTACGTTATTGCACAGAAGTTACTGACGAAATCATTAAAAATAAAGTAGCGGAAATGCTGAATAAACACGCTTTAAAACACCGTATTGAATGGAATTTGTCCGGTAAACCGTTTTTAGCCGGTAATGGTAAATTAGTCAAAGCGGCGGTACAAGCGGTTGAAAATGTCACAAAAATTACCCCTCGTTTAGATACGAGTGGAGGGACTTCAGACGGTCGCTTTATCGCATTAATGGGTGCAGAAGTGGTCGAGTTCGGGCCGTTAAACGCCACTATTCATAAAGTAAATGAATGTGTTAGCGTGGACGATCTTGGTAAATGTGGCGAAGTGTATTACCAAATTCTGGAAAATTTACTGAATGGCGAATAGCTTTTCATATAATAAAAAGGAGATTTTTCAATCATGCAAAATCTAACCGATATTCTCACCGGTAAAACACGTGAACACCTTGTGCCGTTGCCGAATCCGTTATCGGATAAACATTTTCTGCAAGCTGAGGTAGTTGATGCCTTTCTTGCATTGCAACAGGCAGCAAAAGATGCCGGTTTTAATTTACAGCCTGCTAGCACTTATCGTGATTTTGAACGCCAAATGCTGATTTGGAACGCTAAATTTAACGGCGAACGCAAAGTACATGATGATAATGGTTATGCGATTGATATGAGTAAATTGGACGACTTACACAAAATTCAAGCAATGATGCGTTGGTCGGCAGTACCAGGATCTAGCCGTCATCATTGGGGAACGGAAATTGATATTTTTGATCCTGATTTACTGCCGGAAGGGCAACATTTACAGCTTGAACCTTGGGAATATCAAAACGGTGGTTATTTCGCATTATTAACCGAATGGCTACATCACAATGCCGAACGTTTCGGTTTTTATTTTCCGTTTGATGGTATTCATAATGCGAAAGTCGGTTATGAGCCTTGGCATATCAGTTATCGTCCGATTTCTGCTGAATATGAAAAATTGTTCAATTCCGAGATTTTGCAAAAATCGTGGCAAAATGAACCGCTTGCCGGCAAAGCCTGCTTACTTGAACATTTTAACCAATTATTTGGCTGATATCTCTTACCTCGAAATACACTGACAACATGGAAATGAAACATTATTTTTCTTCTGTGTACCTTAGTATTTTCCGAGCTGTATTACCGAACCGAATAATCTTTTGCGATTAATATAATGACCATTCAACTTATCAATGAATCTTCAAATGCTGAGAAATTTCAGCAAATTTGTGACAAATGGCAACTCACTCACGCTCAATCCTCTAGCTTGGCTTTAGTGTTGACTGACGAACGTTTAGAACTGCGTAAACTCGACGAGCCGAAACTCGGTGCGATAGCAGTCAATTTTGTCGATGGCACCATGGCTCACCGCCGCAAATTCGGTGGCGGTCGAGGTGAAGCTGTGGCAAAAGCGGTCGGAATTAAAGGAGATTACTTACCCACAGTGATTGATGCAACTGCAGGACTGGGCAGAGATGCTTTTGTGTTAGCGGCTATCGGTTGCAAAGTGCTACTAGTCGAACGTAACCCGGTTGTTGCTGCACTCTTAGAAGACGGATTAACAAGAGCCTATGCCGATCCGGAAATCGGTAGCTTTATGCAGGAGCGAATGATTTTGTCCGATGTCCGTAATATTGCTCAACTGGATACGCAACAACAAACTGCCGATGTGGTTTATTTAGATCCAATGTATCCACATAAACAAAAAAGTGCCTTAGTGAAAAAAGAAATGCGAGTATTCCAACATTTAGTCGGTGCTGATTTGGATTCGGATGATTTCTTTGTGCCGGCAAAAGCACTGGCTCGTAAAAGAGTGGTGGTAAAACGTCCTGACTATGCCCCTTTTCTAGCGGAGCAAAAACCGGATTTTTCGCAAACCACGAAAAATCACCGCTTTGACGTTTATCTTTCTCATTTAAAATCTGCGTAAAGTTTTGTGAAAATCCAGTTGCTTATCTGCTTAGCTTCTAGGCAAATTGCAGTTTTTCTAGTAGGATTACTACTTTTAGTTTTTTAATTAGACATATAGGTGTTTACCGTGCCTCAACGTGATTATGCTGCCCGTTCAAATAAAAATAAGGGCCTAAATAAATCTCTTATCTTAGGAATTATTATTTTCCTACTTCTAGCCGGCGGAATTAGTCTATGGGTATTAAAAGAAAATGCTCCTACACCAATCATTCCAGCTACTCAACAACATCAACCGGTTCAGCCTCAAGGACCTGCCTTGCCAAGCCGTCCGGAAGAAGTGTATAGCTATATTCGTGATTTAGAAACTCGTGAAGTATTAACTGATAATACTCAGAAATCACAAGAAAAATTAGCTCAGCTTTCTGCAGAACAGAAACAGCAACTCGAAGCAAAATTAAAACAAGAAGAACAGGCTCGTATAGCGGCAGAAAACCCTGCACCTAAATCGTCCGAAAATACAACCGCAGATGCGACAACAGATACGCAAACACCGCCAAGCGTTGTAGCTCTAACACCGGAAGAATTAGAGGCAAAAAAATTGGCTGAGCAACAAAAAATGGCCAAATTAGCCGAAGAAAAACGCAAACAAGCGGAATTGAAAAAACAGCAAGAATTAGCAAAACAAAAGCAGGCTACCACTACGGCAGAAACTGTAAAATCGCCTACTCCGGCAGAACAGAAAGCGAAAACGGCAGCTGAACAAGCTAAAGCTGAGCCAAAAACCACAGAGTTACAAGCAAAAACTGAGTCATCTAAAAAAGTAGAACAGCCTAAGAAAGAAGAACAACCTAAAAAAGCTGAGCAACCTAAGATTATTGCAACAGCAGCAAAACCTTCTGATAAGCCCTCAGCTCAAGCTGGTAAATTTGGCTTACAATGCGGCGCATTTAAAAATAAAGCACAGGCAGAAAATATGCAGGCACGTTTAGCGATGGCAGGTTTTAATGCACGCATTAGTTCGAGTTCCGATTGGAATCGTGTATTTGTCGGCCCAGTCGGCGATAGGGCGGCGGCTTCAACGGCACAATCTAATGCACGTAGCGTTGCTGAATGTGTGATTATTTCAATGTAACTAGATTCGTTTAATTGCTTTCAAGGACTGATTCGATAATCTCGAATCAGTCCTTTTTATTTGATAATTAATATATTTCGCTTAATAAAATAGTATCAAAAAGCCAAAAAGTCGCTTAGAATCTGATCAACTTGATAAAAGTTATAAGTATTATTTTTACACCAATACACTTTCTTATATATGGAATGAATTTATGTCAAAACAACTCAACTTTGTGATGATTTCGCCGCATTTTCCGACTAATTTCGAGACGTTTGCCGTCCGAATGAAGGAAAAAGGCATTAATACGTTAGGTATCGCCGACACGCCTTATGAGCAACTCAGCGATACATTAAAAGCACATTTAACCGAATATTATCGTGTGGATAATATGGAAAATTACGATCAGGTTTATCGTGCGGTGGGTTATTTCGCCCATAAATATGGGCGTATTGATCGTATCGAATCACACAATGAATACTGGCTTGAACTGGATGCTAAATTGCGTACTGATTTCAATGTGTTCGGTTATAAAAATGAGGATATGCTCACGATTAAAACTAAAGCACAGATGAAAGAAGTCTTTCGTAAAGCCGGTTTAAAAGTAGCAAAAGGACGTGTGTTTAAAGATGAGCAAGATGCTCGCAAATTAGCTAAAGAGCTGAAATTTCCGGTGATCATAAAACCGAACTCCGGTGTTGGAGCTTCAGACACTTATAAAGTGCGTAATGAAGCGCAGTTAAACGAATTTTTCGCCGTTCAAAATCCGCAAGTCGAATATATTATGGAAGAATTTATTGACGGCGATATCGTGACCTTTGACGGTTTAACCGATCACGAAGGCAATATCGTATTCTATTCTAGCCTCGAATATTCTGAAGCGGTGTTAGACACGGTGGAAAAAGACGGCGATATGTTCTATTACGTACCACGTGAAATCTCACCCAAATTAGTCGAATTAGGCAAAATTTGTGTTGAAGCCTTTAAAGTGCGTGAACGTTTCTTCCACTTTGAGTTTTTCCGTGTGAAAAAAACTGGCGAATTATTACCGCTTGAAATCAACTGCCGTCCACCGGGCGGTTTAACCATTGATATGTGGAACTATGCGAATGATTTTGACGTGTTCCGTGAATACGCCAATATCGTGACGGAAAACCAATTCTATGCAGATATTACCCACCCATGGAATGTGGTATATATCTCACGTAAAGCGAACCAAAATTATTTGAACAGCATTGAAGACGTTTGCCATAAATATGCCAACAATATTATCAGCGTACAAACCGTACCGGGCGTATTTGCCAAAATTATGGGCGAACACGGCATTTTAGTCCGTACCGAAACCATGGAACAATTACGTGAAATTGTCCGTTTTGCACAACAAAAACAGTAAAGGAGCTAGCAATGCATTTTGAAAGAAGAAGTCATTGGAGTGGTGAATTAGGTCGTGAAATGCACTTCAATGTGTATGGTCATGCCGGTAAACCGGTAATCGTGTTTCCTTCCTCGGGAGGTAATCAAAACGAATATGGTAATTTCGGTATGATTGAGGCTTGCCGTGAATTTATTAATCGTGGTTTAATCAAATTTTACACACCAGATTCTTACGATAGCGAATCGTGGTTGGCATTACACAAATCCGGACACGATATGGCGTTAGCACATAATGCTTACGACCGTTATATCGTCCACGAATTAGTGCCGTTAATCCGCCACGAAGCAAATTGGAACGGTACGATGATCGCTACCGGTTGCAGTATGGGCGCGTTCCATTCGGTCAATTTTGCACTTCGTCATCCGGATCTGTTTGATACCACCATTGCACTGAGCGGTGTTTATGACGCGCGTTTCTTTACCGGCGAATTTTACGGCGATCCAACGGTATATTTTAATTCGTCTATTGATTCGCTTTGGGGACAAAATGATGATTGGTTCTTAAATCGTTACCGCCAAAATCATTTTATTATTGCGGTTGGACAAGGTGCTTGGGAAGAACAACACGTGGAAGATACCCGCCGTTTACAAGAAGCGTTCAATGCCAAAGCTATTCCGGCGTGGTTTGATTACTGGGGACACGACGTTGAACATGACTGGCCGTCATGGCGTAAAATGATGCCGTATTTCCTCGGAAAATTGGAAGAACAGCGAATTATCTAACTGTCTAAACATCCTAAAACTCATATCGCAACAAGGCAGAACTTGTAAAAGTTCTGCTTTTTTTAACACTTAAGTTAAAGTGATTTTCGGAGAAATTTCCACTTTAATCCGGGTAAATAGCTATGATAGACTGCTCTTAATTTTTATGATTCAGAGATATATCACTATGCAAATGCTTACCCTCGCTCAACAAGCCAAAACTGCCAGTATTGAACTGGCTCAATTCGGAAGCGTTCAAAAAAACCAAGCACTTCTTACCATTGCCGAACAATTGGAACAACGCTCGGCAGAAATCCTTGCCGCCAATGCCAAAGATATTGAATTTGCAAAAAATCAGGGCATTTCGACCGCTATCATCGATCGTTTGTTATTAAACGAAAGCCGTTTGCAAGGTATTGCTAATGATGTGCGTAACGTGGCGAAGCTCGCTGATCCGGTCGGGCAAGTAATTGATGGCGGTGTATTAAATTCAGGTTTAAAAGTTGAACGTCAACGTGTGCCGCTCGGGGTGATTCTTACCATTTATGAAGCACGCCCAAACGTCACGATTGATGTTGCCTCTCTGTGCTTGAAAACCGGTAATGCGGTCATTTTACGTGGTGGTAAAGAAACCAAATTTACCAATGCGGTGTTAGTGGAAGTGGTGCAACAAGCGTTGAAAACTGCCGGTTTACCGAAACTGGCGGTTCAGGCGGTTACCGATCCGGATCGTGCTTTATTACTCGAATTATTAAAACTCGATCGTTACATTGATATGGTGATCCCTCGTGGCGGTGCCGGTTTGCATCAGTTCTGTAAAGAAAACTCGACCATTCCGGTAATTGTCGGTGGGATCGGTGTTTGCCATATGTTTGTCGAAAAAAGTGCCGACCAACAAAAAGCGTTAGAGCTTATTGCGAATGCCAAAACGCAACGCCCAAGCACTTGTAACACGCTCGAAACCTTATTAGTTGAAAAAGCAATAGCGGTCGAATTTTTACCGAAACTTGCAAATCGTATGAAAGCATTAGGCGTGACATTACATACCGATGATTTGCAAAAAACTGAGGGAATTGAACCGCTTGATCAAGCAAGAATGCGTCAAGAATGGCTTTCGTTAGATTTAAATGTGGTGGTGGTCGAGAACTTAGCCAAAGCGGTAGAACATATTCGTGAATACGGTTCGCAACATTCGGAAGCCATTCTGACTTCTGATTATCAACTGGCACGCCAATTTGTCGCCCAAGTTGATGCGGCGGCGGTCTATATCAATGCCAGCACCCGTTTTACCGATGGCGGTGAGTTCGGTTTAGGAGCAGAAGTGGCAGTAAGCACCCAAAAACTCCACGCACGAGGTCCAATGGGCTTAGAGGCTCTCACCACCTACAAATGGGTCTGCGAAGGGGATTATTTGGTGAGAAAATAATGTTAAAAGCTAACGTAAATATGTTTTTATCACTAAAATCTTTTCTTAACCTGCTGCTCAAACGCTGGAAAATTCACAATATTCCGGTGTCAGCCGGCTACTTAACTTACAGTACAACATTAGCAATTGTGCCGTTGGTTATGGTGGTATTTTCTATTTTTACCGCTTTTCCTCTCTTTCAGGAAGCGACCGAGCAACTGAAAACGCTGATTTACGATAACTTTGCCCCAAATGCTGGCGATATGGTTGAAGAATATATTGATCTGTTTGTGGCAAACTCAAAAAAAATGGGAATGGTGAGTACAATCGGTTTAGTCGTGGTTGCTCTAATGCTGATTAAAAGCATTGATGAAACGCTTAATAAAATGTGGCGTAACCATCGCAAGCGGTCGATTTTTATCTCTTTTTTGCTATATGCCGTCATTTTATTTATCGCACCGTTACTTGCCGGCGGTAGCATTGCGATTAGCTCATATGTCTTTTCAATGGCAATTTTTAATGGTGAGGGATTGTTATCCTTTAGCCAATCTCTTCTGCAATACGCTCCTTTTGTACTAATTTGGTTACTGTTTACGAGTGTTTATTGGCTTGTACCGAACACCAAAGTCAACATTTTTCACGCTATGATAGGAGCAATTATTGCGGCTATCTTTTTTACCTTAGGTAAACAGGCGTTTATTTGGTACATTACCACTTTTCCGTCTTATCAAGCGATTTACGGTGCTTTAGCGGTGTTGCCGATTATGTTGCTATGGATTCATTTGAGCTGGCAAGTCGTGTTAATCGGCGGATTAATTACTTCAACATTGAATGTATATAGTGAAATGAAAAAAGGAAAACTCAATTTATGATCGCACTTATCCAACGTGTAAAATGGGCAAAAGTAGAAGTTGAAAATCAAATAGTCGGCGAGATTACACAGGGTTTATTAGTATTACTCGGTGTAGAGCAAGGCGATGATCAAGCCAAAGCGGATAAACTACTGGAAAAAGTATTAAACTATCGAGTCTTTTCCGATGAACAAGGCAAAATGAATTTAAACGTACAGCAAGCTGTCGGTAGTCTATTAGTGGTATCACAATTTACTTTAGCTGCCGATACCAACAAAGGTTTACGCCCAAGTTTTTCTCGTGGTGCAGCCCCTCAGGAAGCAAATGCGTTATACGAATATTTCCATCAACAAGCCGCCCACAAAATCCATACACAAACCGGACAATTTGCAGCAGATATGCAAGTCAGCTTGCAAAATGACGGTCCGGTGACTTTCTGGTTACAGGTATAAAACAAAGCCTAGTCAATTTTATAGACTAGGCTTTTCTCTCAATATTCTCTTCTCATTTAATAGTATTTAATCGGGAATTGTTTTTGGATTTTTTCAATACTCTCCACTTTTTCATAACCTACCGGTTTCGCCGCATCTTCCGCTTTTGCTTTAGTGCCTAATGCTTGGCTAACAAAAGCAAAACCTTGCTGTTCAATCACTGTATGTCGATAAAAATCGACCAGATCTTGCTTGGTAAGCTGTTTTACCGCCTCAATCATTTTTGCTCGTTGATCAAACAGCTCATTACGACGATTAAAGTCAAATGTGAATTGTGAAAACTCTTGGCTTAATGATTCCGGCTTACGCTGTAATTTCTCGATTAAACTCTCACGATATTTAACAAATTCTTGCTCAGATAAAGCGGTCAATTTTGCTAAACTTTCTGCAAAAAAGCGTTGATTATGTTGCATAATGCCAGCAGGTGTTGTGTTCGGACTCTGAACCATAAAACGCATGCCAGATGTTTTACCTAACTTAGCACTGCTTGCTGACACCACATAACCTAGTTGTTTCTCGGTGCGTAAATCATCAAAATACCAACGGCCGATAATATCTCGCAACAAACTTGCTCTCGCAGAACCAGCAAGTTCATCATAACCTTTAGCAAGATAAATAATGCTGAGTGCATTATCTTCGTGTGGTACATTCTTAATGTAATTTAACTTACGAGTGCTATCATTCAGATCTAAATAACGCCCTCTACCTCGTTCCGTTTCACTATTTTTGATAATGCCATTAATTTCGCTTGCCAAGTTTTCCACCTGTTTATCACTCAGATTACCGACGGATAAAATGCTTAACCCGGTTGATTTTGCTAACAATTTCTCACGAATTAACTTCACATCGTTAAGCGTCATCTCATTTAATACTTTACGCTGTTTATCTTCTTCAAAATACGGATAATCCGTAAAATTAGCAATGACTTGATTTGCTTGAGTAAGACTACTTGTCTTACTTAAACCGTCTAATGCCTCAACAGCTCTTTGTTTCGCTTGCGATAAAACTGCTTCACTTAATTCAAAAGTTTTAAACTGGATCAGTGTATCACCAATTAATTTCGCTAAGTGTTGAGTATAACCTTCCGCTTCAATCGAAATTCCATTAGGATAAGGATTGGCTTCTGCTTGCATACCGGCTACCGCGGTTTGGAAAGCAAGTTTTGTTTGTGCCAAATCATTCATATAACCTAATAAAGTGGCACTAACCGCTTCTTTTAACTCGTCATTTTTCGGCATAATGGATAAGCTGACCGACACGATTGCCTTTGGATCTTGAGCAAAATATTGACTCGGCATTGCATAAATCGCTTTACCTTCATTACTTACTAAGGCTTTCGGTATTTTACGTTCATCCGTCGGCTGAATGAGCGAAAAATCGGTTGCAAAGTAAGGATTTAGCTCCGGTAATTTAAGCGATGGATTTTTACTGAAATCCAACCATTGCTTTTTCTCTGCATCACTAAATTTTCTCACACTATAGCCAGCTTCAAAATACGGTGTTTTTTTATCAGTTTTCGCCAGCTCTGAAACCAATACAATACGTGCATTATCTAATGTCATTGTCTCCAATTTAGCTTTTATCGCTTCACGGTCCATTGTGCTGACCACATAAGATGAATCTAAAATATGTTCGACCGGATAATGCAACATTTGCTCGGCAAGTGCTTCAATATAGTTGCCGTTTTTCTCTACTTGTAAATGTTGGAAATCCTGTTTTAAGCTCTCACGCACTTCATTGAAATAACTGTCCTGAATACCTTCTTTTTTCACTTGTTCGATTTGTTGAAAAATCAATGAAATCACTTTATCTTGTTCCGCCAACCCTTTATCGGTTAACGCAACATAAAAAGTAAAATCGCCTCGATTACGGCTGACGTTCGCACTTGGTACGGCAGCAATTCCGCTATCGGACAAACCTTGTTTAATTAAGTAATCGGAAAGCGTTCCCTCAGTATTATTACTAAAAACATACGCCAAATATTCACCGGTTTTATGGGCGAATTTGTCCTCGTCATTCTGCATATCAAATGAAACGGACAGTAATTTGGTCGGTTGAACCGGTTTATATTCAATCAACACGCCTTTATCTTCCGCACGAAAGAATGGCATATCAACTGTGGGTACAGCTAGCTGCTTATTCTGCATTTTTCCTAACGTACGTTCAGCTAAAGCAGCTAATTGTTCGATGGATTGATTGGAATAGAGTATGGCTTTAACTAAATTGGCAGAATAATAACGCTGATAAAACCACTCTAATTCTGTTTGTAATTTACTATCCGATTTATCCGATAAAGTTTGGTTATTTCCAACCGCAAACTTGGTAATCGGGTGAGCTGGATTAGCAGTAGCTAAATTCACACTATGTAATAAATGCCCGTCACTCGATTTAGCTCGCACCATTTCCGCATTTACCGCATTAACTTCTTTTTTCGCATTACTCTCTGATAATAACGGCTGGGCAAAAGCATCCGCCAAACGAGCGACCGCTTCATCAAACGCATTATTATTTACCTCCAAATAATAAGCGGTACGATCGGAAGTGGTTGAAGCATTGTTATAGCCACCGTTTTTCGTCAAAAACTGATCTAAACTATTGGTTTCAGGGAACTGCTTTGATCCCATTAAGATCATATGTTCCAAATAGTGTGCTAGCCCTTGTTGCTGTTGCGGATCTTCCATTGAACCGATTGGTAAAGCTAACGACATTAACGATTTATTCGCTTTATCATCAGAAATGAGCAAAACTGTCATACCGTTTTGCAAACGAATCGCTTGGTAAATTGCTTTATCATTCGGGCTTTTATTAATCGTTTGCTGCAAGACTTCAAAACCGGCTGTTTTTAGCGGCAAAATTGTTCGTTCACCGGAAGCGGCCTGATTTTGCAAATTATTTGCCCATGTTGGCTGTATTATCCCCAATACAAAAGTTGCGGATAAGGCATAACGTATAGCACGAGAAATCATCTTCTTTCTCATTTTTTCTCCTTAATTTTGGCTTTTTTTGGTTTGCTTTGTTGCATTAATTCAAACCATTCCAAGGTTGTGGTATGAATGTCAGCATAATCTACTTGCGAACTCTGTTGTAATATTCGTTGCAAGTACCCCCCCTCAAAATACTGTTTATCTATTAATGCCGATAATTGTTGCTGACAATATTCTTCAATGGTTTGTTCCTCAGGCTGCTTTTCAAAATAATTATCCAAACCTTCCCAAATTCCGAAGGTTAATTTTCTAAAGGTGGCTAAATAAGCAACGACATAAGTGTGTAATTGCGAACGAGCTTGTTCCGTACTAATTTGACTAAATTGGAAGATTTCCGCTCCGTCTTTATTCCTTGTAATTGCCTTCAGATCTATATTTAAGTCTTGAGCTTTAATGACTAAATAAAAAATCCATAAACGGATATAATCCTTATCTTTCAAGCTACTTACTTTCCAAAACACAATTTCATTGGCAAATTTATTTTGGATATTACCGAATAAGCGGATTTTAAGTTGGTTAACTTCAAATAATTGTTCAATGCCTAAAATATCGCTCTCGCCTAAATAAGGCAAAATAAGTTCTCGCAATTCATTGACCGAATCTTCTAAATCCTGCACAGAAACTTTAGCAAAGTTAGCCATCGGTAAGTTTCCTTTTAATTGTTCTTGCTTAAAAAATGTCTCTCTTTCTGCTGACTCCAACGTGACCAAATGTTGACGCAATTGGTAATTATCCAAATCACTAAGCGAGAACTTCTCACTTTCTTCAATACTTTCTTCGTTGTTACGGAAATAAACACCCAACTGATGATTAAAGAAATATTTAATCGGGTTACTCACAAAGGCAATTAAATCTTCAAGATTAATTTCTGTCGGTATCTCGCCTTTTAAGTCCAACGGTTCATACAGAAAATCCGCTAATGATTCGTACGGTTGATCCAATAACCACTCTTTATCATAAGAAGCATATTCTGCTGTAAAGTTCTTAGGGCTAAATACAGTAAGCGGTTGTTTTACTACCATTTTTTGTAAAAATAATGACTCGGAGAACCGTTCATTTTCGCTCACTTGCAAACGTGAGGATTCGGTCAGATGCTCTGCCAAATAGTCTAATAATTGTGAAACCAATACTGACGGTAAACGTTGTTTATTATTCGTCGCCGATTGTCCGATATAGCTTAGATAAAAAATCTCTTGAGCAGAAAGCAAAGCCTCTAAAAATAAATAACGGTCATCATCACGTCTAGCACGGTCGCCTCGTTTCGGTGCATATTGCATTAAATCAAAACTATTGACCGAATGTTGACGAGGGAAATCCGCTTCGTTCATCCCCAATAAACAAACCACTTTAAACGGAATGGATCGCATCGGTAGTAAAGTACAAAAATTAACTTTACCGGCTAAGAAATGTAAACTATTTTGTTGTTGATTCAGCTTATCCTCTAGTAATAAACGAATGATTTCAATACCGATACTTTCGGTAAATTTAGCCTGTTCAGCTTTATTGACTACCTCATTTAATGTTTCATTCAATAACAATATGGCATCTAAACTATCATCTGATTCTTGATAAAACTCACCAATCAGCATTTGAATACGAGTATTCCATTCAATAATAGTGTGATCTTGTTGTATAAACTCATACCAAGCGGTCAGATTTTCAATAAATTTGGCTAAAAAGCCGACTAATGTTGCGGATAAACCATAGCTCTCATTAAAGGCAATGCTATCCTGCCAAATACCGGATTCCTCTTTTAAACTGGTCCCTAGCAATAAACGGGTTAAGCCGTTCTCCCACGCATTATGATTTTGCCAATCGTCTTGCTGAACATTTAAGCCAAAACGAATCCCGACTTGATTAACCCAATCTCGTAAAATTTGCAAATCTTGTTCTTGTAAATGAAAACGTGTACGAAGTGCATTAACATCTAATAAATCTAATAATGATTCTGCATTAAAATTACTTTCTTTCAAATTCAACAATATTAAAAAACTGGCAATAATCGGATCAACAGCGGTCACTTTTTGGTCGGAAAGCGTAAAGGGAATATATCGCTTATCGCCTCTTTCATAACGTGCAAACACCGCATTAATATAGGGTGCATATTTATCAATATCCGCCGACATTACAATAATATCTTTGGGCGTGAGTGCCGGATTCTGCTCGAACATCTGCAGTAATTTATTATGTAGCACTTCTACTTCTCGCATCACACTATGACAGGAATGGATTTGTATCGACCGATCCTGTTCAGCAAGCTCGAAACGTTGTTCATTGTTAAAATGCAAAATCGCATTTTTTAATTTGGTCAAATTTGAGTCGCCGGCATATTCATCAAAAACATCAATCGTATTATCCGGTTCTTGTTCAACTAATTGTGCTAAAAACTCACGTCCCTGCTTACCCCACATTGTCAGCAACTGATTACCCTGTTCCGCTAATAACGCATCAAGATCTTGCTGAGAAAGTTGCTGTTTTAACGCCAGTTTCTCCAAACTTTTATCTTCAACACTATCCGCCCAATATTCTTGGCTTGGATCTAAAAAGAACAAATAAATATCACAATGCTCACTCAGTTTCTTTAATACTGCAAGTTGTGTCGCCGGTAACGAGGAAATCCCAAACACAAAAATACGCTTAGGTAATTTAGCTTGTTCTGCTTTAGTCAAATTATCCAATTTATCGAAATATTGTTGTTGCAAATAAGCACGATGAGAAGTCATAAACACTTTTTCGTCACTATCTGTCTTAATATCTTCCACTAATGCGTTCCATAGTGTCGCCTGCCAACGTAAGTTCGCCAAAATATCTTGCTCATTTTTCTCTTGAAACGCAGCGGCAGTTAAAATTTCCTTTAATACCATTTCAATCTGGCCGCTTTCCCAATGTACTAACCAATGCGGACGATAAACTAAATATTGGTCAAAAAGATCAGCAATTTTGCCGGCTAATTGATATAACTTTAACTGATACTGACGCATATCTTTATTTAGATAAAGATTTAACGGTTCAAATTCCACTTGATGCAAATAATTTGGAATTAATCGCATTAAACGCCAAGTGACACGCTCTCTTTCAAAAATATTCTCTTTAGGTAGCTCCGGAAACAGCACACGATATTGTTGCCATAAAAAACTGGTTGGAAACGGAAATTGATAATTCCTGGCAACACCGGTTTGATCGGCAATTTGCATTTGTAGCCATTGTGCCATACCAACACTTTGTACTAATACAGTTTCCGGTTCAAACGGATTGGGATTCGGATCATTTTGTTGTAAACGGATAAGTAGCGTAGCCAAAGATGAAAGTTTTTGAGAGAAAAAGACCGTGAACATAGAAACTCCTTGTGTAGCCGAAAGATTTTCTACTAAAACCCCAACAGATTCAATCTCTTTCCTTGGTCGGCAAGCGGTCATTTTTTACTCGCCTTTGTAAAATCTCATTCAAAAATAACCGCTTGCCCAAGTGGAAACTTAACTTGAATTTTTCCGGTTTTACATTCAATCTGAAAAGTAATGCGATTTTGTATGATTTGTTTCTCACAAGGCTTATTGGCTAATCTAAGTGCAATCTGATTTTCTATAATCTGCAACGCTTGCTGATGCTGATAATGAGTATTAATTTTGGCTATCTGACGCTGTTGCCAATTGGAAAAACTCAGCCAAATCAATGCAAATAATGTAAGACCAACTAACACACTCGACAACGTTTCCGCCGTATATAACTTATTTCGCATTTAAAATATTCCTTGAGTTTGCTTGAAAATGCCAAGATGAATATTGCTTGTCAAAATAATCAACGACCTCACGGCTATAAGTAATATATCTGCTATTTTTATGATCCTCTTGTGAGGAATAAAGTATGCCGTATATCTTCGCTCCACTTTTCAATGCTAATTTATGCTGTGTAATCAAAATGCCATAAAAATCTCGAGTCAATTTTTCATTAATATCTTGTCCCAAAAGCACAATCTTAGGATCGCTAGGTGTCGTAGGCGGAAGCTCCAATAATGTTTCGATCTCCATAATCGGAATTGAATCATTCAGCCTTAAATGATCAGTTATTTGCTCAAAGATGACTATTTTTTTACTTGGTGGTTTGCCTAAGAAAAAGGGAGATTTCTCACAATAAAATTGATAAGTTGAATGAGTCAATTCGATCAGAATTTCATCTTGTTTAGCCTTTAGACATACTGCATTTTCATCAATAGCATGTTGTTTAAGTAATGCCATTTTATCGTTCAAATATTGATGATAATAATGATTTGCCTGTTGCTCATAAGAAATAAACTTTTCTCTGGAGAGAAAAATCAGACTTAAAATACCGGAAAGTGAAATTAAGCCGACAAGTAAAACCGTTGCTTTAAATTTATGTTGCCACATTTTATTCGTTTAACTTTTTAATGATTTAGAATATAGACTAAACTATTAACTTCATAACTTACCGCTTTCTGCCTGTTAGAGGTTAATTTCAGAGCAATATGTAATAATTTATTTTCTTCTTTCCATTCAAAGAGCAAACGTTCAACGAGATAATCTTGTTCCGAAGTAAACTTTCGCCATTTATCACGGCAAGCATTTAATAATTTTCGACATTCTTGATAAGTGCAATGCTCCAAAGTATTTTTATCGTAAATATAAAGTGATTTATTTTCTAACTTAATACCGAATACTTCTTTAGCTAATTCTTTCGTTTGATTAGTCTGTCGACTAATACAATGAGCATTTTTTGTTGCACGTTTACCTAAACAACCGTCATGATTTAAATCATAAAAAAACAGTAAACATCGTCCGTTTAAATCAATCGCATAACGTTTATCCTCTTTTTCAAATAAGTAGAAATTACTCTGCTCTCGAGTATGCCCTTGATATCCCATATGCTGAATATGTTGTTGTAAATAGCTTAATAATTGATGACTCTCTTTTTGTAACATAAGCAATTCATTTTGTTTTACTTTATTCTGATAGAACTGCCCATATAGCTGAGAAACGATAATTAATAAGCCCACAGCCAAGAACAAAGAAATCAACATCTCAACTACAGTAACAGCCTTCAATTTAGAATTTACAAACACTGCGTTTATCTTTCGGTACGACATACACTCGCCCCCATTGATCAAATTGTAAAATTTTACTGACTTGATTTAGGCTTAATGCCAAACATTTAGATTCCAAACGCCCTGCCGTGCCGTCAATATTCAACAATGATTTAGGATATAAACTGTTATTTTTTAATTTAATATTTGAATGGCTATTGTCATAAAGGAAAAAGTGCTGAGTTAATCGGCATTGTTTGATATTCAAGCAATCACAGACCACTTCTTGTGTTGATCCGACTTTTTTCTGTATTGCAATCAGACACCAATTTTGCGTTTGTAGATTTTGTGAAGCGGTCAGCGTATAACTCTGTTTTTGATAGCGTGCTTTAGACTGAATTTGATAAATAAAGGACTGGATATTTTCAATTTCATTATTCAATGCAATGCTGTCTTGTAATTGAAAAATAACCGGTGAAATGAAATAGTATGAAATAATAAGAATGGATAACGTAATTAAACTTTCAATGAGTGTGAAGGCTTTAAACATAAATAGTATTCTCCCGAAGAAGAATACTATTTAATCTAAAGTATGAAGAAAATAAGCTATCTTTTTTTATTCGATCTCGATCGCAAAATTAGAAAGAAGATGTATCTTGGAATAAACCCACTTTTAAATCGGTTGCGGTATAAATCACTCGACCGTCCACTTCTACTTCACCGTCAGCCATACCCATCACCAATTTACGATTAATCACACGTTTCATATTAATACGGTAAATCACTTTTTTCGCACTCGGTAAGATTTGACCGGTAAATTTCACTTCGCCCACACCTAATGCACGCCCTTTACCTTTGCCCCCACTCCAGCCGAGGAAGAAACCAACTAATTGCCACATTGCATCTAAGCCTAAACAACCGGGCATAACCGGATCACCAATAAAGTGACAACCAAAGAATGGTAAATCCGGACGAATATCCAACTCAGCTTCAATATAACCTTTATCAAATAAGCCGCCGTTTTCAGTCATTAGATTAATACGATCCATCATTAACATCGACGGTGCTGGTAATTGTGGACCTTCTTTACCGAAAAGTTCGCCTCGACCTGAAGCCAATAAATCTTCGTAAGTATAGCTATCTTTAATATTAGGTGTACACGTGTTCATTTTTTTATTCCTATAGATAAACAAAAAAGCCCGTACTATCAGGGCTTCTGATTTGAAGCGATAGTACAGGCTTTTAAATCAGCGAACAACTGTTCGCTGAACTTGTCGGATCAGTGACGACGGAAAAATTGGTAAATTTTATTAATAAACGAACCACTTTCCTCACGGGCTTGTTCTTGCTCAATCTGTTGATGAATCAAGCTAAAGATAGAAGGTTTATCACAATTTTCAGGTTTATCTTCATCATAAAAATGCTGATTTAAGAGAATCTGAATCGCTTCAAAAACATTAGTAACCGCCCAAATATTGAACTGTTTTGCTTTAACTGCCTCGATTACTTCTGCTTTTAAACTTAAATGCGAAAGACAAGTTGCCGGAATAATCACACCTTGTTTACCATTTAATTCCCTCGCATCACAAATATTAAAAAAGCCTTCAATTTTCTGATTCACGCCACCGACACTTAATACATTACCGAATTGATCGATAGAACCCGTGACCGCAATCGACTGTGGCAATGGTAATTTAGCTAAGGCACTGATCAATACGCAGAAAATGGCGAGTGATGAACTATCGCCGTCCACCTCTCCGTAAGACTGCTCAAATGCAAGCGAAGCGGAAAATGGTAACTGGGTTGGAAATTCTAATAAATTGGCTAAGCAAGATTGGGCAATAATAATACCTTTGGAATGAATATTACCGCCTAATTCCACTTTTCGTTCAATATCAGTAATCTCTCCGTCACCGTATTGGACATTGCAGCTAATGCGTAGTGGTTCGCCAAATGAATGAGGAACACCTTCAAATTCAATCACTGATAAACCGTTAATCTGTCCGATTTCTTCATCATCAGTTTCAATATATAGCTGATTAGTCAAAATATCTTGCGTCGTATATTTATTTAACACGGAAGATTGCTGTTCCAAATAATTAAAATACGGCTGAACTTGACTAAAAGCGGTCGTATTTGGATAAAAATTTGCAAGCCCTAATAAATGTTTTTTTAATAAGGTCGGTGAAATCGAAACCAGTTCCTGACTCTCGCTCTCACGAACATAAGCTTGTAAAAACTGACTTAATGCCTTATCAGAAAACGTTCTGCCAATTACACTTTGTGCTGTGCTTTGCACATAATCGCCCCACAGTTCAATGCTTTCTTCATCTAAACTTAAATAGGATTCAATTTCAGCATATTGCCCAAACTGATATAAACTATCGTCATATTCCGATAACATAGAAATATCTTCTCGGCTGCCAATTAATACTAATTTAAATTGCGTTTGAATTTTCGGTAAACAATAAGGCATATGATTTACCGAATGTTGATCATAATAGCCGAATAATAATGCCTGTTTTAACTTATCCCATTGGGTAATATCCAACAATAATGCGTTGATATTCAGCATTAATATTTGCTGATCAGCAGCTTGAATTGCTCCTTGAATGGTTTCAACTCTATTTTCTTTTTCCAAATAAATGCTGTAACCGAATAGATTATTTTTATTAAATTCGGTTTTTGTAATCACATTGGTATGAGCGTCTTTAGTTAAATACTGCTCGATTTCATTAATAAATTCGGGGAAAGTTTCTGTTTTTAACACAAGCAGGGAACCGAACTGTCCACGTTTAAACAGATCAATCGCTTGCTTTGCATTGGGTTGAAAATCGAAGAAACGTACCGCATCAAATTCTTCAGAAAATGGATGCTGAAGCGTTAAAGATTGCCACGCTAATGGGGTTAAATTCACGAAAATGCCTCATAATAGAAATTTGGTTTATTATACAGAATTCCGCTATACTGATAAGCGTTAATCTAGGGGAATGAAATAAAAATGCGATATCAAAAATTAGAGATTCAAGAAGCGAATTGGAAATGGAAATATCTGCTGAAAAAACATCGTGAAGGCGAAAATATAACCAAACACGAAGAAACCAGCTTGATTGAGTTGAAAGTACAATTACTCACGACATTGCAACATTCTCCTGAAGAAATCGAACAGTGGATTAAGCAGGAAATGACTGCCGAACAACGCAGAAAAATGCGTCAGTCTGTACGAGCAAGACGTAAACGTTATTTTAATGCGGAAAAAATTACCACTAAGAAAAAGTCGATTGATTTAGAATACGCTAGCTGGTTACGTTTGTCCAAATATGCCAAAGAGAAAGAAATGACGCTTTCAGAAGCGATTAATTATTTAATGGACGAGTTGGAAAATCAGCAAATCTATCACGAGCAAATGGCGAAGATGAAATCTAGCCTGAAAGACTTATTAAAATAAGCGGCCGAATTTCGCGAAAAAGCTACCAAAATGCCCTTGTATATCACTTACAAGGGCATTTTCCTTTAAGAATTATTGTACGAAACCAACCAATTTATACACTTCTTCAAGTGTTTTTCTCGCACGTACCCGAGCTTTTTCGGCTCCTTCACGGAAGATTTTCTCGAGTAATGCTTCATCTTGACGGAAGTGTTTATAACGTGCTTGAAGATCTGTTAGAAGTGCTGAAACTTGTTCCGCTACTTCGGTTTTTAAATGACCGTACATTTTCCCTTCAAATTCCGCTTCTAATTCGGCAATGGTTTTACCGCTGACCGCAGACAGAATATCTAATAAGTTTGATACGCCGGCTTTATTTTCACGGTCGTAACGCACCACAGGTGGCTCATCGCCATCTGTCATTGCACGTTTGATTTTCTTCGCGACCGCTTTCGGATCTTCTAATAAACCGATAACGTTATTACGGTTATCATCTGATTTCGACATTTTTTTGGTCGGTTCAAGCAATGACATTACTCTTGCACCGGCTTTACCGATAAACACTTCCGGCACTTGGAAAACCGGCTCCAGAACATTACCTTCCGCATCTTTTTTGCCATATAAGGCATTAAAACGGTTGGCAATATCACGGGTAATTTCTAAGTGTTGTTTTTGGTCATCGCCAACCGGCACTTGATTCGCTTGATAAAGTAAAATATCCGCCGCCATTAATACTGGGTAAGTAAATAAGCCGACGTTTACGTTTTCTTCATAACGTGCCGATTTATCTTTAAATTGGGTCATTCGGCTCATTTCACCGAAGTAAGTGTAGCAATTTAACACCCACGCTAATTGAGTATGCTCCGGCACGTGTGATTGGATAAAAATCGTGCTTTTATTCGGATCGATACCACAAGCTAAATAAAGTGCTAACACATCTAAAGAGGCTTTGCGTAACGCCGCTGGATCTTGACGCACAGTAATAGCGTGCAAATCAACGATACAGAAAAGGCAATCATAATCGTCTTGCATTTTCACCCAGTTACGCAGTGCGCCTAAATAGTTCCCAATCGTTAATTCACCCGATGGTTGCACACCACTAAATACAATAGGTTTGGTCATTTTTTATAATCTCTTGTTAAATTAGAAACGAATGGACTTATCTTAGCCTTTATTGCCATTCGATAAAAGCACAAGCGGTCAAATTCCATAAATTTTTTGCAAAAAGTTAAGGGAATTTGACCGCTTGTTATGAGCAGAATTAGCTGACAAACTTCAACACATCAGCAAATTCACCGGTAACAAAAGTTGGTTTTGATTGCTCGATTGGTACGTTGTAGTTATAACCGTAAGTTAAACCGACCACATCACAACCGGCGGCCTTGGCGGCAATCACGTCATTTTCTGAATCACCGACAAATAACATTTCGCTGGGTTGAATAGCAAACTTTTCACAGATATGCAACATCGGATCCGGATGTGGTTTGATTTTTGGTAACGATTGTCCACCTAAATATTCGCTGAATAATTCAAAAATTCCGAATGCACTTAAGACCGGTTCTACTAATTTAGTTGGCTTATTGGTAATCACCACTAATGTATAACCTTGTGCTTTTAAGGTTTCTAAAGTTTGTTTTACATTTGGGTAAAGTACACTTTCTTCACAAATATAAGTCGCATAATATTTATCGAAACTGGTACGTAATTGGACTAATTTTTGAGCATCAAACACTTGCCCGGTATAGGAAATCGCATTTTGGAAGAAAATATCCGCCCCTTTGCCAATCCAAGTTAAGACTTTTTCTTGCGTTGTTGTTGGTAATCCGTGTTCGACGAACATCGAATTAGCCACCAAAGTCAAATCCGGTAGGGTATTTACTAATGTACCGTCAAGATCGAAACCGATTACTTTATATTTTGCAGTCATAATTTTTCCTTATCTAAATTCAGTTACCACTAATTTTAGCAAATAAAAAAACCGTAACAATTGGAAGGTTACGGCTTTTTATATTCTTATGAGTGTTTTGCTGCATAATTTAGCCAGAACACAAATGCTAAGGCAACTAACGTAAATATAGCTAAGGCGATAGTTAAATTCATACTTTTTTCCCCTTAAATGATTTCTTACGACAAATTCTGCCACCTAGTAAAAATAGATAGGTAGCGCATAGTAGCAATACAACAATATTGATTAAACGAAAGTCTAGCCCTTCTTTGCTATATAAGATGACCGGCAACGCCAATAATGCGACTTTCGCAATATCATCACACATTTTTCCCCAAGATTCAAACGACTCTCTTTCGACCGGTTGTTGAAATAGATTCCACATATCAGCTCCTTTTTTTGAAGCGTAGCCTACAAAATCTCGCTGTGGATTCAACTGCTATTTTGTGTATTTTCGATCACGATCGCAAAATTTAGGCAACAAAAAAGCGGTTGAATTTCATCGGAAATTTGCAAAATTTCCACCAAATCCAACCGCTTGTCGTTATGCTTTTTTACGGGAGTATGCCCAAATCATAATCACTAACCCGCCGATAATCATTGGTAATGATAATAATTGGCCTCGGGTAATTAAATCATTTACAGTGTTAACATTCGGGTCGATATCACGTACATATTCAACTAAGAAGCGGAACACTCCGTAACCAATTAAGAACAAGCCGGCGACTGAACCTGCCGGACGAGGCTTTTTGATAAACCAATTAAGGATAAAGAACAATACTACGCCTTCTAAGAAAAACTCATAGAGCTGTGAAGGGTGACGAGGTAAATAGCCACCGCTTGGGAATAATACTGCCCAAGGCACATCGGTGACACGTCCCCAAAGTTCATCATTGATAAAGTTGCCGATACGTCCCATACCAAGCCCGAATGGAATTAGCGGTGCGATAAAATCTGATGTTTGCCAAAAGCTGCGTTTTTGACGAAAGGAAACCCAAATCATTGCCACAATCACACCGATTAAACCACCGTGGAATGACATTCCGCCTTCCCAAATACGGAATAAGAACATTGGATCTTGTAACAAGCGGTCGAAATTATAGAAAAACACGTCGCCGATACGTCCGCCTAATACCACGCCCCAGAAACAGGTATAGATAAGTTGATCCACTTGTTCGGTTGTCCAAACCCCGTTGGAATTTTTTGCTCGACGCATACCTAGCCAATAAGCGAAACCAAAGCCAATTAAATACATCAAACCGTACCAACGCAAGGCGATAGGACCGATACTAAAAATTATCGGATCAATTTGTGGAAATTGAATAAATTGTTCGTTCATAGTGTTCCTTTAAAAAAATTCCCCTCTGAGTGAGGGGAGTAAAACTAAAAGTAAATTATTTTAAAAACATATTAATCGCAATCACGACCAGCAGGACAGCAAAGGCTTTTTTCAAGGTAGCGACCGGCAACACATTTGCTGCATTTGCCCCTAATTTAGACGTAAAGTAAGACGTTAAGGTAATACCGAATAATGCCGGTAAATAAACATAACCGAGTGAATAATCCGGCATTTCAACATGCCAACCGCTTGTGATAAAGCTAATCGTACCGGATAACCCTAAAAATGCCCCACAAAATGATGATGTACCGATAGCCCGTTTCATTTCAACCCCTCGGCTATTGAGAAACGGTACAATGAAAGCACCACCAGCAATCCCCGCCATACTGGATAAAGCACCGATTACACCACCGGCAACAATGGTAGATTGCGTGGTAAGCGGTTTAATTTCAGGCGTTTTTTTCAACGAAAATAACATTCTTGCCGCTAAATACACCACCATGACCGCAAAGATTTTTGACATCAATTTCGCATCTAAGTTGCTTACCACTAAACCGGCAAGGAAAACAGAAGCCATCAAAGCAGGAATAAAATATTTACTTACTTGAACATCTACATTGCCCAATTTATGATGACGTTGTGCCGATGAAAAGGCTGTGACCACAATCGTTGAGAACGATGTACCCAAAGCTGCCGCCATTAGATTTTCCGGTGTTACACCTGCCATTGGGAATAAATAAACCAAACTTGGTACGATAATTAAACCGCCACCAATACCGAATAAGCCGGCTAAAAAGCCAACAACCGTACCTAGTACAAGACAACTCAAAAATACTTCTATCATTGTGATTTCCCTTTTTGTTGCTGATTATTCCACGCACGGTAAGGCTTGCGAAATTCGCGTTTTTGATAGTCACGTTTTTGAAAATCTCGTTTTTCCGTACGTTCTATACGCGGTTTTTCAACCGTTTCTACTTTTTTCGATTCGTTTAATAACACAGCGGCAAATTCTTTCATCACTTTGCGATAAACATCACGTTTAAATGAAACCACCTGACGCACCGGATACCAAAAACTGACCCAACGCCAACCGTCGAACTCCGGACTTTTAGTTGTTTTTAAATCAATCGTATTTTCATCACTGAGAAGTTGGAGCAAAAACCAACGTTGTTTTTGCCCGATACATACTGGCTGAGAACCATCACTACGTACTAAACGTTTCGGTAATTTATATTTCAGCCAATATTTAGACGCCCATAATAATCGCACATCTTTTTTGGTTAAGCCGACTTCTTCATAAAGCTCACGGTACATTGCCGTTTCAATGTTTTCGCCCTCGTTAATTCCGCCTTGCGGAAATTGCCAAGAGTTTTGTCCACACCGTTTTGCCCACAAAACTTGCCCTGCTTTATTGCAAATGACGATACCAACATTTGGGCGGTAGCCATCGAAATCAATCACTGAACCACCTTATTTAGGTAAGAGAAAATAAATGAGATTGTTTCACACTTTACGCCTTTGAACAACCTTTAAAGCCAATTTTGTAGATAACTCTGTGGATAAGTTGTAAACTCACTTGATTTATACTGCATATAACTAAGCTAACTCTTTGTTTTTATTTATAAGAATCTCGATCCTAACCCCCCATAAAAATGATCCTTTTTAATTCAAACAGGATCTTTTTATATACTGCTTTCTATACTTTATATGGATAACTTTCCAGATATTCTCTATTTAGGTATTCTTATTCACATCGCATCTAGTTTTATCCCCATCATTTGTGGATAAATTTGTGATAGTTTTGGATAATGAACGTGAATAACTCTACCTAGAAAATCAATATTAAGAATTTTCTCATATAAAACAATAAGTTATCTTATAAGAAAACGCTGTGTAAAATCCTCACATCTTACTGGTTACTTTTTAACCTAAAAAATAAGGCAGATCTCAATGATCTGCCTATTGCAAAAAACGATACAAATATTACCGTTTGTTCAAACTATTTTTTACTAGTTTGATACACTTTCATTGCTTCCGGTAATAAACGTTGTAAATTCTCTTGGCGATCTTCGTTTGAAGGGTGAGTCGAGAAAATTGAGCTACCTGAACTACCAGCAGCTTTACTCATTTTTACCCATACGTTTGGTGCTGCTGATGGGTTATAACCGGACTGTGCCATTAACATCAATCCGATTTCATCCGCTTCAGTTTCCTGACTACGAGAGAACGGTTTATTTAAACCCAAATCTGCTACCGTACCGACTAAATCCACGCCACCGATATTCGTTTGAATACCTTGTGATTGTAAGGCGATAGAACCTACCTGTGCCGCAATACCTGTGACTGCATTAAAAGTACGGTCAGATTTACCGTGTTCTAATAAAGCGTGTGCCATTTCATGTCCCATTACGGTCGCGATTTCATTATCATTTAAATTCAGCTTATCGACTAGCCCGGTATAGAATGCCATTTTACCGCCCGGCATTGCCCAAGCATTCAGTTCATCTGATTTTAATACGGTAATTTCCCATTGGAATGGAATACCTGTCGTATTTGATCTTTCCGCATACGGCTTCATTTTATTAAATACGGTATGAATACGGCGAGCTGTGGCTGAACTTGTATCTACCACCTTCTCAGCCTGAGCTTGGCTTTTTACTTGAGCATAACTTTGTGCTGCTTCTTGATTAATACTTTGTGTGCTGACACAAGCTGCGATCGCTGAACCTAAAAAGACAGCCGCTCCGATCTTTTTGACTAATTTCATTTTATTCCCCTATAAAATAAATGGCTTATTTATACCCCATAGAAAAAATGCCAAGCACTTTGATGAGTGTTTGGCATTTTGTTCAAAAACAAAAACTATTTTTTAGCACGTTCGAATGATTCTAAGATTTCTTGACGAGCTTCGTTTACATCGCCCCAACCTTCAACTTTCACCCATTTACCTGCTTCTAATGCTTTGTAACTTTCGAAGAAATGTTGAATTTGTGCTTTTAATAAAGCCGGTAAATCATTCACATCTTTAATGTGATCATATTCTTTGCTTAATTTAGTGTGCGGAACCGCAACAACTTTCGCATCACCACCAGCTTCATCAGTCATTTTTAACACGCCAACCGGACGACAACGAATCACAGAACCCGGTTGTAATGGATATGGAGTCGGTACTAATACGTCAACTGGGTCACCGTCAGATGATAATGTGTGATTTACATAACCGTAATTCGCCGGATAGAACATTGCAGTTGACATAAAACGGTCAACGAATAATGTGCCGGTTTCTTTATCCACTTCATATTTGATTGGATCTGAGTTTGCCGGAATTTCGATTACTACATAAATATCGTCTGGTAATTCTTTACCAGCTGGTACGTTTTCTAAGCCCATTTTAGTTTCCTTCTGTTGTAGAGGTAAAAAAACAATGCGATTATAGCGTATCTCATTTTAAATTTGTACATCTATGACAAAATCTCAAGGCTTTCAGTTTAAACAATTTTTTATTGCTCACGATAAATGTGCCATGAAAGTGAATACAGACGGCATCTTACTCGGGGCAATCGCTGATATTCAGCACAAACAGCAAATTCTTGATATGGGTTGTGGAACAGGCTTAATCGCAATTATGTTGGCACAACGCACAGCAGAAAATACGCAAATCACCGCATTGGAATTAGAACCTAACGCTTATCAACAAGCGGTCGAAAATTGCCAAAATTCTGTATTTTCCGACCGCTTACAAGTTTACCAAGGCGATGTGCTAACCTATGACTTTCAGCAAAAATTTGATCTTATTGTGTCGAATCCGCCTTATTTCACCGACAGTTTAGCCACACGCACCCATGAACGAGATTTAGCACGTTCCGCCACACAAAGTCACTTAGATTGGTTATTACAAGCGAAAAACTGGCTATCGGAAAAGGGGGAGATCACATTTATTTTACCATTCGAAGTGGCGGAAAAATTGCGAGAACAGAGCCAAACAAGCGGTCTGTTTTGTACAAAAATTTACCATGTTATTACGAAACAGGGACAATCGCCAAAACGGGCAATCATTAGTTTTTCGCTACATCAGCAATCGATTGATAAGCAGGAATTGGTTATTTATACTGTCGAGAACCAGTATACTGAAGCGTTTAGACAACTCACTCAGGCATTTTATCTCAATATGTGACCCACAAAAAAACCGACCAAACGGTCGGCTTTTTTATCCGCAAAATCTATATATTATTCTTCTAATTCGGCTAAATCCAACTGCTCAGGCGAAAGAATGATACCGGTTAAATCCGCATAGACATAATCTTCGGGGAAGAAGGTCACACCACCAAAATTGACCGGTGTATCAACCTCACCAATTTCCGTATCCTCAGCACCGACAGGAATCGGCGCTAAGGCGTGAATCCCAATCTCTAATGTTTCTAAAATATCTAATTGGCGAACAGCACCGTATACAATAATACCTTCCCAACCGTTATCAACTGCGAGTTGAGCTAATTCCGCATCAATTAACGCACGGCGTACCGCACCGCCACCATCAACCAGTAACACTCTGCCTTGACCGTCTTCTTCCAATACACTGGCAATTAACCCATTGCTTTCAAAACATTTCACCGTGGTAATTTTGCCACAAAAAGCAGATACTCCGCCAAAGCTTGAAAAGATTGGTTCAACCACATCAACTTGATCAGAATACATATCACAAAGAGCTGAGGTATCAATACGCATAAACTGTTCCTTTTTATAAGAGATTTTCTTGTTGGAAAGTATAAACCTAACCATACGATTTGCAAAATTTTTGCCAAAAATGCCCGCTTATTTTGCGAAACGGTTCACATTTTTCAACATATAACCAAAATGCGTGAGATATAACCTCAGATTCTTTCTCTAAATCTTATCGCTCTGTTACATTTCAAACATCTTTCAACAACATTTATTTTACATTATGCACAATAGAGATCTTTACCCACACGAAATCCTACAGGATGTGATTGATAAAAGTTTTGCCAAGTCGCAAAGCAGTTTAAAAATGCTTGCCATTTTAAGTTTCCTTGGTGGCGGTTATGTCAGCTTCGGCTATATTGCTTACCTTAAAGTAGTTAGCGGTATTCCACCTGAATGGAGCGGCTTAGCGAATTTATTGGGTGCTGCGGTTTTCCCAATTTGTTTAATTTGTATTTTGATTGGCGGTGGTGAACTGGCTACCGGTAATATGATGCTGATGGCACTCGGTAAATTCAGTAAAAAAGTCAGCTTACCGAAATTAGTTCGCAACTGGGTGATTGTGAGTTTAGGTAACTTAGTTGGTGCAGTTTCGATGGCATATTTCCTCGGGCATTATGTCGGCTTGGCGGAAGGTGTGTCAGCAGCGAAAACTATTGCAATTGCCGAAGCGAAAGTACATATGGATTTCGGACGAGCATTTATCTCGGCGATAGCTTGTAACTGGATGGTTTGTATGGGCATTTGGTTCTATTTCGGTGCAAAACAAACTTCCGGACGTATTTTAGCCATGTGGTTCCTGGTAATGACCTTCGTCTTAATCGGTTTACAACATTTCGTGGCAAATATGTTTATTATTCCGGCGGGTATTTGGGCAGGTGCTAACGTTACTTGGGGACAATTCTTCTTTAATATGATTCCGGTATTCTTAGGTAATGTAACCGGCGGTGCGGCATTTGTCGGTGCATCTTACCTGTTTGCCTACAAACATTTATTAAAAGACGACTATTCAATCTAAACTAATTTCAAGCGGTTATTTTTCTGCAAAGTTTTGCAAAAAAATGACCGCTTATTTTCTTATTAATGATCACATCATAAATTACGTCACTTCTTCCCTAAAATTGCTTGTATTCAATTAACAAAAAACGCTACGATCCCCTTCATAAAACTTATAAATCATGGAATATAAAATGAATCTGGATAAATACTATCTAAAAATGGAAGAACATTTTCTGTATGTGCCGTACTACAATCATCATCGCCGTATTCGTGTACTGCTCCCCAAAGATTATCATAAAGAAAATTGGCAAACTTATCCGGTGCTATATATGCACGACGGACAAAATGTGTTTTACAGTAAAGAATCCTATTCAGGCTATTCGTGGAAAATTATTCCGACCATTAAAAGTCACCAAGAGTTTCCCAAACTGATTATTGTTGGAATTGATAATGCGACGGTCCACCGTTTAGATGAATATGCTCCTTGGCGTACCGATGTCGGACATACGCCTGAAGCACGTAACGCTGGTGGTATGGGAGTGGAATATGGGCAATGGGTGGTCAATACAGTCAAACCGTTTATTGATACACACTATCGTACCAAGTCACAACGTGAACATACGTTATTAGCCGGCAGTTCAATGGGCGGTATTATTACCGCTTATATGGGGGCGGCTTATCCAGATACATTTGGACATTTAGGCGTGTTTTCTTCTGCATCTTGGTTTAGCGAATCTGCATTTTTAGATTTTGTCCACCGTCATCCGCTTAATAAAGCAAATAAAGTCTTTATTCAGGTAGGTACAAATGAAGGTGATGATATGGATGCACAATATATTTCTAATATGAATCAGGCTTATATCAACAGTTCACTGTATTATTATCAAGCCTTAATTCGTACCGGACACCCGTTGGATAATATTCGTTTGAAAATTATGGCAAATGAAACGCACCACGAAGTCCATTGGGCAAATCACTTTGTAGAGTTTTTAAGTTTTTCTCTGATGGGGAAATAAGCTGATAAGCGGTCAAATTTATTGTTTTTTTAGCAAAATAAGGCGGAGTCATCAGATCACAGATTCCGCCTTATTTTATATGCTAATCATTACACGCTTTGTTTACCAAAACGATTACCTATCAAAAAGGCTAATAAGCCAATCACTAAAGACGGCACAATCGCATGGAAGCTAAAAATGCTGATTTTAAAACTAGTGAAAATCACATAACTGATTAAACCCGCCAACATTGAACTAATTGCACCTGCCGCATTCGCCTTTTTCCAGTAAAGTCCCAACACGATCACCCACAAGAACGTCGCTTCTAAACCACCGAGTGAAAGTAAGTTCAACCAAATTAACATATCCGGTGGATTTAACGCCGCAAACACTAATAACACCGCAAAAGTGAGTATAGTCATGGTTGAGAAGAGTTTTAATTTAGCTTCGTTATCGACTGCCTCCGGCTTCACCGCTAAATATAAATCTTTGATTAAAGTAGAAGATGATTGAATTAATAACGAATCAATTGACGACATAATCGCCGCCATCGGTGCGGCTAAGAAAATACCAGCAACTAATGGCGGTAGCACTTGAATCATTAGAGTTGGAATTACCTGATCCGGAATTTTTAAATCAGGAATGACTGCTCGTCCAAGCACACCGGCAAGGTGCATACCGAACATCAGCAACGATACCACTAATGTGCCGATAACAAGGGCTTTATGTAAAGACGCACTATCTTTATATGCCATACTGCGTACTGCAAGCTGCGGTAAGCCGATTAAACCGAAACAGACCAATACCCAAAATGAAGTCATAAAGGTAAAGTCTAACGGACGTTCGTCAATGCCGTACGGCTGGATGAGTTGTGGGTTAATCGTTTCTAAGGTATTTACCGCATTTTCAATACCGCCTGTGGCATAAATCACCCCACCGAGCAATAAGAAAGTACCGACTAACATCACTAAGCCTTGAATGGTATCGGTCAACACCACCGCTCGAAAACCGCCGATAAAGGTATAAATACCAACCGTAACCGCAAAAATAATCACCGCCGTTTGATACGGCACACCTAAGGTGGTTTCCAATAAACGACCAGCACCGATAAACTGTACCGTCATCATCGCAAAAAACGAAAGCAGCAGGGCAAAGCCGGAAATCCAAACCACAAATTTATTTTGATAGCGAGCAAGCAATAAATCATTGATAGTTACTGCATTATATTTACGAGCGAGTAACGCAAATTTTTTACCTAATGCCCCTAATGCTAGTAATACCGCCGGCACTTGGATCATCGCAAGCAATACCCAACCTAACCCGTATTTATAAGCCGCCCCTGGACCGCCGATAAACGAACTTGCCCCAACATAAGTTGCAGCAGTTGTCATTGCCAACACAAAACCGGACATTGAGCGGCTGCCTACATAATACTCCGATAAAAAGCTACCGCCTTGACGTTTACGATAAGCATAAAATGCCACACCAAAAACAAAGCATAAATAAGCAATTAACGGCAATAACATCTCTTTATTCATTGCTTTGTTCCTTATCTAGATCAATATCTTGATAAACTTTTTTGACCACCCAATGCACAATCGCAGTAAATCCAAGTGGCAGTGCGATGCAAGCCAGTTCAAACCAAATTGGAAAGCCGAAAATGCCTCTTCCTACCGGTGAAAAATAGGCAAAGACAATCCAACCAATTAAATAAAGCAAGGCCAGCCAAACTGCCCAGCGAGCTTCTCTTACAAGTTGTTGATACTGCATAATGTTCCTTTTATATTTTCCCTTATACGATAAAGATTACTCACCCTATCGCGATAAGGATAGATTATATTACCTATCTCTGTGATTAACACAAAAATTCTGTTTGTTTTCAAGCCCAAATTAACGCAAAATTCATTTATCCTGATCAATATATAAATGAGCTTTATTATGACTTCAAATAAAATCGGCGTCTTGCTTGCTAATCTTGGTACGCCTGACGAACCAACGCCACCTGCAGTTAAACGCTATTTAAAACAATTTTTAAGTGACCCTCGAGTCATTGATTTACCCAAATTCAAATGGCAATTCATTTTAAATTATATGATCTTACCGAAAAGATCGCCTAAAGTTGCCAAACTTTATCGTGAAATTTGGACGGAACAAGGTTCACCGTTATTATCTATCTCTCGTCAACAACAACAAGCGTTACAAAGCTATTTTGATCAACAAAATCAAAATATCTTAGTGGAGCTTGGAATGAGCTACGGCAATCCAAGCATTGAAAGTGCGACAGACCGCTTAATTAAAGCTGGCGTAAGCAAAATCATTGTGCTACCGCTTTATCCGCAATACAGCAGTACGACAACTGCATCTGTATTAGATGCGTTTGCTCGAGGTTTAACTCAACAGCGTAATATTGTTCCGTTTGAATTTATCCATAGCTATCACAATTATCCGCTTTATATCCAAGCATTAGCGAATACTATCCAGTTAGCTGAAGATGAAAAATTACTGTTCTCATTCCACGGTATTCCGAAACGTTACCAAACAGAGGGCGATTTTTATCCGGAACATTGCCAACAAACTGCACAATTAGTCGCAGATAAATTATCGCTTACCGATGAACAATGGTTAGTCACTTATCAATCTCGTTTTGGCGATGAAGAATGGTTACAGCCTTATACGGATGAAACCTTGGAAAAATTACCAAGCCAAGGCGTTAAAAAAATTGCGGTTATTTGTGCCGGTTTCTCAGCGGATTGTTTAGAAACCTTAGAAGAAATCGCTGAGGAAAATAAAGAAAACTTCCTCAACGCTGGCGGACAATCTTATCGTTACATTCCGGCACTCAATGCCAATACCGATCACATCAACGCATTAGCGAAGTTGATTGAGGCTAAAATCTAAAAATAAGCGGTCTAATTTTTCGATTTTTTTACCTTTTTAAAGCGTAAAAATACCCGAAAATATGGCCGCTTATCTTTTCCTAGATAACATTTCATTTTTGTGAAATCCATCACAGTAAACTTTGATTATCTATACTATATTCCTCTCGCCTATCATAACTAGATTAAGGAGAGAATATGAGTAATGAAGTCAATACGAAGAAATTGATCGTTGGAACAATTTCATTGCTATGTGCCATTATTTTCTTTGGCGGTTTTGCTAAAGATTTATGGGGAGGGATCTTTGATTACAGTAAACTGACCGGACAATTTCCCGAATGGCTAAAAACATCAGGTGGTACAAGTGCCAAAGGCGGTTTTATTTTCGCTTTAACCTTAGTACCTAGCGTAATGTTAGCTCTTGGTTTTGTCGCGATTTTCGAGCATTTTGGTGCATTGTTAGCCGCTTCTAAATGGCTTAGTCCAATTTTAAAACCGTTGATAGGTATTCCGGGTGTTTGTTCCATTTCTTTAATTGCCAGTACGCAAAGTACCGATGCCGGTAGTTCCACTACTCGCCTCCTACGCAACGAAAATCAAATCAGTCATAAAGAATTACTGATTTTTGCCGCATTCCAATTTAGTGCCGGTGCGTTCTTAACCAATTTCCTCTCGTCTTTCGCCCCGTTATTATTAATTACCGATAAAGCCGGTAGTGTTGCACCGATTTCTATTGCAATGTGCTTAGGCATTATTTTCCTGTTTAAAATATTCGGGGCAAATCTAATGCGTCTGTATGTAAAAAAATTCGTTAAAGATGATGAGGTGGGTGTATGAATAACAGCAACGACAACAAATTAGTCACCGATGTATTTATCGAAGGGGCAAGAAAAGGGTGGAATATTGCGATAACTAGTACCATTCCGAACGTATTAATGGCATTTGTCATTATTTATGTACTCAACGCATCAGGATTACTAAAACTGCTTGGTGAATATATCGGATTTATTATGGCTCCGCTCGGATTACCAGGCGAATCAATCGCAGTATTTTTAGCAGCATTCCTAAGCTGGGGCGGTGCCGCCGGTGTGTTAGTTGCCTTAGTGCAAGAAGGTACATTAAACGCACAGCATATCGCTATCTTATTACCGGGTATGGCGTTGGTCGGTTCAACCGTTCAATATATGGGACGCGTATTGGGCGTATTAGGTGTTCCTGGTAAGCACTATCTTGCTTTATTCGGCATCTGTATTATCAATGCCTATCTAGCCATGTTATTAATGAGATTTATCGTCTAATCAGGAGTAAATTATTATGCAAAATAGTCAGTTAGATAATTTTCTTTATGAGTTAAAAACGATTACGGATATTGAAAGCCCCGCATCTCATCTTAGCGGTGTAAATCAAGTTGCTGACTGGTTTATTCAAAAAGCAGAAAAACTTGGACTTTTTCACAAAAAGCTCCCGATGAATAGTGATAAAGTTGCCGATTGTTTACTCATTAGCAATAATCCTGATGCGGAACAATTCGATATTTTGTTTATCGCTCATATGGATACGGTTTTTCCGGTCGGTACAACAAACGATGTACCGTTTACCAATGACGGAGAAAGAATTAATGCTTTGGGCGTTATTGATGACAAATCCGGTGCATTGCTGAGTTTTTATGTTTTACAGGAACTTGATTTAACTAAATATAATATTGCGGTTTACCTAAATTCTCACGAAGAGATCGGATCTACCTATGCCAAAGACAGTATTCGTGAATATGCTCGTAAAGCCAAATATTGTTTTGTTATGGAGCCAGCTCGAGAAGACGGCTCAATGGTGGCAACCAGAAAAGGAGTAATTACTTATAAAATTGATTTCCATGGTGTTGCCGCACATGCGGGCAATAATCCGGAAAGAGGTCGCTCTGCATTAGTCGAGGCTGCGAATTTTATTGTCGAATTTTCAAAATTAAACGACTTTGAAGTCGGACATACCTTTAACTGCGTCATCAATAACGGAGGCAGTGCGCATAACGTTATTGCGGATTTTGCCTCCTTAACGATTGAAATGCGCTACCGTTTACCGTCTTCCGTTGAATATTTCGAGCGACATTTAAAACGAGTACTGGATAATCCTTTTGTGGCCGGAGTAACCGCAACTAAGGTATTAGTGAACAGCGAAGCACCTATGATTGATGAAGTAAACTTGCCAAAAGTGAAACAGATCTTTGACGAAGTAGGTAAACAGCTTCAATATCCAATCAAATGGGTCGATGCAGGCGGCTTAAGTGACGGCAATATTGCAGCAGCATCAGGTTGTTTAACGATTGATGGCTTAGGACCAACAGGTGGTAATATGCATGCAAAAACCGAATATTTAGAAGTCAATTCGATTGTTCCTAAATGTAATTTGGTCGTTGCCGTAATTAAACGTTTATTTGATGCTCATTAATCAATAAGAAATCGGCCTACAAATTCCTATTTTTGTAGGCTGATACTTTTATCCATTCCCCGTACGCTTACAACAACAATCATTCAGGTGATCATCAACCAATCCCATTGATTGCATAAAAGCGTAACAAGTGGTTTCGCCGACAAATACAAAACCTTTCTTTTTTAATACCTTCGACATTGTGGCTGAAATAGCTGTTTTTGCCGGTACAACGGATAAATCTGGCACATTATTAATTTGTGGCTGACCACCTACAAATGCCCAAATAAATTGACTAAAATCCTCTCCGTTTGCTTGCATAGCAAGATAAGCCTTAGCATTTTTCACAATCGCTTCCAATTTGGCTCGGTGGCGAATTAAACCGGTATTTTGCATAAGTTGGTCAATATCTGACTCTGTCATTTGTGCTATACGCTCCGGATCAAACTGGAAAAATGCTTGGCGATAAGCCTCACGCTTTTTCAAAACTGTAATCCAAGAAAGTCCTGCTTGTTGCCCTTCCAAACACAGTTGCTCAAATAACTTACGGCGGTCAAACTCAGGTTTTCCCCATTCTTGATCATGATAATTGAGATAAATCTCGCTATCGTCCACCCAGTTACAACGTTTTGTCATAATAATTTTCCTTAAAATGATGAAAAAAGACCGCTTGTTCTTCTTAGTGACAAGCGGTCTGTTTTTAACTAAATCTTACAATTATTTTTTTGGTAAATAACGAACTGGGTCAATTGATTTACCTTTATAACGAATTTCAAAGTGAAGTTTGTTACTATTGGTACCGGTACTTCCCATTTTCGCAATCGTTTCACCTGCGCTAACGTTATCTTGCTCATCAACCTTGATACTATCGTTATGTGCATAAGCACTCAAAAAGTCATCATTATGTTTAATGATAATCAAGTTACCGTAGCCTTCTAAAGCATTACCAGCATAAACGACTTTCCCTGCTGCTGCAGCTTTTACGTCTTGACCTTTAGAACCTGCAATATCAATACCTTTGTTTCCGCCTTCCGCAGCAGAGAAACCGGATACGACGCGACCAGCTGTCGGCCATTGCCATTTAATATTCGAAGCTGGTGCAGCCACAGTATTCGATCGGGAAGAAGTTGGTGAATCTGCTGTAGTCGCACGTACTGCAGGTGCTGTTGCAGCAGTAGTTGCCACAACGCCTGTCGCTGCACTTGCTGCAGCAGTATTTCCTACCGAAGCACGAATACCATTATTCGCAACAGGCACAGAAGCATCCCCCATACCAGCTTTCACCGGACCGGTAATATTACCGTCAGAAGCATAAGTTGTACCATTTGCTCCTTGTTGATAAGTAATTTGCGGTTCAACCGGTACTGTCACCTTTTCTTCAACCGTTACCGTTTCAGTTGCTGATTTACCGGTTTTTAGTTTTTGCCCTACAGTTAATTGATAAGGCTCACTCATATTATTTAATGAAGCAATCTCTTTAACATCTTTACCGATAATATAAGCGATTAAGAACATTGTATCGCCTTTACGTACCGTATAAGTCGAACCGTCATAGAAGCCTTTTTGAATCTGGCTGTATACCAGGGCATTATTCGCATCACGCGGAATCTCAAAGTTCTGATTTACCTTTTTCTCTACAGTTTTGGTTTTTTTCACCACTTTGGTCGTTGTTTGCGGTTGACTTGGCTGTTCCGTAATGACCGGATTGGTTACAACAGGTTGAGAAGCTACCGGTGTAGCAATCGGTGCTGATCCCATTGAGCTTGGCATAGATACCGGTTGAATATCAGATTGCCAACCATAAGTTGTCGGTGCTGTACCTGAAACAGGCTGCATTACGCCCGGACTTAATTCTGTACTATCAGTCGCACTCACAACCGGTGCCGGAGCATTTGAACTACACGCCGTTAAAATTAACGCAGCTAAAGGTAATAAAAGAAACGATTTCTTCATTTTGTCATTTGTCCTTTTAAAAATAAGTTACTTAGTCATTGATGACGGCATCGGTGCAGATTCTACTTCAGAAGGCCAACTATAACTACCTTCTGCTGCACCGGATCCGGATACCGGCTGCATCATACCCGGTGCTAATTGTGAATCATCAATTACCGTTGCTTGATTCGAACTACACGCGGTTAAACTAAGTAATAAAGCAGTTAAACATAATACTTTTTTCATTTCACTTTCCTAAATCTATAAACGAATAAAACGACAGCCGCCATTCACGCCTGTCGTTCAATAAATAATAAAATTAGCAGATTATCTCACACGCAATACCTGACCAACTTGTAGTTTAGTCGTGGTACTAATATTATTTAATGCTGCAATTTGTGCCGGTGTTTGACCGGTTAAGTAAGAAATTAAATACATTGTATCGCTTTTTCCTACTGTATAACTACTCTCAGTATAACAACCTTTGGTAATTTGTGCATACATTGGTGCCCCGGTAGCATCTCTTACTACTTGGCAATTACCTACTGTTTCCGATTGAGCATTATAACTTGGTGAGGTTGGTTGCGTACTATAAGAAGTTGGATTTCTGTAAGTACTTTGCCCCATTGTTTGGGTTGGTGCAGAAGACATAGATGTAGGCATATCCACCGACTGAATTGCTTCGGAAGATTGCCAACTCGGAACTGCCGGTGCAGATGAAATACCATTAGAATTAACATCAGCCACCTCAGCACCTTCAGATGAAGAAGACGAACAAGCAGATAATACCAGTGAAGCTGAAACCACTAATGGGAATAAAAGAAATGATTTTTTCATTTTAATATCCTTTATTTAAATAATTGATATGCGATATAAGCTAAGACTGCCAAGGCAATCGTTCCCCAACCAATTAACTCAATAGAACGACGAATTTTTTCCGCATATTTTTCTCCGCCCCACGCTGAAAGTTTTGCAACCAAAGCAAAACGAGCAAAGCGAGAAATGGCTGCGGTAATCACAAATGGGAAAAATGCCATTTGCATTACACCGGCACAGATTGTAAACACTTTATATGGAATTGGCGAGAAACCGGCTAAAAAAACTACCGCAACGCCCCATGTTTCAAACCAAGCCTTTGCTTTATCAAAGTTAGCTTGCATTCCCCAATCGGCAATTAATCCTTGCACCCACTCAAATGCGTATAAACCGATAAAGTAACCAATAATACCGCCAAGTACAGAAGCAATCGTAGTATAAATCGCATAACGCATCGCATTTTGCGGTTTACTCATCGACATCGGGATCAACATCACATCTGGCGGAATTGGGAAGAAAATCGCCTCAATAAAACTCACAAAACTAAGCCAAAAGCCGGCGAAGCGGTGCTTTGACCATTCCATGGTTTTATCATAAATCGGACCGAATAATTTCATTAAAAAATATCCTTTAATGTTTGAATAGAATAATGTGCTGTCATATCCGCTTGAATCGGGGTAATCGAAACATAATCATTTGCCAAAGCATAGAAATCCGTTCCTTCACTCGCATCAACCGGTACACCGTTTGCTCCGAGCCAATAAATGGTCGAACCACGAGGATCTTCTCGCTTTACAATTTCTGCCGCCGGCGAACGATTTCCTAAACGAGTTACCATCACACCTTTTACTTGTTCATAAGGTAAATCCGGTACATTAATATTTAAAATCTGACGTGCAGGTAAAATACCTTTTTGTACTTTCGGTAATAAATCCAATACGACTTGTGCTGCCGTTTCAAAATGATTATTACCGAATAAATGACCTTCGGATTTTTTACCAACTAATGAAACTGCCAAACTCGGAAAAGGTAAATGACGGCCTTCTAACGCTGCGGCAACGGTTCCTGAATAAACGACATCATCACCTAAATTCGCACCGTGGTTAATGCCTGAAACGACTAAATCAAATGGCTGTTCAAAAAAACCGTTTAAGGCTAAGTGTACACAATCCGCCGGCGTGCCGGCAATGACCGTATAATTAAATTCATCAATCTGATGCACTCGAATCGGATCCATTAAAGTTAAGCAACTGGATGCAGCACTACGATTTCTATCCGGCGCAATTACTGTAACCGAATGTCCAACCTCACGTAGCACACGAGCTAATGTTTGAATCCCTTCTGCGTGATAACCGTCATCATTACTGATTAAAATATTCATTATTCTTGTTCCGTTAATTGAATTAATTCACGCACCAACGCAGTTGCATAACTACCTGAATCTAAAAAGAATTTAAGGCGTAATCCTTCAGACTCAAATTGCCATAAAAAGTTTTGCGGTTTACATAACATTGCACGACGAGCATTTGCCATTCGTTCTTTTTTCATCAAATCAAGCAACACAGTATGACGTTCAACGATCATTTTTTCCACTTCACAAGCGGTCAATTCTTGTGATTTTTCACCAATTAACGGTGCAGTTAATAACACATCGCCTGAATCTAAACGCTGTTGTGTTGCCACGATTTCATTTTCATCTACCAGAAAAAAGCTGTTAGAACCGGCTAATTGCAAATAGTCGCCGACTAAAACCGTCTGAGTTAAACCATCTGCAATACGTTGTGAAACCACTAAATTAAACACTTCACTACGTGCAGCCGATAGATAAAAGCTACGTTTTTTACGATCTTTAACGCTAATTTCGCCATTTGCCCAACGCAATGCCTGAGTCAAATTATGACCGTCACGTCCAAAACGTTGTTCGGTAAAATAATTCGGGAATCCGACCGCTTGTAACTGGCTTAAACGTTGCTTTAGTTCATCCGATTCACTTACATCACGTAATAACAATTCAAAATGATTACCGGCTAAACTGCCAACTCGAATCTTACGGTTATGGCGAGTGACTTCTAAAATCTCTACGCCTTCACATTCAAATTGTGAAAAATCGGGTGTTTCTTTACCGGCTAAATGCAAACAAAACCACTGTTCGGTCACCGCGTGGCGATCTTTAAGCCCGGCATAACTCATATTTTTTGCCGAAATACCGACAAACTTCGCTAACTGTTCACCGACAAATAAGGTATTCGCATTGGTTTTACGGATTTTTACCGCAACAAATTCGCCTTCACCACTGAGCGGATAACCAAGTTCTTCTCGCACGATAAAATCAGCAAATTCCGCTTTTAATCTGCCCGCTTGCTGTGGCTGTCCTAAGAGATAATTTAATTGCATTACACGCCCTTTTTAAAGACAAACAAATATTACAACTTGTTGCCATTCTCTTTTCAAAAAGAATTATTTTATCAGTTATCACTCACTTTTAAACCTAGATATTTCAGTTTTCATTCGGAAAAATATAAATATTTAGCCCTCACTCCAGATTATTGATATAAATCGTAATTCTTTCAGAAAAGAATCAAATTCTTTAGCAAAATTTGATATAGTTCATACCGCTTATATTTTTATATTCAAACTCAATAGGAGAAATAAAATGGCACGTCGTCCACTTGTAATGGGTAACTGGAAATTAAACGGTAGTAAAACGTTTACCAAAGAATTAGTTGCAGGCTTAAAAGCGGAATTAGCGGATGTTAAAGGTTGTGATGTTGCAATCGCTCCACCAGTAATGTACTTAGCGGAAGCTGAAGCAGCATTAGCAGGTCAATCAGTAATCGCATTAGGCGCACAAAACGTAGATGTTAATGTACAAGGTGCATTTACCGGTGACATTTCGACTGAAATGTTAAAAGACTTCGGTGCAAAATATATCATTATCGGTCACTCTGAACGCCGTACTTACCACAAAGAAAGTGATGAATTTGTAGCGAAAAAATTCGGTGCATTAAAAGCAGCAGGTTTAGTACCTGTATTATGTATCGGTGAAACCGAAGCAGAAAACGAAGCGGGCCAAACAGAAGCGGTATGTGCAAGACAAATTGATGCAGTAATTAATGCGTTAGGTGTTGAAGCGTTTAACGGTGCAGTAATCGCATACGAACCAATTTGGGCTATCGGTACTGGTAAATCGGCAACTCCGGCACAAGCTCAAGCAGTTCACGCATTTATCCGTGGTCACATCGCAGCGAAATCACAAGCGGTTGCAGATCAAGTGATCATCCAATACGGTGGTTCTGTAAACGATGCGAATGCAGCGGAATTATTCACTCAGCCGGATATCGACGGTGCATTAGTCGGTGGTGCGTCATTAAAAGCACCGGCATTTGCAGTTATCGTAAAAGCAGCAGAAAAAGCGAAAGCGTAATTCATTCATAGATAAACAAAGCGGTCGAACTTGTAAAAAACTTTGCAAATTCGACCGCTTTTTTATGCTTCATTTTGCATCGCCATAAAGGCTAGCCCTCTACGCTCGGCAATACGATGTTTATTTCGCCAAATTTGGAAAATACGGCGTGATTTATTATTACTAAGTAATTTTCTTGGTTTTTTAACTTTACGTCTCATAAGCTATCCTTCAAACTAGAATCAGAGTCTTTTATCTCATTTGGCTGAGTGGGTTCAGCTACTTCTGGTAATTGATTTTGCTGATCTTCTATACGTTGATGATTAATGATACTGCTATAGTAGCGACGAATATTCTCAACATATTGAAACGCCTCAAATCCTCTCGCATATCCATATTTTAAGTTACTATAATGACGTTTTTCTGCAAGAAGCGGTAGATTTTTCTTTACATCCAGCCAATTATCCGGATTACCGCCAAGCTGTTTAGTCAAACGTCTTACATCAAGTAAATGTCCTAGTCCCATATTATATGCGGCTAATCCATACCAAATTCTATCTTCTTTCGGCACAGTTTCTGGCACTTGAGACATGAGCAAATGCAAGTATTCCGCTCCGGCACGAATACTTTGCTCAGCATTGGTTCTATCCGTCACCTTCATACGATCCGCCGTATCTCTGGTTAACATCATCATTCCCCGAACCCCAGTCGGAGAGGTTGCATTCGGATCCCAATGTGACTCTTGGTAAGCAATTGCAGCTAACATCTGCCACTCTAATTCACCACGATATTTCTCAAACAACGCTTGATACTTAGGTAATACCGATTTAATGGCACTTAAATAACTTTGAATATCTACATAATCAAAATGTACCAAATGATTAAAATATTTTTCCTCTATACGAGAAATTAATCCGGTTTCATTGGCATTATCCATAAAGTCCAATACTGCCGCTTGCAGTTCGCTGTAAGAACTGTTTGGTAAATACCATAGCACCGGCATTTCATCGGTAAGGTCAAAACCAACTGCAATATTTGGACGAATATGCTGTGCAGCAGAAATATCAACCGAAACCGCCACCGTATAAGGAATTTTTCCTTCTGCAACTTGTAACAACAGTTCTTCTTGTGTGAATTGGTCAGTAATTTGCCAGTTTAAATTCGGATTTTCTTCTTTTAAATGCTGTAAAATAGGTAATACGGCAGAACCGGCTGGGACTACTAAGCTATCTTTTAATTCTGATAATTTATAGGGACGATTTTCCCCTTTTTTATATACCACTTGCCAAGATGCCGAATAATATGATGCCCCGATCTGGAATTGTTCGCCCATTTCCGGTTGATACAGCATTCCAGCCGTTACTAAATCAACTTTATTCTCTTTTAACGCATTAAATAATCGCTCACTATTATCAAAAGTTTTAATAGCAAGATTAACACCTAAATAATCAGCAAAGGCTTTAGACAGCTCATATTCAATACCAGCAGCACCATCTGGCCCAACAAAATATGATAAAGGATGATTTATCATACCAACTGTAATCACTTTTTTCTGCTGAATCTGGCTATAACGATTTTCTTCTGCTTGCATTAATTGTTGCCATGGGAAAACCATATCCCATGCCCAAAGCAAAAGAGTGATACCGGCAATTAATCTGACAAATAGTCCTTTCAATAGGAAATCCTCAATATACAATTATGGATATAAGTCTAGCGGAATTTATTCGATTACGGAATAACCTACGCAGAGATTTATTTTGGCTGAATAATATGAAAAATAATTAAGAGAAATGTTGTTAATAAATAAAAGAATGATTGAATTTTAAATGGGATATAAAAGAATATTTTTGAAATGGCGCACCCGAGAGGATTCGAACCTCTGACCGCTCGGTTCGTAGCCGAGTACTCTATCCAGCTGAGCTACGGGTGCGTTGTATTTTGAATGGTGAGTTATTTAATTTATCAGCGACCATTTTAATTTGAATAGAGTAAAAATTAAAATGGCGCACCCGAGAGGATTCGAACCTCTGACCGCTCGGTTCGTAGCCGAGTACTCTATCCAGCTGAGCTACGGGTGCGTGATAAAGTAAATGGCGGTGAGAGAGGGATTCGAACCCTCGATAGAGCTTTTGAACCCTATACTCCCTTAGCAGGGGAGCGCCTTCAGCCTGCTCGGCCATCTCACCACTCACTGTGTCTGTGCGGTGCATATTACTAGAATAAAAAAATATGTCAAACGCTTTTTCTTAAAAATCTGAAAAAATCAGGCATTTGTCTATGGAATAAACAGAATGGCTGATTTTTGCAATTCTTATGAATAAATCTCAAACATATCATATAGTTAGCCGATATTTGCTGAATATTATTCGGTTTATGCCCTTAGCAACCGAATAAAAAATAAAGCGGTCATTTTTGCTGACTATTTTGCAATAGTTTGTTCAAAAATGACCGCTTACCTATTTTAAAAACTAAGCAACTTTTTTCGCAATGCTGACTCGATAACGTTTATCAAACATACAGAGTAAGCCACCGAATACCATAAACAATCCGCCAATCCAAATCCAACGGATAAACGGTTTATAGTACAAACGAATACCCCACGAGCCGTCTTCTAATTTTTCGCCTAACGCAGCATAAAGGTCACGGCTGAAGCCCCAATCAATCGCAGCTTCCGTCATTCCCATTTTACTCACATTATAGAAACGTTTTTCCGCATTTAAGGTCGCTTCATACTTTCCTTGGCGAGAAATTTCAATTTCAGCCGTACCGCCTTGGTAATTCGCCCCATCGGTAATTTTAATACCTTTAAAGGTAAAATCATAACCTTGTAGCTGAACCTGATCCCCGACATTCATACGAACATTTTTTTCTACGCTATAGTTTTGGCTAAATGCGATACCGAAAACGGTCATTGCTACCCCAACGTGAGCTAATACCATTCCCCAGTGTGAACGAGAAAGTTTAAACACCCCTGATAGGAACGAATGGCGATGAGTTGCACGCTGATGTAATTCATATAAGCTCAGAATCACAATAAGTGCTGCCATCATTACACCTAATACAGATGTCACCGTAATGCGATCATGCAAGACATAAGGTAAAGCAAAGCCTAATACTACCATCATTGATAAAGCAATTAATACCGGTGTTCTGATTGCAGATATTTGATCTCTACGCCATTTCACTAATGGACCTATCCCTAAAATAAATGAAAACGGTACCATTAAAATCAGGAACATCTGATCAAAGAACGGTGCGCCAATAGAGATCGTCCCTAAACCGATTTGCTTATGGACTAAAGGCAATAACGTACCTAAAAATACCACAGATAAAAACGCCATCAACATAATGTTGTTAATTAACAACATTGATTCTCTCGAATAACGCTCGTAATTATCTAAACTCTTAATTTTCGAACCTTGGAAAGCATACAACAACAATGAGCCACCGATAACCAACACTAAATAAGCCAGAATATATAAGCCACGGGTCGGATCAGACGCAAATGCGTGTACTGAAACCAAAATGCCCGAACGTACCAAGAAAGTCCCTAATAAGCAAAGTGAGAAAGCTAAAATCGCTAATAATACTGTCCACGCTTTAAATGTACCGCGTTTTTCCGTTACCGCTAAAGAATGAATCAATGCCGTTCCAGCAAGCCATGGCATTAATGAAGCATTTTCAACCGGATCCCAAAACCACCAGCCGCCCCAGCCTAATTCATAATATGCCCACCACGAGCCTAATACGATACCGAGTGTTAAGAAGACCCAAGCCGCCATTGTCCAAGGACGTGACCAACGGGCCCAAGCCGTATCTAATCGTCCGGTCATCAATGATGCAATCGCAAATGCAAAAGCAACTGAGAATCCGACATATCCCATATACAATAACGGCGGGTGGAAAATCAAACCGACATCTTGCAACATTGGATTTAATTCTCGTCCATCAGCTGGGAAATCAGGGAAAGTACGATTGAACGGATTTGAGCTAAAAATAAGGAAAATTAAAAAACCGATACTGATTAATCCCATAACACTCAGCACGCGAGCAACCGCCTCTTCCGGCATTTGACGTGATAATGCCGCAACTGCTACAGACCAAAGCGAAAGCAACCAAACCCACAATAACATCGAGCCTTCATGTGAGCCCCAAACTGCCGATAAACGGTATTGAATCGGTAAAGTCGAGTTGGAGTTATTTACCACATACTGTACGCTGAAATCATTAACTGCAAATAAATAAAATAGTGAGCCAAATGAAATTGTTAAGGCTAAAAACATCGCCCATGTCATTGGGCGAGCTAATGCCATCAGCGTACTATTATGTTTTTGCGCACCAACAAGCGGTAAAATTGCCAAGAAAATTGACAAACCGAGGGCAAGTGCTAACGCATAATTGCCTAATTCTGCAACCATTATTTTGATTCCCCTTGTAAGGTTTTCAATGTTTTCTCAATTTCGGCTTTATCACGCTCAGAAGGGCCTTTTAAATCCGATTCTGAAACACCCATCTTATTGTGTTTCTGTTTTAACTTATCGCCTAATTCCGGTGGCATATAATTTTCATCGTGTTTTGCTAACACTTCCGTTGCTCTTAAACGAGTTGGCTCAATCAACACACCTTGTGCCACAATACCTTGCCCTTCACGGAATAAGTCAGGTAAGATACCTTCATATTCAACCGTAATTGACGGTCCTACATCATTTACATCAAACTCAACTTTTAAGGTCTTTTCATCACGTTTTACCGTATCTTCAACCACCATACCACCAACACGGATACGTTGACCGACTTCCGGTTTTTGCTCCGGATCATCATTCTTACCATTTACAATTTCCGATGGCGTATAAAATAAGTCGATATTTTGGCTTAACGCATAGAGTGTTAAACCGGCAGCTACTGCCATACCGAATAGGATTGAAACCACCACTTTCAATCGAGATTTACGTCTTGGATTCATAGTAATCACCTTTCAAAAATGCCAAATATGCATTAAAAATTTAAATTAAAAGACTGTGTGTAGAATAACAAAAAATAAAAAAACTTTCGCCTATTAGTTCAAATACGCCGACATAAGTTTTGCGTTTTCTCAAACACTCTACCTCTAAAGAAGTAAGCGGTCTGATTTTAACAAAATTTTGTTATCATCAGACCGCTTATATTTCTTAAGCATTTAATTGATAGAATAGCAGTCATTTTTTCTCTCTAATTTTCAAGAAATCTGAAAAAACAACCGCTAATTCTCAATTATTTTTATTTAACTGTGCTTCACGAGCCAACTCTTTCTTAGCATTTTGCAAAATTTGTTTTTGCTCTCGGAGAGAAAGCCAAATTAATCCAGCCATTGCTAAGAATGAAATACCATAAGAAAGCCACACATAAAAACCATATTTATCCATCGCTAAAAATTCAGCGAATGAATTAAACTGAAACGTTAATGTCATTGTTTACTCCTATTTTACGTGATTGCTGACTAATGCTTTTACCCACGGACGTTTACGCTCATCATTTAATAAAGCGATGCGATAACGCCAAATACTGAACCACGCCGTAAAAATTAAACTACCAAAAATGGCTAATAATAACGGGATTAACATTTCTACCGCCATTGACGGTTTGTCTAATTTAGTAATTGTTGCCCCTTGATGTAAGGTATTCCACCACTCTACCGAGAAGTGAATAATCGGCAAGTTAATCACACCGACAACAGATAATACTCCGGCAGCTTTCGCACCGGTTTGTTTATCTTGGAATGCAGAGTAAAGCGCCATTACACCAATATAAAGAAAGAAAAGGACTAACGCTGAGGTTAAGCGAGCATCCCATACCCACCAAGTTCCCCACATCGGCTTACCCCAAATCGCACCGGTTGCCAACGAAATAAAGGCAAAAACCAATCCGATTGGTGCCATTGAAATCATTGCCAAATTGGCTTGGCGAATCTGCCACACTAATGCGACTAATGCCGCTACCGCCATTGAGCCGTATACACCCATCGACCAAATTGCTGCCGGCACGTGAATAAAGATAATACGGTAACTCTCACCTTGTTGGTAATCCTTAGGTGCAAACCCGAGTCCCCAAACAAAGGCTACTGTTAACATAATAAAACTTAACCAACCTAATGCAGGTTGAATTTTCCCAAGTAATCGGTATTGTGTTTCCGATTTAGCATAGGGATGAAGCCACTTCCACATAACATCTCCAAATTACAAAAAACTAAAAAATTTAACCGCTTTATTGAAGGCTGATTCTCAACGCCCCTGCAATTGCAAAAGGGGAAAACGTCAGAGTTAACGCTAAAATCGCCCCAATGATTGCTAATTGACCGCTGTATCCCATATTTAACGTTGCTGCTTCCAATACGGCAGCAGCAAAAATCAATACCGGCAGAAATAAAGGTAAAATAAGCAAACTTAATAATGTTCCACCTTTACGCAAACCGACGGTCAAGGCGACACCGATTGCACCTAAACAGCTCAGAATTGGTGTACCGAGTAATAAAGTTAAGACTAACGCCCACCAAACTTGTGTTTCTAAAGACAGTAAAATTGCCGCAATGGGTGAGAGTAAAATTAAAGGTAATCCGGTTAAAAGCCAATGAGCAATGACCTTAGCAAGAGCCACTTGCGGTAAACCGACCGGCAGTAACATTAGCTGCTCTAGGGAACCATCTAAATAATCATCACGAAATAATCGTTCAAATGAAAGCAATGCCGAAAGCAATGCCGCAACCCACGCCACACCGGTGCAATTTTTCCCAATAATTCCGGATTCGGACCCATTAATAAGGGAAATAGAGTAATAACAATCAAAAAAAACCATAACGGATTTAGAATTTCCGCCGGTTTTCTAAAAGCGATAGTTAATTCACGCTGAATAATAGTCAACAAAATCATAGTTTAAATTGATCCAAAGATAAGATTCTCACCCGATCACTTTCAGCCGCTTGGTGGCTAGTAAAAATAACCATTCCACCATGCTCACAATGTTGCTCAATATGAGCAATCAAATCCGCGACACCTTTCTTATCTATCGCCGTAAAAGGCTCATCTAAAATCCAAAGTTTTTGTTTAGTCAGCCATAATTTTGCCAAAGCGACACGGCGTTGCTGACCAGCAGAAAGATGAGAACAAGCTAAATCTTCACGTCCAATTAGTCCTACCTTATCCAACGCATTCCATAGCGAGTCGTCATCTAACGGAAGCCCTTGAATTTTCTGATAAAAACGTAAATTTTCCCAAGGCGAAAGTTCAGGTTTCACACCAGCGTGATGAGCAAGATAAAATAGCTCGGCATAATATTCATCACGTTGTTTTTGAATCGGCACGTTATTCCACAAGACCTCACCTTCAGCCGGTACTGCAAGTCCAGCTAAAATACGTAATAAACTGGTTTTACCTATCCCATTATGCCCTTCAATCTGTACCCATTCCCCAACACTAACAGAAAAATCACAATGCTCGAATAAACGATTCTCGCCTCGTTCACAAGCCAAATTGGAAATAGTCAGTAAATTGCTATGTATCATAACGATGAATAAGAAAGAAAAGATAGGCAGAGTTTAACATAAGAGCGGAATTTAACGTAGTTATATCATTACTACTTTAGAGGTAATAAGCGGTCGAATTTCAGCATTTTTTTGCAAAAATTGATAGGAATCAAACAGCTTTACAAACTGAGAATTTCTTTCACAAAAGGGACGGTTAATTTGCGTTGAGCCTGCAGAGAAGCACGATCTAAACGGTCTAACTCGGTAGATAATGTCTGTAAATCTCGATCTAAACGTTTAAGTAGAAAATTCGCCACCTCATCGGAAAGATCCATACCTTTTTGGTAAGCCCTACGTTGTAAAATCGTGCGTTTTTGTTCATCATTCAAATCATACAAATGATATACCTCGCCCCACGTTAGACGAGAACGAAGATCCGGCAAAGAGACCTTTAGCTGATTCGGAGGACAATCCGCACTAATCAGCAACAATGTTTTATGCCCGTTACCAAATAAACTTTGTTGCTCACGGATTAAATTAAAAAGGTCAAAGATAGCAAGTTCCCATTCCTCATTACCTACAATCGCCTGAATGTCATCTAAACAAATCACATCCAATTGATTTGCATTATCCAACACCATTGGCGAAAAATACTGAGATTTTTCTAAAGGAATATAGCTTGAAGTTTGTTGATTGAGCAGATAATGATTACTAACCGCTTTTAAAAGATGGCTTTTACCGCTACTCTTCCCACCCCAAATATAGAAAAAAGGCTGCTGCACATCGATAAAATTTTGACGTAACGAATCCAACAGCACCAAACTGTTTTCCGCATAAAAATTCTCAAAGGTTTCATCATCAACTTGATGAATCGGTAACGAAAGTTGTAATGACATTCTGCTCACACAAAAATAAAAACCAAACAAGGATAGCGGAAAAGGGAAGAGAGGGCAATAAGGCGTGATGAAAAGAAAAACTGTGATTCATTTGATCACAGTTTATTATTTCTACTGGTTTTAAATTTCTAACTACGTTTTATTTCTTAGATAAATACTCATTAAGCAGTTTGCTTTGTTCAATAAATGCGTAGATCTGCATTAATATGTACTCCTCACTTAAACCGCCCAAAGTATAGAATCTATGGCTCAAAATTACGTCTCCATTCTTGGATATAGCTGTACCCAAATGAGTCTTCGCATTCCATTCATTGATATCTGGAAGAGATTTATTCCTATAGATAGCCGCAAAGTAAATCCTTGTATCAGTTAGTATCATATAAAAATACCGGTCAGATAGATCAATCCTAAACATATTAGGTTCTACTTTTTCCGCTAAATATCCATTCTCTCTAAGAAGAACAGAAATTTCATCTATAGTATAACTGTCTTTTACCTGAACTGTTCGAGGATTAGCCGCTATTTCAGCATAACTAGATATAGGAAATAGAAAGCCAAATAACATTGTTCCCATCAATATTCCATTCATTATTGATTTAGATAATGTTTTCATAAACTTACACCTCTTTTGGTAGTTCTTTAAAACTCGTAATATTGAAAGAAATTTGTTTTTTAAAGCGTAATTGTAATAAACGCAAAATATATTCTTCCGCTAAAATACGAGCAATTTCTTCATTTCTTGCATCAACAAAATGGTAAGAGCGATCAGCATCTTGGCATTCATAATGTGTATTCAATAACAAAAGTTTTCATCAAATAAAATCTCCTATAAGTTGTTTAGCATTGATATTTAGTTTATTCCTACAAGGAATAAACTAATCTGATCACAATTTTGACTATATTTTATTCATTGATACTTATTAAGTATGACTGAAATACAACAAAGCCCTAGCATTTCTGCTAGGGCTTATCTTTATTCTCTCAACACATTCATTTATGGCTTTTATGTATTGATTAGTTTCTCTTTTCCAATTTTCCTTTATCTCAAATAGCAAAAACCCCAGAGCTATCACTAACTCTGGGGTTCCTTTACCTCTTCTTCGCTTTCGCGCTAAATTCAATCTGGCGATGCCCTACTCTCACATGGGGAAACCCCACACTACCATCGGCGTTACTGCGTTTTACTTCTGAGTTCGGAATGGAATCAGGTAGAGCCACAGCACTCTGGTCGCCAGAATATTCTGTTGATGACCTTTATCTTCTTTATTTGTCTTTCTCTTCGTTCTTTATCTGCTTTTTATTCGCACTTTAAATTCGAAACAAGCTGTTTACTGATTTTTTCATCTTCTTTAGTTTTTAGTCTTTTCTAGCTTTTCACTTCGCTCTACGCCCAAAAACACTTGAGCGTTGTATAGTTAAGCCTCTCGGGCAATTAGTATGTGTTAGCTCAACGTATCACTACGCTTACACACCACACCTATCTACGTCGTAGTCTCCAACAACCCTTACAGTCTTATAGACTGGGAGAACTCATCTTAAGGCAAGTTTCGTGCTTAGATGCTTTCAGCACTTATCTCTTCCGCATGTAGCTACCCAGCAGTGCCTCTGGCGAGACAACTGGAACACCAGTGATGCGTCCACTCCGGTCCTCTCGTACTAGGAGCAGCCCCTCTCAATTCTCCAACGCCCACGGCAGATAGGGACCGAACTGTCTCACGACGTTCTAAACCCAGCTCGCGTACCACTTTAAATGGCGAACAGCCATACCCTTGGGACCTACTTCAGCCCCAGGATGTGATGAGCCGACATCGAGGTGCCAAACACCGCCGTCGATATGAACTCTTGGGCGGTATCAGCCTGTTATCCCCGGAGTACCTTTTATCCGTTGAGCGATGGCCCTTCCATTCAGAACCACCGGATCACTATGACCTGCTTTCGCACCTGCTCGACTTGTCTGTCTCGCAGTTAAGCTTGCTTATACCATTGCACTAACCTCACGATGTCCGACCGTGATTAGCAAACCTTCGTGCTCCTCCGTTACTCTTTGGGAGGAGACCGCCCCAGTCAAACTACCCACCAGACACTGTCCGAGACCGCGTTCCGCAATCTTCGTTAGAACATCAAACGTTAAAGGGTGGTATTTCAAGGACGCCTCCACAATCACTGGCGTGACTGCTTCAAAGGCTCCCACCTATCCTACACATCAAAATTCAATGTTCAGTGTCAAGCTATAGTAAAGGTTCACGGGGTCTTTCCGTCTAGCCGCGGGTACACCGCATCTTCACGGCGATTTCAATTTCACTGAGTCTCGGGTGGAGACAGCCTGGCCATCATTATGCCATTCGTGCAGGTCGGAACTTACCCGACAAGGAATTTCGCTACCTTAGGACCGTTATAGTTACGGCCGCCGTTTACTGGGGCTTCGATCAGGAGCTTCTCTTTCGATAACACCATCAATTAACCTTCCAGCACCGGGCAGGCATCACACCCTATACGTCCACTTTCGTGTTTGCAGAGTGCTGTGTTTTTAATAAACAGTTGCAGCCAGCTGGTATCTTCGACCGGTTCAACCTTCAGCGGTAAACGCTTACAATCTACGCCGGCGCACCTTCTCCCGAAGTTACGGTGCTATTTTGCCTAGTTCCTTCACCCGAGTTCTCTCAAGCGCCTGAGTATTCTCTACCTGACCACCTGTGTCGGTTTATAGTACGGTTTAGTATAACCTGAAGCTTAGTGGCTTTTCCTGGAAGCGTGGTATCGGTAACTTCATCTCCGTAGAGACTCGTCATCACTTCTCGGTGTTAACAGAATTCCGGATTTGCCTAAAATTCCCACCTACCGGCTTAAACAGACATCCAACAGTCTGATTACCTAACCTTCTCCGTCCCCACATCGCAATTATACCAAGTACGGGAATATTAACCCGTTTCCCATCGACTACGCTTTTCAGCCTCGCCTTAGGGGCCGACTCACCCTGCCCCGATTAACGTTGGACAGGAACCCTTGGTCTTCCGGCGAACGAGTTTTTCACTCGTTTTATCGTTACTTATGTCAGCATTCGCACTTCTGATACGTCCACCAAACTTCTCAATTCAGCTTCATCCGCTTACAGAACGCTCCCCTACCCAACAATGTTTCCATTGATGCCGCAGCTTCGGTGACTAGTTTTAGCCCCGTTACATCTTCCGCGCAGGCCGACTCGACTAGTGAGCTATTACGCTTTCTTTAAATGATGGCTGCTTCTAAGCCAACATCCTAGCTGTCTAAGCCTTCCCACTTCGTTTCCCACTTAACTAGTACTTTGGGACCTTAGCTGGCGGTCTGGGTTGTTTCCCTCTCCACGATGGACGTTAGCACCCACCGTGTGTCTCCTGAGTATCACTCTTCGGTATTCGCAGTTTGCATCGGGTTGGTAATCCGGGATGGACCCCTAGCCGAAACAGTGCTCTACCCCCGAAGGTGTCCGCTCAAGGCTCTACCTAAATAGATTTCGGGGAGAACCAGCTATCTCCCGGTTTGATTGGCCTTTCACCCCCAGCCACAAGTCATCCGCTAATTTTTCAACATTAGTCGGTTCGGTCCTCCAATTAGTGTTACCCAATCTTCAACCTGCCCATGGCTAGATCACCGGGTTTCGGGTCTATACCTTGCAACTAAACGCCCAGTTAAGACTCGGTTTCCCTTCGGCTCCCTTATTCAGTTAACCTCGCTACAAAATATAAGTCGCTGACCCATTATACAAAAGGTACGCAGTCACCCCATAAAGAGGCTCCCACTGCTTGTACGTACACGGTTTCAGGTTCTATTTCACTCCCCTCACTGGGGTTCTTTTCGCCTTTCCTTCACAGTACTGGTTCACTATCGGTCAATCAGGAGTATTTAGCCTTGGAGGATGGTCCCCCCATCTTCAAACAGGATTTCTCGTGTCCCGCCCTACTTATCTCAAACTTAGTACCACAACCTATTCTTCGAATACGGGACTATCACCCTGTGTCGTTGAGCTTCCCAGCTCATTCTTCTGAATTGATTGCTATCGTTTGAAGGCTCCTCCGCTTTCGCTCGCCGCTACTCACAGAATCTCGGTTGATTTCTTTTCCTCGGGGTACTTAGATGTTTCAGTTCTCCCGGTTTGCCTTATTAAGCTATGTATTCACTTAATAATAGTAGATTCTTCATCTACTGGGTTTCCCCATTCGGATATCTTGGATTAAACGCTTCTTATCAACTCATCCAAGCTTTTCGCAGATTAGCACGTCCTTCTTCGCCTCTGATTGCCAAGGCATCCACCGTGTACGCTTAGTCACTTAACTATACAACCTCAAATGTTTTCAAAACTTATTTAAATTCATTCAATGCGTATTTTATTCAACTAAACACTTGACTGCTTTTGTTCAGTCAAGATTTTTTAACTACTCAGACTTTCTTTCGAAAATCTCTCAGTTTTTCAGCTTGTTTCCAATTTTTTAAAGAACAATTTAGACAACAAAAGTCATCTTTAAATGGCGTCCCCACGGGGATTCGAACCCCGGTTACCGCCGTGAAAGGGCGATGTCCTAGGCCTCTAGACGATGGGGACAGCATTTAAAGATGCTTTCCACTTTGCCATTCAAGAGCCGTAAATTCTATTCAATCTACAACTACTTGTCAATATCTATCAAACAATCTGTGTGAACACTTGCAGTCGCTCAATTCTTGGTAAGGAGGTGATCCAACCGCAGGTTCCCCTACGGTTACCTTGTTACGACTTCACCCCAGTCATGAATCATACCGTGGTAAACGCCCCCCTTGCGGTTAAGCTATCTACTTCTGGTACAACCCACTCCCATGGTGTGACGGGCGGTGTGTACAAGGCCCGGGAACGTATTCACCGCAACATTCTGATTTGCGATTACTAGCGATTCCGACTTCATGGAGTCGAGTTGCAGACTCCAATCCGGACTTAGACGTACTTTGTGAGATTTGCTCCATGTCGCCATATTGCTTCCCTCTGTATACGCCATTGTAGCACGTGTGTAGCCCTACTCGTAAGGGCCATGATGACTTGACGTCATCCCCACCTTCCTCCAGTTTATCACTGGCAGTCTCCTTTGAGTTCCCGGCCGAACCGCTGGCAACAAAGGATAAGGGTTGCGCTCGTTGCGGGACTTAACCCAACATTTCACAACACGAGCTGACGACAGCCATGCAGCACCTGTCTCAGAGCTCCCGAAGGCACTCCCGTATCTCTACAGGATTCTCTGGATGTCAAGAGTAGGTAAGGTTCTTCGCGTTGCATCGAATTAAACCACATGCTCCACCGCTTGTGCGGGCCCCCGTCAATTCATTTGAGTTTTAACCTTGCGGCCGTACTCCCCAGGCGGTCGATTTATCACGTTAGCTTCGGGCACCAAACTTATAGTCCAATCCCCAAATCGACAGCGTTTACAGCGTGGACTACCAGGGTATCTAATCCTGTTTGCTCCCCACGCTTTCGCACATGAGCGTCAGTACATTCCCAAGGGGCTGCCTTCGCCTTCGGTATTCCTCCACATCTCTACGCATTTCACCGCTACACGTGGAATTCTACCCCTCCCTAAAGTACTCTAGTTGACCAGTATGAAATGCAATTCCCAGGTTAAGCCCGGGCTTTCACATCTCACTTAATCAACCGCCTGCGTGCCCTTTACGCCCAGTTATTCCGATTAACGCTCGCACCCTCCGTATTACCGCGGCTGCTGGCACGGAGTTAGCCGGTGCTTCTTCTGTAGTTAACGTCAATTGATAATGCTATTAACATTACCACCTTCCTCGCTACCGAAAGAACTTTACAACCCGAAGGCCTTCTTCATTCACGCGGCATGGCTGCATCAGGGTTCCCCCCATTGTGCAATATTCCCCACTGCTGCCTCCCGTAGGAGTCTGGACCGTGTCTCAGTTCCAGTGTGGCTGGTCATCCTCTCAGACCAGCTAGAGATCGTCGGCTTGGTAGGCCTTTACCCCACCAACTACCTAATCCCACTTGGGCTCATCTCATGGCATGTGGCCTTGCGGTCCCACACTTTAATCCAAAGATATTACGCGGTATTAGCTACAGTTTCCCGTAGTTATCCCCCTCCATAAGCCAGATTCCCAAGCATTACTCACCCGTCCGCCACTCGTCAGCAAATTAGCAAGCTAATCCCTGTTACCGTTCGACTTGCATGTGTTAAGCCTGCCGCCAGCGTTCAATCTGAGCCATGATCAAACTCTTCAATTCAAAAAGTTTAATCGCTCAATAAACTGCTTAGCTAAGTTCACTTCTCTTACCTAACTAAGTTAAGTAAAAGATAAATATGAATTTCTAGTTTAAGCACCTATTAAGACTTCAAGTTTTAAATAATATTTTTAAAATTAAGTCAATCAACAAGTGCCCACACAGATTGTCTGATATATTGTTAAAGAACAAAAAGAAACGACGCACTGGAAATCAATTTTAAATCGTTCACAACAGTGCGTCGTTGTGTGTGGTGCATTATAGAGAAATATGAAATCCTTGCAAGCACTTTTTTGCATTTTTTTATCAAATGTTTTGTTTTTAGCCAGTTTAATAAACTAAATGCTCATAACCAATTGATTTATAAAGATTTTATTTTTGTAAGAAATTTAGTAATTCTAACCGCTTGAAGCCCCATTGTTGCATAATCACTTCTCTTTTAGAGAACTCTGTGTCTATTTTGGTACAAAAGGCGATATTTTCGTTATTTTGTTCCATATTCTTTAGTGGCAACTTACTTAATAGGCTACTAACTCTATTAGCAATACCGTTACCCGGATCAATAAAATATTTTATATTCGGTAATAGTTGCTGTAATTCTTGTTTGACAAGTGGGAAGTGAGTACAACCTAAAATTACCGTATCAAGCGTCGGATGAGCTTGCCATTCAGCAATCACTTCAGCGAGTCGTTTTTGATCAACATTCCTGGTTCGGATCTTTTCTTCTACCAATTCTACTAATGTCGTACTTCCGATCTTTTCAACAATGCAATCTTTGGCATACTTTTCGATAAGCTCCGCAACATAAGGACGTTCCACCGTACCTTTGGTCGCGAGTAATCCAATTGTTTTCGTTTCCGATACAGCTGCAGCCGGTTTAATTGCTGGTACGGTTCCAACAATTGGAAAAGTAAATTTTGCTCTTAGAGCTGGTAACACTACCGTACTTGCGGTATTGCAAGCGACAACGACCATATCAAGCGGGTATTTTTCTGCAATTATTTGCACAATTTTAACCGCTTGTTCAATTAATACATTTTCAGAACGTTCGGAGTAAGGGAAGTAGGCATTATCGAAACAATAAAGATAATGAGCATTCGGTAATGTTTGGCGTATGGCATCATAAATAGTAAGCCCACCCATTCCCGAATCGTATAAAAGAATTGTTGGTTTCATATGATAAAAATAAAGGAAATATTGGAGAGAATCCTACTCTCTTATATTTTGTGATTCAAGTTCTAAAGATAAGGGAAATCCTTAAGGAACAATTCATATATTTCTAGCGAATAGCCCTTTAATACATAACGTGCTTTACGCATATACATTTTACTCTCTTTATCAAATTGCCATTCGAGAGAAATTCTGTGCGGTTGCTGAGGGAAAAGCCATAAACCGATAGCTTGCTTACCAAGCGTAGGAAGATCTTTTGCTACATTATCTATCGTTGCTTTTGGCACTAAAGTTTGAGCAAATATCCATGCTTGATCTTTTTCTTTTAACAATACTTCTCTTAGCCAGTAATCCTTTGAAGAAGCGGTTAAATTTCTTGCTTTTTTTGCAATCCACTTCTGTTGTGTTATTTCAACGTTAAATTGCTGCGTAACCTGTAGTAATTTTTGTGTTAATGATCCTTGATGTAATAGCCATTCTTGTTGAGCGTTACTTAGTGCTCCAGACTCTGAACACCAATTATTATTGGTCAAAATTTTGCGATATTTTTGTAACATAAGTATAAAAAAAGCGGTGAGATTGCAAATTATTTTAACAATCTGACCGCTTGTTATGAATTTTAATCTATTACACTGATTTTGCGAGTTTTCCAGCAGCTTCAACAACAACAGCGATCGCTGTTTGTTCCGTTGCATGGATCGTTGCTTCATTCGGGATTTCTTGTTGCGTACGATTCACAATGACCCCTGACACCATTCCGGCACGTAAACCAAGTGCAGAACACATTGTAAATAATGTACCTGATTCCATTTCAAAGTTCATTACATTTAGATCTTGCCATTGTTTTAATGAACCTTGGAAATGACGATAAACTTTACCGCTATAAGTATCATAACGTTCTTGACCCGGATAGAATGTATCAGATGAAGCGGTAATACCCACATAAGGCGTTACGCCTTGGTTTTTCGCAGCCGCATAAAGCTCATTTGTACATTCAAAATTTGCCACCGCTGGATATTCTAACGGTGCAAAGTGACGGCTTGCCCCATCTAAACGAACCGCACCTGTTGTGACAAGTACATCACCAACATTAATATGCGGTTGGATCGCACCGGTTGTACCGATACGTAAGAATGTACGCACGCCAAGTTGAGCTAATTCTTCAACACAAATGGATACTGACGGACCGCCAATACCAGTTGAACACACAACAATCGGCTCTCCGCCTACATAACCTAACCAAGACGTAAATTCACGCGTTGAAACGAGAAATTCAGGGTTATCCATTTTTTGTGCAATTCGTTCGCTACGTGCAGGATCACCTGGCACGATTGCCACTTTAGCCCCTTTTAACATTGCTTTAGTTAAGCCTAGATGAAATACTTCAGACATACATAATCTCCTTTCTTTGGACACTATAAAATCAAAAACTTGTGCTTATTCAAGCACGAAAATTCAAGATAAGCGATTGTTTTTAATAAAAAATTTGCAAATTTGTGAAGCCGATCAAATGAAAACGTTTGCGTTTTCGCTAAACTAGCGGTTAAATTTGTACGATTTTTAACAACTTCGTTTTTACGGCTTGATCCCTCTTAGAATCGGGTTTTGCATCGAAATCAATGTTTCGGTAGATTGAATCTCGTCGATCAACTGAATTTTCGTTGCTAAAACACGGTGTAGTTCTTCTATCGTATGCGTCATTACCTTAATAAAAATCGAATAATTACCGGTGGTATAGTAAGCCTCGACCACTTCTTCAAACTCATTTAATTTTGCTATAACTTTTTCATAATCTTTTGCCGATTTCAAAATAATGCCGATAAAACAACAAACGTCATAACCTAGCTTGCGTTCATTGATACGGATTTTAGTCCCTTCAATAATACCCGATTGACGCATTTTTTCTACACGAACGTGAATAGTCCCGGCACTTACCCCAAAATTTTTTGCCATTTCCGCATAAGGCGTACGAGCATCTTCTACTAATGCACGTAGAATAAGCTGATCCAACTGATCAATTTGATATTTTGTGTGCAAAATTCATACTCCATTTTTAATTTATTGATGATTTCATAAAATTTAACATAAATAATTAGATAAAATCTAACATAAAAAGATTTTTATTTGATAAATATTGCATTTTTTAGAGATTATATTAAATTACATTCATCTCACTTAATCATGAGAACAAATCATACTATTTATAAGGAATACGATAATGAAAAAAACATTCATTTTACAACAACAAGAAATCAGCTTTGTGAAAAACACATTTACCCAATATTTAATTGACAAACTAGGCATTATTGAGGTGCAAGGTCCGATCCTCAGCCAAGTGGGTAATGGTATGCAAGATAATCTTTCCGGTATCGAAAAAGCGGTTCAAGTTAATGTGAAATGTATTCCGGGTGCAACTTTTGAAGTAGTTCACTCACTCGCAAAATGGAAACGTCACACTTTAGCTCGTTTCGGTTTTAAAGAAGGCGAAGGCTTATTCGTACATATGAAAGCATTACGTCCAGATGAAGATTCACTCGATCCAACACACTCTGTTTATGTAGACCAATGGGACTGGGAAAAAGTGATTCCTGAAGGTCGTCGTAATTTTGATTTCTTAAAAGAAACGGTAAACGAAATCTATAAAGCGATTCGCTTAACTGAATTAGCCGTAGAAGCACGTTTTGATATTCCATCAATCCTACCTAAACACATTACATTCGTACACAGCGAAGAATTAGTACAACGTTACCCGAATATGACTGGTAAAGAACGTGAAAACGCGATCTGTAAAGAACACGGTGCGGTATTCTTAATCGGTATCGGCGGTAAATTATCAGACGGTAAACCACATGATGGTCGTGCACCGGACTACGATGACTGGACAACCCAATCTGAAAACGGTTACAAAGGTTTAAACGGCGATATTTTAGTGTGGAATGAACAACTTGGTTCAGCATTTGAACTTTCATCAATGGGTATCCGTGTTGACGAAAAAGCACTTCGTTTACAAGTTGAATTAACTGGCGACCAAGATCGTTTAGAAATGGATTGGCACAAAGATTTATTAGCAGGTCGCTTACCACTTTCAATCGGTGGTGGTATCGGTCAATCTCGTCTAGTTATGTTCTTATTACGTAAAGCCCATATCGGTGAAGTTCAATCAAGCGTATGGCCGAAAGAAATGCTAGAAAAATATAAACATATTCTGTAATTAAAAAATTAAGAGCTGATTTGCCAATGCAATTCAGCTCTTTTATATCAATTTAAACAAAAATCCCTAGCCTTTTAAGCTAGGGATTTTTTTATGAAATTTGGGCTGAGGTCATCTGAATTGCACCCTCTAAACCATTGCAAATACTAGATTCTTATCATTTGATTTTTGAACCATACTCCTAAATCTACTCCTAAAATCAAAAGTCATCTATAAATTATCCTGTTTTATAGACAATTATTTGGATCGTAAGAATGATTAGCACCGGTATGATAGGGGGTTGTGTTATCGCAACAGTTTAGTTGTGGTCATATGACCACGGTTCACCGGTTAAAATTTCAAGGGTAGTTTACTTTGCCTGTTTTGGGTAAATTATTTTTCCCTTTTTGGGTAAGGTATCAAGGAAATTCATCACGCAAAAAGTGTGATCATCGGATAATTCATACGATAAATTTCACTCTACTAGCTCCCTTTCAATGCCTTGCCCTTGTTTCAATTCCGCCACGCTTTCCAGTAGCCTTTGAGCGTTGGCGGTGTGTTGCCTTATGGTAACGGTTCGCAAAATCCAAAAATGGACGCTGTAGCGGTTGTGTACATTTGCCTACAACTGCTAAAAGTGTGAGGTGTACGGCATTGGCTGATACCCCCTGATCACTTGCTCCCTTTCAAAATTCACTAATTATAAGTCATTGATTTTAAAACAAAGCTCAAAGTTGAGCTTTGTTATCCGTTGGCTATTAGGTTTTATAAGGTTTGCCCGCTGTTGGTGGTTGGATAGCTTGGCGGTGTCATTTGGCGGGTTGTCGTTTTGTCATTTCGGGGCGGTTGGTTGGCTCACTTTTGAGCTAATCTCTTAGCAAAACTTAGTAGCCCGCTTGTTAGTAAATGTTAGTCTTTGACTTGTCAAAACTTGTCATTTAACCGCTCCAGTTTTGGATTGGTTAGGTTTTTGAACAATATAAAAAAGCCCTATTCATCTCTGAATAAGGCTCTTAATATTAGGCTTGAATAAGAATATCCGCTCCTATGCCTAGCTTTTGGTGTAGGTTACGAATCATCTTTAGCTTAAGCGGTCTTGTTCTGTTTAATACTTCATAGACTCTATTAGGCTTACCTATCGTGTCGCCCATATCCTTAACCGTTAGCCCTTGCTGTTCCATTCTGAATTTTATAGCTTCAACAGGATTTGGCGGATCAATAGGGTAATGCTTGCTTTCGTAGTTTTCGATTAGCGTGAGCATAATCTCAAAATAATCTAACTCGCTTTCGCTCAATTCGTCCTCTTTGTCAAAAAAGGGTTCTATTGCTTTGAGAGCGGTTTGATAATCCGCCTCATTTCTGATTGGTTTGATATTCCTTCCCTCCTGTTAATTTTCTACGGTGTGTGCGTCTATTTTATCGTATTCAGAATGTGTACCAATAAATATAAACTGCTCCCATTTTAAACGCTACCGCCACGATTAGGCGGTAATCATTGCCTTTGATATTAAATACCAAAACCACTGTATAAGATTTTCACACTTTCTACCCTCTCTTATATATAAGGAAAAATTCGTAGTCCAATAGTCCAATTAGTCCAAAAACTCACTTTTCTTTTTATATTCAATTGGTTACATAAAATTTTTTGGACTATTTTTTTTCCGTTTTGGACTATTTTAGGTGGCTTTTGGACTAAATGATTTTGAAGATTTTCATTTTTTTAACTTTAGCATTTAGTCCAAAAAGGGGGTATTTTAGTCCAAAAACGGTGATTTTAGTCCAATGATAGTCCAATAATTTTACATCTAACTTATTGATATATAATGATTTCATACCTTAAAAAGGGTATTTTGGACTATTGGACTATTAAAAATATGCTTCCTAATAGAAAGGGGGAATAAATTTATACAGGCTGTATAAAAAGTGCATTTTATAAACAATAAAGCATAACAAAAAAACCGCCAATAATGGCGGTCTGAATGTAGTTTAATGATATGGCTATTCGTCGCTATTCTCATTGAGAATCTCTACAAGATATGCCCTCGTTCTCTTTGGGTTGATCTTGTGCGGCATTCGTTGGAGGTATGCGTAGCCGTTGCCTTCTCCCTTGTGAAGAATCCCCGCTTTTAAAAGCACGGGTAAAGCGACCTCTTTCGTCTGCCCCTGTAAGGCTTCATCTTCAAATACGCTTTTGAATACAAAATAACGGTCATCTTCTACCAGTCGATAACCGGCTTTATTACTGATAGGTTTCTGTGTGCCGTCCGGTGGAAACTCTTCAAAACGAGTATCAGCATTTACCAATAGCCAACCGTTCACTTGTTCAATGATTTGAGTGTGTTTCTTCGAGTGCCAACCATAAGCATTTACCCATTCATTGAAGTTGGCCGTAATAGCGTTTGATATATCTTTTTCCGTCCATTGTAAAATATCCTTGGCCAACAATAAGGCGGTTTCAATGAGGGCGAATCTATCCGCCATCACTCGCTTAATTTGTGGCTCTGAATTATCCGGCAAGCTCTTTAATCGAGATTGTTTTACTTTATCGTATAACGCCTTTAATTCGCTTTTCTCTGCTTGAATCAAGTAAGTAATCCAATCTACGCCCACCGCACCAAAATAGCGAATGACGTTCGCATTTAGCATATCAGCGTGCGTTTTACCGTCCGCTAAGCCGTGAAACTCTGTCGCTCGTTTCATCGGGATATTAAGCAAGCGGACTAATTGCCCGGCATTGACTTTTATCCCTTGTTGCTTGAGATAGCTTTCTAAGCCCTCCTCCTGGTGGAGAGATTCGTCACTAGCCATTTGATCGACTTGCGATTTCCCCCCTCTTTCGCACCTTGTAGCTTGCCTTGTCCGTTAAACAAGCTATAAGCAGTCTGTGCTACGGCTTTCGGACTGGCTTCACTGATTTCATCTAACGGCATAAATAGCCCGTTACGGCTAAAGGCTTCGTTCTGTAAGGCTAACGGTGTCGCATTCCACGCTGTACGGGTTTCTCTTGGGTGTCCGTAAATTGAGGAAGCAATATTTAAAGCGGTTGTTTTGCCGAATGTTGAATCTTCGTAGAGGTGTACGCCGTAGCCGTCCGCTTCTAAAAGTTTCAATAATGGCGCACTTAACGCAACGCCAACTGATAACATCATCGACGGATTGCCTACACAATAACGCCCTACATTATCTACCCAATCCGCTGTTGTTCCACTTACTCTGTACCCGTCAATATTCTGCGTTAAATTGCGGAAAATGGTTGGAGTTAGAGGTTGTCCTAGGGTTTCCCCGTTTGGCAAGATGAAAGCGGTTAAATCGTCATTCCAACCGGTTTTGTCAGTAATGTAATACTGCTTGGCGGTTCGGCTTTTAAATTGCAAATAATCCGCCAATTCCGCACGCAAGGCTTGCTTCGTTGTTACGGTAACATCATTACGCTTCAAATATTGCCAACCATCACGCTCGCCTACATCTTTCAATGGCATAACAAGCGGTCGTTCTTGCTTCTCTTTTTGCAAAATAATGAAATGTTCACTTTCGCCTTTACCTAGCCCAATTACCTCGACAAAATCGGATAACCATTTTTCGCTTTCGACTTTCTCGCCGTCCACAATACGAGTAGTTATGTAGTACAAGCCTTTTAATCCGCCACGCTTACGCATTTCTACACGTGGGGCTGTATCATCTTCTGGGTTAAGTGTGCGTTGCTCTAAAATTTCAGCAGTAGCGTGCTGTCCGTTCTTAATGCGTTGATATTCGCTTGTGAGATTCTCCGCCTCAAAACCTTCATCTACCCATTCTATGGCGGTAAGATTCGGGCAATGTTCTGTGAGATTCATCAATACCCGTGTTCGGAAATCGTCTTTATCTTTCGCCAAAGTGGGGAGTTCCCCCACTTGGAATATTTTAATGAATCGCTGTGCGGTTGGTGCAAGTAACAAGCGGTCTAATTGGCTCAAGTCTTTGCTATCCAACAAGCACGGAATCATATCATTGCCTAGCCTGAAGCTATCACGAATTAACGCCCATCTTTCGCCCTTGCCTGCTTCTGATCTGTTAGCCTCTTTATTCCAACGGTAATAGGCTTTGTGTGCGTCTCTTCCTGCTAGAATAATCCAATCGTTGAGGACATTCGTTTTTGCTAACTGGTCATCATAAAAGCGAATTTTGTTCATATTCCACCTCTTCGATCACTTCCTGTAAGTAAGTGTGAGCTTCGTCTAAGTATTGAAAGGCTTCCGCCAGTATTTCATCTCGGCTCATCAGCGTGCCGTTTTCACGTCGTACCGCACCGTCGCCGGTTAAAGCTATTTCAAAGAACATCTTCGCCATATCTAACGGCTGTTTAATTGTTCGGAGGGTGTCTAAATTATTCATCTTTTGCTACCTCCACCGCTTTTCGTTCACACTCCGCTAATTTGTAAGCGTTCAATGCTTCTGTCTGTGCCTTGTGAGCTTGGATTAATTCGTAAATATGGTCGTCACGTTGGCGGTGTACCTGTTTGACCTGCTCAATAAGGTAATCATTAAGGGCAAGTAAGCCGTCTGCAATATCATCGCTATAAGTAAATCCGCCTTCGCCATCTGTGCTTAGGTTCTCAGAATGATCGACGCTAATCGCACTTGATAAACTATTCGCATAGGTAAGGAGCATATCGAGGTTGTCGGTTTGCTCACGAATATCTGTGATTAATTTATTTGTGTTACGCATAGATCCACCCCCTAAAGATTAATCTCTTCAAAATTAGCGAGAGTGTCGCACATTAATTTCGCCACGCCTTCGAGTGCAATCGCATAATCCATAGGCTCATCGTGCTGTGATTGGCTCATTGTCTTAATGATGGCGAAAACACTCCATAACTGCTTACGTGCCTTTTTAATCTCTTGAATATCTTCAGCCGTTAAGGTTGGATTAGCTTGTGGTTTTACTGCTTGATTACGCATAGACCACCTCCTTAACAGCAAAGAAAGGGCATACCATCGCTTTTGCTTGCTCTAAGCTATCGGCTTTAATACGCACGGTATAGCAAGGGAATGATGAAATCGGTTTTGAAGTGTTGCGTAAGTCTAAACGGCTTACGGCTTTGAATAGGTAGATCATGGCTGATAGCTCCACAAGTAAATTTTTAGAGTCTATCGCTTTGCTTTCCACGGCTTGGCGATAGCGTTTAGCGGGGTGGAAAACTGCGACTTGTGGAACACAGCCAACGATTAAACGTTGCCCACTAAACGCTACCATTGAGAGAAATGTAACAAATCCATTTTTGGATTGGTTATTTTCTTTAGGTGTGTTTAGTCCACGAACAAAAAAAGCACGGTCATTGAAGGGCGTGCTAGTGTTCGCCACAAGTAAATTATTCGAGTTTCCACGCTCGGCTTCCGATTTTGCGAAAGCGAGAATAGCATAAACCTTATTCACTAAACTTGTAAAGCAATTCTTTTTACAAGCGGTCGAAATTTCTTCATTTTTTGCAAATTCCGCCAAGAGTACGGAATGAACCATATCTAAATAACCTTGCGGATTATTGTCGATTGTGTCGCTATTTGTTGTGATGTACTGTAAAATATTCATCGGTTAAATACTTTTTTAGATTTTTGTTCTTGCCCTCTTAGCGTCGCTTTGAGGGCGTTTTTATGGACTCCAAGAATTCTTGTCCTCGCGCACGCGTACTGCTCCCGAAATTCAATATTTGCTCCCTAAAATCACGGGACTTCCCGAGATAGTAGGGATTTAATTCCCGTGATAGTGTGGAACGGATTTTTATTTGCTAATAAAGTCAAGTTTTACTGGGGGAACTTTTGAAAAGTGTCCCGTATTCGCACCGTATCTTTACCGTTCTAGTACCGTTTCCGTCTTCGTTTTGTTGCTCGTGCTAGCTGTTTCAATATTGTTTTAATGCCTCGAATCTCTTGTAATGGATCTACCGGTTGCTGTGTTGGCTTGAGCTTCTCAGTGAGTTCATTCATTAAATCTGTGCGTTCCGTTCGCTTCCTAAATCTTGGTAATCGCTCGCCACGTTCTAGCATTGCAAATTTTTCCTGTTCAATCAGCACTACGGTGCGGTAGTCATTTAACAATGTGCTTGCTTTGGCTCGTAACGTTACCGGTTTCATTCGTCCGGCTCTCTCTGCGCCTAATACCGCCTCAAGTGCTTGGGTTGCATTGCCTCTGTGAGCGTACTCAATAGCGAACCTTTGCCGGATTTGATGGCCGTACATTCTGATTAACTCCTCATTGAAACTTCATAGTAGTGTGTAGTAATTCGTAGTAGTAATAGCTCTACCATTCCGTATAACGCTCCCATTGGGATAGGTTGTTTAAAATTTAGTCGCTCAATTTGAGCCACTAAACCTTACCGCCAACATTTCGCCTAATTTAGCTTTGCGTTGTTGAAAGTCGATAATGCCTAAATCTAAAAGCATTTCGTCCGCTTGTTCTAAGTAGGTGAGCTTCTCTAACTGCTCGGCATTGAATGCTTCTCTCGGCTCTGTAGTAATGCCATGAGCTTGTTTCCATTGCTGAATACTCATACCTACCGCCAATGATGAAAGCATATTGGCTTCATTGGTGAATATGTGGCTTTCTGTAGGCTTCCCTAATCGCTCTCTACAACGTTTCAAGGCTTCGCAAGTACGTTTATAAGGTGTCATCGCCTCATTGCGTTTCTGCTTCCATTCTTGGCGGTATTCCGCCACCGCATTAGGTGCAATCTCTGCCAGCTTCTCTTCGCATTGAATGAAATACTGCCTTGCTAATTTCCCTTGTGCGTTGCGTTCTAGCATTGCAATCTCTTTCGCCATTGAGAGGGTAATCGCATAATCTTTTCTGTTGTGTCCGCCTCGCTTGTCTGAATTGTTCATTTTTTGCTTCATAAATTTATGATGCAAAAAGTAGTCTTTTCCCGATTTGAATAACCCCTCATTAACTGCATTTTTAAACCAATCTGCGAAACGTTGCTTACTCTCTAAAAACTGCCATAAATCACGGGCATTGATTAATTGCTGTGGTAATCCGCCTTTTTGTAATGTTTGAATTACCGGTAATTGATCATTTAATCCTTTCATCTCACTTTCCCTTTCTAATCTGTTCTAATTGTTTAATTCTTTTCGCATATAGCCATATTGAAGTCTGCCGGCTCTCGTTCTGTCGTATTTGTTGCTCCGCTTCTAAAATCTGAATATGCGTAGCAAGGCAAGTAATAAGCTCCTCAAGTGGGTAGGGTTCTTCATCGTTGTATAGGCTCTTAAACGTGAATACGTTCTTATTGCCTACGGTGTAGTGATCAAATGCGTGCTGAATTAATACTGTATTCATCTTGGCTATTTCACACTTCATTTTGGTGTCCTACTTGTGGTTCATCTGTAAAAGTTGCCTTAATGGTGCTGTTTGCCACTTGCTCAATATGTAGGGCGGTTGCTTTCAGGCGTGAAATGAAGAATACCGCCCCACGTTTGAACGCTTTAAATTTGGCTTTTTGCTCTTGGGTAAGCGGTGCGATTTGTTCGATTTCTTGCCATAGGTCAAGCCCTGTTTGTAGCCTTTCCGCTAGGTCTAGGCATTCGCTACGGTGGTTTTCTTTCATATGCCAACAATCAGGGAAATCACGCTTACAACGTTCTACTGCCCCTTTCATTAGCTCAAATTGCCGATCCATTTGGTAAAAGCCTGTAAGCGTTAATTTTCCGCCACTATGCGAACCGTTAGTCGTTGGCGGGGTTGCCTTGCCTTTCGCTTTTGGCGGTACTGTAGGGCTTTTGAGGGCGATTGCCGTTGGTGTTGATGCTTTACCTGCCTTTGGCTTTTTCATCTGCGCAATAGGGTTTATTCTCACTTCTTACACTCCTTTCACTGGTTTACGTACTTTGTGCTGTAATTGCGCCTGTGTTGGCATTGCTAACTGATCAAGTACAGATTCCGCCACCGTTGGCGGATAGGGAATCGCTACGTTACGACTTACTGCTTTCCCATTTAGGAAAGTGATTAATCTCTCCGCCTGTGTCTTATCTGCTAAGAAATAGCGAAAATGCGTACCTCCGTTTTGGTTATGTTCTTGAATACGAATAAATTCAGCCTGTGTAATCGCTTCTAGTTCGTTGATCTCGTTTCGACCGCTGGTGATGCCTAATTCCCTCATTCCGTCCAGTTCAGAAAAACCGTTACGGCTTGTTAATAAATAACTTCCTAGCTTTTCTTTACGTGTAGTATTAGTGTTCATAAACTTCTCCTTTATACGGTTTCAGTTCTGTTGTCTGCTAACGCTTTGATAAATGCGTTTACTTCACTTTCGAGATAACCGACTGAATTAGCTCCTAATTTGATTTTCTTCGGGCAATCAGGGCGATAACGTTTTGATTTAGGGTTTTCCCAGTCTGTTAGGGTAGATTTGCTTACGCCTAAGCGTGATAGATATTCCGGCTTGCGAATAATGCGTTCAGAAATGTTTGTGTCTTGGTAAGTCATTGAGAATCCTCCTCGTAAAGTTGAATAACTTGCCGTAAGCCTTTGTAGGTCTTGGCGGTACGAGGTGGATTTTAGGAAATAGATACGTGTTCAAGTGGATAATGAACAAATGAACTTGTTCAATGAGCAAATGAACCATTCAGACATAAAAAACCGCCACGAGGGCGGTTAAAGGTTAAATTTAAGGGTTTAGGTATTTATTCAGGGTGTTTTTTGATGGTATCCGTTCATTTGGGAATTTGTGTGAAAGCATTGTATATAGTTCGCTATACGTTGGCATTCCACAGTCTTTCATAAATTCGCTTTTTTGAATGATTAGCTTGATAAAGTGGGCTAATTTATCCCTATCCGTTTGAAGTGGAATTTCTCCTTCATAAACATTATCCTTTGCTTGCGCTATTTCAGTTTTTTTAAGCTCTGCAATTTCTGCATTTAATCGCGCTATTTCTTCATCTTTGGCTGTGGGTTGTAGAAGCTGTAATTGTTCAAAATTAGCTATTTCTTCATTTAAAAGAAAGAATAGATACAAGTTTCGTTTTTTTATATGATATTTGTCATAAAAGAATTTTGTACTTTCTTTGTGAGGCGTGGCATAAGCCCCATATTCTTTCAAGAAGTCAATAACCTCTACAATGTATTCTAGCTCGTGAGGAAAATATACTTTCTTATCATTCGCAACCAAATAAAATTCTATATCTTCATTTTCCTGTTCTTCTAGTTTTCCGTAAATATCAATGTGAACATTATCACCATTACTAGATATTATTTTATCTCTTAACACTTGTAAGGCTGTTATCTCGGTTAAGCCAAACTTACTAGCGATCCATCTAACACAATAAGGTAAAGCGATAAATTCATTTTCTCGCCCATAAATTACTCTTTCTACTTTCATAAAACGCCCCTATACGTTGCCCTATTAAGAGAGTGAGCAACAGGAAACTAATAGGGTAGTTTCTTTTCGGCTCGGGTAATTAGTCCGTACCTAGTTGCTCAAATTGACTGCCGATTAAATCGGCTTCGGTTGGTCTGTATAGTATCAGATTGGTGGATAAAATAACAGTTATCTAATGTGTATCTGTTTGTTTATTGTACAATTATGCGAATCGTAAGAATGGTTGGCGGAATGAATCCCGAAAAAGTAGGGAGTTCCCGAAATTATAGGGATTCATCGCACCGGCGTGATAGAGATTACTGTTTCGGTAAATGTTTTACCGTTTCGGTCAATTTATTTTTACTGTTTCGGTAAAAGCATTAGGGGGTGTCCTCAAATTTGAGGCAACCATCTCAATGTTGAGCCGGTTAGACCAATCAAAAAATAAAAAGGGACTGATTTTTTTCTTAAGCAACCATTTTCAAATGATATTGTGGAATCGCCCCTTGCGAACATTCATCGACAAAATCCGCCCACGCTTGAAGCAATTTAAAACGTTGTTCTAACCGCTCTCCCCTATCGTAAGCTGTTTTAATACGGTCATTGTTGAGGTGTGATAGTGCCACCTCGATTAAATCGCTGTCATAGCCCTGCTCATTTAGGTAGGTGGAAGCAATCGACCGCATACCGTGAGCCACCAACTTCCCTTCAAAGCCCATTCGCTTAATAGCCGCGTTGGCGGTTTGGGCATTAATATGCTTTTGTGGGTTTTTCGTGTTTAGGAACAAATAGGACTTACCGCCACTTAGTTTTTTGATTTCACGCAGTAGGGCTAATGCTTGGCGTGATAGCGTTACTTTATGTTCTGTGCCACGTTTCATTTTTTCAGCGGGGATAATCCATAGCTTACGCTCTAAATCAATTTCCGACCATTCAGCACTAGCGGATTCATTTGGACGGGTCATCGTGAGCAATTGCCACAAAATTAAATAACGGGTCTGTAAATGAATTTGGGCGTTATTCAAGGTGTAAAGAAATTCCCCTAAGTCTTCGGGCTTGATCGTCTTAAAGTGTTCAACCGTTGGGCTATCAAACTCTTTTGAAATGTTTGCCGTAGGATTAAAGCTAATCATTTCACGGTGTAAAGCATAGGTCATAATTTCGTTATGCTTTTGAATAGTGCGTTTAAGTTTTTCTAGTGTGCCGGCGTCTTGATACGGTTTGAATGCCTTTAATGCCATTGGTGCTGTAATTTCCGTGATTGGCAAATGACCAAAATGAGGCAAAAGATTTCTTCTGATTAGGCTTTCTACGTCTTTCTGATAATCAACGGAAAAATTTTTCTTGGTCTTGCGGTATTCGAACCACGCCCACGCAACATTTTCATAAGTGTTATTCTGCTCGTTTAGCTTTGCCTGTTCTTGTTGTTGGCGGTGTTCGGCTGGATCTATGCCTTGAGCTAGTAAAGCACGATATTCTTCACGGATTTCCCTTGCTCTTGCTAGGCTAATTTCAGGATAAGCCCCAAGGCTTAAATCATTTCGCTTTTTAGTAATCGGGCGTTCATACCTAAACCGCCACAATTTAGATTTTGCGGTGATGAATAATAGTAGCCCTTTTCCATCTCTGAGGGGGCTATCTTCAGGTTTTGCTTTTCTGATCTGTGTATCGTTTAAAGGTGCTGTTTCCCTTGCCATATCAAGCCCTTTTTATGTTTTAGGAGTATGGTTTTTAGGAGTATTTCAGGCGTACTCCTAAATATACTCCTAAAATCTTCGGATTCCATAGTATCGCATAGGTACGTATAGGGCAATAAAAAAGCCCTGAAACGTTGAATTTCAAGGCTCTTTCGTATTCGGTAGGTTCTCATAGAACCATGATTTGGTGGAGCTGGGGGGATTTGAACCCCCGTCCGAAATTACTCTATCTTCAGCACTACACGTTTAGTCTGGTCTTTAATTTCACTTACCTCCAGCGGACAGACACGCAAGAAATAAGCTAGTTTGATTCAATTTAGTGTTTCGATCCTCAAACAGCGGCGTCCACACGATCTCGTTTTGGGTGACTTATCGTTGCCCTCGTCTTACGAGCGGAAGCTGAGGCGATAAGGCTATGAGCAGGTTATTAAGCTGCTAAAGCGTATTGTTCGTCGTTTGCGACTATTTTTTTGCGGTTTGTTTACGAGGCCTACCGCACCTCGACGTGCACCTTGGACTTCGCTAATCCCGTCGAATCCAGAATCAGCCCCAAAAGTTTTGCAATTCTAATAGAAAGCGGTTGATTTTGCAAAAAATTTTGTAAATTCGCCCGCTTATACAAATAATTTGTGGAGTGCTTCAAAATTTTTGATTTTTTATTTTGACAAATAGACTCCAATCTATTCTAATCCAAACAGTTATTTACTTTTTTATTCAAATTTTTCATTAGGGGGCAATTATGGCTTTCGATTATCAACAAAAAGAGCCAGAAAAGTTCGCAACGTTCTTAAAACGCCAAAAAATGATTTTTATTGTGGCGTTTCTTGGTTATGTCTGTGCTTATTTAGTGCGTAACAATTTTAAATTAATGTCTAAATCCATTATGGTCACAAACGGTTGGGAGAAAGCGGATATTGCAATGTTGCTTTCTTGTTTAACGATTTCCTACGGATTAGCAAAATTCTATATGGGTGCATTGGGTGACCGTGTCGATTTACGTAAACTCTTTGCTATTTGTTTAGGTGCTAGTGCGGTTATCTGTATTACGATTGGTTTCTACCATACTTCAATTTTGACCCTTGCGGTATTGTTAGTACTGTGCGGCGTAGTACAAGGAGCTTTAGCACCGGCATCACAAAATATGATTGCCAATTATTATCCGAATAAAACTCGAGGTGCCGCTATCGCCGGTTGGAATATCTCGCAAAATATGGGGTCAGCGATGTTACCTATGATGATTGCGATGATGACCACAATGGGCTTTATCGTTCCCTCAACCGGTAATGTATTAATGGCGTTCTTAGTGCCGGCAGTATTAGTGTTATTATTTGCCGTCTTCTGTTGGAAATTCGGTGGCGATGCCCCAGAAAAAGAGGGATTAGATTCACTCCGCACAATGTATGGCGATGCCGGTGAATCTAATGTTGCTTCCGAAGAAGAAAAACATAATTTAGGCTATTGGCAACTTATCGGAAAATATGTTTTCCTTAACCCAGCCCTGTTATTAGTTGCTGCAGTAAACGTGGCACTGTATTTTGTTCGCTTCGGGATTGAAGACTGGATGCCAATTTACTTACACGAAGTGGCGAAAATGGGAGATGCGGAAGCTCATATGGCAATTTCAATCTTAGAATGGGTCGCAATTCCGGGATCATTGGTATTCGCATGGCTAGCGATCAAATATCCGAACAAAATGGCAAAAATGGGAGCTATCGGCTTATTTGCTATGGCAGGGATTGTATTTGTGTATGAATACGTTACCGCCAGCGGTGCGCCTAATTACCCATTGTTATTAGTAATTTGTGGTATTCTAGGGGCATTAATTTATGGTCCTCAATTAATCGTTAATATCCTAACTATTAACTTTGTTCCACTAAATGTAGCCGGTACGGCAATCGGTTTTGTCGGTGTAACAGCTTACTTAATCGGTAATATGGGGGCAAACTGGATTATGCCGATTATGGCGGATAACTTTGGTTGGTTCTGGTCTTATGTGGTTATTGCAGCACTCTCTGCTTTCTCTGCGGTAGGTTATTTAATTCTTGCAAAACACGAAGAAAAAACCATTAAAGCCTAAATAAATATCCTACTAAGTCTAAAAGCTGAGTTTTAAATTGAACTCAGCTTTTTTATTTGCGTCCAACCTATTCATAAGAAAAACAGACGAATAAGTGATAACGCTGTTATAATACGAGATTAAATTATTAGCCAGAGAGATAGCATGAAAAAGTTTGACGAACACGAGATTGAAGATGCAGAAATTATTGAGCCGGACGAAGTAGAAATCTTAACCGATGACAATCAGCCGACTGAAGCAATGCATCCGGCATTGGTACAAGGTGGTATACCTGTACCACAAGGCAATCTCGACAGCTATATTCGTATGGCGAACCAATATCCGATTTTAACCGCTGAGCAAGAAAAAGAATTAGCCGAGCGTTATTACTATGATGAAGATGTTGAAGCTGCAAAACAGTTAATTTTATCGCATATGCGTTTTGTAATTCATATCGCTAGAGGTTATTTAGGATACGGTTTACCGCTTGCTGATTTAATCCAAGAAGGCAATATCGGCTTAATGAAAGCAGTAAAACGCTTTGACCCGAATGTTGGTGTGCGACTGGTTTCTTTTGCTGTCCATTGGGTAAAAGCGGAAATTCACGAATACGTATTAAAAAACTGGCGTATCGTAAAAGTGGCGACTACCAAAGCACAACGCAAACTGTTTTTCAATTTACGTAAAAATAAAAACCGCTTGGCTTGGTTCAATGAGGAAGAAATCCAAAAAGTCGCTGAAGATTTAGGTGTTTCTCCTGAAGAAGTACGTGAAATGGAATCTCGTATGACAGGACAAGACTTAGGATTCGATTTGCCGGTTGGTGAAGATGACGATGAAGCCTACACACCGTCAATGTATTTAGAAGATAACAGTTCTAACTTTGCCGATGATTTGGAAGACGACCAATATAACGGTCAAGCCACCGCACAATTAGCCTATGCACTTTCGACACTAGATGAACGTAGCCAAGACATTATCAAAACCCGTTGGTTAGATGAAGAAAAAGCAACGTTACAAGATTTAGCCGACAAATACGGCATCTCCGCCGAACGTGTCCGCCAACTCGAAAACGCAGCCTTGAAGAAAATTAAAGATGCGGTGAGTTTTGAGTAAAGTTATCTAAATAAAAGCGGTTATTTTTACTATATTTATGTAAAAATGACCGCTTGTTTATGGCTACTAATCTAATACCTATTTACTCATCATTAACAACTTCTGACCTAGATATTTCCAAGCGATTATTACGATTACCGTTAAGCCAATCAGAATAGGGGCAAGGGTTATGCCTTTAACCGACCAATAATAATGAATTGCCGCCGCAACAATTGCAATATAAGCAAATTGGTGTATGCTAAACCATTTTTTGCCTAATACCTGCTTGATAAATGGAATAGATGTAACAGACATCACTAATAAAATGATAAATGCGATTACACCTAAAATAAGATAAGGACGCTGAGAAATTTCACTGAAAAATAACGAGAAATCTAATCCCAGTTCTAATACTAAATAGCTGAGCATATGTAATAATGCCCAAACAAATGCCCATAATCCTAATGGACGGCGTAAAATCTGATACTGATTCTTGTGCAAAACTTGTAACATAATGCCTAAGACAAACATAGCACAAAAAATAATAATGGCGGTATAACCGAGAAAATGAATCAGATCTTTGCCGGGATCAGCACCTAATACTTCCGCATTATCCGTCAGTAATACCGTAGTTAACCATAATAATGGCGTTATACACGCCAGATGAATGATTGTTCTCAATAGCAATAACATTAGAAATTTACTCTTAAATCCAAACCTTTATAAAGATGTGCGACTTCTTTCTCATATCCGTTAAACATCAAGGTATCTTGACGTTTAACCGAAAGTAATCCACCGCTGCCGATAACACGCTCTGAGGCTTGCGACCAGCGAGGATGATCTACGTTAGGATTCACGTTAGCATAAAAACCGTATTCGTGCGGTGCAAGTTTTTCCCAAGTGGTGCGAGGACGAGTTTCTGAGAAGGTAATTTTCACAATAGATTTAATGCTCTTAAAGCCATACTTCCACGGCACAACCAAACGAATCGGCGCACCGTTTTGTGGCGGTAGCATTTTTCCATACAACCCGACAGAAAGTAAGGTAAGCGGATTCATCGCTTCTTCCAGAGTTAATGCCTCTACATACGGATAATCAATACCGCCGCCAAAAAATTTATTTTTCTGCCCTGGCATTTGTTCCGGATCGTGCAATGTATGAAATACAACAAACTTCGCTTTAGACGTAGGTTTTGCCATTTCAATTAAACGAGCCAATTCAAACCCGACCCAAGGTACAACCATTGACCACGCTTCAACACAGCGAAAACGGTAAATGCGTTCTTCTAATGGGAAAGTATTAAAGAGTTGGCTATGATTTAGCACAAAAGGCTTTTCAACTTCTCCGCTGATTTCTAATGACCAAGGATCCGTTTTCAAATCTCTCGCAAATTTTGCCGGATCGGATTTATCCGTACCAAATTCATAGAAATTGTTATAACCAATAATTTTATTCTCGGGCGTTAATGTTAAATTCGTTTTGGCAACAGCTTTGAAATCAAGTTTTTTTGACTGAGCGGACTGTTCAGCTGAGAAAGCGATTTGGGGCAAACTTAAACCGGCAATACCAAGCCCCATTGCTTTGATAATTTGACGACGCTGATTAAAAATATCTTCCGGCGTAACATCATTGTGGGTTAATCTCTTCATAATCATCTCCTTTGTTGTATAATCGTTTGTCCTAAAAACCATAAAAATAATTACACAAAAATAAATTTTTTTATAAAAGGAAAAACAATGTCAAAAATTGAACAATTAAATTCAATTTCTCCACAAAGAATTGAAGAAATTCGTTTACAAATGCTTAAATTTGCCACACTTCAAATAAAGGACCCTGATCTTGCTGAGGATGTCGTGCAAGAATCACTTGCGAGTGCTTATAAAAATGCACACTCATTTCGTGGTGAAGCGGCTTTAAAAACTTGGATTTTTGCAATTTTAAAAAATAAGATAGTTGATTTAATTAAATATCGAAAACGTACTGTTAATGTTTCTGAGCTTGTTGAAGAAGAAAGTCCTAATCAATTTTTTGACCATACCGGTTATTGGGTTTCAGAAACCTACGAGCCAAAAGAATGGGAAGATGTAAATCAGATAAGTTATAAGAAAGAATTTTGGGCGATCTTCGACATTTGTTTAAATAACCTACCTGCACAACAGGCTCGCGTATTTATGATGCGAGAACATTTGGAAATGAGCAGTGAGCAAATCTGCTTAGAATGTGATATCAGTATTACCAATTTACATGTTATTTTGCACCGAGCGAGGCTACAGCTACAGGCTTGTTTAGCAAAAAATTGGTTTGAAGGAGAAAAATTATAATGAATTGCGAGCATGCCTCCGAATTAATTTCACTAAGCTGTGAAAAAAAGTTAAATGTGAAAGACAGTGTTCAGCTACAAGTCCATCTATGGCTTTGCCCTAAATGCCGTTATTTTAAACAAAACAATGATCAATTAAGAAAAATAGTAAAAGACTACTGCCAATATACCGGAACAGAAACAAAAAACGATAAAGACTCCTAACAAAAAGACCGCTTGCATCAACACAAGCGGTCTTTTTTCATCTATTTTTGCTCATTATGCTTTTACATTTTCTTTTAAGAAAGCTAAAAGCTGATCTTTAGCAATCATTTGTTTCTCACCGGTGCGGCGATTCTTATATTCAATTTCGCCGTTTGCGAGATTTTTCTCACCGATAACCACCATATGTGGTACACCGATTAATTCCATATCGGCAAACATTACACCCGGACGCTCTTTACGATCATCGAAAATCACATCCACACCTTGAGCTTTTAAGGTACGATATAACTCTTCCGAGAATTGTTGTACGATTTCCGATTTGTGCATATTCATCGGCACAATTGCTACTGTGAACGGTGCGATTTCATCTGATGGCCAAATAATACCGCGATCATCGTGGTGCTGTTCGATTGCCGCTGCCACCACACGTGTTACACCGATACCGTAGCAACCCATGGTCATCACAAGCGGTTTACCGTCTTCACCTTGAACGGTCGCTTTCATTGCTTCCGAGTATTTGGTACCAAGTTGGAAAATATGCCCTACTTCAATACCTCGTTTGATTTGTAGCACGCCTTTTCCGTCTGGGCTTGGGTCGCCTTCCACTACGTTACGTAAATCCGCTACTTCTGGCATTGCCGCATCACGTTCCCAGTTCACATTGAAGTAATGTTTACCGTCAATGTTTGCACCACAACCAAAATCTGACATAACCGCTACTGAACGGTCGATAATCGCAGGAATGTTAAGGTTAATCACGCCAAGCGAGCCTACACTTGCACCGATTTTCGCTTTGATTTCTGCTTCATCTGCAAATTCAAGCGGATCAGCCACTAACGGATGTTTTTGTGCTTTGATTTCATTTAATTCGTGGTCGCCACGTAACACTAACGCCACAAGCGGTTGTTCTTCGGTTGCGCCTTTTACGATTAACGTTTTTACCGTTTTTTCAATCGGTAAATTGAATTGCTCAACTAATTCGTTAATCGTTTTCGCATTCGGCGTATCGACTAACTGCATTTCTGCCGTTGGTGCTTGACGCTCGCCCACGGCTACCGCTTCCGCTAATTCGATATTCGCTGCGAAATCCGATTCAGTTGAAAACACCACATCGTCTTCACCGCTTGACGCTAACACTTGGAATTCGTGTGAAGCTGAACCACCGATTGACCCTGTATCCGCCTGTACCGCACGGAAATCTAAACCAAGACGAGTGAAAATATTGCTATACACTTGGTACATTACATCATAAGTTTCTTGTAATGACGCCTTGTCCACATGGAAAGAATAGGCATCTTTCATCACAAATTCACGTGAACGCATCACACCGAAACGTGGACGCACTTCATCACGGAATTTAGTTTGAATTTGGTATAAATTTAACGGAAGTTGTTTGTAAGAAGACACTTCACGGCGAACTAAGTCGGTAATTACTTCTTCGTGAGTTGGTCCTAATACGAAATCACGGCTACCACGATCAACAAAACGCAATAATTCCGCACCGTAATCGTTCCAACGACCTGATTCTTGCCATAATTCCGCCGGTTGCACCACAGGCATTAACACCTCGATAGCACCACCTTTATTCATTTCTTCACGAATAATGTTTTCTACTTTTTTCAACACCTTGATCCCGGTCGGCAACCAGTTATATAAACCTGAAGCCATCGGACGAATCATACCGGCACGTAGCATTAATTGATGGCTTACCACCTGTGCATCATTCGGCGTTTCTTTAAGGGTCGAAAATAAATACTGACTTGTACGCATTGTTATTCCTATTGTTATTTTAAATATCGAAAAATGGGATCTATTTTAAAACAAAAGCGGTCGAATTTTTAGAGATTTTCGCCATTTGCAAAAAATTAATGAAATCCGACCGCTTGATTTGTACATAAAAACAGTATTTGTTATATTAGCCCAATCGAAAACAAGCGGTCGGATTTAATCAAAATTTTACTATGAGCGAACAATTACTAGACGGTGTGCCACTTACCGCCCTCTCCGGGGTGGGTGCGGCAATTGCGGAAAAACTTAGCCGAATCGGCATTAATAACGTGCAAGATCTGTTATTTCATTTGCCTTATCGCTATGAAGATCGCACCCGAATTACACCAATTATTGATGTACGTCCGGAAAGTTTTTCAACCATCGAAGGCATCGTGCAACTCACCGAAGTGCAATTCGGTCGCCGTCCAATTTTATCCACCGTGCTTTCTGACGGCACCAGTAAAATTACGCTGAAATTTTTTAATTTTAATGCGGGAATGAAAAACAGCCTGACCGCCGGCACACGTGTAAAAGCTTTTGGCGAAATCAAACGTGGGCGTTTTATGGCGGAAATTCATCACCCTGAATATCAAATTATTCGCAATAATCAACCGCTTGAACTTGCCGAAACGTTAACACCGATTTACTCCACAACAGAAGGTTTAAAGCAAAATTCGTTACGTAAACTCACCGAACAAGCGTTAGCGTTATTGGATAAAATCAAGGTTGGTGAGCTGTTACCGGACGAATACAATCCGCATAAATACAGCTTAAAACAGGCATTGCAATTATTACACCGCCCGCCACCAAGTGTTTCTGCCGAACAGTTGGAAAAAGGTGATCATCCGGCACAAAAACGACTGATTTTTGAAGAATTATTGGCACACAACTTGGCGATGCAGCAAGTGCGAGTCGGAGTCAATCAGCTTACGGCTACGCCGCTACGTTATCAAACCGATCTCAAAAGTCGTTTTTTGGCGAGTTTGCCGTTTAAACCGACCAACGCTCAAAGCCGTGTGACGGCGGATATCGAGCAAGATTTAGCCAAATCTTCGCCAATGATGCGTTTAGTACAAGGCGATGTTGGCTCGGGTAAAACGTTAGTCGCGGCACTTGCCGCCTTGCTTGTAATTGATAATGGCAAACAGGTGGCGTTAATGGCACCGACTGAAATCCTTGCCGAGCAGCACGCCAATAATTTTGCCAACTGGCTACGCCCGTTCGGGATTGAAGTCGGTTGGCTTGCCGGTAAAGTGAAAGGCAAAGCTCGTACTGCACAGCTGGAAGCGATTAAAAACGGCGAAGTACAGATGATTATCGGCACGCACGCCCTCTTCCAAGAAAGCGTGGAGTTTCATAACCTTGCATTAGTGATTATTGATGAACAACACCGTTTCGGTGTACATCAACGCTTAACCCTACGTGAAAAAGGGGCAAAAGACGGCATTTATCCGCACCAGCTGATTATGACCGCTACACCAATTCCTCGTACTTTAGCGATGACGGTCTATGCTGATCTGGATACTTCGATTATTGATGAGCTACCACCAGGGCGAACGCCGATTACCACCGTGGCGATTTCGGAAGACAGACGCGATGAAATTGTCCGCCGTGTGTATGCCGCCTGCAAAAATGAAAAACGCCAAGCCTATTGGGTTTGTACCCTAATTGATGAATCGGAAGTCTTGGAAGCACAAGCGGCGGCAGCGATTGCCGAAGATTTACAACGAGCCTTGCCGGATTTACGTATCGGCTTGGTACACGGACGAATGAAACCGCAAGAAAAGCAAGCGATTATGGCGGAATTTAAAGCGGCAAACATTGATTTATTGGTTGCCACAACGGTAATTGAAGTGGGGGTTGATGTGCCGAATGCCAGTCTAATGATTATCGAAAACTCCGAGCGTTTAGGGCTTGCTCAACTACATCAGTTACGAGGTCGTGTCGGACGTGGTGCAACCGCTTCGCATTGCGTGTTACTTTATAAACCACCGCTTGGCAAAATCTCAAGTAAACGCTTACAAGTGTTACGTGACAGCCAAGACGGTTTCTATATTGCCGAAAAAGATTTGGAAATTCGTGGCACCGGTGAAATTCTCGGCACAAAACAAACCGGTATGGCGGAATTTAAAGTAGCGAATTTAATGCGAGATCGCAAAATGATTCCATTGGTACAAAACTATGCCAAGCAAATTATTCAGCAAAACCCACCGCTTGCAGAAGCCCTAATTCGCCGCTGGCTTAGCGAGCGTACCGAATATAGTAATGCTTAACCACAGGCGGTTTGATTTAACAAAGTTTTTGCAAATCTAACCGCTTGCATTGTAAGCAGATACGAATTTCTGTATAATCTGTCGTCTTTTTATAAACGAAATTCGCAAAAACTCTGGAGTAATAAAATGGCTCGTGTAACCGTACAAGAAGCAGCAGATAAAATCGGCAACCGTTTCGACTTAATTTTGACCGCGGCACGCCGTGCAAGACAATTACAACTTCACGTTCGTGAACCACTTGTGCCTGAAGAAAATGATAAACCTACCGTTATCGCATTACGTGAAATCGAAAAAGGTTTAATCAATGGTCAGATTATGGATCAATTAGAAAATAATGATGCGATCCAACAAGAAGTTGCTGAACAAGAAGCGATCTCTTTCTTAGCAGATGTACAAGCTAACGCTTAATATTTAATTGAAAATTTGAAATGGATAATTGAAAATGGGATATAAATCTCTCATTATTAATTATCCATTTTTTAATTCTATTTTCTCGAGGTGTATTGTGTATCTTTTTCAACCGCTAGATAACATAATTCAGGGCTATTTACCTGCTGATAAAATCGAGTTGGTAAAACGTGCTTTTGTGATCGCTCGTGATGCACACGAGGGGCAAACTCGTTCGAGTGGTGAGCCTTATATTACTCATCCTGTGGCAGTCGCATCAATTATTGCAGAAATGAAACTTGACCACGAAGCGGTCATGGCTGCACTTTTACACGATGTGATTGAAGATACACCTTACACGGAAGAACAACTTGCCGCCGAATTTGGGGCGAGTGTAGCGGAAATCGTGCAAGGCGTTTCCAAGCTGGATAAATTAAAATTCCGTACTCGCCAAGAAGCACAAGTTGAGAACTTCCGCAAAATGATTTTGGCGATGACCAAAGATATTCGGGTGGTGCTAATCAAACTGGCTGACCGTACTCATAATATGCGTACGTTGGGTGCGTTACGTCCGGACAAACGTCGCCGCATTGCCAAAGAAACCCTTGAGATTTATAGTCCGTTAGCACATCGTTTAGGCATTGAGCATCTTAAAAATGAATTAGAAGATCTCTGTTTCCAAGCGATGCACCCTCATCGCTATCGTGTGTTACGTATGGCGATTGATATGGCGCGTGGTACTCGCCAAGATCTGATTTCAACCATTTCACACGAAATTCAATCACGTTTAGACGAAGCCGGTATCAAAGGACGTGTGTATGGGCGAGAAAAACACCTCTACTCGCTTTATGAAAAAATGCGTCAACGTGACCAACATTTCCATTCCATTTTAGATATTTATGCGTTTAGAGTGGTAGTCGAAAGTGTAGATAATTGCTACCGTGTGTTGGGGCAAATGCATTCACTTTATAAGCCACGTCCGTACAAAATTCGTGACTATATTGCTGTACCGAAAAGTAACGGTTATCAGTCTTTACATACCTCAATGATTGGACATAAAGGCGTGCCGATTGAGGTACAGATTCGTACCGAAGATATGGATTTAATGGCGGAACTCGGCGTGGCGGCACACTGGCGTTATACCGAAGATCAAGCGACTGCAACCAGCGTACAGCAAAAAGCACAACAATGGCTGCGCAGTATTATCGAGCTGCAACAAAGCGCCGGTAACTCGGATGAATTTATTGAGAACGTTAAATCCGACCTTTTCTCCGATGATATTTATGTGTTTACACCTAAAGGTCGTATTGTAGAATTGCCGGCAAAAGCAACCGCTATCGACTTTGCTTATGCGGTTCACTCGGACATTGGCGACCGTTGTGTCGGTGCGATTGTGGATCGCAATCCGTATCCGATTTCACAGCCATTACAATCCGGACAAACCGTTGAAATTATTACTGAACAAGGCAAACGCCCGAGTCCGTCTTGGTTAACATTTGCCGTCAGTTCAAAAGCCCGTTCGAAAATACGTTCTGCACTTAAACATTTAGAAAATGTGGAGCATATTGCAGACGAATCAGAAAAACCTGAATATTTAGAAGTTGATATCGAGTTAGAAATCAAAGATCAGCCAGGTGTATTGGCAAGTTTAACTAATGCAATTGCTTCAATGAATAGCAATATCGGCACAGTAGAAAGTCGTCCGAACGGCACAGGTAATTATCAGGTTAAAATGCGTATTTCCGTCACAGATAATGCCCATCTCTATGTCGTTATTCAGAAATTAACGAAAGTAAACGGCGTTGTTCGTGTGGCAAAATCCTAACTATCTCTAAACATAAGCGGTAGATTTTTGTAAATTTTTTACAAAATTTGACCGCTTATTTTCTCGTTAATCCCTCTCAATTCGGCTATAATTGCCCGAATTTTTTATATACATTAAAAAGGAACTCCAATGTTATATCCAAGTGAAGAATTTCTTTATGCACCAGTTACATGGGTAGATCATAGCGAAGGTTACACTGACATTCGTTACCACAAATCAACCGATGGTATTGCTAAAATTACCATTAATCGTCCTGAAGTCCGTAACGCATTCCGTCCACAAACAGTTAAAGAAATGATCCACGCATTTGCTGATGCTCGTTATGATGAGAAAATTGGTGTAATCGTTCTAACTGGAGAAGGCGAATATGCTTTCTGTGCGGGTGGCGACCAAAAAATTCGTGGCGACTACGGCGGTTATAAAGATGACAGTGGTGTACATCACTTAAACGTGTTGGAGTTCCAACGTGATATTCGTACTTGCCCGAAACCGGTTGTGGCAATGGTCGCAGGTTATGCGGTAGGTGGCGGCCACGTATTACATATGATGTGTGACTTAACCATTGCGGCAGATAATGCAAAATTCGGTCAAACCGGTCCGAAAGTGGGTTCATTCGACGGCGGCTGGGGTGCAAGCTATATGGCGCGTATCGTAGGTCAGAAGAAAGCACGTGAAATCTGGTTCTTATGTCGTATGTACGATGCGCAAGAAGCGTTAAATATGGGCTTAGTAAACACGGTTGTGCCTTATGCGGATCTTGAAAAAGAAACGGTGCGTTGGTGTCGTGAAATGTTACAAAACAGCCCGATTGCATTACGTTGCTTAAAAGCAGCATTAAATGCAGACTGTGACGGTCAAGCCGGTCTTCAAGAATTAGCAGGCAACGCAACGATGTTGTTCTATATGACGGAAGAAGGTCAAGAAGGTCGTAACGCTTTCAACGAAAAACGTGAACCTGACTTTAGTAAATTTAAACGTAATCCATAATAATTATATAATTTATAGCCTCTCTCAAAAATGAGAGGGGCTTTACCAGCGGTCTAATTCGCTCACTTTTTTGCAAAGAATTTTCTATGTCAAATACCCAAACTGAACCTCAAACGTCAGAACAAGAAGATATACAACCAAAGAAAAAACCTTTCTTTATTCCGACTTGCCTCAAATTAGGTCTTATTGGTGCTTGCTTTGCAGCATTTTATGGGATCTACCTTGATGGGCGTATTCGCACCAAAATGGACGGTCAGGTTTGGCAATTACCGGCTGAAGTATATAGCCGAATTGAAAGTATCAGTATTGACGATAAACTCTCTCTTGAAGCAACCAAACAAGCGTTGCTTGATAACGGCTACCGCCAAGTTTCTCAAATCGCAACGCCTGGCGATTTTAAAATCGAAGACAATAAATTAGTCTTATTACGCCGTGCATTTCCATTTCCCGAAACACCGGAAGCACAACGTATTTTACGTTTACACTTTGAAAATAATAAATTAGCGCATATTGAAGACTTAGTACAAAGTAAGCTGATTGATGAGTTTCGTCTTGATCCGAAATTAATTGCGATGCTACATTCGGGCAATGATGAAGAACGTCAGGCATTACGTTTACAGCAATATCCGTACTTCCTCATTCAAGCATTAATCCTGACAGAAGATAAACGATTCTATCAACACGATGGTATCAGCCCGTTGGGTATTGCACGTGCATTAATGGCTAATTATCAAGCTGGCAGAACCGTGCAAGGTGCGAGTACGTTAACGCAACAATTGGTTAAAAACTTATTTTTAACCAGTGAAAAAACCATTGTCCGTAAAGTGAATGAAGCATTAATGTCGCTGATTTTAGATTTCCGCTATGATAAAAACCGTATTCTTGAAACCTATTTAAACGAAATTTATCTAGGTCAAAACGGAAGTTATCAGGTACATGGATTTGCCTTAGCGAGCCAATTCTATTTCGGTCGCCCAATCCAAGAAATTACCCCGTCACAAATGGCGTTATTAGTTGGTATGGTAAAAGGACCTTCCCTCTATAACCCTTGGCGTCATCCTGAGGCAGCTTTGGAACGCCGTAATGTGGTATTAAAATTATTACTGGAAAACCAAGCAATTACCCAACCAGAATATGAATTACTGGTCAAACAACCGCTTGGCGTTAAAGAGAAAGGGACAATTTATCGCCAACAACCAGCATTTATGCAGGCATTAAACCTTGACCTTAAAGCGGAGTTAGGCGAAACCAAATATGCACAGCTTTCCGGTGCAAAAATTTTTACCACTTTAGATAGAAAGCAGCAACGTTCTGCTGAACAAGCAGTCATTGACGGATTAGAAAAATTAGAAGAATCTGATAGTAAAATCAAAGACTTACAGTCTGCGATTGTAGTTGCAGAATATAAAACCGGGAAAGTTCGTGCAATTGTGGGTGACCGTTTAACCCAATTTGCCGGCTTTAACCGAGCAATTCAGACTAAACGCCAAATTGGTTCATTGGTTAAACCGTCAATTTATGCGATTGCCCTTTCTGATCCAAAGAATTTTCGCCTGAATACACCAATTCAGAATAGACCTATTACCATTTATACCAAAGGTTCTGCACCTTGGACACCGAGAAACTACGATAAACGCTTTAGTGGATCAGTCATGTTAATGGATGCGTTAGTTCGCTCGTTGAATATTCCAACCGTGAATATCGGTATGAAAGTCGGTTTAAAGAAAGTGATTGCGAAGCAAAAAGAAATGGGCTGGGATAAAGCGGATATTCCGGCATATCCATCAATGTTATTAGGGTCGTATTCAATCTCGCCTTATGACGTGACAAAATCATATCAAGTTTTGGCAAATAACGGTTTAAAAACGCCATTAACCACAATTGAAGCGATTATGTCACACGATGGTAGTCCACTCTATCAACGTAATATTGAAGAAGTTAGCCAGCAAGTGTTGCCTCAGGAAGCGACTATCCAGACCTTGTATGCGATGCAACAAGTAGTAGAACGAGGTACGGCACGTAGCTTACAAAATGAATTTGCACATTTACGTTTAGCCGGTAAAACCGGGACAACCAATAATGCACGTGATACGTGGTTTGTTGGAGTGGATGGCGAAAACGTGACAACCGTATGGCTAGGTAAGGATAATAATACCGATACCAACTTAACCGGTTCAAGCGGTGCATTATTTGTCTATAAACAATATTTGGAACGAGCATTACCGACCGCCTTTAAATTACCAAAAGCAAACACAATGCAATGGGTAGGGATTAATGGCTACGGTACAATTAATTGTGATCCGAATCGCCAAATTCCAATGTGGCGTGATCGTGGGCAACATTACTGTACTAACGCCGGCAATGTTGTAGAAGCAACTAAACCAACGGTATTAGAGGCAATTTCACTCGATAAATCCAAAACGGAAAATACCAAAGCAGAAGTTGCTGAAGATCAACAAGCCATTCCAACTGAAGAAGTAGCACCAACTGAATAATAAGCGGTTAGAAAATTAAAGTTTTTGCTACATTTAAATTAAAAAACGCATATTCAATTCTTATTGAATATGCGTTTTTCGTTTTCTGATTTCAAAGTAATCCAATATAAATTAACGCTGACGAGCTTTGAAACGTGGATTGGCTTTGCAGATCACATAAAGTTTGCCTTTACGACGTACAATCTGGCAATCCGGATGACGGCTTTTTGCCGTTTTCAATGAGTTTAAAATTTTCATTCCATTTTCCTATTTTTTTGCAGTTAAGCCAGCCATACCTTTAAAGCGTTCATTAAAGCGACTTGCTCTACCTTCCGTATTCGCTTCTCGGCGTTTACCCGTATACACAGGATGTGAAGCAGATGAAGTATCTAGCGGATAAAATGGGTATTCTTTACCATCTTCCCAAACCATTGTCTTAGTTGTAACCGCACAAGAACGAATAACCCAACCGATTTGTACTGAACCGTCATAAAACAATACTTCACGATAATTTTCAGGGTGAATCCCTTTTTTCATAATAAAAATCCTCCAGTAACTTTATTTATTCCCACAAATAAAAAGTGGGTATATCCTATATGATAAATAATTTAATTTCTATAATTTTTTTATGGATATATCTCTTTTGCCTAAATTTTAGGCTAAATAATAAAAGTGAGAGCTAGATCGCCTTTTATTTTTATGTTTTATGATACGCTATCAAACATAGTTCATTGATCATTCCATAAGGACAATTATATGGCTCAACAACCATTCTTAATCGCCCCTTCTATTCTATCTGCTGATCTTGCTCGTCTAGGTGACGATGTTTTAGAAGTCCTCAAAGCCGGTGGCGATATTATTCATTTTGATGTCATGGATAACCATTTTGTACCCAACCTGACATTTGGTCCGGCAATTTGCAAAGCACTACGTGATTACGGGATTACAGCGGACATTGATGTACATTTAATGGCAAAACCGGTCGAACGTTTAATTCCGGATTTTGCAAAAGCCGGAGCTAACTATATTACGTTCCACCCAGAAGCAACGGATCATATTGATCGTACATTGCAAATGATTCGAGATCACGGCTGTAAAGCCGGTTTAGTGTTTAATCCTGCCACGCCACTCCACTATCTTGATTATGTAATGGATAAAGTGGATATGATTTTATTAATGGGGGTTAATCCTGGTTTCGGTGGACAAAAATTTATTCCGGCTACACTGAATAAATTAAGAGAAGTACGTCATCGTATTGATGCTACTGGCAGAAGTATTCGTTTAGAAATTGATGGCGGTGTAAAAATAGATAACATTGCAGAAATAGCCGAAGCAGGTGCAGATACCTTTGTTGCCGGTTCCGCTATTTTTGATCAGCCTGATTATAAAGCCGTTATCGACCAAATGCGTGCGGAACTAGCTAAAATTTAATTTATCGAGTGGTATTTTTTGTAAAAAATCAGCAAATTTTGACCGCTATCCGTAGATAAATTACTGAACGAGTCAAAATCTGCTATGGATAAACCCTATACATAATGTTAGAATATCCGCCGCTTTTCGCTGTTATAAGCGAACTATTTATACTTGTGTGAGAAATTCGCTGGTTTGACCTTCCTAAAAAACGTTGAATTTAGCATTTTTTTCTCTACACTATTCAACTCTCGCATTTAGGCGAATTTCACATAGGAAAAACAAAATGAGCATTGAAGAACGCGTAAAAAAAATTATCGTTGATCAATTAGGTGTTAAAGCTGAAGACGTTAAACCAGAAGCTTCATTCATTGAAGATTTAGGTGCAGACTCTTTAGATACCGTTGAGTTAGTGATGGCTTTAGAAGAAGAATTCGATATCGAAATTCCAGATGAAGAAGCTGAAAAAATCACAACAGTTCAATCAGCGATTGACTACGTGACAAAAGCTAACGCATAATTTCAAGAATAAGGCGGTTAATTGACCGCCTTATTTTTTGCTACAAATCTAATCACTTCCATATTTTAATTAAACTTACCTGCTCAAAAATCCGTAAAATCGTTTACAAACCATTCAAATAAGCTAAATTTACCAAAAAGCACTTGATCATTTTTTTTAAATCCGTATTATACACGCCTGTTACACAACGTTATGGGTCGTTAGCTCAGTCGGTAGAGCAGCGGACTTTTAATCCGTTGGTCGAAGGTTCGAATCCTTCACGACCCACCATTTAACTTGTAACACCCTCTAAAGGGTCGTTAGCTCAGTCGGTAGAGCAGCGGACTTTTAATCCGTTGGTCGAAGGTTCGAATCCTTCACGACCCACCACTTTAGAACTTACCAAATCAGTCCAATCTGAAATGGGTCGTTAGCTCAGTCGGTAGAGCAGCGGACTTTTAATCCGTTGGTCGAAGGTTCGAATCCTTCACGACCCACCACTTTTATCTCCTTACAAATTTTATTGAAAAAATCGCCGCTTATTCTGTGTTTATAGTGTAAAATTCATTTGTTTTCAATTCACGTATTTATATAGCGAATTTTCTTTAATGATCAAAAAACTTTTTATTTCACTCGGCTTCATCGGGGCTATCACTTTAGGCTGTGTATTCTATGGTTATCAAAAACTTAATGATTTAGCACAACATCCAATTACTACCAAAGCAGATCAATTCTTTCTATTAGAAAAAGGCACATCTAGCCAAAAACTAGCACAATTATTAGAAGAACAAAATATCGTTAATCACGATGACGTGAGCTTACTCCCCTACTTAATGCGTTTTAAGCCGGAACTCAGCAAGTTTAAAGCAGGAACTTACTCACTAAACGGACTGAATACAGTTGAAGATTTGTTGAAACATTTCAGTTCCGGCAAAGAAGTTCAACTTAACGTACAGTTTATCGAAGGAAAAACCTTTAAGGTTTGGCGTGAGCAACTGGAAAAAGCAAATTATATGCAACACACGCTAACCGGAAAATCCGAAGCGGAAATTGCTCAACTGCTTGGGGTTGAACACGATAAACTTGAGGGATGGATTGCACCGGATACTTACAGCTATGTACCGAACTCAAGCGATTTAGCCTTACTTAAACGTGCTTATCAAAAACAACAAAAAGCATTGGATAACGCTTGGCAAAATCGTGTGGAAAATCTACCGCTTGCCACCCCGTATGAAATGTTAACTTTAGCTTCTATTGTAGAAAAAGAAACAGCGGTTGCGAGTGAACGCCCACAAGTGGCTTCTGTGTTTATTAATCGCCTCAGATTAAAAATGAAATTGCAAACCGACCCGACTGTGATTTATGGTATGGGTGATCGGTATAACGGTAATATTCGTAAAAAAGATTTGGAAGAAGCAACGCCTTATAATACTTATGTGATTGACGGCTTACCGCCAACACCGATTGCAATGCCAAGTGAAGCAGCATTAAAAGCGGTTTCACAACCGGATAATACGCCATATCTCTATTTTGTGGCAGACGGGAGTGGCGGACATAAATTTAGCAAAAGTCTAGACGAACACAACCAAGCGGTTCGTGACTGGATTAAAATCGAACGAAATAAAAAACTTGAGAAGAAATAAGATGCGTGGAAAATTTATTGTTCTGGAAGGTTTAGAGGGTGCGGGCAAAACTACTGCACACCAAGTGATTTTAGCTCAGTTGGAAAAAGCGGGCAAAAATGTGGTACAAACCCGTGAACCTGGTGGTACACCGCTTGCAGAAAAATTACGTCATTTAATCAAACACGAAACCGAAGAAGCGGTTAGTGATAAAGCCGAATTATTGATGTTATATGCAGCACGTATTCAACTAGTCGAAAACGTAATTAAACCGGCATTAGCAGAAGGCAAATGGGTGTTAGGCGATCGTCACGATATGTCTTCTCAGGCTTATCAAGGTGGTGGCCGCCAAATCGATCGTCACTTACTCGAAACTTTGAAAGAAACCGTATTAGGCAAATTTGAGCCGGATTTGACCATTTATCTTGATATCGATCCTGCGGTCGGCTTAGCTCGCGCACGAGGTCGCGGTGAACTGGATCGTATCGAACAGCAAAGCCTCGATTTCTTTTATCGCACACGCCAACGTTATTTGGAACTGACACAAAATAATGAGAAAGCGGTAATTATCAATGCGGAACAACCGATTGAAAAAGTAACGGCAGATATTCAACAAGCGGTCGAAAACTTCTTAAACATTGCAAAATAAATATGCTATATCCTTGGCTTCAACCTACTTATCAACAACTAACCGAATCCTTTTTACACGGGCGTGGTCATCACGCCCTGTTATTTAAAACCGATTCAGGTTTAGGCACGGAAACGCTGATTCGTCATTTTGCACATTGGCTACTCTGCCAAAATCCGCTCGGCGAACAGGCTTGCCAGCAATGTAAAAGTTGTTTATTGACTACTGCCGGAAACCATCCCGATTTTCATATCTTAGAACCGATTGACGGTAAAGATATCGGGATTGATCAAGTACGTGAAACCAATGCCAAATTGCAAAACTTCTCGCAACAAGGTGGCAATGCGGTGGTATATATCCGAGGTGCGGAACGCTTAACCGAAGCAAGTAGCAATGCACTCTTAAAAACGCTTGAAGAACCGCATAACAGCGTTTATTTTCTACTTGAAGCACCATTGCAAGGTGCAATGCTCCCGACCATTCAAAGTCGCTGTCAAACGTGGTTAATTCATCCACCGGAAACGGATATTGCGTTAGATTGGTTGCAAGCAAACTGTAGCGGAGTTGATTTTACCTCCTGTGAAATTGCGATGCGTCTGTGTCATCAACGTCCGTTAATTTGCAAAACTTTTTTAGAAAACGACCGCTTGCAAGCCCGTAAAACCTTTTTACAAACCTTTTGGCGCTTCTTTAAAAGTCGAGATGTGTTGCTACTCTTCACGGCATTCGATAAAGAAAAAGAATTGGTATTGCAGCAGTTAGAATGGTTGGATAGTTTTTTCGCCGATGCGTTAAAAGCCAAAATGGATATTTCAATCGGTTGGACAAACCCCGATTTACAAGCCGGTATTCTGCCGTTTAGCCAACAACTCTCCGCCCAAGCACTGCTAAAAGGTCACCAAATCCTGCAACAAACCCGCCAAGACTTACAGCAAGTGAATGCGGTGAATTTAGAATTGATGTTATTAGATTGTTTAACTAAACTTATTTTAGAGGTATTTGAATAATGGACAAGATCTTTGTAGAAACAGAAAACGATATTTATCAGAATGTCATTAATTTTCCCCAATCATCAGATGAAATTAGAATTCTATTAGGGGATAATCCAAAATATTTTCTCTATACTGAAATAGATAAAAAGTATTATTTTGCAGTTTCTAAATTCTCTGCTTTTAAAAACAATACTTTTTCGATATATCGAGATAATCTCTACTATTGTAATAATGGTAAAACAACAAGAGAATTAATTAGTAAAGTATTAAATAGAGAATGGAAAGCAGGTCGTAATCTTGATAAGGAAATTATTGAGCAATTTAAACAATGGATTAAGGATAATACTAATCTAAAATCGGTATTAAATAATATTGATGAAATTCATTTTTTAGAAGTTAATGCTCAAGAAGAATTAATTAAGCCAAAACATATCGTTACATCATTTGATGGTAAAAGTTATAAAAGAAAAATTTCAAAACATGATTTCTCAAAGTTACTTGAGAAAAGAGCTTTAATCGGCAATATTGGCGAAGAAATCGCATATCAATATGAAAAACAACGCAATCCTAATGCTAAGATAAAACGATGTTATTTAGATGATGTTGGAGCTGGTTACGATTTATATTCTAAATCAGAAGATGGAGAACGATTTATAGAAGTTAAATCTAATTTAATCTCTAAAAATAACGTATTTTACCTTTCAAAAAATGAATGGGATGTTTTAGAAAGTAAAGGGGATAATGCTTTCATTTATTTGATTAGACTAACTGATTTAGAAAACAAGCAAGGAGAAATTGAGGAAATTCAAAATCCTATTTCCTATATAAAGTCTATCAACTATACGAAAGAAATTACATACAAAGTAAAAATAAAATAAAATTTGAGATAAGGCGATAACAATTTATCGCCTTTCGTTTACTTATCTTCTAGAAACTGCTATTGTGTGAATAATTCACACAACAGGAGAATTTATGGCAAGAACAACCAGTGTTACTTTAGGCGAGCCATTAAATGATTTCGTTAATCAAATGGTAGAAAGTGGACGTTACGGTTCAACAAGTGAAGTGGTGCGTACTGCCTTACGTTTGTTAGAAGAAAAAGAGCAATATCTCGTGCAATTACGTCATTCTATTCAAGAAGGTATTGATAGTGGCGAATGTAATGATTCTTTTGATGAAATCGTTACAGAAGCAAGAGGTAGTGCTAATGTATAAGTTTTCGGTAAAAGCTAAGCAAGATCTAACCGCTATTACCCATTATACAACGGAACAATTTGGACGTAAGCAATCAGATGAATACTTACACCATCTAAAAAAGACGCTAGAGAATATCGCTTCCTTTCCTCAAATGGGTATTTCTCGAAGTGAAATTGGTTTAAATATTTTTAGTTTTGTTTGCCAATCTCATACTATTTATTATCAAATTAAATCAAACTATATTTTAGTGGTTCGTATTCTAAACAATAGAATGGATCATAAACATTATATGTAGGAAAAAACATTGAAAGACTTATTTATTATCGACTCACATTGTCATTTAGATTCCTTAGATTACGAAACTCGCCATAAAAATGTGGACGAAGTGATCGAAAATGCTAAAGCACGTGGCGTTCATCATTTTATCTCAATTTGTACTACTATCGGGCGTTTCGAGGCGATGAAAGCCTTAACAGCACATCGTAATGATGTTTCACTATCTTGTGGCGTGCATCCATTAAATGTCGAAGATGAACCGTTTGATTACGACAAATTACTTGCCTTTGCACAAGATGAAAAAGTGGTTGCGATTGGCGAAACCGGCTTAGATTACCACTACACGCCGGAAACGAAAGCGTTACAACAATCGTTGTTTTCGCAACAAATTGAAATTGCCAATAAAGTGAATAAACCGCTGATTATTCACACTCGTTCCGCTCGTCAAGATACAATGGATATGCTGATTGCAGGCAAAGCAGAAAATTGCGGTGGCGTGCTGCATTGCTTTACCGAAGATTGGGATATGGCAAAACGTGCATTAGATATTGGTTTCTATATCTCGATTTCAGGGATTATCACCTTCCGTAATGCGGAAGAATTACGTGATGTAGTACGTAAAGTGCCACTTGACCGTTTATTGGTTGAAACCGATTCGCCTTACCTTGCACCGATCCCGTATCGTGGTAAGCCGAATCAGCCGGCTTATGTGCGTGAAACTTGTGAGTATCTTGCCACGCTAAAAGGCGTTTCAACGGAAGAATTAGCTCGCATTACCACTAAAAATGTGCAAAACTTATTCAAAATTACACTCTAAATCTATAAAAGTTAAATAAAGGAATCCTAATGAAAGCGATTTTAAAATATTTTCTCATCCTCGTCTCACTCTCATTTTTTATTGTGTTAGGTGGTGCGGTCAATTATGCGATGCCAAGCTATGAAACTACCACAGTAACCGGTATGGAAGTACGTCGTATGGATAAAGACGGTATCATCAGTAAAGCTAACCCAGCAGACGGTGAAGTACGTGATGTCTATTTCTTGTTTACCGAGAATCCGGAAACGAAAAAAGTGATGGTATATCGTAATGAAGATACCGGTTGGGGCTTACCGCCTTATTTCAAATTCGGTTCTGCCGATATTCAAGCCAAAGCCCAAGCGTATGCAAATGAAAAACAACTGGTGCAAATTAAATATTACGGCTGGCGTATTAACTTCTTAAACGAGTTTAGAAACATTGTGTCAATCAAACCATTATCAGAAGGCGAAAGCAGCTCAATGCCGATTTTCAGTTATATTCTCTACGGCGTATTAGCATTGCTGTTCTTCCTCTCCGTTCAATTTATTCGTGGCATCTTCCGTAACGAATAACCTATTCCAAGCGGTTCAATTTTGCTAAAATTTTGCAAATTGAACCGTTTTTTATTGCGAGCAAAATGATTTATTTTATTGCAGATCTGCACCTCAACGAGGCACAGCCTCAGATCACCGAACACTTTTTGCAATTTATGCAACAAAAAGCACCGCTTGCAGAAAGTGTGTATATCCTAGGTGATTTCTTTGATTTTTGGATTGGCGACGACGAACAATCCGAGCTTATCAACCAAGTGAAAAACGCCCTAAAAACCCTCACTACAAGCGGTGTAAAATGCTATTTTATTTGCGGAAACCGTGACTTCTTATTGGGCAAACGCTTCGCGCAAGAAACCGGTATTGAAATTCTGCCCGATTATTACCTGCTTGATTTATACGGCAATAAAACACTAATTTGCCACGGTGATACGCTTTGCATTGACGATGTGAAATACCAACAATTTCGCCGTAAAGTACATCAGAAATGGCTGCAGTGGCTCTTTTTACGTTTACCGCTCTCTCTGCGAATTCGTATTGCTCAGAAAATTCGTGCCAAAAGCAAACAAGATAAACAATCTAAATCCGCTGATATTATGGATGTGAATCCGGCATTTACCGCCGAAATGGTAAAACGCTTTGACGCAACTTATCTGATTCATGGCCACACCCACCGCCAAGCGGTACATTCTGAAGCAAAATTTACTCGTATCGTCCTCGGAGATTGGAACGTAGATTATGCTTCCATTTTAAAATTTGATGAACAGGGATTTGAGTTTGTATGATAGATGTGATCATTCCTTGCTATAACGCCGAACACACATTAGTGCGTGCAGTACAAAGCGTGTTAAACCAACCGCAATTAGGCAAATTATGGTTAATTGATGATTGTTCTACCGACGGCACTTTTGCTCTTGCTGAATATTTACAAGCACAATTACCACACAAAATCCAAGTAGAACGTATGCCGAAGAATAGCGGTGCGGCTAAGGCTCGAAATTGGGGTGCCTTACAAAGTGAAGCCGACTTTATCGCTTTTTTAGATGCGGACGATGCTTATGAAGATTATGCGTTACAAATTGCAGAAGGGATTTTCACTTTTAGGTCGGAAACTGCTGTTGTTCGTTTGGCTCTTAAACCGGTTGGATTAGCTGAACGTTATACCACTCACGCTAACTTTGAATACGCTTGGCAACATATGCGAATGACCGGAGCAGGAAATACTGTATTCCGTCGCTCATTTTTTCTCGCTTGTGGTGGCTTTCCACAGCATCAACTTTTCCGAGAACTAGGCGGCGAAGACGGAGCTTTAGGCATTGCCACTACGCAAATTAGTGCGGTTGCTACCGCATTTAATGATGCCGGCGTGTTACATTATTGCCATGAAGGTATGTATGCGGAACGCCTATTGGACGCTATCTTATTCAATAAAACGCCAAAGGGTATCACCGCGGAGAAAATAACAGAAGCACAAGCCGTCACAGATAAAATCTGCCAACAAGTTCAGCAACTAAAAGAATGTCTAACAACGAAAAAAATCGGAATAAAACCACTCAATATTCAGTGGAATTAGTTGAAAAAGAGACAAAATCCATCTAACATCTCTAATTGAGATTAATTATCAACTTTAATTACTATGAAACTCTTTTATATCATCACCGGATTTTTATGTATTGGACTTGGCATTTTAGGTGCGATTTTACCCGGTTTACCGACCACACCGTTTTTATTACTGGCACTTTTCTGTTTTGGCAAAAGCTCTCCTCGCTTACAAATGTGGTTTATGCGAACCAAGCTCTATCAAAAATATTTAAAAGAATATGATGAAAAACGTGCAATGACCATGAAGCAAAAAATTACGATTTTGTTAATTTCTGCACCGTTTTGCATCATTTCATTTTTCGCTTTGCCTAATATTTGGGGAAAATTGACTTTAATCGCCGTAGTTATTTGCCAATATTGGTATTTCTTCTGCAAAATCGCCACAATTCCTACGGCTGAAAAGAGTAGCCGTTCCAATGCCTAACCTTTAATCATCTTGTTTTTTACGTCTTGCTCTCGGATGAGCCGCATCATAAATCTTGGCAAGATGTTGGAAATCTAAATGCGTATAAATTTGGGTAGTGGAAAGATTACTATGCCCGAGTAATTCTTGTACCGCACGTAAATCTCCGCTCGCTTCCAGCATATGTGTCGCAAACGAGTGGCGTAATTTATGCGGATGCAAATGACTTTCCAATCCCTGTTTCTCACCCCATTTTTGCATGACCAGTTGGATTGAGCGGTGCGATAATCTTCCACCTCGTTTATTTAAAAATACCGCATTATCTTGCGGTTTAAATTGCCCTCTTACCGCTAACCAACGATTTAACGCTTCAAGGGCTTTCGAACCAATCGGTACAATACGTTCTTTATTCCCTTTACCCAATAAACGCACTTCCCGTCCGGCTAAATCCATATCGCCTAAATCAAGCCCTTGTAACTCCGATAAACGTAAGCCGGAACTATACATGAGTTCCATCATGGCTAAATCACGTAAATCACTCGGATCATTGCTATCACTCGTTAAGAGCTGACCTACCTGTTCTGCATCAATGTTTTTCGGTAATCGCTTATTTGCTTTCGGTGCTTTTATACCAACTGCCGGATTGACCGACATCTGCTCTTGTCGAATTAAATAATTAAACCATTGACGTAATGCGACTAAACGTAAAGCGATACTTTTTGCTCCCAAGCCCTGTTTATTACTTTGCGTGATAATCCAACGTACCGTAGCACTATTTACTTCTTGCCATTGTAAAATACCTGCTTGATTAAGCATTTCACTCACCGCTAATAGCTGTCGCTGATAATTACTCAATGTATGTTGGCTGGCTTGTTTTTCGATACGAAGAAAATCCCAATAAGGTTTAGTTTGCAGATAAAGGATATTTTGTGAATTGAGCATAATAATAAAATGTGGAAAGGCATTTAATAGGTAAGAAAAACAAGCGGTCAAATTTGCAAAATGCTTCGCAAAAACAACCGCTTCTATGTATTAAGCTAGATTCAGTTGACCGATACGCACACCGACATTGCCTAATGCCACAGGGCTTAAATAATCGCCTAAAAATTCAAAAAGTTCGTTTACATCGGTAAAGCTACGTTGAATTTTGACATCATCTTCCACTTTACGAGTAAATTCGTATTGCACTTGTGAATCACCAATTTTCGCTTCTAAGGTAATAAACACCGTTTCAAAGAAATGGTTTACATTACCCTCTTCGCCCGGATCGCTCACACGGACATTCCAATGATTACTAAATAAAACTTCGGTTTTTGACATTGTGCTTTTCCTCTTATAAAAATACCCCCTCTTGGCAAAGAGGGGGATTGGGGGGATTTTAATTATTGTAAAACGGAAATATCCGCTACTTGTAAGAATAAGTTACGTAAATTATTTAAAATCGCTTGGCGGTTACGGCGAAGATTTTCCTCTTCTGCATTAACCATTACTTTCTCAAAGAAATTATCCACTGTTTCACGTAAGCTTGCTAAACGATCCAACGCTGTTTGGTATTCACCGTTTGCAAATTTCGGTGCAAGTTCCGTTTGTAAGCTAATTACTTGTTCTGCAAGGGCTTTTTCTTCCGCTTCAACTAATAATGAACGATCAATTTCTGTTGAAATTTCACCTTCCACTTTCGCTAAAATATTGCTTACACGTTTATTCGCTGCTGCTAACGCTTCCGCAGAGTCTAAAGTACGGAAATGCGACACCGCACGCACACGAGCATCAAAGTCCGCTGGGCGAGTTGGACGGCGAGCTAATACCGCTTGGATAACGTCCACCGCAATACCTTCGTCTTGATACCACGCACGGAAACGACCGAGCATAAAGTCGACCACGTCATCAACCACATTTGCGTTTGTTAATTTATCGCCAAACAATGCTGCTGATTTACGTACTAAATCTTCTAAATCAAGCGGTAAGTTTTTCTCTACGATAATACGGAGCGAGCCTAATGCCGCACGACGTAGTGCGAATGGGTCAGCACTGCCTTTCGGTGCTTGACCGATACCGAAAATCCCTGTGAGTGTATCAAATTTGTCCGCCAACGCCACTGAGCAAGCCACCAACGATTTCGGTAATTCATCGCCAGCAAAACGTGGCATATATTGTTCGTTTAACGCTACTGCGACTTCTTCGTCCTCACCATCGTGGCGTGCGTAGTGCATACCCATCACACCTTGTGTGTCGGTAAACTCAAACACCATATTGGTCATTAAGTCACATTTAGAAAGTAAGCCCGCACGCTCGGCTTTCGCTTTATCCGCACCGATTTGTGCTGCGATTTCGCCCGCTAAGGCTTCGATACGAGCGGTTTTGTCACGCAATGTGCCTAATTGTTGTTGGAACAACACGGTTTCAAGGCGTGGCAAGCGGTCTTCCAAACGCTGTTTTAAGTCGGTTTTGAAGAAGAATTCCGCATCGGTTAAACGTGGACGAACCACTTTTTCATTACCTTCGATAATCGCAGTTGGATCTTCTGGGTTGATGTTTGAAACAAAGATAAAGTGCGGTAATAATTTGCCATCTTTATCGTAGATCGGGAAGTATTTTTGGTCGCCTTTCATTGTGTAAACCAATGCTTCCGCAGGCACAGCAAGGAAACGCTCTTCAAATTTTGCGGTTAATACGTTCGGGAACTCAACGAGTGAAGTCACTTCATCTAATAAGTCTTCTTCGATGTCTGCTACGCCACCTAAAGCGGTCGCTTTTTCTTGCGATTTTGCAAGAATCAACGCCTTACGCTCGTTGAAGTCGGCAACTACCATACCTTTTTCACGTAATGCCGTAAGGTATTCGTCTGCGTGTGAAATAGTAAATTCGCGCTCGCCTAAGAAACGGTGTCCACGTACCACGTTAGCGATTTTCACACCTAAAATTTCGCCTTCGATTAGCTCACCACCAAAGAATAAAGTAACCGTATGCACAGGACGCACAAATTGTTCAGTTTTATCGCCCCAACGCATCATTTTGGGAATCGGTAAATTCGCTAAAGAACGAGAGATAATATCCACCAATAAATTTTTAGTCGGCTGACCTTCAATCACCGCACGGTGAACTAACCATTCGCCTTTGTCGGTCGCCAAACGTTCCGCCTGTTCCACAGAAATGCCACAGCCTCTCGCCCAGCCTTCTGCCGCTTTGGTCGGTTTTCCGTCTGCGTCAAACGCTGCCGATACCGCAGGACCACGTTTTTCAATCTCTTTGCTTGGTTGAGCCGTTGCCAAACCTAACACCTTCACCGCCAAACGGCGTGGTGCAGCAAACCATTCCACTTTCTCGAATGATAAACCCGCTTGGTTTAATTCGTTTTCTACATTCTCCGCAAATGCGGTCGCTAATTTTTTGAGTGCCTTCGGTGGCAACTCTTCAGTGCCGATCTCGGCGAGGAAGTTTTGTGTTGTCATTGTTTATGATCCATAAGGGGTATAACATTCAATAAATGGCACAGAATTTTCATCATATTCAAGTAAACAATATTTATCTTCTTTGGCATAAATATATTCGTTAAGTCTTAAATTGATAATTTTTGCTAATCTTTTGCCATTTTCATAAAAATCAATCACGATTATCTCATCATCATCTTTCCAATATCTAAAGTTGTAGTTTTCAAGAGAGTGCCATATTGTTTTATTATGCCTTTCCGCAATAACAACCGTATCGGATGTATATATTTCATCATAGTATTTATCTGCATACGATTGATTAGAAAAAGAGAATAAAATTAAGTAAAAAAAACTACGGAAAAGTTTTAACATCATCTATACCCGTATACATTATTTTTTGATATGGAATATTCATAGAATACTTATGTCTAAGATATTCTGAAATTATTTTGTCTGCATCTAAATTTACAGAATGTATATCATCAGAACATACATCTATTTTTGATGTTTCTAATTCTTTAGTAAATGGATTCTCGAATGAAAAAGTTACAATAAATTCCATATTATTAGCTCCAATTAATATCTTACTCCGTTTTTACCTCTGCCAAATCTCCCCTTCCCCTCTTTGCTAAAGAGGGGAACTGGGTTTGTGCAGAAATTAAGTTTTGTGGACTAATCTACATTTTAAAATTTCTATTGTTGATGAAGAACATAAATCTCAACATTTTGGGAGATCCGATCCCCCTCTTTAGTAAAGAGGGGCTAGGGGAGATTTGTGCGATCTCAAATTTGCAAAAAATCTACAAATCCCCACCGCTTATATTTCAAACTTTCAATCATCGATTAAGGACGCAAACCTAAAAATTCTTGGAGATCCGATCCCTCCTCTTTAGCAAAGAGGGACTAGGGGAGATTTGTCTTCACATTCTCCAAAAACAAATAAATCTGCTCCACCACCGATTCAATTTCAAAATATACTTCATCATTACTAAACCGCATTACGGTAAAACCGAGCGAATTTAACTCCGCATCACGCAAGCGGTCTTTTTCCTGATAATCAGCTTCATAATGCTGACTGCCGTCTAGTTCAATAATCAACTTCGCTTTTGGGCAGTAAAAATCCACAATGTAATTGAGCAACGGCTTCTGGCGATTAAAACGAAAGCCCAAAAGCTGATCTCGGTTTATCCGTTGCCATAATTTCCGCTCTGCGTCCGTTTGATCGGAACGCAATTTTTGTGAAAGTGTTTTTAGCGATTTTGAGTAGGGTTGCATAAATCTCTCGCCCTTTCCACCTGCTCTTTCAACTCTAACTCTGTCGGTAAATAAGGCAAATATTTAGCACTAAAAATCTGTTTACGATCGGCTAATACCGAGTATTTTGCAACAGCTTCGCTTTGTTCGCTACACAGCACTAAACCAATGGTTGGGTTATCATCGTCGCCTTTAAATTGTTCATCATATAGGCGAACGTAAGTATCCATTTGCCCAATGTCTTGATGTTTGAGCTTGCCGATTTTCAGGTCAATCAACAGAAAGCATTTGAGCTTAAAGTTGTAAAACACCAAGTCGATATAAAAATCTTCATCATCAAACCGCAAGCGTTTTTGACGTTCAACAAAGGCAAACCCTTTACCAAGTTCCAGCAAAAACTGTTGAAGATTACTGATTATTGCTTGTTCTACATCAGTTTCTTGGTAGGTTTTATCCTGTAAATTCAAGAAATCTAAAATGTATGGATCTCGCAAATAATCTTGGATTGTTTCTTTTAGCGGTTCAGTTTTCTCGCTCGCTTCTTGTACTACCAAAGCCTTGTTTTGGCTTGCCAATAAACGTTCGTAGTACAAAACAGAAATTTGGCGATCTAAGGCTCTTACTGACCAATTTTGGCTGATAGCTTCTTTTAAATACCAATCACGAGCAGATTGATTTTCAATCTGTACAAGACGGCGATAATGAGACCAACTTAATTCGGAACACAGTGTGTTCCGAATTGGGAATGCCAAATAAAATGAACGCATATAACGCAAGTTTCTTACATCAAACCCTTTACCATACATTGCGGTTAAACGTTCTGAAACATTCTGCAAAATTGCTTTGCCGTACTTCGCACGCTCTTCGCCTTGCTGTTCATCTTCCACCAATAATCGCCCAATTTCCCAATAACTCTGAACCATTGCTGTATTAACTGTTTGGCGAACTTGGCTTTTGGTTTGTTCGATAATTTGGGCAATGTTTTGAATTAAGTTGTCATTCGCTGTGATTTGCTTACTCATTCGTTTGCTCCACACACTTCCACTTAATCATCATCAGGCAATTGCCCCACGTGGGCTTGCCACTCACAAGCAGTTATTTTTAAATCGGTAAACACCGCTTTAAATGAGGAATCTTCAGGACTACAGGCATAAACACCGAAGTGGATTTTCCCTGTGGCGTTTGCCATATGGCAAATTCGCATTTGGCTGAAATTCACGCCGTCTAGCGAACATTCAATACGAAAATCTTGTCCCCTACGGCTAAGACGATACCACATTGTTTTTACACTTGCGGGAATTTCGGTAGTTGCCCAATCGGAATAACCTTGATTGGTTACCACCGAACCTAAATGCTGAAAATCGCCATTTTCATATTCCACCGAGGCTTTGAGCCAATTTTCGCTGTTGAGATACATTACCACACCGCATTGGTCGAAACGGTGTTGGCTACCTGAAAAATCGGTTTTTACCACAAAGGAAAAGTATTGCTCTTCCGTGTCGATTTGTAGCATTGGGGCATTATCATTTTTGAAATGATAGTACGTTTTCTGCCACAAATCAGTATGCGGTTCGGTGGTGATTTCGATTTTTTCTTCGGTAATGAAATAAGATTTCGGTTCATTCCACCACTTAAATCGACTATTCTTAAATTGCATTTTGGGGCTCATTTGCAAAATCTCCGAGAAATTTCACCGCTTGTAACGGTGCGTTAGCAACGCACCCTACATTATTTTTTACACCCCGGGAAACCAAGAACTTCACGGCTTGCGTAATACGCTTCTGCCACGCCTTTAGTTAAGGTGCGAATGCGTAAGATGTAGCGTTGGCGTTCGGTTACGGAAATCGCTTTGCGAGCGTCTAGCATATTGAAGCTGTGTGCCGCTTTTAAAATGCGTTCGTAAGCCGGTAATGGTAACGGTTTTTCTAATGCTAATAATTCGGTTGCTTCTTTTTCGTATTGTTCAAACGCTTTGAATAAGAAATCCACGTCTGCATATTCAAAGTTGTAGGTTGATTGCTCTACTTCGTTTTGGTGGAACACGTCGCCGTAAGTAGTTTTTCCAAGTGGACCGTCTGACCATACTAAGTCGTACACGCTGTCCACGCCTTGAATATACATCGCTAAACGCTCTAAACCGTAGGTAACTTCGCCAGTGACCGGTTTACACTCTAAACCACCCACTTGTTGGAAGTAAGTGAATTGGGTCACTTCCATACCGTTTAGCCACACTTCCCAGCCTAAGCCCCACGCACCTAACGTTGGGTTTTCCCAGTTGTCTTCCACGAAACGAATATCGTGTTGAGTCGGGTCGAAACCTAACATTTTAAGTGAGCCTAAATAGAGTTCTTGAATGTTATCCGGAGACGGTTTGATCACCACTTGGAATTGGTAGTAGTGTTGTAAACGGTTTGGGTTTTCGCCATAGCGACCGTCAGTCGGGCGGCGTGAAGGTTGAACGTAAGCGAATGCCATTGGCTCAGGGCCTAAGGCACGAAGTGCGGTCATCGGATGAGAAGTACCTGCGCCCACTTCCATATCAAACGGCTGAACAATAGTGCAACCTACGTTTGCCCAGTAATCTTGTAGGGCTAAAATCATACCTTGGAATGTTTTTACATTAAATTTTGTTGTCATTTTGCTATTCCTAAAAAATTCGTTCAAAAATACTGGTTATTATAGCCTGTAAGCGGTCTAATTTTGGAAATTTTTTGCAAATTTCTTTCCGAATAAGAATAGTTATTATTTTATGACTTATATCAATATAGTTTTTGCCCTATTTTTGCTAAACTGGTCGAATAATTGAACATTCTTCTATGAGGTATGCTATGAAATCCGTTTGGCTGCTTGGTATAAGTTTGCTGACATTCTGTTCTGCAAGTTTCGCCCAAAATTCAACCGCTTACACTCCCTCCGAATTAGCTCTTTTCGCTGACGAATCACTTAAGCAATCCATTGGACAAATTGAAGCTGGTGTGCCAATTAAACTGTTGCAATCCAAACAAGATGCTTCACAAATTGAGTTGGAAATGTGGCGTAAAACTAAAGGTTTCGGGCGTATTTGGTATAACCAATTTTCCAAACAAATTACCGATGCAGTAATGGATAAAAACTTTATGCAAAATAATCCGACGTTTGAAGTGCTTGAGAAGAAAGAAGATCCGCTTACCGGTTTAGTGTGGCAGAAAGTCAAATTACAAGCGTGGGTAAAAAATTCTAAATTCACTGATAGCCTGACTGATTTTTGGGCGAATGCGGAGCAAACCTTTAAGACCGAATGTAGTGTTTGCCACAAACAACGTGATACCAAAATGCACGATGCGAATGAATGGGTTGCCGTATTTAACGGTATGGTTGGCTTTACCGATATGGACGAACCTACCCGTAAACAAGTGCTACGTTATTTGCAAATGCACGCTTCAGACAGCCAACCGAAAGCCGCTAAATAAGGAGTTTGTATGTCATCATCACTTTCAACTTCACGCCGTCAATTTTTAAAAAATATGTCGCTGATGGCGGCTTCTATGGCGATGCCGAATTTCCTTGTGCCGAGAGCAAATGCCGAGGCTTCACAAGCGGTCGAAAACGGCTGGAAAATTACCGGTGCGCAATGGGGCGCGGTGCGAGCTAAAATTGAAAACGGTCGCATTGCCGAAATTAAGCCGTTCGAGCTGGATAAACACCCGACCGAAATGATTAACGGCATCAAAGACTTGGTGTACGGCGAAGCACGTATTCGTTATCCAATGGTGCGCTTGGATTGGCTCAAAAACCGTCACAACAGCAACAGAACACAACGTGGCGATAACCGTTTTGTACGTGTCAGTTGGGACGAAGCGCTTGACCTGTTCTATGAAGAACTTGAGCGTATTCAGCAAAATTACGGCCCTTGGGCATTACATACCGCCAATGTCGGCTGGCGTTCTTCCGGTCAATTCCATAGTTGCGGTAACCATATGATCCGTGCCATTGCGATGCACGGCTCGAGTGTTGGCACGGTCGGTGATTACTCCACCGGTGCGGGGCAAACCATTTTGCCTTATGTGTTAGGTTCAACCGAAGTGTATTCACAAGGGACATCATGGGAAGTCATTCTTAAAGAAACCGAGAATTTAATTTTCTGGGCAAGCGATCCGGTCAAAAACTTACAAGTCGGCTGGAACTGCGAAACGCACGAATCTTACGGCTATTTAGAACAGCTTGAACAGAAAGTGGCGGAACAAAAAATCAATGTGATTAGCATTGATCCGGTGAAAAGCAAAACGCAAAACTTCCTTGGTTGTAAACAGCTTTATATCAATCCGCAAGCGGACGTGCCGTTTATGTTGGCTATTGCTCACACCTTATATCGTGAGAATTTATACGATAAAGCGTTTATTGATATGTATACACTCGGTTTTGAACAATTTGTGCCTTACTTACTCGGCGAAACCGAAGATAAAATTGAGAAAACTGCCGAATGGGCGGCACCGATTTGCGGTATTGAAGCGGAAGAAATCCGCAAATTTGCCCGTATGTTAGCCGGCAAACGTACCCAGTTGATTTTCGGTTGGGCGATTCAGCGCCAACAACACGGCGAACAGCCTTATTGGATGGGTGCGGTTTTAGCCGCAATGCTCGGACAAATCGGGCTTGCCGGCGGTGGTATCAGTTATGCACACCATTACAGTTCTATCGGTGTATCCAGTTCCGGCGCGGCAATGCCGGGTTCCTTCCCGTCTAATTTAGACGAAGGACAAACCGCTAAATATACCAATAAAGATTACCAAGGTTATAGTGAGGTGATTCCGGTCGCTCGTACTACCGATTCTTTACTTCACTCCGGCGAAACCATTGATTACAACGGCAGAAAAATTACCTATGCACCATATAAAATGGCGATTTTCTCCGGTTGTAACCAATGGAGCCGCCAGTCCGATTTAAATAAGATGAAACGCGCCTTCCAAAAATTGGAAACCGTGGTGTCGATTAACTATAGCTGGACCGCAACCTGTCGTTTCTCCGATATTGTTCTACCGGCTTGTACGCCGTTTGAACGTAACGATATTGATGCCTACGGTTCTTATAGCAACCGAGGCGTTTTGGCCATGCAAAAATTGGTTGAGCCGTTATATGAATCCCGCCCTGATTTTGAAATTTTCAAAGACTTATGCCGCCGATTCGGTAAAGAAAAAGAATATTGCCGTGGTATGGACGAAATGGCGTGGTTAGAACGTTTATACAAAGACTGTCGCAATGAAAACCGTGGTAAGTTTGAGATGCCGTCTTTCGCTGAATTTTGGCAAAAAGGCTATGTGCTATTCCCTGAAGGCAAACCTTGGGTACGTCACGCAGATTTCCGTGAAGATCCGGAATTACACGCACTCGGCACACCTTCCGGCTTTATCGAAATCTTTAGCCGTAAAATAGCGAGTTTCGGTTATGCCGACTGTAAAGGCCACCCGATGTGGTTTGAAAAAGCGGAACGTTCGCACGGTGGGCCGAAATCGGATAAATATCCGTTCTGGCTACAATCCGTACATCCGGATAAACGCTTACATTCACAACTGTGTGAAGCCAAATCGTTACGTGAAACCTACAGTGTGCAAGGACGAGAACCGTTTTATATGAACCCGCAAGACGCAGAAAAGTTAGGCATTAAAGACGGCGATTTAGTGCGTGTCTATAACGAACGTGGGCAAGTGTTAGTGGGTGCGGTGTTATCCGATAACTTCCCAAGCGGTGTCGTGCGTTTACAAGAAGGAGCTTGGTTCTCACCGCTTGATGAAAGTGTGGGTGCAATTGATACTTACGGCTGCCCGAATACGCTAACACTCGATATTGGTGCTTCAAGTTTATCGCAAGCGACTTCTGTCAGTACCTGTTTAGTGAATGTGGAAAAATGGCAAGGCGATGCACCGGCAGCGAACGGTTTCAGCGGCCCGACAGAGGTAGCTCGTTAATGGCACACTCGCAATTACTCAGTTCGGAAGAACGACTATTCTGTTACCGTTGGTTCCATTCGTTACTCGCCAAAGAACTATCGGAACTGCAGTTACAGGCATTACAAGCGGGTCAATTTGCCTCATTTTTTGCATTTCTTGCCGAGCTTGGCTTTCAGCCACAGGTTGCCGACTTGCAAAATGAATTGGCAAAATTGACCGCTTACGATTCACCTAACTTAGAACTGGCGGCGGATTTTGCGCAATGCTTTTTATTGGAGGGCAAATTAAGTGCGTTGCCTTACGCCTCTTACTATTTAGATGCACGAGATCTCAGCACAAATCTTGCAGTAATGGATCAATGGCTAACGAAATTTCAGCTTAAAATCAATCGGTTACATAATGAACCGAGCGATCACCTCTGCATTTATTTAGAAGTGTTGATAAAACTGATTGAAACGGAACAGCCTAGCCAAATTCAGCAACAATTTATCCGACAACAATTACTCAGCTGGCTACCGCAATGGGCGGAGAAAACCGCCCAAATTCAGAGTAGTACCGCGTTTTATCAAATAATTAGTAATTTGTTACTTGTTTTTCTACAACAAGATATTGCTTAACCATAAAGCTTAACGGACGCTAATTTAGCATCCGTTAAGCGGTCAAATTTCTATTATTTTTTGCATAAGTACCTGTGCAAATCGTGTCACCGCTTGCGGATCCGTATGCAGGTACAATGCCGGCTCGATCAATTCCAATTCATTCAGCAAAAATCGATCACCAATAATCGTGCCATCCACCCGTGCATAGCTTGGCATTTCAGGCAATCTCATCAAAACATCTCGTGCTTGTCGAATAATATTTTGTGGAGGGATTGTCGGTAAGATTGCTACGCCATAAGCTGAATTTGCCCGCCATTCGCCTTTCGGCGGTTGGCGTCTTACCGCATGACTAAACTCACCGGCAAAGAAAATCAAACTGGTTTCGCCATACTCCGCCACTTCCTTAATATAGGGTTGTAACACGATTTGTTGTCCTAAATAGGGGCTAAAATCCGGGATCGGTTGATCCGCTTGCCATTTGATGACCGCATTACCACTCTGCCCGATCGCCGGTTTGATCACCACAGCTTGTCCGTTTTGGTGGTATGGCTGACAAGCGGTCTGAATTTGGGCGAGATCCGCCAATAATAGTTGGCTTGGAATCACATCTACACCCATTTGTTGTAAATCCAGTAAATAGCTTTTGTGCATATTCCAATCCATTAACCGAACGGAATTTGCAAATTTTTGCCCGAATTCGACCGCTTGTTGCAGCCATTCGCGGAAGCGTTCCGGCTGTTGGGCGTAATCCCACGCGCAAAGCGGTAAGATAACATCGGCTTGCGGCTGATTTTGCCAACAATCCACTTTGACTTGCAGTCCGTTAGCCTGTAGTAAGCGAACCAGTGGTTGTAAATTATCAGGAAGATTAGGGTAAGTTTGGCAGGTAGTAATGGCTATCGAATGTGACATAATCGACTCAAAAAAGGCAAGTGAGCCAAAGCCCGCTTGCCACTAAATTGATGGGTTATTTTAACTTAATAAAAAATGTGCCTTGCGGTACAATCGGCAAATATTGACGGTGAAAATCCAAATAGGTTTTCTCCGGATCAATATCTTTAAACTGTTCCGGATAAAGCGTTTTCGCCATAAATTGCGCACTAGCTAAGTCGGTAATAGAACGAGATGCGGTGTGATAAATACCGTACACATTGCCTTTTTTCACCGCCGGTACGTTCGACCAACCGGCACGCTGAGTAAAACCGGCAAGGCGTTTTTGTGCATCCGCTTCACTGATATTAATCCCCATCGCCATAATTTCGGCATTTTTATCAGTACCCATTTCCGTACCGGAAATAATTACTACTTCCGGATTAGACGATAAGAATTGTTCCGGATTAATCGGTCCCCAGTTTTCAATAAACGGTGCGGCAATATTATCGCCTCCGACCGTATTCGCAATCGCTCCCCACATATTTTTACCGAAAGTGAAGCTATATTCCGCTGGACCTTTGTTACCAAATTCAACGTAAATTTTCGGTGGCTTTTGACCGCTTGTCGCGACACGTTTTTGAATCTCTTTGATACCTTGTTCATATTCGTTGGCGATCTGATTTGCACGTGTTTCCGTACCGGCTAGTTGCCCGAAAAGTTGGATACTTTTCGTGTGTTTCTCTACGGTTTGTGCATTAAAATCCACCACAACAATCGGAATACCGGCTTGTTCGATACGAGGAATATCAGCGGCAATCGTTTGATATTGCCAATCAGCTAACACCAATACGTCCGGTTTTAACGCTAAGGTTTTTTCCAACGAGAACGTTCCGGTATTGATATTACCGATATCCGCCATTTCCGCTAAATTCGGTAACGCTTTACTAAACAATGCCCAACTACCAGGATTAAATTTTTCCCAAAACTCACGTGAAATGCCGACAACATTTTTAAAATTCTCCGAACCGGTTGCGGCAATATAATCAGGATAATAAAAACCAAGCACGATACGTTTCGCCGGTACATCAACTTTCACTTGGCGATCCAATACGTCTTGTAACACTTTTACTTCCGCTTGTGCTGAAACGCCGGCAAATAGTAATGTGCTAGCAATAAGATGTTTAAAATACTGCTTTTTCATTGTCATCCTTATTTCACTTGATCAAGATATTCAAATAAACGGCCTTTATGCTCTGTGGTACGCTTTTCAATTTTCTCAACTTCTTTGGTTGCATTTTCTAAATTGGTCGGTTTGCCTACTTGGATAATACCGCTCATATTCATCATACGATGTGGAGGGCAAACATATACGTAAACCCCCTCATGAGTAAGCGTTAAGCTAAATTGTTCATCTTCTTTCGAGAGGAATTTCTCAGCCCCTTCCGGTACCGCTTTACTCTGAACCCAATGCCCTTTATTCGTCGGCACGAAAGTCACCGTATCACCGACTTCCGCTTTTAAAAAGCCCGGTTCAAACACCATACCGCCGTCTTTACCGTTATCTAACATTTGAACTTCGTGATTTGCGGCTAAAACACTACCTGAAAAAGCGAGCAAGGTCGCTAATAATACTTTTTTCATATTCTGCTCCTAATGTAATTGACGTAACGGACGAATGACGGGTTGTCCGGTACTATCATATAAAATTTCAATCTCAACATTATATAGCTGACGAATAAGATCAGCTTGTAATACTTGTTTAGCCTCACCAAATCCTTGTAATTTGCCGTTTCCTAATAACACAATATGATCAGAAAATTGAGCCGCAAGGCTAAGATCATGTAACACCATAACTGTAATCAAATTATTTTGTTGTGTATATTGGCAGACGTGTTCCAATAAATTGATCTGGTGGTGCATATCCAACGCACTAACCGGTTCATCTAATAATAAGATTTCCGGCTGGCGTAATAATACTTGAGCAAACATCACCATTTGTCGTTGTCCGCCACTTAATTGCATCACATCTTGATGAGCAAGATGTGCAATACCGAGTTTCTGCATAATGGTGGCAACTTCTGTTAACAATTCATCACTAACACGCATATTAAGCGAATCCATTCTACCAAGTAAAATTACTTCCAATGCGGTCAACGAAGCATCAACTTGCGTATCTTGCGGCATATAGCCGATACGTTTACGCCATGTTGAAATAGCTCGCTTATTCAGCGTTTGATCAGCATAATGAATTTGCCCTTTACAGCCGATTTCACCGAAAATCGTTTTTAATAACGAAGACTTACCTGCACCATTTGGACCTAATACCGTATAGACTTTACCTTTTTCAAGCGATAAATCTAATTGATCAGCGATAACGAGAGAACCTCGTTTAATATGAACATTTGCAAGTTTTAACATAAATTCTACCGCCTGTTATCTCTTTGTAAGTACAATCCAAAAGAAGAAAGGTACGCCGACAAACGAGGTAATAATCCCCACCGGAAATAATGCACCAGGGATAATTACCTTTGACAATACTGACGCAACCGATAAAAATGCCGCACCGATTAACATTGCACCGGGTAGAAAAAAGCGTTGGTCTTCGCCCAATAACATACGTGCCACGTGCGGTGCAACCAAGCCAATAAAACCGATAATCCCAACAAAACTAATCGCAGTAGCGGTCATAATTGCTACTAAGACGAGCGTTTTTAAGCGTAGATGTTGTAAATTAATGCCTAAGCTCAACGCACGAGCTTCACCCAAGCGTAAAGCGGTCAATTTCCATAAATCTTTTGCAAGTAAGCTAACGCACACAATCGTAACCACAGTTGCAATCGAGAGATTTTCCCAAGTCGCTTTAGTTAAACTGCCGAATAACCAGAACAAAATTTGTTGGGAAATTTCCGGAGCCGCAATAAATTGAATCAACGACAGTAGTGATTGAAATAAAAACAATAACGCAATACCGACTAACACCAACATCGCTGAACTAAAACGACGCATTGAAGCAAACACAAACAAAATACCGGATGCTAGCATCGTCATCACAAAAGCACCTAATGGCACGGCAAATGCCGAAGGCAAACCGAAACCACCAAATGCAATAACCGTTGAAGCACCTAAACCTGCCGCTGCCGCTAAACCTAAGGTATAAGGGCTTGCCATTGGGTTATTCAGTAAGGTTTGAATCTCTGCACCGCCAACACCTAATGCCGCCCCAACGACTAACGCCATTAATGCCATGGGTAAACGTAAATCGTAAACAATGACATTTGTCGTTGTTTCAACATCCTCAACACGTAACAATGCTCTGACTACTTCATCAATCGGTAACATCGAAGGGCCCGTTACAATATCGAATACTAAACTGATTAGGCTAATCGCAAGAAAAATAAGAACGATAAGCCAACGCTTGCGTACCAGCTTGCGTTGGTTTTGAACGATGTTTTCAATCGTTGTCTGACTCATGACTATTTACTCTCTGGATAGAGGTAGAAAGTCCCTTGCGGCACGAGAGGTAAGTTTTTACGGTAAAACTCTTGATAAGTTTTAGTCGGGTCTAAATCTTTGAATAGTTCCGGATAAATCGCTTTCGCCACAAATTGAATTGAAGCACTATCGGAAAGCGTACGAGAATTGGCATGATACACACCGTATAAGCGATGGTTTTTAATTGCCGGTAATTCAGACCAACCCGGGCGTTTAGCAAAACCAGCTAAGCGTTTTTGCGCTTCTTGTTTATCAATATTAAAGCCGGCTACCATTGCTTCGGGATTTTTCTTCAACTCGGTTTCGCGTCCGGAAATAATGACCACATCCGGTTTAGCTGCAACTACCAATTCAGGATTGATCGGGCTATAAAATTCCACCGCATTTTTAGCAATATTTTCTGCACCGACTAAGTCAATCATCGCCCCCCACATACTTTTACCGAAGGTAAAACTATGCTCCGCAGGTCCTTTATTGCCAAACTCCACATACACTTTCGGTTTCGGTAAATTTGCCTTCGCAACACGATCTTGAATCTCTTTCACAATCGCTTTGTATTCGTTATTTAACTGTTTTGCTTTAGCTTCTTGTCCGGTTAATTGACCGATAATCTCGGTGGATTTAACGTGTTTATCGACCGTTTGCGCTAAATAATCCACTACCACGACCGGAATCCCGGCTGTTTCTAACGGTTCTAAATCGGAATCTAACGCTTTAAATTGCCAATCCGCCATCAGTACGAAATCCGGTTTAAGTGCTAAAATTTTCTCGATTGAGAAAGTCCCGACTTCTACTTCACCAATATCTTCCAATTGATTTAATTTTGGTACTGCTTTACTAAATTCCGCCCAACTTGCCGGTGCCCAATCAGACCAAACCGCTTTAGAAAAGCCCACCACATTATCTAACGCTTTTTCACCGCCAACAGCCATATAATCTTGATAGTTAAACGCCAAGACAACTCTTTTCGCTGGCAGATCAACTGTCACTTTACGCTCAAGTACGTCGGTAATTTCCGTTGGTTTAGCATTAGCGAAACCGGATAATGCAAATAATGTTGCTAATGTAGCGACTGTTAATTTCATTGTTCTTAACATAAACACATACCTTAAAACTTAAACTATATTCTTTATTAATTCTAACCTATTTTAAGCAAATACAAATCATTATTAATTGTTTTCTGTCAAGTTTTGTGATCTTTATCACAAAAGAGAAACATTTTCCTAACGAATAAGCAGATATAACACAAGATATTCCAACAGTTATCAGGTAGAATAGTTTTAATCAAAGAGAAAATACATGAGGAGCATCTATGAACATTCCATTCTGCTTACCTGAAAATATTAGCCCGGAAACTTTTTTGCGAGATTATTGGCAAAAACGACCGCTGTTAATCCGTAACGGCTTACCACAAATTGTCAGTTTATTCGAGCCAGAAGATATTATGGAGCTAGCACTAGAAGAGGAAATCACTGCTCGCTTAATCAAATGTGAAAATGAGCAATGGTCGGTTAAAACCAGTCCATTTACGGAAAGTGATTTACAAAATCTGCCGGCTCAATTCTCTGTAATGGTACAAAACTTGGAACAATGGTCACCGGAACTGGGAGCATTGTGGCAAGCATTTGGATTCTTACCACAATGGCAACGTGATGATATTATGGTTTCTTGTTCGCCTAAAGATGGTACAGTCGGTAAGCATTATGACGAATACGATGTATTCCTCGTACAAGGTTACGGACAACGCCGCTGGCAGCTTGGCAAATGGTGTGATCCTTCTACAGAATTTAAACCGAATCAGCCGATCCGTATTTTTGATGATATGGGTGAATTAGTATTGGATGAAGTAATGAATCCGGGCGATGTACTTTATGTTCCTTCTCGTATGGCTCACTATGGTGTATCGGAAACAGACGGACTCACTTTCTCATTCGGCTTACGTTATCCGAATGCAGCCGATTTACTCGAAAATTTCTGCAAAACCTTAGAACATCATTCGGAAGTGATTACCAGCTCAGAATTTAATATCCCGTTCCGTCTTGCACCACATGAACAACCGAATGCATTACTTGATCCGAAAATGGTAAAAGTGCTTAAACATCAATTAATCGACTTATTACAAAACTCTGATCAATTTGATGAAATCTTTACTCACAGCGTTGCGACTGCGGTAAGTTCTCGTCGTTATGATTTGCTACAAACGGATAATGAATACTATCCGGATGAAGTCCAAGAAGTTTTAGAAGAAGGTGGTTGGATTCAACAAGATGCGAATGTCAAAATCCTTTATACCGAAAATCCACAACGCATCTATGTAAATGGTGAGTGGATTGATGAGCTAAATGAAGCAGAACAAAACTTGTTAATTCGTATTGCTAACGGTGATGCAATTTCTTGGAATAAATTAGCCTCTAAGGTTAAAGATCAAGAAGAACTTGAGTTATTACTAGACACCCTATGTGATTGGTTAGATAACGGCTGGGTTATTTTAGAAGAATCGGAATAGTTCATTCATTTTATTTGGTAATCCGTAAAGGCAGGTAAGTACCTGCCTTTATTTTTACAAGCGATCTGATTTCTACAAACTTTTACAACAGATTAGCTAAAATTAGGTCGCTTGTTATATTACATACATAAAAGAAAGGCTTGGGTTCCCCCAAGCCTTTTCATGTTTCACATTAAGCGTGTACGAATTATTCGCCAAGACGCTCTTTGATACGTGCAGATTTACCTGAACGCTCACGTAAGTAGTAAAGTTTAGCTTTACGTACCGCACCTTTACGTTTAACAGAAATGCTGTCAATTACTGGTGAGTGAGTTTGGAATACACGTTCAACACCTACGCCGTTTGATACTTTACGTAGAGTGAATGCAGAGTGCAAGCCACGGTTACGAATTGCAATAACCACGCCTTCGAACGCTTGCAAACGTTTTTTACTACCTTCTACTACCCATACCTTAACTTCTAATGTGTCACCTGGACGAAAGCTAGGTACGTTTTGTTTTAACTGTTCTTGTTCGATTTGTTTGATGATGTTACTCATTTTAAAAACCTTCTAAATCCTAGAATTAACTGATTTTGTGTTGTTTCTTAATTTTAGCTAACAACACGCGTTGTTCGTCAGTCAGAGCTAGGCCATCCAATAGCTCAGGGCGTCTTAACCACGTACGTTCAAGCGATTGTTCTAATCGCCATGTACGAATATTTTCGTGGTGACCCGACATCAGCACTTCAGGAACAGGAATACTGTCTAACATTTCCGGACGAGTATAATGTGGACAATCCAATAAACCTGTCGCAAATGAATCTTCATCTGCAGAGGCCTGTTTGCCTAACACTCCGGGTACAAATCTTGCAACAGCGTCAATTAACGTCATTGCAGGCAATTCGCCCCCTGTAAGCACATAATCACCGATTGACCATTCTTCATCAACTTCCGTTTGAATCAATCGTTCATCAACCCCTTCATATCGTCCACAAATTAAAATTAGTTTCTGATTTGAAGCCAGTATTTTCACACCTTGTTGATCCAACTTACGCCCTTGTGGTGAGAGATAAATAACTTTTGCCTCTACACCGTCTTCTGCTTTTGCTGCTTCCTTTGCCGCATGAATTGCATCACGCAAAGGCTGCACCATCATTAACATCCCTGGTCCACCGCCATAAGGACGATCATCAACCGTTTTATGTTTATCAAAAGTGAAATCACGAGGATTCCAACATTGAAGTTGCAGAAGTTTTTGTTTTACCGCACGTCCTGTTACCCCAAAATCGGTAATTGCTTTAAACATTTCAGGGAACAGTGAAATGATACCAATCCACATAATTTATCCTCAAATGTCCTTACTACTTAAAGCCAAAGCGCACCGCATACCTGAGGTTAGAAACCAGCGTCCCAATCCACCATAATTGTTTTGGTGGCGAGATCTACTCTTTTAACTACTTGTTCATATAAGAACGGAATTAATCGTTCTTGCTTACCGAAAGCATCTTTACTGTTAGCACGTACAACCAATACATCATTTGAACCTGTTTCCATTAATTCAGTCACAACGCCCATAGTATAGCCTTCGAGATTTACCACTTGGCAGCCGATTAAATCGTGCCAGTAATAATTCCCTTCTTCCAATTCAGGAAACACAGATAAATCCACACCGATTTCGGCATTCGTTAGTAACTGCGCGCTTTCACGATCGTCGGTACCTTTTAATTTCACAATCAAATCATTGCTGTGGTAACGCCAACTTTCTAATTCGATTGGCTGCCATTGCCCCTTAATTTTTAAGAACCAAGGCTGATAATCGAAAATGCTTTCAGTTTCTTCAGTTGATGAATAGAGGCGTAACCAGCCACGAATCCCATAGGTTGCCCCCAGTTTTCCGACAACTTCGATTTTTTGTTCGCTCATGCTACTCACCTACTTTGCAAAATTTTTAATAAATTAAGCCGCTTTACGAGCTTCTTTCACTAAAGATGCAACACGATCTGAAAGCTCAGCACCTTTAGCAACCCAAGCATCAACTTTAGCCACATCTAAACGTAAACGTTCAGCTTGACCAGCCGCTAATGGATTGAAGAAACCGATACGCTCGATGAAACGACCGTCACGTGGTGAACGGCTGTCAGCTACCACGATTTGATAGAATGGGCGTTTTTTAGCTCCGCCACGAGTTAAACGAATGGTTACCATAACCTTCCTCTAAAATGTTGATAGTAAAAATAAAACCCTCGTTCGAGGTGAGGGTACTGATATACTTTAACTATCTAAAAAAGATAGAAAAAGCGGATAGATTATACTGATTTTTAGCGAAATTACAAGAAAAGATCTTCTCTGTAATCATTCAAATATAACAAAGAAACTACTCAGATTATTCTTGGTAAAAAAGAAAAGCCCGAGAAGTACTCGGGCTTTTACTAAGCTATTTAGCTATTATTCCGCAGCTGCTTCAGCAACTTCTGGACGATCAACTAATTCAATGTAAGCCATTGGCGCGTTGTCGCCTGCACGGAAACCACATTTTAAGATACGAGTATAACCACCCGCACGTTGTGCAAAACGTGGACCTAATTCATTGAATAATTTAGCAACTGTTTCTACGTTGCGTGTACGAGCAAAAGCTAAGCGACGATTTGCAACGCTATCTTCTTTTGCTAAAGTAATTAATGGTTCAACTACACGACGTAACTCTTTAGCTTTAGGTAAAGTTGTTTTAATGATCTCATGACCGATTAAAGCACTTGCCATATTACGGAACATCGCTTGGCGATGGCTACTGTTACGGTTTAATTGACGTCCACTCTTACGATGGCGCATAACCTATTCCTTCTTAGAAAATCTAATACCTAAAATTAGTCTTCAGCAATACTTGCCGGAGGCCAATTCTCAAGGCGCATACCCAGTGATAAGCCACGAGAAGCAAGTACATCCTTAATCTCAGTAAGTGATTTCTTACCAAGGTTAGGCGTTTTTAATAACTCAACTTCTGTACGTTGTACTAAATCACCGATATAGTGAATTGTCTCTGCTTTCAAACAGTTAGCAGAACGAACCGTCAACTCTAAATCATCTACTGGACGGAGTAAAATCGGATCAAATTCCGGTTTCTCTTCCTTAATCTCAGGTTGACGAACATCACGTAAATCAACGAATGCATCTAATTGTTCTGCTAAAATTGTAGCAGCACGACGAATGGCTTCTTCTGGATCGATTGTGCCATTTGTTTCCATCTCAATAATGAGTTTATCTAAGTCTGTACGCTGTTCAACACGCGCCGCTTCAACATTATAAGCAATGCGATCTACCGGACTGAAACGAGCATCGACTAATAAACGACCAATCGGTCGATCTTCATCTTGAGAATGTACACGAGCAGACGCTGGTACATAACCACGACCACGTTGAATACGGATACGCATACTAATTGATGCGTCCTTATCTGTTAAATGACAGATAACATGGTGTGGATTTACAATTTCTACGTCACCATCATGCGTAATGTCGGCTGCAGTTACAGGGCCAATTCCAGACTTATTTAGTGTCAAAATAATATCATCTTTACCTGACACTTTTACCGCTAGACCTTTAAGGTTTAACAATACTTCAAGAATATCTTCTTGTACGCCTTCTTTGCTGCTGTATTCATGTAATACACCATCAATTTCAACTTCTGTAACGGCACAACCCGGCATAGACGAAAGTAAAATGCGACGAAGTGCGTTACCTAATGTATGGCCAAAACCACGTTCTAACGGTTCTAAGGTCACTTTTGCGTGAGTTGAACTAATTTGCTCAATATTCACTAAGTGCGGCTTTAAAAATTCTGTCACAGAACCCTGCATTTTATCCTCTCTTTGTTTTTAAGCCTTATTTACTAATTTAATAATATAATTTTTAAAAAATTAACTATTATTTAGAGTAAAGCTCAACGATCAGATGTTCGTTAATATCTGCTGATAAGTCAGAGCGTTCAGGAGTACGTTTAAATACACCTTCCATTTTAGTTACATCAACTTCTAACCAAGTCGGTTTTTCACGTTGAGTTGCTAATTCTAATGATGCTTTAATACGTGCTTGTTTTTTAGATTTCTCACGAACAGCAACTACATCATCAACAGAAACTTGATAAGAAGGAATATTCACTACACGACCGTTTACTACGATAGATTTGTGGCTTACAAGTTGACGTGCTTCTGCACGAGTTGCAGCAAAACCCATACGGTAAACTACGTTGTCTAAACGACCTTCTAATAATACTAATAAGTTCTCACCTGTATTACCTTTTAAGCGGTTTGCTTCTGCATAGTAATTACGGAATTGACGTTCTAAGATACCATAGATACGGCGAACTTTTTGTTTTTCACGTAACTGACTACCATAGTCAGATAAACGTGGCTTGCGTGCACCGTGTTGACCTGGTGCTACATCAAGACGATTTCTACATTTTGATTCAATCGCACGAACGCCTGATTTAAGGAATAAATCAGTACCTTCACGACGGCTTAGCTTGAGCTTAGGACCCAAATATCTTGCCATTTTCTTTCTCCAATTATTCTAACGTCAATTATACACGACGTTTTTTCGGTGGACGACAACCGTTATGAGGAATCGGAGTCACGTCAGTAATATTCGTGATACGGAAACCTGCAGCATTTAATGCACGGATTGTTGATTCACGACCTGGACCCGGACCTTTAACCATAACTTCCAAGTTCTTTAAGCCGAATTCTTTAACAGCTTCAGCACAACGTTCTGCAGCAACTTGTGCAGCAAACGGAGTTGATTTACGAGAACCACGGAAACCTGAACCACCTGCAGTTGCCCATGCTAGAGCGTTACCTTGACGGTCAGTAATAGTCACGATTGTGTTATTGAAAGATGCGTGGATATGAGCTACGCCATCTGCAATCTGTTTTTTAACGCGCTTACGTGCGCGAACTGGTGTTTTAGCCATTATTTATCTACTCCGATTATTTTTTGATCGGTTTGCGTGGACCCTTACGAGTACGCGCATTAGTCTTAGTACGTTGACCACGTACCGGTAAACTACGACGATGACGTAAACCACGATAACAACCTAAGTCTAAAAGACGTTTGATGCTTAATGTTACTTCACGACGTAAATCACCTTCGACAGTAAATTTACCAACTTCTTCACGCAGTTTTTCAATCTGCTCTTCAGACAATTCTCTGATCTTTACATCTTCAGCAATACCCGTTGCTGCACAGATAGCTTTAGCACGAGTTTTACCGATACCGTAAATTGCAGTTAATGCGATTACAGTGTGTTTTTGATCAGGAATGTTAATGCCTGCAATACGGGCCACTATGCACTCCTATTATTTAAGTTTATTGATATGCTGATCTTGAAAAGCCCGTTTCAGGATACTCAAACAGCATATCAGGACGAATGAGCTGAGCAGTATAACTGCTCAGCGGGTTCTTTGCAAGAAAGAATACTAATTAACCTTGACGTTGTTTGTGTTTAGGATCGCTACAAATTACGCGAACAACACCTTCACGTTTAACAACTTTACAGTTACGGCATAATTTCTTAACTGAAGCACGAACTTTCATTGCTTATCCTTTTTGATCTAAGGGACTATTGCCCTAAGCCTTTCAAATTGGCTTTCTTCAACACAGAATCATATTGTAATGACATTAAATGACTCTGAACCTGTGCGATGAAATCCATAATAACTACCACTACGATTAATAAAGAAGTTCCGCCTAATTGAAACGGTACTTTCCATAAAGATGTAATGATATAAGGAACCAAACAAACAAAAGCAATATACAACGCACCAATTAAGGTCAAACGTGTCATTACTTTATCAATATAACGAGATGTTTGTTCGCCTGGTCGATAACCTGGTACAAACGCACCTGATTTCTTCAAATTATCCGCTGTATCACGTGGATTATACTGCATTCCAGTATAAAAGAATGCAAAGAAAATTACTGCCATTGTGAATAACACAATATATAAAGGTTGTCCTGGCTGTAATAATTGGGATAAATCAAATAACCACTCAAGCCCTTCGCTCTGACCAAACCACTGCGTAATACTTGCAGGGAATAAAATGATACTAGATGCAAAAATCGCAGGAATTACACCTGCCATATTAACTTTCAAAGGTAAATGAGATGTTCTAGCAGGTGCCATCATTCTACCTTGTTGGCGACTTGCATAATTTACCACAATTCTTCTTTGTCCGCGTTCAACAAAGACAACAAAATATGTTACTGCAAATGCGATTACAGCTACTAATAAAAGTACAAGTAGAGAAATTTCGCCTTGACGAGCTTGCTCAATTGTCTGCCCAATTGTTGCTGGTAAATCAGCAACAATACCTGCAAAGATAATCAAAGAGATACCGTTACCGATACCACGCTCAGTGATTTGTTCACCTAACCACATTAGAAACATTGTTCCAGTGACTAAGCTAATTACAGAAGTTACATAGAATAAGATACTTGGATTAGGAACTAATCCCTGTAACATATTCGGTAGGGCAATAGAAATACCAATAGACTGAATAAATGCTAATAACAATGTGCCATAGCGAGTATATTTACTAATTTTACGACGACCTGCTTCACCTTCTTTTTTCAATTCAGCTAAAGGAGGGTGAATTGCAGTCAATAATTGAACAATAATTGACGCCGAGATATAAGGCATAATACCTAGAGCAAATATAGATGCTCGGCTTAAAGCACCACCAGAGAACATATTAAACATATCAATGATGGTGCCTTGCTGTTGTCGAACTAATTCGGATAATACAGAAGCATCAATGCCAGGAACAGGTATAAAAGAACCGATACGGAAAACGATTAACGCACCTAAAACAAATAATAATCTTGATTTAAGCTCGCCAGTCCCTTTTTGTGTACTACCTTGGTACCCTGGTTGCTTTGCCATCTATTATTCCTCGATAGAACCGCCAGCAGCTTCGATAGCAGCTTTAGCACCTTTAGTTACACGTAAGCCTTTAACAACAACCGCTTTTTCAACTTTACCTGCTAAGATTACTTTAGCAGATAAAATATCTTTAGTGATTACGTTAGCCGCTTTAAGTGCTTCTAAAGTAACTTCGTTACCATCTACTTTAGCTAAGTCGTTTAAACGAATTTCAGCAACGTGGAACGATTTTAATGAAGTAAAACCAAATTTTGGTAAACGACGGTATAAAGGCATTTGACCACCCTCGAAACCACGACGAACACCGCCGCCTGTACGAGATTTTTGACCTTTATGACCGCGACCACCAGTTTTACCTAAACCTGAACCGATACCACGACCTAAACGTTTAGCACTGTGCTTAGCACCTTCAGCTGGAGAAAGAGAATTTAAACGCATTCTATTATTCCTCCACTTTAACCATATATGACACTTGATTAATCATACCGCGAACTGCTGGAGTATCGATTAATTCAACTGTATGACGAATATGACGAAGACCTAAGCCTTTTAACGTTGCTTTATGTTTCGGTAAACGAGCGATAGAGCTACGAGTTTGAGTTACTTTAATTGTTTTTGCCATATTCAATTACCCCAAAATTTCTTCAACAGTTTTACCACGTTTAGCGGCAACCATTTCAGGTGATTTCATATTTGCAAGTGCATCAATTGTTGCACGAACAACGTTGATTGGGTTGGTTGAACCGTATGCTTTAGAAAGAACGTTGTGAACGCCTGCTACTTCTAACACAGCACGCATTGCACCACCAGCGATGATACCAGTACCTTCGCTAGCTGGCTGCATGAATACGCGTGAACCAGTGTGTGAACCTTTAACAGGGTGTTGTAATGTACCTTCGTTTAAAGCTACGTTAATCATATTGCGACGAGCTTTTTCCATCGCTTTTTGGATCGCTGCTGGAACTTCACGTGCTTTACCGTAACCAAAACCAACACGACCGTTACCATCGCCTACTACTGTTAAAGCAGTGAAGCTCATGATACGACCACCTTTTACGGTTTTTGATACACGGTTAACCGCGATTAGCTTTTCCTGCAGTTCACCAGCTTGTTTTTCGATGTTTGACATCTCAAATTCCTCTATTAGAACTGTAGACCAGCTTCACGAGCAGCGTCTGCTAATACTTGCACACGACCATGGTATTTGAAACCTGAACGATCAAATGCAACTGCTTGAATACCTTTAGCTAAAGCACGCTCTGCAACTAATTTACCAACTACTGCAGCTGCGTCTTTATTACCAGTGTATTTAACTTGCTCTTTAATTACTTTCTCAACAGTTGAAGCTGCTGCTAGTACTTCTGAGCCATTAGGTGCAATAACCTGCGCATAAATATGGCGAGGTGTGCGATGCACAACCAAACGGGTCGCACCTTGCTCTCTCATTAAATGACGTGCACGGCTTGCACGACGGATACGAGCTACTTTCTTATCCATAGTGTTACCTTACTTTACTTTTTCTTCGCTTCTTTTGTACGAACTACTTCATCAGAGTAACGTACACCTTTGCCTTTGTAAGGCTCTGGACGGCGATATGCACGAATATCAGCTGCTACTTGGCCAATTAACTGTTTGTCCGCACTCTTAAGAATGATTTCTGTTTGAGATGGACATTCACCAGTCACGCCAGCTGGCAACGCATGTTCAATTGGGTGTGAATAGCCTAAACTTAAAGCAACTACGTTACCTTTCATTTGTGCTCTATAACCAACACCTACTAATTGCAATTTCTTAGTAAAGCCTTCAGTAACACCGATAACCATAGCATTAACAAGTGCACGAGCAGTACCTGCTTGAGCATCTGCATTTGCAACACCAGCACGTGGTGCGAAAGTTAATGCGTTAGCATCTTGATTTACTTCAACTGCATTATGAATTTCACGAGATAACTCGCCGTTTTTACCTTTAACTGTTAATAGCTGACCGTTGAGTTTTACTTCAACACCGGCAGGAATATTAACAGGTGCTTTTGCAACACGAGACATTCTTCCTACCTCTCTATTATGCTACGTAACAGATAATTTCACCGCCGAGACCTGCTTGACGCGCTGCACGGTCGGTCATTACACCTTTAGATGTAGAAACAACTGCGATACCTAAACCACCCATAACTTTTGGTAATTCGTCTTTACGTTTGTAAATACGAAGACCTGGACGGCTTACACGTTGGATACTTTCTACAACTGGTTTATTTTGGAAATATTTTAAAGTGATTTCCAATTCAGGTTTTGAACCTTCAACAATTTTGAAGCTCTCAACATAACCTTCTTCAGCTAAAACGCTTGCAATAGCAACTTTTAACTTAGATGAAGGCATACTGATTGCAACTTTATTCGCAGCTTGACCGTTACGAATACGGGTCAGCATATCTGCGATTGGATCTTGCATGCTCATGTATTTACTCCCATGATTCCAAATTAAAAGAGGTTATTACCAGCTTGCTTTCTTAAGGCCTGGAATTTCACCGCGCATTGCAGCTTCACGTACCTTAATACGGCTTAAACCAAACTTACGAAGTACACCGTGTGGACGACCAGTTTGGCGGCAACGGTTACGCTGACGGCTAGGACTTGAATCGCGTGGAAGTGTTTGTAATTTTAACACTGCTGCCCAACGATCTTCGTCTGAAGAATTTACATCAGAGATGATTTTCTTTAATTCTTCACGTTTAGCGTAGAATTTATCAGCTAATTTAGCACGTTTAACATCACGTGCAATCATTGATTGTTTTGCCACGATAACCTACCTTATTTACGGAATGGGAAATTGAAAGCCGCTAATAAAGCTTGGCCTTCTTCATCGCTTTTCGCAGTTGTGGTAATAGTAATATCTAAACCACGTACACGATCTACTTTATCATAGTCGATTTCTGGGAAAATGATTTGTTCACGAACACCCATACTGTAATTACCACGACCATCGAATGACTTCGCATTTAAACCGCGGAAGTCACGGATACGTGGAACAGCGATAGTAATCAATCTTTCAAAGAATTCCCACATACGTTCGCCACGTAGGGTTACTTTGCATCCGATTGGATATCCCTGACGGATTTTAAAGCCTGCAACAGATTTGCGTGCTTTAGTAATTAAAGGTTTCTGACCGCTAATTGCTGTTAGATCCGCTACTGCGTTATCTAAAAGTTTTTTATCGGTCAATGCTTCACCCACACCCATATTCAGGGTAATCTTTTCGATTCGTGGGACTTGCATGACAGATGAGTAGTTGAATTTCGCTTTCAATTCATTAACTACTGTATCTCTGTAGTAATCATGCAGTTTCGCCATCGCATTACTCCAGTTAATTAAATAATTTCATTATTAGATTTGAAGAAACGTACTTTTTTACCATCTTCGAATCTAAAACCTACACGGTCAGCTTTATTTGTTTTCGGGTTGAAAATTGCAATGTTTGACGCATCAATTGCAGCTTCTTTCTTCACTAAGCCACCAGCTTTACCTAAAGCAGGAACTGGTTTTTCATGTTTAGTGATGATTTTAACACCTTCAACAATCACTTTACCGTTTGGTAACACTTGAGTTACCTTACCACGTTTGCCCTTATCTTTACCGGTAAGAACAATTACTTCATCATTTTGACGGATTTTAGCAGCCATTACATTCCCCTTACAGTACTTCTGGAGCTAATGAAATGATCTTCATAAACTTCTCAGAACGAAGTTCACGAGTCACAGGTCCAAAAATACGAGTACCGATTGGTTGCTCAGTGTTATTGTTTAAAATTACACAAGCATTACCATCGAAACGAATAACTGAGCCATCTGGGCGACGAACACCCTTCTTGGTGCGCACAACAACTGCTTTTAACACATCACCTTTTTTAACTTTACCGCGTGGAATTGCTTCTTTCACAGTAACTTTGATGATATCGCCGATAGCAGCGTAACGACGGTGCGATCCACCTAGAACCTTGATACACATTACGCTACGAGCCCCTGAGTTATCAGCAACATCCAGCATAGTCTGTTCTTGGATCATATTAGTGCTCCGTTAAATAAAAAAACACCCTTTCGGGACGAAAACCTACCTACCCTATGTAAGTAGGTGGTGGATTATACCCCAACAGCTCGTCATAAATCAAACAAAATTTACTAACAAGCGGTAATATTTCGCCAAATTATTGCAAATTAGCACAATGCCATATTGTGATAAATTTGCAAAATACAAGCAATTTTAGACTGCTTGTTTGTTTTGTGCCTAAATGAAAAAACCGAACCAGTTTACTGATGCGGTTTGGGTTATACTAATATAAGCTTTTACCTTCTTCTGCAAATCGCTCTTTTAGTTTCTTAAATACCTCACTATCTCTCGAATACATCAAATCTATTGAAATATCGCCTTCTCGATTAATAAAGCCTTCTAAAATCTCTAGTTGATCTTCAGAAATATTATTACCCTTAATATCCAAAAAATCTAAGTTAGGCGATTGTGTTAATAAAGCGAACTCATCCCAACTAATATTGATAGACGTTTTTTCCAAGTAAAGACCTTTTAAGTTTGGTAATGTCGCTATTTGAGCTAACGCATCAGCTGTTACTTGTCTTTCATTAAGATCTAACCATTTCAGTTTAACCAGTTTCCCACAGTCAAATGCCTCAATCGCATTACAGTTATATTTCTCATCAAAATAACTACCGCTTAAAGAAAGCTTTTCTAGATTTGAGAGTTGGCTAATTTCTGCCAATAAATGTGCAGACATATTGAGATCGTCTAACGTTAAATTTTTGAGTTGCGTTAATTTGCTCAATGCAACATTTTTAAATGCTTTATCTTGCTTCACTGCTTCCCCATAAGAACCTCTAAAAAACAATTTTTCTAAATTTGGAATCGTCACGATTGCCGATAACAATTCCGCACTTACAGATTTATAATCTAGATGAAGTGTTTTGAGTGAAGTCAGGTTACTTAAATCAATACCCGATTCTTTTACTGCTACTTCATTGTGAGATAAATTCAGCTCTTCTAGGCTTGATAATGAAGAAAGTGCTTTCAACACCTCATCGGTAATCGTTACACAGCTAGTAAGATCTAATTCAATTAAGTTTGTTAGCTTACTTAATACTGAAAAATCGTGTCCATTAAAATCATTAGCGCTTAAATTAAGAGTATCTAAATTCGTTAGCTGGGCAATTTTTTCTAAAACCCCAACATCTTCTTTAGTAATCCTATTACAACTTAAGTTTAGAACTTCCAAACTAACCAATTTAGTTAATGGCTCAAAAGTATCCACCCCGCTTAGTAAATTGATTTCTAAATTAAGGCTACGCAAATTAGTCAGCGTTGATAATTCATTTAAACCACCTAAATCCTTAGAGATCTCATTACGAGATAGATTTAACCCGTTGAGTTGGGTAAGCTTACCTATGCCTTTCGGAACCAGCTCAAGATAATTGTAATAGAATGATAAATTATCTAGCTGTTTTAGATAAGCCAATTTGTCAAGATCTTCTAAACCAAACAAATCGTCAGGTACCGTAATATATTCTAGCGATCCATCTGTAAAGTCACCTTCTTCATCGTAGTAGCCTGTGAAATTAATCGCAACGAAGTTACCCATTATTGCTCTATCGTTCAGATCGACTTCACATTCCAATTTGTCGTTGTCGTCCCAAGTAGGGAATTTATCACAAATCTCATCTTCAAATTGCCACTCGCCATTACTTTTTAATAAAAGGAATTTTACAGAATCAGATAAGCTAACCCACCAATTCCAATCAGCGTCAGAAATAAGATTATCTTCATCGAAGGGTTTACTGGGCGTAATGGTTTGTTGAATATTTTGCACTTCATCGCCTTGCGAATCTTCATTCAAGAAATTGATTAAACGGCTACCGAATTGTTGTGTCGTCCAGCCATTGTCATACGTCATTCCGATTTTCTCAGCAATTTGGCGTAGCCCCGCTTTGGTGTTATCGCAGGTAATCGCAATGCTATTATCTTCCGCTTGCTCAATCACAAAGTTACCGTGCTTGGCAGACTTTTTCACACCGCTTTCATCTTCAACTCGCACGTTGCGTTCTACGCCATTAAGATGATTAATCAATTTACTACCCAAAGATCGCGTATTTTCTTCATCATAAACCATTCCGACTTCATTAGCGATTTGACGTAACCCTTCTTTGGTGTTATCACAAGTGATAGAAATTGCGTTGTTTTTATCTTGTGCAATGACAAAATTGCCGTGTTTGGCAGATTTTTTAATATTTGTTGCCATAATTTTCTCCATTGTTGGCTAATTAAATAAAAAGGTACGAATTAAATAACTTGATTAAATATGAAAAACTTTCGTAAAAAGAAATTTTGTGCTATTTAAGCAAATAATTCATCGGTGATGACCTCAACGCCTCTTTGTCTATTCATCAGCCTAGCAACAAAATCAAAAAACTCCTTGGAGGGATAATCAATGAAATGGATTTTACAGTTGTTGTTTTTTTGCACAATATTTTATCATAAAATCGCCAAACAACTGATTGAATGCCAAGCAATCGATTACTTTTGGCAATAATGTTGATAGTAAAAATAAAGGCTAAGATTGAAAAATCTTAGCCTTTTCACGATTAAATCACAAAAATACAAGCGGTCTAATTTAGGAAAAAATTGACAAATGAAAGGGAATACAAAAACAAAACCCCCAGCATTGCTGCTGAGGGTTTTTTAATTAATTTTGTTGATTAAGCTACTGCTTTTTCAACAACACGAACTAATTTATGTGATTTAGTTTTAGAAACAGGACGACATTCCTGAATTTCTACTACATCACCTAATTTAGCTTCGTTGTTTTCATCGTGTACGTGTAATTTAGTAGTACGACGAATGAATTTACCGTATAAAGGGTGTTTCACTGTACGTTCGATAGCAACTACAAATGATTTGTCCATTTTGTCGCTAACTACTTTACCTTGTACTGTACGAATTTTATCAGTCATTACTCACCCGCCTTTTCGGTTAATACAGTTTTAACTTGTGCAATACTACGACGCACTTGTTTTAACTGATGGGTTTGTTGAAGCTGACCGGTGGCTGCTTGCATACGCAATTTGAATTGTTCACCTAAAAGGTTGATTAATTCAGCATTCAGCTCTTCAACATTTTTGTTACGTAGTTCTTGAGCTTTCATTACATCACCGTCTTAGTTACAAATGTGGTTTTAACTGGTAATTTCGCTGCCGCTAACGCAAATGCGTGACGTGCGATTTCTTCAGAAACACCATCCATTTCATATAAAACTTTACCCGGTTGGATTAAAGCTACCCAGTACTCAACGTTACCTTTACCTTTACCCATACGGACTTCTAATGGTTTTTCAGTAATTGGTTTGTCTGGGAACACACGGATCCAGATTTTACCTTGACGTTTAACTGCACGAGTCATTGCACGACGTGCTGCTTCGATTTGACGAGCTGTTAAACGGCAGCGACCAACTGCTTTTAAACCGAATGTACCGAAGCTCACTTCTGTACCGCCCGCGATACCACGGTTACGGCCTTTGTGTACTTTACGGAATTTTGTGCGTTTTGGTTGTAACATTCAGTGATTCTCCTTATTTACGACCTTTGCCACGTGGCGCCTTTTTAGGCTGTGCCGCTGGTTCTTTTTCAGATTCAATCACTGCAGCCATACCACCGAGGATTTCACCTTTGAAGATCCACACTTTAACGCCGATTACGCCGTAAGTTGTGTGAGCTTCTGCAGTGTTATAGTCGATGTCTGCACGAAGTGTATGTAATGGCACACGGCCTTCACGATACCACTCTGAGCGAGCGATTTCTGCACCACCTAAACGACCGCTAACTTCAACTTTGATACCTTTAGCACCTAAACGCATTGCGTTTTGTACTGCACGTTTCATTGCACGACGGAACATTACACGACGTTCAAGTTGAGAAGCGATGCTATCTGCTACTAATTTCGCATCTAGCTCAGGTTTTTTCACTTCAGCGATGTTGATTTGAGCAGGAACGCCAGCAATTTGAGATACTGCGTTACGTAATTTTTCAACATCTTCGCCTTTTTTACCGATAACGATACCAGGACGAGCTGTGTGGATAGTTACACGAATGCTTTTTGCAGGACGTTCAATAGTGATACGTGATACTGAAGCGTTCGCTAACTCTTTATTTAAGAATTTACGTACTTTGAAATCGCCGTCTAAGTTATCAGCGAAATCTTGTGTATTCGCGAACCAAGTAGAGTTCCATGGTTTAACAATACCAAGGCGAATACCATTAGGATGTACTTTCTGACCCATTTGTTATTCTCCTACCGATTAACGATCTGACACAACCACAGTAATGTGGCTTGTACGTTTTAAGATACGATCTGCACGACCTTTAGCACGTGGCATAACACGTTTCATGCTTGGACCTTCATCTACGAAGATTTTAGCAACTTTAAGATCGTCTACATCTGCACCATCATTGTGCTCTGCGTTTGCAATAGCTGACTCTAATACTTTCTTAACTAAAGCAGCTGCTTTTTTGTTAGTGAAAGTTAAAATTTCTAATGCTTGCGCAACTTTTTTACCGCGAATTAGGTCAGCAACTAAGCGAGCTTTTTGTGCAGAGGTACGAGCGTAACGATGTTTAGCAATAGTTTCCATCTTTTACCTCTTATTTTTTAGCTTTCTTATCTGCGGCATGACCGCGGTATGTACGAGTCGGTGCAAATTCACCTAATTTATGACCGATCATTTCGTCTGATACATAAACTGGAACGTGCTGACGACCATTATGGACTGCGATGGTCAAACCAATCATTGATGGAATGATCATTGAACGACGGGACCAAGTTTTAATTGGTTTTTTATCCCCGCTTTCCACCGCCTTCTCTACCTTCTTCAACAAGTGTAGGTCAAGGAAAGGACCTTTCTTGAGGGAACGTGGCATTGGACTATCCTATATTATTGAATAAAATTATTTGCCACGACGACGTACGATGTATTTATCAGTACGTTTGTTGTGACGAGTTTTCTTACCTTTGGTTTGAACGCCCCAAGGTGTAACAGGGTGTTTACCGAAGTTACGACCTTCACCACCACCGTGTGGGTGGTCTACCAGGTTCATCGCAGTACCACGAACTGTAGGGCGAACGCCTCTCCAGCGGTTAGCACCAGCTTTACCAAGAACGCGAAGCATATGCTCTGAGTTACCTACTTCACCGATGGTTGCAGTACACTCAGCTAATACTTTACGCATTTCGCCTGAACGAAGACGTAAAGTTACATAGTTACCTTCACGAGCGATAATTTGTACGTAAGCACCAGCAGAACGTGCAATTTGACCACCTTTACCAGGTTTTAATTCAACGTTATGAACTGTAGTACCTACTGGGATATTACGCATTGGTAACGCATTACCTGCTTTAATCGGAGCTGAAGCACCTGCTTGAATCGTATCACCAACAGATAAACCTTTTGGTGCTAAGATATAACGGCGTTCACCATCTTTATAAAGCACTAATGCAATGTTCGCAGAACGGTTTGGATCGTATTCTAAACGCTCAACTACTGCTGGGATATCTAACTTATTACGTTTGAAATCCACTAAACGGTAGTGTTGTTTGTGACCGCCACCAATGTGACGAGTTGTGATACGACCTAAATTGTTACGACCACCAGTTTTAGATTTGCTATCTAATAAAGGTGCATAAGGTTTACCCTTATGTAATTCTGCGTTAACAACTTTAACTACGTGACGACGACCAGCGGAGGTCGGCTTACATTTAACGATAGCCATTTATAAATTCTCCTCCGTAATTACTCTGCCGCACCTTCAACGAAGTCAAGCGATTGACCTTCTTGAAGAGTAACATAAGCTTTTTTCCAGTCACTACGACGACCTGATTTAGCACCGTGACGTTTAGTTTTACCTTTAACAACAACAGTACGTACAGAATCCACTTTCACTTCAAATAGTTGTTCAACTGCGTTAGCAATTTCAACTTTGTTAGCATCTAATGCCACTTTGAAAACGATAGTGTTGCCTTTTTCAGCATTATTCGTCGCTTTTTCAGAGATATGTGGTGCTTTAAGCACTCTTAGCAAACGTTCTTGTTGAATCATGCTAACATCTCCTCAATTTGTTTTACCGCATCAGCTGTGATAACCACTTTATCGAAAGCGATTAAACTTACTGGATCGATACCTTGAACATCACGAACGTCTACTTTGTATAAGTTACGTGCTGCTAAGAATAGATTCTCATCTAAGTTTGCAGTAATGATTAAAGCGTCGTTTAACGCTAAATCTTTTAATTTTTGTACTAATACTTTAGTTTTTGGTGCTTCGATTTCGAATTTCTCAACAACCACTAAACGTTCTTGACGAACTAATTCAGAAAGGATGCTTTTGATTGCACCACGGTACATTTTTTTGTTCACTTTTTGGCTGTGATCTTGTGGTTTCGCAGCGAATGTGATACCACCTGAACGCCAGATTGGTGATTTGATATCACCTGAACGTGCGCGACCTGTACCTTTTTGACGCCAAGGTTTTTTACCTGAACCAGACACTTCAGCACGAGTTTTTTGAGCACGTGAACCTTGACGAGCACCTGCTGCATACGCAACAACTACTTGGTGGATTAACGCTTCGTTAAACTCACGTCCGAAGGTAGTTTCAGAAACAGTTAGTGCGTTTGCACCTACAACTTGTAATTCCATCTCTATCTCCTAGACTTATGCTTTAACTGCTGGTTTTACGATAACATCACTATTAGTTGCACCTGGAACAGCACCTTTAACTAATAATAATTTACGCTCAGCATCTACACGAACAACTTCAAGTGATTGAACGGTTACACGCTCAGCACCTAAGTGTCCTGCCATTTTTTTACCTTTAAACACACGACCCGGAGTTTGGTTTTGACCAATAGAACCAAGTACACGATGTGATAAAGAGTTACCGTGGGTAGCATCTTGGGTACGGAAGTTCCAACGTTTAACACCACCTTGGAAACCTTTACCTTTAGAAGTACCAGTAACATCTACTTTTTTAACATCTGTGAAGATGTCAACATTGATTTCTTGACCTAAAGTGAATTCTTCACCTTCAGTACGAAATTCCCATAAACCGCGACCAGCTTCAACACCTGCTTTCACGAAATGGCCTGCTTCCGGCTTAGTTACACGATTCGCTTTTTTCGAACCTGTAGTAACTTGAATTGCAGAATAGCCATCGTTTTCAAGGGTTTTAACTTGAGTAACACGGTTGGCTTCGATTTCGATAACGGTAACTGGAATTGACACGCCGTCTTCAGTGAAAACGCGGGTCATACCAACTTTACGACCGACTAAACCAATCATTGTAATAACCTCTTAAAATTCCCAATTAACCTAGACTAATCTGAACGTCAACGCCAGCAGCTAGATCTAAACGCATTAATGCATCAACAGTTTTTTCTGTTGGTTCAACGATATCAACTAAACGTTTGTGAGTACGGATTTCATATTGGTCACGTGCATCTTTGTTCACGTGTGGAGAAATCAATACAGTAAAACGTTCTTTACGAGTTGGTAAAGGAATTGGACCACGAACTTGTGCACCAGTACGTTTAGCTGTTTCTACGATCTCCGCAGTAGATTGATCAATTAAACGATGATCAAATGCTTTTAAGCGGATACGGATTCTTTGGTTCTGCATTAGACCAGAGCTCCAATTAAAATTTAGCTAATAAAAAAACCGAACTACCACTTAAGCCACAAAGCATAAGGGAGCACAGTTATACCTATATAGTTTCCAAATCGGAAACATTGTATGTACTACAATATCTGTAGTACCGCTTGATAAATGATTACACCAAGCGACTTTAAAATCTTCGTATCTACATCGTAAATACGATGAGCGTTAAAGTGTGCGTATTCTATGCGAATCTATTTTAAAAAGCAAGCATTGATGTTGAATTTTTTAAATCAGAGGACTGACCTCGCGACCACACACATTTACAATATTGACAATAATTGATTTTATTTGCAATAATACTCCACACAAGCTATCACTCATAACCTACTTATTCAATCAAGATAGCCGTTTTATTTTTGTGTATTAAGGAGATGATAATGGCAATATCAACAAAAAAATTACAAAATTTAAAAGATCTGTTTTCTGCACTTGGACATATCAGTTTTAGAAACTATTTTTCCTATATCGGTATTTTTAAAGACAATACGATGTTTGCACTTTACGATCAGAAAAATGAGGCAATTTATATCCGAAAATCGATAAAATATTATCCTGAAATTTCTCAGACGATTCCGGTTCATTTTTTAGTAGACCGCCGTATAGGTTCACAACAATCACGTATTTTCTACCTTCTTCCTAAAATCATTATAAATGCTATTGATACATACTTACATTGGATTCAGTCGGCTATTGAAGAATATCAAGCAACAAAAACGAAATTAGAAGACCAAAATAAGAATAAAATTCGGTTATTACCGAATATGAATATTAATATAGAGAGACTGCTCTCTCGTATTGAAATTTATACTGTTGATGATCTAAATAGTGTAGGTATTATCAACGTCTTCGTTAAGCTTATTTCGCAAGGTGTAGAAGTCGGTGAATTATTACTCTTTAAACTTTACGGAGCGATTAAGCATAAATATGTTTATATGATTTCTGAGCAAGAAAAACGCACATTGTTACTAGAAGCAGATTCAGCATTATATAGTGCTGGTTTACGTAAACGCTTTACTATCTAAATTCCCTCTAACTTTTATCAATTTATGATCCATATCACAAAACCAATAAAAAACCAGAAAGGAATGTTTTAAGTCTGTTCCTTTCTTCCGATCTCAATGCTACCATCCTACCTATAAATCATTAGTTTTTTAATTAAATCTATTTTTATCCATAGGAGAACACAATGGAATTCCGTATTGAAAAAGATACCATGGGCGAAGTTCAAGTACCGGCTAATCGTTATTGGGCAGCACAAACCGAACGTTCACGCAATAACTTTAAAATTGGCCCTGAAGCGTCAATGCCAAAAGAAATTATTGAAGCATTCGGATACTTGAAAAAAGCCGCCGCATTTGCAAATACAGATTTAGGTGTTTTGCCTGCAGAAAAACGTGATTTAATTGCTCAGGCTTGTGATGAAATCCTTGCCGGTAAATTAGATGACGAATTTCCACTCGTAATTTGGCAAACTGGTTCAGGTACACAATCTAATATGAACCTAAACGAAGTGATTGCAAATCGAGCACATGTTATTCACGGTGGTAAATTAGGTGAGAAATCAGTTATTCACCCAAATGATGACGTAAATAAATCACAATCATCAAATGATACTTATCCAACAGCGATGCATATTGCGGCTTATAAAAAAGTTGTTGAACAAACGATTCCTGCAGTAGAACGCTTACAAAAAACTTTTGCAGCAAAATCAGAAGCCTTCAAAGATGTCGTAAAAATTGGTCGTACTCACTTAATGGATGCGACACCGTTAACTTTAGGTCAAGAATTTTCTGCTTATGCAGCCCAATTACATTTCGGTTTAATCGCATTAAAAAATACCTTACCGCATTTACGTCAAATGGCATTAGGCGGTACAGCAGTAGGTACTGGCTTAAATACTCCGAAAGGTTATGACGTAAAAGTTGCGGAATATATTGCCAAATTTACCGGTTTACCATTTATTACTGCAGAAAATAAATTTGAAGCATTAGCAACACACGATGCTATTGTTGAAACACATGGTGCGTTAAAACAGATTGCAATGTCTTTATTCAAAATTGCAAACGACATTCGTTTATTGGCTTCAGGTCCTCGTTCTGGTATCGGTGAAATCTTAATTCCTGAAAATGAACCAGGTTCATCAATTATGCCAGGTAAAGTAAACCCAACCCAATGTGAAGCTATGACAATGGTAGCAGCACAAGTATTAGGTAACGATACCACTATTTCATTTGCAGGTAGCCAAGGTCACTTCCAATTAAATGTGTTTAAACCGGTGATGGCAGCTAACTTCTTACAATCCGCTCAACTTTTAGCAGATGTTTGTATTTCATTTGATGAACATTGCGCGACTGGTATCGAACCGAACTATCAACGTATTAAACAACAACTTGATCAATCATTAATGTTAGTGACTGCATTAAATACGCATATCGGTTATGAAAATGCAGCTAAAATTGCAAAAACTGCACATAAAAATGGTACAACCTTAAAAGAGGAAGCAATTAACTTAGGTTTAGTGACTGCTGAACAATTCGATGAGTGGGTTCGTCCTGAAGATATGGTGGGTAGCTTAAAATAAGCGATACATTTTTAAAGATATTAAGGGCTATCAAATGATAGCCCTTTTTTACGTCTTACAAGCGGTCTAATTTCGCCAAAATTTTGCAAATTTTTACCTAAAACGACCGCTTGTTACACGAGGAATATATAAGGCAATATATTCATTACCCTGGCAGTCGTAATTGCCAAAATGAGCTTAGATAAACCGAACATTAATCCTTGGTTTTCACCTTTATCCAGTTTAACCAACATATTCGCTAATGCGGTATTGGCGAATAAACTGACCAATGCAAAGATAATCAGATATAAGAAAGCAGTCACTTCTGAAATATATTCCAGCGCATAAAACCACGGCACAATCAGTAATGCGATAAGTATCGGTGCAATATAATTTAGTTTGACCACACCGAAATTTACCTTGCGAGAGAACTGTGCTTGTAGCAGTACCGCAATCAGATTATTAATAAAAAATGCGATCGGTACCAATTCTTGCTGATCCAAAAGCTCGGTAAAAATGTAAGGGAAAATCACATAAAATGCCGAACCCATGCCTAATGGAATAAATAGCAATAAATGTACAAAAATAAACCGCTTGTTAATCACTTCGCTAAACTGAGCAAAGCGGAAAGGAGTAAATCGGAAATTGCACTTTCTTCTCGGCATAGTTTGCCACATAAAAAGTAACATCGTCACTTCAATTGCACAGCTACACCAAATCAACCATTCCGCTTTTTGATAATGAATAAACGGGATAGAAACTAATGGTGCAACCATTGATGCCATACTGGAAATTTTGAGAAATTTACCTTGTGCTTTGGTTTTAGACGCATAGCTATCCTCAGCAGAAGAAAGTAAAAATGCTCTGGCATTGGTACTAAATAGTGTGCTACCTAAACCGAAACAGAATGTCGCAAGTAGCAGTAACGCATAATGATCGGTCGTCAGTAATAAAATATAGGCTAATGAATCAAGTAAACATCCGAACAGCATAATCGGCATTCGCCCGAAACGATCGCCCCACGAGCCGGCAAATAAAGAAAAGGCTTGGCTGGCAAATACCAATAATGAGAATGCACTGGCAATCTGTGTTGTATCAAACCCTTTATACTTTGTGAGATAAATAAAAAATACGCTCTGCATTGCGGTATAGGCGAGTCCGGAAAAGAACCTACGCCATAAAATAATATTTTGCATATTCATATTATTTACCTTCTGTTTTTTATGCTCTGAAATCTCGCTTACGAACCCCAAGCACAAATAATGAACTAAAATAAACAATCGCTGCTAGTACGATTAGCCAAACTAGCCAGTATACTTTTACCCAAGTTGTCATCGCATGCCACCCTTCTAAACTTGGTGAGAAATAAGCAACTAATGCCCCCATTAAGCAAGCCGAAATAGCGACTTTTAATACAAAGAGCGCAGTTTTTACGGTAATACGATAAGCTCCTTCTTTAGCAAGACCAAGATAAAGTAACGAAGCATTTACCGCTGCCGAAAGTGCTGATGCCATTGCCAGGCCTAGATAGCCAAACGGAATGGCTAACACACCAAAGCAAATATTACAAATGGTGGCAATAATGCCGATTTTCACTGGTGTTTTGGTATTTTGGCGAGCATAGAAGCCATTTGCCAAAATACTGATTAACATATAACTGTTTAAACCTAGGCACATAATCCATAATGCGTGAGAGGTAGCAACCACATCTGATAAACCGAATTTGCCTCGCATAAAGATAGTCATCATTAACGGCTGTGCTAATACCGCGATACCAATCATCGCAGGAATACCGAGTAATAACACCATTCTCACGCCCCAATCCATTGTGCCTTGGAATTCTACCGCACGTTGTGCTTCGTCAATTTCTTTCTTCTTCGCAATACGGGATAAACTCGGTAACACCACCGTAGAAATTGCAATACCGAATAGCCCAAGTGGAAACTCAATTAAACGGTCAGAATAATATAACCAGGTAATCGAACCTGTCACTAAAAAGCTAGCGATCACTTGATTGATTAATAGGTTGAGTTGGGTAACGGAAACTCCGAACAATGCCGGAAGCATTAAGTTACGAACTTTAGTGACCCCTTCATCTTTCCATGCCCATTTCGGTTTAACCAGTAAACCTTCTTTTTTCATAAAGGGAATTTGGAATAGGAATTGCAACAAACCACCGAGGAAGATCCCCCAAGCTAAAGCAACATCAGGTTGTTCAAAGTAATCTGCACCGAATAACGCCATACTGATCATCGCAATATTCAGTAATACCGGCGAAAATGCCATTACCCCAAACTTACCAATCGTATTTAATACTGCCCCCGAAAGTGCAACAAAGGTAATAAACCACAAGTAAGGAAAAGTGATTTTCAGCAGTAATGAAGCTTGAGTGAATTTCTGTGTGTCTGGACCGTCATTGACCCAATCCATAAACCAACCAGTACCGAATAAAGCGGCAACTACCGGTGAGCCAATCATTGCTACTAAGGTAACAATTGTGACCAAACCACCTAATGTGCCAGATACTTTGGCTACAAATTCACGGGTTTTATCCAAATCGTTATCGGCATTATATTCGGCAAGTACCGGCACAAATGCCTTTGAAAAAGCCCCTTCTGCAAATAAACGGCGTAAAAAGTTCGGGATACGATTGGCAAAGAGAAAGACATCCGACATTGCACCGGCACCAAGTAAGCCGGCAATAACCACATCACGCACTAATCCGAGAATACGAGAAATCAGCGTCATTGAACTGACGATCATTCCTGACTTTAAAAGTTTTTTGCTCATAGCGTTAAATTAAAATAAATTAAAGAGTGACAGTTTAACAAAACCGTTTGGATAACAGGAAATAAGTTAAACTTTTTTGATCTTTATCGGATTTAATACAAGAGATTTACTTTAATAACTTTTTGCAAAATTCTTCGTAGATCCGACCGCTTATATTAAGATCCTTATATAAATTGCATAGAATTTTATCAGTTTGTTATAGGAAAATCAGAAAAAAACTGTTAAAATCTCCGCCTATCGTTTTCTTACTAGCAAAACGGTGTTATTTTCAAGCACGTGTCTCGTTGAAAATGAATTTAAACTATCGATAGCTAAACATAAACCAAAGTTTATGTTTTTTAATTTTTACACAGATATTTTAGGAGTTTGACCTTGGCTAATATCAAGTCAGCAAAAAAACGTGCGGTTCAATCTGAAAAACGCCGCCAACACAACGCAAGCCAACGCTCAATGATGCGTACATTCATCAAGAAAGTATACGCAGCAGTAGCAGCAGGCGATAAAGCAGCTTCACAAGCAGCTTTCGTTGAAATGCAAAAAGTAGTGGACCGTATGGCATCTAAAGGCTTAATCCACGCTAACAAAGCAGCTAACCACAAAGCAAAATTAGCAGCTCAAATCAAAAAATTAGCGTAATTGCTTTTTGTATAAAAGAACCGACCAAATGGTCGGTTTTTTTATCTCTGTTTTCCGCTACAGGAAGAACGTACCTAATTGGAATAATTTCTCAATTTCCCCAACTTGTTTTTTATCGTTCACAAAAATAATCACGCTATCATTTTCCTCAATTTCCGTAGATTTATGTGCAATCAGCACCTCATCACGGCGTACTATCGCTCCAACTACCGCACCTTGCGGCAATTTTAACTCTCTTACTAATCTGCCGACTACTTTTGACGATTCCTTATCGCCGTGCGCTATCACTTCGATACATTCCGCTTGTCCCTGTTTGAGCGAAGCGACTTGTATAATATCACCTTTACGGACATGACTAGATAAGGCGGAAATCGTCGCTTGTTTCGGAGAAAGCGCAATATCAATCGTGCCACCTTGGATCAGATGAAGATATGCATTACGCTGTACTAATACAATCGCTTTCTTTGCCCCCAAGCGTTTTGCCAATAGTGCCGACATAATATTCGCTTCATCATCACCGCTTAATGCAAGGAATAAATCAATATTTTCAATATGCTCTTCAAACAATAGTTCTTGATCGGAAGCATCACCACATAGGACTAAGGTTTTTTCTAACTTCTCAGCTAACTTCTCAGCTCGTTTCGGATCTCGTTCGATCATTTTCACACTATATTGTTCTTCAAGATCCTTCGCTAGCCCCATACCGATACTACCGCCACCGACAATCATGACTCGCTTATGCGGTTTATCCAAACGTTGCAATTCGCTCATCACCGCTTTTATATTATGGGTCGCACAGATAAAGAACACTTCATCACCGGCTTCAATAATCGTTGAACCTTGTGGCAAAATCGCACGTTCTTGACGGAAAATCGCAACAACACGTGCTTCGATATAAGGTAAATGATCACGTAATGCCGAAATCGGATAACCGACCAATGGTCCGCCATAATAGGCTTTTACACTAACCAAACTCACTAATTCATTAGCAAAGTGTGCAACCTGCAATGCACCAGGATAGTTAATCAGACGCAAGATCTCTTTTTTAACCAAGACTTCCGGAGCAATAATATGATCAATAGGTAATGCCGCATCATTAAACAGCTGTTCCTTCTCACGCACATAATCCGAATTACGAATACGGGCAATTTTAGTTGGGACATGAAACAATGTATGTGCGATTTGGCAAGCAATCATATTTGTTTCATCACTTTCAGTTACTGCCACTAATAAATCCGCATCACTTGCCCCCGCATCACGTAAAATGCTCGGCGATGCGCCATTTCCTTTTAGAACCTGTAAATCGTGCTTATCTTGCAGCGTGTTCAAACGACTTTGATCGTCATCGATCAACGTAATATCGTTATCTTCACTCACTAAATTTTCCGCAAGCGTTGAACCAACCTGGCCTGCACCTAAAATAATAATTTTCATCTTAAAATCCAATCACCCCAAATAGCTTAATCCGCTACTTCCCGTGATTTATCGTTTAATTAATTTGGCATAAAAGAAGCCGTCACCACCCTGCTCTTGAGGGAAAAATTGCTTCATTGAAGTTTTTTCACCATTGAAATCCATCTCCGCTAACACAGCATCCGTATGACTTTCAATAAAGCGGTTAATTTGCTCACTATTTTCTTCCGGCAAAACCGAACAAGTCGCATAAACTAATACGCCATTCGTTTTCAACCTGTCCCATAACGCCTCAAGAATTTTTGCCTGCAAGGCGACTAATTCAGCGATATCGTTTTCTTTACGTAGCCATTTGATATCCGGATGACGGCGAATAACGCCGGTCGCAGAACAAGGTGCATCCAGCAAAATACGATCAAACATCACACCATCCTCCAACCATTCTGTCGGTTTGGAAGCATCGCCACAAATTACTTTTGCCGTTTGCCCAAGACGAGCTAAATTCTCACGCACACGTTTTAGGCGGCTTTCCTCAATATCCAATGCAATCACATTTGCCTGCGGAGCGACTTCTAGAATATGTGTGGTTTTACCGCCCGGTGCGGCACAGGCATCCAAAATTAATTCACCATTTTGGGCTTCCAATAAGGTTGCCGACCACTGAGCGTGTGCATCTTGTACCGTTGTCCAACCCTGTTCAAAATTCATCAATTTATGCACCGCTACCGGCTCTGCTAATAAGATTGCTGATTCAGGCACGCAAGCGGTCGTATTTTCTGGATTTTTTGCCACTAAATCACCTAATAACACGCGGTAATCTTGTGGTTTAATCTGCTGAATATTGCTACGAATCCACATTGGTGGACGCTGATTATTTGCTTCAATAATCTCTCGCCAATTCGGATAAGCTTTTTTTAGTTTATTCACAAACCATTCCGGATGAAGCGTTTGCCAATTTTTATCAAATTTAGCTAACAGAGCCTCTTTTTCACGTAAAAAACGGCGTAATACCCCATTGATAAGTGCTTTAAAATTATCCAATTTAAGCGATTTTGCCGCATTAACCACTTCATCAACCGCCGCAAATTCCGGCACGCGCATATAAAGTAACTGATAAAGCCCTACTAATAATAGGCAATGCACCAAACGTATTTTACCTTTTAACGGTTTTTCCACCGCTTGTGCAATGACCGCCTCAAGGCGTGGTAATGTTCGGCACACACCAAAGCTAATCTCTTGCACTAACGGTAAATCTTTCGCTTCTAATTTCGCCTGTGCTTCGGGAATTAAGGTGGCAAGTGATTTCCCTTGATCGAGAACTTGTAAAATAATTTGTGCGGCAACCGCACGAGCATTTTGTTTTTTCATTAATATATTCTTGTTAGAAAGTGTCTTGATCACGTAATAAATGAATATTACCTTTTCGTCTTAAAAAGCCCGAACGGTCAAAATATTCAATCAGCTGAACGGTTAGCTTACGTCCCCACTGAATCTCATCACGAAGCTGATTTACTGAAACAGAGCCGTTTCGTTCTACAATCCCTTTTACTAATTGAGCCAATTCAGTCATTCTCTCACTGAGTAAGAAACGATCTTTTACAATCGGAATTAAATAACCTAATTTACCGGCTTTATATAGCAAGTTTCGCATTTCGGTTTCATCACAACATAATTCCGTGGCAATATCTCGGACCCAAAGTGCTTCGCTTTTGTTTTCAAATAGCGGTCGAATTTGTTGCCAAAGTTGCAATTCCTCTGCAGAAAATTCAATACGATGACTCGGTAAATGGATCCAGCCTCGAGTTTGTGCCAGTTGTTTGCTTTCGATTAAATCATCAATAAATTGGTAAGCTAACTGCTCCGGCTGATCTAATACGGCAATGCGATACAATCTCGCTTTAGTCACGCCTAATTGATCATTGTGATTCTGATGATATTCAGACAGTTTTTCGATAATATTTTGTTGAATTTGTTGCTTAAATTCAGCGGTAAAAATCCATTTCGACTGCACGTCGAAACCCTGTTCAGCTAATTCTTGTACGAAACATTGCTCACGCCATAATAACGAATCAAGCTGTTCCGCACGATTTTTTAAGTAAAGCGAAATACGTTGCGAACAAGCGGTCGTTTTTGCCAAATTTTTTACCAAAGCAAGGCGTTTCTCCGTTCGCTTATGGCGTTTCGGCGAATCAATTTCTAAAACTTCCGCTCCAGCTAAGGTTTGGCTGTCATCGCCGCTACGAATAATCAGTTTATCCGTGACCGCCATTGCTAACGGCTCATCTAAAATCATTTCTGCAAACGTTTCGCTGTTTTTGACCGCTTGTTTTTCGGTTAAGAGATTCAGCTTACCGGTCACGTGTGAAGCAAAATGATATAAATGCACAATATGATTTTCTTTTAGATTTTGTGCCGTATGAATTTTAACCGTAATTCTATCGGTGAAGTACGGCTTCAGTTCGGTAATCCAATCACCACGCTGAATATGCTCTTTTTCCGCATTGGCAAGATTCAAAGCTAAACGTTGCCCTACCGTACCGATTTCCGCCGACTGATTTTGTGCGTGAATTTGCTTAATTCTAACTTTTTGACCGTTGGATAAATAAAACTCATCGCCGATTTTAACTGTTCCTGCTACCGCTGTTCCGGTCACAACCAAACCTGCACCTTTAATACTAAATACTCGATCAATCGCATATCGAAACGGTTTTTCCAGATACGACTGTTGTCGGCTTAACTGAATTAATTGATTTCTTAATGCTTCTATACCTTGCCCGGTAACTGCGGAAGTAAGGAAGAACGGTGCATCAGCTAAAAACGGATATGTGTTCTTCATTATCGTGATAAGCTGTTCCGCTTGACTTGCCTCCACACGATCCACTTTAGTTAATACCACTAAAATATTAGTAAAATTCAATAAACGCAGGATCTCTAAATGTTCCGCCGTTTGCGGTTTAATTCCTTCTTCAGCCGACACAATTAATAAGGCATTTTGTACACCGCCCAGTCCGGCAAGCATATTCGACAAGAATTTCTGATGCCCTGGCACATCAATAAAACCTAACACATCATCTTTAATCGGCAAGTAAGCATAGCCCAAATCAATCGTTAAACCGCGTTTTTTCTCTTCCGGTAAATGAGCGGTATTTGTACCGGTTAAGGCTTGTAACAAGGTTGTTTTTCCGTGGTCAACGTGTCCGCTTGTAACAAAAATCATGCTTCCTCCAACATATTCAGCAACGTCTCAAACTGTGCGACCGAACGCACATCCAGCCAAAATTTTTGCTGAGCAAATCGTCCGATTATCGGGCTTGGCAAGACTTTAAATTTTTTCTCTAACTCAAGTAAATCACTCTGCTTATCCGCAAAAATCGTAACCGCAACCGAAGCTAAAGTTTCCGTCGGCAATGCTCCGCTGCCGATTTGTGCAAGGCTCGGTTCCACTTGCAAAATATAACGAGAATCCAACCGCTTACTCAGCACCGCTTTTAGACGTTCCGCTTTAGTTTGCAAGGTCGCAAGCGATTGGGTTAAGAAATTAAACGTCGGTAATTCATCGGTTAATTTTTCCGGAAACAGATAATTGCGAAGTGTCGCTTCCAATGCTGATAAAATCACTTTATCGCAACGTAATACACGCTTGAGCGGATGAGATTGAAGTTCATCAATCAAAGATTTTTTCCCGACAATAATACCGGCTTGCGGTCCACCTAATAATTTATCGCCGGAAAATGACACCAAATCAACCCCTGCAGCAACCTTCTGCTGTACCATAGGCTCCGGCGGTAAGCCAAGTGCAGTCATATCCGTCAGCGAACCGCTGCCTAAATCACTCATCACCGGCAAATTAAATTCTTTCGCTAATTCAACCAATTCCTCTTCAGATACCGATTTAGTAAAACCTTGAATATGGAAATTACTGGTATGCACTTTCATTAAAAAAGCAGTATTTTCATTAATCGCATTGCGATAATCACGTAAATGAGTGCGATTGGTCGTGCCGACTTCAACTAATTTACAACCTGCTTGAGCCATAATATCCGGAATGCGAAACGCACCGCCGATTTCTACCAATTCGCCACGAGAAACAATCACTTCTTTACCCTGTGCAAACGTCGCTAACATCAGCAATACTGCCGCAGCATTATTATTCACAACGCAAGCGGCTTCCGCTCCGGTAAGTTGCTGAATCAATTGAGAAATATAAATATCTCGATGACTACGCTTCCCTTCATCAATATCAAACTCCAACGCAACATTATTTCGCATCGCATTAGTCGCTGCTTGAACCGCATTTTCTGACCACAAACCACGTCCTAAATTGGTATGTAACACCGTACCGGTCAAATTAAAGACAGTTTTGCTGGATACCATACGTTTTTTTTGTAAGTTTTGCTCAATTACACTAAAAATCGAAGACTGCTCAGTAATAAAATCCGGTAAACATTGTTGTTTAACAATCTGATCACGCACGTGTTCTATTAGCTGTCTTGCCTCTTGAACAAAGGCCTGATGACCGAATTGTTCAATTAAATCAATACCTTGAGTACTTTTGACCAATTTATCTATAGAAGGGATAACTCGAAATAATGTTTGCATAGTAAAAAGCGTTAAGAAATTTTGAACAATTTTAATAAATAAAGTAGAATATCGCCACTCTTTAAAGGAAGCGAGTCATCTCCGGTGAGGTGGCAGGACTTCAAATCCTGTTGAGGACGCCAGCGTTCTTGGGTGGGTTCGACTCCCATTCGCTTCCGCCAATTATTTCCAATTCTATGACAAAATCTATTTGTATCATCACAGGCAGTACCCTCGGTGGAGCGGAATACGTTGCCGATCATCTTGAAAGTTGTTTAAAAACACAAGGTTTTGCTGTCGAACTCTTTAATCAAGCAACCTTAGCAAATATTCAACATCAAACCCATTTAATTGTCGTCACTTCAACTCACGGAGCAGGCGAGTTACCGGATAACATCAAACCGTTATTTGACGAACTGGCGGCAAGCGATTTAGATCTTAGCGGTATGAAATTCGGTGTGGTCGGTTTAGGCAGCACTGATTACGATACTTTCTGCCATTCGGTTGATATTGTTGAAAACGGACTAACCGCCAAAGGTGCGAAACAGATATGTGAATCAGTTCGCATTGATGTGGCAAACAATTTTGACCACGACAGTACGGCGGAAGAATGGTTGCCAAGTTTTGTTGAGCAGTTATAACGAACAGTTCGAAATAACAAGCGGTCGGAATTTGCAAAAAATTTGCAGATTTCGACCGCTTTTTTATATTTAAAGCATCGCTTTTAACGCTTCGGTGAGTTGTTGATAACGCTGATATTTTTGTTGGTAAACAGCGAAATTTGCCTGATTTGGTTGCACTTTCAACATTTCTGTTTTCAATGCTTGTACTTGTGAAAGTTCTGCACCGGTGCCCTGCATAGCCATTAATGCCGCACCTAAACAACCGGTTTCTTCCACTTGCGGAATTTCCAATTGCATACCGGTTAAATCGGCGAGCATTTGTAGCCAAATCGGTGATTTAGTTGGTCCACCAGTTACACGTAATACATTTGCATTTGGAAAACGTTGCTTCATACGGTTGAGGTGGTGCATAAGACTAAACAGCACGCCTTCATAAATTGCCTGCAATAAATGTGCTTGGCTATGGTGCGCTTGCAAGCCGTAGAAGCCCGCTTGCATACCTAAGCCGGCATTCGAGCCATATAAAAACGGCACAAATAACACGGAACTGGCCGCCGGCGGTAAACTCGCCACTTGTTGATTAATTTCCGCATAGTCTAATTTCCATTGCTTCACAAACCATTCCAAATTACCGGCGGAAGTCGGGCTGGCCTCATGAATGATAAATTTGCCTTCGTCCGTATAACGACCATAGACAAATGGTAAGGTTTGAGTCAAGTCGATATTATCAGTGATACCGCTGACAACTGACCACGTACCTAATACCGCATTCAGTTTACTTTCGTCATCTAAATTGGCACAACGTGCAGTGGAAACTACATCAAATAAACCGCCGACCACCGGCGTTCCTACCGCTAAGCCGGTTAGTTTGGCTGCTGCTTCGGTAACATAGCCGGCAATTTGATTCGGTTTAATCACAGGCGGTAGCTTTTCTAAAATATTTTGCAAACCGAGCAGATCGGCAAGCGCTTGGTCATATTCGCCGGTTGCCATATTGTAGAGATTGCTTTCAGAAATATTGGTTTCTTCGGCAAATAATTCACCAGTTAAACAGAATCGTAAATAGTCGTGTGACATCAGTATCGAGCCGATTTGCGCATAACGTTCCGGCTCGTTGTCTTGTACCCAACGCAAAATCGAAACAGGGTGTCCGGTCCATAACGTCTGGCGGGTAATCGGATAAAGTTTTTCCGGAATACCGTTCGCCTGCCACTGTTTCACAATCGATAGAGAACGTTGGTCAGAAGACAAAATCGCTCTGCCAAGCGGTTGGTTTTGCTGATCAAGTAAAAATGCACCTTTGCCTTGTGCCGAAATGCCCACCCCTTTGATAGCGGTCGGATTTATCCCACTTTTTGCAATAGTTTGAAGTACTACCTCGGCACACACTTGCCAGAGTTGTTGCATATCTCGCTCGGCATAACCCGCCTGTTCGCTGATAACCGCCACATTCTCACGATGAATACCGTGTAACTCACCGGTTTGGTCAAAAAGTGCGGCTTTGACAAAAGTACCGCCACAGTCTATGCCTAGGTAGTAGTTCATTTTTTGCTCCAATTATTCAAATAACATAGGGGACGATCAATGTTGAATATAATGGACGAACACCGTTCGCCCCTAAAAAGAACTTTTTATGCAGTTTGTTACATAATACAGAAAATGCTACGAATCAAACCGCTTGTTATTGTTTATTTCGCTAAAGCATCTACTTTTTCGATTAATTCTTTACCGTGTTTTTCGATAAAGTCTTTGCGAACTTCAGCTTCAATTACCGCTTTAAATGGTGCGTTATCCACTTGTTCAATCACTTCTACACCAGCTTTGCGAAGTTTTTCAATAATCTCTTTTTCGTTTTTCACGTTGAGATCACGTTGGAATTGACCCGCTTCTTTCGCTGCATCTAACACCGCTTTTTGCAGTTCTGGGGTTAAGCCGTCAAATTTGGCTTTGTTCATTACTACAATTAATGGTGTGTAACCGTGGTTGGTTAAGCTTAAGTGTTTTTGTACTTCATATAATTTTGCTGACCAGAAAATACCGATTGGATGTTCTTGTGCATCTACCGCACGGGTTTCAAGTGCAGTATAAAGCTCAGAAAGCGGCATCGGCACTGGGTTACCACCTAAAATACTAAATGCTTTTATATACATTGGGTTTTGGTTAGTACGAACTTTTAAGCCTTTGATGTCTTCCGGTTTATTAACAGCGTGTTTTGAGTTAGAGAAGGCACGGAAGCCAACATCCCAGAATGCCAAGCCTTTTAAGCCTTGTTTTTCAAGATCTTGTAATAAACCTTGACCGATTTCACCGTCTAATACTTTGTAAACGTGTTCACGATCTTTAAAGATAAACGGGATATCAATCACGTTTAATTTAGGTTCTAAACCAGTGAAGTTTGGTGAACCTGACATTTCAATATCAATCGTACCGCCACGCACACCACTGATCATGGTTTGTGCATTACCTAATGTACTATCAGGGAACAATTTGAGTTTAATTTCCCCTTTGGTTTTGTCTTTCAATAATTCATCAAATTTTTTCGCCGCAACGTGCTGGCTGTCGGAACGAGGTGCCTCATAACCGAAGCGAAGCGAAATTTCCGCATTTGCTACACCTGAAAATGCTACTGCACTAGCAACGAAAGCTGATAAAGTTTTTAGATTAAAAAATTTCATAGGGGTCTCCTAAGTAGGTTGGGAATTTGTTGTCTAGTTCCCCTCTTTAGTAAAGAGGGGGAGCTAATTTTTTACTGCATCCAGCTTAACGGCACTAAAATTAAATCCGGTACGAATACGAAGAGCAGTAATAAACCAATCATCATCATAAGGTAAGGGAATACCCCTTTTGCTGCTTGGTCAAACGGTAGTTTTGACACACCGGTAATTACGTTTAATACATTACCGACCGGTGGAGTAATTAAGCCAATTGAGGTGTTAAGAATAAATAACACACCGAAGTAAACCGGGTCAATTCCCGCTTCTTCAATTAACGGCATTAACACCAGGGTTAAGATTAAAACGGTCGGAGTTAAGTCCATCACCATACCGATCACGAATACCGCTAACATCACCACTAATAATAACGTTGTCGGGCTTTCGATTAACGGCTCAAGCAATTCGGTTAACATGGTCGGTAATTCCGCCACGGTAATTAACCAGCCGGTGACGTTTGCCGCTGCCACTAAGAACATCACTACCGCAGTGGTTTTTGCCGCCGCTAAAATCACTTTGTAGAGGTCTTTGAATTTCAATTCACGATAAACGAACAGTGAAACCACTAACGCATAGAAAGTTGCTACCGCACCGGCTTCTGTTGGGGTGAACATACCTGAACGGAAACCACCGATAATAATCACTGGCAACATTAACGCCCAAATACTGTTTTTAAATGAAATACAAAGTTCTTGTTTAGTCGCTTTTGAGAAGGTCATTAAATCAAGGCGTTTGGCTTGCCACCACCAGAGTGCGGCTAAACAGATACCCATCATAACGCCTGGGAAAATCCCTGCTAAGAATAATTTAGTGATAGATACTCCACTCGCTACCCCAAATACGATAAACGGAATGCTTGGCGGAATAATCGGTGCGATAATACCCGCAGTACCGATTAAACCTGCTGAACGGTCAATCGGGTAACCGGTAGTTTTCATCATTGGTAATAGCATTGCTGCTACTGCTGCAGTGTCCGCTACTGCCGAACCGGAAAGGCTCGCCATAATCATCGCAGCAAGAATCGCTACAAAACCTAAACCACCGCGTTTATGACCGACTAATTTCATCGGTAAGTCGATAATACGTTTAGAAAGTCCGCCTTCATTCATTATTTCACCAGCGAGAATAAAGAACGGAATCGCCATGAGCGAAAAGCTATCTGCACCGCTAACAATTTGTTGGGCAAGAATTTGTGCATCAAATAAATCTAAGTGAAGCATTAATGCTACGCCACAAATCAATAAAGCAAACGCAACCGGAATCCCTAAAATAATTGCACCAAGTAATACCGAAAGGAAAATTACGACAGTCATTGTGCTTCTCCTTTAACTAAAGCGGTCACATTTGTCACCATTCTTGCAATAATCAAAATACCGATTAACACACCTGAAACCACACTTGCAAGGAAAGTAATACCTTGTGGTAAACCTGAGATAGGTGCAAGATTTTCAAGATTGAGTTGGAATTGAATCCAACTACCATCAACGATGAGGTAGCAACAGAATAACATTGCCGCATCGGTAAACAATTTTAAAACATTACGTGCAATGGGAGAGAGTTTCTCAGTTAACACGGTAACACTAACGTGTTGATTTTCACTAAATGCCAATACTGCCCCTAAAAAGGCAAGCCATACAAACATATAGCGAGAAACTTCTTCTGTTACATTAATACTGCTGTTAAAGCCATAACGCAGTACCACATTAAGGAAAACTAAAATTGACATTGCCGATAAAATAATCACGGCAAAGGCTTCAATCGCTTTTCCAACGAATTGAGCGATGGGTTTCATCTGTTGCTCCTTGTCTTATCCTAGGACTTACACCCTAGGTTACGCATATTTGAGCTGCTCTGTAGCTCGTCTAGATTTCTGTCATTGCAATTTTAACGACCACTTTTCTAATCGTCTCAGTACCGTTAAAAATTGCAGTTCTATGGCAATCTTCTGGGAAAAACACGGCAAAATTACCAACTTCACAGGTAAAAATTTGCTCATTTTCGACCGTTTGATAATACTGAATATCTCGTTCCGGTAGATAAGCAGTGTGAATCGGATTCTTACCACTATCTACTGCAAATGCCATTTTCTCTTTACCTTTGTGAAGATATTGCACATCTAAGTAATTACGGTGGACTTCAGGTTGAAATGCTGAAATATCTTTGGTTTCCAAATCTAATACTTGGACGTAAATATCTCTGCCTTTCAGCTCGTAAACCCCGGCTTCCATCGCATCAAAATCAGTGTTTTTTAAATAATGCAATGCATATTGAATCGCTTCAGGATATTGTTTTGGATTGTAGTTTGAAATGTGTCCGAAAAACATCGTTTGTTCCTCGTAAAAAATTAAATAATTTGACCGATTGTATTAGTTCCTCTCTCCCTCAAGGGGAGAGAGTTATGCCATTTACAATGATTGCAATTTTGCCCATACAGTTTCATCAACCGGAATACCGTTGGCAATGTTATCAGCAAGAATAGTAGTGAACTCGTGACCTGGTAAACGTACAGGTACATTCGGATCTGCTGGTTCTGCCGTTCTTACATAATCCATAATACGGTTCAATTTTTCGTCTTTGGTTTTACCGTCGATTAAACGATCCACTTCAATCGCAATGAATACTTGTGAAACACAATATTCGTCATCTTTATCTTCGGTTACCGCCGCAGTAGATTCACCGTTAGAAAGTAAGGTTGCAATCATATCTAACACGATTGATAGGCCAGAACCTTTCCAGAAGCCCATCGGCATTAAACGGCGGTTTTTCTCAACGGTTGCTGGATCACGGGTCGGATTACCATCATCATCAAAACCAGCATCAACAAAAGTCTGACGGCCTTGTAAGCGATGAACTTCCAACATACCGTAGGAATACATTGAGCAAGACATATCCACCATAGTGATTGGCGTGGTCGGTACGGCAACGATTAACGGGTTGGTTCCAACACGGCATTCTTTTGCCCCCCAAGGTGGCATTACTGCTAACGCATTGGTCCAACAAATACCAATATAGCCTTTCTCCGCCGCTTGCCAGCCGTAAGAACCACCTCTCATCCAGTGGTTCGCATTACGCAACGCCACCACACCGATACCGTTTTGTGAAGCGAGTTCCATCGCTCTATCCATCATTTTTTTCGCAGTTAAGTTACCAATAGCTTGATGAGCATCCCATTGTTCGATAGCCCCCAATGAAAGTACCTTAGTCGGAACGGCTTCCGGTACAATATCTCCGTTTTCTAACTGCTGAATAAAACGTGGAAAACGGTTTACCCCGTGTGAATATGCACCCGCTTGAGTGGTATCAGCAAATACGGTTGCACACTCTTCTGCAATTTCTTCACGTACATTACGTGCTAATAACACACGTTTAAATTCAGCTTTTAAATCTTGATAAGAAACTCTCATTGGACACCCCTAATTTATTAGCGTTTCAAATAGTAAAATGATATTTCATAAATTACGCTTAGTAACCGCTGAAGTCAACCAAACCTTAAAAATAAAAATCATTTAAAATCAATAAGTTAAAAACTTTTTTGCCAATTTGTGACAGAGATCTCACTTTTCAAAGTAAATTTTTTTGGCTAAATTAGGCCCAAAGCAAACGTTTTCTAATAAAAAATAAGAAGGATAAGTAATGCAAAAAATATACATAACCCACGGTTATACTGCGAATCCGGGGAGGAATTGGTTTCCGTGGTTAAAACAAGAATTGGAAAAATTAGGGGTAGCGTGTGAGTGTTTAGCAATGCCGGACTCCGATAATCCGAATCCGCGAGTGTGGTTAGAACATCATAAAAATACACTTACCTTAGACGAAAATACGATTTTAATCGGGCACAGTTTAGGTTGTATTGCGTTACTGAATTATCTTGCGGTGACACAACAAAAAGTGGATACGGCGATTTTTGTATCCGGCTTTTATGAAAAACTGTCAACTTTGCCAGAATTAGATAGTTTTGCGGAATTTTATTCAAATAAGACCGCTTGTTTGCCGACAAAATCTTATGTAATTTCTGCCTTAGATGATGAGATTGTGCCGCATTTATTTAGCGATAGATTGGCACAATATTTACAGGCGGACTATATTCGTTTGGCACAAGGTGGGCATTTTATTGACCGACAAGGTGTAACCGAGCTACCGGTTTTATTGGATTTACTCAAAAAGGTGTTAATCCTTGAAGCGTAAGCGGTCAAATTTCTCTTATTATTTACCAGCTAAAAATGACCTTCTCAATTGAGAAGGTCACTCATTTAATTAAAGGCTTGCCATTCGCCATTTACCGCACAACCAATTACCTCAAAACGGTTGGTAAAAACGGTCAGATTCGCAATTTTGCCCACTTCAATCGAACCTAAACGATCATCAACACCAATCGCTTTCGCCGGATAATAATTACACATTCTCAGCGTTTCATCTAACGGAATCCCAACTTCCTGCACCGCATTTTTAACCGATTCGATCATCGTAATGGATGCACCGCCTAAAGTGCCGTTAGCGTCATAGCATTTGCCGTCACGCACATAAACCGTAGTGCCGACAAAATCAAATTGTTCGATATTCGCACCTGCCGCTGCAGTGGCATCGGTGACGATACAAAGTTTGTCACCTTTAGCTCGTTTAGCGATTTTGACATTACCAAATTCGACGTGTAAACCGTCCACAATAATACCGGTATAAACCTCATCGCTGTCTAACACAGCGCCGACAACGCCCATTGCACGTCCGGAACTGATAGGCGACATAGCATTGTGTAAATGGGTAGCAAAGGTTGCACCATTGGCAAACGCTTGTTTTGCCACTTCATAAGTGGCGTTCGAGTGTCCGACCGACACAATAATGCCACTTTTCACAAATTCAGGAATTGCTTTTGCGGTCGGGTTCTCCGCCGCTAAAGTAATTTTGGTGATCACATCAGCGTTATCACATAGAAACTGTTGCATTTCAGGGCTGATTTCACGCACATATTCGGCACGATGTACACCTTTTTTCTCAAGGCTGAGATAAGGGCCTTCCAAGTGCAAACCGAGTGCTTGGTTTTGATATTTCTGCAAATAATCACGCATCGCTGCGACTACTTGTTTCATACCCTCATCAGGTGCAGTAATAAAGGTCGGTAAATAACTTGTTGTGCCTGAACGTAAATTGGTTTGCTGCATAATTTCAAAAGTGTGAACTGTCGGTTCACTGTTTACCATGACACCACCGCAACCATTTAGCTGTAAATCAATAAAACCAGCGGTAAGATTATGTCCTTGTAAATCAATACATTGGATATCATCCGCTAATTGTTCTTCACGTACAATCGCTTGAATTTTGTCATTCTCAATAACTACAGCGTATCCGTATAACACCTCTTTGGCGGTATAAATTACACTGTTTGTGAAAGCATATTTCATCATTTTCTCCAAATAAAAAGGTCTGTTAATAGTGTAACAGACCTTAAAACTTACAACACGCTTTGAATTGCATTAGCTTCTAATTGGGTGAAATATTTCACGGTTTTCACTTTGAGTTCTTGGGTTGCTGATTCGTCACACACCACAACTCCTCGCTCATGCAGTTGCAAAGCACTAACCGTCCACATATGGTTTACTGCCCCTTCCACACAAGCCTGTAATGCCAACGCTTTATTGTAGCCGGTAATCAGTAACATCACTTCTTCCGCATCAAGTAATGTTGCCACACCGATGGTTAACGCATATTTTGGCACTTTGGTAACATCATTCTCAAAAAAGCGGGAATTTGCGATCAAAGTATCTTCGGTTAAGGTTTTAATCCGAGTACGTGAACGCAAAGAAGAAGCCGGTTCGTTAAACGCAATATGACCGTCCACACCGACACCACCCATAAACAGGTGAATTTTGCCGTATGACTGAATTTTCTGTTCATAACGGCGACATTCAGCATCGTGATCCTCGGTATTACCATTCAAAATATTGATATTTTGTGGCTGAATATCAATATGATCAAAGAAGTTACAGTGCATAAAGGTATGGTAACTCTGCGGATGTTCCTTAGGTAAGCCGACATATTCATCCATATTAAACGTAACTACATATTTAAAGCTCACTTCACCGGCTTGGTATAAACGAATCAATTCCTGATAGGTTTGTAGTGGCGTACTGCCGGTCGGCAAACCTAACACAAAAGGGCGATCAGCCGTCGGCTGAAATTGATTGATACGTTCAACAATATGACGAGCAGCCCAGCGACTTACTTGCTCACTCGTTTGTAAAGGGATAAGACGCATAATATTTCCTCATTATTATTGTTATATGTGTACAACAAGCTGTCAAATTTTATAAAAATTTTGCATAAAGTGCTTTTGCCACTTCAAGTTGTTTGTCGGTTGCTTTAGCGGTCATCGGTTCACGGCAATAACCGGCTTCTACACCTTGTAATTTAAGTAATTCTTTAATAGTGAGATATAAACCGTTCGCTAAAATGCCTTCAATCAAATCATTGGTCACGTGTTGTACCGCTAACGCTTCCGCCAATTTACCTTGTTTGGTCAATTCAAAAATTTGACGAGCGCGCGGTGCGTTCACGTTGAAGGTCGAACCGATTGCACCGTCCACACCTAGTGCCACCGCCGGTAACATCATTTCATCAAAGCCCGCCCAAATTAAATGGTTCGGATAGGCTTTTTTCAAGCGTTCCAATAAATAGAAATCGCCGGCGGTAAATTTCACCCCTAAGATTTTCGGATTTTTATACAATTCGCCGAACTGCTCTACACCGATATTCACACCGGTTAAGAACGGAATCGAATAGACGATCATATTGTTGCCGGTTTCGGCAATAATGGTGTCGTAATAATGTTTGATTTCGGCAAAGCTGAATTTGTAATAGAACGGTGTCACCGCTGATAAACAATCATAACCTAATTCGGTGGCATATTTACCTAATTCGACCGCTTCTTGTAAATTCACGCTACCCACTTGAGCAATCAGTGCAATTTGATCTTTCGCTTCGTCTTTTGCGATACGGAAAATTTCTTTTTTCTCTGCGGTGGAAAGCATAAAGTTTTCTCCGGTTGAACCGCCGACATATAAACCGTCCACTTTCATTTTGTCGATATTATGACGAATAATTTGGCGTAAGCCCTTTTCATTAATTGAGCCGTCTTCATTAAATGCTACGAGTAACGCACTAAAAATACCGGTTAAATTTTTCATATTATGTTCCTTAAATTTAATTAAAAATGTTGTTCCGCCCATGCTGCCGCACCGATTAAACCGGCATCGCCGCCATATTTCGCCGCTTCCAATTCACAATGATAGAAATGCGGCATTTCGGCTAAATATTGTCGTACAAGCGGTAAATAGCCTTCCGCCAAGCCGATACTACCGCCGATCACCACTTTTTGCGTATCTAAACCAATGGTTAAATCCGCCACTAAATTGGCGATCACTTTTGCAGATTTTTCGACTAATTCGACCGCTTGTACGTTGCCCGCTCGGAATTGCTCAAATACTTGTTTCGGGGTACAAGGTTCTGCCCATTGGCTTGAAACTGCTTCGATAGCTCGCCCTGAAGCAATCGCTTCCACACAACCTCGGCGACCACAACCACAGACTGGCCCGTTCGGATCCGCTAAAGTATGTCCAATATGCCCTGCTACGCCATTTGGTTGGGTTAGCAATTTGCCGTTTTGGATAATGCCGCCGCCAACGCCGGTTGAAACGGTAATAAATACAAAATTTTCGATCGCTTGTTTATCTTGATGTTGATATTCGGCACAAGCTGCCGCTTGCACGTCATTGAGTAAGAAAATCGGTTTGTCAGTATGATGTGCAATACTTTCTTGCAATGGAAAGAAAGCTAATCCGCCTAAATTTTTTGGGTTTAATGCGGTTAAAATGCCGTTATTGATAATACCGGTCGAAGCTACTGAAACTGCATCAAACTGCCCTTGGTACTGTCGAAAAATGTCCGCTAAAGTGTGGTGCATCGCTTCCGCCGCATCTTGTTGTGGCGTGCTGATTTGTCGGCGTTGGGAAATTACACCGTTTTCGACTAATGCCGAGGCAATCTTAGTACCGCCAATATCTAATGCTAAACAACGCATACATTCCCCTTAGACTTTTGCAGCTTTTATCTCATCAGCAAACCAGCTGACAATATGCTCCAAACGCGTTAATGCCGAACCAACCGTAACACAATCCGCACCGATCTCAATCGCGGTTTTAGCCAGTTGAGGGGAGTTATAACGCCCTTCCGCCATCACAAAACAACCTGCCGCTTTTAAGTCTTTAACTAACTGATAATCCGGTTCATTTGGTACTTCTCCACCGGTATAACCCGACATCGTACTACCGACAATATCAAAACCGAGTTGCTGGCAATATAAGCCTTCTACCAATGTCGAACAGTCCGCCATTGCCAAACAACCTAATTCGTGAATACGTTTCAACGCCGCTTCAATCGTGACCGGTCGTACCCGATCCGTACCGTCAACTGCAATAATATCCGCACCGGCTGCCGCTAAATCTTCAATATCTTGTAAAAATGGGGTGATGCGTATCGGGCTATCCGGTAAATCACGTTTGACAATCGCAATGATCGGTGCTTTTACTGTCGGACGCGTTGCTTTTAAATTATCTACTCCTTCAATACGTAATCCTGCCGCCCCACCGATAATTGAGGCTTGTGCCATTGCTGCCACAATCTCCGGCTTGTCCATCGGACCGTCATCAACCGGCTGACACGAAGCAATCAAACCATTTTGAATCGTATTCAATACTTCTGTATGAGATAATTTTGACATATAAACTCCTTGAGTCTGTTATGCTTTCCGACACATATTACACATACGCCTCTAATAAGCGACGCAAAATCGCATAACCCTGTAAATTGAAGTGCAAACCGTCCGTTGTAAATGCCGCATTGAGATTTCCCTCTGAATCCGCAAATGCCTCAAAGGTTTTAACAAAAGTCAGATTTGCCGGACAATGTTCGCTGAAATAGGCATTAAGCTGCTGAATTTGGCTGTTCGTAACCGTATTTATATGACGAACTGGCGTAGCTTCTAGTAAGAAATAATGGGTATTTGGCATTGCAAGCGGTTGAATTTGTTCAATTATTTGCAATAACCAATGCAAGACTTGGGCAGGAGAATAGTCAGGCTCTTTCACAATATCGTTTACGCCTAAGAACAAGAAAACCTTTTGTCCTAATGAAGTAATACGCTGCGGTTTCGCTATCACATCTAAATATTGACGAGTACTCACGCCAGAAATGCCTAAATTTGCTACTGATTTACCGTTAAAGGTAATTTCATTTTGCCAATCATTCCACATATCGAACAAAGAATGTCCTAACAAACTCACTTCCGTAACACGTTGAAATTCTTGGCTTTTAGCTTGATAACGTAGGAAAATATCCTCATCTGACAACATTTCTCCAAACCTCACACCAGTTATGAATAAATACGCCATTTATTATAAACTTAATGGAGTAATTTTCATTTATAATGTTTAAAATATGTGAAGTACTTCTCATTAATTTTGTTATCAAGCCAAAAAACAATTTAATAAAAATGAAATAAAATGGCTAGCAAATGGTAATTTTCCAACTATTTTTCGTAGATTTTGCTACAATTCTTTTATTTAATGATAATTAAACCCGTTATAAAGCACAGAGAAGAGATATGACAGTAAGCACCTTTAACCGTTCTTGGGCAAAAGTGATTGTGAACGCCTTATTACGTTATGGCGTAAAACATTTTTGTATTGCACCGGGATCACGTTCCACCCCATTGACACTTGAAGCAATCCAACTACAGCAAAGCCAATTAGCTCAATGTCATAGCCACTTTGACGAACGCGGATTAGGCTTCTTTGCCTTAGGGATTGCCAAGTCAACTAATGATCCTGTGGCTATTATCGTGACATCAGGAACGGCAGTTGCTAATCTTTATCCGGCAGTTATTGAGGCAAGTCTTACTCACCATAAACTTATTGTTCTATCTGCAGACCGACCGCCGGAATTAATCGGTTGCGGTGCAAATCAAGCAATTCCGCAACAGGGTATTTTTGCGAATTATCCGGTAGCAAGCGTTAACTTACCAAAACCAGCAGAGCATTATAATGCAGCTTGGCTAGCCGCAACGATTGAACAGGCTTGCGTAACCCAAAACCAACAAGGTGGTGTGGTACATATCAACGCACCTTTCGCAGAACCGTTATATGAAGCGGATGAAAATGCAATTAGCACTCACCCGTGGTTAAAACCGATTCAAAGTTGGTTAATCAATCCACACACCAAATGGATTAACAGCCAAACGATTCAAAGTGAAGTATCTATGCACGAGAATTGGGATTACTGGCGTACCAAACGTGGCGTAATTGTGGTGGGTAAATTACCGGTTGAACAAGGTATCGGCATTAAAGCATGGGCGGAAACGCTCGGTTGGTGCTTACTTACTGATGTGCAATCTTGTGTAGATGCGAGTTTACCATACGCAGATATTTGGCTGTCGAACAATACTGTTCACCAACGCTTATTACAAGCAGATATCGTGATTCAATTCGGTAGCCAAATTGTCAGCAAACGTGTCAATAAATTCCTTGAAGCCTTCAAAGGTGAATTTTGGCAAGTAGATGAATATAGCGATTATTTAAATCCGTTCGCACATCATCAAACACGCTTTATCGCAAAAGCACATCATTTCTTACGTGTGCATCCGCCACTTCGCCAAAAACCATGGCTATTAGAACCATTAGCACTTTCACAATTCTGTGCCGGTTTTATTGAACAACAGGTAGGCGGTAGCTTAAATGAAGCATCATTAGCACATCATATCGAAGAAGTTTTAGCGACTAACGGTAATTTATTTATCGGTAACAGTTTATTTGTACGTTTAGTTGATGCACTATGCAAATTGCCAGAGGGTTATCCGGTTTATACCAATCGTGGTGCTAGTGGTATTGACGGTTTAATTGCAACCATGGCAGGTGTCGCACAAGGTAGTGGTCAACCGACCGTAGGTGTCATTGGCGATATTTCCGCTCTACACGATTTGAACTCTGTCGCATTGCTTAACAAAATTAATCACCCTTGTATTTTATTCGTGATTAATAATAGTGGTGGTGCAATTTTCGATATGTTACCGGTGGAAGCAAAAGCGAAAGAGCAATTCTATCGTTTAGCACATAACTATGAATTTGCACCGATTGCAACAATGTTCGGCATTGAATATATCCGTCCATTTACTTGGGCTGATTTAAAAGCCAAACTAAAACTTGCTTACGGACGTAAAGGCGTGACTATCGTTGAAATTAAGGTAAATGATCAGGACGGTAGTAACCTGTATAAATCATTAATCAAACAAATCTCTCAAGCGGAAATTGCCTAATGCTCCATGCAACATGGCACAGTGAAACGGGTACACCGGTGGTTTTTCTGCACGGTTTACTCGGTTCACAGCAGGATTGGCAAGCGGTATTAGACCGCTTGCAAAATTTTCCGGAAATTCGACCGCTTACCATAGATCTTCCCTTACATGGTGCAAGCGAACATATCGCCTGCCATGGTTTTACTCACGCTAGAGAGCTCATTCATCAAACTATCCTACATTATATTGGCAATCAGCCTTTTTATTTGATCGGCTATTCGTTAGGTGGACGTTTAGCTTTAGACTATACACTCAATTCCCATAATCCTCATCTCAAACATACCATTCTTGAAGGAGCAAATATCGGTTTAGCAACAGATACGGAACGCCAAGCTCGTTGGCAAACCGATCATCAATGGGCGGAACGTTTTCGCCACGAGCCTATGACAACCGTGTTAAATGATTGGTATCAACAAGCGGTTTTTGCCAATTTAGACCTACACCAGCGGTCAAATTTGATCCAAAAACGGCAAAATAACCATGGGATAGCCATTGCAACGATGCTTGAAGCAACAAGTCTTGCAAAGCAAACATATTACCAACCCTTATTAATAGAAAAAAATTGGAATATTACCTTTTTAATCGGTGAGAAAGATCAGAAATTCCGAAAAATGGTCTGCGATAATAAACTAAGTCACCACATTATTCCTAATGCAGGACATAATGCACATAACGAAAACCCACAGGGTTTTATACAATGTCTCATTAAATTAATAGAAAAAGAAAAGGACTAAGCTCATAAAACTTAGTCCTTTAATTATGCTAACTCTTAAAAAATTCGTTAGTTAATATATTTTATTTTCCCTCACTATTTTGTACTTGTGTCGCACCGATTACCCCTTTCCATAAGCCTTCTCTTTGGCTCACTGAACCGCTTAATACATCACCATTACTACCATAAATACCCCCACTAAAATTAGCATCATGCTTCTTATCATTAATTAGATGACCAGCTACTGAACCATCAGAATTAACTTGTCCACGAAATGTCCATTGTGGCACATTGTTATAAGAAGTATCTTTGTCCCCGTCTATTTTCATACTTAACATTTTATTTGAACCGTTATATGTTGCGTTAACGATCGCATCGAATTTTGCATTATCACCGCCCTTATCATAGGAATAAATCATTTTCCCTTTATAAGATAAAGAACCGGTTGTATCAGGCAATTTCTTCATCCCTTCATCCATTGCTAAGAGAGGATAACTTTGAAAAGGTAAGTTATGTTCTTCTTTGCTTACATATCTATCTTCATTTCTGATAGATTGATGCACCTGATTTAGTCGAGCATGCCCGTAATATCCTAATAACTTGCCTTGGGAATCTTTTAGAATATGTGTTTCATATGGTTTTAATGTATTCGTAAATTTTTCTGTTGTATGTTGAGTTTTATAAGCGTAATCCTCCACATTTAAAATCACTTTCTGATTATCTTCCAATACAATTTGGATAGGGAAATGATTAGGTAAATGTTCTTGGACCCCTGCTTCTTTAACTAACCCAATACCTAATTCTCGTATTTTTTCTTTATTATAATCCTCTACCGATCGCTTTATTATCTCCTGAACTATATCCTCAGGATGAGAATTTTCTTGTTGCTTGTTATGCTCTTCAGTTTGTAATAAATTATGTTTATTTAACGAGACAATCTGATCTTTCTTAATCGGATCGATACCATGAGCTACATTATTTTGAATTGTTTTAGTTGGTACATCTTCTTTTACTGTAGAACTTAAGGAATCGTTATCTTTTACTTTCTTCCTTTGAATATGCTCTACTTTTTCCGCCTTACTTTTTACGTTTTTTAAATCTGATCGAATATTCGGAGATTTACCATTACTACCTCCACAACCAGATAGAATCGCTCCTATAAGCAACATTAAATTAAATTTAATTATAAATTTCATAATAACTCCTTTTTGATAAATAAAAATAAGCATTAAAACCCCATACAATGCTTACGAAATTTCAGAAACTTAATTATATTACACTTATTTACAAAGATCACAAAATATAAAATTATTTACTTAATGTTCACCTTGTAATCTCTGCAACAGTCTATCCATAGCCCGATAGCCAAGTGCTTCAGCAAGATGAATTTGCTGAATATTCGGCTCATTAGCGAGATCAGCAATTGTTCGGGAAACCTTTAAAATACGATGATAAGCACGTACCGAAAGCCCTAATTTGGTCAAAGCATTTTCTAAAAACAGAGCATCTTTTTCTGCCAAACGGCAATCCCGTTCAATTTCTTTGGTAGTTAATTTAGCATTAATTTTTCCGGCTCTCGCAAGTTGTAATTCTCTTGCTAAAAGTACTCGCTTACGTACTTGTTCTGTAGTTTCACCTCGATTATCACTACTTTGTAATGCACCTTTCGGCAATAACGGCACTTCGATAGACAAATCAAAACGATCTAAAAATGGACCAGATAAACGATTTAGATAACGCATTACTTGTTGCGGAGAAGTACGATTGTGCGTGCCTTGATAATGCCCTGTTGGACTAGGATTCATTGCTGCAATTAATTGAAAACTAGCAGGGAATTGCACCTTAGCATTCGCTCTGGAAATAATAATCTCACCGGCTTCCAGCGGCTGACGTAATGCGTCCAATACTTTTCGTTCAAACTCAGGCAATTCGTCTAAAAAAAGCACACCATTGTGCGCCAAACTGATTTCGCCCGGTTTAGGAATAGAACCGCCACCGACTAACGCCACCATTGAAGCACTATGATGCGGTGCTCGAAACGGGCGCTCTTTCCAGTTGTGAAAATTCAATTCGTTTTGTACCAAACTGGTCACCGAAGCGGTTTCAATCGCTTCATCATCACTCATTGCCGGTAACAAATCCGCTAAACGGCTGGCAAGCATCGTTTTGCCTGTACCAGGAGGACCAAGGAAAAGTAAATTATGTTGTCCAGCAGCCGCAATCATTAACGCTCGTTTAGCGTGTTGTTGCCCGATAATATCAGTCAAATCACGTTTTACAAGCGGTTGAATTTCTTGTGTTTTTTGCGAAATCTGCTGAGCAACCGGCAGACTATCTCGCTTATTCATAAAATTAACCACTTGCAATAAGGAACTGGCAAAATAGGTTTCTGCATTCGACACTAACGAAGCCTCATTCACATTCGGACGAGAAATAATCATCTGTCGCTTGGCTTTTTCAGCGGAAATTACCGCCGGAATCACGCCGTGAACGCCTCGTAACGATCCTGTTAAAGCCAGTTCTCCTAAAAACTCAAACTGTTTTAAGCGATCCGAATCCATCTGCCCTGAAGCGGCTAAGATCCCAATTGCAATCGGTAGATCAAAACGCCCTCCTTCTTTAGGTAGATCCGCCGGTGCAAGGTTAATCGTGATCCGTTGCGGAGGATACATAAAGTTGGCATTCATTAACGCGCTACGCACCCGATCTCCCGCCTCTTTTACCGTGGTTTCCGGTAAGCCAACAATCGTTAGCCCCGGTTTTCCGTTACTCAAATGCACTTCAATCGTTACCAACGGTGCTTCCACACCAATTGATGCACGGCTATAAACAATGGCTAAAGACATCTTCCCTCCTACAAATTGCTAGGAGGGTAAAAGATAAAGTCACATAAGCACAGTAACAAAATCACTTTTCTCGATCAGGATCGCAAAAATAGGTTTCCTCTCTATCAAATCCAAGCTAAAAATCCTAAAAGCACTAAATATTGAGTTAGTTCCGGTAATTAAAACGTTATAATAGGGCATCAACATTCAGTAAATGAGGGGCAAAATGAAAACACAAGATATTATCATTATCGGTGGCGGTATGGTCGGAGCTGCGGTAGCACTCGGCTTGGCAAAACAAGGGTTAAATATCGCATTAATCGAAAAAAATCCGCTTCCTTCATTTGATGCGAATGCTGCTTATGATTTACGTATTTCCGCCATCAGTATTACCTCGGTCAAACTACTTGAAGAACTGGGTGCTTGGCAAGCAATCAGCCAAATGCGAATTTGCCCGTATGACGGTTTGGAAACTTGGGAAATCGAAGGATTTAATACCGCCTTTCATGCAGAGGAAATCGGCTTGGATAAACTCGGTTTTATGGTGGAAAATAATGCAATTCAGCTCGGTTTATGGCAAGCCTTAAAGCAGTATCCAAACTGCCAACAAGCGGTAGGATTTTCGCAAATTTCTGCAAATTATCACGAACAATTATGGACAGTAACCGTTGATGAGCAAACATTTACCGCCCCACTACTGATCGCTGCGGACGGCGCAAACTCACAAGTGCGTAGCTGGGCGAGTATTGGGCTAACCAGCTGGCAATATCGCCAACATTGTTTACTTGCCACGGTGAAAACCGAATTACCGCAACAATCGGTTACCTGGCAACAATTCTTCCCGAGCGGCCCTCGTGCATTTTTACCTCTATCAGATCACAACGGTTGTGTCGTGTGGTATGACGTACCGCAACGCATTGCTCAGCTAAAACAACTGTCTTCAGAAAAACTCACCGCCGAAATTCAACAACATTTCCCTGCCCGTTTAGGCAAAGTGGAAGTAGTCAATGCCGCCAGTTTTCCACTGACTCGCCAACACGCTCAACATTATGTCAAAAACGGCGTGGTATTGATTGGCGATGCGGCGCACACTATTAATCCGCTTGCCGGACAAGGGGTTAATCTCGGTTTTAAAGATGTGCAAGTGTTATTGGAAGTGATTGAACAAGCGGTCAAAAAAGGCGAAAACTTTGCAAATGAAGCGGTGCTTAAACGTTATGAACATAAACGTAAACCCGATAATTTATTGATGCAAACCGGTATGGATGTTTTTTATAAAGCCTTCAAAACCGAGTTATTGCCAGTAAAAATTACCCGAAATTTAGGCTTGGTACTAGCGAAAAAAATTATGCCTCTTAAGAAAAAAGCATTACGCTATGCGATAGGTCTGTAATCTAGGGGATAATGATCGAATAAAAAGGATGGAATTTAACCTTATATCAAATTCCACCCTTTATGACTCAGTTATCGCCGGTAGCGAATACTGTTTTAAAGCAATTACAATAAGAGTGCTGAACCCCACTTGATAATATCAAAAAAGAATTTATTTTGATTAGTCGCCACACCATCGCCATTTTTAGCATCTGATTTGGTTTCCTCAACCATACCACTTTTATACTGACCTTTTACAACGGCTAAATCGGCTTTAGCTTTTTCTCTTAAGATTTGACATTGTTTCTTATCTAATGGCTCAAATTCTTGAGTATTTTTAAACTTTTTAAATTGATATTGAGCATAGCCCATCGCTTTCTCATCATCTTGAATAATTTTTACATATTGCTCGCCAATAAGCTCTTCTAAGGGATAGAAAAATACATATTGTGAGTGAATATATGAATCTTCTTTACTAAAAGCCTGTTGTTGAATCTTTGTTAAATTCGGATAAATACACTGCTCAGCCTGCTGACTGGCAATAACCCAACGCCGAGCATCTGAATCCGAAAGTATATAATCTGCATTCGCAAACTCTCCGGGGAAATTTTCTTGTTGAGAACTAGAAGATGAACAAGCTGTCACTAACCCAACAAAGGCTAATATTAACCACTTATTTCGCATAAAATACCTTTTTTAATTTTTACTATAAATCGTAAAATGTTTTCGGCTGCGAAATCAGTTCCTCTGCCAAAAACGTTTTGATGATTCGATAAGCGTTTTCCATCGCATTATCTTGATAATATGGGTTTATCATTCGTGGTAAACACTGTTGAAAATCAAGTGAAATTAATCGTTCAATCCCTACTTTAATCGCTTCTTTGGTCGTTTCCACATCAATCACACTTTCTCCGCGAACTCGACCTTGCTGACGATTGCCAATATTTACTGTGCCAACACCACAGCTTGGTGCTTCTAATAAACCGGACGAACTGTTACCGATTAAACCTGCGGAATATTTAATTAAGGCTAAATACTCTTCCGGCTTTACCGAAGTAAAAAACTTATAATGATGTTTCGTAGCATAATCTTGCAGACGTTTAAAAATTTGATCAGCATTTGTATCCGAATTTGAGCCGATAAAAACAAATTGATAGTCCGATTTAAATGTCTCTAAGGCAGCTAAAAGCTGCTTTATTTGCTCCGATACCGGCTGTTCGCTTAGTGTTTCTGGGTGAAATACTACCATAAAATAAGATGTATTCGGTATCTCTAGACTTATGATTAATTCTTCTTTAGTCGGTAACGCCAGTAATAAACTATTTTCCGCACCTAATGAACCGATATTATGTACATATTGAGGATCTTCACCTAATTGAATCACCCGTTTTCTATATGTTTCAGTTGCAGTTAAATGTAATTTCGACATTTTCGTAATACAATGACGAATAAATTCATCATAATTACCGAGCGTCTGTTCTCCGCCGTGTAAATGAATCAAAGGAATATTATGTATTGCAGCTGCGGTTGCAACCGCAAGCATCTCATAGCGATCCCCTAATATCATAACCGCATCATATTTATGCTGTTGAAAATGCCTACCAAAATCATCTAAACATTCCGCCATAGAATGAATAATCGTTTGATTATTTTCAGCATTCAAGGTTAATGGTATACGAGCCGCAATATCAAAACCGTCTTTTTCAATGAGTTCTACTGTTTTTCCATATTGTGCGTCCAAATGCATAGCGGTAACTACTAAAGAAAAATCTAGTTCAGTATCTTCATTTAATTTTTTCAGTAAGCGTTTAACAATACCATACTCAGCTCTTGATCCAGTAATATATGCAATTCGTTTCATTATTTGATCTCTTGTTCCAAAATAGCGGTCAATTTTTCATAGCCTTTTGCATTAAAATGTAAACCGTCATGACTATATTCCAAGTTAAGTTTTTGGTATTTATCACTGAAATGCTCAGCTAAATCCACCCAAATCACATCCTTCAAATATTGCTTCAAATACATATTTAATGACTTAATTTCCGTATTATCACGATCTACCCGTAAGGCTGTCGGTATAATCTCAAGGAAATAAACTTCAACCTCCGGATTAATTTGCTTTAAATTTTGAATGATTTCCTGAATATTAGACACGACTTGCTCTTTACTCCAATCAGGATAAACAATGTCATTCGTACCGAGCATTAAAATCACTTTTTTACCCAGTTTTTGAATAAGTTGTTGATTCAGAATAAGAGATAAATACTGCTGTGCAGTAATACCTGAAATTCCTAAATTATTTACTTCCAATCCTCTTAAAGTTCGAATATCCCACTGATCTAAAATAGAATGGCCAATCAAAGTGATTGGTTTAGTCTGATGGAACAATTCAGTTTTGGAAGTAATTTGTTGCTTAATACGATTTAATAAAAGTTCAAAACGTTTTTGTTGCTGAGTAAGAAAATAGAAGTATTCAAAATCCTGTCGATCATCAATATCTACTGCTTTTTCTCGTTCCATAAAATAAGCTAAAGATTTAGTACCAAAGAAGTGTTTTTGTTCTAAATAAGCGGTTGGTTTTGCGATAAAAATCGCACCATTCGGAGAATATTCTTGTCGATATTGTTGACGAGTATAATTGGTATAATCTAACTGTAAATGCTTGAGACTCCCATCTTCATCAATCGGAAAAGTTAATGAAGTTGGTTTATGTACGTCCGATACTGAAACACAAAAATCAAATTGCTCAAAATGACGTTCAAATTTTTTACAGGCTTCTTTGATATGTTTTGCCGTCCGTAACGGAGAGGTCGGCTGTAATAAGACAAAATAATCAAATTTGATTGCATGATACTGTTTTAGTACATCTTCAATCACCACAAATGAACTGGCATTATCACTCGCTAAATGTGCCGCTCGTTTTAGAAATTCAATCGGATAATGAGACAATAAATCAATATATTCTTGCGAATCAGTACTCACAATAATTTTTTCAAACTCACCTGACTGTATTGCCGCCTCAATCGAATAGGCGATTAACGGTTTCCCGTTTACCAATAAAACATTTTTATTCGGCAAGCCTTTTGAGCCTGCACGTGCTGTAATAATGGCTATTTTTTTCATAAATTTTACCGCTTATCTGTTAAATATGCCCCCCAATAGGAGGGTAAAATATTACATTTGATTTTCGAAACGACTGTCAGCAATTAACTGATCTTCTTCAAAATCCTGTTCTGCTGTTTTACCCAATACCTCATACCAAAACATTGGACTAATGCCATTACCCGGACGTTTAGTGGTAAGATTCTCAACGGTAAACACTTCGCCTTTTTTAATCGCTCGAGCGGCAATAATGGATTTACGTGCCACAATTTTATTTTTCATTTCGGAACGTGTTACGACTTTTTTCGAACAACCTAACGACTTCTCAACTGCCCGAATCCCTTCACATAATAATTTTAATTCTTCTGGAGTGACCGAAGCTTTATGGTCAGGTCCCTCAAAATTTTTATCTAAGGTAAAATGTTTTTCAATAAACGTAATACCGTAAGGCACCGCTGCGAGTCCTGCAAAATAACCAGCAGAATGGTCAGAAAAACCTAAGCGATATTCACTAAATTCTTGTTTCAACTGATGAAAAGCATTTAAGTTCACATCCTCATAAGGCGTTGGATATTCGGTATTACAATGTAGTATAGTAATATCTTTTTTTGCCATACCATTCTCTTCCAGCACTTTAAGTGCACATTGAGTTTCTTCAATCGTTGCCATTCCAGTTGAAATGATGACTGTTTTTCCTTCAATCGGTAAACGGGCAATTTTTTCCAAATAGGGTAAGTTAGTTAATTCACCGGACGGAATTTTCCATATTTTTTGTCGCTGACTTGCCAAGAAATCAATTGATTCAAAATCAAATGGCGTAGAAAATACTTCTAAGTCCAATGAACGTGCATAACTGTCTAGTTTGATAAATTCCTCATAAGGTAATTCCAGTTTACGCGTCATCTCCAATTGAGAATCTGTTGTACCGGTCGTGATTTTTTGATATTCCGCTTTCGGTGCATATTTTGAAATTAATTTATCAGCCTTAAAGGTTTGAAATTTTACGGCATCTACACCACATGTTTTGGCTACATCAACCATTTTCTTCGCTAATGCAGGATCGCCGTTATGATTACAGCCAATCTCCGCAACAATAAATACTTTACTCATTTATATTCCTGATGATTCTTGCCGGGACTCCGGCGACCACGGTTTCCGATATGACATTTTTAGTCACTACTGCTCCGGAACCTACTACAGCTCTTTTACCAATATGAAGTTGCCCGTTAATAATCGAAGAACTACCTATAAATGAATATTCGGAAACAAATACATCACCATTTAATGTTGTATTAGTTGAAATATTGCAATGATCTTCAATACAGCAACCATGTTCAATTAATGACTTAGTATTAATAATGACATTATTACCAATCTTAGTTCCCGCATTGACAATAGATAATTTTCCGATAAAAACTCCAATACCTAATTCACTTCTTTCTGAAACAATCGCTGATTTATCTATTACACTAATAATTTTACAATTAAGTTCTTGAAGAGAAATAAATTTTCTTGATCGATTTTCATTTCCTCCAATACTGACAAAATAACAATAATTATCTCTATCGTTAAACTCTCTTATTGTTTTTGCTACTATAGGATATCCTAAATGTGAGCTACCGATAGGCTTTGAGTTATCAATAAATCCATAAAATTCATACTTTTCCTGATCTAACGAATCTAATGCAGATTTAGCGTAACCTCCAGCACCAATAAAAATAACTTTTTGTTTCATTTTTTCTTCCTAAGATAAATTTAGAAATACTTTGATAATATTCATTACTATATTCTAGATATAACACAGATATAAACTAGAAAATTCTTATAGATATGATTGAGTGACAACTATAAAAATTTATATAAGCGCATTTCAGGATTAGTATAAATTGCATAGATTTCATCTAAGATATCTACAATATTTCCATCTAACTCTTGACTATCATTATCTACAACTAATCTCTCATATTTTCCTCTTAACTCTTCCTTAGTTTTATTTTCTGGAATTGTTAGTGGAATACCTGTAGCGTGACCAGAGAAATTTAATTTGATAATATCAACATTCTCACAATCTGATATTTTATTGATCTCATTCACATCCATCAGAAACTTATTTCCGTAAAATATAGATAATAAATTCCCATCTTTAATCTTAAATTTGATATATTCGTTTGATTTCAAAATTAATTTTTCTAAGATAGGATTGCAAGCGATCTTCTCTGCCAAACTTCTATAACTCAAAACTGAAAGATTTTGATTAAATGGCCAAAGTGCTATTTGAGGTGAACAAGCAACTGCCTTAATCACGACTTCTGGAAGATGTTCTTGTAAAAGATTAATCAGCATAATGGCAGCAGTACCACCTTTTGACAGTCCAACAATAGATATTTTTTCATATTGTTTAATCTTTTGTAACTCTATGATTTTCTTAGCAATACTCTCGATAGATAACATATAATAACTCTCTGAGAGATCAACTACATTTAATCTATCGCCTGTAAATGGATACTTAGTTAGAATAAAATCCATATTAGATGATAAAGTGACAAATAAATTATTTTCCTTGTTATCAATAAAATCAGACTTAAATAAGCTGTGATAAAAATATTGTTTATATCGATGAGATGAAGTGAAATTTCCAGCGTTTTTATGTAACTCTGCTAAAACAAGATAGTCTGAAGCAGTATTCTTATCGGAAAGTTCAATAGCATAGGACATATCTTTTAAAAGAGAAGTATTGATACCTTCTTTAAATTTAATACAACATAAAATTTTAAGTAGATCTGCTTTACCATTTTTCTTTGCAATCTCCTCTACTTCTCTGAGTTCAAAAATATCTAATGATTTTCCTAATCTATACTTTAAGATAAAATTTTTATATTTTGCACTTAATAGTTTAGGATTCAGTTCTAATGCTTTCTCAAAATAGAATTGTGAACATTCAAGATCATTTCTCAACCAGTAGCACTCAGCTAACATCTCATAAATAAAATAATCCATTAGATTGGTATGGTTTTCTAAAACCTTACAAACTTTAATACATAATGATAATTTTTTAGTTTTAAATAAACTAATTGATAAATATCTAAGTGACTCAGAGTCTAGCTTTTCTATTTCTACTTTTATTAAGTTATTAATAACTTCTTGATACTTCTGCTCATTAAACAGCCTTTTCATATAATTCTTACGTTTCATATTTATTACCTCCCAAATAAATACTTATTAAATTTAGAATCTATAAAAAAATCTTTAGGTGATCTAACTAATTTCTTTAATTTTTGATACTTGTTAGATTTATTCATATATTGTCTCCCTTTAAAAAATAGAAATCTTTTATGTAATTTTGATGGATGATTTAGAATATTCTCAATAGCTTTTTTCAAGATATCATCTCTATTATTATCAAAATATAAGTTTTTTTCTAACCATAATACTGAAGGTATAGAACGAAGGCCTTTCTCTATTTCATTAAAACTAAGAAAAAGATCACTTCCTAAAAAGTTATCTAAGGCATAATTATCATTAATACCCAAATCAGAAATTATCGCAATAGGGATACCGTAATATAATGCTTCTAACAATACTGTGGATGAAAAAGAAAGACATAAATCCATCTTATGATAAAGATCAGCAATAGGTTCATTTGATATTTGAAAATTAGTCGGTAATTCTTTTTTATTTAGAATATCTATATAACTAATCTTATCCTCATGGACCGTTACTTCACGCTCAATAATTCTTCTTTTAAAGATAACTTCCTTTTCTGGATAATTTTTCGCCAAATTAATTAGCCTATCTACCACAAATTCTTTTTCTTCCTTAGTTTCAGGTATTCTAATTTGCTCAATAAAAACTATTGTTTTTTCAGAATTCCTTTTTGAAAAACTATTTTTCTTATTTATATCAATATTGATTAAACCATAATGTATAACCTCGGTAGTTGAACGATAAACCTTAAGGATTTCATTCACTTTTTCTTTATCTAATAGGCTATTCACTAAGATAATATCTGTATCTATTCTAGATAAAATACTTTCTGTATGTCCAAATATTAACCCTGGAAAAATCGAAATAATAATAGGACGTTTACAAGATAGAGAATGTTTCTCGTAAAAATGAGCAATGAATTTTTTTGTTGCCGTATTACCAACAGACAGAATAATAATATCGTATTGTAAGTAATCTAAATCATAGCTAAATAATATCTGGTGATATTTAATTGCATTACTTTCTAATAATTGTCTGAGAGATATTTGATTCCGTTTTACTGGAAAAATCATTATTTCTATATTTTCATCCCTTGAAATTCTCTCTGCCACCTTAATCCCAGAATTAAGAAAAGAATCATAGGTAGCAACTACTAGTACTTTATACATAATTAAATTTGGCTTATATCACTGATAAAATCTACATTTTTAAATTTATTCAAAATAGTAAAATGGTCCTCTACTTCATAAAAGATCTTATGCTCATAAGCTATACTTTCTAGCATTTTCTCTTTTATTAATAAATAAATGGATTCCGCATTGATATCATCAACCAACAATTTTGAATAAATGAGGCTAGTTGAAGTTAATGCTAAAACTTTCTTTGGTTTTACAGTTTTAATTAAAGATTCAACTAGAAAACCATATTCATCAATTAATATAATGTTTGATGACATTGATAAATTTGCTATTTCCTGTCTTAAAACCTCTTTAAGTTCTTCCGGATCTTTAGGGTGAAGTTTTATAAATACTTTACAATCGTATTTCTCTGCATATGTGGATAATATTTCAACTAAACATTGAGCATATACCTCTTGCGGAAACGGATATCTTTGATTTAAAAAAAGAATATCATCGGTAGATATCTCATATCTATTCTTAATATTTAAAGCTGTTTTACCAATCTCAATATTTTTATAGAGAAAAAATTCCTTACCCTCTTTAAAATTAAATGTATCTTTAAGCAATTCAGGAAAAACTGCATAAACCTTATTAAACCCATTAAAAACTGATAATACCGGTCTTAATTCTCTGAACATAGGTAGCATATTGATGACAAAAGCAGTCTTTTTCTCTTTTATGGATAAACTTGATTTGACTAAAGTATTAGCTTCATTCAAATTTGTATACTTATAGGTTGCAGTACCTTCCTCAATTAAATTAACTTCTATATTTCTTTCACTAGCTCTTTGTGCAAGTAAACAATAATGTTTTTCAAAACTAAACATAAATAGTCTATGCGGTTTAATTTTTGCCAATAAACTTCTATAAGAATTATTAATATAAATGAGATTCTTAATCTGTACTTTATTTGGGAAAGAGGGAATTTTTAATTGCTGAACACGATTAAATAAACTTGGATTTGATGCTTTTTTGACCATTACCGGCATCATTGTATTCTTTTTTGTGTATAAAATAATTAAAACACAATTCAACAATTTTTCTTGTTTAATTAATGCTTCCGCTTGAGATAATTGACCAAGATGAGTAAGAACAAATAAATTTTTCGTCTTTTTAAAATCTTCCAAATGCGCATATTTGCAAACCCAAGAGTCTGCCATAAATCTTAAAGGATTAACTAGAAATTTTCTTATCTTCTTCATAGCCTATATTCTTAATTTTAGTATAAACAAAAATCTTTAATAACTTTACATTAATTAACTAAATTTAATTTTTGATCAAAATAAAAAGAAAAAGCAAATGAATTAGCTATTTATTTTTTATGTAATAACATAAAAATACAACATAAAAGATTATAAAGAATAAAATTCCTACTGATTTATAGTATATAACACTAGTTATAAAGAAAGATTATTCCAAATATCATATTTTAAATTCTCTTTGATAAACCGTTAACCATCATCAGAATTTTACAAAATTGGCTCACATTACAAATAAAAATGTTAGTAATCAGTACAATCTGCAATCAACCTAAGTTAAAATAGAACAAGCTATTCCTACTTATCCTATAAGGAGATCTTTATGAAAAAAGTACTCGGTACTTTATTTGTGCTTTCTGCGGTAAGTGTTGCCGTCGCGAAAGAAGTTAATATTAAATTTTTAGGTACATCAGATGTTCACGGGCGTATAGTACCTTGGAACTATGGCGCGGATATTGAGGACAAATCCGGTTCTTACGCGCAAATTTCCACCTATGTAAAAGAGGTACGCCAAAATAATAAAAATGTAGTGTTAGTCGATATCGGTGATGCGATTCAAGACAACCAAGTGGAAGTTTTTGCTAAAACGAAAAAATACTACAAAGACAACCCGGTTCCTAAAGTATTAAACGAAATGAAATACGACTATTTTATTTTAGGTAACCACGAATTTAACTTCGGTATGACCGCTTTAGATGAAATCATTAAAGACATTAATGCCAAAGTATTAACTGCCAACTTCTACTACAAAAAAGATGGTAAACGTTACGTTACTGCCACCGATATTATTGAAAAAGGCGGTGTAAAACTCGGTTTAATCGGTTTAACTACACCAATGTCGGCAACCTTCGAAAAAGATACCCATCACCTTGATGAGATGAAATTCAGCTCACCAAGCGAAGAAGCGAAGGCACAAATTGCCGAGTTAAAAGCGAAAGGAGTTGATGCGATTATCGTGTTAGCACATATGGGGATTGAAAACGAAAATAATATCCCTGATACCGGCGTGGCGGATTTAGTTAATAATGTGGAAGGCATTGATGTGATTATCGCCGGTCATATGCACAAAAACGTCTCAGCGGAAACGATTAAAAATACTCTGATTACCGAACCACACCGCTACGGTACTGTGGTTTCAGAAGTGGATTTAGCCTTTGATGTCGCGGATGACGGCAAAGTGAAATTACTTTCAAAAAATGCAAAAACCGTACCGGTTAAAGCATTGGCTTCAGATCCTGCAATCGAAAAAATTTATCAACCATATCATGACGAATTACGCCGTTTGAACAATGTGAAAATCGGCGAAACCGTACAAACCATGATTCCGCAAGGTAAAAATCACGGCGTAGCGATTGCCTTCACGCAAGATACCGGTTTATCTTCATTGATTAATGACGTGCAACAACATTACAGTAAAGCGGACGTGGTGTCTTTTGCCTTCGACCACCAAACCGTACGTTTAGACAAAGGCGATATTAAGAAAAAAGATATTATCTATAACTATCGCTATGCGGGTGGTGATGTAAGCGTTTATGAAGTAACAGGCAAACAGCTCAAGGCATATATGAACTGGTCGGCAGATTACTTCGATACAATTCAACCGCAAGATAAAGACTACCGTATAAATGAAAAACGCGGCAAATCGAAATATGTCACCTTTGATATTTTCGGTGGCGTAAAATTCAACATTGATTTACGCAAACCAAGCGGCGAGAAAATTGTTGATCTTAGCCTTGCCAATGGCACAGCAATTACTGATGACAGCAAAATCAAACTCGGTATGAATTCATATCGCTATGAACAACTCATCAAAAAAGGCGGCGTATGGGAAGGACAACAAATCCTGGTATTATGGGAATCTAAAGTCGCAATGGGCAGCGAAGCCGGCACCATTCAAAATATGATGATCGATTACATCTCTAACGTGAAAAAAGGCAAAGTAGAAGGCGTGTCTCACAACCGCTGGAAAATTGTCGGTTTAGAGTAATCAATGCAATACAAGCGGTTAAATTCCTCAAGATTTTTGCAAAAAGTTAGGGGAATTTGACCGCTTGTTTTATTCTCTACACTCTATTCGTTCGCTTCTGACAACAGATGTTTTACACCATAATCTACTAATATTTAAAGAATGTTATTCCCCTCTTTAGCAAAGAGGGGTTAGGGAGATTTGTTCTTTCATTATGATTAAGTAAGTTTATAAAACATAAGCGGTTAAATTTCCCGAATTTTTTACAAAATTATAGGGGAATTTAACCGCTTGATTTTTTCACTTAGATTAGAAATATTTGTTAGGATATAAAAAACGTCCCTCGAGAAACTGGCATTATCGAACGCAACAAAAGCTATACCCAATTAGCTAATCGTAATCCTTCCACACGTTCAAATTCACGCAAGTTATTGGTTACTAATACGAGTCCTTCACTTCTTGCATGTGCGGCAATATGAATATCGTTCTCGCCGATGATCTCACCTTGCTTAGATAAATGTGCTTTGATATTACCAAAGTGAGTAGCCGCCTTATGCGTATAATCAAGAATCGTTAAACGAGAAAGAAAATCCTCAATGACTGCCATATTTCGTTCCGGAAACTGGCTTTTCTCTGCACCATAATATAACTCAGCCGCTGTAATACTACTCACGCAAAGACGAGTGGAATTTAAATTAAACTTATCCAGCACTTCAATAGGTCTGCGTTTAATCACATAAATCGCAATGTTAGTATCAAGCATATAAGTCAGCATTAGAGTTCCTCACGTTCGGCTTGAGTGCTACTTTCACGCTCTGTCATAAAATCATCGCTTACCGTTGCCGAACTCAGAAAGAAGCTATCCCAACTTTGGTTAATCGGTGCCAAAATACGCTCATTACCGACTACTCTTATAGAAAGTTTTTTTACATCACTTGCAAAACGTACTTCTGCCGGCAATCGTACCGCTTGACTGCGATTTGTCATAAATACTGATGCTTCCATTTTGATCTCCTTTAAAACTGATATTGGTATGTACCAAAAGTATATACCATAAAGAAAGGGAACAGAAGTGTTGTTTACTTAATAAAAAGTCAGAAATCAGCACAGAAATGCCAATCAATTTGTACACTTAGTTAGGCGAAAACAGCCCAAGCCCGGAAAGCTGGCTCCACCAACAAGCCAATTATGATTTATGGCAAGCCCAACAAAAACCTATGCCCTTTATTCGGCAAATATCTGTAAGTTTATAAAACATAAGCGGTTAAATTTCCCGAATTTTTTGCAAAATTATAGGGGTTTAGCCGCTTGGCTCTACTTATGCATCTTTAACAAATACACCTATTAATATGAAAATAGCAATTATTGATACTATTCCCCATATCCATCCTAGAAAATAGATTAATATAGATAATATAAACAGTATAAATAAAATTATACCCGTTATTTTAGGCCTCACAGCTAAACCAATTATTGTAAAAAATACCCCTAGCCACACCCAAATTGGAATGTTTACAATAGTTTTTATGCCTTGTTCTATCACTGGAAATGAAAGATATACTGTCAGTCCCAAAAGTAAAATGATACCCAATCTACCTATAAACTTACTTATTTCTTCTTTCCTTAATCTTTTTTCATTTTCCTATCTTAATTTTTTTTCATTTTCTTCTTGTTCTTTTCTTAATTTTTCTAGCTCAAGCTTCCGTTTTTCAGCTTGAATTTTGTTTTCAAATTCTCGTCTTTCTAATTCAATTTTTTGTTTTTTAGCAATTTCCTCATTCTCAAGTCTTTGTTTCTCTGCTTCTGCTTGCCATTTTTCTTGTTGTAACCGCCTCTCTTCCAGTTCTAATTTCGTATAATATCCACTTATTTTCCTCAAAAGTAGTTCTACTTCTGCCCGATATTCTGCTAAATAATCAGGAGATTTCAATATATTTTTAATTGTTTGATACTCTTTACTTTGTTTGATTTTATCAATATCTACTTCTACTTCCTCAATCTTTTCCACTAATACAACTTTGGTATATTCAATATATCCGTATTTTTCTATATTAAAGTCTGGATATTGATAAATAGGCAATTTATACTGAAATAACTTATGAATATTAAAAATATTCTCAAGTTTATCTTTAGGACAAAACTCTTGACGAATCACTAAATCTAAATCTGATAATAAACCTAGAATCCCAGATTCTAAATCACTATTATTTTCTTTAAAATTTTCTATTTCTATGAGAACTTCTTCTAAATATACCTGTTTAGCTCTATATAGTTTTAGTAATTCTTCAATTTCGCTTCTTATTGATGTATCAGCAATATCTTTTTGAGTATTATTTTCTTGATTTTCAGATTTATATATACTATCTGTATCTCTGCCTGGATAATTCGTAAATTCTTGTATTGTAGGAGATAATAATTCCAAAAAATTTAAAATTTCTTTATCTAAAAAGCCTGATGTCCTAGCTATATGATCTAATTCATAAACTGAATTTTCATCTAAAATCTGGAACCAATCTTTCATTTTAGGAGATAATTCATCATAAATATTATTTAAATTAGTAATACTTTTAAATAAAACAACACCACTAATCTTATTCTTAATATCTTTCTCTTTATTAACAATATGAAAGTCTGTCAAATAGTTAATAAGACCATATCTATGTCTACTCATCTGAGAATAAGGATTGGTATAGCGGGTATTTCCCATTATCTTTACGGTTTGAGATTTACCTTTAGGTAAAATATACCAGTTCTCATTTGCATCTAATGGTGTTGTTAAATGACCGCTATATTCTTTAAAATCAATAATTGTAATTTCACCATTCTTAATAAATAATGCATCAATTTCATATTGTTGATTTTCTTTAGTTATAAAAGATATATTTCCTAATAAATAAACCTTATCATCACTATTCTTATATAAATTATTTAACTTCTCACATAAATATGAAAACACCTTATTTTCTTTTGTATATGATGATCTATTTTTATATGCTTTAAATCCCATAATTCAACCCATGGATTAATATTAATTATTATTAAATAGAAAAAAGGCTAATACAACTTTAGCCTTTTAAAACAATTATTTTTTCTTATTTGCTAAAGCTGTTAATGTAAGTACAGCTCCACCAATCATTGTAACCTTATTAGGAAAATCATTAGTACAGCTAGGACATAATTCATCATCCCATACATCCCCACCTTTAGCATAATTATTACAACCCGGAGATCGGCAAATATAAATAACTTTATTACAACTAGGACAAATACACTTATCTCTACGAATATAATTTTCCTCAATAACTTTTGCTATTATAGAATCACTACAATATGGACATATACCTTTCGCTTTAATAGACATTGGACTTTTCTCAACTATAATTCCGATATTTCAACTATCTGAACAACTTTAAAAAATGGCATATTATTTTTACCTAAATTATTGTTAATAAAGTTTTCTACAAATTCATGATTTATAATATCTTGGCTTTCAGCATATAAAAGAAATGCATTTTCTTCATCTATAAAAGTCTTACCAAAATCCTTGCTATACATAAAATTACAAAAAACTCTATAATTAGGATCTATATTATTTTTCATTTACTTTTCTCCCGAGGAAATTGGCAATAGATTTACTAATATTTAACCCAACAGCTAACTCTATCCACATATACTTTCCAAATGGATTTACATCTAAAAGCCAAATATTATCGTTATCATCAACACAAAGATCTAAGCAAGCATAATCTAATCCAAATAGCTTAATTACATTTACTAATTTTAATTGAAACTCCTTAGTAAATTCATATTTTGAGTGTTTTGTATTTGGTAAATCATATACTCGCCAATCCAAATTACCTATACTAGATTTGCTAGCATCGATCTTACAACCAATCACCTCACTACCAATAATTATTGCTCTAATATCAAATTTCTTATCTATTTTTTCTTGTAAAAATACGGGACATTCATTTTTAGTTTCGAATTGTTCAAATTGATACTTACTCACACTATTAACTAATAACATCGCTTGCTTTCCACTATATTCTAAATAAATTTGATGCATAGTTTTTAATACAATATCTGGATGCTTAATAAAAAATGAATTAATCTCATCTTTATTATTACTAATTAATGAATCAGGTGTATTTAATCCAGATTTTCTAGCTTTTGCAAAGAAAGATATTTTACTTTGAGCTGAAAGTGCAGTACGTAAATTACTATTGGTCCAAAATACCCTTTCAGATAGAAAATCATAAAATCCAAATAATGATTCTCTCCAAGTGAAGTGCCAAAAATCTTTTTCATTAGAACTAATAAACCCTTTTCTTGCATATAATGGAGAAAGACAAAATACTACTCTAATCTCAGAAGATTTTAAGATCGCATTATTTTGTTTGATAAGAAAAACATCTGATTCAGAATAATAAGAAAATTCTGTATTTAATAATGCTTCTTTTGATGTATCCAAGATTATAGATTTTTGATTAATCTCATTTAATTCTCTTTGGATTGCAATTAAATGAGGATCATTAGAGCTACCAATAAGCAAAATCAAAAATACCCCCTTATTTATAAGGGCTAAGATATTCCTAGCCCTATTTCTTAAAAAATATTATTCATTCGTATAATCGTCGGATTGATTTTTCCCAGAAAATGTTGCAGTTTTAATTTCTGTATCTTTTAAATAATTTTGAGGTTTCCAAGTCCATTCCTGATTAAAATCAACCTCTGGATTTTCTTTTAAAAAATTTAATGAAAATGATTTTTCCATAATTAGTTTCCTATAATAAAATTTATTAAAATTACCATCCTTCTATAACTTATTGAAAAATAATAAAAAATAGAAAGCTCTATAAATAAAACCACTTGACACTATATAAAATATGGTTTTTCAGCATTCTAGCCTCTAGCCTGTCAATAGGCTAATTCTAGGAATTATATATGCAATACCTAATTTAATTTTTATATGAGATGAAAACAAAAAAGCCCCCAGAACTTTCGTTCTGGGGGCTTTCTATCTATCCGATATACTACGAATTACTCTTCATCACCTGCGTTTAATAACGCTGCTAGGCTTTGAGTTGCATCGTCTGCAACGAATTCGAATTCTGCTTCGATATCAGCATCGGTTGCGAATCCGTTAGCTTTTGCAACCGGAGCTTCAAAAGCGACCGCTTGTTCTGGCTGGTTACGTTTTTTCGCACGGTTTTGGTGATATGCGAAACCTGTACCCGCTGGGATTAAACGACCTACGATTACGTTCTCTTTCAAGCCTCGTAATTCATCACGTTTACCAGCAACCGCTGCTTCAGTAAGAACACGTGTGGTTTCTTGGAACGACGCTGCTGAGATAAATGACTCAGTTGCAAGCGACGCTTTGGTAATACCAAGTAATTCACGTTCGAACTCAACAAGCGGTTTGCCTTCTTCTGCACGTTTACGGTTAGCAATTTTCACGCGTGAAACTTCAACTTGTTCCCCTTCGAGGAATTCGCTGTCGTATGCGTTAGTAATAACCGCTTTACGTAACATTTGGCGAACGATAACTTCGATGTGTTTATCGTTAATTTTTACCCCTTGTAAGCGGTAAACTTCTTGTACTTCGTTTACGATGTAATCTGTTACAGCGTGAACGCCACGTAAACGTAAGATATCGTGCGGCGTTTCTGCACCATCAGAGATTACGTCACCACGTTGTACCATCTCGCCTTCGAATACGTTGAGCTGACGCCATTTTGGAATCATTTCTTCGAATGCTTCGCCTTCCGCCGGCGTGATAACTAAACGACGTTTACCTTTAGTTTCTTTACCGAATGACACGATACCTGAAATTTCAGCAAGGATTGCCGGCTCTTTCGGTTTACGTGCTTCGAATAAGTCTGCTACGCGTGGAAGACCACCGGTAATATCTTTTGTACCCACAGATTCTTGTGGAATACGTGCTAATGCTTCACCGACTTCGATTTCCGCACCGTCATCTAAGGTTACGATTGCTTTACCCGGTAAGAAGTATTGTGCTGCAACGTCTGTGCCTGGAATTAAGATATCGTTACCTTGTGCATCTACTAAACGTAATGCCGGACGTAAATCTTTACCTGCTGTTGCACGCTCACCCACATCTTGCACCACGATAGATGATAAACCGGTTAATTCGTCGGTTTGACGAGTAACGGTTAAGCCATCTACGATGTCGCTGAATTGGATGCGACCGCTTACCTCTGAGATGACTGGCATTGTATGCGGATCCCAGTTCGCAACGACTTCACCTACTGCAACTTCTGCACCGTCGTTTTTAGAAAGCACTGCACCGTAAGGTACTTTATAGTTTTCTTTGGTACGGCCGAATGTGTCGATTACAGTTAATTCTGTGTTACGTGAAGTTAATACGATTTTGCCTTCTTTGTTAGTTACAAATTTAGCGTTAGTTAACTTAATCGTACCTGCGTTTTTCACTTGGATGCTAGATTCTTTTGCTGCCGCAGAAGCCGCACCACCGATATGGAACGTACGCATGGTTAACTGTGTACCTGGTTCACCGATTGATTGTGCCGCGATAACACCCACTGCTTCACCTTGGTTGATAAGGTGACCGCGAGCAAGGTCACGGCCGTAACATTTCGCACACACACCGAAGTCTGTGTTACAAGTTACCACCGAACGTACTTTGATTACGTCCACAGATTCCGCATCAATCACATCACACCATTTCTCATCGATTAAGGTGTTACGTGGAATTAATACTTCTTCCGTACCCGGTTTTAATACGTCTTCTGCAACCACACGACCTAATACACGATCACGTAATGCTTCTTTAACGTCACCACCTTCGATTAACGGAGTCATCACGATACCTTCGTGTGTACCACAGTCATCTTCAGTGATTACTAAGTCTTGTGCTACGTCTACTAAACGACGTGTTAAGTAACCTGAGTTCGCTGTTTTTAATGCGGTATCCGCAAGACCTTTACGCGCACCGTGGGTTGAAATAAAGTACTGAAGAACGTTCAGACCTTCACGGAAGTTTGCGGTAATTGGTGTTTCGATGATCGAGCCGTCCGGACGAGCCATAAGACCACGCATACCTGCTAACTGACGAATCTGAGCTGCAGAACCACGCGCACCCGAGTCAGCCATCATAAAGATACTGTTGAATGACGCTTGTTTTTCCGGGTTACCTTCACGGTTGATCACTTCTTCCGTTGAAAGGTTTTCCATCATTGCTTTTGCAACACGTTCGTTTGCCGCTGCCCAAATATCGATTACTTTATTATAACGTTCGCCTGCAGTTACAAGACCTGAGTTAAATTGTTCTTGGATCTCTGCCACTTCTGCTTCTGCCGCACGAATAATTTCGTGTTTTTGCGCCGGAATAACCATATCATCGATACCAACTGATGCACCTGAACGCGCAGCGTATGCGAAACCGGTATACATGATTTGGTCAGCAAGAATTACAGATTCTTTTAAACCTAAACGACGGTAACTTTCATTGATTAATTTTGAAATCGCTTTTTTACCTAACGTTTGGTTGAATACTTTAAACGGCATACCTTTCGGTGCGATCATCCATAAGATTGCACGACCGATTGTGGTATCTAATAATTTAGTTTCTGGAACTAATTCACTCGCTTCATTTTTCACGTATTCAGTAATACGAACTTTAACACGTGCGTGTAATTCAGCTTGACCTGTACGGTATGCTTTTTCTGCTTCACGTGGGTCAAGGAAATACATTCCTTCACCTTTCGCATTCACTTTCTCACGAGTCATATAGTAAAGACCTAATACAACGTCCTGAGAAGGTACGATAATCGGGTCACCACTCGCCGGTGAAAGTACGTTATTGGTTGACATCATTAACGCACGAGCTTCTAACTGAGCTTCAAGTGTTAATGGTACGTGTACCGCCATTTGGTCACCATCGAAGTCCGCATTGAACGCCGCACAAACGAGTGGGTGTAACTGGATTGCTTTACCTTCGATTAAGATTGGCTCAAACGCTTGGATACCTAAACGGTGAAGTGTTGGCGCACGGTTTAATAAAATTGGGTGTTCACGAATAACTTCCGCAAGGATATCCCATACGATCGGTTCTTCACGTTCAACCATTTTCTTCGCAGCTTTGATTGTTGAAGCTATGCCACGAGATTCTAATTTAGAGTAAATAAACGGACGGAATAATTCCAATGCCATTTTTTTCGGTAAACCACATTGGTGTAGGTGTAAGTAAGGACCTACGGTGATTACCGAACGACCTGAATAGTCCACACGTTTACCTAATAAGTTCTGACGGAAACGACCTTGTTTACCCTTGATCATATCTGCAAGAGATTTTAATGGACGTTTGTTAGAACCTGTAATCGCACGACCACGGCGACCGTTATCTAATAACGCATCAACAGACTCTTGTAACATACGTTTTTCGTTACGTACGATGATGTCCGGTGCGACTAAATCTAATAAGCGTTTTAAACGGTTGTTACGGTTGATCACGCGACGATATAAATCGTTCAGATCTGAAGTCGCAAAACGACCACCATCAAGTGGTACTAATGGACGTAAATCTGGTGGAAGCACTGGTAATACGGTCATTACCATCCACTCCGGTTTGTTGCCAGATTGTTGGAATGCTTCTAATAATTTTAAGCGTTTTGTGATTTTTTTACGTTTTGTTTCAGAGTTAGTTTCTTGTAACTCTTCACGCATCATTTCACATTGATGCTCTAAATCCATATCACGTAAAAGTGCTTGGATACCTTCCGCACCCATTTTCGCTTCAAACTCATCGCCCCAACGCTCTTCTGCGTCTAAGAACTGTTCTTCGGTTAATAACTGATTTTTTTCTAAATCGGTCATACCCGGCTCAGTAACCACATAAGATTCGAAGTAAAGTACACGTTCGATATCACGTAATGGCATATCTAAGATTAAACCGATACGGGACGGAAGTGATTTTAAGAACCAAATGTGTGCCACCGGACAAGCAAGTTCGATATGACCCATACGGTCACGACGTACTTTAGTTTGAGTAACTTCAACGCCACATTTTTCACAGATTACGCCACGGTGTTTTAAACGTTTATATTTACCGCATAAACATTCGTAATCTTTTACCGGTCCGAAAATACGTGCACAGAAAAGACCATCACGCTCAGGTTTAAAGGTACGGTAGTTAATGGTTTCCGGTTTTTTTACTTCACCGAAAGACCAAGAACGGATTTTATCCGGTGATGCTAAACCAATTTTAATTACATCAAAATCGTCATTTGATTTCGATTGTGCTTTTAAAAACTTTACTAAGTCTTTCACTTTTTGCCCCTAGTGAGGAATTAAAGTTTTGCTTAGAACACGAGGTTCTAAACGAGGAAATTTGGTTTTACAAGCGGTCAAATTTTGCAAATTTTTGACCAAATCTGACCGCTTGAGGGCTGACGACTAGTCTTCGTCTAACTCCATATCGATACCTAAGGCACGAATCTCTTTCAACAATACGTTGAATGATTCCGGCATACCCGGTTCCATTTGGTGTGTGCCGTCTACGATGTTTTTATACATCTTCGTACGACCGTTCACGTCATCCGATTTAACCGTTAACATTTCTTGTAAGGTGTAAGCAGCACCGTATGCTTCTAATGCCCAAACCTCCATCTCACCGAAACGCTGACCACCGAATTGTGCTTTACCACCAAGCGGTTGTTGAGTAACAAGACTATAAGAGCCGGTTGAACGCGCGTGCATTTTGTCGTCAACTAAGTGGTTCAATTTGAGCATATACATATAACCTACGGTTACAGGACGCTCGAATTTCTCACCGGTACGACCGTCAAATAAAGTAATTTGACCTGAAGTTGGTAAGCCACCTAATTCTAATAAGCCTTTGATTTCGCTTTCATGCGCACCATCGAATACCGGCGTTGCAAGCGGTAAACCTTTACGTAAGTTCTCTGCTAAACGTAATACTTCTTCATCGGTAAAGGTGCTTAAGTCTACTGACTGTGAACCATGACCTAAGTCGTACGCTTTTTGGATATACTCACGCAATTTCGCAACAGATTGTTGTTGTTTGATCATTGCATTAATTTGGTCACCGATACCTTTTGCAGCTAAACCTAAGTGCGTTTCTAAGATCTGACCGATGTTCATACGTGAAGGTACGCCCAGCGGGTTCAATACGATCTCAACCGGTTGACCGTTTTCATCGTACGGCATATCTTCAACTGGGTTAATTTTCGAGATAACCCCTTTGTTACCGTGACGACCCGCCATTTTATCACCCGGTTGGATTTGACGACGAACCGCTAAGTAAACTTTAACCACTTTTAACACGCCCGGTGCTAAATCGTCACCTTGAATGATCTTGTTGCGTTTAATTTCAAGTTTACGTTCAAACTCTTTACGTAATTCTTCGTGTTGTTCCGCAAGCTGTTCTAATTGATTTTGTTTCGCTTCGTCATCTAAGGTTTGTTCTAACCATTTCTCACGAGAAACTTTATCTAATTCAGCTTCAGATACGCCACCTTCGATTAATAAGTTGCGAACACGGGTAAATAAGCCAGCTTCTAAAATCTCTAACTCTTCAGTTAAATCTTTTTTCGCTTCTTTAAGCTGCATTTCCTCGATTTCTAATGCACGTTTATCTTTTTCAACGCCATCACGAGTAAATACTTGAACGTCAATAACCGTACCTGAAGTACCGTTTGGTACGCGTAATGAAGAATCTTTAACGTCAGATGCTTTCTCACCGAAGATTGCACGTAAAAGTTTTTCTTCTGGTGTTAATTGGGTTTCACCTTTAGGCGTTACTTTACCAACTAAAATGTCGCCACCTTTAACTTCCGCACCCACGTAAACGATACCTGATTCATCAAGTTTGCTTAATGCTGATTCACCTACGTTTGGAATATCCGCAGTAATTTCTTCCGCACCAAGTTTGGTATCACGTGCCACGCAAGATAATTCTTGGATGTGGATTGTTGTGAAACGGTCTTCTTGTACTACACGCTCAGAAACTAACATTGAGTCTTCGAAGTTATAACCATTCCATGGCATGAATGCCACACGAATGTTTTGACCTAACGCTAATTCACCTAAATCTGTTGAAGGACCGTCTGCTAAGATCTCACCACGTGCTACCGGCTCACCTAAATTCACACAAGGAATTTGGTTGATACAGGTATTTTGGTTTGAACGGGTATATTTAATTAAGTTATAGATGTCGATACCTGCTTCGCCCGGAATCGTTTCATCTTCATTTACTTTCACTACGATACGAGAAGCATCAACACGTTGTACGATACCACCACGTTTCGCCACAATCGCTACACCAGAGTCAAGTGCGATTGGTTTTTCCATACCAGTACCAACAAGTGGTTTATCCGCACGTAATGTCGGAACAGCCTGACGTTGCATGTTCGCACCCATTAACGCACGGTTCGCATCGTCATGCTCAAGGAACGGAATTAACGCTGCCGCAACAGAAACTACTTGTTGTGTTGAGATATCCATATAGTGAATATCTTCCGGTTTGTATAAACCTGACTCACCGTGTTCGCCACGACAAGTTACGTAAGTATCAGTAAAACGGAAGTTCTCATCTAAGTTTGAGTTAGCCTGAGCGATAACATAGTTACCTTCTTCGATTGCCGATAAATACTCGATATCTTCGGTTACTTGACCGTTCACTACTTTACGGAATGGCGTTTCTAAGAAACCGTAGTTATTAGTACGTGCATATACCGAAAGTGAGTTGATCAAACCGATGTTCGGACCTTCAGGGGTTTCGATCGGACATAAACGACCATAGTGAGTAGTATGTACGTCTCGAACCTCAAAGCCTGCACGTTCACGGGTTAAACCGCCCGGACCTAATGCCGAAATACGACGTTTATGGGTAACCTCTGAAAGCGGGTTATTTTGGTCCATAAATTGCGAAAGTTGTGAAGAACCGAAGAACTCTTTCACTGCCGCTGAAATTGGTTTTGCATTGATTAAATCTTGCGGAGTAATGCCGTCTAAATCGCCTAATGATAAACGCTCACGCACAGCACGCTCTACACGCACTAAACCAATACGGAATTGGTTTTCAGCCATTTCACCTACTGAACGAATACGACGGTTACCTAAGTGGTCAATATCATCCACTTCGCCACGACCGTTACGGATTTCGATTAATTTCTTCATCACGCCGGTAATGTCGTCATTACTTAAAATACCTGAACCTACACCTTCTTCAAGGTTAAGCGAACGATTGAACTTCATACGACCAACCGCAGATAAGTCATAACGGTCTGCTGAGAAGAACATATTGTCGAATAACGCTTCCGCCGCTTCTTTTGTCGGTGGCTCACCCGGACGCATCATACGATAGATTTCTACTAATGCACTTAAGCGGTCATAAGTTGGATCAACACGTAAGGTTTCAGAAATATACGGACCGTGATCTAAGTCGTTAGTAAATAATACTTCGATCTCTTTGTAACCTGCTTGCGATAATTTCGCTAACATCTCCATTGAGATTTCCATATTCGCCGGACAAACTAATTCGCCAGTTGAAAGATCAATATAATCTTTCGCTGCAACTTTACCTACGATGTACTCTACCGGCACTTCGATTTGTTTAATTTCGTCTTTTTCTAATGTACGAATATGACGTGCGGTAATACGACGACCACGTTCAACATACACTTTACCGTTCGCTTCAATATCAAACGCAGCAGTTTCACCACGTAAGCGTTCCGGCACCAACGTCATTAATAATTTATTATCTTGGATTTCAAAGTTCACTTTATCGAAGAACATCGATAAGATTTCTTCGGTCGTGTAACCTAAAGCACGTAAAATAATCGTTGCCGGTAATTTACGGCGGCGGTCGATACGTGCATAAAGATTGTCTTTCGGGTCAAACTCGAAGTCTAACCAAGAACCACGGTAAGGAATAATACGTGCGTTATAAAGCACTTTACCTGATGAGTGGGTTTTACCTTTGTCAGAATCGAAGAATACGCCCGGACTACGGTGTAACTGAGACACGATTACACGCTCAGTACCGTTAATCACGAATGTACCGTTATCGGTCATTAATGGGATTTCGCCCATATACACGTTTTGTTCTTTAATGTCTTTTACCGTACCGGCTGCCGCTTCACGGTCAAAAGTCACTAAACGTAATTTTACGCGTAATGGTGCTGCATAGGTTGTACCACGAATTTGACATTCACGAACGTCAAATACCGGCTCACCTAATTCGTAAGAAACGTATTGTAATTCGGTGCTTCCGTTATTGCTTACAATCGGGAACACAGAACGGAATGCCGCTTCTAAACCTTGTTGTCCATCTGAATCTCTTTGAATGAATTTTTCGTAAGAATCAAGCTGAATTGTTAATAGATAAGGTACGTTAAGAACTTGTGGACGTTTACCAAAGCTCTTACGAATACGCTTTTTCTCGGAATATGAATATGCCATTGCTAGATAGCCTTCTGATTTTCTTATTTGGTTGAGGTTACACAATCCGACCGTCATTTGAACGGGCTGGAAGTGGCATTAAATTTGTACGAGGTGTCATTTTCCAATCGCCTTACTTGAGTCAAAAATCACTACTGCAAGCGGTCAAATTGGGTGGGATTTTTACAAATTTAGCTTATTAAAATGACAAAATAAGCTAATACTTCCAAGCACAAAAGGCTGACGAATTTTCATCGTCAGCCGTAAATGCAAAAATGGGTTCGAATTATAGCAAATTGTTTAATTTCTATCAACGCTACCAAGCGAAATTATCATCATTGAAATTTGATTGTGCCGTTTCAGGTGTACAATTAACTTGGGTAAGAAGTTTTCCTTTACGCTCAACAATTACACTACTTTCTACAGTATGCTCGATCGAGTCAAGGCTTGTATTCACACTATAAAGATATTCTCCTTGTTGGAAAGCCATTGTTGCCCATCTATACCTACCTATTCCATCCCATTTCGCAGATCTACCAAGTAAATCAGCCTGCTTGTTACGAATAGTTAATTCATTTTTAGAAGCAGAGCCAAATTTATACTCGTAAAAATTATTAGAAACTTTCTGTACCTCAATATATTTATTATTTGTTGTTTTACACGAAAATATAACTTGCTGAGCTTGTACATTTTGTATAAATCCGAATAATCCAAATGAAACTACTAATACTAATTTTCTCATTCTCAACTCCTCTACACTTATAAACATTGCCAATACTGAAAGAAGTATAGATTAATCCTAGGTAAAAATATATTATCTTAAAATACAACAAACCTAATGCTTCCATCGGGGCTTACTTAACTACAAAGTAGCTTATTTTCTTGCCAAACTAAATTTAAATGTCGTTGAATTTTCGTTACCGTCTGCCTAACTCAAACAAATTTATTTCTTCTTCGTATTGAAATTGATGATTAACCGGCTCGAAGGATAAAGCACCAATACCTGTATCGCCAACAAACGCAAGGCGATCAAGCGGTGATATTTGATATAAATTTAACTGATTTGCTTCGAAAAAACGATCTTGTAATAGTAATCCCCAACCATCAGGTAAACTATCTGCAAATACACCATGCAAACCATCGTGAGGTGAAACAGGTGCGAGCTGCAACGCTGTATTTTTTTCTAATTTAAAAGGGGAAAGATTTGGATAGTCGGATAAATAATTTGTATCGTAAGCAAAAAATATACCTTGTTTATTTTCTGCAAGCTCACCTACTCGGATTTTCCTCCCATTCATTAATGTTCGATAAACAGTAAGTTGTTTCGTTGGCATAATTTTAACCACGTAATACCTCTGCTATTGTTTTTGGCAACTTAGGTTGTTCCTTAGTTAATTCAACTAATCTATCCATTTTATCTAATACTAACCATAATGCTAAAAATTGACGTAAAGAGATTTGGTAAGTTATTTCAAAATGGCGAATAGTTGCTTCCGGTACAGCTGATCTTTCTGCAAGTTTTTTACGAGATAATTTTGCTTGCTTACGTTTCTTTTTAAGATGTTCCGCAAGTAACCTTTGCGTATCCACATCATCATAAAGCGATAACATGTTATCAAAAATAAACCTTTTACATTAAAAATTGATAAAATCATATCAAATCATTAAATACTTATCAATTTAAGTACTTAAACATATCTCTAAAATGCAAAAAACCCCGATGTTTCCATCGGGGTTTCTCTGAACTTGAAGTTCTGGAAAAGTTAAATCAAAAATTATTTGATTTCTACTTGTGCGCCAGCTTCTTCTAATTCTTTTTTAAGTGCATCAGCTTCAGCTTTAGAGATGCCTTCTTTTAATGCTGCTGGTGCAGATTCAACTAAGTCTTTAGCTTCTTTTAAGCCTAAACCAGTTGCACCACGTACTGCTTTGATTACAGCAACTTTGTTTGCACCTGCGTTAGCAAGGATTACGTCGAATTCAGTTTTCTCTTCTGCTGCCGCTGCGCCTGCTGCTGGAGCTGCTGCTACTGCTGCCGCTGCTGAAACACCGAATTTTTCTTCCATCGCTGCGATTAATTCAACGATTTCTGATACTGATTTTGAAGCGATCGCTTCGATTAATTGTTCGTTAGTTAATGACATGACAATCAATTCCTAAAGTAAATAAGTTGTTAAACGAGTTAAGAAGTTTTCTGCTAAAAATTATGCAGCTTCTTGTAATTTGTCGCGTAATGCCGCAAGAGTGCGAACAAGTTTGCCTGCCGCAGCTTCTTTCATTGTGCCCATTAAACGTGCAATTGCTTCTTCGTAAGTTGGTAATGTAGCTAAGAATTCTACATCTTGTACTTTACCTTCAAAGGCTGCACCTTTAAGTTCAAACTCTTTGTTTGCTTTCGCAAATTCAGTGAATAAACGAGCTGCTGCGCCCGGATGTTCGTGAGAGAATGCGATAAGAGTCGGACCAGTAAACGTATCTTTTAAACACTCGAACTCTGTGCCTTCAACCGCACGACGTAATAAAGTATTACGTACAACACGCATTGTTACACCAGCTTCACGAGCAGATTTACGTAACTCAGTCATTTTCTCAACTGTTACGCCACGAGAATCCGCGACAACAGCTGAAAGGGCACCTTTGGCAGCTTCGTTTACTTCAGCAACAATCGCTTGTTTGTCTTGAAGATTTAATGCCATTGGTTTTAGCTCCTGATACACTCCACCAAAGTGGAATTTACAAAAAACCTCAAAAAACTTACCGCTTGCATTGCAAGTAGCAATCTTCTGAGCCTAAGGTGTCCAGAAGCAGAAAAATCTGTCTGTTCACCATCTACGTAGGTTTTAATTAAGAATAAGAAAACTTATTCACCTACGGTCTTGGACGGGGCTTAGATAGGCTAAGCACCATCAGCTTGCTCTCGCAAGTTAAGGTCGCAAATTATACAATAATCTACGACCTTGTAAAGTTTTAACTTCTATTAGAAATTAAAGTGATGCTTGATCAACAGCAACACCAGCACCCATAGTGGTAGAGATGCTTACTTTCTTGATGAAGATACCTTTAGCTGTTGTTGGTTTAGCTTTGTTTAACGCCGCTAATAACGCAACTAAGTTATCTTTTAATTGTTCAGGTGCGAAGTCTGCTTTACCGATCGTTGTATGAATAATACCATTTTTGTCGTTACGGTAACGGATCTGACCTGATTTAGCATTTTTAACTGCTTCAGCAACGTTTGGTGTTACAGTACCAACTTTCGGGTTTGGCATTAAGCCGCGTGGGCCTAATACTTGACCTAATTGACCTACAACACGCATTGCATCCGGAGAAGCGATAACAACGTCAAAGTTCATTTCGCCTTTCTTGATTTGCTCTGCTAAATCTTCCATACCGACTAAATCAGCACCTGCTGCTTTAGCGGCTTCTGCATTCGCGCCTTGTGTGAATACTGCTACGCGAGCTGTGCGACCTGTACCATGTGGTAATACTGTTGCACCACGTACGTTTTGGTCTGATTTACGAGGGTCGATACCTAAGTTCACCGCTACGTCTACGCTTTCAACGAATTTAGCTGTTGCGAATTGTTTTAAAACTGCGATCGCTTCGTTGATTTCGTAAGCTTTAGTAGAATCTACGCCAGCTTTAATTGCTTTCATTTTTTTAGTCAATTTAGCCATTGTATTATTCCTCTACGATTAAGCCCATTGAGCGAGCTGTACCAGCGATTGATTTCATTTTAGTTTCGATAGTCGCACCAGTCATATCTGCTGCTTTAGTTTCAGCGATTTGACGTAATTGCTCTTGAGTTACTGTACCCACTTTATCTTTGTTCGGTTTACCTGAACCAGATTTGATACCTACAGCTTTTTTAAGTAATACTGCTGCCGGTGGAGTTTTAGTTACGAAAGTGAATGAACGGTCTGCGTAAACTGTGATAACAACAGGGATTGGTAAACCTTTTTCTAAGCTCTCAGTACGAGCGTTGAATGCTTTACAGAATTCCATGATGTTAACACCTTGTTGACCTAATGCAGGACCAACTGGTGGTGAAGGGTTAGCCATACCAGCTGCAACTTGCAACTTAACGTATGCTTGGACTTTTTTTGCCATTTTATAAGTTTCCTCTAAGTGGGTAATAACGCCGAAAATCGGCTCCCCTGTTACACAAAAAACGAGTTAGCAAGCCAACTCGTATAGACTGATTATTCTAAATAAATTGCGATCATTTTTCAAGCAAAACTATTTGGAATAATAAAATTTTATTGCTGAAAAATTCATATGTACCATAAAAGATACATTACAAAATGAAACAAGCGGTCATTTTTGAAAATTTTTTGCAAAAATTAGGTAAAAATAAACCGCTTGATTTCAGCTAGATTCTGCACAAAACAATTACGCTTGTTTTTCGACTTGACCGAACTCAAGTTCAACCGGTGTTGCACGTCCAAAGATAGATACAGACACTTTTAAGCGACCTTTTTCGTAATCCACTTCTTCAACCGTACCGGTAAAGTCTGCGAATGGACCTTCGGTGACACGAACATTTTCACCCGGTTGATATTCGTTACGATGACGTGGTTTTTCCGCTGTTTCTTGAACACGATTTAAAATACGATCTGCTTCACGTTTAGAAATCGGTGCCGGTTTATCCGCTGTACCGCCGATAAAGCCCATAACACGCGGCACGCTTTTGACTAAGTGCCATGTATCGTCATTCATTTCCATTTGCACTAATACGTAACCCGGGAAGAATTTACGTTCTGTACGACGACGTTTACCGCCTACGTTTTCAACAACTTCTTCAGTCGGTACTAATACTTCACCGAACTGATCTTCCATTTGATGTAATTTGATATATTCACGCAACGTTACTGCAACACGGTTTTCAAAACCTGAAAATGCTTGTAATACATACCAACGCATTTTTGTTACTTCTGTATTTTCTACTTCGCTCATCTTAGAACCTTAAATTTGTTAAAAACGTAACCAATGTAACGATAATAGAGTCGATACCCCATAATACTAACGAAACCACCACACACATTGCTAACACAATTAATGTAGTTTGAGTCGCTTCTGGGCGAGTTGGCCAAATAATTTTTCTAAGCTCTGTACGAGATTCTTTGATAAAGCCAATCGCTTTTTGACCTTGGTTAGTGATTGCTGCAAGTACAACCGCACCAACGATTAATACGACAAGTAATAATACGCGTACAACTAATGAAAAATGCGATGCAAAATACGCATTACCAATCGCAGCTACAGCAAGTAATGCAATCGCGACAAACCATAATGCCCCGTTTACACCCTTACTTTTAACGCCCTTTTCTTCGATCTGTTCAGGGGCTTTCTTGTTAATCTCAGTTGCCATATAAAACCTAAATATTGTAAAAAAGAGAACTATTATTTTGAAAAGCGTTGGATTCTAACATTTTTAGCCTTACTTGCCACGATCTTTTGTGAAATTTTATCCAAAAAAATCTAAACGCTTTTCCTTACTAAGAGTTTTATCGGCAATTCCACAATACGATCTTTTTCCATTATCGTTTCTTGCGTCAGTCTTGCGAGTAATTGCTTACCAGCAACTTTGCCCATTTGTTCATAAGGAATAGCAATTGTAGTTAAATTCGGGTAAGACACGCTACCGACATCTAAACCACCCAATCCGACTACTGCAATATCTTGAGGGACGGAAATATGTCGTCTTAATGCTTCATATAATGCACCACACGCCAATTCGTCCGATAAAAAGACTAATGCATCAATATTTCCCCATTCTAAATAAGCGTCATTAAATAATTGTACGCCTGAGGAAAATGAAATTTCATCCGTAGAATACCGTACTAATTGCGGATCTAAATGTTTACTTAATAAGGTTGTTCGCCAACTTTCCAAATAATGCTGGAAAATAGAAAAATCGTGTTTAGCCCCCAATAAGCCGATTTGTCGATGACCTTGATCTACCAGAAAATCGATCATCGTTTTCATTGCGACTTTACTATCAATACCCACACTCATATCTATTGGTGTTGATTTTTTATGACCGATTTCAACTGTTGGTATATGACTTTTTTTAATCCATTCCGCTGCATTCGGCGGACAATCTAAATTTAATAATACGATTGCTTGCGGTGTGTGATTAATCAGCTCTTGTAACCAAGAGGGTTGATCCGCAACCAATATCACGATTTGTAATTCCAATTTCGCTAAACTTTGGCGTAACGCCGATAAAATCAAGTTATTTTCGGTCGAAGTAATTGATGATGTCACAATCACTAAATTTTGTGAGGAAGCCGATGCAAGTTGTCTAGCGGCAACATTCGGTACATAGCCTAATTCAACTACCGCCTGTTCAATTTTTTTTCGTAGCGGCTCAGAAACTGCTTCAGGTGTACGTAATGCCCTTGAAACCGTCATTTGACCAACGCCAACAAACTTCGCAACATCTGCCAATGTGATTCTTCCCGATGTTTTTCTTGTTCTTGTTGATTCATTTGCCATACGTTCTCCTCATCCTGTGGCGATCTTATCATTAAAAATCAACTTTTCATTTTGGCTATATCAAAAAATCTCATCATAATTATTTTACAGAAAAAATAAAAAATGTTACCGCTATCACACTTTTAAAAATTGCTTGTTGATAGCGGTAACATTTCTCTCTATATTGTATTTAACATCTATTTTTAATCTAATTTCTTTCACTATGAGGGTTTAACAATGAAAATTATGGCTGTATGTGGTAACGGTATCGGTAGTAGCTTTATGATGGAAATGAACATCAAAAAAGTCTTGAAAAAATTAAATGTGGAAGCAGAAGTCGGTCATACGGATCTTGCCTCGGTAACAGCAGATGATGCGGATATTTTTGTGATGGGTAAAGATATTGCCAGTAGTGCAACCAGTTTACCGGCAGAGCGTATTATCATTGTGACTAATTTAATTAGCCCGGTTGAATTTGAAGAAAAACTTACCGCTTACTTCAATCGCTAAAGCGAGGTGAACTATGGACTCTATACTTTTCTTCCTTTTAGATATTTTAAAAGTACCGTCAATTCTGGTCGGTTTAATTGCGTTAACCGGTTTACTTTTACAGAAAAAATCCTTACCGGATACCATTAAAGGTACGGTAAAAACCATTTTAGGTTTTCTTGTATTAAGTGGTGGTGCAACCGTTTTATTAAGTTCGCTTACGCCTCTCGGCGGTATGTTTGAACACGCATTTAACGTGCAAGGCATTATTCCGAATAATGAAGCCGTTGTATCAATGGCAATGGAAAAATTCGGGACAGCAACAGCACTCATTATGGCATTCGGCATGGTTGCCAATATTATTGTTGCACGTTTTACTCGTTTGAAATTCGTTTTCCTAACTGGACACCACACTTTCTTTATGGCGTGTATGGTAGCGGTTATTTTGGTGGTCGCAGGCTTTGAAGGGGTTCAACTTGTCTTTACCGGTGCGTTAACACTCGGTTTAATTATGGGTTTCTTCCCAACGATTGCTCATCGCTATATGAAAAAAATTACTGGTAGCGATGATGTTGCATTAGGTCACTTCGGTACTATTGCTTATGTACTTTCCGGTGCAATCGGTCAATTAGTCGGTAAAGGTTCAAAATCTACCGAAGAAATGAATTTGCCGAAAAACTTAAGTTTCCTACGTGACAGTTCTATTTCTATTTCGCTTACGATGATGGTGATCTATGTATTCTTAGCTCTTGCATCCGGTAACGAATATGTTTCGCAAAACTATAGTAACGGTCAACATTATGTGGTTTATGCGATTATTCAAGCGATTACTTTTGCAGCCGGTGTATTCGTCATTTTACAAGGCGTACGTCTTGTATTAGCGGAAATTGTACCGGCATTTACCGGTTTCTCCGAAAAATTAGTCCCTGATGCAAAACCGGCATTAGACTGTCCAATTGTTTTCCCTTATGCACCTAATGCGGTATTAATCGGTTTCTTAGCCAGCTTTGCCGGCGGTGTCGTCGGATTAGCGGTACTAGGTCAATTAAATTGGGTATTAATTTTACCGGGTGTTGTGCCTCACTTCTTCTGCGGCGCAACTGCCGGCGTGTTCGGTAACGCAACCGGTGGTCGCCGTGGTGCAATTATTGGTGCATTTGCACACGGTATTTTAATCACCTTCTTACCGGTGTTCTTATTACCGGTTCTCGGCTCATTAGGTTTTGCCAATACGACTTTCTCTGATGCGGATTTCGGTGGGGTCGGTATTGTTTTAGGCTATATGGCACAAGTATTTAATAAAGACATTATTACCGCAATTATTGTCGGATTATTTGCTCTTTTAGTTGCTTACAATTACTTAGCAAAAAAACCAGTAAATAACGCCGAATAACGAGCGGTTAATTTTCCATAAAAATTTGCAAAAGTTGCATTAAAATTCAATTTTAAACATTTAAACTAAAGCCGGTTTTCTTAAATCGGCTTTATTTTTTGCGTAATATCACATTTTTATGAAAATATTAGTAAGAATGAGTAAAAAATAGACTGAATAATTATCTACACTTTTTACTTTCTTGATAATATAGACTCCTATTTATTTTTGGAGGACTTATGAATAATCCTACTACTCTACGAGAACTTACCTTAAGGGGTATGATTTTGGGGGCGTTAATTACTGTGGTATTTACCGCTTCTAATGTTTATTTAGGACTGAAAGTGGGGATGACGTTTGCATCATCTATTCCTGCTGCAGTTATCTCAATGGCTGTACTCAAAATGTTTAAGGGATCAAATATCCTTGAAAACAATATGGTACAAACGCAAGCCTCATCTGCCGGTACACTTTCTTCGGTAATCTTTGTGATTCCAGCATTATTAATGATGGGCTATTGGCAAAGCTTCCCATTTTGGCAAACCTTACTTATCTGTATTTCTGGTGGGATTTTAGGGGTAATTTTTACCGTACCGTTACGTAATGTTATGGTGGTAAAAAGTGACTTACCTTATCCGGAAGGCGTTGCCGCAGCGGAAATTTTAAAAGCTGGCGATGAAAGCGATAATAAAGACAGCGGTATTAAAGAAATCGTATCCGGTGGTTTATTAGCCGCATTCGTCAGCTTCCTAACGAACGGTTTACGTGTGGTTGCCGATGGTGCAAGCTACTGGTTTAAAGGTGGTAATGCAATATTCCAATTACCGATGGGCTTCTCTTTTGCCTTACTCGGTGCCGGCTATTTAGTCGGTATGATGGGCGGTATTGCGATGCTAGTCGGCACAATCTTTACTTGGGGTGTTGCCGTGCCATATTTCACCGCAACAACACCAATGCCTGCCGATACGGATATGATTAGTTTTGCGATGGGTTTATGGAAAAGCAATGTTCGCTTTATCGGGGTCGGTACGATTGCGATTGCGGCAATCTGGACTTTACTCGTGCTATTTAAACCAATGGTACAAGGTATGTCACAAGCATTCCGAGCATTGAAAGATCCTGCATTACAAAATGTCGATCGTACTGCACAAGATCTCTCGCCGAAAACAATGCTCTATACTATTTTAGCGAGTATTATTTTAATCATTATTGCATTAGTGAGCTTCTTACAACCGGTCGGTTTACCGATTGAATTAGCGTTCTTATTAGTGGTTATTTGTACCATTTTAGCGGTTGTGGTCGGTTTCTTGGTTGCTGCAGCATCCGGTTATATGGCTGGTTTAGTCGGTTCGTCATCAAGCCCAATTTCAGGTATCGGTATCATCTCAATCGTGATTATTTCCGTAATTTTGATGATGGTCGGTAATGCTGCCGGCTTAATGGAAAATGCAGACGGACAACGTTTCTTAACCGCATTAACCATTTTCACCGCATCAATCGTATTCTGTGTTTCAACCATTTCAAACGATAACCTACAAGATTTAAAAACCGGTTATTTAGTGAAAGCAACACCGTGGCGTCAACAGTTTGCGTTAATTATCGGTTGTATCGTTGGTGCATTAGTTATCACACCGGTATTGGAAATCCTTTACCACGCATACGGTTTTGCCGGTGCAATGCCTCGTGAGGGAATGGATGCGGCACAAGCACTTTCTGCACCGCAAGCGACCATTATGATGACCATTTCCAACGGTATTTTCTCAAACAGCCTTGAATGGACTTACATTTTAGTCGGTGTCGCTTTCGGTATCTGTTTAATTATCGTGGATACCTTACTGAAAAAAGCCAGCGCAGGTCGTTTAGGTTTACCGACTTTAGCGGTGGGTATCGGTATTTACTTACCACCGGTGGTAAACGTACCGTTAATTATCGGTGCATTACTTTCTTGGTTGGTTAATCGTCATATTCAACGCCATGCAAAACGTACTGGTAAAGATGTTGAAGCGGTAAGCAAAAAAGCAGAACGCTACGGCACACTTTTCGCAGCCGGTTTAATCGTGGGAGAAAGTTTAGTCGGCGTACTATTAGCCTTTGTGATCGCTGGTTCAGTAACCTCTGGCGGTTCTGATGCACCGTTAGCATTAAATCTCGAAAACTGGGGTGGAATGGCAGAATTACTTGGTTTAACATTATTTGTGATCGGTTGTATTATTTTCGCACGTCGTGTACTGCAAGCGAAAAAATAATTTCCCTTCTTTGCATTAAACGGCATCTTCGGATGCCGTTTTTTTATTGTCTGACATAACCGCCGCTCACCTGCTTAATTACACTTAATAATTCCAAACTCAGTAACTCAACTAATAGCGTTTCCACTTCCAATGCGGTCGCTTTCGCTAAATCATCAATCGAAATTGGCTCAAGACTAATATGCTCCACAATTTGTTGCTGACAAGCGGTCAATTCCGGCAATTTTCTTACAAGATGATTGACCTTATTTAGCACGTTGGCTTTTGCAAAAAATGGGGCTTTTTCGACCGCTTGTTCTGCTTCAAACAGCACCTGTTGCCGAGGCTGATTCGGCAGTTGATATTGAATCGCCTGTAAAATATCCTCTATCGTTTCGGTTAAGACCGCCCCTTCTTTAATCAGTTTATGACAGCCTTGTGCATACGGATTTTGTACCGAATTCGGTAACGCAAAAACTTCTCGCCCTTGCTCCAACGCATAACGGGCGGTAATCAGCGAACCGCTATTTAATGTGGCTTCCACCACTAACGTACCAAGCGATAAGCCGCTGATAATTCGATTACGACGCGGGAAATTCTCGGCAAGCGGCGGTTGATTCGGAAAAAATTCCGACACTAACGCCCCACCGCTTTCGACAATCTGTTCCGCCAATTTTTTATGTCTTGCCGGATACACTTGATCTAAACCGCTGCCCAACACAGCAATGGTGATACCCTGTTCCGCTACCGCTCTCTGATGACAAAAGCCGTCTATACCGATTGCGAGTCCGCTAGTAACTGCCAAATGATGTTTAACCAATTGCTCACTAAAATAGCCTGCCCAGTATTCACCATAGGTGGAAAAATCTCGGCTACCGACAATTGCAATTTGCGGTAAACTCAAACTGCTTACAGAACCTCTGACAAATAACACCGGCGGTGCGGTGCTGATTTGCCGTAATAAAAACGGATATTCTTCATCAAATAAGCTTAATAAATGTTGATTCGGTTGTTCCGCCCACGCCAATGTACTCTCAATCCAACGCATTTCCGGATTGAACCAGCGTTGAATCTGTTTCTCGTTCCAACCGATTTGTTGTAATTGGCGTTTGTCATATTGGCAAAATTGGGTGAAATCCACTTCGGACAACAGACGAGCTATTCGCTGCGCCCCTAGTTGCGGAATTTGTAATAATTTCAGTAAAGCGATTTGTGGCATTAATCTATTCCCTAAATGAATGATGGTTAATTAAAAGGAAACATAGACAAATAACGATTAAACAGGTAATTTAGTCAGACGTTTTATCTTATTTAGCTATGTTTTTCACAAAATAGCCAATCATAAGAAAACGAATTAATTAACCAATTTATAATTTTTTATTTTTCGATTGAGATCACAAAAAAATGTCAGTTTTAGAAGTTGTACTTTACCCGGATGAAGGGTTAGCAAAAGTGTGTGAGCCTGTTGCACACGTAGATGATGAATTAAATCAGTTCATCGATGATATGTTTGACACGATGTACGAACACGAAGGTATCGGTCTTGCCGCACCGCAAGTGGGCGTATTAAAACGTGTTATTACGATTGATATTGAAGGCGATAAAACTAACCAAGTGGTACTGATTAACCCGGAGATTTTAGAATCATGCGGCGAGACCGGTATCGAAGAAGGATGTTTATCTATCCCTGGTCATCGTGCGTTAGTGCCACGTAAAGAAAAAGTGAAAGTAAAAGCGCTAAACCGTAAAGGCGAAGAAGTGATTTACGATGCGGACGGTTTATTCGCTATCTGTATCCAACACGAAATCGACCACCTCAACGGTGTGCTGTTCGTGGACCACATCTCTGCACTTAAACGCCAACGCATTAAAGAAAAAATGCAAAAACTCAAAAAACAAATTGAGCGTGCGAAATAATCCTACCCATTAAGAAAAAGCGAGCATTGTCTCGCTTTTTCTTTCTTCGCTAACAAGCGGTCTAATTTGTTGCAAAATTTGCAAATCCGCCCCAATCCACCGATAATATCCCCGTTTTTAATTTCAAAAAGGAAAAAGCTATGATTATCGTAACAGGCGGCTTTGGTATGATCGGTAGCAATATCGTCAAAGCATTAAATGAAATCGGCAGAAAAGATATTCTTGTTGTAGATAACTTAAAAAACGGCGAAAAATTCGTAAATTTAGTAGATTTAGATATTGCGGATTATTGTGATAAAGAAGATTTTATCGCCTCTGTTATTGCCGGCGATGATTTCGGCGAGATTGATGCGGTATTCCACGAAGGTGCTTGCTCGGCGACCACCGAATGGGACGGCAAATACTTAATGCACAATAACTACGAATATTCAAAAGAGTTATTACATTTCTGTTTAGATCGCCAAATTCCGTTCTTCTACGCATCAAGTGCAGCAACTTACGGTGGTCGTTCGGATAACTTTATCGAAGAGCGTAAATTCGAACAACCGCTCAATGCTTACGGCTATTCAAAATTCCTATTTGACGAATATGTACGCCAAGTTTTACCGGAAGCAGATTCGCCGGTATGCGGTTTTAAATATTTCAACGTGTACGGTCCGCGTGAACAACACAAAGGTTCAATGGCAAGCGTAGCGTTCCACTTAAATAATCAAATGCTGAAAGGCGAAAACCCGAAATTATTCGAGGGTTCAGAAACCTTCTTACGTGATTTCGTGTATGTGGAAGACGTGGCGAAAGTGAATATTTGGGCGTGGCAAAACGGTATTTCCGGTATTTACAACCTCGGAACCGGCAAAGCGGAATCATTCCAAGCAGTGGCACAAGCGGTGATCGACTTCCACGGCAAAGGCGAAATCGAAAAAATCCCATTCCTGGATCATTTAAAGTCTCGCTACCAAACCTTTACCCAAGCGGATCTAACCAAACTCCGTGCGGCAGGCTATACAGGTACATTTAAAACCGTAGCCGAAGGTACGAAAGAATATATGGCGTGGTTAAATCGTTAATATCTAGCCTTATATTAAAAACAAAGCGTAAGCTGCTATAAGTGCTACTTAATTAGGTGAAAACTACCATAAATGTTAAGAAAAGATGCCTAACGGCATCTTTTCTTCATATAAATATTTAATGATACGAGAGAGAACTCTCACATCATCGTTAGCGATTTTTTGTTGTTTTCTTAGCAAAAACGGCTTACAAGCTACCAACTCTTCTCTACCGTCATAAACCATTCACTTCCCGATCGGCTATAAAAAGCGGAAATATTGCTGTCAATTTTACGATAACGATAATTTAATTTTGGAACAAAACCTTGCCATTGAATTTGGTTATGCCACAAACTAGCATTTACACTATATTCATCATCCAGTCGCTTTTTCGGGAAATAGAAGTTATCCGCTAAGAAATCACGCTTTATATAACGCAAACTGACTCGGCTCACAACATCGCCATAACGCACTAGCGTACCAAGATTAATTCCTTTACGAATAGACGTTTCTGCCTTATCTCTCGTGCGATCTTTACTCAACTCTACCCCACTGAACACCACCCAATTCGGATTGACGGTATAGCTTAACGAAGCCGATAAGCCATTGATATAACCATTATAACGTTGTGCAATATTTTCATCGGCATAGCGTTTCTGTGTATGGTTAAAATTGGCGGAAAATGACCATTGGCGGTTAAGCTGACGGCGAAACTCAATATTTGCACCGTAATTTTGGCTGTAACGTGGCGAAGCGAGCCAGTTTTGTTCAAAGAACGGCAAAATGCCCCAAGATTGCAATGCAGAATGTTTACGATAACCGAATGAACCGTATAACGATTTTTCGCTGTAATCTTGGTTATCCCAATAATGCACACCACTAAATCGTCCTTCAAATGCTACAAAATGATTGCCGCTTAGATTTATTTCTCTACTTGCTCCCAAACCGTAACGAAAACCGTGAGCTTTTTGCGGTAAAGAATCCTCATTTTTTAAGAATCGTAAACCACCGATTTCCACTTCTCGTTCGCTTGAAGCGTTATTTACATTATCGGTTTGTGTATATTGCAATTCTGCATCCGGTTGCCAATTTTGACGCTCTGCCATTGCTTGCAAATAACGTTCAACTAACGGCTGCATTTGCGGATCAAGAGATTTTCTTGCTTGGTTTAATTGCTGTTTCGCTTCACGATATTGTTTATTTTCAAACAACATCACACCCAAATCGAAACGTGGATAAGCTAACTGCGGTTGAGCCTGTAAAATTTGTTGGTAAAGCTCGATCGCCCCGTCATAATCTTGTTCCGCACGCAACATTGCTCCTTTCGCATAGCGATATAAAATCGGATCGAAGTTCGCCTGTTTAGCATAATACTCCAATGCTGGTTTTAGGGCTTGCCACTGTCTATTCACTAATAAAGCAGTAATCGTTTGATCCAAATTCGCTTGTTCGGTTGGTGTAAATATCGGGGGATCAGCGGTTAAATTCGGTGAGTTTTTTGCAAATTCCGCCGGTTTTAGATGATCGGATTTATCCTCAAAAAAGAGTGGCTTAGGCGTGGAAAGGGTTTCTGCTAACAGAGTTGAGGGAAGTATAAAAAAGATAAAAGGTATTGATTTCATTAGATTTTATTAGAAGTGTGTTATATCTGCAGGGACACACTGTGTACGCCCGTAAGCGGTTAAATTTGTACAAAATTTTGCAAATGCAACCGTCAAATACGGACACACGCCGTGTGTCCCTACCATTATATGAAATAGTTAAAAACTATTTTTTGATTTCGCCACGTGTACCGCCGAAGCCGACTACGTCTTTTCCATCAAATGATACTTTACCACTCACTTCTTCAGCATTTTTGCCATAGAAACCAAGAGAATATTCCCCAGATTTATAACTTTGCGTTGCTGTAGCAGAAATACCGGTTCCGTTGATACTACCTTGTTCGAGCGTAATATCATTACCTAATCCAGTAATTGAACCCGACCCTGTTTTATCAGCAAAGTTTACGTTATAAGATAATTTACCTTCAATTGGTGCGTCAGGATCAGAATAACCAACAATCGTGCCATTAAAGGCTTTACCGGAATAAGTTGCACTACCTTGCAATGGCAATGCATTTTCTTCCGTGCGAAGACCTTTTACTTGAATAGCCGTATCACGATTATCATTAAAAATATAACCAGTAGAATTGTTATAAGATACAGAGCCTGCATAATTACCTAATACCGCAGAATAGGACTGATTATAGATAACTTGGTGAGTACGCTGTTCATTGGTCAATCTATTCTCTGTGCCACCAGATGACGCCGATGTTTTACTTGTTAATGAATCTACTGGATAAGAGCTATTAGAGATGCCTTTAAGTCTTTCCGCTTCTGCAAGTACTTTTTCTTTAAGGAAATTATCTAGTGCAGGTTGCTCTTGACCATTAGAAAGATCGACATTTTGTTCAGCAAAATCTTTAGCATCACTATCGGATAAGCCTTTTCCTTTTACAAAGGCAATAAGATCTTTCATTTTTTGTGCAATACGAGCTTCTTCTTTCGCTCTAGCTTCTGCTTCAGCTTTCTCTCTTGCTTCTTGTTCTGCTTTAGCTTTTGCCTCTGCTTCAGCTCGTGCTTTCGCTTCTTGCTCCGCTTTAGCTTTTGCCTCTGCCTCAGCTCGTGCTTTTGCTTCTTGCTCCGCTTTGGCTTTTGCCTCTGCTTCAGCTCGTGCTTTTGCTTCTTGCTCCGCTTTGGCTTTTGCCTCTGCTTCAGCTCGTGCTTTTGCTTCTTGCTCCGCTTTGGCTTTTGCCTCTGCTTCAGCTCGTGCTTTTGCTTCTTGCTCCGCTTTAGCTTTTGCCTCTGCTTCAGCTCGTGCTTTTGCTTCTTGCTCCGCTTTGGCTTTTGCCTCTGCTTCAGCTCGTGCTTTTGCTTCTTGCTCCGCTTTAGCTTTTGCCTCTGCTTCAGCTCGTGCTTTTGCTTCTTGCTCCGCTTTGGCTTTTGCCTCTGCTTCAGCTCGTGCTTTTGCTTCTTGCTCCGCTTTGGCTTTTGCCTCTGCTTCAGCTCGTGCTTTTGCTTCTTGCTCCGCTTTAGCTTTTGCCTCTGCTTCAGCTCGTGCTTTTGCTTCTTGCTCCGCTTTGGCTTTTGCCTCTGCTTCAGCTCGTGCTTTTGCTTCTTGCTCCGCTTTGGCTTTTGCCTCTGCTTCAGCTCGTGCTTTTGCTTCTTGCTCCGCTTTGGCTTTTGCCTCTGCTTCAGCTCGTGCTTTTGCTTCTTGCTCCGCTTTAGCCTTAGCTTTAGCAGCTGCTTCTGCTTTTGCCTTAGCGTCTTGCTCTACTTTAGATTTAGCTGTTTGTACCGTTTGTTGTACTTTTGAAACTGGTTTTGTTACATTACTTGAACCGCCGCCACTGCTCCCACAAGCAGTTAAACTGAGTAAAATTGCGGTGGCAATAGAAATACGTTTAATAGACATAAAGGACACCTCATAAAATAATATGCTTAAAATTAAAGCTGTTCTAATTTATACTAGTGCCATAAAACAGACCATAGACTATTGATTACAGTCTATTACCTTGTTAAGCAAGGTAACCTACCTTAAAAGGGCAATTATGAAAATTAATGAGAAAATCCGCCATTTACGAGAAAATCATCATCTTTCCCAAGAAGTCATGGCAGATAAATTAGGTATGTCGGTAACCGGTTATGCCAAAATCGAGCGAGGCGAAGTGCGTTCCAATTTACCTCGTTTAGAACAAATTTCTGAAGTGTTTGATATGGATATTTGCGAATTATTGTCTTACGGAGAGGAAGGGCAGATTTTCTTTCATAATACAGATAATGATTATAGTAATTCCAATAACTTTTTAACGGTCGGTCATAATAGAAACAACCAAGAAATCGAAAAATTACAACAGTTATTAGTGCATAAAGAAGAGTTAATGGCACAAAAAGATAAGTTAATCGAAAGCCTTGAACGTGAATTAGCATTGCTCAGAAAGCTGACAAGCGGTCAAAATTAGTCAATTTTTTACCGACGATATATCGTAAAAGAAGTTCTTACTTAAATAAGTAAGAACTTTTTGATTTAAGTCTAACCGCTACCCCGTCTTGATTATAGAGCCACTAAATATCCAAATTTATAATTCCTACTAATTTAATCAACTATATTATTAGGAGTTTACGATGTCTGTTTTAACTGATAAAGATTGGCGTACTGCCCCGCTTGGTGAAATTATTGATTTTATTATCCCTCGTTTTCACGATACACATCGCAACCAATTACCGATCCTGATTGAATTGGCGGAAAAAGTGGAATCCGTTCACGCAGATAGTGCTGATTGCCCGAAAGGTTTAGCGGAACTTATTCGTAAAGTTTATGCGGATTTAGTGAATCATATGATGAAGGAAGAACAAATTCTATTCCCATTGATTAAAGCCGGTAGAGGAAAAATGGCGGCAGCACCGATTTCCGTGATGGAAGATGAACACGATGAAGCCGGTAATGATGTCGAAGAAATGCAAAAACTGACCAATAACTTTACTCCGCCTGAAGGCGCTTGCACATCTTGGCGTAATCTATATCAAGGCTTACAAGAATTTGCCGCCGATTTAGATGCGCACGTTGATTTAGAAAATAATAATTTATTCCCTCGTGCGTTAGCAGGTGAGCAGCCTTAATCGAAAACAAGCGGTTGATTTTTAATAAATTTTCAAAAACTAGGATGAAAAACAACCGCTATTTAGAACCCTTTATTCCCTTCCTTAACAATCTAACCCAATCAGCACATAAGCACCTATAGTACTATTAGCACACTTAGCACATTCAGCACCCTCAATAATTTATAACTTATTGAATAAGAAGGAAAAAATAATCTACTCATGTAATATATATTACAACTAAAAAGGTTAGTTGCTAAATATATCGAAACTTAAATAAAATACAGTTATATTTATCACTTAATAGCAAAGTGCAAAATTATACATAACTCATTGAAAAATAAGCACTTTATTGTATCATTCAATTATAAAACTGAACATAAGGAGTTAATATGACAGTAAAAGCAGAAAGACAGAGAAGAAAAACTTATGCAGAAAGAAATCGTGAGTTCATGACAGAATTATGGGGGAATAAGTTAGAGGAATACTCAAGATGGAATAGAACTAAACACGATGGATTCAGTACAATCCCTAGAGCATTACCTCAAATTAATCGAATTTTAGATGCTTTAGCAGGAACAGGAAAACCACTTTCTCAAACATATACGAGTTTATGGTGTAGAACAAATGATGAAGGATTTATTAATGTTACGGACAAAGAAATTTTAGCATACGAGGCTGGCTTTAGTGGACAGAGAGCTGTTACAACATGGCAATCACGCATTAAACTTTTAGAAGATCTTGGTTTTATTACTACCAAATCTGGCACTAAAGGAGACTTCCAATACATTTTATTACTCAATCCCTTTACTGTCATTCAGTCAATATATAAAACAAAAGAGAAAGATCAACGCTATCTCGCACTATTTGAACGGATGCAAGAGGTTGGTTCAAAATGGAATTAGATAAACAAAAACATTTCAAACCTTTTATATATGGTAATCAGATATATGATTTATCTCATTTAGATGCTTGTATTATGGAATATATACAGCCTGCGTTAAAAGACCATAAAGCGATCTGTTATAAATTTTATATCACTTATTCTATGCACTGCTTTACAAAAGATTATCCGGAACAAACAGAGGAGGAAAAATTAGCGTTAATGTATAACACAGAGAGAGAAAGCAGACCTTTTTGTGAAGAAAGATATAAATTATCAAAGCATCTTCCTCAAATTATACAAAAATTACCGGAAAGTTATATTGGTTTTGCAGGATATGATAATTTTGCAACCATTGAAATGATTGATCAACAGACAAAGCAAGCTATTTTTTATAAAGTCACTTTTGTTGCTTATCGGTTTAAACGTAAACTCAGATTACATATCACAAGTGCTTATCCGATACCGAAAAGGGAAAAACTCAAACCGATAGGATTTTTTAAAATCGCGAATAATTTACTAAAAAATAAATCTATCCCAACTCCTAAATAACAAACCCCTCACGAGGAGGGGTTCGCTCAAATACAAATAAATGATTTGAGTATCCAGAGCACCATTACCGGGCTTTGCCTCGACCACCATTGTGGTTGTGGAGTGTCTGTATTACATACAGTCTGTCGCACTCTTGTTTGATTATAAAGAAAACTCTCGATAAGTCAATTTTAAACTTATCACTAAGCGGATGCTTTTGAGAACAGGTTAATCACTAACACGCCGGCAATAATCATTCCCATACCGATAAAGCCTGCCAAATCCGGTTTTTGTCCGAAAGCGAAATACGCCACTATGGCGGTCAGTACGATACCAACTCCAGACCATACCGCATACACAATACCAATCGGCAACGTCTTGGTAATCACCGATAATAAATATAACGCTATCACAAAAGCGCCAATTGCCACTACGGTCGGTAGCGGTTTGCTAAAACCTTCGCTTGCCTTAATGCAATTACTGCCAATCACTTCAATGACAATCGCAAAGCCCAATAAAACCCAAGAGTTCATAAATTTCTCCGAAAACAAAAGCGGTTGGATTTTGCTTATTTTTTGCAAATTTCTAGCAAAATCCAACCGCTTTTCAAATAACTACAATTTAGATTGCACGTGTACCTAATTGGAAAATTACCACTTCCGCTTGGCAACTAAAACGGAAATTCGCGTCCAGTAAAAAACCACCTTCTACCGCTTTAATTTCGCTGGTGATTTCACACGGTTCGCTTTCCGTATCACGAGCTTTTTGGGTTAATTTCACAAGTGCTTGTTCTGCTTCCGCTTGTGTTTCATACACTTTTTCAAATTTCGCATCTCGTTCACTGTTATCAATGATTGAGCCGACATCAAAAGTATTACAACCCACACATTCAACCGGTTTATCTGATTTCATAAAAACCCCTATAAATTTTAGTTAATCATATGAATACTTTAATACTAAATAGATTGTTAAGCAACATACTTGAATCATCATATATGAACTATAAATGTATAATATTATCCGTTATGGGTTAAAAAAGATCTTTATTTTATTAAAAAACTCAAATATGATACTTTTAAAGTTAAATTAAACAAAAATGGTTTACATATAAGCTATGACAGATATAAATTTACTATTAGAAGAACAAATTGATGCATTAAAAACGTTGCAAAAACAACTATTAGTGTATGAACAGGCTAAAAAGCAGCAGTTAATTGAAGGAAAAATCGAAGATTTGACCGCTTTCGGGCAACAACTTAACCAAAAACGTAAAGCGTTAAATATTGATTTATACACATTGGAATTACAAACCAATATTTCATCATCAACATTAAAACGATTGTTTCAAGATCCAAGCCAAGTGAGATTTTCCACCGTGTTACTTGTTGCCAAAACATTAGGAGTTTCATTATGCGCCGTATAAAACGTTCGGCAAAAGTTTTTTTATATGATGAACCGGTCGGGTATCTTTACCAAGATGATATGGGATTTCATTTTTCTTATTTTAAAGATTATGTCGGTATTCCGCTGTCGCTTAGTTTGCCGGTCACGCAACAACACTTTCGTTCAGAACAATTGTTTCCTTATTTTGCCTCATTAATTCCTGAGGGTTGGCTCAAAGCAAAATATAACGTCTTACAAAAAATCGATGAACAGGATCAATTCGGGTTATTACTCAATAATGGGGAAAATATGCTTGGTGCAATCACGATTAAGCGGGAGGAATAATGCAAAATTGCAAAGTGCTGCTCACACCACTTACTGATACAGAACAAAAATCAGGATACAGTCAAAAGGGATTGCTCTATTTAACCGGACAAGCTGACTTTATTCCGGTTTTACCATTCAATCGTCAAGATTTCAGTACGGTAGAGCCTCGTAAACAGCAAGGAATGAGTATTTCCGGTTATCAACCTAAAATTCAATTAGTAATTCACGAAAAGCAATTTCAAAGTATTGCTCAACAAGGTACTTATATCTTAAAACCTTCTCCCGAGGATTATCCATTTTTAGCGGAAAATGAACACGCAACGATGCAGCTTATGGCTAAATTAGGATTTATTGTGCCGGAGAATGGTTTAATTCCGTTCCAAGCAACCTCGGAACAAACGGAATATGCCTTTGTCATTAAACGTTTTGATCGCACAAATGATAATAAGCCTATTCATCAAGAACAGTTAGATGGCGCAATGAGCGTTACGGAAAAATACGGTAAGATAGGAAGCGATAACGAGCAATATATTAGCTATGAACAAGCGGTTAAATTTATCTTAAAACATACCGAAAATAATCTCGCTCAACAACAGGAGTTATTTAGACGGATTGTTTATGCCTATTTACTAGGCAATAATGATTTACACCTACGCAACTTCTCTCTGATTTACTCCAAAACGGGGGAAGCAAAGCTCGCTCCGATTTACGACTATGTTTCCGTTGTACCCTATAAAGCGATATTTGAAGGAACAATTTTAGCTTTACCCTTGCTTGCTAAAGAGGAAGGAAACAAAGAACTCGCCCATGGCTTTACTACACAATACGGTGAATATATCGGACAAGATTTTATTGAATTTGGCGAAAACATTGGGTTAAATCGAAATGTAATATTAAAAAAATTACTACCGCAAATACTAAAAGAAAAGGCGATAGTCGAAAGTGTTTATCAGCATTCCTTTATGCCGTTGGCACACCAAGAACTTGTCTTAAAAAATTACTCTCGGCGTTTACAGTTACTGCAAATCATTGATGAACCTAGCTTGTAACACAAAAGCCTTTAAGTATATTACTTAAAGGCTTTTTCTCACTTAATTAAAAACCAGCTTGTTGTTCCAGTTGTTCTACTAACGCATCGTCTAAACCGAGTGCTTCGGCAAGGTCGGCAAGGAACACTATTTCTTTGCGAGCTAAATCGGCACACACCACTCGAGCGGCTAAATAAACTTGCGCCGCTAATGCCGGGTTGTTACCGACTTGTGCGGCAATTTGTTGTACGGTTGCCGGTTGGTACATCGCTTGTTCAATCCATTGTTGGATTTCCGGATCTTGACCTGCTTCGCCTAAAATCGCTTGTCTTTCTTCATCAGAAATCGCACCGTCAGACGCTGCGGCTGCAATCATCGCTTGTAAAATCACTTGGCTACTTGCCTGAGCATTTTGTTCTGTCACCGCAAAATTTTCTTCACTCACTGGTGCAGCCTGTGTTTGGTTTTGCTGATATTTTTGGTAAGCCTGATAAGCAAGACTACCGATTGCCGCCAATGACCCTAATTTCGCTAAGCTAGAACCGCCGTTACGACCGAAGATCATCGAAAGAATGCCGATTGCCGCCGCACCGCCACCAATTTTGGCGACTTTATCGGTTGTGGTATTGCCGTTCATTGCATTTTTTGCCGATTCTTGGGCAACGCTTAGCACTTGATTTAAAATTTTGCTGAAATCCATAGAGTTTCTCCAATAAGAGTAAAGATAAATATCTTAGCCAACTAAGTGCCTATTTGTACATTAAATGGCTCAGAAGTTCCGTCTTCATCAAAAAACAAACGGTCGTAAATTCTCGTGAAAATACGACCGCCTGTTTTAAATTACAGTAAATCTACAATGTTAATCTCTATCGGTTGACTTAATAACTCAGCAAATTTAGCACCGGCATCAATAAAATGTGCCTGTTGAGCGTGTAAGGCTAAATCTTGTTGCGATTGCCATTGCTCTACAAAAGTATAAACATTCGGCTGACCTTGTACCGCACCACAGCCGTAAGAAATACAACCTTGGTCGTTAAGTGAAGCACGAATTAAGTTTTGTGCTAATGCTTCAAATTCTGCGATTTTATCCGCTTTTACATGACATACTGCATAAACTGCGATCATAATTGCTCTCCTAAATTAAACAATATTGGACTGAGCTTTTAAAACTTGCCCAATCCGCTCAAATAAATGTTGAATGATATCTGCTCGATGTGCAAGCACTCGAACCATTAATCCGCCGTCATTTAACTGAGATACGCCAATTAGCATCTCTTTTTGTTCGGACATTGACTCTTGTAATTCGTTCACGATTGCTTTTATTTCTAAAGCCGTTTTTGCCAAGTTGATATAGGTTAATGATCCCTGATGCGAAAAATCTTCCATTTGGCTCAATGAGGTTAATGCTATTTTTGCCGGCAGCCACTGAATACGGTCGGTCACAAGCGGTCGATTTTGATGAGAAATCCGCAAATAGGACGCAAAATGACGGAAGGCAAATCGCTCGCCGTTTAGCACACGCCCAATCGCCACAATCTCACCGTAAATCAGCTCAGACTGCTCACCCATCTCAATTTCGGTAGTTTGCTTAAATCCGCTGTCTTTATGCAGCACCAACGGATGCGGAAGATAAAACAAGCGGCTATTTTTGCCCAATTTTATGCACGTTTTTTGCGTGGCATAATCGCCATCATTCATTGATTGCACACGGGTAAACGCCTGCGTGTTCAATGAAAGAGAAGTATCATCCGCCAACGAAATCTCAATATCAAGCAGATCGCCTGCCAGTAATCCTGGTGAGGACGACATCTGCATCGCATTCAAGCCGCTTTGCCAAGCATCATCATAAACTGGTAAAGTCATAACCTTAAACGGCGGCGATACAAAATATTGATCGAGCTGCGTTTTGCCCTGTGAGGTTAATTTTGTTGAGAGTAAAAGTTTGCTTTGCATTTTGCAGTCTATTTTTTTAAATCTCCCCCTCTCCCCTCTTTACAAAAGAGGGGAGAGAAACTAGAGAAAATGGAGATCGCCAAATCTCTCTCTAATATGTTCCCCTCTTTAGTAAAGAGGGGAGAGGGGAGATTTGTGCGATGTTCAAGCGATTATTTTTTGAAAATTAACAAACTAAAGATACCGGATCTTCAATATTTTTTAACAATGCGTATTTTTCGATCCAACCGATCACGCCATCAAGGTTTTCGTTTTTCATCAAGTTAGTGAAAATAAACGGCTGACCGTTACGCATACGGCGAGCATCACGCTCCATCACGCTTAAATCCGCTCCCACAAAAGGTGCTAAGTCGGTTTTATTAATCACTAACAGGTCTGAACGTGTGATACCCGGTCCACCTTTACGTGGAATTTTCTCGCCTTGTGCCACGTCAATTACGAAAATGGTTACATCCGCTAAATCCGGGCTAAAGGTTGCTGAAAGGTTATCGCCGCCTGATTCAATAAAAATCAGCTCAACTTCAGGGAAACGAGCCACCATTTCGTCCACCGCTTCAAGGTTCATTGAAGCGTCTTCACGAATCGCCGTATGTGGGCAACCTCCGGTTTCCACCCCCATAATGCGTTCAGGTGGAAGCAAACTGTTTTTCGTTAAAAACTCCGCATCTTCTTGGGTGTAAATGTCGTTTGTGATTACCGCCACGCTGTATTTGCTTGCAATTTCACGGGTTAAACGTTCGATTAATGCAGTTTTTCCCGCACCCACAGGGCCTGCCACCCCAATTTTGATATATTTACGCATTGGTTTTCCTATTATTCAAATTAAGACATATAAAGTCTTGTATAAAGCTGTTCGTGTTGCATTGAGCGGATATCGCTTGCCAGCGTTGCCGCACCGAGCCACTCAGGATCAGGATTTAGGCTATTTTCGACCGCTTGTGCAAGTGGTGTGCGTAGTGCAAATAAAATATCTTGCCCGTCCATTTGGCTTAACGGCACCAGTTTCACGCCGTTAGTCACCACTCCGACTGCCGCATTGTAGTAGAACGCATAGAGTGTTTCGGCTTTGTCGAGATTCATCGCTTGCGCTACCATCGCAAACACAATCGGGAAATAACCCTGACAACGTTTTTCACTGATTGCCTGTTGAAATTCGCTCAGTAACGGGTGATTTTCATAACGAATAAAAATCTTCAGCAATCGTACACCTAATTTATAACTGCCCTCTCGACTCTCACGAGCGATTTTACTGGCAGCAAGTTCTTGATCTAGTTGCAACAATCGGCCTAAATCGTGGTTTGCCATTGCATCAAATGCTAACGACAAATACGCCCCGTCATTGTAAATCCAGTTCTGCATCAGCTGAGTTTGCACGTATTCTTCAAGGCTGGCTCGACTGTTCACTTTGCCTTGTTGCACAAAGGTTTCTAAGCCGTTTGAGTGGTTAAAACCACCAATCGGCAATGTGGGATCGACCAAGTGCAATAACGCCCCAAGTTGCCCCATTCGGGCGAAATCTAGTGCTTGTGCCAATTTCCGTCTCCGTGATGATGATAGCCGTGATGATCGTGCGAATGGCTATGACTGTGCGAATGTCCGTGTCCCTGCGCGGAATTTGCTCGCAACGCTTGGCTTAAACGGCGTTCTGCTTTTTTCGGTTCAAATCCGGCCGCTTGTAGCCATTCAAACATCGGTTTGTCGTACGGCAGCGTGACTTCATCACCATCTAAAAATAATGGCGAATGTTTATTACCGATTTCATAGCAAGCACGAGCCATCTCAGGCAAGGTTTTCGGCGAAAGCACAATCACTTCGCTTGGCACGATTTCAATCGTAATCACTAGGCTCTCGCTCACAAAAACTACATCATCATGCTTCAAACGTTGCCCTTCTTTCAGCAAACGAAACGCCACTTCACGTCCTGATTTCGACGTTTTACGCAATATATTGCGTTCACTTTCATACCATTGCAATTCAACGGTGTCGATTTGTTGATTGATAATTTTGCCTGAGGCTTTTAGCTCGGCAAGATTACCTAAAATATCTTCCATTACTGGGAGGATTGGGTTAAGGATTTGCATAATAATTTTAGTTCTCTTTAGGTAAACTTTTCACGTGTTTCGCTAGTTTCTTATCTTCAGACTTCACTTTTCTTTCAAGTTTTTGTAAATCGGGTTCTGCTGGTAAACTTTCTGGTTTTATTCCGCGTTGCCCCAGCATTTCTCGAATAGTTTTATTATTCTGCACATGCTCATCAGAAATAGCCGTTTCGCCTTGTAAATCATCTTGCAAGGTATTATGATTTGTTATTTCTGTTGCAAGATTTTTCGCTGCAATAGTTAATGTCGGTAAAAAATCTGCTAACGCTCTATTAGGAACAATCCCATATTTTTCTTTCATTGCTTTGGTAGTAAAACCACCAAATAACGCCTGATCACCCTTCGAACGAATACGACCAAAGCCGGCATCATCAACACCTCTTTCATATAAGTTTTTTGAAAGTATTTTTTCAGATTCCCGCAAACGCTCTCTTGCTTCAATACGAACCTGCAACTTCATTCGCTCTTCTATTACTTCTTGCTTACGAGTCTGTACAGCAAAATAACTCTGAGCAAAGGCGATCTCAGGCTTACGAGGATCTCCATTTTGTGCAAGTAAATAACAAGCGTAACGAGTCAGCATAAAATCTTCAATTTTTCTCTGACTACCACTACCCAATTTAACCATTTTCGTGATGCCACGAAAATGGTCTGACACAGGGAAACCACTAGTTTCACAAGCCTCCATTGCTCTTAAAATCGTAAGTTTAAAGTTTTCCCAACGGCTATACCCCAAATAAGGTTGTAAATCGCGAGCAAACCAATACTCAATATTATCTTGATCAATACGCTGCACTAATGCTTCTAGCGATAATTTTAATGTTTGTAATTGTTGATCCATACAAGTTCTCCTTTTAAGTAATATAATTTAATCATTATACTGAAATAATGAACAGTTATCATTCCTCAATGATTTCAAACAATCGTCAAAACATTAGGTCATATAAAAAATATCACACCCTAGGTTTTGTCTCTGCCAACACTACATATTTGTCATTCATTTGTTCCGCCCAAGCGGTCAAATTCGGGTGATGTTTTGCAAGATCGTAACCAAGTTTTTCGGCACGGAACTGCAACCAATCAATTAAGCAAACTGCAGTAATTGTGCCGATATTTAGCTCTGTGCCGAATGGTTCAATCGCTTTTTCAAGCTGTGGTAATGAGCGAATATTACGATCCATTAACTGTTCTTGGCGACTTGTCCACCATTCATTTTCAGGGCGAAGCATACGTTCAGCAATAATCGGAACGGTGTTTTCTAAAATACCGTCCGCAATGTTATGTAACGCTAATGCCGCCCAGCGTGGTTTACCGCTTTCCGGGAATAATTTCGGTTGGTCGCCTTTTTGATCGAGATATTCGCAAATCAACTGGCTACCGAATAACCAATTTCCGCAATTACGTTGTAGAGCGGGTACACGTCCAAGCGGATTGTCTTGGTTGTGTGGTGAATTTGGATCAAATGCTGAACTAATCTTTAATAGTTCGGTTTTAGCTTCTAATTGTTGATGTTTTAATGTGACTAACACTTTACGCACAAAAGGGCTAGTGGTGGAATACCAGAGTTTCATAGGTTCTCCTTTTGAGTTTGGGACGCAAGCATTGCGTCCCTACCAATCACGCTGAATTGAGAATGAAGTAGGGACGCACTGCGTGCGTCCATTTACTTAGAACAAGAAATAACGCTGTGCAAGCGGTACTTTGGTCGCAGGTTCACAAGTAATATGTTCGCCGTCCACACGTACTTCGTAGCGTTCCGGATCTACAGTAATTTCAGGGGTGGCGTTATTGTGAACGAGATCTTTTTTGCCTACATCACGACAGCCTTTTACCGCTAAAGTATCTTTCTGGATACCATATTGGGTTTTGATATCCGCCTCTACACTCGCTTGGGAAACGAAATAAACTGCACTTTCAGTATTCGCTTTCGCATTTGCCCCAAACATTGGGCGGTAGAATACCGGTTGTGGCGTTGGGATTGAAGCGTTCGGGTCGCCCATTTTCGCAAAGCTGATAAAACCTTTTTTCATTACAAATTCCGGTTTTACGCCGAAGAATTGCGGTTTCCATAGTACGATATCCGCCAGTTTACCCACTTCAAGCGAGCCAACGTATTGGCTGATACCGTGAGCGATTGCTGGGTTGATGGTATATTTCGCAATATAACGTTTAATGCGGAAGTTGTCGTTACCCTCATCGCCCAATGCACCACGTTGTTCTTTCATTTTATCCGCTGTTTGCCACGTACGAGTAACCACTTCGCCAACACGTCCCATTGCTTGACTGTCTGAACTCATAATTGAAAACACGCCCATATCGTGCAGAATATCTTCTGCGGCAATGGTTTCAGGACGGATACGGCTATCGGCAAATGCGACATCTTCCGGCACACGTTTATCTAAATGGTGGCAAACCATCAGCATATCCAAATGCTCGTCAATCGTATTCACAGTAAATGGGCGGGTTGGATTGGTTGAAGCCGGTAATACGTTCGGGTACATCGCCGCTTTAATAATATCCGGTGCATGACCGCCGCCGGCACCTTCGGTGTGGAAAGTGTGAATCACACGTCCGTTAATCGCTTTCATTGTGTCTTCTAAGAAACCACTTTCGTTGAGCGTATCAGTGTGGATTGCTACTTGTACGTCCATCTCGTCCGCCACTTTTAACGCTGCATCAATTACCGCCGGTGTTGCACCCCAGTCTTCGTGAATTTTTAAACCTAATGCACCGGCAACCACTTGCTCTTTAAGCGGTTCAAGCGTAGAACAGTTACCTTTTCCGAAAAAGCCGATATTAACCGGTAAGGATTCACAGGCTTGGAACATTCTCGCAATGTTGAATTTACCCGGTGTACAAGTGGTGGCGTGCGTGCCGTCCGCCGGGCCAGAACCTCCACCAATCATGGTGGTAATGCCGTTTTCGATCGCATGTTGTGCTTGTTGCGGACAAATCCAATGAATGTGGGTATCAATACCGCCGGCGGTTGCAATTAAATGCGCACCGTTATGCACTTCGGTACTTGCGCCGATAATCATATTTGGCGTGACATTATCCATCGTATCCGGATTACCCGCCTGACCAATGCCGACAATGCGTCCGTCACGAACCCCAATATCCGCTTTGATAATGCCTAATTTTGCGTCAATAATCATCACGTTAGTGAGAGCAAAATCTAATACATTCGGATTATCACGGGTAGCGGTACTGGATTGTGCCATACCGTCACGTACCGATTTACCGCCGCCGAATTTACACTCATCACCTTTGGTTAACAAATCTTGTTCAATTGTCGCCCATAAATCGGTGTCGCCTAAACGGACTTTATCACCGACTGTCGGACCGTAAGTCGCTACATACTGACTGCGTGGGATTGTTAATGCCATTTTCTTACTCCCTATAATTTGCCGTCGATTTCGTTATGGAAACCGTAAATCACTTTATTACCACCAAACTCAACCAGTTCCACTTCTTTCGCTTCACCAGGTTCAAAACGCACCGCATTGCCTGACGGTACATTTAAACGCATACCGCGAGCCTGCAAGCGGTCGAATTTTAGGGCGTTATTGGTTTCAAAAAAATGGTAGTGCGAACCGACTTGAATCGGGCGGTCGCCTGTATTGACTACTTCTAATTTGACGGTTTTGCGACCCACATTCACTTGTACATCACCGTCTGCTAATTGGTATTCTCCAGGGATCATTTTTTATTCCTTTTCTTTTTATTATGTAGGGGCGAACACAGTTCGCCTTTAACAATTCGCACATTAGGGCGAACACAGTTCGTCCCTACGCAAAAACTAACGAATTGGATTATGCACCGTCACTAATTTGGTGCCGTCCGGGAACGTCGCTTCGATTTGCACTTCGTGCACCATTTCCGCAATACCTTCCATCACATCATCCACCGTCAGTAACGTTGCACCGTATTGCATTACTTCCGCCACCGACATACCGTCACGAGCAGCCTCTTGCAAATGGCTGGCAATATAAGCGATTGCCTCCGGATAATTTAATTTCACACCACGAGCTTTGCGTTTTGCCGCCAGCTCTCCGGCAAGAAACAACATCAGTTTTTCTTGTTCTCTTGAAGTTAAATGCATTTTGTACCTTCTTTTTCTCTCAGACTTTGTTAGATTTTTTTAAAAATAGACCGCTTACTAAGGATTAAGCAATCTGACTAATTTATTTTTATCAAAAGCGGCTTTATCCAGTTTAGATTTTATCGTGAGCAAGCACCAACTTGCGACAATAAAACCAATCGTATAAGTCGGAATCCCCATTTTAGCAACACTAAACTGGATCAAGACCGCAAGTAATACGCCGAAAATCACATAAGCAAAATTTCTTCGTCTTGTACCGGCAAAGGCACAAGCTACTAAAATTGGTGAGAAGCCATAAATCCCATTGGCAAGGCTGTTCTGATCCACACCAAGTAAATGATAAGCAAAGGTTGATCCTATTGCTGCCGCCGCCAAGCCGTACATTGCCGCAATCGGAGAACTAATCGCAATCGCCAAAAATAATAAACCACCGGTAATCGCACTCGAACCAAAATTCACTTCCGCCCAAGCATAAAACGGTGAACGCATCGCATCAATTGTATTAGTGTAGTCACTTAATGCCGGCGTAGTTTGGGTTAAATCCAATAATTCAAAAGAAGAAACACCCCAACAAAACACCCAACTGGCAAGCACAAATGGAAAAGTAAAAGCAACTTTGCCTCGTTTGGTAAATTCACGCATTAATACGGTTGCAAATAGGGAAGAACAGATACCGAGAAGCCAAATTATCGGGTTGGAAGCGTCAAGTTCACCAAAAGTAAACATCACGCACATAAAAGCGAGACTGGCGTTGAAACCGTAAAGGCCTTGTTTGATTTGTTCTGTGGGATAGTGAAGAAAGGATGCGAATAATGTACCGAGTAAGGCACCGAGAAAACAGGACACGCCGAGCGTCCAATGGCTAAAAAACATTGCAATGACAATTATCAAACCGGACAAACCATTTTCTTGCAAAAAGATTTGCCCAATCCCTGTCAAGGAGGTTTTAATTAACTTCATTTTTCTTCCTGTATTTTTTATAAAGTACACTTTATGTACATTTCTTATTGTTTGCATAAGCACTTGATTTTAAATAAATTCTTATTAAGAAATTTATTGTTATTAGCCGAATTTATATCAAATCGCAATCAGTTTACAATAGTTTTTCTTATCCTCAAAATAAATAAATATTATGAAAGCACTTAATATTTTAAATTATAAAATAATTCTTACTCTATATACTGGAACTTTTTTCGATAAATTACAGTCTATTAGTACGTTATCCCAGTCACATTTTAAATGTCTATCAGTTACGCTATTAATCTGATAGCTTAAGATAAAAGAAATGTAATGTGATAAGATAATGCTCCTCATAACGAATATTTTTTCGCCCCTAAAGACAAGCGGTCTTATTCCATTTATTTTCCTCAAAGTAAATCGAATAAGACCGTTTTTATTACCCAAATTCTGATTATTTCTATAAAATAAATAATCATAAAGAAAAAGTTAAATTCCCTTGAAATAATATGTTAAATAAACTTGATGCTTTGAAATATTTTTGTACTGCTGCACAAACATTAAATTTCCGAGAAGCGGCTAACCAACTGGCGGTTTCCCCACCAGTTATTACTCGAGTAATCAATGAGCTGGAAATTGAATTAGGCGAACAACTATTCAAACGCACAACCCGAAATATCGTATTGACTAATTTTGGTGAAGAATTTTTGCTACACGCAAAACATCTATTGGACGATAGTGAAAAGTTATTTAATTTAGGTAAAAAACAACAAGATGAAATGGCAGGTATTGTACGCATTACGCTGCCGAAACTGCGAGATCAAGATGAAATTTTGTTTGAATTATTAAAAGCTTTAGAACCTTATCCGGACCTTGTGATTGATTGGCGGGTCGATACCGCCCGTTTAGATAATGTCAAACATCGCATTGACATTGGTATCCGAGCAAGTCGAGAACCGGATCCGAACTTTATCGTAAGACCGCTTTCCGAAATACATGATATTTTTGTTGCCTCACCCGATTTTATTGCACGCTGGGGGGTGCCGAAAAGCCTTGATGATCTGCGTAAAAATTTCCCGATGAGTAGTCTAATTAATACCACAACGGGACATCCTTGGGATATTTATATTAATGAAGACACTGTGCTTGTTCCACAAAAACTCGGATTTATTACTACCGATCTTTATAGCGAATTACAAGCTGTACTAGCTGGCAGAACTATTGCCCATATTGGGAATATGGTATGTAAACCTTATCTTGAAAGTGGTCAACTGATCCAATTGTTCCCTGAAGCACAATTTGAAAAATGGCAACTTTATGTCTATCGACCTTATCAAGCAGTGACCTCGTTAAGAGTATTAAAGGTATTTGATGTGTTAACTGAAATTATGCAAAAACGTTACGCTTAGCCATAAAAAAAGCGGTCAAATCTTGCAACAAACTTGCAAAAAATGACCGCCAAGGTGAACACGGTTTTTAAATCAACTTATTTACGCTTCTACCGGTTTGACGACAATTTTAGTGATTTGTAATTTATCGCCGTTCTGTTTGGTATCAATATCAAATTTCACGTTCCAATGACCTTGGTTATCCCACATATCGCCGGAAACTTTGGCGGTAACCAATAACTCGTCATAACCTTTAGACTTGATTTTCGACTCAGTAATCATTCCATACTTCATACCACCTTTTTGAATGTTTTTAATCCATTCTTGTTTGCTCATCGTATCGTTTTTTAATGTCACTAACTCAAAATCATCTGATAATAGGCTTTGTAACGTTGTAAAATTAGGATGAATTAAGGCATGATTTAATTGTTCATACGCATCAATCACTTTTTCTTGTTGTGCTTGCTTTGCTTCTACATTCCCAATTACCGGTAAACTTGCAACAACACTCAGGGCAACGCCCAAAAATAGCGATAAAAATATCTGCTTAAATGTCAATTTCATTAGATTCCTCGAATATCTCTGTTTCTCTCTTAATACTTGACTGATATTATAAAGTAATCATTATTAATGATAAGTACATATTTAGTTAATTAACTATTAATAAATATGAAATAATAGGCGAAAACGATTGCTTTAGACAAAGAGAAAACAAGAAAGCGGTCTTCTTTTGCTATTTTGTTACAAAAAATGACCGCTTTATCGGCAAGGAAAAATTAGAATAAAATAGGCACTAAAAAGGCAGTAACGATCATCGTAATTAACGTGAAAGGTAAACCGATTTTTAAGAAATCACTAAAGCGGTAGTTACCTAAAGACACGATCATTGAGTTCACCGGCGAAATTGGGGTCATAAATGCCGCCGATGAAGCGATTGCAACCACCATCACTAAAGCGGTCGGCGAATAGCCTAATTGATTTGCCACTTCTATCGCTATCGGTGCCATTAAAATCGCCGTAGCACTGGTTGAAATAAATAAACCAACGATAGCTGTCAACGCAAACAGTCCCATTAAAATTAACGGATAAGGCGTACTTGAACCGCCGGTAATGGCAATAAATTCCTCTACCATTAAACTTACGCCGCCGGTTTTTTGCATCGCTAACGAAAACGGCATCATTCCGATCACCAGAATTAAAGTCGGAAAGTGAATCGACTCATAGGCAGATTTCATATCAATACAACGAAATGCTCCTAACATCAAACACGCAATAAATGCCGCAATCACATTAGGAACCACACCGCTAATCATCAAGCCGATCATCACAACTAACGATAAAATCGCATAAGGTGCTTGACTGGCTGCCGGCACAACTTGCTTACTTTCTTTCGGCATACCAATTAAAAAGAAATCCTTACGGCTCTGTACCATCGTTGTAATTTTTTGCCATACGCCCATGACAAGCAAAATATCACCGGATCGAATCGTTTCAGTTAACAGATTATTTTGCAGAATCTGTGTATCTCGTTTAATCCCCACCACACTTAAACCGAAACTGGAACGGAAATTTAACGAATCTACCGTTTTACCGATTGTTTCGGTTTCCGGCATCACACCAAGTTCTGCCATACCGACTGATTTTGCTTGTGTAGAGAAATATTCGCCTTTTAACTCAATCGGCTGCAATTTAAATTCCTGACATAATTCAGAAAATCTGTCTTCATCCACCCCAATATCCATTAATAGAATATCTTTTTTCTGTAATTGGTCTTTTCCAAAAGCGGCAAGCGTAATATTGCGGAAATTTTTATAACGCTGAATCGCAATAATATTTAAATGGTAAATTGATCGCAGATTTAACTCATCTATTGTCTTACCTACAAAAGTAGAATCCTGTGGCAAGATAACCATTTTGGCACGTCCATGTAGCTTATATTCATCAATAAATTGTGCCATTGACTCTTCATTATTATTTGAAACGACCGAAGCATTATTACCTAACCAACGGCGAGCAATGAGCATATAAACAATCCCGAGTAACAAAACCACCGCACCAATCGGGGTAAAGCTAAAAAAGCCGAATCCTTCAAACCCGGCCTTGACCAATTCAGCGTGCGTCACTAAATTTGGAGCGGTTGCAATTAAAGTCATCATACCGCTAATCAAGCCGGCAACGGCAAGCGGCATCATAAAACGACTGGGAGAAATATTCATACTGGCACAAATTGCAAGCGTGACCGGGATAAAAATTGCGACAATACCGGTTGAACTCATAAATGCACCTAACGTGCCGATACTCAACATCAATAAAGCTAATACTTTTGCTTCGCTCGCACCTGCAACTCTTAATAACCAATCACTCATTTGATTTGCGACACCGGTACGAGCCAAAGCATCACCAATGATATAAAGTAACGCCAGTAAAATCACATTCGGATCACCAAAGCCGGCTAATGCTTCTTTTGTAGTTAAAATACCGGTTAAACTAAAGGCTAACATTACCAATAGGGCGATAACGTCCATTCGTAATTTGTTTTGAATAAACAAAAAGACAGCGATGGCAAGAATTGCCAATACCCAAAATAAAGGATATTGCATAAAGGAAGGTAAAAATTGCTGAAGGGTTTGCATAATATTCTCTAATTGTAAAAAAATCGGCAAATTATACCGCTTATTATGCAACAAAAAAGCCCCTTATAAGGGGCTTTCTACATCGAGTTTTTCGTTAATTTCCGTAATGGCAAGAATCAAACTGGAACGCATAATCCGTTCCAATCGTATCTGTTGCATCTGAAATAGCATTGAATCTTTATTCTCTACATTCGCAGAAAACTTCAATACATCCGACACCGGGCTTAAATCAATATGATGTAAATCTCGAGCGAATTGTATGATCGCAGGATGAGAAAACGGTAATTCTTCTACCTCATCACTTAGTTGTTGCTTCACTTCAATAAAAAGTGAAATATCTTCAAACACCGGTGCAGAAATCACACCTAGACCTAATAATAACTTTAAACGAACATTTAATTCAGCAAGCGGCCCTTGATGCTCAAACAAAGAATCGACTACCGATTTTAAAGCGAAATCGGTTTTTCGAAACACACGTTGAATAAGTCGTTCAATATTTTGTGCAAACTGATTTACTGAAAGGGCGAAGAACCCTCGTAAAGAGGGAACTTCACTTAATTGTTCGATAAAATTATCTGAATATGGCATTAGTTATATAACGCAACAACTTGATTAATAACGTCTTGGTTGGTTAAACCAGTATATTTCTCAACTGCCGCAGCAACTCCGTTATCTGCAATAAATTGTGCTAATTCGACCGCTTGCGGGTCTTCTTCATTACGATATTGTAGAGCCATAACCACACCATTGACGAGGTTTTTATGCGGTAAACCGTATTCTAACGTGCCTAACAGCGGTTTAATTAAACGATCATTCGGGCTAAGTTTACGAATTGGTTCACGACCTACACGGTTTACATCATCATTTAAGTACGGATTTGCAAAACGTTTTAAGATTTTTTCAATATAAGCGGCGTGTGCTTGTGGGTCAAAACTATAACGTTTAATTAATACCGCACCGCTTTCTTCCATAGTTGCTTTTACTGCCGCTTTCACGCTATCGATAGCAATTGCTTCTTTAATCCATTTCACACCGGCTTGTTTACCTAAATAAGCAGAAATTAAATGACCAGTATTTAACGTAAATAATTTACGCTCAACAAATGCCATTAAATTATCAGTTAATTCCATACCTTTAATATCCGGAATTTGACCTTTGAATTGGGTTTTATCCACAATCCATTCGCTAAACTCTTCTACCGTCACTTCTAACGGATCCGCTTCGTTTAACTCTGCCGGCGGTACGATTCTATCGACTGCCGAATCCACAAAGCCGACAAATTTTTCAATTTCCGCCTGTTGAGAAGCGGTTAAATTTTCAAAGATTTTTGCTTTAAAGAAACTTGTTCCACGCACCATATTTTCACAAGCAATAATATTTAACGGCTGAGTATTACCTGCTTCTAAACGAGCTGCTAACGCTTTCGCAAACAATGGTGCGATAAAGCCTAAAACATTCGGACCAACCGCAGTCGTAATCAACTCAACGCTTTTTACTTGTTCGATAACTGCCGCTTCATCTTTTGAGTTAATCGCCGCAATATTTTTTACCACTTCAACACGGCTCGCATCGCCTACGATTTTTACACCGTATTGTTTATTTTGGTTAATTTGATCAATCTGAGTTTGGTTGATGTCAGCAAAAGTGACAAAAACACCGGAATCCGACAATAATTTACCGATAAAACCACGACCGATATTACCTGCACCAAAATGTAATGCGTTCATTCTATGTTCCTCTTTAATTTGTAAAATATTTGAAAAATTTGACCACTTGCAAGCGAAAATCCCCCACTTACGTGGGGGAAGTTAAATTACTCGCCTTTTAATAAGCGCAATACTTTTTGCGGATCATCAGTTAGCGTGAGAATTTCCATGGTTTTCTCGTCATCTAACGCATTAGTGATCGCACTTACAACTTGGATATGTTCGTTATTACGTGCTGCGATACCGATAACTAATTTCGCCACACCGTCTTCTTCATCCGTAAAACGCACACCTTCACGATATTGGCAGAACACGATACCGGTTTTTAATACTTTATCTTTCGCCGCAATCGTACCGTGCGGTACAGCAATTCCTTCGCCTAAGTAAGTGGAAACTTGCTGTTCACGTTCAAACATTGCCGGAACATAATCTTCTTCTGCAAAACCTAATTTCACTAATTGCTCACCGGCAAATTGAATCGCTTCTTCTTTCGTACGAGCGGTTAAATTTAAGAAGATTTGTGCTTCGGTTACATTTAAACCGGTACTTGCTGCTTCTTCTTGTGGAGCAGTTTCTACTGACGCCACTTTTTCCGCCGACTCAGTATTCGTATTCAATTTTGCCACGAGGCTGTCATAGAATACACCGTCTAAGAAATTATTTAAGGATAAATGCTGTGCGGTCGGCACTTGTTTTTGTGCACGAGCGGTTAAGTCTTTATGTGTCACCACTAATTGTGCATCTTGCGGTAAATCATTGATCGCAATATTTTGTACCTCAATGTTTAAACCGGCTGCTTGTACTTTTTTACGTAACATACTTGCACCCATTGCACTTGAACCCATGCCCGCATCGCAAGATACATAGATTTTACGTACGTTACTGAAATCACCTGAAACCGCTGCAACTGCACCGCCTTTGCTTTGTGCTTTCATTGCCGCCATTTCCGCTTGTGCGTTTTCTAACGCATCTTCAGAACCTTCGTCTTTTTGCATTTTAAGTAACACAGAAGCAATGACAAAGGTAACTGCACATGAAAGGATTACTGAAGCGATTACCGCTAAGTGTGCACCTGATGGAGCCATTGCTAATACCGCAATGATTGAACCCGGAGAAGCCGGAGATACTAAACCGCCGCCTAATAATGTATTAGTTAATACGCCTGTTGCACCACCCGCAATTACTGCAAGGATTAAGCGAGGATTCATTAATACATACGGGAAGTAAATTTCGTGAATACCACCGAAGAAATGAATGATTGATGCAGAACTTGCGGTATTTTTTGCAGAACCTTTACCAAATAACATATAAGCAATCAAAATACCTAAACCCGGACCCGGATTCGCTTCAATTAAGAAGAAGATCGATTTACCTAATTCTGAAGATTCTTGAATACCAAGCGGTGAGAAGATACCGTGGTTGATGGCGTTATTTAAGAATAAGATTTTCGCCGGCTCAACAATCACAGAGGTTAACGCAAGTAAGTTAGCATCCACTAATGCTCTTACACCAGCCGCTAATAAATCTGAAAGTGAAGTCACCACACCGCCGATAAAGCTAAATGAAAGGAGTGCTAACAACATACCGATAATACCGGCAGAGAAGTTATTCACTAACATCTCAAAACCGCTTTTCACTTTACCTTCGATTGCTTTATCGAATGTTTTAATTGCCCATCCGCCAAGCGGACCAACAATCATTGCACCTAAGAACATTGGAATTTCAGAACCGACAATGATACCCATTGTAGTAATTGCACCTACAACCGCACCACGTTCGCCACCAGCTAAACGACCACCGCTATAACCAATTAAAAGCGGTAGTAAATAGGTAATCATTGGACCGACAAGTTTACCCAAACTCTCATTTGGTAACCAACCGGTCGGAATAAATAATGCGGTAATAAAACCCCAAGCGATGAAAGCCCCGATATTAGGCATCACCATATTTGATAAGAAACGCCCAAAACTTTGGACTTTCACTTTTAAGTTAGACATAACTGCTCCTAGAACAACAGTGTGTAAGGTAGATAAATAAGATTGAATAATCTACCGTATAAAGTAGCACCGTCCATCAAAGTTTCAAAAATATTTATCTAAAAAATGTGAAGATGATCACATTAAATTTTTTATCACTCATTTATAAAATGTGACATAGATCACATTTTTAAATGCAACACGCATAAAAGCGTGATCTGCATCACATTTTTAAGCAAGCGGTCAAATTTCTAGATTTTTTGCAAAAAAAAGCCTCTGAAAACTCAGAGGCTTGGTATTCAATATTTGTAATTATTCTACGGTTACTGCTTTCGCTAAGTTACGAGGTTGGTCAACGTCCGTACCTTTAATTAACGCAATATGATATGAAAGTAATTGTAACGGCACGGTATAGAAAATCGGAGCGGTTACTTCATCTACTTTCGGCATTACGATCGTTTTGAAACCGTCTGCATCGGCAAAACCGGCATCGTGATCAGCAAATACATATAGCTGACCGCCACGTGCACGAACTTCTTCGATATTTGATTTCACTTTTTCAAGTAAATCATTTTCCGGTGCAACCACAACAACCGGCATTTCGCTATCGATTAACGCTAACGGACCGTGTTTTAATTCACCTGCGGCGTAAGCTTCTGCGTGAATGTATGAAATCTCTTTTAATTTTAAGGCAGATTCCATTGCAATCGGATAGTACTCACCACGACCTAAGAATAAAGTATGGTGTTTATCCGCAAAGTCTTCTGATAATGCTTCAATTTGTTTATCAAACACTAATGCACTTTCAATCTGTGCCGGTAAGCGTTGTAACGATTGAACGATGTGATGTTCCTGTTCTTCAGATACAGTGCCTTTTAAGCGACCGATCGCCACATTTAATAGCAACATACAGGTTAACTGTGTAGTAAACGCTTTGGTTGACGCCACACCGATTTCCACACCGGCTTTGGTCATAAATGCAAAATCCGATTCACGCACAAGTGAAGAACTCGCTACGTTACAGATTGTCATTGCAGACATATAACCCGATTCTTTCGCTAAACGTAATGCCGCTAACGTATCCGCCGTTTCACCTGATTGTGAAAGTGTTAATAATAAGCTATTCGGACGAGTCACGAATTTACGGTAACGGAACTCAGAAGCGATTTCAACATCACAGCTTACGCCTGCGATTGCTTCAAACCAGTAGCGAGCAACCATACCAGCATTGTAAGAAGTACCGCACGCAACGATCTGTACGTGTTCAACTTTTGCTAAAATTTCCGCGGCATTTGGACCAATCGCATCAATTTTCACTTTACCGTTTTCGATACGACCGTCTAATGTATTCATAATTGCAACAGGTTGCTCGAAAATTTCTTTCTGCATATAGTGACGGTATTGACCTTTATCCGCCGCATCCGCTTCAAAGTTACCTTCGTGAATTTCACGTTCAACTTTTTGACCGTCACGCGTATAAATATCTACTGTTTCACGTGTAATTTCTGCAACATCACCTTCTTCAAGGTAAGCAAAACGGCGTGTTACGCTTAATAATGCTAACGGGTCAGATGCTAAGAAGTTCTCACCGATACCATAACCGATAACTAACGGAGAACCTGAACGAGCAACGATTAAATGCTCCGGTTCGTCTTGATTCATTACTACCGTACCGTACGCACCACGAAGCTGAACCACGGTTTTTTGTACCGCTTCTAATAAAGATTTCGCTGAACGTAATTCCCATTCAACTAAGTGAGCGATAACTTCGGTATCTGTTTGAGATTGGAATACATAACCACGTTCTTGTAAAACTACTTTTAATTCTTCGTAGTTTTCAATGATACCGTTGTGTACTACTGCAATTTTGCCTGAACGATGAGGGTGAGCATTGGTTTCAGAAGGTTCACCGTGAGTCGCCCAACGTGTATGTGCAATACCTGTACCACCCACAAGAGGTTTTACCGCTAAAGCATCATCAAGCTCTTTTACTTTACCGACACGGCGTACAATTTGCATATCGTGTTCGTTATTTAAAACCGCCACACCTGCTGAGTCATAACCACGATATTCTAAACGATGTAAACCATCTACTAAGATTCTTGCTACATCACGTTGTGCTACTGCACCTACAATTCCACACATATTTTTGATTTCCTATGTTAAGTTAAATTAAAAACCGTTATATCTCATTAATGACCTCAAGCGGTCACTTTTCCCTAAAAACTTACCAAACTACGATTCAGCGATAATCACTTCAATCCCGTGCATTTCTATCGCCGTTTTTACCTCTGTGCTAATTTCAGCGTCCGTAATCAGCTTATGAATTACCGACCATTCTAGCTCTAAATTCGGCATTTTTCGCCCGAATTTTTGCGATTCAATTAATACAATGACTTCACGAGAGACCTGAGCCATCACTTGACTAAGTCCGACCAACTCGTTAAACGTGGTCGTTCCCCGTTCTAAATCCAAACTGTCTGCACCGATAAATAATTGGTCAAAATCATACGACTGCAACACTTGCTCGGCGACTTTACCTTGAAACGAATCGGAACGGCTATCCCACGTGCCACCGGTCATCAACACAGTCGGCTCATTATCTAACAAAGTTAACTCATTCGCTAAAAAGAGCGAGTTAGTCATCACCACTAAACCGGTTTGATAAAGTGCTTTTACCATTGCTCCGGTCGTGCTACCACTATCAATAATAATACGATTATGATCACGAATTTGTTTTACTGCCTCATTCGCTATCGCTAACTTTTGTTTCGAAAGCTGTTCATTCGTTTCTTCCAATATTTCAGATGGAATTTTTACTGCTCCGCCATAACGACGCAATAATAAACCGCTTTCTTCTAAAGCGGTTAAGTCTTTACGAATCGTCACTTCCGAGGTTTCAAAGAAATTTGCTAGCGTATCTACGCTTACCTCGCCTTGTTCCTGAACCATTTTCACAATTAAGTGGCGACGTTGCTGTGTATTTCTCTTTGACATTACCTTTCCAAAAATGTTTCGTCTTTACCCAAAAAGTTTCGTTTCAAAACATTTATATTATATTTAGTCTGATTTCGTTATGCAATCAATTCAATAAAAAAAGCCACTCTGCAAATGCAATAAGTGACTTTTTTCCAATTATTTAACTTGGCTACCGATTAATCCGCCAAGTGCTGCTCCGCCAAGCGTTGCACCGGTTGACTCGCCGATCATATGACCGGCAACGCCACCTACTGCCGCTCCGATAGCGGTATTACGCTGTGTTTTACTTAAACCATTACATGCAGAAATCGTTGTTGCTAATGCGACAACTGCTAATACTTTAACAATCGTGTTCATTTTTAATGTTCCTCATCAATATGTTAGTACAAAATTATTGCATTAAGATTGGCACTCTTTAAGACTAAATGAGTAAGAAAAGGTTCGTTAACGTTTATTAAAATAAATAAAAAAGTACGGAGCAACACCCGTACTTTTGATTACTTATACCTTTTTCGTTGCAGATTTTTTAGCTTTTTTGACCGCTGCTTTTAGAGGAGCTTCCTTCTTTACAGATTTACTCGGAACAGATTCTAACTTAGCCGAAGAAACTTTATCTGTCTTTTTCGTTTTTTCTTTTCTTGTCGTTTTAGAAGCAAACTTTACTTTATTTTGCTTTGCCCACTCGGTTACTTTCTCCAGTAAAATTTTCCCCATTGGACTAGGATCGCCACTAAATAAAGTGTTTAAACCGTTATTTTCAATGATATGTCGACGTAACGTCAAACGTTCTTGGTGATTTTCTGCCAAACGAACCGCTCGTTCCACATATTCATCAACCGTATTGGCAATCAACCATTCCGGTAAACCTAAACGTTTAAATAAACCTTCGTCAATATGCTCATGCACTTCCGCACCGGTTTTACAGACACCGACTAAACCTAAAGTGACCATATCAATAATACCGTTGGTATTCCCAAATGGGAATGGATTCAGCATCATATCGCAATTATGTAAAATACCGAGATATTTATGATACGGTGAATGAGGGTGTGCCGTCGCATCATCACCTAAGTACGATTTAATAAAACGTTCTACATACGGGTGAGTGACACCACCTGATTGCCCTAATGCGAAATGGAAATGTACTTTTACATTTGCACGATCCCGAATGACTTTTAGTACCTCTAAAAAGTATGGGTTTAATTTCATTGTGGTAGCAGCGATACCGATATTAACGACTTCAGGCTGCTCACGTAATAAATAGTTTACTTGTTGAGGTGCAAGTGCTGATGGTACATAAGGTAACGCATCTTTAGGTAAACGTAATAACTGCTCACTAAAGCATGCTTCTTCCCCTACATAATCATCTTCTACAACGACATATTCAATAAAATCGGAATGGGTTGTTGCCGGATGGCCCAATGCAACCACTTGAACCGGAGCTAAACGAGTATTACTTGCGAAAATCGTGATTAAATCCATGCCGATACTTGGCATATATAATATAGATGCACCGTTTGTATCACAGATCTCCCGAATAAATTCTAATTTTTCCTTCATATTATTGCCATCAACAATATGAAACTCATCAAATACCTGTTTTCCGTCTTCATTTACCGCTTTATTACCTAAGCCGATTAAATGAAAATGTTCTCTTGCCGCAATCATTGAAGTCGAATGAGTACGATAAATTGAATGGGCTGAATGGAAATGTTCTAGTAACACTACCATAACCGGTTTATCGTTTCGATAACCAATTTTGCTCACATCACGATCTTTCCAATGGTATTCATTTTCGAGATGGCGACGTATAACCTGATTGAGCGCTTTTTTTACATTATGTTTATTACTCGCAATATCATAACTACAATGCATATACACATCATGCGAAATGGCACTCGGTACATTATTTAAATTAGCTAATTGTGCTAAACGTTCCGGAAACCATTGTAAAATAGTATTACGTTTGTTAAATGCCGTTGACGTACCAATAAAACGAGGTGACTGCAATGCAAAACATAATGATGCACACAATTCCGCATCTAATTGCCATAAGGCATCTAAATTAAGATTAACGTTCGATTCCGGTAAATACAAAATACAGAATTTAATCAATGCCGATTTGGTTTGAGCCAAGTGAATATCTAAAGGATTTTCACTAGCTGAATTACAGTTATATGTCTTTAAAATATGATCCGCATTAATAAAAGGTGAACTTGCAAAAATTAATGATAACCAACGTTGGAAAACAAGAAATCTTTGCGCACCTGAATCGGAAATTTCTAAAGCAGGATCGGAAAAAAGTGAGGTAATCGCGACTGCCATACGAGTGCAAAAATATACAATTTTTTCCTGTTCCAATGCTTCAAGCTGTAATGGGTATTCAAATTCAATATGCTGAATACCTCCGAAGTTAGAATCTAACTGCTCCAAAATTAATAGCAATTCAGTACAAGCCTGTTCATAATTTCTTGTATCAACTGCGGCTTCAAACACAGCTAAATTTGGCTTTTTCTTGTTTTCCATAAATTATCCTTAAATTAAACTTAACAAGTTCCCCAAAGATCGTATTCATCTGCATTAGTAATTGTGACTGAAATAATATTACCAACTTTTACTTCTTGGTCTGAAATATTATCAACGTAGACCACACCGTCAATTTCTGGGGCATCCGCCATTGAACGGCCGATAATGCCTTCTTCGTCAATCTCATCAACAATGACTGCAAGGGTTTTACCCACTTTTTGTTGTAAACGTGCTGCTGAAATGCGTTGCTGAACCTGCATAAAGCGGTGGAAACGCTCTTCTTTGATATCTTCCGGCACTTGGCCCGCCATTTCAGTTGCAACTGCCCCTTCCACCGGACTAAATTTAAAGCAACCAACGCGATCTAATTGTGCTTCTTCTAAGAAATCCAACAACATTTGGAAATCTTCTTCTGTTTCGCCTGGGAAACCGACAATAAAGGTCGAGCGTAATGTTAATTCCGGGCAAATCTCACGCCATTTTTTAATGCGTTCTAAGGTTCGCTCAATCGATCCAGGGCGTTTCATCGCCTTTAATACTTTCGGGCTTGCGTGTTGTAACGGAATATCCAAATACGGCAAAATTTTACCTTGAGCCATTAAAGGAATTAAATCATCTACATGCGGATACGGATAGACATAGTGCAGACGAACCCAAATGCCTAAAGTGCCTAACTGCTCGCATAAAGTAATTAAATTATTTTTTATTGGTGCACCATTCCAGAAAACCGTTTTATTTTGATTTTCTTTGGATTGATCCAACGCATAAGCGGAGGTATCTTGTGACACGATTAATAACTCTTTCACACCTGAATCAGCAAGACGTTTCGCTTCATCTAAAACCTGTACAATCGGACGGCTATCTAAATCGCCACGCATTGACGGAATAATACAGAAGGTACAACGGTGATCACAGCCCTCTGAAATTTTTAAATACGCATAATGTTTAGGCGTAAGTTTTACCCCTTGTGCCGGTACAAGACTGGTATAAATATTGCGTTCTGGACGCGGCACATATTTATGTACGTGTTTCATTACTGCTTCATAGCTATGAGGGCCAGTAATTTCCAATACTTTCGGATGTACTTCACGGATTTGGTTTTCTTTTGCCCCTAAACAACCGGTAACAATCACTTTGCCATTTTCTTCCAATGCTTCACCAATTGCCTCTAATGATTCTTGTACCGCACTGTCGATAAAACCGCAGGTATTCACAATCACTAAATCCGCATTTTCATAACTTGGAATAATGTTATAACCATCAGAACGTAACTCCGTTAAAATGCGTTCCGAATCCACTAAATTCTTCGGACAACCAAGACTAATAAAACCAATATTGGGTGCTGTATTCATAAATCTCTCAAACAAAAATATATTTAGGTAATCACATAAAAAAACCTACTGAAAGTCAGTAGGTAAAGGTGGAATATTGTACAAAAATAACCAAAGAATAGCGATAACAAGCGGTCATTTCCCCATTGATTTTTACAAAAATATCTGAAAAAACGACCGATTCCGTCGCATAAGTTCTGATTATCTTATTTCATACGCTCTAATCTAAGGCATTTAACATCGCCACAACGATCTCAGATGATTTCTCAGCGGCAAGCGGTAAAAATTCATCAAATGAGAGATGAGATTCTTTATCCGCCACATCAGAAATTGCACGCACAACCACAAAAGGCACACTAAATGCGTGACAGACTTGAGCGATTGCAGCCGCTTCCATTTCTACCGCTGCCACATTAGGGAAATCGTGACGAATTTGGGCAATTTTCTCTGCACCGTTCACGAATAAATCGCCACTACAAATTAAGCCTGAAACGGCATTAAAACCCGCTTTTTGTGTTTCTTTTAAAGCAACTGAAACTAATTGTTCATCCGGTAGAAATGCGGCCGGATTCGCTGGTAATTGACCCTTTTCATATCCAAATGCCGTCACATCAACATCATGATGGCGAACTTCACTAGAAATAATAATATCGCCAACATTTAATTTCGCATCTAAGCCACCCGCCGACCCAGTATTAATGATCATGTCAGGCTTAGCTAATTCAAGTAAAAGGGTTGTACCAATCGCAGCGGCAACTTTACCGATCCCAGACTGTAATAGTGCGACTCTTGTATTATTAATTTTACCGTCATAAATTTTACAACCGGCAATTTCGGTTACTTTGGCTTCAACCATTAAATTACGTAAAATTTCTACTTCTTGTGCCATTGCACCGATAATACCTAGTTTTAAACTCATTTTTTATCCTCTTGTTTTTCTTGTTGTAATTTCTCTACTAAAAAATCTAATACTGCATAAGTATAGTCATCATTATATAAAGTATTACGTACTAAAATATATTTACCGTCTAATACCGCCATTGGCTTATAAGATGGACGATAAGTAAGAAATATATCTTTATATTGCTGTACTCTTTGCCTTACTTGTTCAGACAAAAATACCTTATTAAATTTAACAACATCTATTCCTTTTTGCTTTAACCAAGTAATAATTGCATTATTGCTACGTATCAGACTCTTTTCATTTTTTCGACCGACACTATCAAATAAATAAAGCTCACTGAGATCTTCTCTCCCAATCTCCATAAATGTCGAGTGCATTTGTGCTGTAAACTGTGAATCTTTATCAAAAGAGGGCGAACGAACTAAAACAACCTTATCTTTATTACGCAAAGCATATTGCTGTAAATAATCATTTGCTTCCGAACAAATTTTGCAATCATATTCAAAGAAATATTGAATATGCACTTTATCGGATTGAATCGCCTTGTCATTTACCCTTTCTTTATATGAGTAATAACCTTTTCCATCCTTAAATAGCGGTTCATTATGTATCGTTTTTTGCAATATGACTTTCGTATCTGTATTTGGATTAGCGAATACAAAATTATTGAGTCCGATTAATACACATCCTATGATCAAGCCAAACTTATTTAGAAAATTGCCCACATTATACCCTTTAAAATCATCTTGCGACTTAGTGCACGAACTTATTAAGAAGTTCATAGCCTAATAGTGAGGTGGTGGAGTTTCTTCCGCTTGAGAAGCAATATTACTTACTTGTGCGCCTTTAAGTTTTTCAGCTAAATGACGCATTTGGGTTTGTAATTTGTCTAACGAAAGTTGATGATGAACTAACGATTGGTTTAATTCTTCAATCGTGATTTCTTGAAATGCAACTTTCGTTTCCAACTCGGCAATACGATTTAATAATTCATTCTCTGTAATCATTTGCATAAAAAGGTTGTATAAAAAAGAAATACACTTTACCCTATCTACCTTTCTTTTAACACATTTATAAGGAAAATCTATGTTAAAAACTAAACTTTCTGTTCTTGCAATTGCAGCCGGCACACTTATTTCAGCTCAAACCGCGTTTGCTGCAGAACAAAAAGCAGATCAAAAATTTATTGATGACTCATCATATGCTGTAGGCGTATTAATGGGTAAAAATATTGAAGGTGTTGTTGCATCGCAAAAAGAATTATTTTCTTATAACCAAGAGAAAATCTTAGCCGGTGTACAAGACACTATCAAAAAAACCGGTAAATTAACCGATGATGATCTACAAAAACAATTAAAATCACTTGATAGCTATCTTGCCGATCAAGAAAAGAAAATTGCGACCGAAAAAAGCAAAGCAACTGTTGAAGCCGGTAACAAATTCCGTGCAGAATATGAAAAACAAGCCGGAGTGAAGAAAACAGCTTCAGGTTTACTCTATAAAATTGAAAAAGTTGGTACAGGTGAATCACCGAAAGCGGAAGATACCGTTAAAGTACATTACAAAGGTACTTTAACAGATGGTACAGTATTCGATAGCTCATATGATCGTGGTGAACCGATTGAATTTCAATTAAATCAATTAATTCCAGGCTGGATTGAAGCAATTCCAATGCTGAAAAAAGGTGGAAAAATGGAAATCGTCGTTCCACCTGAATTAGGTTACGGCGAACGCCAAGCGGGTAAAATTCCGGCAAGCTCAACGCTAAAATTTGAAATTGAATTATTAGATTTTAAAGCTACTGAAGCGAAAAAATAACCCTTGAATCCAAGCGGTCTAATTTGTAAAATTTTTTGCAAATTAGACCGCTTTCTTTTTCGAAGGCTTAGTAATATATCACTAAAATTAATGGTATAAGTCCTAAAATAATATGAAAAAATTTCAAACCTTTAGCGAAGAAGATCACGCTATTCTCGCTTCATACTTTCCAATTGTAGACGGTATTGCCGCCCTAATTGGCGATCACTGTGAAATCGTATTACATTCTTTAGAATTTCTTGAAAACTCAGCTATCTATATCGCAAATGGACATAATACTGATCGTAAAATAGGTTCGCCTCTTACCGATAAAGCACTTAAATCGTTACATCAAATGAAAACGGATAGTGTATCTAAACCCTATTTCACTCGTTCCAAAGGTGGCGTATTGATGAAATCCGTCACGGTTGCGATCCGTAATAGTAAACAGCATGTTATCGGATTTATCTGTATCAATATTAATTTAGATGTGCCGACATCACAATTCCTCAGCTCTTTTATCGCACCGTTACAAGAAGATGAAGATACGGCCGTAAACTTTGCAAGTTCAGTCGAAGATTTAGTCGCTCAAACGATCGAACATACGATTGAAGAAACCATGGCTGATCGTAATGTGGCAAACAACAATAAAAATCGTCACATTGTTATATCGTTATATGAGAAAGGTATTTTTGATATTAAAGATGCTATCAATCAAGTAGCTGATCGCTTAAATATTTCTCGCCATACGGTTTATCTTTATATCCGACAAATTAAACAGGATAACGAATAATGGATTATGTACTTGCAATAAAATCACCAATCTATGGAAGCCAAGGAGCATATTTAGCCTATCAAATTGCCGAAGCCTTATTAGCGGCTAAACACCATATCAAACAGATATTTTTCTTCCAAGACGGTGTAACCAACGCCAATATATTGGTAAATCCTGCAAGTGATGAAATAAATTTAGTGGAAAAATGGCAAAATCTTGCAAAATCACATAACTTAGCTTTACACCTTTGTATTTCTGCCGCACAAAGACGCGGCATTGTCGCTCATCAAACAAGTAAAACCGCACAGAACAATCTTGCCGACGGTTTTATCTTAGCCGAGCTTGGTGAATTTAGCCAAGCCGTGTTAAAAGCAGACAGACTATTAACCTTCTAATAATGAAAAAATATAAACTTGCCTTTCTTTTTACTCAACCGCCTTTTGGCACAGCAACCAGCCGAGAAGGTTTGGATGCTCTACTCGCTGCTAGTGCTTTTTGTGCTGAAGATGAAATCGCTATTTGTTTTTTAAATGACGGCGTATTCAATCTATTAGCACAACAACAGCCAAATAACATATTACAGAAAGATCATATCTCAACCTTTAAATTAATTGATCTATATGATTTAACTGAATGTTTTATTTGTGAAGAATCTATCAACCAAAGAGCATTAAGCAATGCCGAATGGATTTTATCTCATGCAAATATCATCCCTCAAAAGGAACTATTCGAAATTCTTGCACAATCTGAAAAGGTACTGACATTCTAATAAGGAATCCCTATGCTTTATACATTTTCTAAAGCACAATATGAGTTAACTGAACTAAACCAAATACTCACTCAAATGACAGAAAATGATGCTGTAGTCTTATGGCAAGATGGAGTATTGCTAGCGGTTAAATATCCTCAACTTTTTACAAAAGTTAATAATATTTTCTTATTGTCAAACGACATAGAAGCAAGAGGATTAACTAACCTAAATTATCAATCTATCTCACTTTCTGATTTAATCAATATTACCGAGAAATATCATCCGCATATTGCCTTATAAACCATATACCCCTATAGTGCCTATTTCTAATAATTACTTTTAGAAATAAGCACTACTCAGGATAAAACGGTTCCTATCAAACAAATTAATTCCATTTCTAGTAAATTCCGACACAAGCGATCAAATTTAACCTAAGATTTTCAATTCTCCTCTCTCAGGAAACTAAAATATACGTGGATAATTTCAGAAGAGTTATGACTTCAACAATTAGGTAGAAATTTACTACTAGAAAGGTTTTATAGTAGAGAAGTCAGATAGATATCACGTGCCACTACTCGATTCTCAAATAATAACCATAGTCAGTTGATAGATAAAGATTATTGTTAGTTATAATGTCTTGGAATTGATTTTTTGCTTTAATACCCAGGATTTCTAGCCTCAGTTTTTTGATTTGATAGGGACTCTTGGTGTGTTTGTATTTCTTTAAGAATTACTTTGGGTTGCCTTGAACTTTATGTTGCTCACATACCTATTTCTTTTCTTTCTATTTCTCTTTTATCCCGAAAGCAAAAACCCCAGAGCTATCACTAACTCTGGGGTTCCTTTACCTCTTCTTCGCTTTCGCGCTAAATTCAATCTGGCGATGCCCTACTCTCACATGGGGAAACCCCACACTACCATCGGCGTTACTGCGTTTTACTTCTGAGTTCGGAATGGAATCAGGTAGAGCCACAGCACTCTGGTCGCCAGAATATTCTGTTGATGACCTTTATCTTCTTTATTTGTCTTTCTCTTCGTTCTTTATCTGCTTTTTATTCGCACTTTAAATTCGAAACAAGCTGTTTACTGATTTTTTCATCTTCTTTAGTTTTTAGTCTTTTCTAGCTTTTCACTTCGCTCTACGCCCAAAAACACTTGAGCGTTGTATAGTTAAGCCTCTCGGGCAATTAGTATGTGTTAGCTCAACGTATCACTACGCTTACACACCACACCTATCTACGTCGTAGTCTCCAACAACCCTTACAGTCTTATAGACTGGGAGAACTCATCTTAAGGCAAGTTTCGTGCTTAGATGCTTTCAGCACTTATCTCTTCCGCATGTAGCTACCCAGCAGTGCCTCTGGCGAGACAACTGGAACACCAGTGATGCGTCCACTCCGGTCCTCTCGTACTAGGAGCAGCCCCTCTCAATTCTCCAACGCCCACGGCAGATAGGGACCGAACTGTCTCACGACGTTCTAAACCCAGCTCGCGTACCACTTTAAATGGCGAACAGCCATACCCTTGGGACCTACTTCAGCCCCAGGATGTGATGAGCCGACATCGAGGTGCCAAACACCGCCGTCGATATGAACTCTTGGGCGGTATCAGCCTGTTATCCCCGGAGTACCTTTTATCCGTTGAGCGATGGCCCTTCCATTCAGAACCACCGGATCACTATGACCTGCTTTCGCACCTGCTCGACTTGTCTGTCTCGCAGTTAAGCTTGCTTATACCATTGCACTAACCTCACGATGTCCGACCGTGATTAGCAAACCTTCGTGCTCCTCCGTTACTCTTTGGGAGGAGACCGCCCCAGTCAAACTACCCACCAGACACTGTCCGAGACCGCGTTCCGCAATCTTCGTTAGAACATCAAACGTTAAAGGGTGGTATTTCAAGGACGCCTCCACAATCACTGGCGTGACTGCTTCAAAGGCTCCCACCTATCCTACACATCAAAATTCAATGTTCAGTGTCAAGCTATAGTAAAGGTTCACGGGGTCTTTCCGTCTAGCCGCGGGTACACCGCATCTTCACGGCGATTTCAATTTCACTGAGTCTCGGGTGGAGACAGCCTGGCCATCATTATGCCATTCGTGCAGGTCGGAACTTACCCGACAAGGAATTTCGCTACCTTAGGACCGTTATAGTTACGGCCGCCGTTTACTGGGGCTTCGATCAGGAGCTTCTCTTTCGATAACACCATCAATTAACCTTCCAGCACCGGGCAGGCATCACACCCTATACGTCCACTTTCGTGTTTGCAGAGTGCTGTGTTTTTAATAAACAGTTGCAGCCAGCTGGTATCTTCGACCGGTTCAACCTTCAGCGGTAAACGCTTACAATCTACGCCGGCGCACCTTCTCCCGAAGTTACGGTGCTATTTTGCCTAGTTCCTTCACCCGAGTTCTCTCAAGCGCCTGAGTATTCTCTACCTGACCACCTGTGTCGGTTTATAGTACGGTTTAGTATAACCTGAAGCTTAGTGGCTTTTCCTGGAAGCGTGGTATCGGTAACTTCATCTCCGTAGAGACTCGTCATCACTTCTCGGTGTTAACAGAATTCCGGATTTGCCTAAAATTCCCACCTACCGGCTTAAACAGACATCCAACAGTCTGATTACCTAACCTTCTCCGTCCCCACATCGCAATTATACCAAGTACGGGAATATTAACCCGTTTCCCATCGACTACGCTTTTCAGCCTCGCCTTAGGGGCCGACTCACCCTGCCCCGATTAACGTTGGACAGGAACCCTTGGTCTTCCGGCGAACGAGTTTTTCACTCGTTTTATCGTTACTTATGTCAGCATTCGCACTTCTGATACGTCCACCAAACTTCTCAATTCAGCTTCATCCGCTTACAGAACGCTCCCCTACCCAACAATGTTTCCATTGATGCCGCAGCTTCGGTGACTAGTTTTAGCCCCGTTACATCTTCCGCGCAGGCCGACTCGACTAGTGAGCTATTACGCTTTCTTTAAATGATGGCTGCTTCTAAGCCAACATCCTAGCTGTCTAAGCCTTCCCACTTCGTTTCCCACTTAACTAGTACTTTGGGACCTTAGCTGGCGGTCTGGGTTGTTTCCCTCTCCACGATGGACGTTAGCACCCACCGTGTGTCTCCTGAGTATCACTCTTCGGTATTCGCAGTTTGCATCGGGTTGGTAATCCGGGATGGACCCCTAGCCGAAACAGTGCTCTACCCCCGAAGGTGTCCGCTCAAGGCTCTACCTAAATAGATTTCGGGGAGAACCAGCTATCTCCCGGTTTGATTGGCCTTTCACCCCCAGCCACAAGTCATCCGCTAATTTTTCAACATTAGTCGGTTCGGTCCTCCAATTAGTGTTACCCAATCTTCAACCTGCCCATGGCTAGATCACCGGGTTTCGGGTCTATACCTTGCAACTAAACGCCCAGTTAAGACTCGGTTTCCCTTCGGCTCCCTTATTCAGTTAACCTCGCTACAAAATATAAGTCGCTGACCCATTATACAAAAGGTACGCAGTCACCCCATAAAGAGGCTCCCACTGCTTGTACGTACACGGTTTCAGGTTCTATTTCACTCCCCTCACTGGGGTTCTTTTCGCCTTTCCTTCACAGTACTGGTTCACTATCGGTCAATCAGGAGTATTTAGCCTTGGAGGATGGTCCCCCCATCTTCAAACAGGATTTCTCGTGTCCCGCCCTACTTATCTCAAACTTAGTACCACAACCTATTCTTCGAATACGGGACTATCACCCTGTGTCGTTGAGCTTCCCAGCTCATTCTTCTGAATTGATTGCTATCGTTTGAAGGCTCCTCCGCTTTCGCTCGCCGCTACTCACAGAATCTCGGTTGATTTCTTTTCCTCGGGGTACTTAGATGTTTCAGTTCTCCCGGTTTGCCTTATTAAGCTATGTATTCACTTAATAATAGTAGATTCTTCATCTACTGGGTTTCCCCATTCGGATATCTTGGATTAAACGCTTCTTATCAACTCATCCAAGCTTTTCGCAGATTAGCACGTCCTTCTTCGCCTCTGATTGCCAAGGCATCCACCGTGTACGCTTAGTCACTTAACTATACAACCTCAAATGTTTTCAAAACTTATTTAAATTCATTCAATGCGTATTTTATTCAACTAAACACTTGACTGCTTTTGTTCAGTCAAGATTTTTTAACTACTCAGACTTTCTTTCGAAAATCTCTCAGTTTTTCAGCTTGTTTCCAATTTTTTAAAGAACAATTTAGACAACAAAAGTCATCTTTAAATGGCGTCCCCACGGGGATTCGAACCCCGGTTACCGCCGTGAAAGGGCGATGTCCTAGGCCTCTAGACGATGGGGACAGCATTTAAAGATGCTTTCCACTTTGCCATTCAAGAGCCGTAAATTCTATTCAATCTACAACTACTTGTCAATATCTATCAAACAATCTGTGTGAACACTTGCAGTCGCTCAATTCTTGGTAAGGAGGTGATCCAACCGCAGGTTCCCCTACGGTTACCTTGTTACGACTTCACCCCAGTCATGAATCATACCGTGGTAAACGCCCCCCTTGCGGTTAAGCTATCTACTTCTGGTACAACCCACTCCCATGGTGTGACGGGCGGTGTGTACAAGGCCCGGGAACGTATTCACCGCAACATTCTGATTTGCGATTACTAGCGATTCCGACTTCATGGAGTCGAGTTGCAGACTCCAATCCGGACTTAGACGTACTTTGTGAGATTTGCTCCATGTCGCCATATTGCTTCCCTCTGTATACGCCATTGTAGCACGTGTGTAGCCCTACTCGTAAGGGCCATGATGACTTGACGTCATCCCCACCTTCCTCCAGTTTATCACTGGCAGTCTCCTTTGAGTTCCCGGCCGAACCGCTGGCAACAAAGGATAAGGGTTGCGCTCGTTGCGGGACTTAACCCAACATTTCACAACACGAGCTGACGACAGCCATGCAGCACCTGTCTCAGAGCTCCCGAAGGCACTCCCGTATCTCTACAGGATTCTCTGGATGTCAAGAGTAGGTAAGGTTCTTCGCGTTGCATCGAATTAAACCACATGCTCCACCGCTTGTGCGGGCCCCCGTCAATTCATTTGAGTTTTAACCTTGCGGCCGTACTCCCCAGGCGGTCGATTTATCACGTTAGCTTCGGGCACCAAACTTATAGTCCAATCCCCAAATCGACAGCGTTTACAGCGTGGACTACCAGGGTATCTAATCCTGTTTGCTCCCCACGCTTTCGCACATGAGCGTCAGTACATTCCCAAGGGGCTGCCTTCGCCTTCGGTATTCCTCCACATCTCTACGCATTTCACCGCTACACGTGGAATTCTACCCCTCCCTAAAGTACTCTAGTTGACCAGTATGAAATGCAATTCCCAGGTTAAGCCCGGGGCTTTCACATCTCACTTAATCAACCGCCTGCGTGCCCTTTACGCCCAGTTATTCCGATTAACGCTCGCACCCTCCGTATTACCGCGGCTGCTGGCACGGAGTTAGCCGGTGCTTCTTCTGTAGTTAACGTCAATTGATAATGCTATTAACATTACCACCTTCCTCGCTACCGAAAGAACTTTACAACCCGAAGGCCTTCTTCATTCACGCGGCATGGCTGCATCAGGGTTCCCCCCATTGTGCAATATTCCCCACTGCTGCCTCCCGTAGGAGTCTGGACCGTGTCTCAGTTCCAGTGTGGCTGGTCATCCTCTCAGACCAGCTAGAGATCGTCGGCTTGGTAGGCCTTTACCCCACCAACTACCTAATCCCACTTGGGCTCATCTCATGGCATGTGGCCTTGCGGTCCCACACTTTAATCCAAAGATATTACGCGGTATTAGCTACAGTTTCCCGTAGTTATCCCCCTCCATAAGCCAGATTCCCAAGCATTACTCACCCGTCCGCCACTCGTCAGCAAATTAGCAAGCTAATCCCTGTTACCGTTCGACTTGCATGTGTTAAGCCTGCCGCCAGCGTTCAATCTGAGCCATGATCAAACTCTTCAATTCAAAAAGTTTAATCGCTCAATAAACTGCTTAGCTAAGTTCACTTCTCTTACCTAACTAAGTTAAGTAAAAGATAAATATGAATTTCTAGTTTAAGCACCTATTAAGACTTCAAGTTTTAAATAATATTTTTAAAATTAAGTCAATCAACAAGTGCCCACACAGATTGTCTGATATATTGTTAAAGAACAAAAAGAAACGACGCACTGGAAATCAATTTTAAATCGTTCACAACAGTGCGTCGTTGTGTGTGGTGCATTATAGAGAAATATCAAATCCTTGCAAGTACTTTTTGCAAAAAATTTAGAAAAATTTACCGCTTGCTAATTTTTAGAACAAAACGAACAAATTATTAACAATTATCGAATAAAACTTAATTCTTTCATTTAATTCTAAGAACATTTTTCTGCAACGATATATAAGAATAGCTTAATAAAATATAAAAGAGAGGAATATTAAGAAGTAGAAAAAGAAAAACCTCAGTGAAATACTGAGGTTTTTTTGATTAACGTCGATTTGCTAATTTTGAATTTACAATTTCGTAAACACGTAATTTAGCAATTTCACGAGATAGTTTCGCAGAAAGCTCTGCATTATTTGATTTGCTTAATGTATCTTCCGCTTTGCGTTTTGCAGCAAGAATTCGTTGTTGATCTAACTCTTCACCACGAATTGCAATATCGGCTAGAACTGTCACGATGGTAGGCTGCACTTCTAAGAAGCCGCCAGACACATAGATAAACTCTTCTTTACCGTCTTCAAGCGTATACTTAACCATACCCGGTTTAATAGACGTTAATAAAGGGGTATGCCCTGCATACACACCTAATTCACCATCTATACCTGTTACACGTACACTAACTACATCACCTTTGAAAATTTCTTTTTCAGCACTTACGATACTAAGCTCAAATTTAGATGCCATGTTGTTCTCCTTTAGTTCCTAATTGAGGTTAGGGAACAATTACATCTTGCTCGCTCTTTCCACTACTTCGTCAATTGAACCCGCCATATAGAACGCTTGTTCCGGAATATGGTCAAATTCACCTTCCAAGATACCTTTGAAGCCACGGATTGTATCTTTTAATGATACATATTTACCTGGAGAACCGGTAAATACTTCCGCAACGAAGAACGGTTGTGATAAGAAACGCTCAATCTTACGTGCACGAGCAACCACTAATTTATCATCTTCAGATAACTCATCCATACCTAAAATAGCAATGATATCTTTCAACTCTTTATAGCGTTGTAATGTACCTTGTACGCCACGTGCCACATTATAGTGTTCTTCACCAACAACTAACGGATCTAATTGACGAGAAGTTGAGTCCAATGGGTCAACCGCTGGGTAAATACCAAGAGATGCTATATTACGACTTAATACAACTGTCGAGTCTAAGTGTGCGAAAGTTGTTGCCGGAGATGGGTCTGTTAAGTCATCCGCTGGAACGTAAACCGCTTGAACAGAGGTAATAGAACCTGTTTTAGTTGAAGTAATACGTTCTTGTAATACACCCATTTCTTCTGCAAGTGTCGGCTGATAACCCACCGCAGATGGCATACGACCTAATAATGCAGATACCTCTGTACCAGCTAAGGTATAACGATAGATGTTATCTACGAAGAATAATACATCACGACCTTCATCACGGAATTTTTCCGCCATAGTTAAGCCGGTTAACGCTACACGAAGACGGTTACCTGGTGGCTCATTCATCTGACCGTAAACAAGTGATACTTTGTCTAATACGTTAGAATCCGTCATTTCGTGATAGAAGTCATTACCTTCACGCGTACGCTCACCAACCCCTGCAAATACTGAGTAACCAGAGTGTTCGATCGCGATATTACGGATTAATTCCATCATATTAACGGTTTTACCTACACCCGCACCACCGAATAAACCGACTTTACCACCTTTCGCAAATGGACAAATTAAGTCGATAACTTTGATACCAGTTTCAAGTAATTCCGTGCTGTTTGATTGTTCTTCGTAGCTTGGTGCTGCACGATGAATATCCCAACGAGCTTCTTCGCCGATAGGGCCTTTTTCATCGATTGGCTCACCTAATACGTTCATAATACGACCAAGTGTCTTCGTACCAACCGGTACTTGAATCGGATTCCCCGTATTTTCAACTTTTAAGCCACGTTTTAAACCGTCTGATGTACCTAATGCGATACAACGCACAAGTCCACCACCTAATTGCTGTTGAACCTCAAGGGTTAAACCCGATTCAACTTTTAAGGCATCATATACTTTTGGTACTGCATCTTGCGGGAATTCAACGTCGATTACCGCACCGATAATCTGTACAATTTTTCCTGTTGCCATTACCTATTCTCCATTAAATTGCTGCGGCACCCGCAACAATTTCGTTTAATTCATTTGTAATGCTTGCTTGGCGAGCTTTGTTATACACTAGTTGTAATTCATCAATTAATGTACCCGCATTATCTGTTGCGGCTTTCATTGCTACCATTCGAGCGGCTTGTTCAGAAGCAAGGTTATCGACAACTGCTTGATATACCTGAGTTTCTAAATAACGAACAAGTAAACTGTCCAATAAAACTTGTGGACTTGGCTCATAGATATAATCCCACGAACCTTTTGTTTCTAATTCATCATCTTCTAGTTTAGGTAATGGAAGTAATTGTGCAATAACAGGTTTTTGCGACATGGTATTTTCAAAACGGTTATAAGCGATATAAACCGCATCCACTTCACCATTGCGATAAGCGTTAATCATTTCATTAACTGCCCCAACAATACGTTCCATTTCAGGATTATCGCCTAAGCCTGTTACCTGAGATCTCACAGTTAAACCGAGATTTTGGTAAAAACTCACACCTTTTGAACCTACTAAGCCAAGCTCAACACTAACGTTTTTATCTTTCCACGTTTTAAATTCATTCAAAGTTGCTTTGAATAAATTGATATTAAGACCGCCACATAAGCCACGATCGGTTGATACGACAAAGTAACCAACTTTTTTAATATCTCGTTCAGTTAAAAACGGGTGCTTATAACCAATGCTTCCTTTAGCAATATGGCTAATCACCTTACGGATTGTTTCCGAATAAGGACGACCGGCAGCCATACGCTCTTGCGTTTTACGCATTTTAGAGGTAGCAACCATTTCCATTGCTTTAGTGATTTTTTGGGTATTTTTCACACTCGCAATTTTGGTTCTTATCTCTTTAGCACCTGCCATAATCTTTCTCCGCTAGTCGTGATTACCACGCACCGTTCTTTTTGAAGTCTTCTACGATAGCTTTTAATTGATCCTTGATTGAATCGTTATAATCGCCAGATTTTGCTAAATCCTTCATAAAATCAGTGTGATTACTATTAGCGAAAGCAAGTAAAGCAGCTTCGAATGAGCCGATACGCTCAAGTTCTACATCATCTAAATAACCAAATTCAGCCGCAAAAAGAACTAATGCTTGCTCACTTACCGGCATTGGCGCAAATTGTTTCTGTTTAAGTAATTCTGTTACTTTCTGGCCATGAGAAAGCTGTTTACGAGTCGCATCATCTAAATCTGATGCAAACTGAGCAAACGCAGCTAATTCACGGTATTGAGCTAATGCTGTACGAATACCGCCTGATAATTTCTTAATTGCTTTCGTTTGAGCTGCAGAACCTACACGAGATACCGAAATACCTGGGTTTACCGCCGGACGGATACCTGAGTTAAATAAGCTCGATTCTAAGAAGATCTGGCCATCAGTAATTGAGATTACGTTTGTAGGAACGAATGCCGATACGTCACCTGCTTGTGTTTCGATAATTGGTAATGCCGTTAATGAACCGGTTTGACCTTTTACTGCACCGTTAGTAAAACGTTCTACATAATCCGCACTTACACGTGCTGCACGCTCTAATAAACGAGAGTGTAGGTAGAATACGTCACCTGGGAATGCTTCACGACCTGGCGGACGACGTAGTAATAATGAAATTTGACGATAAGCAACCGCTTGTTTAGATAAATCATCATAAACAATTAACGCATCTTCGCCACGGTCACGGAAATATTCACCCATTGCACAACCTGAATATGGTGCAAGGTATTGTAATGCTGCAGATTCAGAAGCTGATGCTACAACCACGATTGTATTTGCTAATGCACCATGTTCTTCTAATTTACGCACTACGTTAGCAATCGTAGATGCTTTTTGACCGATTGCAACATAGATACATTTAATACCTGAATCTTTCTGTGCAATGATCGCATCGATTGCTAATGCTGTTTTACCTGTTTGACGGTCACCGATAATTAACTCACGTTGACCACGGCCGATTGGTACCATTGAGTCAACCGCTTTATAACCTGTTTGTACAGGTTGATCTACCGATTGACGATCGATAACACCCGGCGCGATAACTTCAACCGGAGAGAAACCATCGTTCTCGATTTCACCTTTACCATCGATTGGTTGACCAAGTGTATTAACTACACGCCCCAATAAACCGCGACCTACTGGCACTTCTAAGATACGACCGGTACATTTTACTGACATACCTTCAGCTAGATCCGCATAAGGACCCATAACCACTGCACCAACGGAATCACGTTCTAAGTTTAGAGCAATCGCATAACGATTACCTGGCAACTCGATCATCTCGCCTTGCATTACATCAGCAAGACCATGGATACGGATAATACCATCGCTTACTGAAACGATTGTCCCTGTGCTTTGAGCTTCGCTCACCACATCAAATTGGGCAATACGTTTTTTAATCAACTCACTAATTTCTGTTGAATTTAGTTGCATTTTTTATTCCTCTTACAAGCTCAACGCTGACGCTAAGCGATTTAACTGACCACGGCTACTACCATCAATAACAACGTCATCATATTTAATAATTACACCTGCAATCAGGCTGTTATCGATTTGGTTGGTTAAACGAACTTTTTGACCTAAGCGTTTTTCCATCGCTACTGCGATTTTATCTTCTTGTGCTTGACTTAATTCGCTTGCCGAAACAACCGTTACCTCTTTTACTGCTTCATGTTCAGCACGTAATGATATAAAAGCATCAAATACTGCTGGCAATACTGCTAGACGTTTGTTTTCAGCCATTACACGAATGAAATTTTGCCCATATTGATCAAGTTGGTCGCCACAGATTTTAAGAAAAGTTTCTGAAATCTGACCGCTTGCAAGGGAAGAATTGATATATTCTACCACCTGTTCATTCTCAGCGACTAATGCTGAAAACTGTAACATTTCTTGCCATTTATCCAACTGACCTTGTTCTAAAGCAAAATCAAAAGCTGCTTTAGCGTAGGGGCGAGCTACTGTACTTAATTCTGACATCTGCCCCACCTTGTTATAGTTCTGCAACTAGCTTATCAATAATGTCATTGTTCGCTGCTTGATCAACAGAACGACCAACAATTTTCTCCGCACCTACAACTGCCAATGCAGCAACTTTTTGGCGAAGTTCTTCTTGAACACGCTTGCGTTCGCTCTCAACTTCCGCACGACCTTGTTCAATAATACGTTGGCGTTCAATTTCAGCTTCTGCTTGTACAGATTCTAAAATTTCATTACGACGTTTAGTTGCTAAATCAATAATTTTCTGTGCTTCTTCTTTCGCTTTAAGGATTTCTTGATCCGCTGCAGCTTTAGAATCTGCTTGTTCTTGTTTCGCTTTTTCAGCTGATGCTAAAGCGTTAGCGATATTCGCTTGACGCTCTTCGATCGCTTTAATAAGCGGTGGCCAAACATATTTCATACAAAACGCAACGAATAGTGCGAATGCAATAAGTTGACCAATTAGTGTTGCATTTAAATTCACAACGCCCTCCTGAAAGTCGGTTAAGTTATTCAACGAATAACGGAAAAGAGAGACCCGACTTATTTCAATAAATCAATGAACGGGTTCGCGAAGATGAAAAGTAAAGAGATACCTACAGCGATCATTGCGATAGCATCTAAAAGACCTGCCACGATGAACATCTTAGTTTGTAAACTACTTGCTAATTCAGGTTGGCGAGCAGATGATTCTAAGAATTTACCACCTAAGATAGCAAAGCCGATAGCTGTACCAAGAGCAGCGAAAGCTAATAAGATTGACGCACCAATAATTGTTGCTGTGATTACTGATTCCATAATGTTCTCCATTAAGATTGAGGAATTCGCCCGAAGGCAGGTTGTTGTTAATAAAAATAATTCAAGCGATCAAACTTTTGCAAAACATTGAGAAAATTTAACCGCTCTTTAGGTTCGTTTAATGATCCGCTTTGTTATAAGCGATACTCAAATAAACAATCGTTAGCATCATAAAAATAAAGGCTTGAAGCGTAATAACTAAGATATGGAAAATAGCCCAAACCAAATGCAATGGAATACCTAACGCTTGTAATGCAAAGTTATCCGCCATATACATTACTGCGATCAGGATAAAGATTAGCTCACCCGCATACATATTACCGAATAAACGGAATGCTAAAGAAATCGGTTTTGCAAGTAGAGTTACCGTTTCAAGGATAAAGTTTACTGGAATAAATGCCCAATGATTAAACGGATGGAGCGTATATTCTTTTACTAAGCCGCTAAAACCTTTTGATTTTACGGTATAGAACAGAATTAAGAAGAATACGCAAATAGACATACCTAATGTAGCACTGATATCAGCTGTAGGTACGGCACGAAGGTAATGGATACCTAACATATTCGCTAACTGAGGTAGGAAATCTACTGGAACTAAGTCAATGGCATTCATAATAAATACCCAGCAGAAAATAGTGAGTGCAAGTGGAGCAATTACATTACGAGGTCCATGGAAGTTATCTTTAACTAGACCATCGACCCATTCAATGATGATTTCCACTAAACATTGCAATTTTCCGGGTACTCCCGCAGTTGCATTTTTCGCAACCTTAGAAAATACAACAAGGAAAATAACACCAGCAAGAAGAGAGAAAAAGAGCGTATCTAAATGAACAGCCCAAAAACCATCACCTGAAGCTAAAAAACTCAAGTGGTGGCTAATATATTCTGCGGTAGTTCCAGCCATAATGAATCCTTTTAGAATAAAAAATTAACGAGTACTTTTACTTAATATAAATGGAATGACATTATTTAAAAATAATGCCACTAAATATCCGACAAAAAAGAACACAATATGAAGAGAAGGAAGTAATTTAAAACACAAAATCACTAATAAGATGGCCGTTAGCCATTTTATCCCTTCACCACGGTAAAAATCGGCCATTTTTGCCTGTTTTCTTGTGGTCTTTTTGAAGAAAATCCAATAAACAAACACACAATGAGGAAGGAAACTTGATATAGCTCCACTAATGAAAGAAATACCATCGATTCCTCTCCAAACGATAAAAACACCGAAAATTATTAAAAGAAGTAAAATTTCAGTTTTTAGCACCCTGATATAGTGTTGTTTAGCTTTATTTATTACAGCAGACATATAATTTCCTAATTCACCAGGCTAATGCCCCTGTAAAAAATGAAATACTCATTCAGAATTATACGATACAAAACAATGGATTAAAATATGAAAACGACACAAAAAAGCGTTTTTTGCTGATTTTGTTACAAAAAGGTTAATTTTGCGATTATTAGTAGAAAAATAGAAGAAAAAGGAGCTATCCTTCAATAATCTTATTCACATTTTATTTACATATTGGTATGTTTTTAACTAAAAGAATGATTTAAATACGCCCGTATAATTGAATCTCAAATAATTGACTTTTCAATAAAGCAAAAAGTAAAACCTTACACTTTAAATCTAGTATTTAGTCAGTAGCACAAGGTTACGTTCGCCTATCAACTCCGGTACAGAAAGAGGAATGACTTGTTCTAATTTAATCGTTTTTTTAATCTCTTGTACTTCACTATCGGAAAAAATACCTTTAAGAGCATAAAACTTACCCTGAGGATTAGGTAAATGGTAACACCAGTCCACCATATCATTTAAGCTGGCAAAAGCTCGGCTTAATACCCCGTCAAAGGTTTGTTCCGTATACTCTTCCACACGAGAAAGCACAGGAGTTACATTAGTGATACCTAACTCACGTAACGCATTTTTGATAAAGGTAATACGTTTACCAAGGCTATCCAGCAATACAAATTGTTTATCCGGATTTGCAATCGCAAGTGGAATACCTGGTAATCCTGGTCCGGTGCCGACATCAATAAACTTTTCGCCCTGTAAATATTCGCTTACCACTAAACTGTCTAAAATATGCTTCACCAACATTTCATCTGGATTACGCACAGAAGTAAGGTTATAAGCTTTATTCCATTTATCTAATAAACGTACGAAACCAACCAACTGCTCTTTCTGCTGATCGGTCAAATTAATTTTCGCCTGCGCTAGCAAGCGGTCTAATTTTTGTTTCATTTTGCAAAAATCCTTATGGTTTACACAATAAAACACGGAATACACTGAAAGTAACCATTGAATTAATTTCCGTATATTCCGTGCTTCCTCAGCTAAATTATAATTCGCCTCGTTTCAGCATACCTTGCTTTTTCAAATTCACGAGAAGAATTGAAATCGCAGCCGGTGTAATACCTGAAATACGGCTTGCCTGCCCAATCGAAACTGGACGATGTTGCATCAGCTTCGCACGTACTTCGTTTGAAAGGCTCTCAACCTTGTCATAATCAAATTCAGCCGGAATTAAGGTATTTTCATGACGTTTGTGACGTTCAATCTCATTTTGCTGATGTTCGATATAACCTTGGTATTTAATCGAGATTTCAACTTGCTCCACAGCCTGTTTATCTTCCAATGCCGGTGCAAATGCCGCGACTTGCGTGAGTTTGTCATAAGTCACTTCCGGACGACGTAATAAGTCTTCACCGCTCGCTTCACGAGTAAGCGGACTACTTACAAATTCATTGACTGCCGCTAAATGTTCCGATTGCGGGTGAATCCAAATTTGTTTTAGACGTTCTCGCTCACGCTCGATATTTTCCATTTTTTGATTAAATCTCGCCCAACGAGCGTCATCAATCAAGCCTAATTCGTGAGCAATAGGTGTTAAACGAATATCAGCGTTATCTTCACGTAGCAATAAACGATATTCCGCACGTGAGGTAAATACACGATACGGTTCTTTTGTGCCAAGTGTACAAAGGTCATCAACCAATACACCGGTATAAGCAAGATCACGTGTAGGGAACCACGCCTCTTTGCCTTGAACCTGTAATGCTGCATTAATACCCGCTAACAAACCTTGTGCAGCCGCTTCTTCATAACCGGTAGTACCGTTAATCTGACCGGCAAAGAATAAGCCTTCAATCGCCTTGGTTTCCAATGTCGGTTTTAGATCACGCGGGTCGAAATAATCGTACTCAATTGCATAACCCGGTTTGATAATGCGTGTGTTTTCCAAACCTTTCATTGAATTTACGATCCCCATCTGTACGTCAAACGGTAAGCTGGTTGAAATCCCGTTAGGATAAACTTCAATTGTGCTTAAACCTTCCGGCTCGAGATAAATTTGGTGGCTGTTACGATCGCTGAAACGCATTACTTTATCTTCGATCGACGGACAGTAACGAGGACCGATCCCTTCAATGATACCTGTGTACATAGGGCTACGATCTAAACTATTGCGGATCAAATCGTGCGTTTGTTCATTAGTATGCGTTATATAGCAAGGGATTTGGCGCGGATGAAGATCAACTGAGCCCATAAATGACATTACCGGCAAATCTGCGTCACCATGCTGTTTTGCCAACACGTCAAAATTGATCGTACGAGCATCCAAACGTGGTGGTGTACCGGTTTTAAGACGATCAACACGTAAGTTCAGATCACGTAAACGATCTGCTAGCATTGTCGCAGCCGGATCACCTGCTCGACCGCCAGCATAGTTATCTAAACCGATATGAATTTTACCGGCAAGGAAAGTACCTGCAGTTAATACTACCGAACGTGCTTTAAAGGTTAATCCCATTTTAGTGACTGCACCGACCGCACGATTATTTTCAACTAAAATATCAACCACTTCTTGTTGGAAAATATCTAAATTTGGCTGATTTTCTAGTGCTGTACGTACCATTTGGCGGTAAAGTACACGGTCTGCTTGTGCACGAGTTGCACGCACCGCTGGTCCTTTTGAGCTATTTAAAGTACGGAATTGGATCCCTGCTTGGTCAGTTGCGATTGCCATTAAACCGCCCATTGCATCGATCTCTTTTACTAAATGTCCTTTACCGATACCACCAATCGCTGGATTACAAGACATTTGCCCCAAAGTATCTACATTATGTGTTAGGAGTAGGGTTTTTAATCCCATTCGGGCAGGAGCTAATGCAGCCTCTGTCCCTGCATGACCGCCACCAACGACAATTACATCATAAATTTCATGGTAAATCATATATCTGCCTTTATATTTTTATCTTTTAAATGAGAAAAAAGAAAGATCATTATTCTACCTTAAAACAATAAGATCGTGAAAAGGCATTTTTAAGATCTTCAAGCTGATCTAAATGACGATCTAAGGATCACCTATAATAAAAGAGATCTTTATATAAAGATCTTTTATTATTATGATTATTAGTAATCGATAGTGATGAGGATAACCATATATTTACAAATAATATCAATGAGTTAGACAAGATCTATTCTTGTAAAGATCCTGAAATCAGTGTTGATCTTACTTGTGGATAAATAACATAGTTATCCACATAAGAAGAATTAAAATAAGTTATTATTGAATAGATCTCAGCTTATTCTAGCTAAAACACATAACTTATCCACATAAGAAAATAATGTTTTTATGCTGATTTAATAAACAAAATCACGTATGATATATTTTATTAACTAGAAAAATTACGGAGAAAAATCATGGAAACATATCAGTATTTAGCCGTTTTTAGTGATATCGATGGTACTTTATTAAATAACCAGCATCAAATTACACCTCATACTCAGCAAGCGATACATTCTTTGCTACAAAAGCATATTCCATTTATTCCTGTTTCTGCTCGTCCTCCACTTGCTATTACACCTTATACAAAGCAACTTCAAAGTAAACATGAGATCATCTGTTATAGTGGGGCGTTAATCTTAGATCAAGATCTTAAACTGTTATATAGTGTGTCTATTGATGCTAGGGATCTCGAAAAATTAGATCAACTACTGGTGGATTTTCCGTTTCTTTCGATTAATCATTATTCAGGAATTGATTGGTTTAGTAATGATTTGAGTAATCCGTGGACACTGCAGGAAGCTGAAATTACCGGTCTAAAAGCGGTCAAAAAGCCACAGAATTTAACTAATGTACATAAAATTTTAGTAATGGGCGAGGCGAACCAAATTCAGTCACTGGAAATCTTCTTAAAACAGCATTTACCGCATCTTTCTATTCATCGATCTAAAAATGAATATTTAGAAATTATGAATAAGCAAGCGACAAAATCGGCGGCTATCCGTTTTATGCAACAACGATTAAATGTAACTCAAGAACAGATCATTGCTTTTGGTGACAATTTTAATGATTTAGATATGTTGCAGTATGCAGGATTAAGTATTGCGATGGGAAATGCGCCGGATGAGGTCAAAGCAGTTGCGAAGCGTATTACCGCCTCAAACAATGATGATGGTATTGCATTAATCTTAAATGAAGTGTTTCATCTGAACACATAGTAGAAAGCCTCGGAAGTACCGAGGCTTTTCGTTAATCTTATTTGACGCTAATGTCACGACCGAAGAATTGTTCACCTAATTTTTTCAGTGTGCCGTCTTTGTGTAATTCGTTAATCGCAGTGCTAAGTTTATCTAATGCTTCTTGGTTGCCTTTATTTGCAATAAAGCCTGCGCCGACTTTTTCAGGAGATTCCCAAACAATTTTTAAACCTGATTTTGGATTTTTCTTGAGGTAATCTAATAACGCTAAGTTGTCGTTAAATGTTGCATCAGCACGTTTTTGTTGAATCAATAATAAACCTTGTGCCATACCATCAATCGGAACGATATTCGCACCATTATCACGTGCTAACTCACCGTAGTTTGAACTTAAAGTTTGTGCGGTTTTAACACCTTTTACATCTGATGCCTGCTTGATTTTCTGTTCGTCATTACGCACAACTAATGCAGCACCAGACCAGCTATAAGCGGCTGATTTATCAAAAGTCGCTTGACGTTCCGGAGTCGTTAACCCCACTTGGTTTGCGACTAAATCGAAACGATCCGCTTTTAGACCTGCCAACATAGCATCCCATTGGGTTTCTTTAAAATCAACTTTCACGCCTAATTTTTCTGCTACCGCACGTGTTACTTCCACATCATAACCGGTTAATTTACCGCTTGCGTCGTGATAGGTAAATGGCGCATAAGTGCCTTCAGTACCGACTGTAATGGTACCTTTCGCATTAATTCGGTCGAGTAATGTTTCTTTTGCAAATGAAGTTGCTGAAGTTGCTAACGCAATAGCAGATACTGCAATGATAGATAATTTTTTTAACATAGTAGGAATCCTCTTAATGGGAGAAAATTAATAGATAAAATGTATTAAGCTTTGTTTGAACGAATTATTAGAGAAATTAATCTTGGCTTCAAATAACTAAATGGAATAATAATGAGCAAAATGTTGTAAAAGGGAGGAATTGTTTTAGAATGGAAGACGTAAGCGATCATTTTTGCGTAAAATTAGGCAACAAAATGACCGCTTGTACTATGATAAATAGGCTCCGCAACAATGTTTAAATTTTTTACCTGAACCACATACACAATTTTGTTTTTGAGAAGGGAGAGGGACAGTTGGATCAACGAAATACCAACGGTTATTTACTTGTACAAACACTGATAATTCATGATGAGCTTCAATACCATTTTCCGTCTTAAAGAGGGCTTTAAATTCAACTAAGCTGTGTAATTTACTGATATTCGGTTTATGTGCAAGGATTTCTAATCCTGCCCATTGAGTCGTTTCTCCCCATGATTTCATTGCATCTCGATTTAAAAATTTCTGCTGGCTAGGGACAGTTGTATCGACAATGTAATCAATATTGACCAAAGTATAAGCTGAATAACGGGAACGCATCAACTGTTCTGCGGTTGTCGGAATAGCATGTTTTAGATGAAACGGCTGGCAACATTCTGCATAAGGTTTGCCTGATTGACATGGGCAAGCGGTTAAATTTTCTGACATATTTACTACTCTGATTTGGTCGAATCGCTTACAAATTTAAGCAAAGCATTAATTTCATTTTTAGCTTGTTCCGACAGTACTTTGTTATCGTTTAGCATTTGTGTACCACGTAAGCGGATAAATTCTAAATAATCTTTGTTTTGGGTTTGTTCATATTGCTGTTTTGCCGCATACATCTCGGTAAAATATTTACGAGTTTGACTAATTAACATCTTTTGCCCGAACATCACAATAATCGCTAATGCAAGTGCAATTACCGATCCGTAGCCGTCAGTCGGGTAATATAAAACGCCGGCAATAATAAACAATGCAGTAACTAGCATTGAGCTATTTTTAATGTAGGGCTGTTCGGGGGCTTTGAGAGTTTTTTTTAAATCCATTGCAAAATTTCCTGTAAATTTGACCGCTTGTATTATAAAAAAATACCCCCTCTAGGATAAAGAGGGGGGAATGATTTGTATGGGTAGATTAAGCTAAGATACCTAACCAATAACCTAAAATCCCCACTCCGAATAAGCCGAAGATAATGTACATCGCATTCACTTTCTTACGTAATAACCACATACATAAGAAGGTTAGCAATAATGCTGCTAAACCCGGTAATAAGTCGTTAAGCACGCTTTGCACGGTAGTAACCACTTCTTCGCCCATTGCATTTTTATAACGAGAAAGCTCAAACGGTATATTGATACTGGTCCACTTCGACACCAAGGAACCCATCACAAATAAGCCGAGAATAGAAGCGCCTTGCGTTACTTTTTGCAGACGTCCGCCACCCATATCCGAAACGATTTCCGTCCCTTTTTGATAGCCGTATTTAAAGCCGTACCAACGGGTAAGCGCACGGCAAAGGTTAATGCCGATAAAGAATAATAATGGGCCTAATAGGCTACCGCTAATCGCTAAACCAGCACCCAGTGCGGCTAATACCGGACGTAATGTCCCCCAGAAAATCGGGTCGCCGACACCGGCAAGTGGCCCCATTAAACCGACTTTTACCCCACTAATTGCCGCATCGTCAATCTCGGCACCGTTCGCACGTTCTTGTTCCATCGCTGCGGTTACGCCCATAATTGCCGAACCGACCCAAGGTTGCGTATTGAAAAACTCTAAGTGGCGTTTTAAAGCCGCTGCTTGATCTTCTTTACGGCTGTAAAGACGTTTAATCGTTGGGATCATTGATACGCAGAAGCCCATTGATTGCATACGTTCAAAGTTAAATGAACCTAAGAGGAAAGTTGAACGCCAATAAGTCGCACGAATATCCGCACTGGTAAGTTGTTTTTTCTCTGACATAATTTGCTCCTTATAGACCTTCTAACTCGTTATCTGCTAATTTTTTCGTAGTACGAGGTGCAGCTACCGATTGGTTAAATTGTGGGTTTAATTGGATGTAAAGCATTGCTAAACACGCACCTAAGAAACCAAGACCGACTAAGTTGTAGTTTGAGAATGATGCAATCACAAAGCCCATAAAGAAGAATGGCATTAACGCACCAGCACGCATCATATTGATGACCATCGCATAACCTACCACTACGATAAAACCACCTGCGACTTGTAAGCCACGAGTAATCACTTCTGGAATAGCATTTAATGCTTCGGTTACTGTATCAGTGCCTGCCACAAGTGCTACAAAGAAAGTTGGAATCGCCACACGTAATGCTTGTAGAGAAAGACCGGCAAAGTGGCAGAACTCAATTCCACGGAAGTTAGCTTGTTCAGCAAATTTATCCGCTTTATGTTGTAAGAAGATGGTTAAAGTACGCACGAAAATGGTTAATACCTGACCTGCCGCTGCAACAGGAATAGCGATTGCAATTGCCGTACCTTTATCTTGTCCGCCTTTGATTACTAAGATTGCCGCAATCACAGATGCCAATGCTGCATCCGGTGCCATTGCCGCACCAACGTTCATCCAGCCTAAGGCTAACATTTCTAGTGTACCGCCCACGATAATACCGGTTTGCAAGTCACCTAACACCCAACCGATTAAGGTACAAGCTACAAGCGGGCGGTGAGTTTGGCGTTCATCAAGTACAGAACCCATACCGCAAATTGCGGCAACTAAGGTTACTAAAATAATTTCAATACTAGTCATAAGAAAATCCTTAATTAGAATTTGATTGCATCAAGACGTGTTTTATCAAGCGGTTCTTTTTTGTTTGCCGCCACTTGTTGTAACGACATATCTACACCTAACTCGAGAAGTTTGTAGAATGCAGCTAAATCGGTTTGGTTAATCGCCACCGCTTGAGAGATAAGTTTATCGCCTTCACGGAACGTCATACCGCCGACATTGACATTTTTAATGTTCACGCCGCCTTCAATTAAGCGAACGATATCTGACGGATTGGTAACGAGCCAAATGATGTTTTTACCAGCGTATTTAGGGTTATGCCAAACTTTGATCGCTTTATCGACCGTAATCACATAACCTTTTAAATGTTCAGGAACAATTTGTAGCAACAGCTCACGGCGAATATCATCATTTGCCACTTCATCACTGATCGCAAAAATCGCTTCGCATTTCACCGTTTTCGCCCAAGATGTCATCACTTGACCATGGATTAAACGGCTGTCGATACGCATTAATGAAATATTCATACGACCATTTGGATCATAGTTTGCTGGAAGAGAAGAGGATTCTTCGGAAGCCGTTTCTGGCTGTGAAACCGGAGCGGCTGGCTCAGGATTATGAAAAGTTTTTACACTTAAGTGCCCGACTTCTTTTGCCGTTGCTGCCAGTTCGGTTGCCGTTTTTGCATCGGCTGAAGCGTCAATCACTTCAAGTAACATAGGTAAGTTTGTACCGGTAACAATATCGTCTTGCGGACGTTTTGTTACAACTCGAGCCGCCGCATTGTACGGACTACCACCAAATAAATCGACCAAGAATAGCACGCTGTCGGTAGGTTGGAGCGTTGCAATAATCGCTTCATATTTTTCGACTAACGTATCTTGACCTTCTCCTGGCACAAAGATAACCGGATGAACATTATCCGTTTCTCCATATACCATTTGTGCGGAATTAACCAACTCAAGGGCTAATTTGCCGTGAGCGGCAATGATCAAATGCACCATTTTTCACCTCTGTGATTTTTATGTCCAAAGTGTTTTTGCTAAATCGCTTTAGCATTCTGTGCGAGAATATGCAAACGGTTGCTTGTTGGCAAATGCTTTATAAAGAATGTGAGGATTAATAGATCTAGATCATAAAAAAAGCCCCTCAGTCAGTTGTACTAAGGGGCTAGATAAGGATATTGATGAATGGCTTATAATAAAATACTACCAATTAAAGCAATGATAAAGCCAACTACACCAATCGAAGTTTCTAACGCTGTCCACGTTTTTAAAGTGGTTTTAGTATCCATTTCTAAGAAACGGCTCATTAACCAGAAACCGGAATCATTCACGTGAGAAAGGACGGTCGCACCGGAGGCAATCGCAATCACGATAAAGCACAGGTCAAACTGGCTTAAATCGGTTGAAGCAGCGACACTCGGTGCAATTAAGGCTGCTGCGGTAGTTAATGCCACAGTAGCCGAACCTTGTGCAACTCGCATTGCCACCGCAATGATAAACGCCGCCACAATAATTGGCATACCGGTATCTGAAAGCATTGAAGATAACACATCACCGATACCACTGGCACGTAATACGCCACCAAACATACCGCCTGCACCGGTTACCAAAATAATCGAGCAAATCGGGCCTAACGCATTGTTACATAAACTTTCGATTTGTTCGTAACTACGCTCACCACGTAATAACATAATCGCTAGTAATAAGGTAATTAATAACGCGACTGGTGTTTTACCGATTAAACGCAGGCTTTGTACCCAAAGTTCTGAACCATCAATCACTTTTGCCACGCTTAAGGTATTTAAACCGGTATCAAATAAAATTAAGAAGATCGGTAATACTAAAATAAATAAGACACGTCTAAATGAAGGTGGTGCTTGTACCGAAGTTTCACTAATTGCCGCTGCATTTAAAAATGCTTTCGGTAACTCCACGTGAACCCGTTTACTGATAAACATACTAAATAAATATGTACCAATATACCAAGTCGGAATGGCACAGATTAATCCGACAATGACCATCAATCCCATATTTACCCCAAGTAAATCACCGGAAGCAACCGGACCCGGATGTGGCGGTAGAAATGCGTGCATTACTGCAAATGCACCGGCAACTGGAAACGCATAACGTAGTACTGAACCACCAAATTGTTTTGCTACGCTAAAGACAATCGGTAACATTACAACTAAACCGGCATCGAAGAAAATTGGGAAACCGAAAAGTAATGCTGCGACACCTAATGCAAACGGTGCTTTTTGCTTACCGAATTTATTAATTAGCGTATCGGCTAATACTTTTGCGCCACCTGTAATCTCTAATAAGCGACCAATCATTGCGCCTAAACCAACAAGTAAAGCAACGGAAGCTAGCGTATTTCCGAAGCCAGTTAATAAGGTTGGTAGAATTTTATCGACTGGAATACCAGCCGCCAATGCGGTTAGTAAACTGACAATTAGCAATGCAACAAACGCATGTACTTTAAATTTTATAATCAATATTAACAGTGCAATGATTGCAACCGCCATAATGAAAATTAACATAAGAACCTCGAACAGAAGTATTAAATTGTTACTGGTAACATAAATTTAAACGTTTGCGATGTAAATAGATTGTTAGAATTAATTTTGAAAATGAGATCTATGTCACAAAATTAAATGTTACCTGTAACATCAAGTGGCAAAATCTGTTATGTTGAGGGGAAATAGGAGGAAGCTCAAATGAAATCTGGTCAAAGTTTTATTTTAATGGGTGTTTCAAGCACCGGTAAAACCACAATAGGGAGTGAAGTGGCTCGCCGTTTAGGCATTAAATTGATTGATGGCGATGATTTACATCCGAGAGCAAATATCCTCAAGATGGGACAGGGGCAACCTCTTAATGACGAGGATCGTTTCCCTTGGTTGGAACGGATTAATGATGCCGCCTTTAGTTTAGAACAAAAAAATGAAATCGGCATTATTGTTTGTTCGGCATTGAAAAAGAAATATCGTGATCAAATTCGCCAAGGCAATCAAAAGGTGATGTTTATTCATTTACACGGTTCATTTGAGCTTATTTTAGAACGCATGAAAAAACGCAAAGGGCATTTTATGAAAACAGAAATGCTGAAAAGCCAGTTTGATACGTTAGAAGTGCCACAGGCGGACGAGCCTGATGTGATTTCGATTGATATTAGTGGCAGTTTTGAAAATGTTGTGCAATTGTGCGTACAGGCAATTCAAGCACAATGATAAATAGAATGGAATGTTGAGTAGCAAGCGGTTATTTTTTGTGAGTTTTTCGCAACATTTAACCGCTTTTTTATTGTTTAAACTGTTTCGCCAATATGAATTTTATAGCCAAGATTGATAACTTCGTCTTGAATATTACCGCCATTTAGACTGCTTAATAATTGTTCGGCGGCAACTTTGCCGATTTCAAAGCGAGGGGTAATGACACTTGCAAGTTGAGGTGTTATTGATTGACCAACATCGTGTCCGTGAAAGCCTGCAATCGCAATTTGTTGCGGCACTTTAATGCCTAAACGTTGACATTCAAACAATGCACCGATGGCTAAATCGTCATTGGTGCAGAAAATACCATCGATATTCGGATATTTTTCTAACGCAATGTGTAATTGACGCGCACCCAACGTAAATGAAGAGGATTCTTCAGTGGCAATAGTATAAGGCGTTAGTTTATGCTTTTGCATGGCAAGTTCGTAACCACGCATTTTTAAACGAGTACGTTTATCCATTCTTGCCGAAAAATAGACCACTTGGCGACAACCTCGATTAATCATGGTTTCAACCATCGCTTGAGCTGCAAAAATATTGTCAAAACCGACCGCTTGTTGTTGTCCTTGTTCACTAATATCCATGATTTCAACCACCGGAATTTTCGCAACACTTAACATTTTAAGCGTACGTTCACTATGGTGATTTTCCGATAAAATTAAGCCGTCCACATGATAAGAAAGGAGAGATTCAATGCGTTGTTCTTCTTTTTGTTCGCTATAGCCGTAGTGGGCGAGCATGGTTTGATAACCGGCGGCATCGGTTACGCTCTCAATCCCTTTTAGCACATCGGCAAAAACTTGGTTGGTTAAAGACGGCAGCAACACGCCAATCGCTTTACTTTTGGCATTAGACAGAATATCCGGCGCACGATTCGGAATATAACCGAATTGTTCAATCGCAACGGCGATTCGTTTACCGGTCTCTTCGGCAACCGAGGAGGGATTACGTAAATAGCGACTGATGGTCATTTTAGTAAGGCCTAAATGTTCAGCAATATCTTGTAAAGTTGGACGTTTATGTTTGCTCATAATGTGAAATTTTGTGAAGTATGTCGCTATTTTAACGGAAAGTATGATTTTATGTTTTATTTGCAAAATAACAAGCGGTAAGATTTTAGCAAAATTTTGCTAAAACCTATTTTGTAAACACCTATAAAGGCAATTTTATGGCAACCATGAAAGATATAGCTCGTATTGCGGGCGTTTCCACTTCTACCGTTTCCCACGTGATCAATAACTCACGTTTTGTGAGTGACGAAATTCGTCAGAGGATTGAAAAAGTAGTTGCGGAACTTAATTACACGCCTTCATTGGTAGCTCGCAGCCTGAAAGTAAAAGAAACCAACACAATTGGTATGTTAGTTACCACCAGTAGTAACCCATTTTTTGCGGAAGTGGTACGTCACGTGGAGCGTTATTGCGAACGTCATAATTATCATTTAATTTTGGTTAATACCGATGGTAATAGTGCCAATTTGGAACAACATTTAGACCGCTTGTTACGTAAGCAAGTGGACGGTTTATTATTGATGTGTTCCGAACCGCAAGATTTGGACGAAAGTGTGATGGCAAATATTCACTTGCCAATAGTGGTGATTGACTGGTGGCAACAGGCGTTAAATGCGGACAAAGTGCATGAAAATTCAGAATTAGGCGGCTATCTTGCGACAAAAGCGTTAATTGATGCCGGCTATCGCGAGATTGCGGTGATTACCGGCGAACAATCGAAATCCCATACTTTAAACCGTTTACAAGGCTACAAGCGGGCGATTTTAGAGGCAAATTTACCAATTCACCCAGAATGGATTGTGGAAGGTCGCTTTGATTACCAAGCCGGTTTAGCGTGTGCCAGTCAATTACTTAATGCTAGTTCTCGCCCTCAAGCGATTTTTGCGATGAGCGATAGTATTGCAATCGGCGTATATCAAGCCGCTTGGCAAGCCGGTTTACGTATTCCGCAAGATATTGCGGTGATCGGTTACGATAATATCGAATTAGCACAATATCTCGCACCGCCACTTTCCACCATTCATCAGCCCAAAGCCCGTTTGGCAAAAAATGCGGTGGAACAGTTAATCGCCCGTATTCATCAGCCGGACAAAGCCTATCAAGAAATCGAACTTACCCCCGAACTTGTTGTTCGCCGTTCTTTTTAAAAAATTTGTGATAGACCTCTCAAATCCGATAAGAAGCATTTGCTTTTTTAGATGATTTTTTCTATTTTTTATTCATCGAAACGTTTCGATGAGAAATAAAATCACCTAAATGGAGGAAATATGAAAAAAACAGCGGTATTAAATGCACAACTTTCCGGTGTGATTGCCAGCCTAGGGCATACGGACGGCTTAGCCATTTGTGATGCTGGCTTACCGATTCCTTCTGAACAACAATGTGTTGATTTAGCCCTGACTAAAGGTGTACCAAGTTTTTTATCGACCTTGGAAGTGGTGCTAACTGAACTCTTTGTCGAACGTATTTTATTGGCAGAAGAAATTAAACAAGCTAATCCGACTATTGAACAGCAGTTGCTTGAGATGATCAATAAACTTGCTCAAACTCAAGGTCGTCAAATCGACATTGAATATGTGGTACATAGTGAATTTAAGCAACGTAGTAATCAAGCGAAAGCAGTAGTGCGTACCGGTGAGTGTTCGCCGTATGCGAATGTGATTCTTTACTCAGGCGTACCGTTCTAGAGCGAGAAAAATATGAAAACCTTGTTGAAAATCAAGGGGATTGATAAAGCCTTTCCGGGTGTACAAGCATTAAAAAATGCTTGCCTGAATGTGTATGCTGGTAGAGCAATGGCATTAATGGGCGAGAACGGTGCGGGCAAATCAACCCTGATGAAAATTTTGACCGGTATTTATCAACGGGATGCCGGTACGATTGAATACCTTGGTAAAGCGGTCAGTTTTGCTAATCCGAAAGCCTCGCAAGAAGCCGGTTTAAGTATTATTCATCAAGAACTCAATATTCTGGGTAACTTGTCGATTGCGGAAAATATCTTCCTCGGGCGTGAATTTACCAATGCTTGGGGCGGTATTGATTGGCGTAAAATGTATGAAGAGTCCGACCGCTTGTTAGTACGTCTTGGGGTGAAACATTCCAGTCGCCAAGCAGCAAACGAATTATCGATCGGCGAATTACAAATGGTGGAAATTGCCAAAGCCTTAAGTTTTGAATCACAGGTGATTGTAATGGACGAACCGACCGATGCGCTGACCGATACCGAAACCGAAGCATTGTTTAGTGTAATTCGAGAACTCAAAGCGGAAGGACGAGGCATTGTTTATATTTCTCACCGTTTAAAAGAGATCTTCCAAATTTGTGATGATGTAACCGTATTGCGTGACGGTCAATTTATCGGTGAAAGTACGGTGGCGGATTTAACCGAAGATCGTTTAATTGAGATGATGGTTGGGCGTAAGTTAGAAGATCAATATCCGCATATTGATAATCCGATCGGCGAGGTTTGTTTGTCAGTGAAAAACTTATCAGGTAGCGGTGTGAATAACGTTTCGTTTGAATTGCATAAAGGCGAAATTTTAGGTGTTTCCGGTTTGATGGGCGCAGGGCGTACCGAGTTGATGAAGGTATTGTACGGCGCATTATCGAAAACCGCCGGCGAAGTGTTATTAGACGGCAAAACGATTAATAATCGCTCCAGCCAAGACGGCTTAAATAACGGCATTGTGTATATTTCTGAAGACCGTAAAGGTGACGGCTTAATTTTAGGTATGTCGGTCAAAGAAAATATGTCGCTGACCGCTTTGGAATATCTGTCGAATTGGGGACGTATTAACCACGAAAAAGAAAAAATGACCGTGGTGGATTTTATCGATTTATTTAATATTAAAACCCCGAGTCCGGATAAGATTATCGGCGAATTATCCGGCGGCAATCAGCAAAAAGTGGCGATTGCCAAAGGCTTAATGACTCGCCCGAACGTGTTGATTTTAGATGAACCGACCCGAGGTGTGGACGTAGGGGCGAAAAAAGAAATTTATCAACTGATCAACAAATTTAAAGCCGAAGGGTTAAGCATTATTTTAGTCTCAAGCGATATGCCGGAAGTATTAGGGATGTCCGATCGCATTATTGTAATGCGAGAAGGAGCCATTCGTGGCGAGTTTTCTCGCACAGAAGCCACCCAAGAAAAATTATTATCCGCCGCAATCGGCAAATAAGTTAGACGCTTTTACAAGCGGTCAAATTTAGCAAGAATTTTGCAAAAGGAATCAATATGAACAAAGCATTTAATCTAAAAAAATTCCTGATAGAACAACGTTCGATCATTGCATTACTCGCATTAATTGCGGTGGTGTCATTTTTAAATCCGAATTTTTTTAGTGTCGATAACTTACTGAATATTCTACGCCAAACGTCAGTGAATGCGATTATCGCAATCGGTATGACGTTTGTGATTTTAATTGCTGGGATTGACCTTTCGGTTGGTTCAGTCTTAGCACTAACCGGAGCGGTAGCGGCAACTTTAATCGGTTTAGATCTCTCGATTTATTTAGTGGTACCGGCAGTATTACTATTCGGTGCGGCAATCGGTTTGTTAAACGGTGCGTTAGTTGCCTTCGGTAAAGTACAGGCGTTTATGGCAACGTTAATCACTATGTTGTTATTACGTGGTATCACCATGATTTATATGGAAGGTCGCCCGATTTCTACCGGTTTTTCCGACAATGCCGATTACTTTGCCGAGATTGGTACCGGCGAATTATTCGGTGTGCCGGTGCCGGTTTGGTTAATGTTTATCTTATTTGCTATCGGCTGGTTTATTCTGACCCAAACTCGTATCGGTCGTTATATTTATGCGCTTGGCGGTAATGAATCGGCAACTGCACTTTCTGGTATCAACGTGAATAAAATCAAACTATTTGTGTTTGCGGTTAGCGGTGTGTTAGCAGCACTAGCAGGTTTAATTGTCACCTCTCGTTTAGGTTCGGCACAACCGACCGCCGGTACCGGTTATGAACTTGATGCGATTGCTGCGGTTGTGGTCGGTGGAACCAGTTTAATGGGCGGTAAAGGTCGTATTATCGGCACACTAATTGGTGCGTTAATTATCGGCTTCCTCAGCAATGCGTTGAATTTATTAGATATTGACTCTTACTATCAGCTTGTCGCAAAAGCGTTAGTAATTTTAGCAGCGGTTATTTTGGATAACTTCCTTGGCCGTAAAAAAGCGTAACCTACCTCTCAAAAGGAGATTTCTATGAAAAAATTAACTTCTTTAGCCCTTGCTCTAGGTTTAGCATTCGGTGCAAAAGCAATGGCACAAGACACATTAGCATTAGCGGTTTCTACGCTGGATAACCCGTTCTTCGTTACCTTAAAAGAAGGTGCAGAGAAAAAAGCCAAAGACCTCGGTTACAAATTAGTGGTGTTAGATTCCCAAAATGACCCGGCGAAAGAATTAGCGAACGTGGAAGATCTCACGGTGCGTGGTGCGAAAGTATTACTAATCAACCCGACTGATTCGGAAGCGGTTGGTAATGCAGTAGCGATTGCGAATAAGAAAAATATTCCTGTCATTACTTTAGACCGTGGTGCGAATAAAGGTGAAGTGGTGAGCCACATCGCTTCCGATAACGTTGCCGGCGGTAAAATGGCGGGCGATTTTATCGCAGAGAAAGTCGGTAAAAATGCCAAAGTTATCCAATTAGAAGGGATTGCCGGCACATCAGCAGCACGTGAACGTGGCGAAGGCTTTAAACAAGCGGTAGCGGCAAATCAATTTGAAGTATTAGCCAGCCAACCGGCAGATTTTGACCGTACTAAAGGCTTAAACGTAACTGAAAACTTACTGGCAAGTCACGGTGCAGCTAAAGCGATTTTCGCTCAAAATGATGAAATGGCATTAGGTGCATTACGTGCGGTAAAAGCGGCAGGTAAAGATATTATCGTTGTCGGCTTTGACGGTACGGATGATGCAGTGAAAGCGGTAAAAGGCGGCAAACTGGCGGCAACTATCGCACAACAACCGGATAAAATCGGTGAGTTAGGCGTAGAAACAGCGGATAAATTGCTTAAAGGTGAAAAAGTCGAAGCGAAAATCCCAGTACCGTTAAAAGTGATTAGTCAGTAATTTTGGCTCCGGAACCGTTATTTTGACGGTTCCGGCATCGCTAGGTTTGTTTGAGGTCGGTTTGAGGTAATTATGAAAAAACTTTGTGTGTTAGGCAGCGTAAATGCGGATCATGTTATTCGAGTCCCTTATTTCCCGAAAGCGGGCGAAACGCTGAAAGGCGGCAATTATCACATCGCTTATGGTGGCAAAGGTGCGAACCAAGCGGTAGCTGCGGCTCGTGTACGAGATACATCATTAGTTGATGTGGATTTTATCGCTTGTATCGGCGCTGATGATATTGGGCGAGCGATGAAACAAGCGTTTGTACAAGACGGCATTAATCCCGAACACATTGTTGAAGTGGCTGATCAAATGACCGGCATTGCGATGATTCAAGTGGCGGATTCAGGCGAAAACAGCATTGTTATTTCCGCCGGTGCGAATGCAAAGCTAGATGAAAGCGTAGTGGCACAACACAAAGCCACGATAGAGAACGCAGATTGCTTACTGGTTCAGCTCGAAACGCCGTTACAAGCGGTCGAAAAGGCTCTAAAAATTGCGAAAGCTCACCACACCCAAGTGATTTTAAATCCTGCACCGGCACAGCCGCTCTCGGACGAAGTTTTAGCGAATATCGATATGATTACCCCAAATGAAACCGAAACCGCCTTACTGACCGGTGTTCAAGTAGTTGATGAACAAACCGCCCAACAAGCGGCGAATGTGTTCCATCAAAAAGGGATTCAAACCGTATTAATTACTTTGGGGGCGAAAGGGGCGTTTTTAAGTGAAAACGGCAACGGTGAAATCATTGCCGGCTTTAAAGTCATACCGGTGGATACCACCGCCGCCGGCGATACCTTTAACGGCGCACTGGCGGTTGCTTTATTAGAAGGCAAATCAATGCGAGATGCCGTAATGTTCGCTCACAAAGCCTCTTCGATTTCCGTCACCCGTATGGGCGCACAAAGTTCGATTCCTACTCGAGCAGAGTTAGTTTAGTCGTTTAACTTCATTAACAAGCGGTTAGATTTTTGTAGCAACTTGCAAAAAGTTGACCGCTTATTTTTCTGATCCCTACCTTGTTATAAAAATCATTATCATTAACATAAGTTATTGATCCTTATCAGCTTTTATCTAATTTCCGCACAAATTTTCTTATCGTCTTTACAAAGTAATTATAGAATCAAGACATACCCTTATTGAGTTATTTTTAATTTTATTTGGAGTGAATATGTCAATTACAAGACGTGGGTTCCTAAAAGGAACATCAGCAAGTATGACCGCATTAGCGGCATCCGGCGGTATCGCTCTCCCTTTTGTTGCTAAAGCTGAAACAAAAGATAATGTTACTGGGCAACAAGCTCAGGATGAAAAAGTGGTTTGGAGTGCTTGTACAGTAAACTGTGGTAGCCGTTGTCCGTTAAGAATGAATGTAAAAGATAATCAAATTTTATATGTGGAAACGGATAATACCGGTACGGAAACCTATAATCTTGATCATCAAGTTCGTGCTTGTTTACGCGGTCGTTCAATGCGTCGCCGTGTTTATAATCCTGATCGTTTGAAATATCCAATGAAACGTGTAGGTAAACGCGGTGAGGGTAAATTTAAACGGATTTCTTGGGATGAAGCATTAACGGAAATCGCACAATCATTACGTAAAAATATTGAGAAATACGGTAATGAAAGTATTTATCTCAACTATGGTACCGGCACATTAGGCGGAACCGTCACAAAATCTTGGCCGCCAGGTTCGACTTTAGTTGCGCGTTTAATGAATTGTATCGGTGGTTATTTAAATCATTATGGCGACTATAGTACCGCACAAATTGCGGTCGGTTTAGATTATACCTACGGCGGTGGCTGGGCATTAGGTAACGGCTTAGCTGATATTGAAAACACAAAACTCATCGTTCTTTTCGGTAATAACCCTGCAGAAACTCGTATGAGTGGCGGTGGTTTAACCTATTGTTTTGAACAAGCTAAAGCGAAATCAAATGCGAAGGTGATTATCATTGACCCTCGTTATACAGATACAGGTGTAGGTAAAGAGGATGAATGGATTCCTATTCGTCCAGGAACTGATGCGGCGTTAGTATCTGCACTTGCTTATGTATTAATTACCGAAAATATGGTCGATCAGGCATTTTTAGATAAGTATTGCGTTGGCTATGATGAAAAAACATTACCGTCAGATGCACCTAAAAATGGTCATTATAAAGCTTATATTTTAGGTCAAGGCGATGATGGCATTGCTAAAACACCTGAATGGGCGTCTAAAATTACCGGTATCCCGGTTGATCGTATTATCAAATTAGCTCGTGAGATTGGTCAAACCAAACCAGCTTATATTTCTCAAGGTTGGGGACCTCAACGCCGTAGTAATGGAGAGTTAATTTCTCGTGCGATTGCTATGTTACCGATTTTAACCGGCAATGTTGGTATTAGTGGCGGTAATACTGGAGCAAGAGAAAGTGCTTATGGAATACCGTTTGTAAGAATGCCTACTTTAACTAACCCTGTGCAAGCAAGTATCCCAATGTTCTTATGGACGGATGCGATTGTTCGTGGTCCAGAGATGACCGCAACCACAGACGGCATTCAGGGTGTTGAAAAATTATCCGCACCAATTAAAGTCATTTGGAATTATGCAAGTAACTGCTTAATTAACCAACATGCTGAAATCAATCGTACCCACGAAATTCTACAAGATGAGTCTAAATGTGAATTAATCATTACGATTGATAACCATATGACTTCAACTGCGAAATATAGTGATATTTTATTACCGGATTGTATGACTTCAGAACAGATGGATTTCTGTTTAGATGCTTATGTCGCCAATATGAACTATGTTATTTTTGCCGATCAAGTAGTTAAGCCTTCATTTGAGTGTCGTAATATCTACGATATGTTAAGTGATTTAGCTGAAAAACTGGGTGTAAAAGAACAATTTACGGAAGGCAGAACTCAAGAACAATGGTTACGCCATATTTATGAACAGTCCCGCCAAAAATTACCTGAGCTTCCAACCTTTGAAGAATTTAGACAACAAGGAATCTTCAAAAAAGTGGATCCAAAAGGTTTCTATATTGCTTATAAAGATTTCAGAAATAACCCTGAAGCCAATCCATTAAAAACCCCATCAGGCAAAATTGAAATCTATTCCTCTCGTTTAGCGGAAATTGCTCGTACTTGGAAATTGGAAAAAGATGAAGTGATTCATCCGTTACCAATTCATACCGATAGCTTTGAGCATTATGGTGATCCGTTAATGCAAAAATATCCGTTACAACTTTCTGGTTTCCATTATAAAGCTCGTACTCACTCGACTTACGGTAATGTTGATGTTCTCAAAGAAGCAAATCCGCAAGAGATTTGGATTAATCCAATTGATGCACAAGCGAGAGGAATTCAAAACGGGGAATTAGTTCGTATCTTTAATGATCGTGGCGAAGTGCGTATTAATGCTAAAGTTACCCCTCGTATTATTCCAGGAGTCGTGGCATTAAGTGAAGGTGCTTGGTATGCACCAGATAAAAATGGTGTGGATTATTCAGGTTGTATTAATGTCCTTACTGCACAACGCCCATCGCCATTAGCGAAAGGCAATCCGCAACATTCCAACTTAGTGCAAATTGAGAAATTATAGAGGTGAACTATGGAACAATATGGTTTTTATTTCGATTCTGAACGTTGCACAGGTTGTAAAACTTGCGAATTAGCGTGCAAGGATTATAAAGATTTAGGTACTGATGTGAATTTCCGCCGTATTTATGAATATGCCGGTGGGAATTGGGTGCAAGGCAATGATGGTTGTTGGAACCAAGATGTCTTTGCTTACTATATGTCGATTTCGTGTAACCATTGTGACGACCCTGCGTGTGTGAAAGTGTGTCCGACCGGTGCGATGCACAAAAATGCAGACGGTTTTGTGATGGTAAATGAAGACACCTGTATCGGTTGTCGCTATTGCAGTATGGCGTGCCCTTACGATGCACCACAATATAGTGCAAGCAAAGGGCATATGACTAAATGTGACGGTTGTTATTCTCGCGTGAAAGATGGACAAAAACCGATTTGCGTCGAATCTTGCCCGTTACGTGCATTAGATTTTGCACCGATTAAAGAGCTACGTGCAAAATATGGTGATCAGGCATCGATTGCACCGTTACCGTCAGCGGATTTAACTAAACCGAATTTAGTGGTTAAAGCCAATAAACACGCACGCCTAAGTGGCGATACAACTGGGTTCTTAGCGAATCCAAGAGAGGTGTAATATGAATGCAGGATTACATGAATTACCGTTGGTTTTCTTTACGGTGTTAGCCCAAACAGCGGTCGGATTTTGGCTGATTTTTACCTTTGTGATGTGCAAAGGGACGAGTCCGAAAAGCCAAGGTTATTTACATAAAGGACTGTTTATCGCATTGTTATTGTTAGGGTGTGGTTTTATTGCGTCCGTGACACACTTAGGCTCGCCATTGAGAGCATTTAACTCATTAAATCGTGTTGGCAGTTCTATGATGAGTAATGAAATTGCCAGCGGTGCAGTATTTTTCGCTTTAGCCGGTATTTATTGGTTATTCGCCGTATTAGGCAAAATGTCACAAGGATTGAACAAAGTGTGGTTAGTGGTGACAGCCTTGGTGGGTATCGTATTTATGTATATGATGAATAACCTTTATCATTTACCTACCGTACCGACTTGGAATAATGCTATTACGTCTTGGCAATTCTATTTAACCGTTGTGCTTGGAGGCTGTGCGTTAGCGGTGGCGGTATTAAGCACAAACCCGCACCAGGATTATCAAGTAAAATGTAGCCCTTGGTTATATGTGCTAGCAGTATTCTGTGTCGCGGTAGTAGTGATTTACCAAGCATTTGGATTAGCACATATCCATAGTTCGGTACAACAAGCGGTCAATTTAGTGCCGGATTTTGCCATTATGCAAGTGTTACGCCTCTGTTTATTAGCGGTGGCGGCAGCATTGATTGTAAAAGGTAGAACATTACCGTTACTTTCACTCGCTGTACTTATCACATTAGCAGCTGAAATGATTGGACGTGTACTATTCTATGGTTTACATATGACCTCCGGCATGGCGGTATAAACTAAAATATAATGGTGGGGAAACCCACCGTTATGAGATAAATAAGGAAAATAAAATGCAAAACGAATTACAACAATGGATTTCAATCAGCGGAAGATTATTAGGCTCATTATTTTACTATGAACCGAGCGATGACAATGTACAGTCGGCTTTGCATTTTTTCCAACAAGAAAATTGGGCAAATGAATGGGGAGAATTAGCCAATGAATCCCAAATTAAGCAGTTAATTGCCCAAGGTTTAACCCAAGATTTATCTGAACAATATCAACGTCTGTTTATTGGACCGGAGCAACTTATTGCACCGCCGTGGAGTTCAGTCTATCTTGATCCTGAATCAGTTATTTTTGGTAATTCGTTATTGGATTTACGTAATTTTTTACGCAAGCACCAAATTGCGTTAACTCAGAACGAAACTGAGCCGGAAGATCATATTGGCTTAATGTTATTACTTGCCGCTTATCTTGCAGAAAGTAAACCTGCATTATTACCGGAATATTTGAGTAAATATTTGTTGATTTGGGCGGAACATTATTTCGATTTAGTCGCTCAACAAACGGATTTTCCGTTCTATCAAGGTTTAGCGTTGCTGGCCCAACAAACCTTAAAAGATTGGCAACAACAGTTAGCAATTATTATTCCTCAAGTGTCTTTTTATCGTTAAGCTATGTTAGGCAAAAACAAATTACCACCACTTGAAATCACACCGAGAGTTTTTTCTCGTCGGGAGTTATTTACCGGTTTTTTTCGCCAAACGAAAGCTCATCAAAACCCAATTCGAGCAGAAAACCGACCGCCTTTTGCCGCACCGGAACACTTATTCCAAGTTGCTTGTGACGGCTGCGGCAAATGTGTCACAGCTTGTCCAATGGGGGTTATTGATATTCGCCAACAACAAGCGGTATTAGATTTAACTTTCTCCGCTTGTACACTTTGTGGCAAATGTGCCGAAAGCTGCCCGACTCAAGCCCTACATCTCTCTTTTAAAAAAGATACAGAACTCCGCCCTCAATTCTCAAATGATTGCTTACAAACAAAAGGGCAACCTTGTGATAACTGTATCCAAAGTTGCCCTCAACAAGCGATTTCATCTGAACTTACCATTAATAATGATCTCTGCAACGGCTGCGGAGAATGTAAACAAGCCTGTTTTATGGCGGCTGTGAGTTTGAAGTAATAATATAAGTACTACAAGAAATGCTTTTATTCTCCTAGGGAGATAAGCCGAGCTAGATTAAGTATATTAGTTCCGAGGGGGGATTATAAAAATACCGGTAAGAGTTAAATTACCGGTATTTTTCATCTATATGAATCGAAGATTATCTAATTAAAACGAGTTTAATTAAGTTGAACTTAAGCCCAATACTTATCAATTTCGGCACGAATCGCTTCCGCAGTTTGTTTACCTTTTTCACCAACTAAAGCTCGACCAGCAATAAAGGCTTTCGCATTTTTAATTTCTTTAAATAAATGAATATCTTCCGGTACAATACCGCCGGTAATTGATAATTCTAAACCTAATGCAGAGAGTTGTTTCATAAGTTCCACATCTTCCGCAGTCCAGCCTTTGCCGGCTAATTCAGCGTCTCTAGAACGATGGTAGATTGCTTGTGTAACCCCTAAGTCAACCCATTCTTTCGCATCTTTTTCTACTGTCCAGTTACCGTAAATTTCGATTTGGATTTCTTTCTTCACTTTTAATTCAGGATGTGCCGCATTAAAATCATCCGCCACTTTCTTACATGCAGCTTTGGTTGCCGGATGTGCTGCTGCTGAAACTGTTAACCAGTCTGCACCTGCCTCGAAAGCCATTTTTGCTAAAATAGCACCGCCGTCCGTGGTTTTTAAATCGCATACGATAATATGATTTGGGTGTAATGCTCGTAAAGTTGAAACTGCTTTCATTCCTTCCGCACAGGCAAGAATCGTACCGCATTCAATAATTTCTACTACACTTTCTGCTTGTTTTGCATCTGCAACCGCTTTTTCTAGACTTAATGAATCTAATGCAATTTGAAGTAATGGTTTTGACATATTTTGTTCCTTTTATGAATTTTTAAATTGTACTTTATTCCTCTCTCTCGTTATCGGTAGAGAGATTGCTTGTTGAAGAGTTTAGCGAAACAAGCAGAGAGAGGGAATATCTTAACCAGCTAACGCCTGATCAATCACCGCATAAATATCTTCTTTAGTCTGACAACGTAAGATTTTATCTAAATCTACCCCAGTATCGCTATCCGGATTGTCCAATACTTGAGTAATTTCCATTAAACCTTCCATATGTTTATCGGAATCACTACCGGCTAATGTAACAAATACCGAAACAGGCTCATCTTCTCCATCAAAATAAATAGGCTCTTTTAAGGTTACTAAGGCGAACGAGGTTTTAATAACACCTTCTTCCGGACGAGAATGTGGCATAGCAAGACCCGGTGCAAGAATGATATATGGCCCCATTTTTTCAATATTTTCAATAATACTGGTGTAATAACGAGCTTCAATCGCACCTGATTTTTCTAAAACATCCGTACCTAATTTGATTGCTGCTTTCCAATCTGCCGCACTTTGATTTAAAAGAATTGAATTATTTTCGATAAGTGATTCTTTTAACATAGTTTTACTTCCTTTATGTGAGAAAATTTATTTGAATAATCCGCCCCAGTTCAGAGGCGGACGGTGTTATTGATATTTTTTAATAAGAGCTAACAATTCATCACCAAAAGTATTCGGATTTAACATATTTTGTACGCCTAATACCGAGATATGCTCATTTGCTACAATCTCATTTTGTAAGTGTTTAGAACACACAATGATATCTACCGAACCGACCTTACCTTTATGATCAGTGACCGCACAGGAATCCATCACATTTGGAATACCACGTTTATCAAGGTATTGTTTAATTTTCATTTTCATCATCATAGATGAACCTTGACCAGAGCCACATACCGCTAAGATACGCACCGCTTTTGTATCATTTTCCACATTGCTTTCTGTTGTTTGAGTAGGTTCAGCTTCTTGTTCTACCGGTTCACCGAAACCGTATAATTGGTCTACGGTTTTGCCTTCTGCTTTCGCTCTTGCTTCGTCGGTACGTAATTGTTTACCTGCAAATGCCATATATACAAGTGCTAACACAATACATACGAAAGTTGCACCAGTCGGGCTAAAGAACATACCTTGGATAATTGGTGGGAATAATAACGCCCAATCTGCCATACCCATCCAGCCGTTAAAGCCTACACCGCCTTCTGTACTGGTAATTAAGCTTACTACCCATGCAGAACCGAGTACTTCAATAATCCCCATCACGAAACAGATTTTCATCACCGCTTTCCAACCACCGAAATGGTTTGCGAATACACCGATTGTTGCGTTAGAGAAGAACATCGGGATAAAGCCCGGAATAATTAATACCGCAGCTGAAGCGTCACCGCCACCGAATTGTTGATAAGCGATTAATCCACCTACCGCAACAAACTGACCTATAGCACCCCACATAAAACCGAATACCACCGCATTTGGTGAGAATGCATAAGTTGCCGCACAGTCAATAGCTAATACTGCATTTGGAATTAAACGTTCAGAAATCCCTTTGAATGATTCAGATAATTCTGCTACGAACATACGCACACCAAGCACGATAACTTGGATTGCCACCGCAAATTTTAAGCCGGTTTCAAAGATGTAAATTGTCCAGTGTGTTTTACCTGCCATTTGTTGTAGGTTATCTAAACCGAATGACATTAGGATAATACCGAAGAACACCGTCATTACGATCGCGGTTGCCGAAATACTGTCGTGGAAAATATGTAACCATTTAGGTAAGTTGAGTTTATCAACCGTTTCTTCTTTTTTACCTAATTTCGGTGCAACTTTTGCCGCTAACCAAGACGCAAATTGTTGTTGGTGACCGATAGAGAAACCCGCACCGCCGGTAATTTGTTGGGTTGCTTGGTACATCATATTAGAGAAGATACCCCAATAAAGTGCCATAATGATTGCAGTATATACAACCACTTCCCATGGTTTTGAACCAAGTACCCAGAATACTACAGCAACCAAGCCAGCTTGTTGGAACATAATATGACCGGTAAGCATAATAGTACGAATACCGGTAAAGTGTCTGAATAATACAAGTAGGATATTAAGGAATAAGGCTAAAATTACCGCATAGCCCACATATGCATAAGCATCCCCCATAGTACTCATTGTAGCTTGCCAACTTGTATATGGGTCAATCACCGCACCTTTTAGGTTGTGATATTTAGATAAGCCTTCAATAACTGGTTTAAAGTTTTGTACAAGTGTACCTGAACCGACTTGTACCAACATAAAACCTACAATCGTTTTGATTGTACCTTTTAAAATAGTTGTTAAATCTTTTTTTAGGAATATATAACCGATACAAGCAACAAGCCCCAGTAATAATGGTGCTTTAGACAAGACTTGGTCATTAATTGCCATAAAGATACTCATTAATGTATCCATAGCGAGCCTCTCTGTTTTAATGTTGAGTAGTAATGATGAGATTTAGAAAATCTCATAGTTTTATTGGTTAAGCTAAATATAAAACGTAGTATATTTTTACTACGGTGCAAATGATAAACAGTAACATCTTCTTGAAAAAGATTAATTTTGATTATTTGTGAACAAGATCACAATTTATTTTTCATTCCTATGATTTTTCTGCTCATTTGTTAAATAAATGTATGCAATGTTAGGAGGCAATAACTATGATATTTTATTAAGTTATTGATATATAAGTAAAATTGTGAGGTATTCGTAATTGGGGTACGTTTAAGAAAAATATCAGTGATTCTGCAATTTAATGAGATTAAATAAAAAGTTAGAGGTAGATCACATTTTTCAAAAAAATCATTTTACAAAAAATGATGATTATTTATGATTGTAAGTGATTAAAACTTAATATCTTCCTTCAAAAACATTAGGAGTTTACTATGGCAAAAGTTAATGAAATCACACGAGAAAGCTGGATCCTTTCTACCTTTCCAGAATGGGGTACTTGGTTAAATGAAGAAATTGAGGAAGAAGTGGTGCCGGAAGGTAACTTCGCAATGTGGTGGTTAGGTTGTGTAGGCGTGTGGATTAAAACACCTGCAGGTGCAAACATTTGTATGGACTTATGGTGTAGTCGTGGTAAGTCTACTAAGAAAGTAAAAGATATGGTGCGTGGCCATCAAATGGCGAATATGGCTGGGGTGCGTAAATTACAACCGAATCTACGTGCACAACCGATGGTATTGGACCCATTTGCAATTAACGAAGTAGACTTCATTCTTGCATCTCACTATCACAGCGATCATATTGATGTAAATGTTGCTGCTGCTATCGTAAACAATCCTAAGTTAAATCATGTGAAATTTGTTGGTCCATGGCACTGTGGTGAATTATGGAAAAAATGGGGCGTACCAGAAGATCGTATCATTGTTGTAAAACCGGGTGATGTTGTAAAAATTAAAGATGTAGAAATTCACGCATTAGATTCCTTTGACCGTACCTGTTTAGTGACCTTACCGGTTGAAGGTGCTGAAGAGCAAGGCGGTGAGTTAAAAGGTTTATGTCCATCTGATGAAGAAATGGGACGTAAGGCTGTAAACTATGTCTTCAAAACACCGGGCGGTAATATTTATCACGGTGCAGACTCGCACTACTCAATCCAATTTGCGAAACACGGTAAAGAATTCGATATTGACGTAGCGTTAAATAACTATGGTGAAAACCCAGTGGGTATCGCAGATAAAATGACTTCTATCGACTTACTCCGTATGGCAGAATGTTTACGTACAAAAGTGATTATCCCAGTTCATCACGATATTTGGACAAACTTTATGGCAAGCACGCAAGAAATCATTGATTTATGGCGTATGCGTAAAGACCGATTACAATACAAATTCCATCCGTTTATTTGGGAAGTAGGTGGTAAATATGTTTATCCTCGTGATAAAGACCTAATTGAGTACCACCATCCACGTGGCTTTGACGATTGTTTCGAGCAGGAACCAAATATTCAATTTAAATCAATGCTTTAATTGAAACCAAGCCACTCTTAAAAGATATAAGAGTGGCTTATTTTTCGGTTCATTGTGCATGATTTAAAATGAGATATTGCAAAAAGGAACATGGTAATGAACGAAAATTTTAGACATAAAAAATTATTGTCCTTACTGGAAGCAAAGCAAATGCTTTCAACCTTGGAAATTATGAATCTTTTAAATATCTCGCCGGCAACTGCTAGACGAGATATTAATAAACTGAGCGAACAGAAAAAATTACGTAAAGTGCGTAACGGTGCAGAAGCAATTAACAAACATACGTCATTAACACAAGAAAAAACCATTAATAATTTGGAAGAAAAACGCCGTATCGCCGAAGCAGCAAGTAAATTATGCAAAGAGGGAGACAGCGTGATTTTAACCTGTGGCTCCACGATGCAATTATTAGGGCAGGTACTATGCGGTCAAAAATTGCAAATTATTACTAATTTTCTACCGCTTGCCAATGAGTTAATTGAGCAACAACACGATGATGTAGTGATTATGGGCGGACAATATAATAAAAATAAGCAAGTCACGCTTTCACTTAATCAACAGAACGAATTTATGTATGCGGCAAATATTATGTTTACCAGCGGTAAGGGGTTTACGCAAGAAGGTTTATTTAAAACCGATATGATTATTGCCAATTCAGAAGCACAAATGTCATCAAAAGCCAGTAAATATGTCGTGTTATTGGACAGCACTAAACTGGGTAAAGAAATCGGTATGTTATTTAGAGAGATTGATGATGTGGATATACTTATTACCGGCAAAGAAGCTGACCCTAAAATGCTTAAACTTATTCGGGATAAAGGGGTGGAAATCATTCTTGCTTAAAACAATAAGATATACGAATATATACAAGCGGTTAAAAAAACGTTATTTTTTACTAAAACCATTATTTGAACTAGGGGATGAATATGAGAAAACATAAGTTAGGAATTTACGAAAAAGCATTACCTAAAAATATTTCTTGGCAAGATAGACTCTCTATTGCCAAAGCATGCAGTTTTGATTTTGTCGAAATGTCTGTGGATGAAACAGACGAACGTTTAGCTCGTTTAGATTGGACAAAGGAACAGAGAATAGAATTAGTTAAAGCAATTATTAATACTGGAGTAACGATTCCATCTATGTGTTTATCTGGTCATCGTCGTTTCCCATTCGGTTCTCATGATGAAGCTACTCGTCAAAAAGCCTATGAAATTATGGAAAAAGCGATCCAACTTGCAGTAGATTTAGGTATTCGTACCATTCAATTAGCCGGCTACGATGTGTATTATGAAGAACAAGATGAAGGTACAATTCAACGCTTCCAACAAGGTTTAGAATGGGCAACCGAACTGGCGGCAAGTAATCAAGTAACTCTTGCTGTAGAGATTATGGATACCAAGTTTATGAGTTCGATTAAACGTTGGAAAAAATGGGACGAAATGATCAAATCACCATGGTTTACCGTCTATCCGGATATCGGCAACGTTTCGGCTTGGAATGATGATATTGAAGCCGAATTTGCCCTAGGTATTGATAAAATTTCAGCAATTCATTTAAAAGATACTTATAAGGTCACTGAAACTTGCAAAGGACAATTCCGAGATGTACCGTTTGGTAACGGTTGTGTGGACTTCAAAGGTTTCTTCGAGATCTTGGCAAAATTAAATTATCGTGGTGCATTCTTAATTGAAATGTGGACGGAAAAAGCGGAAGAACCAATCGCGGAAATTATTAATGCTCGCCGTTGGATTGAACAAAAAATGAAAGAAGGTGGTTTCCAATGTTAACAGAATTATCTCCAAAATTACTTGCGATGCGAGATCGCGTATTTAAAGCAAATCTTGAATTACCAAAATATAAATTAGTCACGTTTACTTGGGGTAACGTGAGTGAAATCGACCGTGAAACCGGTTATGTTGCGATTAAACCTTCCGGTGTAGAATATGAAACAATGAAACCGGAAGATATCGTATTTGTTGATTTACAAGGCAACCGAGTATTTGGCGATAAAAAACCATCGTCCGATACCGCAACTCACTTAGAATTTTACCGTCAATTCCCGAATATCGGTGGCGTAGTGCATACCCATTCACGTCATGCAACCGCATGGGCACAAGCCGGTGAAGATATTCTTGCTTTAGGTACAACACAAGGTGACTATTTCTATGGATCTGTACCTTGTACACGCCGTATGACCCCAGAAGAAATTGCTGGTGAATATGAATTAGAAACCGGTAAGGTAGTAGTAGAAACATTCCGTAAACGCGGTATTAATCCGGACATGGTTCCGGGCGTATTAGTCCATTCGCACGGGCCTTTCACTTGGGGTAAAGATGCACATGAAGCAGTCCACAATTCAGTGGTATTAGAAGAAGTGGCATATATGAATTTTGTTAGCCATCAAATCCGCCCAAATATCGGTTCAATGCAACAAGAATTACTTGATAAGCATTACCTACGCAAACACGGTGCGAATGCGTATTACGGTCAATAATTATTCATAATATCTTTTATATATTTAGCGGTTAATTTTTCCTTAGATGTTGTAAATGTTTAAGGATATTTAACCGCTTTTTTTAACATTACAACGCAATACTACCCATCATCTAGACGAGTTGATAATTGATTAGGATAGAAAAGAACTCATCGGGAGATAGTACTATTAGGATAATAATAAAGCTAATAAAAAAGACAACCACCTTTCAGTAGTTGCCTTTTCTCATCAATTTACACTTAATTATTTAAGTGCCACTCTCGCATTTCTAAACAATCTCATCCACGCACCGTCCTCAGTCCAATTATCAGGACACCAAGAGTTAGATACTGCACGGTAAACACGTTCTGGGTGTGGCATCATGATAGCGACACGTCCATCTGTGTTTGAGATTGCGGTGATGCCGTTTACCGAACCGTTAGGGTTAGCTGGGTAAACTTCGGTCGGTTGTAAGTTGTTGTCGATATATTGTGCGATCACAAGTTTTTGTGCGGTTAAGCCGGCAAGTTGTTGTGCCGATTTGAACTCCACCTGCCCTTCACCGTGTGAAACGGCAATCGGCATATGTGAACCCGCCATACCTTGGAACCAATGGTTGTTGGTTTCGTTGATTTTCACTAAGCCAACACGAGCTTCAAAGCGTTCCGATTTGTTACGCACGAAACGTGGCCAGTTTTCCGTACCTGGGATAATTTCCGCTAGGTTTGAAGCCATTTGGCAACCGTTACACACGCCTAATGCAAGCGTGTTCGGATTCGCAAAGAATTGACTGAACTGTTCACGTAACATTGGGTTGAATAAAATCGATTTCGCCCAACCGCCACCAGCGCCGAGTACATCACCGTAAGAGAAGCCACCACACGCTACTAACGCATTAAAATCTTTCAGATTTCTTCTGCCTGCCATTAAGTCTGACATATGTACGTCAATCGCATTAAAGCCGGCACGGTCGAATGCTGCCGCCATTTCGTAATGGCTGTTTACGCCTTGTTCACGTAAGATTGCGACAGTCGGTTTTACACCTTTATTGATAAATGGAGCCGTAATATCTTCGTTAACATCATAGGTTAAGAAGGTTGATAAACCTTTGTTATTCGGGTCTTTTTTAGTTTCAAACTCTTGATCCGCACATTCCGGATTATCACGTAAGCGTTGCATTTGGTGAGTTAATTCCGCCCAAATTCCACGTAATTCAGAACGTTTTTCGCTCAATAATTTACGGCTGCCACGGCTAATTTCAAATACATCACCTTCCGTTACAGCTCCCAATTCTTTCGTTAAACCTAACAAATTATGTGCTTTTAACACTTCACGAACATTGGCTAATTCATTATCGGCAACTTGGATTACCGCCCCTAATTCTTCATTGAATAATACCGCTAAATCATCATCACCTAACGCTGAAATATCAATTTCTACACCGCAGTTGCCGGCAAATGCCATTTCCGCAAGAGTGGTAATTAAACCACCGTCAGAACGGTCATGATAGGCTAATAATTTACGTTCAGTAACTAATGCTTGCATCGCATTGAAGAAATTTTTGAGGCTTTCCACATTTACTACATCCGCCGGTTTATCACCGAGTTGTTTATAAACTTGTGCTAATGCAGTTGCACCTAAACGGTTTTTTCCTTCGCCTAAATCAATGAGTAATAAACGGGAGTGGCCTTTATCGGTGCGTAATTGTGGCGTAACGGTTTTACGCACATCTTCCACACGTGCAAATGCTGAAATTACTAACGAAAGCGGTGCAGTGACTGATTTTTGCTCACCATTTTCTTCCCATGTAGTACGCATTGACATTGAGTCTTTACCCACCGGAATCGTAATACCTAACGCCGGGCAAAGCTCTTCACCAACTGCTTTTACCGCTTCATAAAGACCGGCATCTTCGCCAGCGTGACCTGCCGCTGACATCCAGTTTGCTGAAAGTTTGATGCGTTTTAAGTCACCGATTTCAGTCGCCGCAATATTGGTGATTGATTCCGCCACCGCAAGACGTGCAGACGCACCAAAATCTAATAAAGCAACCGGCGCACGTTCACCCATCGACATTGCTTCACCGTGGTAGCTGTCTAAACTTGCTGTAGTTACCGCACAGTCCGCTACCGGAATTTGCCACGGGCCAACCATCTGATCTCGTGCCACCATACCGGTTACCGAACGGTCACCGATGGTGATTAAGAAGGTTTTTTCTGCGACAACCGGTAAACGTAACACACGATGTAGCGCTTCTTTTAATTGGATTTGTTGGCTATCAAGCGGTTGATTTTCAACAGTTTTTGACGAAACATCACGATGCATTTTCGGTGTTTTACCGAGTAACACGTTCATCGGCAAATCAATAGGGTTATTGTCGAAATGATCGTCTTTAAGGGTTAAATGTTTCTCTTCGGTCGCTTCACCGATCACTGCAAACGGCGCACGTTCACGCTCACATAATTCGGTAAATAACGCTAATTTTTCCGGTGCAACCGCTAATACATAACGTTCTTGCGATTCATTACACCAAATTTCAAGCGGTGACATACCTTTTTCGTCACATAAAATTTTACGTAAATCGAATTTACCACCACGATCGCCATCGTGAACTAATTCCGGCATTGCGTTAGATAAACCGCCCGCACCTACGTCGTGAATAAATAAAATCGGGTTGTCTTCACCTAGTTGCCAACAACGGTCGATCACTTCTTGGCAACGGCGTTCCATTTCTGGGTTTTCACGTTGTACCGAAGCAAAGTCCAAATCTTCTTTTGATTTACCGGAAGCCATAGACGAAGCCGCACCGCCGCCTAAGCCGATGTTCATTGCCGGACCACCAAGTACGATTAATTTCGCACCGACCGGAATTTCACCTTTTTGCACGTGTTCTGCACGGATATTACCGATACCACCTGCGAGCATAATCGGTTTGTGGTAACCACGTACTTCTTCACCGGCAAAGCTGTTGACTTTTTCTTCATAAGTACGGAAATAGCCTAATAACGCCGGACGACCGAATTCGTTATTAAATGCCGCACCGCCCAATGGGCCTTCGATCATAATATCGAGTGCTGAAGCGATACGATTCGGTTTTGAAAGTGGGTTTTCCCACGGTTGTTCAAAGTTTGGAATCACAAGGTTAGACACCGAGAAACCGGTTAAACCTGCTTTTGGTTTTGCACCGCGACCGGTTGCACCTTCGTCACGAATTTCACCGCCTGAACCGGTCGCTGCACCTGGGAACGGTGAAATTGCAGTCGGGTGGTTATGGGTTTCCACTTTCATTAAGATATGCGCATCTTCTTGGTGCGCACGGTATTGACCGTCTTGATCCGGGAACCAACGACCAACTTTTGAGCCTTCCATTACCGCCGCATTATCTTTATAAGCTGAAAGCACGTAGTCCGGCGTTTTCTCGAAGGTGTTTTTAATCATTTTGAATAATGATTTTTCTTGTTTTTGACCGTCAATCGTCCAATCCGCATTAAAGATTTTATGGCGACAATGTTCTGAGTTCGCCTGTGCGAACATATAAAGTTCGATGTCATTCGGGTTACGATTTAAAGCGGTGAAATTTTCCACTAAATAATCAATTTCATCATCCGCTAACGCTAAACCTAAGTTCACGTTCGCTTCTTCTAACGCTTTACGACCGCCGTTTAAAATATCTACGGTAGTAAACGGTTTAGGTTCCTGTTGAGTAAACAAACTTGCTGCTTGCGCTTCGTTATCTAATACCTTTTCTAACATACGGTCGTGTAATAAACCTTTTAAGGTTTCAATTTGTGCCGCCGTCGGCTCTGCGCTGAATTCAAAATAGTAAGCTAAACCACGTTCGATACGATTTATCGCTTGTAAGCCGCAGTTGTGTGCAATATCGGTCGCTTTTGAAGACCATGAAGAAATTGTACCAATACGAGGTGTAACGATTAAGCAAAAGCCGGTCGGCTCGTGTTCAGCAAGAGTCGGACCATAATGTAAAAGTTCTTTAATTTCAGCAGTTTGAATCGCACTAAGTTCAGTATTTAAGTCAACAAAATGCACATATTCCGCATAAACCGATTTTACCGGTAACGCATTTTGCTGGAATTTGGTTTGGAATTGGTTAAGACGAAATTCAGAGAGGGCTGGAGAGCCACGAAAGGTTTGTACAGTCATTGTTGATTCCGTATTTGAGAAATAAAAAAATTCTTGTCCATTATAGCGGATAACGCAAACGTTTGCATTGCAAAAATTTAGGGAATTTTGACCGCTTGTTTTTAGCGTAAATATGCGATCAATTTTTGAATTGATAACCTTAATTCTGTCAAGTAATAGAGTTATAACACTCAGCGAAGTCAAGCATTAGATTTTGATTGTTAAAAAATAAAACCCTGTATAGAGGATATACAGGGTTATTATTTATAGTAAGTAGATCTGTTAGTTAATTAAGCATTTACTTTTTGATTTTTGTATCGTTGTAAAAAATACACTAAAACTAACAATAAGGCACAAGCTAATGAAATTACAAATAATGTACCAAAGAATCCATTCCATTTAAATTCCTCAATAACAAGAGAAAGAGGTAAACCAGCAATCGCTGCACCAATATAAGCAAATAAGCTTACAAAACCTGTTGATGCACCTGAAGCATATTTATGTGAATTCTCTGCAGCAGCCATTGCAATCAAGAATTGAGGACCAAAAATAAAGAAACCCATTAAGAAAAATAATGTAGACATCAATAGGCTATTGTCACTTGGTACAAACCAAAGAGATAATGCCACAGCAATAATACCCACAACATAGATAATATTCATCTGAGTACGATTACCTCGGAAAAATTTATCTGATCCCCAACCGGCAAATAAAGCTCCCAAGAATCCACCAATTTCAAAAAAGGCAATAGTTGCATTAGCTTCTAATAAGTTATAGTGGTGAATTTCTTTTAAATATAGGTTACCCCAATCGTTGATACCCGTACGTACGATATAAACTAGAGCATAGGAAATAGCTAAAGCCCAAATAATATTGTTTTTAAACACGTAGTTTTTTAAGATTTCCCAAGTTGAAAGTCCAACTCCTTCACTTTCGTGTTTTTTCTCATCAATATCATTACGCCATTCACCAACTGTTGGTAAACCCATTGATGCGGGGCGATCTCGTAATAGTATACAAAGTCCTAAACCAACAATTACAGCGATAACGCCAGGAATAATCATTCCATAACGCCACCCTAAGCTAAGCGTTACCGCACCAGCAATAATAGGAATAAGTGCTCCACCTACGTTATGTGAAGTATTCCAAATTGCCCACCATAAACCTCGTTCATTACGAGAGTACCAAGTATTTAAAATTTTTGAACAAGGAGGCCAGCCCCAACCTTGGAAAAAGGCGTTAATCATCCACAATGTGACAAACATAAACAGAGATGAACTCATACCAAACAGGATATTTACAACCCCAGTTGCCATTAGACCTAATCCCATAAAATAACGAGGATTTGATCTATCTCCGATAACGCCAGAGAGGAATTTTGATGCACCATAAGTAAGATAAAATGCAGTTCCCATAATCCCAATATCAGCTTTTTGTAAACCAAGATCTGCCAGCATTTCAGGCATAACAAAGTTAAAACCTTTACGCGTAAAATAAAAGACAGCATATCCTATATAGCTAACTAACATTAGATGTAGTCTCCAATAGCGATATGCTTTATCTATTTCTTCTTTTGATTTAGTTATTGGTAAATCTGGAGCTTCTTTGAAAATAGCCATAATGATCCCCTTATTATTGAATGTTATTAAAGTAACAAAATTAACTATATTTAATTCTAATCAATTTATAATGTTAAAAAAGTGACATTGATCACAGTTTCTGAAATTTTTTGCTGTATTATTAAAAACACAAAAAATTAGTTAATATCAACCATTGAGGAGAAATTCTTATGAAACCGAATGAAATTGCGAAATTTATTGATCATACAGCGTTAACAGCAGAAAAAACTGAGCAAGATATTCTGCAGCTTTGTGATGAAGCGGTAGAAAATCAATTCTTTTCGGTATGTATTAATTCAGGGTATATACCTTTAGCAAAACAAAAACTAGCCAGTTCAAATGTTAAAATCTGCACAGTGGTCGGCTTCCCTCTTGGGGCGAATTTATCATCGGTAAAAGCATTCGAAGCAAAAGAAGCGATTAAAGCTGGTGCTGAGGAAGTTGATATGGTCATTAATGTTGGATTGATTAAATCTAATAAATGGGAAGCGGTTAAGGCAGATATTCAGGAAGTTTTACGAGCTTGCGAAGGGGCTTTGTTAAAAGTTATCTTAGAAACTTGTTTGTTAACTAAAGAAGAGATTGTAAAAGCTTGTGAAATTTGTCGAGAATTAAACGTCGGTTTTGTTAAAACATCGACAGGTTTTAATCGTGGCGGAGCAACCATAGAGGATATTGCTTTAATGCGTAAAACAGTCGGATCTGAAATCGGTGTAAAAGCCTCAGGAGGCGTTAGAGATACGGAAACAGCATTAGCTATGATTGAAGCCGGAGCAACCCGAATTGGAGCAAGTGCAGGGATTGCGATTATTAATGGATTAAAAGACAATAGTAGTAATTACTAATAAGAGATAATGAGCCTGTTATGGATAATAAAATACAGTCACGCATTCAAAGACTTGAATTTTTACTCAAGAAAATGGATAAGGTGCATTTACGTGATGCTGCGGATATTCTGAATGTATCGGAAATGACGATCAGACGGGATATTAATGCCAGTGCAGGCTCAATCGTGTTATTAGGCGGCTATATTGTTCGTGATCCACAAAAAACTAATGAAGCGAATTATCAGATTTTTGAACAAGAAACCAAGCATATTGCAGAAAAAATGCAGATAGGAAGTCTTGCTGCTAAATTGGTTGAAGATGGGGATATCGTTTTTTTTGATTGTGGTTCAACGATTCCTTTTATTGCATCTCAAATTGATCCGTCTGTTACGTTTACAGCCATATGCTGCTCAATCAATACTTTTATGGTGTTACAAGAGAAGCCTAATTGCCAAGTAATTTTATGCGGAGGTAATTATTCTCGTCATAATTCTTTTATGACTCCTATTCAGCTAACCAATGAATTAGATGTTATTTGTACCACAAAAGCGTTTATTTCCGCGGCAGGTATTGATTTAAAGAAAGGTATTACTTGCTTTAATTTTGAAGAGGCAAAAACGAAACAAAAGGCCATAGCAAAAACGCAGCAGGCAATTTTAGTGTTTGATCATTCAAAATTACATAAAATCCAAAAAGCCTATGTCGGAGATTTTTCTCAGTTTGATTTATGTATTTCAGATCAAGAGCTACCGGAAGATTTTAGTAAGAAATTTAATATTAATTAATCCTTTTAAATACAAACGGCGAGTATTTGCTTGTCGTTTGTATTTTTAAAATAATGTGATCGGACTCGAATATTTGAATTTCGTTGCTCGACAGTCCATTTGCAAGCGGTTAGATTTAGCTACAATTTTGTAAGAAGTTGGTTAAAGTTATGGAAAGCCGTTGTTCATTGATTATTAAATATTTAGAAGAATTTAAGCAAGCTAGTGTGCTTGAACTTGCTGAGCAGTTTGGGGTATCGGTTGAAACGATTCGCCGAGATTTAAATAAGTTGGCAAAGGACGGATTATTACACCGAACTCATGGTGGGGCAGTAAGTAATAAACAGCGGGATGTAGGAAGATCTTTCATTGTTCGTCAAAGAATGAACAGCAACGCGAAAAAAAGATTGCGGAAAATGTGGTTAAACATTTATTTCCGGAAGCAACCATTGCGTTAGATGCCAGCTCAACCGCTTGGAATGTGGCACAACGAATACCGAATATCCCATGTAAAGTAGTGAGTAGCTCGATGCGGATTATTTATAGTCTATCGCATCAACCGCATATTGAAACGATTGCGACCGGTGGTGTTTATGTTGAAAAATATAATGCGTTTTACGGCCCGCTTTCCGAGCAGTTATTATCCCGTTTAAAGATTGATATTGCGATTATTTCCTGTACCGGTGTTGCAGATGGTGCGATTTGGGAATCGAACGAGGTAAATATTGCCTTTAAGCGAAAACTCTTAGCAAATAGTAAACAAGTCTTTTTATTAGTTGATCACAGTAAACTTGAACGTAAAGATCGGTTCAAAATGGCGGACTTATCTGAGGTAGATAAGTTATTTGTCAATCAACTCCCTTCCCAAGCACTCCAAAACTATTGCAAGCAAAATAGTATAGATATTGTACTTTAATTTGCTATTTTTCTATCAAATGCCCGATTTTTTGCATATTTTGGCAAAATCGGGCATTTGTTTTTCCAGTTTGTTCCCAAAAAAAATGCTGATTTCTGTGATCGTACTCACAAATTTATAACGAGTTTGGAGTATTCCTTTGTTAAAAATCTTCTCTGTGCATAATAGCCCTTGTCGAAACACTCATTTCTCTTTTCTTTCAACCAATCAGGAGATTTTATTATGACAACCTTGAAATCAACTCCAGTAAAAATTGGTATCCGCCCTACAATTGACGGTCGCCGTATGGGGGTTCGTGAATCTTTAGAAGAACAAACAATGAATATGGCAAAAGCGGTTGCCGAATTATTGCAATCGGAAATTCGTCATCCGAACGGTGATTTTGTTGAATGTGTGATTGCAGACACAACTATCGGTGGTGTTGCGGAAGCAGCAGCTTGTGCTGAGAAATTTAAACACGAAAACGTAGGGGCAGTAATTACCGTTACCCCTTGCTGGTGTTACGGTTCGGAAACCATCGATATGGATCCGCATATGCCGAAAGCGATTTGGGGCTTTAACGGTACCGAACGTCCGGGAGCTGTCTATTTAGCCGCAGCATTAGCAGGACATAGCCAATTAGGTTTACCGGCATTCTCAATCTACGGTACGGAAGTTCAAGAGGCGAATGATCAGTCTATTCCGGCAGATGTTCGTGAAAAATTATTACGTTTCGCACGTGCCGGTTTAGCGGTTGCGAATATCCGCGGCAAATCTTATTTGTCAATCGGTTCCGTTTCAATGGGGATTGCCGGTTCTATCGTAAATCAACCGTTCTTCCAAGAATACCTCGGTATGCGTAACGAATACGTTGATATGACTGAAATTAAACGCCGTTTAGATCGAAAAATTTACGATGAAGAAGAATTTAAACTTGCGATGAGCTGGGTAGAGCAATATTGCAAAGACGGTATTGATGTAAATGCTCCACAAAACCAACGTAGTCCGGAAGAACGGGCCAAACTTTGGGAAGATGTGGTGAAAATGACCATTATCGGACGTGACTTAATGGTGGGCAATCCACGTTTAGCCGAACTCGGTTATGTAGAAGAATCAATGGGTCATAACGCTGTGGCAGCTGGTTTCCAAGGACAACGCCAATGGACCGACCATTTACCTAACGGCGACTTTATGGAAGCGATTCTAAATTCGACTTATGACTGGAACGGTGTACGTGCACCGCACATTTTAGCTACTGAAAATGACTCATTAAATGGTGTCGGTATGTTGTTGGCAAACCAATTAACCGGTCAAGCACAAATTTTTGCAGACGTTCGTACCTATTGGAGTGAAGATTCAGTTGAACGTGTAACCGGCTGGCGTCCAGAAAGTGGTTTCTTACACCTATTAAACTCTGGTTCGGCTGCATTAGATGGTACCGGTCAGCATACGGATAAAGACGGCAATCCGGTTATTAAACCGGCTTGGGAAGTGACCGAAGAAGATGGTAAACGTTGCTTAGAAAATACACGTTGGTGTCCGGCTGTACACGAATACTTCCGTGGCGGCGGTTTATCTTCTCAATTCTTAACCAAAGGCGGTATGCCGTTCACTATGCACCGTATCAACATTATTAAAGGTCTTGGTCCTGTATTACAAATCGCAGAAGGTTGGTCAGTCGAATTACCTCAACACGTACACGAAACCTTAAGCAAACGTACCGACCAAACATGGCCTTGTACTTGGTTCGTCCCTCGTTTAACCGGTAAAGGTGCGTTTACCGATGTATATAGCGTGATGGCGAACTGGGGTGCAAACCACTGTGTAGCGACTTACGGTCACGTGGGTGCGGACTTAATTACTTTAGCTTCAATGTTACGTATTCCGGTATGTATGCATAACGTTGAAGATAAAGATGTTTTCCGTCCAAGTGCTTGGAACGGTTTCGGTCAAGATAAAGAAGGCCAAGATTACCGTGCTTGTGCAAACTTTGGTCCATTATATAAATAAAAAATATCTTCCCTCTCCCTTTACGGGGGAGGGGGTGTTACCCACTTTAGAAGGGAAGTAAAGGGAGAATAATATTTATGTCTATTGCCCTTATTTTTGACTGCGGTGCAACTAATCTACGTACCATTGCCATTGATCAGTACGGTAAAATTCTTGCTATGCAACATCTTGCCAATAATACCCAAGCCAGGAAGAAAGCCCGGATTATCACATTTGGGATATTGAAGAAATTTGGCAGAAATTGATGCAGTGTGCAAAAAACACCCTTTCACAACTTTCAGAATTACAACGCCAATCTATCGTAGGGATTTCCGTGACAACTTTTGGAGTGGACGGCACGATTTTTGATAAAGCCGGCAACCAGCTTTATCCGATTATCTCTTGGAAATGCCCTCGTACCTTACCGATTATGGCGGAATTAGCCGACAAAATTGATGTAGAAGCACTTTATCAACGTAATGGCGTAGGACATTACAGCTTCAATACATTGTTTAAATTGTTATGGCTTAAACAATATAAACCGGAACTTTATGCACAAGCAGATAGTTTCTTGTTTATTTCCTCTATTTTGACTTATCGCTTAACCGGTGTGCAAAGCACCGACCGCACTATGGCTGGGACTTCGATGATGACTAATATCGAAAATGATCATTGGGATAAAGATGTTTTAGCGTTATTGGATTTAACGGAAGCACATTTTCCACCAATGAAAAGTGCCGGTGAAGTGATTGGCACATTGACGACAGAGTTAGCTGAACAACTCGGTTTAAGCGATCAAATTCCGGTAATTTCTTGCGGTCACGATACACAATTTGCCATTTTCGGTTCCGGAGCGGGTTACAACCAGCCGGTATTAAGTTCAGGAACTTGGGAAATTTTAATGTCACGTTGCCAACAAGCTAAACCGGAATGGCAATTCGTTAATCACGGATTAACGATTGAATTTGATAGTAGATCCGGTGCGTTTAATCCTGGTGTGCAGTGGGTTGCTTCAGGCGTAATGGAGTGGCTCGGTAAACGCTTCTTTGCCGATGTGGTCGGTCAGGATAATTATTACAGCACGATGATTACCGAAGCACAATCTGTACCGGCAGGTGCGAACGGTGTGAAATTAGTCGGTAATTTTGACGGGACGACAACAGAAAGCGGATCGATAACCGGTTTATCGATGCATACCAGTCGCGGCGAAATTTACCGTGCCGGATTGGAATATATGGCGTATCGCTTGAAAGCAGGTTTAGCTGTATTAGAGCAAGTCGGACAATTTAATGCGGAAAGTTTGATTTGTGTCGGTGGCGGTTCAAAGAACGCTCTTTGGAATCAAATTCGTGCCGATGTATTAAATCGACCGCTTGATGTGGTTGATTTTCCTGAAAGTACCGTATTAGGTGCAGCAATGTTTACCTTTGCCGGTGCAGGCGTATTCTCATCTCCTGAACAAGCACAACAGGCAATGAAACCAAATGTACAGCGAGTTGAACCATCTAATAACAGTCAGTTTTATCAATAATCATTAAGTGACGAATCCCTAATAATTTTAGCTGCAAGCGGTTAAATTTCTTGCCGGCTTTGCAAAGTGTTGCCTAAAAACGACCGATTGCTGAAATTTTAGGCATCAGTTCTAGGAAAAAACAGGAGTTCAAAATGTTAAAAGGTATTCATTCGGCAATTTCGCCCGAGTTACTCAAAGTGTTAGCAGAAATGGGACACGGTGATGAGTTAGTGCTTTCCGATGCCCATTTCCCTGCACATTCGATTCATTCAAAGGTTATCCGTGCGGACGGTATCGGTGTCGCCACTTTATTAGAAGGAATTTCGGCACTGTTTGAATTTGATCAATATGTTGATGCTCCCTTATCAATGATGCAAGCCGTACCGGGCGATACGTTGGATTCGAGTGTCGAAGAACGCTATTTAGCCGCGATTAGAAAAGTAAACGGTACTGCACCGAAAGTAGAACGGGTTGAACGTTTTGCCTTTTATGACCGTGCAAAAACGGCTTATGCCGTAGTCATTACCGGCGAATTGGCAAAATACGGCAACATTATCATCAAAAAAGGGGTTACGCCCGTTAAGTAAGATTTAAAACAGTCAACAAAATTCATCATAAAAAAATTAAAGGAGTTCACTATGAATCGCAGAGAACTAGCTCGACAAATAATTGATACTTGCCTTGAAATGACTCGCCTTGGTTTAAACCAAGGAACAGCTGGTAATGTCAGCGTACGTTATCAGGACGGAATGTTAATTACCCCGACCGGTACGCCGTATGAACAGATGACGGAAGACAGTATCGTTTATGTGGATAAAAACGGTAAACATGAAGGCGGTAAATTACCATCAAGCGAATGGCAATTCCATTTAGCGGTATATGAAGCACGTCCGGAATTAAATGCGGTTGTGCATAATCACGCATTAAATTGTGCTGCCGCTTCTATTCTTGGCGAAGATATTCCGGCTATCCACTATATGATTGCGTGTACCGGAACTGATCATATCCCTTGTGTACCTTATGCCACTTTCGGTACACATAAATTAGCCGATTATGTGCGTGAGGGAATCAAACAAAGTAAAGCGATTTTACTCGCTCATCACGGCTTAATTACCGCAGATAAAACTTTGGATAAAGCATTAGGTATTGCCCACGAAGTTGAGGTGATTGCAGAGTGGTATTTAAAACTATTGGCAACAGGCAGACCACTTCCGACTTTATCCAAAGAGGAGATGCAAACCGTATTAGAGAAATTTAAATCTTACGGTTCTTGGGTCGAAGAAAAATAAATGTAATCGAGAAATGTAATGACATATCCATAAACTATTAAGAAGGAACGTCCTATGACAGCTAAGGTTCTTGAGAAAAAATTTGTGGTGCCTTTTATTCTAATCACCACGCTATTTGCCCTTTGGGGGTTCGCAAATGATATTACTAACCCAATGGTAGCGGTTTTCCAAACTGTAATGGAAATCCCAGCTTCTGAAGCCGCACTTGTACAATTTGCGTTCTATGGTGGTTACGGTACTATGGCAATTCCGGCTGCATTGTTTGCTAGCCGTTATAACTATAAAGCCGGCGTTTTATTAGGGTTAGCTCTCTATGCCATTGGGGCGTTCCTGTTTATCCCAGCGGCAAAATATGAACAATTCTCGTTCTTCCTTTGGTCGCTTTATATTCTTACTTTCGGCTTAGCGTTCTTAGAAACTACTGCGAATCCATTCATCCTTTCTATGGGCGATCCAGCAACGGCAACTCGTCGTTTAAATTTAGCACAATCTTTTAATCCGCTTGGTTCCATTACCGGTATGTTTGTTGCTTCACAAATCGTTTTAACTAACCTTGAATCGGAAAAACGTGATGCAGCAGGTAACTTACTGTTCAATAGCTTATCAGCAGCAGAAAAAGCGGTAGTGAGAACTAATGACTTAGCGATGATTCGTAACCCGTATGTGGCGATTGGTATTGTGGTATTAGTGGTATTTATCATTATCGCACTTTACAAAATGCCGGCAACCAAAATGGATGAACACGGCAAAATCTCAGTCAAAGAATCCTTTGGTCGCTTAATTAAAAATGCACGCTATCGTGAAGGTGTGATTGCACAAGTATTCTATGTCGGTGTGCAAATTATGTGTTGGACCTTCATTATCCAATATGCGGAACGTCTTGGCTTAACTAAAGCAGAAGCACAAAACTGGAATATTGCGGCAATGGCTCTCTTTATCAGTAGTCGCTTTATTAGTACAGCGATAATGAAATATCTTAAAGCGGAATTAATGTTATTCCTCTTTGCAGTCGGTGGTTTTTTCAGCATCTTAGGGGTTATGTTTATTGATGGTATGAGCGGTTTATATTGCCTTGTATTAACGTCCAGTTTTATGTCACTAATGTTCCCGACTATTTATGGTATTGCACTTGACGGTCAACGCGAAGAATCGGCACTCGGTGCGGCTGGTTTAGTGATGGCTATCGTGGGCGGTGCGTTAATGCCTCCGCTTCAAGGTTCGATTATCGATATGGGTACGGTTGCGGGTATGCCGGCGGTAAACTTCTCATTTATCCTACCGTTAATTTGCTTCGTCGCTATCGCTATCTACGGTTTCCGTTGCTGGAAAGTGTTAGTCAAATAGAGATAAAAGGAGCCATCAAGCGGTCGAGTTTTCCATAAAATTTGCAAGAAAATCGGAAAATAAGACCGCTTACCTTCCTTATCGGAAAATGAATTTTTAACTTTAAGAAGGAATATTTTATGTCAAATCGTTTGATTCTGAATGAAACCAGTTACCATGGTAAAGGTGCGATTCAGCATATTGTGTATGAAGTCAAAAGTCGCAGTTTCAAAAAGGCGTTAGTGGTAACTGATAAAGATTTAATTAAGTATAACGTCGCTTCAAAAGTAACTGATTTATTAGATGTGGCAGGATTGCCGTATGAAATTTTTGATGAAGTAAAGGCGAATCCTTCGGTAGATGTGATCAAAGCCGGTGTGGAAAAATTTAAAACATCTGGTGCGGATTATCTGATTGCTATCGGTGGCGGTTCGCCAATTGATAGTGCAAAGGCAATCGGTATTATTATCAATAACCCGGAATTTAGCGATGTGTTATCGCTTGAAGGCGTTGCACCAACGCATCAAAAATGTGTTCCTATCATTGCAGTACCGACTACCGCAGGTACGGCAGCAGAGGTTACGATTAATTATGTGATTACTGATGAGGAGAAAAAACGTAAGTTTGTTTGTGTGGACGTACATGATGTACCGGCAGTTGCAGTAGTTGATCCGGATATGATGTCTTCTATGCCGAAAGCCTTAACTGCGGCAACAGGTATGGATGCGTTAACGCATGCAATCGAGGGATATATCACTAAAGCAGCGTGGGAATTAACCGATGCGTTACATTTAAAAGCGATTGAAATTATTGCTCGTAGCTTACGTGGTGCAGTAGAAAATGATCCGCAAGGGCGTGAGGGAATGGCTCTTGGTCAATATGTTGCCGGTATGGGTTTCTCAAATGTCGGTTTGGGTGTAGTACACGGAATGGCACATCCTCTTTCTGCTTATTACGATACGCCGCACGGTATCGCAAATGCGGTGTTATTGCCTTATGTGATGGAATTTAATAAAAATTACACGGGTGAGAAATATCGTGAAATCGCACGCGCGATGGGCGTGAAAGGCGTGGATGAAATGACTCAAGCGGAATACCGTGATGCGGCGGTAGCAGCGGTAAAACAGCTTGCGATAGATGTTGGGATTCCGGAAAAACTTTCACAAATCGGAGTAAAAGAAGATGATTTGGTTGCGCTTTCTATTGATGCGTTTAACGACGTATGTACGCCGGGAAATCCGAGAGATTGTACGGCGGAAGAAATATTGGAAGTATATAAATTAGCTTTCTAATGAGGCTTTTAATTAGCCTATTTCTCAACCAAAAACGGCGAGCTAATGCTCGCCGTTTTAATCTTTGGATAAGATGAGCCATAGCTCTTTCTTATTTAGTTTTGTTTATTTTTTAATAAATCACGAATTTCAGTTAATAATTTTTCTTGTGCTGTTGGTTCCGCTGGTGCAGCTTCTGCTGGTTTTTTCAGTTTGTTAATTACTTTAACCATACCGAATACTGCGATTGCGATAATTAAGAAATCAAAAATATTTTGAATGAAAGCACCGTATTTTAACATGACCGCTTCAGCACCTTCTTTTGCTGGTGCGATTTCAACCGCAAGATCTTTAAAATCTACGCCGCCGATTAACCAACCGATAGGTGGCATGACTACGTCACTTACTAATGATGATACGATTTTACCAAATGCACCACCGATGATTACACCGACAGCCATATCTACTACGTTACCTTTTACCGCAAATTCACGGAATTCTTTTAAAATGCTCATTGCTTTTCCTTTTTCTTAAACACACACCCAAATTGGGCAATAAGTATTCAATTATAGAGTAAGTGTTAATAAATTATTAACACTTTTAACTAAATTTACACTTAACTAATTTGGTTTAAGTTTTGTCCGAATCGACTCACTTGTTGCCAATCGGTGTATTCATATTCTTTACTTGCATCGGTTTCACCTTTGGTTAACTTCATAATGAGTTGAATACATAATCTGTCGAGCAAGGTATAGCGTGGATAAAGTAACGCACCGGCAATCACTTCTATTTGAGTCGGTTGCCACTTGATTCTAGCAAGAAACTTGCGGGTATAAGTGTTAGTTTCCGGCGTTTTGCGGTTGTCTTTACGAGCGGTCAGATTTACGCTAAAAAATGCAGAAGGTTTTTGATTTAAAACCTGATGATGTTGTTCGATAAATTGATAGACTAAATCATTAAAATGTCCGTAACGAATTGATGCACCGATGACGATTTGATCTGCATTTGCAAGTTTCTCGGCAAAATTGACCGCTTGTGCTTGTAATGAAATCAGTTCGACTTCGTGGTTTATTTCTTGTGCTAATTTATCTGCGATACGTTTGGTTTGACCGTCAGTCGTAAAATAGAGAATAAGTGTTTTCATTGATTTGTTCCATAATAGGCGACCATTGTCGCTTAGTCTTTCCAGAATACCGGACTTAAAATTACTAAGAGTGTAAATACTTCTAAACGTCCGCATACCATTGCGATCGTGAGTATCCATTTCGCACCATCTGGCACTTGGGTAAAGTTTGAGCTAACACTACCTAATGCTGGGCCTAAATTATTTAGTGAAGCGACAACGGCATTAAAGGCATCAAAGGTTTCCATACCGAAGGCGATTGAACCGAGCCAGCAGACAATAAACACAAAGACATAAGCGGAGAAAAATGCCCAAATACCTTCTTCGATACGCTCTGAGAAAATATGTGCCCCTAATTTAATCGGTTTTACGGAATTTGGATGTACGAAACGGTGGATTTCTCGGTTTGCCTGTAAATATAACAACATTACTCGAATCACTTTCAAGCCGCCTCCGGTAGAGCCTGCACAACCGCCAATAAAGGATGCCATCACTAATAATATCGGTAGAAATGACGGCCATTGGCTGAAATCATTCGTGGTAAAACCGGCTGTAGTTGAAATGGATACTGACTGAAATAACGCGTGTTGAAATGTAATTTGAGAGTTTTCAAAATAGTTATGGGCAAGCAGAATTAAAAAGCAAATGACAAATAACCCTAATTGAATCACCGCAAAAGAGCGAAATTCATAATCTTTCCAATACAATCGTTTAAAAATATTACCGGTGAGTTTGTTATTTTTATCTTTTAGTTGATCAATTAAGGCAAAATGTAAGCCGAAGTTAATCGATGAAATCAGTAAAAACACCACGGTAATAATATTAATCACGGTACTATCAAAATAGCCCATACTGGCATCATGGGTAGAAAATCCACCGATAGCAATGGTAGCAAAACTGTGACAAATCGCATCAAACCAGCTCATTCCTGCCATTTTAAAGGCTAAGGCACATAAAACGGTCAGCGTAAAATAAATTTGCCATAGCAGTTTGGATATTTCTGCTATGCGAGGACGCATTTTTTGATCTTTTAACGGCCCCGGCATTTCTGCCCGATAGAGCTTACCTAAACCGATTAATGGAATAATCGCAATCGCTAAGACGATGATTCCCATACCGCCCAACCATTGTAAAAACTGGCGATAAAATAAGATCGCTTTCGGGAGATTGTCTAAGCCGGTGATTACTGTCGCACCGGTGGTGGTTAGCCCCGAAAAAGACTCAAAAATGGATTCGCTGAGATTGAGATTAGGATGTTCTAAAATGATAAATGGAACTGCCCCTAATGAGCCAAGTACCACCCAGAATAGCACCACAATTAAAAAACCTTCACGTGAACGCAATTCATTTTTTTGATGGCGGCTAAACCACCAAAGTAATGTTCCTACGCTAAACGTCAGCAAAAAAGATTGCAGAAATTCTCGACCGCCACCATCGCCATAAATTAAGGCGACAAAAGCCGGAAGTAACATCGTGAAAGAGAAGCTCATAATCAAGATGCCGACAATACGAATAATGGATAAAAATTGCACAAAAACCTCAGTTTAATTGGGATAGGCGATTTATAAGCGGTTAAGTTTTGGGAGATTTTAGCAAAAAGTCACCATGAATACATTGAATTACTTTGCTTGCTCTGATTCTTTGTCTTTTGTAAGCACAAGTTTTCCGGCAAAACGTTGAGTAATTTGCTGAGTAAACAGATTAAGTTCCGCTGGATTAATGGCTAACGTGACTGCAATTTTATCGCTAAATTGCTGATCGAGAGTCAAAATATCATATTCGTTTATCATATGTTGTAAGCTATTAAACTGGTCGTATTCACAGACCAAGCAAAAATTCTGACGCAATACTTTTCGCTGTTTCTCCAGTTGTAATAATGCTTGTTGCACACCACCGCCATAGGCTTTGACTAACCCCCCCGTACCTAATAGCACACCGCCATAATAACGCACGACAACCGCAGTAATTTCGCCTAGCCCGGAGCCGAGTAAATAATTTAGCATCGGTTTACCGGCTGTTCCCGACGGTTCACCGTCATCAGAAAAACCATATTGTTGTGAATCATTCGGTGTGCCGGCAACGGTTGCCCAACACCAATGACGTGCCTGAGGATGTAGCGTTTTAATTTCTGCCACAAACGCTTTTGCTTGTTCCATACCATCAGTATGGGCAAGATAAGTGAGAAAACGACTTTTTTTGATCTCTTCTTCAAAAATAACCGTTTTTTGAGGGATAAAATATTCCATAAACTTAGCCAACGAATGTACAAATTAATGATCATACCTGAATTTGGAGAAATTTGGCGAAAACAGACCGCTTATGTATAAAAAATGGAGAAAAAAGTTGCATATATTGTACAAAAAAGTATATCTTCAAGGAGCAAATACAATTCTATTTTGAGGGGTTCTCTATGAAAATATCTTATAAACTTTCCCTTTTAGCCGGTTTATTGCTTACAGGGATTGTTCACGCAGAACAAACCACACTTAAATTAGGTACCGGTAGTGACAGCGGACTTTATTTTGTGACCGGTAATGCAATTTGCCAATTTGTCAATCGCAGCGAAAATCACACCGCTTGTAAAGCCTTAGCCAGCGATGCTTCGGTCGATAATCTGAATAAAATTGCCAATGGTCAGTTAGAAATGGGGATTGTGCAGTCGGATTGGCAATATCATGCTTATCACGGTACCAGTTCATTTGAAGGCAAACAGAACGACAAATTACGAGCGATTTTCTCGATTTATCCCGAGCCGTTTACCTTAGTCGTACGCAACGATTCCGCTATTCAATCAGTCGATGATTTGCAAGGTAAAAAAGTCAATGTCGGCGTGGATGGTTCCGGTACACAAGCAACAATGAATGTATTACTCAAAACCAAAGGCTGGACGGAATCGAATTTTAAAGAAGCGTTAAAACTCACACCGGCTGAAATGGGTAACGCATTATGCGAAAAAGATGTGGATGCGATTAGCTATAATGTCGGTCACCCGAATGCAGCGTTAAAAGAAACCGCGAATAGTTGCGATATTCGCTTGATTCCGGTTACCGATGAAGTGGTGAGCAAATTAGTCGCTGATCAAAGTTATTACGCTAAAGCGACCATTCCGGCTAAAGTGTATAAAGGTGTTGAACAAGCGGTCGATTCTTTCGGGGTTTATGCAACCTTAGTCACTTCCAGCGATATGAGTGAAGAACAGGTTTACCGAGTGGTGAAAGCGGTATTTGAAAACTTTGATCGCTTCAAAAAATCGCATCCGGCATTTGCTCATTTATCCGAAACGGAAATGGTCAAAAATGCCCTCTCCGCTCCGCTCCATTCAGGTGCAGTAAAATATTATAAAGAGCGTGGTTGGTTGTAAGTTGATACAGGATAAATCGTATTGATGATGGCACACGTCCCTCTCGAGTTCCTTTATTTAAATGATCACCCTCGCCCCTTGTGGAAGAGGGATAGATTTTTCTTCGTATAGAAGAAAAATCAGGGAGAGGGGTAAGCTAATACCACGCACGGCAAGTCGTACGTGGTTACGATCAGCCTCTAGCTGAGTAAGCCACCCTGTGGCTCTAAGTGTCTAAAAATATGTCGCACAAAACACAGTTGCCACATTTCTTCTGTTACAATTCCGTTATCCATTCACTTATTAACGAAAAATCATGTCAAAACTTAATATTATTTTTGCCGGCACACCTGATTTTGCCGCACAACACTTACAAGCGTTATTAGATTCAGAACATAATGTAATTGCGGTTTATACCCAACCGGACAAACCTGCCGGCAGAGGCAAAAAATTGCAGGCTAGCTCGGTTAAACAATTAGCCGAACAACATAATATTCCGGTATATCAACCAAAATCCCTACGTAAAGAAGAAGCACAAGCGGAATTAAAAGCACTAAATGCCGATGTAATGGTTGTGGTGGCTTACGGTTTAATCCTACCGGAAGCGGTACTGAATGCTCCGAAATACGGTTGCTTAAATGTACACGGCTCATTATTACCTCGCTGGCGTGGTGCAGCACCGATTCAACGTTCGATTTGGGCGGGCGATCAGGAAACCGGCGTGACCATTATGCAAATGGATATCGGCTTAGATACCGGTGATATGTTACACAAAGTTACCACACCGATTGCCACAGATGAAACCTCCGCTTCGTTATATGCCAAATTAGCCGAACTTGCACCGCCGGCATTATTAGAGGTGTTAAACGGTTTAGAAAGCCAAACGTTTAAAGCGGAAAAACAAGATGAAGCGCTTTCCAACTATGCGGAAAAACTCTCAAAAGAAGAAGCAAAATTAGACTGGAATTTGACCGCTTGTCAGCTGGAGCGCAATATTCGAGCGTTTAACCCATGGCCGATTAGCTTCCTCTCGCTAGAGGTGGACGGTGTAGAACAAAATGTGAAAGTGTATCAAGCGAATGTGTTACCGCATCAAGCTAAAGCTGCCGGTACGGTATTACAAGCGGATAAAAACGGCATTCAAATTGCAACGCAAGATGGAGTGTTAAATATCACGCAATTACAACCTTCCGGTAAAAAACCGATGTCCGTACAAGACTTCCTTAACGGACGTGCCGATTGGTTTGCAGTAGGTAAACAACTCTAAAAGATGAAGCTGGAAAACATAACGCACACCCCTAATAATTATTCCATTGGCGTTGTGTTTTCCGTCATAACAGGAACACAATATGCCAAACATCAACATCCAAAACGCTCTATTTTCCCTTGCTCAGCACAATAAACTGTCGATTGAATCGCTTGAGATCAGTACTCACGATTTTTGGGTAATTGTCGGCGGTAACGGATCGGGTAAAACCGCCTTCACCCAAGCACTACACCATTCACTTTCACTATATTCGGGCGAATACCAAAATAGCTTCCAACATATCGCTTTACTTTCTTTTGAGCAGCAACAAAAGATCATTGAGCAAATTTTTAAAAGCCGAAATAATGATATGGTTTCACCGGATGATTTCGGTTTAACCGCCCGTCAAATTATCTTAAACGGTAGCGAAAAAACACAGTTATGCGAAGAATATGCAGCGAAGTTACGCATTCAACCGTTATTAGATCGCCCGTTTATTCAGCTCTCGACCGGCGAAAGCCGCAAAGTGTTATTTTGCCAAATGTTGGTTAGTGAACCGGATTTATTGATTCTAGATGAGCCTTTCGAAGGGTTAGACCAAGCCTCGGTCGCTTATTGGCAAGACGTGATGGCACAACTCGGCAAGCAAATGGCGGTGGTACTGATTTCTAACCGTTTTAACGACATCCCAGACTGTGCTACACATATTGCCTTATTGGATAATCTGCAACTGATTTTACAAGGCGAACGCCAAGCGATTGAGCAACAAGCGGTCTATTCTCAGCTAAAATTTGCAGAACAAAATGTGAATGCACCATTGCCGGACAGTGCTGCACCGCTGATTCAACTCCCTCCGAATACCAATCCGTTCGAATTGAAAAATGTGATGATTCGTTACGGCGAAAAAACCATTATTGATGATCTGACTTGGACAGTTGCCCCAAAACAACATTGGTGGATTAAAGGCCCGAACGGAGCCGGCAAATCGACCTTGCTTTCGATTATTACCGGTGACCATCCGCAAGCCTATGCTAATTACGTACATTTATTCGGACGTCAGCGTGGTTCGGGCGAAACGATTTGGGAGATTAAGAAAAATATCGGCTATGTGAGTAGCCAATTACATATGGATTATCGGGTGAATTGCTCGGCGTTAGATGTGATTTTATCCGGCTTTTTTGATTCAATCGGTGTTTATCAACAAGTACCGAGTGCCTTACAGCTCAAAGCAATGGAATGGCTGGAACGCTTGCATTTAGCCAATCTGGCGAAAAAACCGTTCCGTTCACTTTCATGGGGACAACAACGTTTATTATTGATTACTCGAGCTATGGTAAAACATCCGCCGATTTTGATTTTAGACGAACCGCTGCAAGGTTTGGACGGTGTAAACCGCAAATTGGTTAAACAGTTTATCGAACAGCTTGTGACTAATAGCCAAACCCAGTTGCTATTTGTTTCACACCAAGATGCTGACGCCCCAAATTGCATCACGCATTTATTTGAGTTTGTTCCGCAAGAGAATGGTGGTTATCGTTACGTACAGACGGCGTTAAATTAGGTTTTTGACCTTTAAAGGAAATCCCCCCTCTTTAGTAAAGAGGGGATATGTGCGTGGACTATTAAAGCGTTGAGTTATAGAACTTATAAGCCTCGTCCATATTCTCAAATTTATACATAATCCCTTTATCTAATACCATTGCATTATCGCAATATTCTTTCATTGCAGACGGGCTATGTGAAACTAAAATAATTGAACGATCTTTACGCTTTTCAAATAATTCATACTTACATTTTGCCGCAAAACGAGAGTCACCTACCGCAATTACTTCATCAATTAAGTAACAATCAAACTCAACTGACAGCGATAAAGCAAAAGCAAGACGTGCTTTCATACCGGAGGAGTATTTCTTAACCGGCTCATATAAATAATCACCTAATTCAGAAAATTCTTCGGTAAATGCTTTCACATAATCAATATCCGCATTATAGATACGACAAATAAAGCGTAAGTTATCCATACCGGTTAAGCTACCTTGGAACGCACCGCTAAAGGCAAGTGGCCAAGAGATTGACATTTGTCGCTCGATAGTACCAGATGTTGGTGGCTCAACACCACTTAACAAACGGATTAGGGTTGATTTACCTGCACCGTTTCGCCCTAAAATACCAATTTTCTCGCCTTTTTTCAGTTCAAAATTAATATCTTGCAATACGGTTTTTTTACCGCTTCGAGTATAGTAATCTTTACTCACATTTTGTACGCTAATCATTGTGGTTCGATGCCTTTACTAAAGTTGTTTACCATGATCAAGCCGAAGAATAGCATAACTAAATCGCATGCTACTAAGTAACTTATGCTTTCATAAGTCGTCACACTATCGCCGAAATAACCGTGACGAAACATTTCCGTACCGTGAATCATTGGTAATAAGGTTGCATATTGCTGTACTTGACTCGGTAGTGCGTGAACAAAGAAAAATGCACCTGAAATGGGTAATAGCACAAAACTTAGCGTTCCCCATAATTTACCGAAAGCATCAAATTTCTGTGCAATAGAACAAATAATTAAACCAAGTCCTAAAGCAAAAAATGCCATTAATACCCATGCCATAACCATATAGAACACATCTTTTGGCATTTCAATCCAACCGATCAGAATTAAGAATGCCATAATAATAATTTGGGCAATCGTTGCACCAGCGACTTCGAGTATCACTCGAGCCAACAATGTATCTAATACTCGTACATTACGGTGATAAAGCAAACTTAAATTTCCTGAAATAGCACCTATTGTACGATTTGAGGCATTACGCCACATCATTGCCATTGGATAGCCGCTGAGAACAAATGCAATCATATTTAGATCGGAAACTCGATCCGCACGAATAAATTTCCACATTAACACAATTAGGAAAGTTAATAAGAGCGGTTCGACAAATAGCCATAGGAATCCTAAATTTTGCCGCCCATACCGAGTAATAATCTCTCGCATAAGCAATGCTCCGATGACTCGGATTTGAATCATCAGAGATTGACGAAAAGTTGTTTGATCACCGTATTGCATTAGTTTTTATGCTCTCTCACACTTGCAAGTAATAAACTTAATACACCATAAAGCATGAAACCGATAAAGAAGGTCGCTAAAATATTATATAAGCGATAAGGCTCTTCCGCCCAATCCGGTTTGCTTGGCTTACTGATAACTTCTAAATAGAGTTGCTGGCGATCCGCCTCATTTTTAGTATTTTGCAATGAGGTTAACGCCGCAGTTAATTGCTGTTGTGCTAATTCATTTGCTAATACTAAACGTTGATAATCGGCAGTTTGAGTTGCAATTGAGCTACTATTATTCCCAGAAAGTTGTTTGGATTGTTGCTCAATTTCAGCTTTTAAACTTTTTTGACGCATTTGTAATGCTTCAACCTGAGGGTTATCCGGCGTAATAGAAAGCAATTGTGCTAACTGGGTTTCAACTCGAATTAATTCACTTTTTAAACTTGAAATTAAGGAAAGTTGCACGCCAGATTGTGCAGGTAAATCAAAAATTTTATTTTTGATACGGTATTTACTTAATGCACTAGCGGTCGAATTTACATTTTTTTCTGCATCTTTTACTGCTTCTTCTGCAAATGAAATGGTATCTTTCCTTGCACGTTCATTTAGTCGGTTAATTAATGTTTCACCCTCTAGGAGTAATTTTTCATTAATTTTTTGCCCTTCTTCGGCGTTAAAGGCTCGAATACGTAAACTCGCAATACCGGAAACGGAATCAAAATTTACATCTAAACGTTCACGAAAATATTTATAGAAAGCCTCTTTACTGCCATTGAAACCAAAGCCGTTAAAACGAGCGATAATATCGCCTTGATTCTCATAGTATTCTCGAATCGGTAATTCATTCAGTAATTGATCAAGGGCGGTACGTGAACGCATATATTCCTGTACGGTATAAGTATCGTCCTGTGAACGGGAAAACCCAGAGCCTTGTAATAAAGCACCGAAACCTGTCATAGATGATTGGTTTTTCGGTGATCTCACCACAAAACTGGATTCTGAAATATAAATATCGGAAGCGACAGAACCAAAATAAAATGCAGACAAAGCCGTAGGAATAACGACAGTTATCCAAAGTAAGGGATTAAGTTTTTTTACCCAATTTTTTTTCTTTTTTAGTGGTTTTTGCATTTTCTCTGCAGGACTTGCACTAAGAGCGGTTTCCATTTTTTATCCTTATCAATTCAATGTATTAATATGCACGAATAGTATTAGTTGTACTCGTAATTGGTGAAGTAATCGAGAAAATCATTCTCAAGAATTTTTGGAATTCAGACAATGGTGCATTTGAAACATACACAATATCTTTATCTTGAATTGGGAAGCGTTGCATTAAAAACAGAGAACGAGGCTCAAGTAAGTTGACTTGATATACGGTCGGTACATCCATTCCAACCCCATAACCTTTTGCTTCCCATTCCATTTGTTGTTCCATATCTAGTTGAGAAAACGGCACATAGCGGAATACAAATACACCTCTAGGATCGGAACGATGATCAAGTAAGCCTCCCATTTTACCGATAGCTTCAGATAGGGTAATCCCCTTACTTGAGAATTTCATCTGTTGATTATTACCCACAGCTCCTAAACCTGTAAAACTATACGGGGTATTTAACAATGAGATGACATCACCGGAACGTAGCGTAATATTTTGGTAAGGATTTGCTATTAGTGTTTCAAACGCAAGAGTTTTGACTTGATTACCACGAGTAAGCTGAACTGTTACATCCTCAATATTTTCCGTTGTACCACCAATTGCCGCAACGGCATCTAATACTCGTTCATTATTTGATGTTAATGGCATACGTACGGTACTACCTTGACGGATAACCGTAACATCGGATGAATTATTATTTGCAATTTTAACTAATACTTGCGGCTGGTTTGCTTTGCGTTTTAAAGCTGAGGTAATTTGAGCTTGAATTGCTTCTGGTGTTTTTCCAGCCACACGGATATTACCGACAAATGGCACATTGATGGTTCCATTTTTGTTAACCATTTGTGGCGGGAGCTGTGTTAAGTGTCCGCTACCTTGTCCTTCAGAACTAAAAGTACCGCCAAATAATACTGCCGGAGGTGCTTCCCAAATAGAAATTTCGAGGACATCACCGATATTAGCAGAACCTGAATAATTTGATCCGCTACTTATGCCAGAAAATCCGGAGAAGTTTTGGCTCTCTTGGAGTGAATATAAATGGTTTACTACAGAGTTATTGAGCTGAACTAGATTGACTTCATTCTGCCCTTGCTGCTGTTCGTTCTCATTAACTTCAGTAACTTCTTTTAGGCTTGGACCTGATGTTGGTAAATTTGAACAAGCGACTAAGCTAGCCGCTAATCCCAAAGAGATGAGTAGTCTAGGTTTGAGTAGTTTCATTTAATTAATGTCTCTTTAATATATAAGGAATACTAACGCTGTTTAGTATAACTCAAAATCTAGATAAAATTAAAAAATAAAATGTTGATTAATGCTGAAATTGCAGTGCTGATATGGATCAAAATTTTATTTGCAAAGAAAGTAAATTTAAAGCAAAGGGGGCTAAAAAGAGAGTATAATTCCAAAGCTATATTAAATAAGATTGAGAAAATATTATAATGAATAGAAAATTTTCTAAATTACTAAAAAGACCTCATATTTTTTTTAGGGATTTTCTAAATAAAAAGTACCCTATTAAGAATACAGAGCTACCTTTTTCAGAATCCGAAGAGTCTAGTCTAATAGAAGCAGGTAAAAAATTAGATAAAATTATCCAAAAAAATACGTATCATCAATCGGATATTGATGTTGTGTTTACGTGGGTGGATGGTTCGGATCCGTTATGGCAATCAAAATATAATCAATATGTGCCAGTCTACCAGGCAAAATCTGCGTTGTATGCGACAGACCGTGCTAGATTTGAAGATCACAATGAACTGTATTATTCGGTGCATAGTGTTCTAAAATTTATGCCTTGGGTTAGACATGTATTTATTGTCACGGATAATCAAAGACCTAAATGGTTAGATGGGTCATATCAAGATAAAATTACCCTTATTAGTCATCAGGATATTATAGATCCAGAATATCTTCCTACATTTAACTCTCATGTCATTGAGGCATTTCTACATAAAATCCCTAATCTAAGTGAAAATTTTATCTATTTTAACGATGATGTTTTCGTTGCAAGGGAACTTCAAGCAGAACATTTTTTCCAAGTGAATGGCATTGCTTCGATTTTTATATCGGAAAAAAGCCTCGTAAAAATGAGAGAAAAGGGAACAATTACCCCAACACTCTCTGCTTCGGAACGTAGCATTCGTTTACTGAATAAGTACTACAATACGAATATTGATTCTCCACTCGTGCATACCTATATCCCTCTGAAAAAAAGTATGTATGAACTCGCATGGGAACGTTATAAGCAAGAAATTCTAGAGTTTTTACCTAATAAATTAAGGACAAATAGGGATTTGAATTTTGCTAATTTCTTAATTCCTTGGCTAATGTACTTTGAAGGAAAGGCAACATCTCGAATGGATATCTGCTATTACTTTAATATTAGATCTCCAAATGCTATTAGTTTGTATCGTAAGCTTTTGCTTAAGAAATCAACAGGCGATGAACCTCATTCATTCTGTGCTAATGATTTTAACAGTAAAAAAGCGATTGAAAATTACCAAGAGAAATTGATTTTAATGCTCTCTGAGTACTATAAACTTTAAGGATAAACAATGAACAATAAATTTAAAAGAAAGTTGAATAAACTGGTAAAGAATCCGGATCTATTTTTGAAAGATATGTACTTTAAACATAGTACAAAATGGAAAAAAACACTAAATGTAAAACATGATGGTACTCATCATTTTACAATTGTTACTGCTGTCTATAACGTTGAAAAATATTTAGATGATTTTTTTGATAGCATTGTCAAACAGAGTTTAAACTTTAAAAAACATATTCAAATTATTTGTGTAGATGATGGTTCTACAGATAATTCTGCAGCAATTATTAAGAAATGGAAAAAAAATTATCCAGATAATATTCACTATTTCTATAAAGAGAATGGTGGACAGGCTTCTGCACGTAATTTAGGTTTAGAACATGTTCAAACTGAATGGGTTACATTTATTGACCCTGATGATTTTATCTCTGCAGATTATTTCCAAAAAATTGACAATTATCTTAATAAAGAAAAGGATATTGCGCTAATTGGTTGCCCGTTAGTATTTTATTTTGAAGATAAAAAGATTTTTAAAGATACTCATCCATTGAAATATAGATTTGCTAATGGAAATACCGCATTATTTATTGAAGATTTAAAGAATCACTTACAACTTTCGGCAAGTACAGCCATTTTCAAAATTAAAGAAATTAGAAAGTCTAATTTATTCTTTGATGAAGAAATGAAACCAAGTTTTGAAGATGCAAAATTTGTTACAGATTATATTTTAAATGCAAATAGGAAGCATAAAGTTGGTTTTATTTCAGACATTAGCTATTTTTATCGTAAAAGAGATGATGGTTCATCAACATTAGATGGGGCGTGGAAAAATCCATTACTCTTTTCAAGAGTTTTAGAAAAAGGGTGTATCGGTATCTTAGAAGATGCCAAATCTAAATTTGGCACTATACCTGAGCATATTCAACGTATTGCACTTTATCATATTATTTGGTACTTCGGACGTATTGTTAATAACCCTAATGCTGTTTCCCATTTGACAGATGAACAGAAGGAAAACTTTGTAGAGTTATTATTTAAAATTTTCTCTTATATTGATGAAAAGACAATATTACGTTTTAATTTGGCAGGTACTTGGTGGTTTCAAAAGGTAGCATTATTAGGTTTGTTTAAAGAAAAATCGCCAAATTCTCAAATTGCCTATATTGAAGATTTTGATTTAAAGAAAGATCAAGTTTTAATTAAGTATTATTCAAATTTTAATGAATTAACTAAATATGTTTTGGATGATAAGAATGTTCTTCCTACATATCAAAAAGAAGTTACCTATGATTTTTTAGGTCATCTATATACCAAAGAATACCGTAGTTGGATTTCTGTAGCAGATGCAAATGAACTATCTTTTTATCTTAATAATAAGATTGTTAAATTGACCTTTGCAGGAAAACAATATGATAAATTAGGGCTTAAAGCTGTTAGAGATGCTTTTGCTAAAAAATCTACAATAAAGAATGATGCATGGATTTTTATTGATAGAGATAATCAGGCTGATGATAATGCAGAACATTTATATCGTTATGTTAATAGAGAATTTCCTAGTCAAAAAATTTATTTTGCATTAAATGAAAGTTCATCAGATTGGGATAGATTAAAATCCGAAGGATTTAATTTATTGGCTTTCGGTTCATCACAATTTGAAAAAGAGTTAAGAGATTGTTCAAAAATAATTAGTAGTCATATTGATGGATATATAACACATTATTTTAAAGATAATTCGTTAGAGGATAAAGATTATATTTTTTTACAACATGGAATAACAAAAGATGATTTATCTTCTTGGTTAAACACTAAGAAAATAAATATCTTAGTTACTGCTACTGAGCCTGAATATAATTCTATTCAGGCAAATGGTACAGCGTATAAGTTTGGTAAAAAGGAAGTACAGCTTACAGGCTTCCCACGTTATGATAATTTACTAAAAGGGAATGTAAATGATACTAAGCAAATACTTATTATGCCAACTTGGAGAAGTACTATTGTTGGGGAATATATTTCAGGAACAAAACGCAAAAGAAATCCAGATTTTATGAAAACAAATTATGCTATTCATTGGCATAACTTTGTAAATAGTAAACTGCTAGAGCAAGTATATAATCAAGGATATAAAATTGTTTTTGCACCACATCCAAGTGTGCAGGAATATATGGATGAGTTTACTGTTCCTGACTATATTAGTATTTACAAATATTCAGAAGGAAATATTCAAGCATTATTCCAGCAAAGTAGTATTTTAATTACTGATTATTCGTCAGTAGCATTTGATGTGGCCTATTTAAATAAAGCAATTTTATACTATCAATTTGATTATGATGATGTTTTTGGTGGAGCAAGCCATACTTATAAAAAAGGTTATTTCAGTTATGACAAAGATGCTTTTGGTTCAATTGCTCGTACGGAAGAACAATTATTATTAGAATTGGAGAAACTTGTAGATAATCAAGGAAAATCCGATCCAATGTATGTTACTCGTATTAATAAAACGTTTGCATTTCGAGATGAAAATAACTGCGAACGTGTTTATCGAGCAATCAAAGCACTTGATGAGCCTGATTCTCAGGAGTTAGATACAGAAATTGTAGCGAATGCTTTACAATCTGCTTATGAGCATAAGGCTTGGGATCTAGTTGAATCTCGTAGTGCAATATTATTGGAGATTGGCACACCAGAACAACAAAAAGTAGCTAAAGTAATGCATTTCGAAGCATTAATGATAGGTAAGAAAAATAAAGAGCAGGCTGAACAATTTTTATCTGAAAATCCGATTGATGAAGCAATGTTTAAGAAGGCAAGTCTAGACGTTGCTCTTTCTCAAAATAATTGGGTGGATATTAATAGATGGCTATCTGCAGAAAAAGAGTTATCTGTTGAACAGCAAATGCGTCTGCTTCAAAGTAATATTATGCTCGAGCAGTTTGAACAAGCAAAAGGCTTGCAAAAAGTGGTAGAAAATTTACCGCTTAGTGATGAGCAAGCACTTATGTTGAAACTGTGGGAAGCGGTTAGCAATGAAGATTGGCAAGCTGTTATTGAATATCAAGAACAAGTTGATGAATTATCACTGCCGACTTTAAGAGTATATTTACCACAATTATTGTTAGCAAGAGCATATCGTAAATTAGAGTTGTTTGAAAAAGCCCATTCACAATTAGTTGCTTTTGAAAAACATTCAGCAGGTTTATTTGATCTTCGTATTGAAATTGCTAAATTAGCTTTAGCTCAACAAAATTATGGTAAAGCTATCGGTCAGTTAGAGAAAGCCTTTAATAATGACATTGAAGCAATGAATGAGAATATGTCGGAAAAATATTTTTCGGCATTGTGGCTTGATAATAAAGTATCGGATTTAACTGAGAAATTGCCATCTGCATTAGTACGTTATCCATCTAATGAGGCATTGAGATTATTGGCGTTTAATGTTGCGATTAAAAATAGTGAATGGCAGGAAGCTCTAGATATTGCACAAACCTTGGCAACCGAACAAAAAGAACAATTGTTGTATCCTATTTGTTTAAGCTATTATCGCTTAGGCCAGTTTGAGGAACTAGATACATACTATGTGAAACCAACTATGGAGCATAGCTATGAATATTGGGAGTTAATTGCTGAGTTTGCTTTATTAATGGGTAATACGAAATTAAGTAAAGATTGTTATAGAACAATGATTGCAAGATTCCCTAATAACCATAAGCAACAAAACCTTGCTATTTTTTCCACATTGTCAAAATAAACCATAATTAATAAGCCCCGAGAGGGGCTTTGAGGAAATGTATGCTACAAGAGCAAACCTATAAAGCAAGTAATGGAATTTCCGTTATTTATAAACAAAAGCAAAATAAATTTGATTTTAAGCATCTCATTTTTGTTTTCTCCGGTTTTTTAAACAGAACACCGGGTAATTATGACTTTGGAAATGCTTTAAATGATTGCCCTGCTAATGTTATTTGGATTAATGATAGCTTTGCAGGGATGTATACTTACTATCTATGTATGAATATGGACTTTTCCGTTGAAGAGGCTGTAACTGAGTTTATTCATCATAAAGTGAGTGAGTTAAATTTAACTTTTGATAACGTAACCGTAACAGGGTTTTCAAAAGGTGGAGCAGCAGCACTTTATTATGGGTTAAAATTGCCTGTAGCAAATATTGTTACAACGGTGCCACAAACTAAAATCGGTAGTTATGTAGCCAAAAACTGGGTACACGTTGCAGAGCATATGTTAGGCAAAATTACGCCAACAAGAATTGCACATTTAGATAAATTAATTGTTCAAAAGTTAAAACAAGATACGAAATTTGATCGTAATATTTACTTATTAACATCAGAAGCGGATATTCAATATCCTAACGAGATTCAGCCTATCCTAGAGGATTTAAGAAAATATAAGAACTTTAATTTATTAAAGACATATTCCTGTTTTGCAAGAGAGCATAATCAAATCACTTCTCATCATACGGCATTGTTATTAGGTATTTATTATTCTTTGGCTTCAGAGGCAACACCTCGATTTAATAATGGAGAAGTAAATTTCTTTGGAACCCAACCATTACCGCCTAAAGAAGCAACAGGAGAACCCTTTGTTGATTTACGTAAGGCAGAAATTAAGGGTAATGTATTATTTGTTGATGGCGTCGCTATCCTGAGAGGTTATGATTTGGTTGAATATGCTGATGTAGAGTATCAGTTAGTATTTAAATCAGAAGGCAAAGAGATTGTTAAGAATTTAGCCAAAACACATAGACCACAATTAACTAGAGAATTATTTGATGGTAAAAACTTAGTTGTTTATGACAAAGGTTGGTTTACGACTTATCAATATAAAGGTGTGGATATTTCGGATATTCCATCTGGCAAATATAGCGTATATATCAATATCAATTTAGTAGATAAATCTGCTTGTGTGCCACTTAAGACAAGGTTAAATACAATTGCTTCGAATAGTCAATCTATGTTGAAAGTTATCAGCAATAGTGTTTATTTGGAAAAATAAATAAAAAGAGAAAGCTAGATTTAGTCAATCTAGCTTTTCTATTCTTAAGGAGAAAAAAATGGATATTAAAGCATTGTACCAAAACATAAATCAGGAATTATCCTCTCCCGAATACAGTATAAAAATGTATCAAGAACAATCTATTTATTGGGAGAAAGAAATCGTTGTATCGTCATCATCACCAGTCAAATTAGCAATAAGTTTAAATGTTAAAGATGAGGCCATTTATTTATATAGACGTGATAGAAATAAATTAGAGAATATCAATGAAATTATCCCTAACTTCAAATTATCCGAAAGAAACAACGTGTTCTTCTATCATATTAAATCGCTTTCTTCGGAAAAAATCTGTGAAATTTTTTCTACCCTAGTTAAGGATGCGGAGAATTATATAAAGAGAGTTCCTGTTCAGAATAGCAAGCAAAAAACGGCTATCTTAGGTAATTATTATGATGATATGAATAATAAAATTATTGCTCCGTCAAACTTGGTTAATGTTCATTTTCAGTTTTTTGGTGCGAATAATCAAATTTCTATTTCTCCTAATGCGAATTTGAAAAATGTATTTATTGAATGTCTAGGGGATAATAATGTTATCATCATTGATGACAATGTGAGAGTAATGGGGAACTGGCGGCTAGGTTTCGGTTGCACACTAAAAATAGGCAAAAACTCAACTTGTACAAACCCAGTCTATATGACTATTGCAGAATCGACCAAATTAACGATTGGTGAAGATTGTATGTTTGCAACCAATAATCAGATTCGTACGGATGATGCACATCCGATTTATGATGTGAATACGGGTAAGCGAATTAATATGTCAAAAGATATTCATATCGGTAATCATGTTTGGATTGGATATAATGCAATGATTCTAGCCGGCTCAGTTATTGGAGATGGTTCTGTGATTGGGGCTGGTTCAATCGTACGAAATAAGTTTCCTAATAACTGCGTTATTGCAGGTATACCTGCAAAAGTTGTGAAAAAAGATGTTTTTTGGGAAAGACCTTTACTGTTAAGAGAGAGTAAGGAAATCATTTTTTCTGAAGAAGAAAGAAATAAGAAAAGTTATTGTAAAAATACAATAGAAATAATATAGGATATATTTCAGTTAATAAGCGGTTAAGTTGCAAGATGTTAGGTAAATTTGACCGCTTTATTTATCTATAACTTAACAATTTGATTTAGAACAAAACTGATAACGTTATCATTACAAATAGATTGAAATCTATATCAATTAGAGAGAAAATATTGTTCATATTTTTGGATTTAATTGCCAAAAATAACCACAAATTTTTTCTTTTTATTTTTTCCTAGGAACTTATTATGGGTCTTTTCGAACAAACAAACCCTAGCCGTCGTCGTTACGGTTTAGCGGTATTCGTAGGTATTATTGCCGGTATTATTTCAGCATTCGTTAAATGGGGTGCAGAGCATCCGTTCCCACCACGTAGCCCGATTGATTTATTCCAATCAGCTTGTCCACAACCTGTTTTAGATGCGTTAAATTCAGGTTCTTTAGCGATGAATAGTGCATTAGAACAATGTTCACGTGCGGTATTAAATCCTCCGGCGGTGTTCTTACGTGATTATATCGGTATCGACCCTTATAATACAGTTGCATTTACTTTTGCAGATCATCCGTTTAACTCAATCGGTGTAACCCATATGATTTTCTCATTAGTGTTTGCGATCGGTTATTGCTTAGTTGCGGAAGTATTCCCGAAAATTAAATTCTGGCAAGGTATCGGTGCAGGTATCATCGCAAATATCTGTGTACACTACATTACATTCCCAGCATTAGGTTTAACACCACCGGTAGCGGAATGGCCTTTATATGAACACATTTCTGAATTAGTGGGTCATATTTTCTGGTTCTGGACGATTGAGGTAATTCGCCGTGATTTACGTAATCGTATTTCAAACGAACCGGATGCGGAAATTCCGTTAAATCAAGCTCGTTAATTTCAATCTAAGTGATTAGTACGATAAAGCCACCCTTTGGGTGGCTTTGTTATTTAAGCAAGAATGATTTCCACTCCTTTATCCCGAATAAGTTTAAGCATTTTAGGGTCAGCTTCTTTGCCGGTAATAAGTATATCCACATCATCAATCTCTCTAAATAACATACCGATTTCTTTACCCAGTTTAGTGCTGTCCAATAACACGACATATTTACTGGCTTTTGATGACATTTGTGCTTCTGAATTGGCAATAATCATATCGGTCTTAAACAGCCCTTCTTGGGTAAAACCTTTACCGCTGGTAAACATAATATTTGCCGCATACATAAATTCGTTCTGTTGATTAAGTGAAAGCGTGACTTGCTTATTTTTATTATATTGTCCGCCCATAATCACTACATCATCGTGTTGTTGCTCAATTAACTCATTGGCAAGCGGTAGAAAATTAGTAATAATTTGCAATTTTTGACCGCATAGTACCTGCCCTAATAATTGCATCGTGGAGCCACAGGTTAAAATCACGCTGTCTCCCTCTTTGCATAATTTACTTGCTGCTTCGGCGATACGGCGTTTTTCTTCCAAATTATTAATGGTTTTTTCTTGTGTTAATGACGTATGTTTGTTAATTGCTTCTGCACCGTTACGCACTTTACGTAATTTTTTCTGTTCGCTCAGTTTATTAATATCTCGTCTGGCGGTTGCCGGTGAGATATTTAAAAGATTCATAATTTCCAATGTAGAAAGCATTTGCTTTGCTTCCAGTAAGGACAATAATTTTTTATGTCTAAAATTTTCGTTCATTATTATGTTCCTATTTTTACTCTCTCATTTGCTGTCTTGGAAAGTGATATAAGATAATCTAATCAAGAGTAATCATAACCTTTTTTGATGTGGTGTGTTGATGAGAAATGTGATCTATCTCTAATTTCTTAAAAAAGTTTATTTATCTCATTTATCCTAAAGAGTATTATGTAAGTGATAATGATATTATTCCTATATAATTCAATGGGATATGTATTATTTGTAAGAGAAAATAACATTGTGTGAGTAGCAATGACGTGAATATTATGAGTAAAATCTTACTTAATTTAGAGGAAGCAAAGTTATGTTAAAAGAGTCTCTTATTGAGAATGATTCTATCCTACTCAATCAAAGTGCGTCAGATTGGAGAGCGGCGATTAAGTTAGGCACAGATTTATTGGAAAAATCGGGAGCAATCGAGCCTCGTTATTATACGAGTATTATTGAAAATATTGAGAAAATGGGTCCTTATATCTTGCTTGCTCCGGGATTGGCAATGCCTCATGCTCGTCCGGAGGAAGGTGTGATTAAAACGTCATTTGCCTTGGTGACGTTGAAAGAACCGGTCACTTTTGATGGGGAAGATGAGCCTGTATCTGTTTTTATTACTTTGGCTGGCAGCGATTCGGATAAACATATGGAAGGGCTAATGGAAATTACGCAAGTATTGGACGATCCTGACAGTGATACAGGCGTGAATCTTGAGAAAATTTTGCGTTGCCGCACCAAAGAAGATGTTTATGCTGTAATTGATCTTGTGTAAGCTGATAAATCAAACAAGCGGTTGATTTTTAAGTGTTTTTTGTTATAAGTAACGTGTGTTCAAAGATTAAAATCCTCGTGAATATATTCAAGCACGAGGATTTTTATTTATGCTTTATTTGGTCGCCAGAATTTCTTGACGCACTATCTCAGTCCCCTTACTCAAGGCTTGTAATTTATTACGAGCAACTTGGCGAGATAACGGTGTCATACCGCAGTTGGTGCTAGGGTAAAGTTTATCGGCATCAACGAACTGTAAAGCTTTTCTTAACGTATCTGCCACTTGTTCTGGCGTTTCAATCTCGTTAGTAGCGACATCAATTGCACCTACCATCACTTTTTTACCACGTACCAACTCGATTAAATCCATCGGTACACGAGAGTTTTGGCACTCTAAAGAAATAATATCGATGTTTGATTTTTGTAGTTTAGGGAAGCTTTCTTCATATTGACGCCATTCTGAACCTAATGTTTTTTTCCAATCGGTATTGGCTTTAATACCGTAACCATAGCAAATGTGTACCGCTGTTTCGCATTTTAAGCCTTCGATGGCACGCTCTAACGCCGCAACGCCCCAATCGTTTACTTCATCAAAAAAGACATTAAATGCCGGTTCATCAAACTGAATAATATCTACACCGGCTGCTTCTAATTCTTTTGCTTCTTGATTAAGAATCGTGGCAAATTCCCATGCTAATTTCTCACGGCTCTTGTAATGTCCATCATATAGCGTATCAATCATGGTCATTGGCCCTGGTAATGCCCATTTTATAGGGCGGTCGGTATGAGCGCGTAAAAATTTAGCATCTTCAACAAAAACCGGTTTGGGACGATGCACTGCACCGACTACGCTTGGTACGCTGGCATCATAGCGGTTACGGATTCGCACAATTTCACGTTTGGTAAAATCCACACCCTCTAAATGTTCAATAAAAGTCGTTACAAAATGTTGGCGAGTTTGCTCGCCATCACTCACAATATCAATGCCTGCTTGAATTTGTTCTTGTAATGAAACAAGTAACGCATCACGCTTTGCTTGCAGTAAATCATCACCAGTTAATTTCCATTCTGACCATAATTTTTCCGGTTCAGCGATCCAAGACGGTTTCGGCAAGCTGCCGGCGGTTGAGGTTGGTAATAATGTTTTCATAAAATTCTCTTTAACTTATTAAATTACTTCCGTTTTTGCCCAATTTGCCAGTAATTCACGATGCGGTTTGATAAAGTATTCATTGGTAAATTCGCCTTGTTTAATGGCTAATTGCGTGCGTTCTTCACGATCATATTCAATGGTGGTCAATGAATAATCTTGGTAGGTTAAACTTGGTTGATAGACTTGTCCTGCAACCGAGTTAGCATTGTAAATTTCTGGGCGATAGATTTTTTGGAAGGTTTCCATTGTACTGATTAAGCCGATTAATTCTAAATTAGAGTAATCGTTCAACAAATCGCCGGTAAAATAAAATGCATACGGGGCAACCGATTTGGGTGGCATAAAGTAGCGAACTTTCATCCCCATTTTCGCAAAGTAATCATCGGTTAATGAATAAGCATTTTGAGTATATTCCGTACCTAAAATAGGGTGGTGGTTAGTGGTTTGCGTATAAGTACGGGTACTTGCTACGCTTAAGCAGAATACAGGTGCTTTAGCCGAAATTTGTTGATAAGCTTCTGAATCGACTAATAATTTAAATAATTTTCCGTGCAACTCACCATAATTAGCTGGCACACTAAATTTTTCTTGGTTCTTATTATGGTTGATTAACCAAACACTAAAATCATAATCGCGTACATAAGATGAGAAACTATTGCCAACAATGCCATCAATACGTTGATTTGTGTGCTTATCCACAATGTAGGTTTTTAGCATTTCAATCGCAGGGAAATGCTCCTCTTGCCCTTCAATTACAATATCCGCAGACACAATTTCAACCTCAACCGCATAACGATCATTTTTCGGATTATCCCAATGAACGAAATCATTAAAACGGTTATTAATCATACGTAAGGTATTGTGTAAATTTTTCTGACGATGTTCTCCTCGAGCGAGATTGGCAAAATTTGTGGTTAAGCGTGTGCTTTGTGCCGGTGAATAGTCTTCATCAAATCTCAGTGTTTTAATGTTGTAGTGGAATGGAATATTCATAATTATTACCTCTGTATTAAATTTCATGACTAATCCTTAATAGAGATAATCTAACGCAAATCAATCATGAATAAAAATGAAACATTTTATTAAAAATTATGAAATAAATTCATAATCTATACATTTAATGAGCTAAGTAAATAATCGGCTGTAATGAGCCAAATATAAATGTATTTTTTGAATCACCGACGACTTTGGATTATGATAACCTCAAATTTCCGAATGAAGATTACGCATATGAAACATTTCAAACTTACCTGCATCGCATTATTTACTACTCTTTCAATTCCCGCTCTTGCGAATGACACCGATCAAACCGAAAATACTTGGGCGGATCAGCAACGTAACTCGGTGCGTACTAAATTACACGATTGGTCAAACGGTATTAACGACTGGCTGGGTGAAACCGATCCGAATAAACCGGCATCAGCCAGTTTACGGGTGATGTTAGACAGTCAATGGAATAAGCATGATCGTTTTTCCTATAAACCGCGTGTGCGAGGTAAAATCAAATTACCGGTATTGAAAAAACATGTCAGCGTGGTATTTGGTGATGAAGATTTGGAAAACCAAGCACGTGATAAAAACCATATTGGACAAAGTTACCGTAATCTGCCTCGTGATCGTAATTATGATAGTCGCCAAGCACGTAACGATAATGCTTCTATCGGTTTACGTTGGTCAAACGAGATTAAGCGTTTAGGGGTTGAAAGTGATTTGGACGGCGGTTTACGTTCGGGCGGTGATATTTTTGGGCGTTTACGTCTAAGCAAAACTTGGGAGATTACCGATAATTTTGGGACTCGCTTAGAACAAATTTATCGCTATGGTACTAATAGTAAACATTATCTGCGTACCAATTTAGAAAATCGTTATATTGATAGTGAAAATACTTTCATTATGAATCATACGTTTTTGCAATATACGCACGATGTTGATGAAGAAACGGGGTGGGGGAATAGTTTTTATCGCCAACATAATTTTACTTCGCTTAAGCGTTTGAGCTATGGTGTGTTTATGGGAGGACGTTTTGATAAAAATTACTCCAAATTTAATTCTTACGGACCATTTGTTAGTTATCGTCAACCTATTTTCCGTCATTGGGTATTCATTCAGCCGGAAATCAGTTTCTACAATGATAAAGATAAAGATCGTAACCACTTTATTAATACCTTTGTGCGTTTAGAAGTGATTTTTTAACTTTTCGTATGATTAAAAAAAGACTGCGTAAAACAAATTACTCAGTCTTTTTTATTGGTAACAAAATCTCGAAAAATAACCGCTTATTAGCTAACTTTGGTTATATGGATAACGTAAAATCACTTTGTTATAGAAGCTACCGTTAATGTGCGTTTTATGTAGATGAAATTTACGATAAGCATTAAATAATTCATCATTTGGTTTTTCCGGATTTTCCCAAAAATCGTTCAGGTTGCCTTGATAGGTCAGTCCGGCAAAATCATAATTTGCTCGTCCTAAGATTTTAACCGGCATATTGTGTAATAGGGCAGAAATACCACTGGTACTATTAAGCGTTACCATTCCTTTACCATAACGTAAAAATACCGGCATTGGCACGTCATGAATATAATGAATCCGTTTTTTCAAATCAGGATATTGTGCAATATATTCATCAATCACCTTACCATAATCAATAAAACCACGATCCATTGGATGATGTTTTACGATGAGATTTAAATGTTTGGGGGCTTTAGTCGCAAAGGAGAGTAGCACTTCTCTCAGCACTGCTTCTACATTAGGATAATCGCTATGTACTAGAATTTGACTATCATCATAAACTTGTAACGGTAAAATGAAAAATTCACCAAATTCTCCCTTCTCAACACGTTTGGCAAAGTTAAGATCATAGAGATAATAATGTAAACGCTTTAATCCGGAAATTGACCATAGTTTTACGTAATACAACACATTTAGGAAACGATGATGTCGATATTTTGGATAATTCTGGCGACGATAGTACGCTGAAACATAATATTGAATCGCCAGTTTTGCCATTGGACAGAAACCTTTGGCAAGATGCTGTGGTTTAGGCGGTTCAGGTAATTCCTGAAACTGCATAAAATAGTCAGCTTGACGAGGAATAGGCGAATAAGCATTTACCCCTGTTTTTTCAAAAGTAACATAGTTAGGGCGAAAATAGCCTTCTTCAAATGCCCAAAAACTCATAGATAAGTTTTGGCAAACTGTTTTTGCAACTTTATGGTATTTACGGTTATCTCCAAAACACACAATACTATCAATTTGATGCTGATAGCAAAAATCGGTTAAGTATTGAGAGAAATTTTCTAATGAATCTCGATATGCAAAAGTATTTTCAATGGTATTAGGGTAGAAATACTCATCGCCAGCATTTAAATTGATTTTAAATGCTATTTTATTTTGCGTTCGTAGCCATTCTGATAGGTCTGTAAAAAAAGTCCCGATTGGCCCTTGTAGTAACAGGATTCTCTCCGAGTTTTCAAGCAAATCATCCAAATAATGGTTAATCATCGGTCATACTCTTTAGAAAAATTTTAGTGTAATACTCGGTAAAGCTGTTTTAGCTTTCCGAATTGTTTTGCTATCCACGGCCGTTTAATACCGCTATGTGATAGTTGTTGTTTTTGTTGTTGTAAAATCTCAATCGCTTGTTCGGCATCGATAATTGCCGCATTTTTCGGATCGACATATTGTGGATAATACACCAGTACCGCTGAAATAAGTTGTTCTAAGCATAATTTTCGATTACGGCGTTCGAGCGATAGATAATCTTCGGTTAAGCCCCAATTTGAGTAGAACGGCAAACCGTAACAATGTACAGTTTTTCCACGTAATAATGCTTCAAAACCGGCTAATGAGGTCATTGTATGTACCTCATCAACCTGATTGATACAGTCTAAGATATTTGCATTTTCGACAATTTCATCAGCAAATTCGACCGCTTGTTCCTGTGGTATTTGTCCCTGTCTATTACCGCTTACTACATCAGGATGCGGTTTATAAATAATATAAGCTTCAGGATTCAATTCACGCACTTTTCGCAGTAAATCCAGGTTTTTCTTAATTTCCGGTGAGCCAAAGCGAATTGAAGCATCGTCTTCCACCTGACCAGGAACTAAAATGGTTCGTTTATCCGTCACACTAAGCTGGAAACCTGAGTTACCAACATTATATTTTCCGATATTCGCTTCCAATAAGCGAGTTTGTAATTTTTTCGCTAAGGCTAAATCCTGTTCGCTAAATTCTTGATGTAATAGAATGTCCTCTAATCTTGAAGGCGTCTGAGCATTAAAATAAATGCCTAAATCGTCAATCACCAGCGATAATGGTGCGACCAAATTCGAACCCAAACCGACCGAACGAATAAAACCGTCTTCCATACGTAAAAGCGGTAAGTTATGCTTTTCAGCATAAGCTAAAATATCTTGTTTCCCTTGGCTCCAAATCAGCAATTTTGCATCACTTTCAAGCGGTCGTTTTTCTAATGATTTTAACGAACGAACAAAATGTAATTTGCACAACGGAAAATTAAAAAACGGCTTGATAACAGCCTGTTTCCATAGGGACATTCCAATGCAATAAAGATGTCCACTTAGACGTTGATTCAGTATTTTAGTTTTACTTAAATAATCAATCACATCAAAAATTGTGCCGGTTTGCCCATTATTCGGATTGATATAACGGCTATATTGTAAATAAGCGGCGACAAATAGCTGTATGAATGAGCGAGGTTGACGACGTTGCTCAGTTTTTAAAATATCAATATTCGGGTGGCGATCATCAGTAACGCCCCAACCGGCGAACCAAGGCACACCGAAAGTTACGACTTTTTTACCTAATAATAATGCTTCAAATCCCATTTGTGAGGTAACACAATACACTTTGTCGATATGTTTTAGTAACGAAAGTGGGTTCACATCTTCCGCAAATAAACGGATACGATCACGATAACGTTGTAAATCGGTTAAATAACCTTTTTTCTTACCGCTAATAACATCAGGGTGTGTCTTTACCCAAATTTGAGCTTGCGGATTTTCATTGATAGCGGCTTCTAACATTTTTTGGAAGTGAGATTCGTCCGCCGAACCGTATTTTACCGCCATATCACCAAAAGTTTGGTCAACAACTAATACAATTTCTGTGTTTTCAGAGGTTGTTGAAACAAAATCAAGATTATGATTATATTTTGATAAGTGATGACGAATGATTAATTGAATGGCTTTTTCTGCCTGATGCAATTCGTCCGCACTTAAATGCGAAGCTAAAATCAGTTGTTCTAAACGAGAAGGACGTGTTGTATCGTAATAGATGCCAAGATCATCATATACCATAGAGAAGGGCGGATAGCTCATTACGCCCAGTCCAAGCGAACGTAAAAAACCATCCTCCAGTGCAATATAAGGAAGATGATGTTGTTTGGCATAATCTCTTGCCTTTTGTGTGGAAGGACGAAGCCCCCAACCAATGACATTATCACTCTTAATCGTTGGTTTAAAACGAGAATAAGCAACGATTTCGCTGTTATGTAAAAAGCTATTAATATAAGGAATCTTTAAAATTCCACGAGAGAAAATGAGAGATTTTGCCATAGCTAAATTTGTTTAGAATTGTAGGTTGGTAAATTATTCAGAAAAATATAGAGTGTACTCTTTAGTAAGAATAAAGTAAATTTTAGTCAATCAAAAAGCCCGAAGAAATAGCGACTTTCTTCGGGCTTTTTTGTAAAGAGAATAGATTATTTTGCAAGTAGCTCAGGTTTATCACCGTAAACCGGTACTAAAGTTTTTTCATAAGCGGCTTTTAATTTACCATTTGTTTTAAAGTCAGCGATTTCTTTATTAATGAAATCCAATAAGGCTTTATCGCCTTTTTGTACCGCTGGTGCAATTTGTTCCGCCGGACCTACACTACCGATTGCTACATCAAAAGTTGGGTTTTCTTTTGCCCATGCCCAAACTAACGCATTATCGTGAGCTAATGCCACACCGCGACCGTCTTTAAGTGCGTCAAAGGTTTCTGTATTTTGGTCGAACTTTAACAGATTGATTTCAGGGTGATTTTTAGTGAAATAAGCATCCGCAGTTGTGCCTTTGTTGACTAATAGGGTTTTGCCTTCTAATTGTTTTAGATCGGTAATTAATGCTCCTTTCGGTGAAACAACACCTAACGCCACATTCATATAAGGTGCGGCAAAATCCACTACTTCAGCACGTTCCGGTGTTTTAGTAAAGTTAGCTAAAATCAGATCAACTTTATTCGATTTCAAATATTCAACACGGTTTGCCGCTTCAGTTAATACAAATTCCACTTTATCCGGACTGCCGAGTAAGTCATTAGCAATCTCTTTAGCAATTTCGACATCAAAGCCTTGGCTTTTTCCGTTGGCATCGACATAACCGAACGGTGGTTTATCACCGAAGACACCAATGCGAATGACCCCTTTTTCTTTAATTTGTGCCACGCTATCTTTTGCTGTTGAAGATTGAGCATTGTTGGCATTATCACATGCTGTTAAGGCAAAAGTAGTCATTGCAGTGACTAGTAATGTTTTTAATGTTGTACTAAGTTTCATAGAACTCTCCTCGTTAATATATTTGGTAAAAAATGAGCTAAATTTAACCGCTTGTATAAATTAATAATCCATACCGGTTAAGAATTGTTTAGCTCTTTCGGTTTGCGGTTGTTTAAAAAACTGATGTGGTGGTGCTTGTTCGATAATGACACCTTTATCCATAAAGATAATCCGATCCGCCACTTTTTCGGCAAAGCCCATTTCGTGGGTAACGATTAACATCGACATACCTTCTTCCGCCAGTTCTAGCACCACATCTAATACTTCTCGCACCATTTCTGGGTCGAGTGCGGCGGTAATTTCATCGAGTAAAATCACTTCCGGATTCATACATAAGGCACGTACAATCGCAATGCGTTGCTTTTGTCCGCCGGATAATTCTCGAGGAAAAGCGTTTTTGCGATCTAATAAACCGACTCGAGCAAGTAATTTATCCGCTTGGGCTTCGACTTCTTGGCGTGAACGTTGTTGGGCTTTGAGCGGGCCTAATAAAATATTCTCGATTACATTTAAATGGGCGAATAACTCGTAACTTTGGAACACCATACCGACTTTTTGACGAGAGGCTTCCCAGCTTAAGTCTTTACCAAATTCGCCGACATCTTGCATCACAATGCTACCGCCTTGTTTTTCTTCCAAGCCGTTTATGCAGCGTAATAAGGTACTTTTACCACAGCCGGACGGGCCTAAAATCACTACGACCTCGCCTTTGGCTAAATCCAAATCTAAATTGGGAATGGCAACCGTTTCGCCATATTTTTTATGTAAATTACGGATAGAAAGTAACGCCATTTAGCTCTCCCATTTATGTTCTAAGCGTGTTGCAAGCAGTGATAGCGGATAACAAATCAGGAAATATAAAACGAAGATTAATCCATAGACAAAAAAGGATGCACTTGGGTTCGTCAATAAGGCGTTCTCAATAATTTGCTGTCCGACTTTAACCATTTCGATCACACCGATTAAGGCGGCGAGCGAACTGGTTTTGACCATACGGGTAAACAGATTAATTGCCCCTGGTAACACTCGGCATGTGCCTTGTGGTAATTCAATATATTGGAAAATCTGCCAACGATTTAAGCCTAATGCACGGGCGGATTCGATTTGGTGTTTTTCAATGGAGGCTAACGCACCTCGTACTAAATCCCCCATTTCGGCAACGCCCCATAAGGTAAATACCCAAATACATACCCAAAAACCGCTGATATGCAGATTAAACCACGTAGATAGCCCGAAGTAGAGGGCAAATAGCCAAACTAGAATCGGCACAATCCGAATAGTTTCTAAATAAAAACGACAAACAGCACGCACAAATACATTATTCGCTCGCATCAGTAAGCCGAATAGTGTGCCGAATACCAAGGATAAACCGACCGAAATAAATGAAATCTGGGCAGTTAGCCATAAGCCTTGTGCGAGTCTGACAGCATTTTGCCCTTCAAATAACCAATCAAATCCCATATTTTGCACTCCGTACTTTATTTTCAAAGTGGCGAGCTAACAGTGAAATCGGCAATAAAATCATTAAATAGCTGGCAAATAACAAGAACAAGGCTTCATTGGTTTTGTAATCCATCCCGATAATATCTTTGGTGACAAACATTAATTCCGCCACAGCAACCGCACTAATGACCGATGTTTCTTTAATTAAAAATAGAACATTTGCACCAATAGCCGGAATGGATACTGCCCAGGCTTGCGGAAAAATGATATAGCGAAATACTTGAAAACGGTTTAACCCAATCGCTTTTGCTGCCTCGGTTTGACCTTTCGGTACGGCAAGTAGACCGGCACGTAATGCTTCTGCCATATAACTAGCACCAAGGAAAACTAAAGTGATAATACCGCAGGTAAAACCATCCCATTTAATGCCGATTTTCGGCAAGCCGTAATAAAGAAAGAAGAGTTGAATGAGCAGAGGAGTATTACGAGATAGTTCAATATACCCACGAGCCAAGCGATTAAACGGTTTGACTTGATAAGCGGTAACAACAGCGATCAATAAGCCGAAAATTAACGACAACAAAATCCCCCAAAATGAAAGTTGGAGCGTAATCACTGCTGCGTCAATAAAGCGTGGAATCGCATTAACAACGTAAGACCAATTCATAGTAAGTAGTAGGTGAGGTTAAGACAAAATGCTTAAAAAATTGATAAAGATTCTGGATCGAATTGAGCGGAAATGGAAAGTATAAGAAGCTATCTTTTATAACCTTTTGTTATGAAAATATAATGTAAAAAAGACCGCTTGTATTTATGGGAAATATTTAGTCAAGAAAAAACCTCTAAGCGTTTAACGCCTAGAGGTGTAATAAGGAGAATAGAACAATTATAGAATATCTAATAATTCTACTTCAAAAATTAATGTAGCAAATGGAGGAATTGATGCACCTGCACCACGTTCGCCGTATGCTAACTCTTGCGGAATAGTTAAACGCCATTTTGAACCGACAGTCATTAATTGTAACGCTTCTGTCCAACCTTTGATGACACCGCCAACCGGAAATTCAGCCGGTGTGCCACGTTTTACTGAACTGTCAAATACAGTACCGTCAATTAATGAGCCGGTATAATGTACACGTACTGTGCTATCTGCAGTCGGTTTTGCTCCATTACCTTCCGTTAATACTTCGTATTGTAAACCGGAGTCAGTCACTACGACACCTTTCGCTTTCTTATTTTCTTCTAAGAATGCTTTGTTATCTGCTTCAATTGCTTTAAATGCTTCTGCTTGTGCTGCTTCCGCTCTTGCACCTAATTCTTGCAATGCTGCAGTTACTTCATTAAGGTCAATTGCCGGAGGGTTTTGGTTTAAGACATCATTGATACCGCGAGCAACTGCTTCTGCGTCAACTTCCATACCGCTGCTTAATAATTGTTGACCGATTTGTAAACCGATACCGTAACCACCTTTTGCTTCTGTGCTATCTAAAGTGACTGAATTAAAATCTAATGCCATAGTTTTTCCTTGTTGTTAATCAAAAATAAAAAGACTTTCGCTTTATGGGGGCGAATTTTAAGAATACAAGTTCAATACAAGGCAATATTTCACTATATAGAGAAGAATAAACGCGAAACGAATACGAAAGTTAACCAAATTTGATTGAATAATCATCAATTAAGTGTGGGTAAATTTTATATAAGTGGATGTTCATTAGTTTGAAATGATAAGTAAATAAGCCATTTTGTGATTGTTTTTTGTATTCTTTAAATAAGTTGAAGCGGATGTTTTTCAAATTGAGTAAAAATGTAAGTTAAAATATAATCTGCTACCTCTTTTTTTGATAGATTTGAGGTGCTAATTTGGATGCTTGGGATTATCAATAAAATTGTTTCATCTTCCCTTTCTATGGCTTTTTTAGGCGTACTTAGTTGGTCAGCAGCCTATTCTTACGGCTGGGCACAGGCTTACTTTTACGGATTTCCCTTATGGTATGTGGATATCGGTGCTGGCAATGTTGCTCGTAGCCTCGGCTATGTGCTTTATGTGACGTTAATTCTTTGCTCCACCTATTTAATCGGGCTATTTTTATTAATTAAGGCGAAACCGTTTCTCAGTGTTTCTTGTGTAAAATTAGTTCGGGCAGGGATTTTATGTGCGATTGCTTCATTGCCGATTTTGATTATCAGCACGTTACTTACCGGTAAAATCCATCAAAACAGTATTATTGCCTATTGCTCTGTTGTGGTACTGTTCACCTTAATTTTCCGTCATTCGATTACTCGACATATCAGCAATATCAATATTCATACCGCTATTAATTTCTTCCAAAGTCATAAGAGTTACGTCTTGATGTTTACCTATGCTTATTTTGTCTTATTTGCCTTTATGGTCGGTTATTTGCGACCGCACTTTAAGACACGTTTTGATATGATAGAGGTAAATGACACCATGTACTATATTTTGGCTAAATACAATAAGACTTTCATTTTATCAAAAGAACTCAAACTAGATAATGATGAATTTTATCTGTATGAGTTAAATCCGAATCAGCTTGGTCATATTCATATGATCGATATTAATCATTCACTTAATTAAATAAAAAAGCGGTCTGATCTTGCAATTTTTTTGCGAAATCAGACCGCTAATCATCTCTAAAGGATTAGAATGTTAAAAATGGTGATACTTTTTCAATCGTTGCAGCACCAATGCCGGAAATATTGGATAATTCAGCAGCATTTTTGATTTTACCGACAGTATTGCGATAGTCGATAATTGCTTTAGCTTTCGCTTCACCGATACCGCTTAAGGTTTGTAAGGTTTTTGCGTCAGCGGTATTAATATTAACTTTTGCAGAAGCCGGTACTTTTGCCATTGATGCTTTAGCTGCGGTTACTTTTTCTGCCGCTTGTGCTTTAACGCCATTCATTTTCTCTGTCGCTTGTGCTTTTACAGCTGTTACCTTTTCTTTCGATACGTTTTTCATATCAGACACTTTATCTTTTGTAGATGTTTTGACTGAATTTAAAGCATCTTTTGCTGTCATCACTTTATTCGTTGTTTGATCTTTTGCGACATTTAAGGTTTCTTTTGCGGTTTTTACTTGCGTATTTAATGCCTTTGTCGCACTTTCTTTTGTCATAGATACTTGATTTTTAGCTGTATTTTTTACTGCATCGCTCATTGTTGAAAGCGGATTGTTCGTTTCCGCAAATGAAGTAGCGGATACAGCCATTGCAACAGCTAGAGTTAGAAGTGTTTTTAATGATTTCATTGTGAGATTTCCTCGGTTAATAGAAAAATAAGATTAAAACGTATTTCAATCAAAAGTTGCCTACTCAGACTGACAAATATATGGTTAGTTCAAAGAATCCCATTGAGTGATGAAACATTGTACAGCTTTTTGCAAAAAATTTTGTTCTAATAATCATTTAAAATCTATAACAACAATAATCTATAACTTGGTAATTAAGGGTTGAAAAATGAGTATAAGTCCGGAATTAGAACAGGCGATTTTGTCCACAGTACAACAAGAAGTTGTGCCGGCATTAGGTTGTACCGAACCGGTTTCTTTAGCATTGGCATCTGCGGTAGCTTGTCAATATTTAGGCACATTACCGGATCGAATCGAAGCTAAGGTTTCGCCGAATTTAATGAAAAACGGTATGGGAGTTACCGTACCGGGACAGGTACGGTCGGTTTAACAATGGCGGCGGCAATCGGGGCGATTGGCGGCGATCCAAATGGCGGTTTAGAAGTCTTAAAACATATTACTGCCGAGCAAGTAGAACTTGCCAAACAAATGATTAACGAGCAGAAAATTGAAGTCAGTATTTCTGACACCGAGCATATTCTCTATTCCGAGGCAACACTATTTAATTCTGATCAACAAGTCAAAGTGCGAATTGCCGCTCACCATACCAATGTGATTTATATTGAGAAAAACGGCGAATTGCTGTTTTCCAAACCGTGTGTTGTGGAAAGTGAAAATGCGGAAAATGTCTTTGCAAATCTTACGGCGAAAGATATTTATGATTTTTCCTTAAATGTGGAATTAGAGAAGATTCGCTTTATTCAACAAGCGGCAATTTTAAATAGTGCGTTATCGCAAGAAGGCTTAAATCAGGATTACGGTTTACATATCGGGCGTACCTTGCAAAAACAAATCGGTAAAGGGTTAATTAGTGATGATTTGCTTAATCGTATTGTGATTGAAACCACAGCGGCGAGTGACGCACGTATGGGTGGTGCAAATTTACCGGCAATGAGTAATTCGGGTTCAGGTAATCAAGGGATTACTGCAACCATGCCGGTGGTCGTTGTCGCTCGTCATTTAGCTGCGAGTGAAGAACAACTGATTCGAGCGTTATTTCTTTCGCATTTAATGGCGATTTATATTCATAGCAAATTACCGAAACTCTCTGCGTTATGTGCGGTAACCACGGCAGCAATGGGCAGCTGTGCCGGTGTGGCGTGGTTATTAACCGGTAAATTTGAAGCGATTAGTATGGCAATCAGCAGTATGATCGGCGATATCAGCGGTATTATTTGTGACGGTGCGGCAAATAGCTGTGCGATGAAAGTTTCAACCAGTGTGAGTTCCAGTTATAAATCAATTTTAATGGCATTGGATAATACCCAAGTCACCGGCAACGAAGGGATTGTTGAACACCAAATTGACCGTTCGATCAACAACCTTTGTGCGATCGCTTCTCGCAGTATGCAATATACGGATCACCAAGTGATTGAAATCATGGTCAGCAAACCAAAAAATATATAATTTCTAGCCACTAAAAATAACAAGCGGTAAAATTTGCGTAAATTTTAGCAAATTTTACTGCTTCTTTTCTTATTTAGCCGTCTAGACGTATACATTTCCATCTATATCCCTTAGAATTTAAAACTCAATAGATTAATTTAGGAAAGCCTGTGTTAGAAAATTTCTTACTGCAAATTCCATTTATGGATGAAGCACGTGTAAAGCTAGTAATAGATGCCTTCTTCCCAATGGTTAAAGCGGCAGTCTTGGTTTCTATTCCGCTAGCAATCGCTTCTTTTATTATCGGTATGGCGATTGCGGTCGGTGTTGCGTTAATTCGAGTGACACCGGTAAACGGTATGCTACACCGCATTGCACTTGCAATTGTGAAAGTGTATATCTCAATTATTAGAGGCACGCCGATGTTGGTGCAAATCTCGGTGGTGTTTTACGGCTTGCCGGCGATCGGAGTGTATATTGATCCGATTCCGGCGGCGATTATCGGTTTCTCGCTGAATATCGGTGCATACGGTTCGGAAACCGTGCGTGCGGCGATTTCTTCCGTGCCGAAAGGGCAATGGGAAGCCGGTTATACAATCGGTATGACCTATATGCAAACCTTCCGCCGGATTATTGCACCGCAAGCGATTCGAGTTGCCGTACCGCCATTAAGCAACACTTTTATTGGTTTGTTTAAAGATACGTCATTGGCTTCTGTGGTGACAGTAACGGAAATGTTCCGTGTCGCACAACAAATGGCGAATATGTCTTACGACTTCTTGCCGGTATATATTGAGGCGGGTTTAATTTATTGGTGTTTCTGTTGGGTACTTTTCTTGATTCAAGCAAAACTCGAACACCGCTTTAACCGCTTTGTGGCGAAATAATGGTTAACCACGGAAAACAAGATGATCAAAATTAGTAATATTCATAAAACTTTTGGTGATAACACGATTTTACGTGGTATTGATCTGGAAATTAAAAAAGGTCAAGTGGTAGTAATTCTCGGACCATCCGGTTCCGGTAAAACTACGTTTTTGCGCTGTTTAAATGCGCTGGAAATGCCGGAGCAAGGCACAATCACGTTTGACGGTTTAGAACCATTAAGCGTGGATTTTTCGGCAAAAAATATCAAAAAACAGATTCTTTCTTTACGCCGTAAATCGGGTATGGTGTTCCAAAATTACAACTTATTTCCACACAAAACCGCATTGGAAAATGTGATGGAAGGCCCGGTATTTGTGCAAGGCAAAAAGCTAGAACAAGCCAAAGAGGAAGCCGAGAAATTATTGGCAAAAGTCGGTTTATCCGATAAAGCACAGCTGTACCCATTCCAATTATCCGGCGGTCAGCAACAGCGTGTCGGCATTGCACGTGCATTAGCGATTCAACCGGAACTGATGTTATTTGATGAACCAACTTCGGCGCTTGATCCGGAATTAGTGCAAGACGTGTTGAATACCATGAAAGAGTTGGCGCTAGAAGGCTGGACAATGGTGGTGGTTACGCACGAAATCAAGTTCGCATTAGATGTGGCGGATGTGGTGGTCGTGATGGACGGCGGTGAAATTGTCGAGCAAGGCTCGCCGGCACAACTTTTCCAGAATCCGCAACACGAACGCACTAAACGCTTCTTACATCAAATTCGTGCGGATTAAACCTTCTGATAAGCGGTTTAAATTAGCAAAAATTTTGCAAATTTAGACCGCTTGTTTCATTCTTTTTATTATTCTCCGAATTATTCCTTTTACGCCCCGCAGTTTTTTCCACTCCCTCAATCTGTTACACTAACTACCAATTTTGATTAACTTAACTGCGAAGCCATGACTCAAGATCTTTCTAAACACACGCCGATGATGGCGCAATATTTGCAACTTAAAGCGCAAAATCCTGATATTTTGTTGTTTTATCGTATGGGAGATTTTTACGAATTATTTTATGACGATGCCAAAAAAGCAGCAGCGTTGTTAGATATTTCTTTGACCAAGCGAGGTGCATCAGCAGGTGAGCCGATTCCGATGGCGGGCGTGCCGTATCATGCGGTAGAAGGCTATTTAGCTAAATTGGTCGCATTGGGAGAATCGGTGGCGATTTGTGAGCAGATTGGCGATCCGGCAACGAGCAAAGGGCCGGTTGAACGTAAAATAGTTCGTATTGTTACCCCTGGTACCGTAAGTGATGAAGCGTTATTGCCGGAACGTCAGGACAATTTAGTCGCAGCGATTTATGAAGAAAAAGGTGTGTTTGCGATTGCAACTTTGGATATGACTTCCGGGCGTTTTTTAATTACCGAATTACCAAATAAAGAAGCGCTTGCTGCCGAATTACAACGCTTACAACCAGCGGAAATTTTATATGCGGAAGACTTTTCTGCTGCTGAAATTCTAAATAATTATAAAGGCTTACGCCGCCGTCCGGTGTGGGAATTTGAGTTAGTCACGGCGATTAATTTATTAAATCGCCAATTCGGTACACAAAGTTTAGCCGGTTTTGGGGTGGAAAAAGCCGTGGTGGCATTATGTGCGGCAGGTTGTGTTTTACACTATGCACAAGAAACGCAACGTACCGCATTACCGCATATCAACAGTATTCATTTGGCGCAAAATAGTGACACTATTTTGCTGGATGCGGCAACTCGTCGTAACTTAGAACTGACCCAAAATTTAGCCGGCGGAACGGAAAACATGTTAGCGGCAGTTTTAGATAAATGTGTTACGCCAATGGGCAGCCGTTTGCTGAAACGCTGGATTCATCAACCGATTCGTGACCTAGAAAAGCTGAAAAAGCGTCAAGATATAATTGACACTTTGCAGAAAGAACAACGTATCGAACTGCTTCAGCCGTTACTCCAAAATGTCGGTGATATGGAGCGAATCCTTGCTCGTGTTGCATTGCGCTCGGCTCGCCCTCGTGATTTAACCCGTTTGCGTACCGCCTTGGCACAATTGCCTGATATTGCAAAAAATGCGAAAAATTTGACCGCTTCGCTTGATGCACTTGTGGCACAAATAGGCGATTTCAGCGAATTACACGCACTGCTTGAACGTGCGATTATTGAAACGCCTCCACAATTAATTCGTGACGGCGGTGTGATTGCAGAAGGTTACAATGCAGAGTTGGACGAATGGCGAGAGCTATCTGCCGGTGCAACGCAATATTTGGAAAATCTCGAAATTCGAGAAAGAGAAGCAACAGGTATTGATACGCTTAAAATCGGCTTTAATGCGGTGCACGGCTACTATATTCAAATTAGCCAAGGGCAAGCGCATAAAGCCCCGATGCACTATGTTCGCCGGCAAACTTTGAAAAATGCCGAGCGTTATATTATTCCCGAGCTGAAAACCTATGAAGATAAGGTACTGAAAGCAAAAGGGGCATCATTGGCGTTAGAAAAGCAACTTTATGATGAGTTGTTCGATTTACTTATGCCTCATTTGGGCGAAATGCAATTAGCAGCGATGGCATTATCCGAATTGGACGTACTGACCAATCTTGCCGAACGAGCGGAAAGTTTGAATTATGTACGCCCAACATTTAGTCATCAACGAGGCGTGAATATCAAAGGCGGCCGCCACCTGGTGGTGGAACAAGTATTAAAAGATCCGTTTATTGCCAATCCGGTATTCTTAAACGCACAACGTCATTTATTGGTGGTAACCGGCCCGAATATGGGTGGTAAAAGTACCTATATGCGTCAAATTGCATTGATCAGCTTAATGGCGTATATCGGCAGTTTTGTGCCGGCGGATAGTGCCGAAATCGGTGCGTTAGACCGCATTTTTACCCGTATCGGCGCAAGTGATGATTTAGCCTCAGGCCGTTCGACTTTTATGGTGGAAATGACCGAAATGGCAAATATTCTGCATCAGGCAACCGAAAACAGCTTAGTGCTGATTGATGAAATCGGGCGTGGAACTTCAACTTATGACGGTTTATCGCTGGCGTGGGCGTGTGCTGAATGGTTGGCTAAGAAAACCCAATCGCTTACCTTATTTGCGACGCACTATTTTGAGCTGACCAGTCTGCCGAGTCAGTTAAAAGGCGTGGCGAATGTGCATTTAGATGCTCGAGAACATCAGGATTCCATCGTGTTTATGCACAGCGTACAAGAAGGTGCGGCAAGTAAAAGTTACGGTTTGGCGGTAGCAGCGCTTGCCGGTGTGCCGAAACAGGTTATTCAACTGGCGAAACAGCGTTTAGCGCATTTGGAAGAAATTTCATTACAAACCAAAGAAGCACACGATAATCCGCAAGGCGATCTCTTATTTAGTGCGGATTTACAAGAAGTCCCGCAAATTCAACCGCTTGCGGTACAACAAAGCGAAGTGGAAAAAGCATTAATGAGCATCGACCCCGATGAACTCACCCCTCGTCAAGCGTTGGATGAGCTGTATCGCTTAAAAAAATTAATGGCTTAAGAAGAGCAAAAGGCTAGTGAGTTTTCACTAGCCTTATTTTTTGTTGAGTGATTATTAATACGTTGATTTTTCGATCTTGATCGCAAAAAAAGAATAATCAAGTTGTATGTTACTTAAACACTTATAAGCTATCTTTCATTGGTTGAAAATCATACGCTTTAAGCGTATAGTGAGGAAACAGTGAAGTTAGTTTTTGTAGAATTACCACCTTTTGATAAATTTCGTTATGAAAATTTAACAGATGATGATTATCGTGAATTTTAAGAATATTTAATGAATAATCCCGAAGCTGGAGATATTGTTCAAGGCATAAACGGTTTACGAAAAATTCGTATATCAACCCAAGCAAGGGGGAAGAAAGGTGGTGCCAGAGTGATTTACTACTATTATGTTAGAGGATCACAAATTTGGTTATTTACAGGGTATAACAAATCAAGAAAAATAGATTTGAATTCAATGGAAAGAAAAGCATTTTCTAAAGTATTAGAACATTTAAAAAATATTGCGGATAGGGAGCTATAAATGGGACGTTTATTTGATGATCTAATGGAAGGGGCGGAAGCCTTAGAACAATACCTTCAAGGCAAAATCACCCTGAGAACCACGGTATTAGAAAAGCCTGAACCGATAGAACTTAGCCCGTCTGAAGTTAAATCGATTCGAGAAAAATTAAATCTGTCGCAAGCGGTTTTTGCACATAAATTACATACCTCCGTGCGGACTTATCAAGGGTGGGAACAAGGTAAAACCAAACCGAATCCACAAGCTACTTTGTTATTACGAATGGTAGACAAATCTCCGCAATTATTAGAACAAATGGCACAGCTCTAAGCCGGTTAAATATAAGCGGTCGTATTGGTAAAAAAATTTGCAAATACGACCGCTTTACTTTTGTCTATTTGTTATATTGCAACGAATTTGTGTTAAAATTTAATATTTGTATTTTAGTAAATTTGAAAGAGAACTGAACGTGGAACAAAACTTAGTCGAATTTTTAACAAAAACTTTAGATGATTTAAAAGCACAAGATGTTTTAGCAATTGATGTGCGTGGTAAATCCAGTATTACCGATACCATGATTATCGCAACCGGTACATCGGTACGTCATGTGGCATCAACTGCAGATCGTTTAAGTGCAGAAGCAAAACAAGTAGGCTTTGAAGTGTTTGGTGAAGAAGGTAAAGCGGTTGCCGATTGGATCGTGGTTGACTTCGGTCAAGCGATTGTGCATTTATTACAAGCGGATGCCCGTGAAATGTATCAATTAGAAAAACTTTGGGCATAACCGTCATTTTGGTGGTGGCACAATGAAAATACAACTAATTGCGGTCGGGCAAAAAATGCCGGATTGGGTAAAGGTCGGTTTTGAAGAATACCAACGCCGTTTCCCAAAAGATATGCCATTTGAGTTGATAGAAATTCCTGCCGGTAAACGAGGCAAAAATGCGGATATCAAACGTATTTTAGAGCAAGAAGGCAAAGCGATGTTAGCGGCAGCCGGTAAGGGAAAAATTGTGACGTTGGATATTCCGGGCAAACCTTGGACAACCGAACAATTAGCGAGCCAATTGGAAGCATGGAAAAATGACGGACGAGATGTGTGCTTATTGATTGGCGGTCCGGAAGGGCTTTCGCCGGAATGTAAAGCTACAGCTGAACAAAGTTGGTCGCTTTCGCCGCTAACTTTACCGCATCCAATGGTGCGAGTGATTGTGGCGGAAAGTTTATATCGTGCGTGGTCGCTAACAACAAATCACCCTTATCATCGAGAATAGCTTGACGGTAAATGAAAAGCACAAAATTTTTAAAATTTTGACCGCTTGTTTCTATTTGCTTGAGAACAAAATGAGATAAACAATGTTTGGTAAACTCGGAAAATTAACCAATCCAAAACCTCGTGAGAAAGTGCGAGATGGGCAAGCAGAGAGTAATCTGTTTGCCCGTCGTGCATTGGTCGCGTTTATCGGGGTGTTGGTATTGACTGGTGTGTTATTAACCAATTTGTATCATTTACAGATTGTCAATTATGACGATTACCAAACGCGTTCTAACGGCAACCGTATCAAATTACTTCCGGTTCCGCCTACTCGTGGTTTGATTTACGACCGTAACGGTAAAGTATTAGCCGAAAATATTACCTATTTTGGGCTTTATATCATTCCTGAGAAAACGGAAAACCTAGAAGAAACGTTAGTTGAATTGCGTGATGTGGTTGGGCTAACTGATGAAGATGTGGAAGTGTTTCGTAAAGAGAAAAAACGTACCTCACGTTATACGCCGATTTTATTAAAAGGCAATTTAAACGAAGAACAAATGGCACGTTTTGCGGTAAACCAATATCGTTTCCCAAGCCTAGACGTACAGGCATACTACAAACGTAATTATCCTTACGGTGAATCGTTGACGCATATTCTCGGTTATGTAGCGAAAATCAACGAAAAAGATAAGAAGAAGCTCGAAGAAGAGGGTAAATTTGGTAATTATGCCGGTTCGCATGATATGGGCAAATTGGGTATCGAAAAATATTACGAAGACCAATTACACGGACAAACTGGTTTTGAAGAGGTAGAAATCAATAACCGAGGTAAGGTGATTCGTAAATTACGAGATCAACCAGGTGTCGCTGGTAGCAGTATTCGCTTAACTATTGATGTTGAGCTACAGCAATATATTCAGAATTTGTTGGGTAATCAAAAAGGTTCTGTTGTAGTGCTTGACCCTCGTGATAGCAGCGTATTGGCGATGGTAACTAACCCGAGTTATGATAATAACTTATTTGTCGGTGGTGTATCAGGTGCGGATTATAAACGCTTATTGGACGATCCGGCTCGTCCGTTATATAGCCGTGCCACGCAAGGGACTTATCCACCAGCGTCTACGGTAAAACCATTTTATGCGGTGATGGGCTTGGCAGAAGGAAAAATTACGCCGTTTAGCACCATTTATGACCCTGGTTTTTGGATTTTACCAGGAACGACACAACGTTATCGTGACTGGAAACGAGGTGGACACGGTTCAACTAATGTCAATAAAGCGATTGCCGAGTCTTCAGATACGTTTTTCTATCAGCTCGCTTACGATACCGGGATTGATAAGATGTCTGAGTGGATGCGTAAATTCGGTTTCGGACAAAAAACCGGTATTGATATTTTTGAAGAATCTGCAGGTGTATATCCTAATAAAGAATGGAAGCAAAAACGTTATAAAAAATCTTGGGTACAAGGCGATACTATTCCGGTCGGGATCGGTCAAGGTTACTGGATTGCAACACCGCTACAAGTAGCAAAAGCACAAGCGGTACTGATTAATAATGGTCGTGTGAATACCCCCCATCTTATGATGGAAGTGATTGGTAGCCATAAAACTGAGCCTTATAAAGATCCGTTACTTTACGAAGATATTCAAGGCGTACCGGAACGTTTTTGGGAAGTAGCAAAATTAGGCATGTACAATGTTGTAAATGCCGGTTACGGTACGGGTAAAAAGGCAGGCGGTTCATTTTATCGTGCAGCAGGTAAAAGCGGTACAGCACAGGTTTTTAACTTAAACGGTGGTAAATATAACAAAAATGCCCTGAAAAAAGAGTTACACGACCACGCTTGGTTTATCAGCTATGCACCTTATGATGAGCCAAAAGTGTCAGTAGCGATTATTTTAGAAAATGCCGGCGGTGGCGGAACAAATGCCGCACCTGTTGCACGTCGAGTCATGGATTTTGCATTAAGTAAAACGTTAAAAGAGCCAACCATTGCATTACCTGACCAACAATTACAAAATCCTGAGCAAAATCAACCGCTTGAAAGCGAAGAAGGACAAATAAACAATGAGTAGTGGTGTTAAAAAGTTTTTTTGGAAGATCTTTTCGCTCGATGTATGGTTGTTGCTCGGTTTATTGGCAATTACAGGTTATGGGTTGTTAGTGTTATATAGTGCGAGCGGTGCGAGTGAAAAGATGTTTACCAATCGTATTGTGCAAGTAACACTCGGATTGGGATTAATGTTCTGCATGGCTATGGTTCCACCACGTTTTTATGAGCGGATTTCACCCTATCTTTATTTGGTCTGTATTATCATGCTTATCTTGGTGGATTTAATCGGAGAAACCAGTAAAGGAGCGCAACGATGGCTGAATTTAGGCTTTGTTCGCTTTCAGCCGTCTGAAATTGCTAAGTTATCCGTGCCACTAATGGTAGCGACTTATTTAGGTTCACGAGCTTTACCGCCAAGTTTAAAAGACACTTTTATTGCATTAGGTATTATTATTTTTCCAACCTTATTGGTTGCGGCACAGCCGGATTTAGGTACGTCAATATTAGTTTGTGCCGCTGGGATTTTTGTGCTGTTTCTAGCCGGGTTAAGTTGGAAATTAATTAGTGCCGGTGTAGTATTCTTAGCCGGTTTTATTCCGATTATGTGGTTTTTCTTGATGCACGATTATCAAAAAACCCGTGTAATGACCTTAATCGATCCGGAAAAAGACCCGTTGGGTGCTGGCTATCATATTATTCAGTCTAAAATAGCGATTGGTTCCGGCGGTTTTAATGGTAAAGGTTGGATGGAAGGCACTCAATCACAGTTAGAATTTCTACCGGAACCACATACCGATTTTATCTTTGCCGTATTAAGTGAAGAGCATGGTATGATCGGTGTATTAATTTTATTAGCGATTTATTTATTTATTATTGCCAGAGGTCTTGTGATTGGCGGTAAATCGGACTCAGCGTTTGGGCGCTTAATTTCAGGCGGTACTTCATTATTATTCTTTGTTTATGTTTTTGTAAACATTGGTATGGTAAGTGGTATTTTGCCAGTAGTTGGTGTACCCTTACCGCTGTTTAGCTATGGGGGGACCTCTTATGTTACCCTGATGGCGGCTTTTGGGTTAATGATGTCAGCTTATGTACATCGTAAGCGAGCAAATGGCAATAATCCATATAGTAAACTTTAAGTCGAACTCTAAGACTGAAATGAGAGAGTTTGAACTTTTGCTTTTTTGCGGTATCAAAAAGCACATACAAGAGCAGTTATCTATCAAAAGAAAGATAAACAGCCACCACAAGATAATCCTGTTTTGTGGGCAAAACACATCGTTACACAGTACGATATCTAAATGAGGAAAACTTATGCGATTAAGTAAAATGGTAACCCTGTTGTTAGCTGGATTCTTAACATTCGGATCATTGAATTCTGTTGCAGCAACCAAACACGCAAAAACGTCAGTCATAAAGAAGCACATTGTTTCTAAAACTGCAAAAAAAGCGGTAAAACAAACCGCGTTGAAAGCGAAAAAAACAGCCAAAACTGTCAAAAAGTCGCTGAAAGAACAACATAAACATACTGCTCGTAACCACTATCAGTCTGGTGTTGCAAGTTACTATGCAGATAAATTTAACGGACGCCGTACCGCAAACGGTGAAAGATTTAGCAATGCAGCAATGACTGCGGCACATAAAACATTACCTTTTGGTACTTTAGTCGAAGTGACCAATACACGTAATGGTCGTTCAGTCGTTGTTCGTGTAAATGATCGTGGCCCTTATGCCCATGCTCGAGTGGTAGATTTATCAAAAGCCGCTGCTCGTCAATTAGGTATGCATCATCATGGTACGGCTCACGTGAAATTAGCGGTGCTAAATAAAAATAAAAAAGCTACTTCGGTAGAACGCGAAGAAGATATTTAATCTATTACATTTCGCATCAGGGTTTGCCGAGTTTCGGCAAGCCCTTGTTTGCTTTATATCACCTGTTATTTCCCCCAATGAATTGGATGCTTTTATGAAAAGAACGTTATTAAAATCCGTAAGCCTTTGTGCTTTAGCTGTTTCTCCTTTTGCGATTGCTGATGCAAATGTCGATTTCGGTATTTCTGCACCGCAATTAAATGCACAGACCTATATTTTAATGGATTACAATTCAGGTAATGTGTTGGCGAGTTTAAATCCGGATCAGCGCCAATATCCTGCATCATTAACGAAAATGATGACAAGTTACGTAGTTGGTGATGCACTTAAACAAGGTAAAGTGAAAAACAGTGATATGGTGACTATAACGGAAAATTCTTGGGCACAAAAATTTCCGGGTTCGTCATTAATGTTCTTAGATTTAAATACGCAAGTATCGGTTGCGGATTTAATGCGTGGCTTAATTATCGTTTCAGGTAATGATGCTGCGGTGGCATTAGCGGAACATACTGCGGGTTCTCAGCAAGCATTTATCGATCAAATGAATAAATTTGGTCAACAATTCGGTTTGAAAAATACCTATTTTACCACCGTACACGGTTTGGATGACCCTAATCAATACTCATCAGCTCGTGATATGGCAATTATTGGATCTCATGTGATTCGTGATCAGCCGGAAGAATACAAAATTTACGCAGAAAAAGAGTTCAAATATAACATTAAAAAACCACAACCGAACCGTAACGGTTTATTGTGGGATAAAACTATGAATGTAGATGGTATGAAGACCGGTCATACAAATCAAGCTGGTTATAATTTAGTAGCATCGGCGACTAACAATAATACGCGTTTAATTTCGGTTGTCATGGGTGTACCGACTTATAAAGGTCGTGAAGTAGAAAGCAAAAAATTACTCCAATGGGGCTTTGCAAACTTTGAAACGGTAAAATCTTTACCGGCAGGTCAAGCCGTTTCCGAACAAAGTGTTTATTATGGTGAAGCGGATAAGGTTCAACTCGGTTCAGTTCAAGATAGTTTTGTGACTGTACCGAAGGGCAAAGCCTCTGAGCTTAAAGCACGTTACGAACTTGAACGCAAAAATCTTGAAGCACCTTTAGTGAAAGGTCAGGTCATCGGTAAAGTGATTTATCAATTAGACGGTAAAGATGTTGCAAGTAGCGATCTACAAGTTTTACAAGATGTGCCTGAAGCCGGTATTTTCGGCAAGGCGTGGGACTGGGCAGTCTTAACAGTTAAAAGTTTATTCGACTAATTTTGACTAGCTTGTAATCCTCAAAATCGACCCCATATTTAGGCGACAAATTAACAAGCGGTGTGATTTGGCAAGAAATCTGCAAAATCATACCGCTTGGTCTTAATAGCAAAAGAGAGAAAAGGATATAGATATGACACAATCAAGAACAGTAAACCTACAAGATTTACCACAAGCAAAATTAAAAGATTTATTAGAATTTCCATGTTCATTTACGTTTAAAGTAGTGGGTACACATCGTGAAGATTTAGTGGATGATGTCGTAGCGGTTACGCAAATTCATGCCAAAGGTGATTACAATCCACGCCAACAACGTAGCTCAAAAGGGACGTATAATTCAGTTTCTATTGATATTATTGCCGAACATATCGATCAAGTTGAAACGCTCTATGTTGAATTGGCTAAAATTTCCGGCGTAAGAATGGTTTTATAATTCTTAACGGAGATAACCTGATGAATCAACTTATTGTTCGCCAACTTGGTGTACAACCGTATGAAGAAATCTGGCATAAAATGCAAGATTTTACCGATACTCGTGATGAAAATACTGTAGATGAAATTTGGCTGGTACAACATCCCTCAGTATTTACTCAAGGTTCTGCTGGTAAACCGGAACATTTACTTAATCCGACTAATATTCCCGTTGTGCAAACCGACCGTGGCGGACAAATTACTTATCACGGTGAGGGGCAGCAGATAATGTATGTGCTAATCGATATCAAGCGTTTAAAAGCACAGGGCAAAGAGGTATCGGTACGCGATCTTGTTACTGCATTAGAGCAATGTGTCGTTAAAATATTAGCGGATTATGGGATTGAAGGTTATCCGAAACCGGATGCACCGGGCGTGTATATTGACGGTAAAAAAATCTGTTCGTTAGGACTACGTATTCGCCAAGGTCGATCGTTTCATGGTTTGGCATTTAATGTGAATATGGATTTAACCCCGTTTAAAAACATTAATCCGTGTGGTTATGCAGGCTTAGAAATGACGCAGTTAAAAGATTATATTGCTGAGCAAGAAGCACAATGTCACCTAATCTCCCCAAAATTAGTAGCTCACTTTTGCAACATTTTAGGGTATAATGAGCAACAAATTGTTAACAAGTAATGCTTGGAAGCGTTTGCCCATTAGTATAAACGCATTAGAATTTTAAAAGCTGTGTAAGGGCGAGGTTTATCCTCGCCTTTGAAATTACATAGAAAAGGATAAACTTAATGACAACAGCAACAGGTAGCAAATCCACTAAAATGGAAGCCTTCAAAATGGAACGTGGCGTAAAATATCGTGACGCTGCTAAAACTTCCGTAATTCAAGTCCGTAATATTGACCCTGACCAAGAGTTACTGCCGAAACCAAGTTGGATGAAAATTAAATTACCGGCGACTTCGGCAAAAATTGACAGTATCAAGCACGGTATGCGTCGCCACGGCTTACATTCTGTGTGTGAAGAAGCATCTTGCCCGAACTTGCACGAGTGTTTTAACCACGGTACGGCAACCTTTATGATTATGGGGGCAATTTGTACTCGTCGTTGTCCGTTCTGTGACGTTGCACACGGTAAACCGTTGCCGTTAGATCCGGAAGAACCACGTAAAGTGGCGGAAACCGTACAAGATATGAAGCTAAAATATGTGGTAATCACTTCGGTTGACCGTGATGATTTAGCTGATCGTGGTGCGGCACACTTTGCTGCAACCGTGCGTGAAATTAAAGCGTTAAATCCGGAATGTAAAGTAGAGATTTTAGTGCCTGACTTCCGTGGCCGTGTAGAACAAGCGGTCGAAATTTTAAAACAAAATCCACCGGATGTGTTTAACCATAACCTTGAGAACGTGCCACGTTTATATCGTGAAGTGCGACCAGGGGCAGACTATAAATGGTCGCTTGAATTACTAAAAATTTTCAAACAAGAGTTTCCGAATATCCCGACTAAATCAGGCTTAATGGTAGGTCTTGGCGAAACTAACGAAGAAATTTTAGAAGTGATGCAAGATTTACGCGATCATGGCGTAACAATGTTGACTATCGGTCAGTATTTACAACCGAGTCGTCACCACTTAAAAGTAGAACGCTATGTACCACCGGAAGAGTTTGATATGTTCCGTGCTGAAGCGGAAAAAATGGGCTTTGAACATGCTGCTTGTGGTCCGTTCGTCCGTTCTTCCTATCACGCCGACTTACAAGCAAAAGGCGAATTAGTAAAATAATTTGCATAGTGGATAAAAAAGAGAAAGCTAGTTGCTTTCTCTTTTTATATTACAATATTATCAATATAGCGAATAAGCGATTAAAATTATGAAAATTTAACTGCTTGTTATTCGTTAATTAAAGAATAAAACGACTTAAATCTTCATTCTCTACTACGTCATTTAACGCATCTTGTACGTATTTCTCATCAATTACGATTTTCTCGCCTGATCGTTCGCTTGCGTCGAATGAGATGCCGTCCATTAGGCGTTCTAATACGGTGTGTAAGCGACGAGCACCGATATTTTCGGTTTTTTCGTTTACACGGAATGCCGATTCGGCAATTTTACTGATTCCGTCTTTGGTAAATTCAATTTCCACACCTTCGGTTTTCATTAACTCACGATATTGTAGCGTTAATGAAGCATTTGGCTCAGTAAGGATTCGTTCAAAATCTTCTTTGGTAAGTGATTTTAATTCGACACGAATCGGTAAACGACCTTGTAATTCCGGCAATAAATCTGATGGGCGAGCCACTTGGAATGCACCTGAACAGATAAATAAAATATGGTCGGTTTTTACCATACCGTGTTTGGTATTGACCGTAGAACCTTCAATAATCGGTAGTAAATCACGTTGTACACCTTCACGAGAAACGTCGCCACCTGAATGTTCACCTTTTTTACAGATTTTGTCGATCTCATCAATAAATACAATACCGTGCTGTTCAACCGCTTCAATCGCTTGTTGTTTTAGCTCTTCTGGATTCACTAGTTTTGCAGCTTCTTCGTCCACCATCACTTTTAACGCATCCTTGATTTTCATTTTGCGTTTTTTAGTTTTGTTCGGCGACATACCTTCAAATAATGATTGAAGCTGCGAAGTCATTTCTTCCATACCCGGCGGCGTCATAATTTCTACGCTCACTTGTGCCGCTACATCGATTTCGATTTCTTTGTCATCAAGCTGACCTTCACGCAATTTTTTGCGGAACACTTGGCGGGTTGAGCTGTTATCGCTTTCTTGTACGTTACCCCATTGATCTTTTGCCGGTGGTAATAACACATCTAAAATACGATCTTCTGCTGCATCTTGTGCACGCATACGGTTTTTCTCAACCGCTTGTGATTTGACTAATTTCACAGCTACATCGGTTAGATCTTTGATAATCGAATCGACTTCTTTACCAACATAACCTACTTCAGTGAATTTAGTCGCTTCCACTTTAATAAAAGGTGCGTTGGCTAATTTTGCCAAACGGCGTGCGATTTCGGTTTTACCCACACCGGTCGGACCGATCATCAGAATGTTTTTTGGAGTAACTTCTTGGCGAAGTTCTTCTGGTAATTGCATTCTTCTCCAACGGTTACGTAGGGCAATTGCCACCGCACGTTTTGCTTCGTTCTGTCCGATAATATGTGCGTCTAATTCCGACACAATTTCACGAGGAGTCATTGACATATTTTTTTGTTCCTTCTAAATAACTCCCCTCCTTAGCAAGGAGGGGAAGGGGGAGATTTGGCAGCGTAGCATTACGCTCATACGAAAATTTGATCCTATCATCAAATCTCCCCTAACCCCTCTTTTCTAAAGAGGGGGACATTTTTTTAAACTTCTTCGATTACGTGATTATGATTTGAGTAAATATCAATATCACCGGCGATTTTTAATGCTTCCGCCACGATTTCTTTTGCAGATAAATTATTTTGCGTGCGAAGTAGTGCAAGTGCTGCGGCTTTTGCATAATTACCACCGGAGCCGATGGCTAACACATCTTGTTCCGGCTCAATTACATCACCCGAGCCTGAAACCAGTAAAAATTCACTTTCGTTTGCCACAATCATCATTGCTTCTAATTTGCGTAGTGAACGTTCTGTACGCCATTCTTTTGCCAGTTCCACCGCAGATTTGATTAAGTGACCTTGGTGTAATTCTAATTTTTTCTCGAATAAATCACGTAAGATAAACGCATCGGCAGTTGAACCTGCAAAACCGGTTACGACTTTATCTTTATACATACGGCGTACTTTGCGTACAGTACCTTTTTCTACACAATTACCTAGCGTTGCTTGTCCGTCACCACCGATAGCAACTTTGCCATCTTTACGAACACATACGATCGTTGTCATATTAAATCCTTGTCCTTTCTTTTAGGGAAAACTGCGGTATTAAATGGGGAGAAATTTGCCTTTTTCAAGGAGAATCGGTCAGATTTCACAAGAAAATTGCAAATTCATCGCAACCGGCTTGTTGTTCGCTAATTCGATTTGAGCTTTATACGCTAACACGTGTACCCTGGCATTTTTCGCTTGTTCAAATAAGGTAGCATATTGCGGATCAATCTGTTTTGCCACGGCAAAACGTTGGATACCGGTGTGTAAAATCGCAAAAAATATGACCGCTTGTTGCCCTGATTCGGCAATCGCAGCCAGTTCTCGCAAGTGCTTTTGTCCTCGTTCCGTTTTGGCATCAGGGAACATACCCAAGCCGTTTTCGGTAAGTAAAGTGGTGGATTTCACTTCTACAAAACAGTCTGGCTGGTTGTTCGCTTTTAGTAAAAAATCAATCCGGCTGTTTTCCGCCCCGTATTTTTGTTCGGGCAAGATGGTTTGGTACTCGGCAAATTCATCTATCCAGCGATTTTCTAATGCCTCTTGCACCAGCTGATTAGCTCGTTGGGTATTTACACAAATAAAATCGCCTGCTTGAGTTTGGGTTAGTTCCCAAGTGTGAGCATATTTGCGTTTAGGATTATCAGAGGTGGAAAACCAAACGATATCGCCGGCAGTGGCACAGCCGGTCATTGCACCGGTGTTGGGACAATGTAGGGTAATTTGCTCGCCGTTAGGCAGCAGAATATCGGCTAAAAAACGTTTATAACGTTTGATTAATATGCCGCAAGAAAGAGAAGGAAATTGCATAATAACCTTTGATTTATAAAGAAAAAAACCGCTTTTTGCAAAGCGGTTTTTGTGTCAAACTGAGTAACGGTTGGTCAGGTTGTTATTACCTGACTGGCGGGTCAGGTAATAACTTAATCTCGATCAGCTTGGTTTAACAATCTGATATAAGGAGAACGAGAAATGAAAGCATTTTGGCTTATCATTATCTTTTTAGTGTTATTACTTGTTTGCTCACCAGCGCAGTAATAACCTAAAACCAACTACACGGCAGGTATTCGCTTGCCGTGTTCTTACTATAAGTCGAGTTGCCTAAATTTTCAACCCTTAAATTTCATAAAACTCTAACGGTAAACCGTCCGGATCTTTAAAGAAAGTGAAGCGTTTACCGGTCAAGTCATCAATTCGAATCGGTTCACATTCCACCGCATTTTTTGCTAAAAATTCGACCGCTTGTTGCATATCTTTCACACGAAATGCTAAATGACGTAAGCCGCAGGCTTCCGGGCTATTTGGACGTTGTGGTGGGTTCGGAAAACTAAATAATTCAATTTGCGAACCATCGGCAAAACGCAGATCGAGCTTATAGCTGTCACGTGCTGCACGATAAGTTTCTTCAATAATTTCTGCACCGAGAATTTGAGTGTAAAAGTGTTTAGAAACTATGTAATCACTAGCAATAATTGCTACGTGATGAAAGCCGAGAATAGGTGTTGACATAAATTTCCTTATAAAAGTTTTGCAAAAAAACTGTTAAATATGACCGCTTAGGTTATGATGCACGGCTTGATATTATTTTGATATTAAAAGGCTTCGAGTGAAAACAAAATTACAGTTCCCTTTAGCACAATCTGATCCAGCTCAGCCGTTTGCCAAAGCGGTATTAGCTTGGTTTGCACAGTATGGGCGTAAACACTTACCTTGGCAACAAAATAAAACCTTATATGGCGTTTGGTTGTCGGAAGTGATGTTACAACAAACCCAAGTTGTAACCGTTATGCCATATTTTGAACGTTTTATTGAACGTTTTCCAACAGTAACGGACTTAGCTGATGCACATATTGATGAAGTGCTACATTTGTGGACCGGTTTAGGCTATTACGCAAGAGCGAGAAATCTGCATAAAGCCGCACAACAAATTCGAGATCAATTCGGTGGAGAATTTCCGACCGATTTTGATAATGTTTTGGCACTTGCTGGTGTTGGGCGCAGTACGGCGGGTGCGATTTTATCGTCCGTATTAAATGCACCGCATCCGATTTTAGACGGTAATGTAAAACGGGTGCTTTCTCGTGCATTTGCGGTGGAAGGCTGGAGCGGTGAAAAAAGCGTAGAAAATAAATTGTGGCAATTAACCGTAAGTGTTACGCCTAACAGCCAAGTTGCTGATTTTAATCAGGCGATGATGGATCTCGGTGCGATGGTCTGTACCCGTAGCAAACCGAAATGCTTGCTATGTCCGTTAGCGAATTTATGCGAAGCAAATCGGCTTGAAGCATGGGATAAATTTCCGGCGAAAAAACCGAAGAAAACTTTACCGGAACGTCAAGTTTATTTTTTGATTATCAAATCAGGTAGCAAGATTTTATTGGAACAGCGTGAAGCAAAAGGGCTTTGGGGCGGATTATATGTATTTCCGCAATTTGAAGATATAGACGAGCTTAAGCGGTCGCTTGCTGAACAGAATTTGCAAATATCTCAACAATTAATTGCATTTCGCCACACATTCAGCCATTTTCATTTAGATATTACTCCGATTTTAGTGGATTTAGATTGGCAAGAAAATACGCAAAATCAACCGCTTATCGTACAAGAAAATTGCGGAAATTATCGCCTTTCAGTATCTTCAAACGCTAATTATTGGTATGATCTACAATTACCGAGCGAAATAGGTTTGGCAACACCCGTAAAACGTATTTTGGATGAACTCAGTTTAATGCTAACAACTAATATTAATTAAGGAATAAAAAAATGGCTCGTACTGTATTTTGTGAGTATTTAAAGCAAGAAGCCGAAGGCTTAGATTTTCAATTATATCCTGGCGAGTTGGGTAAGCGTATTTTTGATTCTATTAGTAAACAAGCGTGGTCTGAGTGGATCAAAAAACAAACGATGCTCGTGAATGAGAAAAAATTAAGTATGATGAATCCTGAGCATCGCAAATTACTTGAAACGGAAATGGTTAACTTCCTATTTGAAGGTAAAGACGTTCAGATCGAAGGTTATATTCCTGTCGAATAGAAATAATAAGGCATTGATTTATAATGAAAAAATATACTAAATATTTACCGTTACTTTTGGTTATTCCATTTTTAGCAGCCTGTGGTAGTAGCAGTTCAACAAAAAAGACGAAAAGAACCAAAACGCGTGTAGATTACAATACTAAAGATACAAATGGCTTAGATATTTTAACTGGGCAATTCTCGCATAATATCGATGATATTTGGGGGAGTAATGAGCTATTAGTAGCGAGTAAAAAAGACTATGTAAAATATACTGACCAATTCTATACTCGTAGCCATATTTCATTTGAAGACGGTCAAATTACGATTGAAACTTTAGGCGATCAAAACCGTTTACGTAACAGTATTATTCATACATTATTAATGGGATCGGACCCTAAAGGGATTGACCTTTTTGCATCCGGTGATGCACCTATTAGCAGTCGCCCGTTCCTTGCAGGACAGGTAAATGACCAGTTTGGGCGTGATATTAATAATGTGGCTATTGCTAATGATTTTGCAACCTATTTAATTCAAAATAAATTACAAACGCGTCGTTTGCAAAACGGGCGAACTGTAACTTATGTCACCATTAAAATGGTGGCAGGACATATTGAAGTACGTGCTCGTCAATATTTACCATTGGTACGTAAAATGGCGAAGCGTTACGGAATTGAACCGAGTCTAATTTTAGGGATTATGGAAGTCGAATCGGCCTTTAACCCTTACGCGGTAAGTTATGCGAATGCGATTGGTTTAATGCAGGTTGTACCTCGTACTGCCGGACGTGATATTTTTGCTCGTAAAGGTCTAGGTGGGCAGCCTGATCGTGCTTATTTATATAATCCTGAGCAGAATATTGATGCAGGTACGCTGTATTTAACTATTTTACGTGATGAATATTTAGATGGTATTTCAGATCCGGTATCAAAACGATATGCGATGATTTCTGCGTATAACAGTGGTTCTGGTGCAGTATTAAAAGTGTTTGATAGTGATAAATATGAGGCGATTGATCGTATTAATGATCTTTCTCCGGATGCGGTATATCGTATTTTAACCACGGCACACCCATCATCACAGGCACGTAATTACTTACGAAAAGTATCTACGGCACGTGAAAAATATGTAAGCATTCGTTAATTTGTTGTTTTTTAATACAAAAAGTATAAAAAAGATTCGTTTAAACAGGCTTTTTTAAATATTTAAAAAAAATGTTTGACGAGGGAGAGCAAAATCAGCATAATGCACTCCGCAACAAGACGTTGCCTCGATAGCTCAGTCGGTAGAGCAGGGGATTGAAAATCCCCGTGTCGGTGGTTCGATTCCGCCTCGAGGCACCATCTATTCCTCCTTAGTTCAGTCGGTAGAACGGTGGACTGTTAATCCATATGTCGCAGGTTCGAGTCCCGCAGGAGGAGCCATATTTAGAAGCCCTGATGAAATCATCAGGGTTTTCATTTATCGCTAATCAAAAAGATTTTTGATTAAGATAATTTTGTTATTTTATAGATTTATAAAATACAGAATGCCTTGATAGCTCAGTCGGTAGAGCAGGGGATTGAAAATCCCCGTGTCGGTGGTTCGATTCCGCCTCGAGGCACCATCTATTCCTCCTTAGTTCAGTCGGTAGAACGGTGGACTGTTAATCCATATGTCGCAGGTTCGAGTCCCGCAGGAGGAGCCATATTTAGAAGCCCTGATGATTCATTCATCGGGGCTTTGTTCTATCTATTTCTTTTTAAAGATAAAAAATGAGCGATTTATTGACTGTTGACTGAAATTTTGTGATCTCTCTCCGATTTTTAGAAAAAATCTGAAAGATTCCTTCGCAAATTATTTATAGTAGAGGTATTATTATAGGAAATAATAAATAAAATGATTCCTCGAATATCGTCCATTTGTGCGACATTACTTTTAGTAGTAGTGTCGCATTTTTTATTGTCTTTATATTTTCTAGTCTCTTATACCTTTCTTACTTTCTTTCTGCAAGAAAGCTAAATTTTTTGTATAATGCTAACATTTTTCGTACTTATTTCTCCGCATTAAGCCATATTTAAGCGGTCGAGTTTCATTAAAATTTTGTAAAAGAGAACAATATGTTTGAGAATCTATCTGACAGACTATCGAAAACCTTACGTAACATTACCGGTAAAGGTCGTTTAACTGAAGATAATATTAAAGATACGCTACGTGAAGTACGTATGGCGTTATTGGAAGCCGATGTGGCTTTACCGGTTGTACGTGAGTTCATTAATAAAGTAAAAGAACGAGCGGTCGGTACGGAAGTAAATAAAAGCCTGACACCGGGTCAAGAGTTTCTCAAAATTGTACAGAATGAACTTGAAATCGCAATGGGCGAGGCAAATGAGGAATTAAATCTTGCGACCCAGCCACCAGCAGTGATTTTAATGGCAGGTTTGCAAGGTGCGGGTAAAACCACCTCAGTTGGTAAATTAGCGAAATTCCTGAAAGAACGTCATAAGAAAAAAGTATTAGTGGTTTCTGCCGACGTTTATCGTCCGGCGGCGATTAAACAGCTTCAAACCTTAGCGGAAGCGTTAAAAGTCGATTTCTTCCCGACAGAGACAAGCCAAAAACCGGTTGAAATCGCGGAACTTGCCTTAAAACACGCAAAACTGAATTTCTTTGATGTTTTAATTGTGGATACCGCAGGTCGTTTACACGTTGACGGCGAGATGATGGAAGAAATCCAGCAAATCCACAGTGTGTTAAATCCGATTGAAACACTTTTCACGGTGGATGCGATGACCGGTCAAGATGCGGCGAATACAGCAAAAGCTTTCAACGAAGCATTACCACTTACCGGTGTAATCTTAACCAAAGTAGATGGTGATGCACGTGGTGGTGCGGCGCTATCTATTCGTCAAATTACCGGTAAACCGATTAAATTCCTTGGTGTGGGCGAGAAAACCGATGCGTTAGAACCGTTCCATCCAGATCGTGTCGCTTCACGTATTCTGGGTATGGGCGATGTGCTATCGTTAATTGAAGATTTACAACGCTCGGTTGACCAAGAAAAAGCGGAGAAAATGGCACAGAAATTCAAGAAAGGTGATGATTTTACCCTTGAAGATTTCCGTGAACAGCTCATTGAAATGAAAAAAATGGGCGGTATGATGTCGATGCTGGATAAACTGCCCGGTGCGAAGAATTTACCTGACCACGTCAAAAATCAGGTGGATGACAAGATGTTCGTAAAAATGGAAGCGATCATTAATTCTATGACGCTGAAAGAACGTGCGAATCCGGATATTATTAAAGGCTCTCGCCGTCGTCGTATTGCGTTAGGTTCCGGTACACAGGTGCAAGACGTAAACAAATTGCTTAAGCAGTTTGATGAAATGCAGCGTATGATGAAGAAAATGCGTAAAGGCGGTATGGCGAAAATGATGCGTGGTATGAAAGGTATGATGGGCGGTGGTTTAGGCGGCCTTGGCGGCTTAGGCGGAATGTTTGGAAAACATTAATCTTTGCTTACTTTTCTGATTTACAAGCGGTCAAATTTCATAAAAAGTGTGAAATTTGACCGCTTTTCGATATTAGAGTGCGGCAAACGCTTTATCTGCAGCTGCTAATGTCGCTTGAATATCTGCATCGCTATGAGCTAGTGACATAAAGCCTGCTTCAAATGCACTTGGTGCAAGATACACCCCCTGTTCCAACATTAAATGGAAGAAACGGTTGAATTTTGCTGCATCACATTTCATCACGTCTTGGAAGTTTGTGATTTCCGCTTGTTCGGTAAAGAATAAACCGAACATGCCGCCGACATATTGAACGGTAAACGGTACGTTATGTTTTGCTGCTAATGCTTTAAGACCTTCTGCCAATGTTTTAGTTTGTGCGGCAAGTTTTTCTTCATTGCCTGTTTTGGAGAGTTCGGTTAAACAAGCTAAGCCGGCTGCCATTGCAATTGGGTTGCCCGAAAGCGTACCTGCCTGATATACCGGTCCTGTCGGTGCAATGTATTCCATAATCTCTTTTTTACCACCAAACGCACCCACCGGCATACCACCACCGATAATTTTACCAAGTGTGGTTAAATCCGGTTTAACGTCGTAATAAGCCTGTGCACCACCTAATGCAACACGGAAACCGGTCATCACTTCATCGATAATAAACACCGCACCGTATTGATCACATAAAGCACGTAAACCTTTTAAGAAATCATTTTTCGGCGGAATACAGTTCATATTGCCGGCAACAGGCTCAACGATTAAACAGGCAATGTCATTTGGATATTGTTCGAAAGCGGTTTTTACTGAGTCTAAATCGTTGTAAGTACAAGTGAGCGTGTGCTTCGCAAAATCAGCCGGTACACCCGGACCGCTTGGCTGACCAAGGGTTAACGCACCGGAACCGGCTTTTACTAAGAGCGAATCGGAATGACCATGGTAGCAACCTTCAAATTTGATAATTTTGTCACGACCAGTATAACCGCGAGCTAAACGAATCGCCGACATGGTTGCTTCAGTCCCTGAGCTAACCATACGAACTAATTCGATAGACGGAACTAATTTAGTCACTAATTCGGCTAAAGTAATTTCGCTTTCGGTAGGAGCGCCGAAACTTAAACCGTTCGGTACGGCTTTTAATACCGCGTCAATAATTGCCGGGTGATTATGACCTAATACCATTGGTCCCCAAGAACCGACATAATCAATATATTGCTTACCGTCCGAATCGGTAATATATGCACCTTCCGCTTTTTGAATAAATACTGGTGTGCCACCTACACCTTTAAATGCACGCACCGGCGAATTTACCCCACCGGGGATAACTTTCTGAGCTTTTTCAAACAATTGTTCTGATTTAGACATAAATGATTCCTTAAATTGAAATTCTGGATAGCGTTGATCGATAAGGTTCAGCTTTACAAAAAATAGTTTAAAAATAACCGCTATGGGTTCCCTTCTGGACTGCCTGAGCGTGTTGAAATTTGTAGGAACATTTTTCTTGAGCAAAGCGAATCTAAAATGTTCCGTTAAACAAATTACAACTAAGTGAAGATAAGCAGTGAAGTGGGGCCGCCTTTCTTTTGGTTACTTTTCTTTGGCGAAGCAAAGAAAAGTAATGGAGAGAATATGTAACTGATTTTCTAAGGTTATGATTAAACCAAATAAAGCAAACTTTATATTTATTCATTTTATAAAAAAAAGCCCAAATAACCTAAAAAAATTTGAGAGTCTTTACCTTTGTGATATTCTGCACATAATTTTTGTTTATTTATTTTTGAGGGAGTCCCCCTTATGTGGCTTACTTTTATTGCTGTTTTTGTGGTGTCGTTCGCCAGTCTGATTTTTATGCGACCGGTCGCAGAAAAAATCGGTTTAGTTGATAAACCGAACTTCCGTAAACGTCACCAAGGGTTAATTCCGTTAATCGGTGGGATAGCTCTTTTTTTAGGTAATCTGACCTTCTATTTTATGGAATGGCAGGATATGCGTTTGCCTTGGCTATATCTTGCGGCAGTAACGATTTTATTAGTCATTGGTGTGTTGGATGACCGTTTTGATGTAAGTCCGTTTTTACGAGCAGGGATCCAAGCTGGTTTAGCCGGTTTAATGATTTATAACGGGCTTTCTTTGGACAGTTTAGGACAAGTAATTGCACCGTTTAGTATTGAGCTTGGGATTCTTGGTATTATTTTTACCGTATTTGTCACGATTGGTGTAATTAATGCGTTTAATATGGTGGATGGTATCGATGGCTTATTAGCCGGACTTTCGAGTGCCAGTTTTGCTGGTATCGGCGTATTGATGTGGTTGGATGAGCAATATACGTTAGCCTATTGGTGTTTTGCGATTATTGTCGTGTTGATTCCGTATGCGATGTTTAACCTGAGTGTATTCGGAGCCAAATGGAAAGTGTTTATGGGGGACTCGGGCAGTACTCTGATTGGCTTTACCATTATTTGGATTCTGTTACTCAGCACCCAAGGTCAAGGACATACGATTAGCCCAATTACCGGTTTATGGCTGATTGCTGTGCCGCTGATTGATATGGTGGCAGTTATTATTCGCCGTTTGAAAAAAGGTAAAAGCCCATTCAGACCGGATCGCTTACACTTACATCATTTAATGATGCGTGCCGGTTTAACTTCTCGTCAAGCTTTAGCTGTCATCACCTTTGGGGCAATAATGTGTTCGACTATCGGTGTATTAGGCGAATACTACTATTGGAATCAATGGTTGATGACGATTGGTTTTATCGGTTTATTTTTTATTTATGCTTATTCGATTACCCATGCGTGGCGTGTGACACGTTTTATTCGTCGTATGAAACGTAGAGCGAAAAGAAAGCTCAACATTGGTAATCAAGCTAAGTAAGCGAATTATTTGAGGATTTTATCTTGTTACGCTATTTATTTACTTTAATTATCACAACGGTAATCGGCGGTGGTATTGGATTTGGACTGAGTTTTGCACAAAAATCAACTTGGACGGCAACCGCACAATTTGAACAACCTAGTATCTCTACGTTGGGAAATTACTACACCTTGTTTTCTACCTATTCTTTCCTAAATGGAGGGGATGGCGTAAGTTATCAGGTTGTGAAAGATGAAAAAGGTGCATTGGTACTAGCACCGGAAAGTGGTGTTAAAGTGGAAGAAAGAGTAAAAACTGAGAGTTATGATGTATTTAAACGTACATTAAGATCACCGGATGTATTAACGGCATTTTTGGCACAAACAGAAACCGTAAAACTAAAAGCACAGCTTGAAAATAAACCGACAACAATCATTGCTCAAAATTTAGCACAACAGTTTGTTTTTCAAGATATTGCAAAATCACAACCGTTTGAGCAATTGAGCGTGACATCGGAAAATCCGGAAGAAGCGAATAAATTACTTTCAGATTTTATTGCTTTCGCAACCCAACAGGCGAAACAAGCCCTAAATGCCGAACTGATTGCTAAATGGAAAGTGTTGTTTCAACAAATTAAAAATGCTGCTGAGATCAAATTAGGTGCAACGCAACAAGGTAATCAAATTGCAGCACAAGATTGGAACGGAAAATTAAATCTAATGCGTTCGGTGCAACCATTAGACGATAAATTAGTACCTTTCAAATTCGTAAAATCACCGAGCGTACCTTTGACTCCATCATCGCCGGCTCAATCATTATGGATAATGATTGGGGCATTAGTCGGTTTATTATCTGGTATGGTAATGGTATCAATGAGCGGTTTATTCCGTAAAAAAGTTACGAATGTCGCACAAAATTAAAGTCTTGACCGTATTCGGCACACGTCCTGAAGCGATAAAAATGGCTCCGCTGGCAATGATGTTGGCGGAGCATACGGATTTTGAAGCGAAAGTATGCGTCACCGGACAACATCGTGAAATGTTGGATCAAGTCTTAGCTTTATTTGATATCCGCCCCGACTTTGATTTGGATATTATGCGAGAGGGGCAGGACTTAACGGAGATGAGCGTACGTATTCTACAATCGCTAAAATCCGTATTTGCACAATATCGCCCTGATATCGTTTTAGTTCACGGTGATACCACTACCACATTTGCTACGGCACTCTCTTGTTATTATCATCAGATTCCGATCGGACATATTGAAGCCGGTTTACGTACTGGTAATCTTTACGCCCCATTTCCGGAAGAAGGTAACCGTTGTCTAACCGCAGTATTAGCCGATTATCATTTTGCTCCAACCGAACAAGCTCGTCTAAATTTGTTACAGGAACGTAAACCGCCACAACGTATCTGGGTTACTGGTAACACCGTACTTGACGCATTGCAGTGCGTTTCCAATCGCATCCGAAATAATGCAGCGTTAATCAAGCAACTTGAACAACATTATGATTTTTTGGATAGCGGTAAGAAACTGATTTTAGTCACAGGACATCGCCGTGAAAATTTTGGCGAGGGTTTCCAGCATATTTGTGAAGCCTTGGTAACGATTGCTCAACAACATTCCGATGTACAAATTGTTTATTCATTACATCGCAACCCGAATGTTTGTGAGCCGGTTACTCATTTACTTTCCGGGTAGAAAATATTTTTGTGATTGAGCCACAAGCATATTTACCCTTTGTTTATCTAATGGAACAGTCTTATTTAATTTTGACCGATTCGGGCGGTATTCAGGAAGAGGCTCCATCATTAAACAAACCGGTTTTGATTATGCGAAATAGTACTGAACGATGTGAGGTGGTACAGTCTGGCTCGGCTCGAATTGTCGGTACGGAAGCGGATAAAATTGTGCAAGAAGTCAACCTGTTGTTATCGGATAAATCTGCCTATCAGGCGATGGCTCAAGCACAAAATCCTTATGGAAGCGGTAATGCTTGCACTAACATTATTGCGATTTTGCAACAAATATTTGAATCATAACAGGCTTTGTTTCCCTCAAGACAAAGCCTGTTTTGTCAAAAGAAAGAGATTGAATAACAATGAAAATGTTTGAACGCATCACGGTGGTTGGTTTGGGCTATATCGGTTTGCCGACCGCTATCGCCTTTACTCGTTCTGCGAGACGAGTATGCGGTGTAGATATTAATCCTGATGTGGTAGCAAGTGTTAATCAAGGGAAAGATCATTTTATCGAGCCTGAACTGGATACAGCCGTTAAACAAGCGGTAGAAAATGGATTACTTTTTGCATCGCAAACGCCTGAAGCTGCTGATGCGTTTATCATTGCGGTTCCGACCCCTTTTACAGACAATCATCAGCCGGATCTTCAATATATTGAGCAAGCGGTACAAGCGATAGCTCCTTATTTAGTCAAAGGAAATTTGATTGTATTGGAATCGACTTCCCCGGTCGGGACGACAGAAAAATTGGCTGAATGGTTGCAAAAACTGCGTCCTGATCTGCATTTTCCGACTCAAGATGAAAACAATACTGATATTTATATTGCTTATTGTCCGGAACGAGTGCTTCCGGGCAGAGTGATGATTGAATTATTTGAAAATGATCGGGTTATTGGCGGACTTACTGCGGAATCAACCCGACAAGCGGTCGATTTATATCGAATTTTTGTCAAAGGCGAGTGTATTGCTACTGATGCTTGTACGGCAGAAATGTGTAAGCTGACCGAGAACAGTTTTCGTGACGTAAATCTTGCTTTTGCCAACGAATTATCAATGATTTGCGATAAACTTAATATAAATGTATGGGAACTGATCCGATTGGCAAATCGTCATCCACGTGTAAATATTCTGCAACCGGGAGCGGGTGTCGGCGGACATTGTATTGCGGTCGATCCGTGGTTTATTGTGGCACAAACACCAGAACAAGCCCGTTTAATTCGTACCGCACGAGAAGTAAATGACAGTAAGCCGCAATGGGTAATAGAGAAAGTCAAACAGGCGTTAGCTGATTGTGTAAATCGTAAAAATTGTTCACCGAGTGAAGTGACGATTGCCTGTTTAGGTTTGGCATTTAAAGCAGATATTGATGATTTAAGAGGCAGTCCGGCATTGGAAATTACCCAATATCTTGCCGATTGGCATTTAGGGACGGTGCTGGCGGTGGAACCGCATATTCGGGAATTGCCCCCATCTTTGATGGGAAAAGTTGAGCTAGTCAATTTTGAGCAGGCTAATTTACGGGCAGATATTTTGGTTTTGTTGGTTGATCATTCGCTTTTTAAGAACGTATCACCCGACCCTATTACTGTTCCGTGGGTAATTGATACAAAGGGGATATGGCTAAAATGAAGCAGCAACATTTTCCGGATCCGTGGTTGTCAGATTTTTTCAGTCGTCCGATCATACAAGCGAAAGTCGTTGCTCAGGATTACGCACAAATTCAACAGTTACAAACTCAAGGTTTTCAATTTGTAGAAGGCGAAATTGAGTTTTGCTTTGATCTTGCAGAATATCAAGAAAAAACCACCGCTTGCCAAGTAGCAACGGCTGAAAATATTGCTGAATTAGAAGCCCTATTCGGACAAGCTTTCCCGACAAGTCGCTTTCGAGAGCCTTGGTTTTCAGTAGCGGAAAATCAATGTTTTTACCGTACTTGGATTGCCCGTGCGGTACGAGGAGAATTTGATCAACTTTGTTTGGTATTAAAAACGGCAAGCGGTCAAATTCAAGGTGGAATTAGCTTACGTTTATCAGAAAATCAGTCTCGAGTCGGTTTATTAGCGGTATCGCCTACCTGTCAACGCCAAGGTGTTGCGGCTGTATTGTTACAAGCAGCACAAAATTGGGCGAAACAGCAAGGATCGGACGTTTTGTTAGTTACGACCCAAATCAGTAATTTGCCTGCGATCAATCTCTATTTAAAGCAAGGGGCGAGAATGTTAACAACGACTTATTGGTTTTATCGGAAATAATGTATGCAGATTCCTTTTAATAAACCGCCGATTGTCGGAACGGAGCTTGGTTATATGCAACAGGCGATGGCAAGCGGCAAATTATCCGGTGATGGTATTTATAGTCAGCGTTGCGAACAATGGCTAGAAAGTCATTTTGGTTCAGCAAAAGCATTGCTTACGCCGTCTTGTACCGCTGCATTGGAAATGGTGGCGATATTAATCGATATTCAAGTCGGCGATGAAGTGATTATGCCAAGTTATACCTTCGTGTCGACAGCTAATGCTTTTGTGTTGCGTGGTGCAAAAATTATATTTGTCGATATTCGCCCTGATACGATGAATATCGATGAAACGAAAATTGAGGCGGCAATTACAGCAAAAACTAAAGCGATTGTGCCGGTACATTACGCAGGTATCGCCTGTGAAATGGATACAATTATGGCGATTGCCGAAAAGTATCGATTGTATGTGATTGAAGATGCGGCACAAGCGGTAATGTCTTTTTATAAAGGCAAAGCATTAGGCACTATCGGGCATTTCGGTTGTTATAGTTTTCATGAAACCAAGAATTATAGTGCCGGTGGAGAAGGCGGAGCTTTATTGATTAATGATGATCGATTTATTGCTCGTGCAGAAGTGATTCGAGAGAAAGGCACAGATCGTAGCCAATTCTTTCGTGGTGAAACAGATAAATATACTTGGCGAGATCTTGGATCTAGTTTTTTAATGTCGGAATTACAAGCTGCTTATTTATATGCTCAACTGGAAGCTGCTCAACAGATTAAACAGACTCGTTTAGCTATGTGGCAACGCTATTTTGAAGTCTTACGTCCGTTTGCCGAACAAGGTCGTATTAGTTTGCCAACTTGTCTGCCTGAATGTGAACAAAACGGACATCTGTTTTATCTGAAATGGCAGGATATGAGTGAACGCAATGCGTTTATCGACTGGTTAAAGCAAAACGGAATTTTGGCGGTCTTTCATTATGTGCCATTACATAGTAGCCCTGCCGGTCAGCGGTTCGGTACTTTTATTGGTCAGGATTGTTTTACTACTGCAGAAAGTGAGCGTTTGGTTCGCTTGCCGCTGTTCTACAATTTGCAACTACAAGAGTTAGATAGAATTATTCAGGTGATATTGGAATTTCTTACGCAATGAAATCACTGAGCAAAACGGCTGTTTGGACAGCAAGCTCTACGGCTTTTAAAATTGGTATTAGCTTAATACTGGTGAAGCTATTTGCCTTGCAATTCGGGCTAGAAGGATTGGGGCAAGCAGCAAATTTTATGACGCTAATTACCGTACTAGGCGTTTTTGCCGGAGGAGGAATTTTTAACGGCGTAACGAAATATGTAGCGGAATTGGAACATAGCCCAGAGCAATTAGATACGTTTTTAGTAACGTCAAACCGTATTGTTGTGCTGTTCTCTGCAGTGCTAGCGGTCATTTTTGTACTATTTTCTGCAAAAATTAGCGAATGGATTTTTTATTCTGAAGATTATCAGATTGTGATTGTGGTTACCGCCTTTATTCAGTTCGCTATTGCTAATAGTAATTATCTGTTAGCCGTTTTAAAAGGTTATCGACAGGTTAAAGCAAATGCGATAAGCCTGATTATCGGTGCTTTTCTTAGTACGATTTTCTTTTTAGCTTTACTCTATTGCTTCGGGTATTTCGGTGCGTTAATCGGAATTGCTTGTATGTCGGTATTTAGTTTTCTGCCGGCAAGTTATTTCTTAAAGCAAAGAGGATATCAATTTCGACTTTGGCAACAAGGGCGTTTTTCTTGGCAATATGCACGCACTTTATCTAAATTTAGTGCTATGGTTTTGATTACGGTAATAACATTGCCGATAATCTATATTGTATTGCGAGATCTATTAGCCGAATCTCATTCATTGGAACAAGTTGGGTTATGGCAGGGCGTAAGTAAAATTTCCGATGCTTATTTACAGCTGATCACGGCGGTATTTTCCGTTTATTTATTGCCTGTTTTTGCCAAATTAGCCCAAAAAGATGAAATAAAACGTGAAGTCGTGAAAGCGGTTAAATTTGTCGGAATTTTTGTGATTAGCACAAGTCTATGCGTGTTTGTACTAAAGCGTGAAATCATTCTGACCTTATATTCCGAGCAATTTTTGCCAATGGAATCATTGTTTATTTGGCAGCTGATCGGTGATATGTTTAAAGTGGTTGCTTATGTATTCGGTTATTTGGTGGTTGCCAAGGCATCGTTAAAACTCTATATCTTGGCGGAAGTTTGTCAGTTAACCTTATTGTTAATGATCGGACAATGGTTGATTCCGTTAAATGGTGCGGAAGGGGCGGTACAAACCTATTTATTAACTTATTTTTGCTATTTCTTTATCTGCTTATTGGCGTTTCATCGCTATCTAAAAAATTAAAACCTCAAAGATGCTCTTTGAGGTTTTTTGTTAATAAAACTTATAAAGAAACCGATACATTTTCTTTAACACGGCAGCTACACGCCAGCACATAGCCTTGTGCAATTTCTTCTTCAGTTAAGTCGCCGGTGTGTACTACTTCATATTCACCGCCGGTGACTTTGGTTTTACATAAACCGCATAAACCAGTACGACAACCTGAAACGACCGGTTGTTCTTGTGCTTCTAAGGCAGCTAATAGGGTCATACCGACCGGTACTTCTGCCTTAATTTGTTTTGCACCGTTGATTGTAAGAGTGGTTTTCTTATCCGAACTGATTTCACCGGCTAAAGCGGTATTAAAGAATGCTTCGGTAAAGAAACGATCTTCGCTCACGCCTAATTCGGTTACGATATCTTTTAATGCCGCCATATAGGCTTCAGGGCCGCAGGTCATCACAGTGTAATCGCTCACATTTGGTACGGCATTTTTGATAATTTCTGCCGAAATTCGACCGCTTGCAAAGCCTTCGGTTGCCCCGACTGAAGCGTTGATCACTAAGTTGAGTTTTGGATATTTCGCTTTTAATTCTGCCCATTCCGCTTTGAAAATCACATCTTCTGGCGAATGTACCGAATGGATAACGGTTAAGTTCACTTCTGGGCGATTCGCTAATAACCAACGAGCCATCGACATAATCGGGGTAACACCGCTGCCTGCACCGACTAATAAGTAATTAGTCGCTAACACCTGTTGGCAAGAAAATTCGCCCATTGGGTTAGAGAACCAAACTTGGTCTCCGACTTTCACCTCACTGTTGAGCCAAGTCGAACCGACACCGCCCTCAATTTCACGCACGGTAATTGACACGAAACGGCTTTCGCCCGGAGTGGAAGAAAGTGAGTAAGCACGGGTAATATGCGGTGTGTTTTTAATGCTGACTAACGCATATTGCCCCGCTTGGTACGGGTAGAAATCCTGTGCGATAAAGTTAATTGTTTTTACCTTTGGCGCTTCTTGTACGATTGAATAAACCTGTAATTCATTAATACATAAAGGGTTTTTATTGGTATTTGCCATTTTGTTATTCCTTTCGATATGTGTAGGGACGCAATGCTTGCGTCCGTGAACACACGTAGTGTGTCCCTACATTTAATAAGCGGCCAAAATTGCTGAGAAATTTGCAAAAATTTTGCGAAATTAGACCGCTCTTTTTTAATTAGCTGATTATTTATTGATGATATGACCGAAATCTTGCTCTGGAGTGGTTAAACCGCTTAAACCGAATTTTTCGTGTAATAAATTCATCACATTGTCATTCAAGAATGCCGGTTTGCTCGGGCCTGAATAAACATTTTTCACGCCAAGTGCTAACAGCGTTAATAACACGATAATAGCTTTTTGTTCGAACCAAGAAAGCACAATCGAAAGTGGCAATTCATTTAAACCGATACCTAATTTTTGTGAAAGCGTAACTGCTAACATAATCGCTGAATAGGTGTCGTTACATTGACCGGCGTCTAATAAGCGAGGCAAGCCGTCGTCACCCATATCACTAACAGTACCGAAATCTAATTTGTTAAAACGGTATTTACCGCAACCGAGCGTAAGCACCGCAGTATCTTTTGGTAATGCGTAAGCTAAATCGGTGTAATAGTGGCGTTCTTCTTTATCGCCGTCACAACCGCCGATCACAAATACGTGGCTTAATTTGCCCGCTTTGACTAAATCAATTACCGCATCAGATGCGTCAATTAAGGTTTTACGGCCAAAGCCTACTGTGATGTAGTGTTCTAATTCGGTGTATGGGAAGCCATCACATTCCAACGCTTTTTCGATAACCGGTGCAAAGTTATGTTTTTCTAAATGCACCACGCCCGGCCAACCCACGATGTTACAAGTGAAGATACGATCAGCATAATCGCCCACATTTGGATCGATTAAACAGTTTGATGTCATCACGATCGCCCCCGGAAGCGTGCAAATTCTTTTTGTTGATTCTGCCAGCCTGAACCGTAGTTACCGACTAAATGTTTGTATTTTTTCAGTTCCGGATAGCCGTGTGCTGGTAGCATTTCACCGTGGGTGTAAACATTAATGCCTTTGCCTTCGGTTTGTTCTAATAATTCTTTTAAGTCTTTTAAATCGTGACCTGAAATTAGGATACATTTGCCTTTCACCGGACGGATATTAACCGTTGCCGGCACAGGATTACCGAAGGTTTCGGTTTCGCCGGCATCTAACATTGCCATCACTTTAAAGTTCATTGCACCGATAGCGAGCGATTTTTCGAGTAATTCGTTTAAATCGCTTGGTTTTGTACCTAACCAAGCCATAAAGCCGTGGTATTCCACATATAAATCGTTATCGAATTTGCCTAACACATAAGCGTGTTCTAAATAAGCCGCCGCACCTTTTAAGCCGTAAAGGGCTAATAAACGCACGCCGTGAACTTCTTCACCGATTTCCGCACGATCAGTATCTAATGCAAATTCTTTGGCTTGTTCGGCAAGTTGATCAATTGAAATGCCTTTGAGTTCAATATGTGCTAACGGATGGTTAATCGTTGGGTTCGGCTCAATTTCGCTGACCGCTTTGATTAATTCGTTACGGTAAATCATCGCTTGTTGTGCATAGCCAACGATACGATTTGAATCGAAGTTAACGTTGGTTAGGGTGGCAAAGAACGCACGAGGGGCGAAGTTGTCCGCATCGTGGTTGATAATACCGTGTTCACGTGCTTTTAACGCCCACGCAGACAGGCTGTGTAAGCAGGCAATTAATAAGTCTTGTAAATCTGAGGTTTCCGCCGTTTTACCGCACATACCTTGACCGAAACTACAACCATTTCCCACCAGGGTTACCATCGTTTGTTCACATTGAACGCAGTACATAAAATCACTCCAATTTAAATAAGAAAAATAAGTAACCTACTAAAATAGTAGGAATTAATGCACACAATCATAGCGATAACAAAAAGGCAGAAAAAGCAAAAAATCTTGGAAAATAAAAGGAATTTGATCTAGTCGAAATTCTCTACTTAGAACAGGGTATAGGTTATTTTTATTGAAAATTATTCCTAATTTTGTTGGTAAAGTTTTATGGTTTTTTGGCCGCTTGTAAGCGATTTTTCGCTTATAATCGCTAGCCTTAATCCAATTTTAGAAAATATTATGCGTCCTATTTATCATATTCTTGGCTCTGATATACCGCACCATAATCAAACGGTACTAAATTTCTTTCGTGATCAGTTACTACCTCAATTAACTAGACAACAACACTACTTTTATGTTGTGGGACAAGAGGAGTTAGGTTCGCAATATCCACAACTGAATTTACGATTTTTCTCTTCTCGTCAATCAATCGCCAAAGAAACTATAAAAACTGCCAAGCAAGCTCCAACAGCCAAGTTTGTATTACACGGTCAGTATAATATTTGGCTATGGCTTGCGATTTTGTGTGGAAATTTACCCGCTTATCGTTGTGTTTGGCATATTTGGGGAGCAGACCTCTATGAGGAGGCAAGCGCTTGGAAATTTAAATTTTTTTACCGTATTCGCCGTTTAGCACAGCAAAAGTTACCAGTTTTATGGGCAACGCATGGCGATCTTATGTTTGCTAAACAACACTTAAAACGAGAGAATGTTCAAGATCGAGTTGTCTATTTCCCAACAAAAATGGATCTGCAACCTCTGATTCAAACAACGGACCAAACAAAGCCTTTTACAGTTTTGCTCGGTAATTCGGGAGATCCCTCTAATCGCCATTTGGCGGCATTAGTACAGTTAAGAAAAACGATGAGTGATAATATTCGTATTCTAATTCCTATGGGCTATCCTAAGAGTAATCATCACTATATTGAACAAGTACAGCGGCAAGCGAAGGAATTATTTCCTCACAGTACCATTGAGGTGATGAGAGAGAAATTGAATTTTGCACAGTATCAACAGCGATTAGCGGAATGTGATCTCGGCTATTTTTATTTCCAACGCCAACAAGCTATCGGCACAATTTGTTTATTACTCCAACAAAATATTCCACTCGTGTTAACAAAAGAGAATCCGTTTTGTATAGATATGCAAAATGAACAAATTCCGTTTTTGTATAGTGATGAATTAACTGTGGCTAAAGTTCGACAAGTCAGGAAACAACTTCAAGATTATGATAAAAGTCACATTCGTTTTTTTGCACCTCATTATAATGAACAATGGCTGACTTTATTAACGGAACTCAGTAATGATTGAATACACTTTATTAACCGGCTTTTATTTGATTTCGGTATTGCTAATATCAACGCATATTTATATCGTATACCGACAGCAGGCTTTTTCTTTTCATTTCCTATTTAGCCTAATTTATCTTGTTATCTTTTATTTAGGCTTCCCGTTATCAATGGTAATGACATTCAGTTTTGAGAGCCAGATCGTTCATCCGAAGATATTGTTTCTTACGCTTTTTACCGTTTTTGTCGGTTATCTTATCTATTGGTTCAGTTACCATTTTTTTGCAAGAACAATCAGCACTCAAAAGCAACAAGCGGTAGAAAATATCGCAAATTTTGCAAAATTAGAAGCAAAAGTAACCGCTTATTTATTATGTATCGTAGCATTGGGGAGTATCGCTTGGTTTGTTTCGGCTAACGGCTTACTGCTTTTTGAATTGGAAAAATACAGCCAGATTTTCTCAGCAAGGCTTCAGCATTTATGGCTGAAACGTTTCTTTTATTTTTTTCTACCGGCGTTATTAATTCTCTTTTTCCTATACCAAAGCAAAAAAATGTGGGGTGTGTTTTTAATATTAGGGATTGCAATTGGTGGCTTGAACTATATTGCGGTTGGCGGCACTCGGGCAAATTTAGCGATGGCGGTACTAGTATTTTTTCTGTTAGGGCTTTATAAAAATTATATCTCTTTCAAAACATTACTGATTGCCGGTATCGGTATGATCGGTGCCATGTTTTTATTGGCATTAGCACGTTATGGATTAAAAGTAAGTGGTTCGGAAGCATTATTTACTTTTTTGTATCTGACGAGAGATACTTTTTCACCATGGGAAAATCTCACTAAGATATTGAGTTATCCGATTGAATACCAAGAACTCATGCCGATTATTCGCGATTTCTACATCTATATCCCAAATGAACTATGGCAAGCTAAACCTACTTATATCGTGAATACGGCAAACTATTTCACTAAAGAGATTTTAGCAAATTTCTCAGGGTTAGCGATTTCCCCGACTTTATTGGGATCTTTCTATATTATGGGTGGATTTCCGATGATAATAGTGGGTATGATATTTGTTGGTTGGATAGTTCAGTGTTTTGATCGTTTATTTACTTACGGAAAATATCATCAAATGACAAGTATCTCTGCTATCATTCAAACCTATTGTATAGCGAATATATTTAACTTAATCGTTTTAGCGAGAGAAGGTGTGGATGCTTTCATTTCCCGTTGGCTATTTTTTAGTATCGTTTTTTTAGCGTGTTGGAGTTTAGCAAAACTTATCACAATTAGCTTAGAACCTATATTGCTGACAAACAAGGTTGATAATCATGATAGAAACGGTTGAAATTCGTGGACTTAAAATTCTCACGGCAAGAAATAAAGCCGAACTTGTCGATTTTCTGATGAATGAACAGCAGATAAAAACCGGTAAATTAATTGCAATGAATGCTGAAAAGCTTGTGATGAGTGAAAAAAAGCCTGAAATTCGTCAACTACTCAAACAAGCTGAGTATAAATATGCAGATGGCATCAGTATGGTTCGCTCGGTAAAACGAAAATATCCGCATATTAAACAAATGGAACGGATTGCCGGTGTGGATTTATGGGAAGCATTAATGCACAAAGCGGGTGAATTAGGTACGCCAGTATTCTTAATTGGCAGCACAGCGGATACACTTGCAAAAGTTCAGCAAAAATTGACCGCTTGGAATGTCAATATTGTTGGATTACAAGACGGATATTTTGATAATAAAGAACAACAATTCATTATCGAGCGTATAAAACGAAGTGGTGCAAAATTAGTAACAGTTGCAATGGGATCACCGAAACAGGAACAGTTTATCGTAAATATGGAACGAGAGTATCCTAATTGCTTATATATGGGCGTAGGCGGAACTTATGATGTTTTTACCAGTAAAGTCAAACGGGCTCCGAAAATTTGGCAAGATCTTGGTTTAGAATGGCTATATCGCTTATTGAGCCAACCAACACGTTGGCGGAGGCAAGTTAATTTATTATGTTTTATGTATTACTATTGCATAAAACAGCTTTAAAAATCATCAATTATGATAATTATTATTCATTTTGAATAAATTAAAGACAAACAAATGATTTTTTTAAACTTTTTTGAAAAAAGTGCTAGACAACAAAAACGGAAATCTATAATATACGCCTCCGTTGCGACGCACTAAACAAAACGATGAAAATCGTAAGCGTTCGTAGCTCAGTTGGATAGAGCGTTGGCCTCCGGAGCCAAAGGTCGCAAGTTCGAATCTTGTCGAGCGCGCCAGTGGTCAAAAGCAATATTCAATCGGCAATGGTGGCTATAGCTCAGTTGGTAGAGCCCCGGATTGTGATTCCGGTTGTCGTGAGTTCGAGTCTCATTAGCCACCCCATTTAAAATATACTCTTATGAGTAACTGACGGCGAGTAGCGCAGCTTGGTAGCGCAACTGGTTTGGGACCAGTGGGTCGTAGGTTCAAATCCTATCTCGCCGACCACTTTATTTTTTGTTCTTTAACAATATATCAGACAATCTGTGTGGGCACTTGTTGATTGACTTGATTTTAAAAATATTATTTAAAACTTGAAGTCTTAATAGGTGCTTAAACTAGAAATTCATATTTATCTTTTACTTAACTTAGTTAGGTAAGAGAAGTGAACTTAGCTAAGCAGTTTATTGAGCGATTAAACTTTTTGAATTGAAGAGTTTGATCATGGCTCAGATTGAACGCTGGCGGCAGGCTTAACACATGCAAGTCGAACGGTAACAGGGATTAGCTTGCTAATTTGCTGACGAGTGGCGGACGGGTGAGTAATGCTTGGGAATCTGGCTTATGGAGGGGGATAACTACGGGAAACTGTAGCTAATACCGCGTAATATCTTTGGATTAAAGTGTGGGACCGCAAGGCCACATGCCATGAGATGAGCCCAAGTGGGATTAGGTAGTTGGTGGGGTAAAGGCCTACCAAGCCGACGATCTCTAGCTGGTCTGAGAGGATGACCAGCCACACTGGAACTGAGACACGGTCCAGACTCCTACGGGAGGCAGCAGTGGGGAATATTGCACAATGGGGGGAACCCTGATGCAGCCATGCCGCGTGAATGAAGAAGGCCTTCGGGTTGTAAAGTTCTTTCGGTAGCGAGGAAGGTGGTAATGTTAATAGCATTATCAATTGACGTTAACTACAGAAGAAGCACCGGCTAACTCCGTGCCAGCAGCCGCGGTAATACGGAGGGTGCGAGCGTTAATCGGAATAACTGGGCGTAAAGGGCACGCAGGCGGTTGATTAAGTGAGATGTGAAAGCCCCGGCTTAACCTGGGAATTGCATTTCATACTGGTCAACTAGAGTACTTTAGGGAGGGGTAGAATTCCACGTGTAGCGGTGAAATGCGTAGAGATGTGGAGGAATACCGAAGGCGAAGGCAGCCCCTTGGGAATGTACTGACGCTCATGTGCGAAAGCGTGGGGAGCAAACAGGATTAGATACCCTGGTAGTCCACGCTGTAAACGCTGTCGATTTGGGGATTGGACTATAAGTTTGGTGCCCGAAGCTAACGTGATAAATCGACCGCCTGGGGAGTACGGCCGCAAGGTTAAAACTCAAATGAATTGACGGGGGCCCGCACAAGCGGTGGAGCATGTGGTTTAATTCGATGCAACGCGAAGAACCTTACCTACTCTTGACATCCAGAGAATCCTGTAGAGATACGGGAGTGCCTTCGGGAGCTCTGAGACAGGTGCTGCATGGCTGTCGTCAGCTCGTGTTGTGAAATGTTGGGTTAAGTCCCGCAACGAGCGCAACCCTTATCCTTTGTTGCCAGCGGTTCGGCCGGGAACTCAAAGGAGACTGCCAGTGATAAACTGGAGGAAGGTGGGGATGACGTCAAGTCATCATGGCCCTTACGAGTAGGGCTACACACGTGCTACAATGGCGTATACAGAGGGAAGCAATATGGCGACATGGAGCAAATCTCACAAAGTACGTCTAAGTCCGGATTGGAGTCTGCAACTCGACTCCATGAAGTCGGAATCGCTAGTAATCGCAAATCAGAATGTTGCGGTGAATACGTTCCCGGGCCTTGTACACACCGCCCGTCACACCATGGGAGTGGGTTGTACCAGAAGTAGATAGCTTAACCGCAAGGGGGGCGTTTACCACGGTATGATTCATGACTGGGGTGAAGTCGTAACAAGGTAACCGTAGGGGAACCTGCGGTTGGATCACCTCCTTACCAAGAATTGAGCGACTGCAAGTGTTCACACAGATTGTTTGATAGAAGAGAAGACAAAAACGGGTATAATCCGGCATCCTTTTGGGTCTGTAGCTCAGGTGGTTAGAGCGCACCCCTGATAAGGGTGAGGTCGGTGGTTCAAGTCCACTCAGACCCACCACTCTAAATGAGTGAAAGCTAAAAGGTATGATTATATCAAGTTGTGATGTATGGGGATATAGCTCAGCTGGGAGAGCGCCTGCCTTGCACGCAGGAGGTCAGCGGTTCGATCCCGCTTATCTCCACCAATCATCATTACTAAGCATATAAGCAAAACTTAATAAAAGTTAATTGTTTGTATATTTAGTAATGATGATAAGTCAAATTATTGTCTTAAATTGTTCTTTAAAAAATTGGAAACAAGCTGAAAAACTGAGAGATTTTCGAAAGAAAGTCTGAGTAGTTAAAAAATCTTGACTGAACAAAAGCAGTCAAGTGTTTAGTTGAATAAAATACGCATTGAATGAATTTAAATAAGTTTTGAAAACATTTGAGGTTGTATAGTTAAGTGACTAAGCGTACACGGTGGATGCCTTGGCAATCAGAGGCGAAGAAGGACGTGCTAATCTGCGAAAAGCTTGGATGAGTTGATAAGAAGCGTTTAATCCAAGATATCCGAATGGGGAAACCCAGTAGATGAAGAATCTACTATTATTAAGTGAATACATAGCTTAATAAGGCAAACCGGGAGAACTGAAACATCTAAGTACCCCGAGGAAAAGAAATCAACCGAGATTCTGTGAGTAGCGGCGAGCGAAAGCGGAGGAGCCTTCAAACGATAGCAATCAATTCAGAAGAATGAGCTGGGAAGCTCAACGACACAGGGTGATAGTCCCGTATTCGAAGAATAGGTTGTGGTACTAAGTTTGAGATAAGTAGGGCGGGACACGAGAAATCCTGTTTGAAGATGGGGGGACCATCCTCCAAGGCTAAATACTCCTGATTGACCGATAGTGAACCAGTACTGTGAAGGAAAGGCGAAAAGAACCCCAGTGAGGGGAGTGAAATAGAACCTGAAACCGTGTACGTACAAGCAGTGGGAGCCTCTTTATGGGGTGACTGCGTACCTTTTGTATAATGGGTCAGCGACTTATATTTTGTAGCGAGGTTAACTGAATAAGGGAGCCGAAGGGAAACCGAGTCTTAACTGGGCGTTTAGTTGCAAGGTATAGACCCGAAACCCGGTGATCTAGCCATGGGCAGGTTGAAGATTGGGTAACACTAATTGGAGGACCGAACCGACTAATGTTGAAAAATTAGCGGATGACTTGTGGCTGGGGGTGAAAGGCCAATCAAACCGGGAGATAGCTGGTTCTCCCCGAAATCTATTTAGGTAGAGCCTTGAGCGGACACCTTCGGGGGTAGAGCACTGTTTCGGCTAGGGGGTCCATCCCGGATTACCAACCCGATGCAAACTGCGAATACCGAAGAGTGATACTCAGGAGACACACGGTGGGTGCTAACGTCCATCGTGGAGAGGGAAACAACCCAGACCGCCAGCTAAGGTCCCAAAGTACTAGTTAAGTGGGAAACGAAGTGGGAAGGCTTAGACAGCTAGGATGTTGGCTTAGAAGCAGCCATCATTTAAAGAAAGCGTAATAGCTCACTAGTCGAGTCGGCCTGCGCGGAAGATGTAACGGGGCTAAAACTAGTCACCGAAGCTGCGGCATCAATGGAAACATTGTTGGGTAGGGGAGCGTTCTGTAAGCGGATGAAGCTGAATTGAGAAGTTTGGTGGACGTATCAGAAGTGCGAATGCTGACATAAGTAACGATAAAACGAGTGAAAAACTCGTTCGCCGGAAGACCAAGGGTTCCTGTCCAACGTTAATCGGGGCAGGGTGAGTCGGCCCCTAAGGCGAGGCTGAAAAGCGTAGTCGATGGGAAACGGGTTAATATTCCCGTACTTGGTATAATTGCGATGTGGGGACGGAGAAGGTTAGGTAATCAGACTGTTGGATGTCTGTTTAAGCCGGTAGGTGGGAATTTTAGGCAAATCCGGAATTCTGTTAACACCGAGAAGTGATGACGAGTCTCTACGGAGATGAAGTTACCGATACCACGCTTCCAGGAAAAGCCACTAAGCTTCAGGTTATACTAAACCGTACTATAAACCGACACAGGTGGTCAGGTAGAGAATACTCAGGCGCTTGAGAGAACTCGGGTGAAGGAACTAGGCAAAATAGCACCGTAACTTCGGGAGAAGGTGCGCCGGCGTAGATTGTAAGCGTTTACCGCTGAAGGTTGAACCGGTCGAAGATACCAGCTGGCTGCAACTGTTTATTAAAAACACAGCACTCTGCAAACACGAAAGTGGACGTATAGGGTGTGATGCCTGCCCGGTGCTGGAAGGTTAATTGATGGTGTTATCGAAAGAGAAGCTCCTGATCGAAGCCCCAGTAAACGGCGGCCGTAACTATAACGGTCCTAAGGTAGCGAAATTCCTTGTCGGGTAAGTTCCGACCTGCACGAATGGCATAATGATGGCCAGGCTGTCTCCACCCGAGACTCAGTGAAATTGAAATCGCCGTGAAGATGCGGTGTACCCGCGGCTAGACGGAAAGACCCCGTGAACCTTTACTATAGCTTGACACTGAACATTGAATTTTGATGTGTAGGATAGGTGGGAGCCTTTGAAGCAGTCACGCCAGTGATTGTGGAGGCGTCCTTGAAATACCACCCTTTAACGTTTGATGTTCTAACGAAGATTGCGGAACGCGGTCTCGGACAGTGTCTGGTGGGTAGTTTGACTGGGGCGGTCTCCTCCCAAAGAGTAACGGAGGAGCACGAAGGTTTGCTAATCACGGTCGGACATCGTGAGGTTAGTGCAATGGTATAAGCAAGCTTAACTGCGAGACAGACAAGTCGAGCAGGTGCGAAAGCAGGTCATAGTGATCCGGTGGTTCTGAATGGAAGGGCCATCGCTCAACGGATAAAAGGTACTCCGGGGATAACAGGCTGATACCGCCCAAGAGTTCATATCGACGGCGGTGTTTGGCACCTCGATGTCGGCTCATCACATCCTGGGGCTGAAGTAGGTCCCAAGGGTATGGCTGTTCGCCATTTAAAGTGGTACGCGAGCTGGGTTTAGAACGTCGTGAGACAGTTCGGTCCCTATCTGCCGTGGGCGTTGGAGAATTGAGAGGGGGCTGCTCCTAGTACGAGAGGACCGGAGTGGACGCATCACTGGTGTTCCAGTTGTCTCGCCAGAGGCACTGCTGGGTAGCTACATGCGGAAGAGATAAGTGCTGAAAGCATCTAAGCACGAAACTTGCCTTAAGATGAGTTCTCCCAGTCTATAAGACTGTAAGGGTTGTTGGAGACTACGACGTAGATAGGTGTGGTGTGTAAGCGTAGTGATACGTTGAGCTAACACATACTAATTGCCCGAGAGGCTTAACTATACAACGCTCAAGTGTTTTTGGGCGTAGAGCGAAGTGAAAAGCTAGAAAAGACTAAAAACTAAAGAAGATGAAAAAATCAGTAAACAGCTTGTTTCGAATTTAAACCAAATTTCCCGACGACAATAGTGCGGTTGTCCCACCTGAATCCATTCCGAACTCAGAAGTGAAAAGCCGTTACGTCGATGGTAGTGTGGGGTTTCCCCATGTGAGAGTAGAGCATCGTCGGGTTTTATTACCTTAGTTTATTTTATTAAGTGAGTTAAGTTAATAAGCACAGAATTTGATTAACAGCAATAGTGCCGTGGCTCTACCTGAATCCATTCCGAACTCAGAAGTAAAACGCGGTAACGCCGATGGTAGTGTGGGGTTTCCCCATGTGAGAGTAGGGCACTGTTAATCTACTAAATTTGCGGAGCGGTAGTTCAGCTGGTTAGAATACCTGCCTGTCACGCAGGGGGTCGCGGGTTCGAGTCCCGTCCGTTCCGCCACTTATCTGAAAAGCGAGTTAGTTACTCGCTTTATCTGTATATATTACCAATAGGGGCGTAGTTCAATTGGTAGAGCACCGGTCTCCAAAACCGGGTGTTGGGAGTTCGAGCCTCTCCGCCCCTGCCATATTTAAGAAGCCGATTAGTTTACACTAATCGGCTTTTTGCATATTTAGGTTTTCTTTAAATTTAAACCAATGCTTTCTGTTAAAATAAGAAAATATTTTTATATGCTAGTCGTCTTATGAAAAAGTTAGATCCCATTATTGAACAGTTTTTAGATAGTTTATGGCAAGAACATGGATTATCTGAAAATACGTCAGCTTCATATCGTTTAGATTTAGAACGTTTCTCTGAATGGTTGCCTACACCTAAAGCATTTTTGACTCTAGATCATTTTGATTTACAAGCTTTTCTTGGGGAAAGATTAGAGCAAGGTTATAAAGCAACAAGTTCAGCACGTATGTTAAGTTGTTTGCGTAAATTTTTCCGTTTTTTATATACAGAGAATTATCGTCAAGATGATCCTACAGTCACTTTAACTTCTCCTCGTAAGCCGGCACATTTACCTAAATCTTTAAGTGAAGAACAGGTGATGGACTTGTTAGATTGTCCGAATACTTTAGACCCTATTGAATTACGCGATAAGGCTATGTTGGAATTGTTATATGCAACAGGTTTGCGGGTGACTGAACTTGTTTCTCTCAGTATAGATAATTTGAGTTTACGTCAAGGCGTTGTTCGTATTGTAGGGAAAGGGGATAAAGAACGATTAGTACCGATAGGTGAAGAAGCGAGTTATTGGATTCAAGAGTTTTTTCAGCATGGGCGAGCAATATTACTGAATAACCTGCAATCGGATATCGTCTTTCCGAGTCGTAGAGGGCAGCAAATGACACGCCAAACATTTTGGCATAGAATAAAGCATTACGCTGTATTAGCCGGAATTGATAGTGAAAAACTTTCGCCACACGTTTTACGCCACGCTTTTGCGACGCATTTAGTGAACCATGGTGCAGATTTAAGAGTCGTACAAATGTTGTTAGGACATAGCGACCTCTCTACCACACAAATTTATACTCATGTTGCTAAAGCACGTTTAAAATCATTACATCAACAATTTCATCCTCGAGGATAATATGCAGAAATCATCATCTAAATTCAATTGGGCATTAGCCTTCTTTTGCTTACCTGCTGCCTTATGGCCGCTTGCATTGCTGATTTCACCAAAATTTTCCAGTTTAGCGTTAAGTCCTACACAGATTAATTGGTTTTCGACCGCTTTTTGGATTTATCCATTCGTATTATTTGTGATAGCGTTAGTTTTATATAAATTACACCAATCAAAAAAAGCGTTAGCTCGAGGTTTATTGCTACTTTCTCTGATCATATTTTATGCTTTACTTGGCTATATTATTCAAACGTTATAATCTAAAAACCTGCGAGAGCAGGTTTTTTTAATTGCATAGAAAAACTAACTGATCGCCCCAAAAGATAAGAGGTGTTTGTTTTCGTAACCAAACGGGTACTTGTGCTTGTTGGTAGAGCTTTTTCATTTCTTCTCGCATTGGTTTGCCATACGGTTGCACTTTTCCCTGATGTGCTAACTTTACTTGAAACGAGGAATTAACCAATTCCTTTGGTAGTAACAAGCGATCTAGTTTGTCTGATTTTTTGTAAATAATTTGGTCGCCTAAATGTTGTAACTCGCCAATTTCATACGGTAGTTTCAACGTTTGATGTGTTAATAATGGCTGACAGAAATCATCTAATGCCAATAATTCGCCGGTTAAATACAGGTGATTTTGATAACGGCGTAACCAATAATTTGCTAGTTTAATTTGTGGATTTTTATCTGCATTTGCAAATATCATTTGATTAATCACTTGATCCAACTGTGCGGAACTTGGCATCTGCACGCCACATTTGTCTAGCCATAAACGAATCAGTTGTTGTTGTTTTGCCAAAGAAAATTGTGGGAAATCTGCAATATTTAACCGTTTTTGTAGAAAGTTTGCATAACGGTTCAATTCTTGAGAAAGTAATTCTTCTAATAAGGCTTGCTGTTCTGCACAATGCTGTGCGGAACGTGCCACCATTTGATTGAAATGTTGCCAACGTTGGTTCAGCACAGGCAGTACTTCGTTGCGTAAAAAGTTACGATCATAATGATTATCCTGATTACTTTCATCTTCAATCCAAGTTAATTTTTGTTGATCCGCATATTGCTTAATTTGCGTCTTATCTACGCAGAGAAGCGGTCTGAAAATAGTAAAATTTTGCCAAAATCCGACCGCTTGCATAGCGGATAACCCTTTGATTCCGCTACCGCGTTTTAAGGCAAGTAAAAATGTTTCAGCTTGATCATCAAGATGGTGAGCGGTTACAAAGACCTCATTAGGTTGAATAATTTCGCTGATTGCCTGATAACGAGCAATTCTTGCACCGGCTTCGATACCTTCGCTACTGTCTACCGAAACTTTTTGCAAAATAAACGGAATGTTTAACTGCTTGCAAAACTGCTCACAGAAAACCGCCCAACTATCGGCATTCAGACTTAGGCCGTGATGAATATGTACTGCTCTGATATTTATGCCCAATTTTTCTGAAATGTGCATCACAGAATGTAATAACACTACCGAATCAATGCCACCACTTAATCCAATTAAAAAATGAGATTGGTTCGGAACATAGATATTAAATTGGTGAGTAAGTAAATCGATAGAATACATAAAATGATGTAGATTAGACTGAACATAAAAAGATTCTACGCTTTTTGGGTCAAGAAACCAAATAGGAAGTTTGTGATACTAGGTAAGATAAAAGGCGGTTAATTCAAATAAGATTTAACCGCCACTATATCGATTTAAGGAACTAATTTTTCTTCCAAAGTAATTCTAATTCTTCCAAGGTTTTTCCTTTTGTTTCTGGCACAAATTTCCACATAAATAATGCTGCTAGCACACTCATTACACCATAGACCCAATAAGCAAAGCCATGATTAAAATGTTCGACTAAGTAAGAACTTTTATCCATCATTGGGAAGGTCCAAGAAACGATGTAATTGGCAATCCATTGTGTTGCAACGGCAATTGCAAGTGCTTGGCTACGAATTGCATTTGGGAAAATTTCAGCGAGAAGTACCCAACATACCGGTCCCCAAGATACCGCGAAGGAAGCAACATAAAATAACATACCGGTTAGTGCAACTCCACCGGAAAGATTAGCGTAGAATGCCGTACCTAATACAAGCATACCGATAGCCATACCTAATGCACCAATAATTTGTAATGGTTTGCGTCCATATTTATCTACGGTAAAAATTGCAATTAAAGTACAGGAAAGATTGATAGCACCCATTAAAATGGTTTGTAGTAAAGCATTATCCGTGCTTGAACCAAGCGATTTAAAAATTTCTGGAGCATAGTAAAGTGCAACATTAATACCTACGAATTGCTGGAATACGGAGAGTAAAATACCAATCACTATTACACCGATACCGAATGAAAGTAGTGGTGTGCTTTTAACAACTCTATGTTCTAAAGAGGCTAGAATATTTTGTAATTCTTTTTTGCCGGATTGTTCGCCTAATAATTTTAATAATGTAATCTCAGCTTGTGAGAATTTGTTTTGTAACACTAGCCAGCGAGGGCTTTCCGGTACAAAGAAGAGAAGAATTAAAAATAATCCTGCCGGTACAACTTCAGAGAGGAACATATAACGCCAGCCAACTGTATCCAACCAAGCATGATCTCCACTTAATGCAATAAAATAATTCACGAAATAGACGACTAATTGTCCAGCAATAATCGCAAATTGGTTAAATGACACCATTTTTCCTCGGATATGAGCTGGTGCAATCTCAGCGATATACATAGGTGAAACCATTGAGGCGATACCTACACCGATACCACCAATAATGCGGTAGATAACAAATTCTGTGAGGAAGTTACTTAAATAAGTTGGTATGTCTGTTTCATCAATATCTCGTAAGCCAAATTCCGGATATGCGGATCCTAACGCTGAGATTAAAAAGAGAATAGCCGCAATAAGTAATGCTTTTTTACGACCGAATTTACTACTTAAGTAACCACCGCAAGCACCGCCGATGATACAACCGATTAATGCACTGGCAACGCAGAAGCCTAAGAGTGAATTTGCTGAAATTTCAGGTAGACCTTTTGGCTGAATAAATACAGTATCTAATGACGCTACCGTACCTGAAATAACGGCGGTATCATAACCAAATAATAAGCCGCCTAAAGTTGCTATTAATGTAATCCCCATCACATACATATTGGTTTTTGGTGTGGACATTGTGAATCTCCTTAAATAGATTATGTCGCTATATATTTATCTATTTTTCACATTCTTTATTCTTATCTCAATTTCTAAAAATGTTTTTGATATTACGTTTTTTCATTTTTGTGATCTGAGTTACAAAACATTAAATAATAAGGAAATCAATAGGATATAAAAAAGCATATCTTGTTTAAAAGATATGCTTTTGAAAAGTGTTTATCAATAGCGGTCATATTTCTGCAAATTTTTGCAAGAATTTGACCGATTGTTGTGTAACTAAATTAGGCTTTTTTCTTACTCATACTATCTGCCCAAACCGCAAGTAATAAGATTGCACCTTTTACAATGTATTGCCAGAAAGTTGGAACGTCTAACATACTCATACCGTTGTCGAGTAAAGCGATAATGAAAGCACCGATCACCACACCATAGATAGAGCCGATACCTCCGGCTAAACTTGCTCCGCCGATAACACAAGCAGCAATCGCATCAAGTTCAGCATTTTGTCCGGCTGACGGTGCACCAGCACCTAAGCGAGAACTTAAAATCAAACCGGCGATACCGACTAATAAACCGTTGATTGCAAAGATCATCAATTTCACTTTTTCTACCGCAATCCCTGATAAACGAGCGGCATCAATATTGCCACCGATTGCGTAGATATGACGACCCAATGCGGTTTTGCGTGCGATAAATGTACCGGCAATGGTAAGTAAAGCGAGTAATAAAACTGGGAATGGTACGCCACGGTAGTCGTTAAGTAGATAAATTGCACCAAGTACCACGATTGCTACCAAACCGTATTTCATGGTTTCTTTACTCATAGTTGGCACATTGAGATTTAAATTTTGGCGTGCTTTACGTTGGTAACTGCCCCAAGCAATGAATAACAACATACCGAGTGTGCCTAAAATCATTCCCACTGTATCAGAAAGATAACCTTGACCAATGACAGTCATATCTTGGCTGATTGGGGAAACGGTTGTACCGTTGGTTAAGCCGATGAGTACGCCACGGAAAGCAAGCATACCGGCGAGGGTGACAATGAAAGACGGTACTTTTTGATAAGCAACCCACCAGCCGTTCCAAGCACCTAATAATAAACCGAGTGCAAGGGTAACAATGATTGTGACGGAAAGCGGCCAACCCCACCACACATTCGTGATAGCTGCAAAACCACCGAGTAAGCCCATCATTGAACCGACTGATAAATCAATTTCTGCCGAGATAATCACAAACACCATACCGATAGCAAGGATCCCGGTAATGGATGTTTGTCGTAGTAAGTTAGAAATATTTCTCGCACTGACATAAGCCCCGTCGGTAGCAATGGAAAAGAATGCCATAATCACGATAATGGCAATCAACATAATATACACTTGTAAATTAATTGATTTTAATTTGTTCATAGGTTACTCCTTAAGGGCGGCTTCCATTACTTGTTCTTGGGTTAAATTATGATTAATTAAATCTGCTTTGATTTTGCCTTGGTGCATAACAAGCACACGATCACTTATACCTAGTACTTCTGGTAATTCAGATGAGATAACAATCACAGCCATTCCTTGTTGAGCAAGTTGGTTGATTAATTTATAAATCTCATATTTTGCACCAACATCAATGCCTCGGGTCGGTTCATCTAAAATCAGAATTTTTGGATTGAGCAGCAGGCATTTCGCTAAAATTGCTTTTTGTTGATTACCGCCGCTTAAACGTCCGATAGCAAGATCTGGTGAAGAGGTTTTTACCGTAAGTTTAGCGATAGATTGGTTAATAATAGTTTCTTCTAACGGTTCATTAATCACTTTTTTACCGAAACAAAATTGCGGTAATGCGGCTAATGTAATGTTTTTACCGACACCCATAATCGGCACAATGCCGTGTTTTTTACGATCTTCCGGCACCATTACAATATTTTTCTCAATCGCTTGAGCACAATTTTTGATTTGGACTTTTTGTCCTTCGACATAAATATCACCTTGGTATTTTCCTAAATAAGAACCGAAAATACATTGTGCCATTTCTGTACGACCTGAGCCGACCAAACCTGCTACACCAAGGATTTCACCTCGTTTTAGCGAAAAACTGGCATTATCTACCCGCTTGATATGTGTATTGGTTGGATGCCAAGCGGTGATATTTTCTACTCGTAAAATTTCTTCACCAATGTCGTGTGGTTCGTGTGGATAAAGTGAAGTAATTTCACGGCCGACCATCATAGTGATAATGTCATCTTCACTCATTCCTTTTGCTGGACGAGTACCGATATATTCACCGTCACGAATCACGCAGATATTGTCTGAAATTGCTTTAACTTCATTCAGTTTGTGCGAAATATAAACGCAAGCAATATTATGTGCTTGTAAGTCTTTGATAAGATTGAGCAAAATTGCCGTTTCGGTTTCAGTCAAAGATGCAGTTGGTTCGTCTAAAATTAATAAACGTACTTGTTTATTTAACGCTTTAGCAATTTCGACTAATTGTTGTTGACCTAAGCCTAATTCGGAAACTTTAGTATTCGGGTCGATATTTAGCTGTACTTGTTCCAATAAAGTTTTACAGCGTAGGTACATTTCATTATCGTTTGTTATGCCATAGTTTTTCATCTCGTTGCCTAAAAACATGTTTTCAAGCACGGTCATATTTTTCACGAGCGTTAATTCTTGATGGATAATAGAAATGCCTTTTTCTTCGGTATCTTTGATATTTTTAGCGGTGAGTTTTTCGCCTGCGAAGTAGATTTCTCCTTCATAATCGCCATGTGGATAGATGCCGCATAACACTTTCATTAAAGTGGATTTACCTGAACCATTTTCACCACAAAGAGAAAGCACTTCGCCAGGTTCTAATGAAATAGAAATATTATTGAGCGCAACGACATCACCAAACCGTTTAGTGATATTTCTCATTTCTAATAATTGAGCCATAATCCTTTCCTCTAGTTAAAAAATGTGCGGTATAACTACCGCACAGGATTGTCGAGCTAATTATTTGCCATATACTGCTTCTTTAGTGTGGAAGCCATCTTTAATCACAGTGGTATCAATATTCTCTTTGGTTACCACAACAGGTTCTAATAAGTAAGCTGGAACATCTTTCACGCCATTATTTAGGGTTGAATTTGATTCCACTTTTTCATCTTTACCTAAAGCAACGGAAAGTTCTGCAGCTTTATCAGCAAGGTTAGTAATCGGTTTATATACGGTCATTGTTTGTGAGCCGTCAATAATACGTTTGATCCCTGCGATGTCTGCATCTTGACCGGAAATCGCTACTTTACCAGCCAGACCTTGTGCACTAAGTGCTTGGATTGCACCACCGGCGGTTGCATCGTTAGAAGCAACTACCGCATCAATGTTGTTTTTATTTGCAGTTAACGCATTTTCCATAATTTGTAGTGCTTTTTCCGCAAGCCATGAGTCTACCCATTGGTCACCGACCACTTTGATTTTGCCGCTATCAATATGTGGTTGTAGCACTTTCATTTGACCTTTGCGGAATAATTTCGCATTGTTGTCTACTGGTGAGCCACCCATTAAGAAATAATTACCTTCCGGTTTTTTCTCAATAATACTTTTTGCTTGTAGTTCGCCTACTTTTTCATTATCGAAGGATACATAGAAATCAATATCCGCATTATTAATTAAGCGGTCATAAGCTAATACTTTTACACCTTCTTTTTTCGCTTCGGAAATCACGTTAGAAAGCACTTCACCGTTAAATGGAATAATGACTAATACATCAATATCTTTATTTAACATATTCTCAATTTGAGAAATTTGTGCGGTTGCATCACCATTGGCGGATTGCACAAACACTTTTGCACCTAATGATTCCGCTTTTTTTACGAAGATATCGCGGTCTTTTTGCCAACGCTCTAAACGAAGATCGTCAATAGACATACCGATTTTTAGATCTTTGGCAATGGCGGTTTGACCTAAAGCTAATAAGGTTGCTGCGGCTACTGCTAATAACTTAGATTTAAGTTTCATAGAACACCTCTGATTGGTTTGTGAGTAAAAAATAAGCGGTATTGCTTTGTGTGCAGTTTGCGTAGATTTTACATAAGGTGCAATTATCAGATTTAGTAATAGCATTACGTTTTTTCGCTTTTGTGATCACTACCACAATAACCAATTATCAAAATGAAAAAACAAAATAACGTAATTGAACCACTTTTTAATTTTTATCATTATGCTCTCGTTTTCAAAATCCATTGATTCACAGGAGAATTAATTATGTCTAACTATTTCGATAAAATTGAAAAAGTAAAATATGAAGGTGCTAACTCAACCAATCCTTTTGCTTTTAAACATTACAATCCGAACGAAGTGATTTTAGGTAAAACCATGGCAGAGCATTTACGTTTAGCGGTGTGTTATTGGCATACTTTCTGCTGGACGGGGAATGATATGTTCGGTGTAGGTTCTTTAGATCGTAGTTGGCAAAAAACAGGTGACTTACTCGAAGGTGCAAAACAAAAAGCGGAAATTGCCTTTGAATTCTTCCAAAAATTAGGGATTCCTTATTATTGTTTCCATGATGTGGACATTGCACCGGAAGGTAATTCATATAAAGAATACGTACATAATTTCCATACTATCGTAGACATTCTCGAGAAAAAACAAGCGGAAACCGGTGTGAAATTATTATGGGGTACGGCGAACTGCTTTACTAACCCTCGTTATATGTCCGGTGCATCAACCAATCCGAATCCTGAAGTATTCTCTTGGGCGGCATCGCAAGTATTTAACGCAATGAATGCAACTAAACGCTTAGGCGGTGAAAACTATGTGTTATGGGGTGGTCGTGAAGGTTATGAAACTTTATTAAATACCGATTTAAAACGTGAACGTGAACAAATCGGTCGCTTTATGCAAATGGTAGTGGAACATAAACATAAAATCGGCTTTAACGGTACGTTATTAATCGAACCGAAACCGCAAGAACCGACTAAACACCAATATGATTATGACGTGGCAACGGTTTACGGCTTCTTAAAACAATTCGGTTTAGAAAAAGAAATCAAAGTAAATATTGAAGCAAACCACGCAACCTTAGCCGGTCATACTTTCCAACACGAAATTGCAACTGCGGCAGCATTAGATATCTTCGGTTCGATTGATGCCAACCGTGGTGATCCGCAATTAGGTTGGGATACTGACCAATTCCCTAACAGCGTGGAAGAAAATACTTTAGTGATGTATGAAATCTTAAAAGCAGGTGGCTTTACAACTGGTGGTTTCAACTTCGATGCGAAAATCCGTCGTCAAAGTACCGACCCGTATGATTTATTCCACGGTCATATCGGTGCGATTGACGTACTTGCGCTTTCATTAAAACGTGCGGCGAAAATGATTGAAGACCAAACCTTACAAGGTATCGTTGATCAACGTTACGCAGGCTGGAACGGCGATTTAGGTCAGCAAATTCTTGCCGGTAAAGCAAGCCTTGAAGATTTAGCGAAAATCGTTGAAAGCAAAGCACTTGATCCGAAACCGGTTTCAGGTCAGCAAGAATACTTAGAAAATTTAGTGAATAATTATATTTATCGTTAATTATTATTTATTGTAGGGGGACAAGATCCCCCTCTTTAGTAAAGAGGGGTTAGGGAGATTTGTTTAAAAGGTTAATTTACATTGTTTAAGTAAGTCTTTTTGCAATATGAAGTATTTTATTTCATTGGTTATACTTATATCGCAATCAAATCTCCCCCAGCCCCTCTTTTCTAAAGAGGGGAGTTCTCTCAGGAGGCTTTATGTATATCGGAATTGATTTAGGCACATCAGGCGTTAAAGTCGTTTTACTCAATGAATCGCAAGAAATCATCGCAACTACCCATCAATCTTTACCTATTTCTCGCCCTCATCCGCTTTGGTCGGAACAAAATCCGGAAGACTGGTGGCACGCAACTAATTTAGCCATGCTCGCTTTGGCACAACAGCAAGATTTAACTGCTGTGAAAGCGATCGGCTTAACCGGCCAAATGCACGGTGCGACTTTATTGGATAAACATGATCAAGTATTGAGTCCGGCAATTTTGTGGAATGACGGGCGTAGCTTTGTGGAATGTGCCGAATTGGAATCATTAGTGCCGAATAGCCGTGAAATTACCGGTAATCTGATGATGCCGGGCTTTACCGCACCGAAATTAAAATGGGTGGATAAACATCAGCCACAAATCGCCGAACAAGTGGATAAAGTCTTACTACCGAAAGATTATTTGCGTTTACGTATGACCGGCGAATATGCTTCTGATATGTCGGATGCCTCCGGCACAATGTGGCTGGATGTCGGTAAAAGAGAGTGGAATCAGGCGTTACTGAATGCTTGCGGACTTGATGTTAGTAATATGCCTAAACTGTTTGAAGGTAACCAAGTCACCGGCTATTTACGTCCTGAATTGGCAAAAAACTGGAAATTAAATACTGTTCCGGTGATTGCTGGTGGTGGCGATAATGCCGCCGGAGCTATCGGTATCGGGCTTTACCAAGCCAGACAAGCGATGTTATCGCTTGGTACGTCAGGGGTGTATTTTGTCGTAACCGATAAATTTAGTGCCAATCCGCAAAAAGCGGTACATAGCTTCTGCCATGCGTTACCGGACCGTTGGCATTTGATGTCGGTTATGCTCAGTGCCGCATCAGCGGTCGATTTTGCCCAAAAAGTTACCGGTATTAGTGATATTAAAACGCTATTCCAACAAGTTGAAAATTGTAACCAAGCGAGTGATGCAATTTTCCTACCTTATTTATCCGGTGAACGTACACCGCATAACGATCCTTATGCCAAAGGCGTATTTTGGGGCCTAACTCATAACGATAACCCGATTACCATGGCAAGAGCGGCAGTGGAAGGGGTCAGTTTTGCGTTAGCGGACGGTATAGACGTGTTACACGAAACCGGTGTGAAGGCGGATAATATCGCTCTGATCGGTGGTGGAGCAAAAAGTGCTTATTGGCGACAATTATTGGCGGATATTACCGGAAGAACCTTTGAATATCGTACTGGTGGTGATGTCGGCCCGGCTTTAGGGGCAGCGAAACTCGCACAGATTGCCTTAAATCCGAATGACGATATTGCTAATTTCTGTCAACCGTTACCGCTTGAAGCGGTTTACCAACCGAATCGCAGTAAGTTTGCCGAATACCAAGACAAGCGGTCAAAATTTGCGGAAATTTACCAAAGACTAAAAGGCCTTTAATGCTCGGAAAGCCAGCCCGTTCAATATGGACGGGCTTTTTTGTCCGTTTTATTCAAAAATCTTACAAAAATTTATTTTACGCCCTTGATCATTTCATTTTCATCCCTATTTATTGTTTCGTCTGAAGGGGAACGTTGAATGTCCCGTTTCTTTTTTTAAATACTTGCAAGAAAATTTCAAATTTAGCCTTGAAAAGTTGTGAAAGAACACCATCTTGTGGGTAACGTTACGAAAACGTAATCAAACAAATTTATATTCAGAGGAATTTTAAAATGGGTAAAATCATTGGTATTGACTTAGGTACAACAAACTCTTGTGTAGCGGTAATGGACGGTGACAAAGCGCGTGTAATCGAGAATGCGGAAGGCGCACGTACAACGCCGTCAATCATTGCTTATACAGATAACGAAACGTTAGTTGGTCAACCAGCAAAACGTCAGGCGATTACAAACCCGAAAAATACATTATTTGCAATCAAACGTTTAATCGGTCGTCGTTTTGAAAGCGAAGAAGTACAACGTGATATTAAAATTATGCCTTTCGAAATCACACGTGCTGACAACGGCGATGCGTGGGTAAACGTAAAAGGCGACAAATTAGCACCACCGCAAATTTCAGCAGAAGTGTTGAAAAAAATGAAAAAAACAGCGGAAGATTTCCTTGGCGAAGCAGTAACTGAAGCGGTTATCACAGTACCGGCATACTTTAACGATGCGCAACGTCAAGCGACAATCGATGCAGGTCGTATCGCAGGTTTAGATGTTAAACGTATCATCAACGAACCGACAGCGGCAGCGTTAGCGTTTGGTTTAGGTTCAACTAAAGAAAACCAAGTGATCGCAGTTTACGACTTAGGTGGTGGTACATTCGATATCTCAATCATCGAAATCGATAACTTCGACGGCGAACAAACATTCGAAGTATTAGCAACCGGCGGTAACACTCACTTAGGTGGTGAAGACTTCGATAACCGTGTAATTGACTACATCATTGACGAGTTCAAAAAAGAACAAGGCGTTGATTTACGCAACGACCCAATGGCATTACAACGTGTGAAAGAAGCGGCGGAAAAAGCGAAAATAGAACTTTCTTCAGCACAATCTACTGAAGTAAATCTTCCGTATATCACAGCAGATGCGACAGGTCCTAAACACTTAGCGATCAACGTAACTCGTGCGAAATTAGAAGCATTAGTAGAAGATTTAGTGGCAAGCTCAATCGAGTCACTTAAAACCGTATTAAAAGACGCAGGTAAATCAGTGAATGAAATCAACGACATTATCCTCGTTGGTGGTCAAACACGTATGCCGTTAGTACAACAAAAAGTGGCTGAATTCTTCGGTAAAGAAGCTCGTAAAGACGTGAACCCGGATGAAGCGGTAGCAATCGGTGCTGCGGTTCAAGGTGGTGTGTTAAAAGGTGATGTAAAAGACGTTCTTTTATTAGACGTTACACCATTATCTTTAGGTATCGAAACCATGGGCGGCGTGATGACGGTGTTAATCGAGAAAAACACTACGATTCCAACCAAGAAATCACAAGTGTTCTCAACCGCAGAAGACAATCAATCAGCGGTAACGATCCACGTATTACAGGGTGAACGTAAACAAGCGTCTGCGAATAAATCTTTAGGTCAATTCAACCTTGAAGGTATTAACCCAGCACCACGTGGTATGCCGCAAATTGAAGTAACTTTCGATATTGATGCGAACGGTGTAATCAACGTATCTGCGAAAGATAAAAACACAGGTAAAGAGCAACAAATTCGTATCCAAGCGTCTTCAGGTTTATCTGACGAAGAAATTGAACAAATGGTTCGTGATGCGGAAGCAAACGCAGAAGCGGATAAAAAATTCGAAGAGTTAGTTCAAGCACGTAACCAAGCGGACGGTATCGCACACGCAACTCGCAAACAAATCGAAGAAGCTGGCGATGCGTTAAATGCAGATGATAAAGCGAAAATCGAAGCAGCTATCGCTGATTTAGAAAAAGCAGCGAAAGGCGACGATAAAGCGGAAATTGATGCGAAAACCGAAGCGTTAATTAAAGCATCTGAACCTTTAATGCAAGCGGCTCAAGCCAAAGCACAACAAGCTGGTGGCGAACAACCACAAGCGAAAAAAGATGACGGCGTAGTGGATGCTGAATTTGAAGAAGTGAAAGATAATAAATAATTTCACTGGTAGGGACACAATGCGTGTGTCCACGGACGCAGGCACTGCGTCCCTACAAAGGGCGTGGCGACACGCCCTTTTGGTGTATTTATCTATCATATAATTACTTTCTACCTAGCACGAGCCATGCTAGGTTACGCATAGTTCAGCTCCTCTGGAGCTGTGAAGAAAGAGCCGCAGAGCGGCTCACTCAGCCAAAGGCTGATCATAACCACGTACGGCTTGCCGTGCGTGGATGAAATGAATCCGATAGCGCCCGTCTGTGACGGGTGCTAAATCAGAAAAATCCGGCATTCGTCATAGACGAGCGCCATCCAGTAAGATAGTTACAAGCGGTTAAATTTCCGTAAAATTTTACAAACGAAACACTATGGCAAAAAAAGATTACTACGAAGTCCTTGGCTTACAAAAAGGGGCGAGTGAGAACGAGATTAAACGTGCTTATAAACGTTTAGCCTCAAAACACCACCCGGATAAAAACCAAGGCAGTAAAGACGCAGAAGAAAAATTTAAAGAGATCAACGAAGCCTATGAAGTGTTAGGCGATGCTGAAAAACGTGCCGCATACGATCAATACGGTCATGCTGCTTTTGAACAAGGTGGTGGTGCCGGCGGATTTGGTGGTGGCTTCGGCGGAGGCGGTTTTGGCGGCTTTGAAGACATCTTTAGCGAAATGTTCGGTGGTGGATTTGGCGGTGGTGGTCGCCGTAATCGTGTCGTACGTGGCGATGACTTACGTTACGACATTGAAATCTCACTAGAAGAAGCGGTTAAAGGCTGTAAAAAAGATATTCGTATCTCAACATTAGCGGAATGTGATACCTGCCACGGTTCGGGTGCGGAAAAAGGTTCGAAAGTGGAAACCTGTTCGCACTGTCACGGTTCAGGCAGAATCCGCCGTCAGCAAGGCTTCTTTGTGACGGAAGCGGTTTGTCCGAGCTGTCACGGAAGCGGTAAGAAAATTGAAAAACCTTGCAAATCTTGTCACGGTGACGGACGTGTTCAAAAAGCAAAAAACTTATCGGTAACCATTCCGGCTGGTGTGGACACCGGTAACCAGCTTCGCTTATCCGGCGAAGGTGCGGCAGGTGAGAACGGTGCGCCGGCAGGTGATTTATACGTAGTGATTCACGTTCGTGAACACGATATTTTTGAGCGTGACGGTTCAAATCTTTACTGCGAAGTGCCAATCAGCTTTACGATGGCGGCATTAGGCGGTGAGATTGAAGTGCCAACGCTTGATGGCAAATTAAAACTGAAAATTCCGGCAGAAACCCAAACCGGCAAATTATTCCGAGTGAGAGGTAAGGGCGTAACAAGTCCACGTGGCGGTTATGCAGGTGATTTAATTTGCAAAGTAGTAGTGGAAACACCTGTTGCGTTAAATGACGAGCAAAAAGACTTATTACGAAAACTGGAAGAAAGTTTAGAAGGTAAAGGTCTACATCGTCCGCAGCAAGAAGGTTTTTTAGATAGTGTGAAAAACTTCTTCTCGAACTTAGGTAAAAATTAAAATTTAAGGGCTGTTCTATTTGAATCAGCCCTTATTTTTTTATTTCTTGATACCTGTAATACGGCACCACTCTTCTTTTTCTACTACCGGATCAAGATTGAAGTCCAGTACATAGGCTTCGCAGACCGATTCCGCTTGTGTTGCTAAAATACCGGATAAACCTAAATCACCTTGTGGTTTCACCAACGTAATAATATTTGGCGCAAGTTCTTTCAGCGGGCCGGCAAGAATATTCGCCACCACCACATCGGCTTGTAGATCTTGCGGTTGATCTTTGGCTAAGAATAATTGTAAACGATCCGCCACACCGTTTGCTTCCGCATTATTGGTAGAAGCTAAAATCGCCTGCGGGTCGATATCAATCCCGATCGCTTGTTTTGCACCGAGTTTAAGTGCCGCAATCGCCAAAATACCGGAACCGCAACCAAAATCGATCACCGTTTTACCGGTTAAATCTAAGCTATCTAACCATTGCAAACAAAGTGCGGTCGTCGGGTGCGTACCAGTACCAAACGCAAGTCCCGGGTCAAGCATAACATTGACCGCATTCGGATCCGGCACTTCACGCCAGCTTGGGCAAATCCATAAGCGTTTACCGAATTGCATCGGGTGGAAGTTATCCATCCATTCACGCTCCCAGTCTTTATCTTCGATTTGCTCAATCTTATGTGCAAAATCCGCTTCAACTAAACGGCTGGTAATTAATGCTTCCACAATCGCTTTCATATCGGTTTCCGCATCAAATAAACCCACTACGTCCGTGTTACCCCATAAACGGGTTTCACCCGGTAACGGCTCAAAAATCGGCGTATCCTGACTGTCCATAAAAGTGACCGACACCGCCCCGATTTCTTCTAAAAAATCACTGATTTGCTCAGCCTGTTTATCTGTACTATTTAAACGAATTTGTACCCATGCCATATTATTTTTTCCTTATTTTTATCTGCTTTCCTTAAAACGGAGCCAGATAATTTGTAAAATATCAGTCAAAAATGACCGCTTGTTACCTAGCACGGTAAGCCGTACTAGGTTAAGTATAAGTCAGTCCCGTTGGGACTGATTTGCTTTAAGAACTTAAATATTTATTTCAAAAAAATCTTCATTAATTTCAATGTTACTATCAGCCAATAAGAATCTAGCTTCATCTAAGAAATTTTGTGTTTTATGATGAAATTTTTGATTCTTAATATAGTTAAGAATTTTTAATTTATCCCTTTCACTATATGTTAATGCACAGTAACCGACTGCCCAGGCAGAAAAAAGTGGAAATTCTTCGCGATGACGTTCTAATAATAGATGTGTCGCATTTTTAAGTTGCTTTACAAAATCGGCAACAGCAATTTTGGGGTGTAAATCAACCAATAAATGGATATGATCCGGCATACCGTTGATGCGATATAAAACAGATTTTCTCTTTTCTATAAATTTCCAAATAAACGTATATAAAATCTGTTCATGTGCTTCTGTAATCGCAGGTATACCAAATTTAGTGCGAAAAATAATGTGATAAATTGCTCTCGTATAACTCATTTTAATCTCCTCACATAACAGTCCCAATGGGACTGACTTATGATTAACCTTGTACGCTTTAGCGTGCAAGGTATAAAGAAGATTTTGTTAATTTCTCGAGTAAGATCGCAAAATTTACCCTCGTCCGCCAACCGTAATCTTATCTAACTTCACGGTCGGTTGGCCTACACCGACCGGTACGGATTGACCTTCTTTACCGCAAGTACCGATACCCGGGTCGAGTTCCATTTTTTTGCCGACCATGGAAACCTGTTGCATTGCGTCAATGCCACTACCGATTAAGGTTGCGCCGGTAACCGGTTTGGTGATTTTACCTTTTTCGATTAAGTAGGCTTCTGCGGTTGAGAACACGAATTTACCCGAAGTAATATCCACCTGACCGCCGCTGAAATGCGGTGCGTAAATACCGTAATCAACTGATTCAATCATTTCTTCAAATTCATGATTGCCTTCTGTTAAATAGGTATTGGTCATACGTGGCATTGGTAGATGTGCATACGACTCACGGCGACCGTTGCCAGTTGGTGCAACACCCATTAAACGGGCATTAAGTTTATCTTGCATATAGCCTTTTAAAATCCCGTTTTCGATCAATACGTTACGTTGCGAAGGAACACCTTCGTCATCCACCGTAATTGAACCTCGCATATCCGCTACTGTGCCGTCATCAACGATAGTACAAAGTGGCGAAGTCACTAGTTCGCCAATTTTGCCGGTAAATAGCGAAGATTCTTTACGGTTAAAGTCTCCCTCTAACCCGTGCCCGACCGCTTCATGAAGTAAAATGCCCGGCCAACCGGCACCGAGTACAATCGGTAGTGTGCCAGCTGGTGCAGGCATTGCACCTAAATTGACTAATGCCATACGTACCGCTTCTTTCGCCAGATAAACCGCTCGAGTATCGCCGGTCATTTCACCATTGACCACCTGTGGTTCAAAAAACCAATTTAAGCCGAAACGTCCACCGGCACCGGCAGAACCACGCTCACGTTTGCCATTTTCTTCCACTAAGACTGAAACTGATAAACGCACCAACGGGCGAATATCCGCCGCAAGCGTGCCGTCTGTCGCCGCCACTAACATTTCTTCATAAACCGCTGAAAGCCCAGCATTAACTTGAATCACACGAGGGTCTTCCGCACGTGCGACTTTATCGACTAAATGTAATAGTTCTACTTTTTGCTCACGGCTTAAGGTATCTAACGGGTTGATCGACGCATAACGTTTGATTGCATTCGTTTGTTTGAAACTTTTTACCGATAATTGACCGCTTGCATGAGTAATCGAACGGGCTGCGGTCGTACATTGTTCAAGCTGGCTCAAGCCGATTTGGTCTGCGTAGGCAAAACCGGTTTTCTCGCCCGATACCGCACGCACACCGAAACCACGGTCAATATAAAAACCGCCCTCTTTGATAATCGAATCTTCTAACGACCAACTCTCATCTTGGCTTAATTGAAAATAGAGATCCGCATAATCGATTTGACGATCTGAAAAATGATCAAGCACTTTACTCAAGTGCGATAATTCAAGTCCGCTTGGTAAAAGCAAACTTTGTGAAACTTGATTTAACATTGTTTTTCTCACATGATAAAAATTTATATCATTTTATACTAAATGAACGCTTTTCCCAAAATCACAAGCGGTTAACTTTTCTGAAAATGTTGTAAAAACCGGTATAACGATGTTTAGTTGTTATGGATATTTAAAGAAATTGAGTAAATTTATCGCATTAAGCGTTAAAATTGATGTAATTACTTCAAAAGTATCAGTCGCTTTTTTATAACACACCTAAAATATGGTATTGTAGAGCTATGAATTACCCGGATTAATCGTATTATGGAAAAAAAATCTTTTCGTATCGCCTTATGTTTTAATGCGAATAAAGTTTACGATCGCCAAGTGATTGAGGGGATTGGGCAATATATTCAAGCCTCTCAATGTACTTGGAATATTTTTATGCAAGATGATTTCACTTACCATAAAAACGATATGGAAGGGTTATTAATTGACGGTATTATTGCGGATTGTGATGATCCCGAAACTGCTGCTTTACTAAGTGAATTAACTATTCCTGTCATTGCAGTAGGTGGGTCTTATAAAAATCCAACCTACTATCCGAACCTACCCTATGTTGCCACCGATAATTATGCTTTAGTAGAAATGGCATTATTACATCTCAAGCAAAAAGGGATTAATCAATTTGCCTTTTATGGTATTCCGAGTGAAGCGGAAAAACATTGGTCGGTTGAGAGAAAAAATGCCTTTATCGATTTAATGGAAAAGTATGAACACCAAACCAATATTTATCTAGGTCATCAAGTTAATGCACAGCATTGGTTGGAGGCTCAATCTGCATTAAGTGAGTGGCTATCGTCACTACCGGCACAAACCGGTATTATTGCAGTGACTGATGCGAGAGCCAGACATTTATTACAAGCCTGTGAATACTTAGATATTGCGGTGCCAGAACAGATTTCGGTGATTGGCATTGATAATGAAGAATTAATTCAGCATCTATCACGTGTTTCATTATCTTCTGTGGTACAGGGGACGAAACAAATCGGCTATCAGGCGGCAAAAATGTTACACCACTTATTTGAAGGCAAAAAATTAAGCCATTCGCCGGTATTGATTCCGCCTTTACGAGTTGAACAACGCCGTTCTACTGATTTCCACGCTTTTCAAGATCCTTTCGTGATTCAAGCAATGCACTATATTCATCATCACGCTTGTAAAGGGATCAAAACCGAGCAAGTGCTTGATCATTTAAGGATTTCTCGTTCAAATTTAGAACAACGCTTTAAGCTGGAGTTAAACAAAACCATTCATCAGGTTATTCACGAAGAAAAGCTGAATCGTGCCAAATATATGCTGCAATTTACCGATATCTCTATTCAGGAAATTTCAGAAGTTTGCGGCTATCCTTCATTACCTTATTTTTATGCAGTCTTTAAGAAAGAATATGATTGCACACCTAAGAGTTTTAGGGATATGAAAAATAATTTGTAGATTACTGAATCAGATAGGAAACTTGCCCATAAATTCAATGAATTATGGGCAAGTGTGTTAAATGACAGCAAAATTTAACCGCTTTTCATTGCTATTTTGCTAGTGCTTGACGTAATTTTCCGTGATGAGCGGACAGTAATTGTTCAGCCGTTTCTTTATTTGAATCACTTAAGATCATCATAATCGCTAATTTTGCGTTATTTTCAGCGATTTTCAGTGCATTTTCGGCAATTGTTCGATCACATTCAGTCGCTTCCATTACGATTTTAATCGCACGAGCTTTAAGTTTTTCGTTACTTGCCTGTACATCAACCATTAAATTGGAATAACATTTACCGATCATCACCATAGATGCGGTGGTCAGCATATTTAATACCAATTTTTGTGCCGTACCAGATTTCATACGACTTGAGCCGGTCAGCACTTCCGCTCCTACCACCGTATCAATCGCAATGTCTGCAATTTGTGCCATTGCCGAATTTGGGTTGCTGGCAATTGAAACCGTAGTCGCACCTAAAGATTTAGCATATTCTAATGCACCAATCACATAAGGTGTGCGTCCGCTTGCTGCAATGCCGACCAATACATCTTTTTGTGAAAAATTGACCGCTTGTAAATCAGCTTTGCCTTGCTTAGTATTATCTTCCGCACCTTCAATCGGATGGCGTAACGCTCGTTCGCCACCGGCAATAATACCAACCACCATTTCCGGTGGAACGCCGTAAGTCGGTGGACACTCCGAAGCATCTAATATGCCTAATCGTCCACTGGTGCCGGCACCGATATAAACTAAACGTCCGCCATTTTGAAACGCTTGCACAATCTTTTCGACCGCTTGAGCGATTTGTGGTAAACATTGTTCTACCGCAAGTGGGACTTGTTTATCCTCGTGGTTAATCACTTTCACTAGCTCAAGTGCGGAGAGTTGATCGATATTCATTGAGTGAGGATTACGTTGTTCGGTAATAAGCGTAGATAATTGAAAGAGTAAGTTTGAAGTTGTCATAGATTTATGAAAGTTAAATATGTTCATCATTTAGTTATTTATGTTTTAAATAATCCCAAAATTTTTCCGCTACGTTGTTTAATCTTGTATTCATTCTATAAATATATCCTTTAATCGGAATGACCAATTCTTCATGTTCTAATATTTTTACTTTTTTGAGTGCTAATTCTTCTTTTATTGTATATTCAGGCAGCCAAGCAATTCCTTGTTTATTTAAAACCATATTTTTTAATAATTCAGACATAGACGAGATAAATTTTGTTTGAGTATGTATTAACTCTGTTTGAGCTAATTTTCTGTTTACTAGCCTTCCCATATAAGAATTTGGTGTGTAATTTAATAGGGGGATATTTGGATCGTCTAAATGAAAGAGCACTTCACCTCTCAGATTGGTCGGAGATATAGGATATAACTTCGACTGGAGTATTTCTACGGATAAAAAGGGTTCTTGCATTAATTTTTCATCATAAAATGAAAAAATAAAGTCACTCTTCCCCTCAATCAAGGTATGTACCGTTTCTTCTACATCAATAGCCTCAACAGAATAAATAAAATTTTCTCCTTTTTGAGAGAGTTCTCGAATCAAGTTAGGCATTATGGATAAGGATAGAGAGTGTGCTGCTGCAATTTTTATATTAGGTAGATGATTATTATTGCCTAATAATTCATCTAAATTATCTCTTAATTGTTGTAATAAATTTCTAGTTTGAGAATGAAATAATTTTCCTTCATTGGTTAATTGTAAAGGAATGGCTGTACGGTCGAATAATTTAACACCTAATACATCTTCTAATGAGGAGATTCGTCGACTAAATGCGGACTGAGATAAATTACGCTTTTCTGCTGCAAGCGAAAAATTTCTATATTCTTCTAATGTTAGAAAATCTTCCAACCACTTGGTTTCTATATTTTTCATACTTCCTCATTATGCAATTTTTGCATACATACGTATTTTATCACATTATAAATTTAATTTTTTTATTGTAACTTATTGATTATAAATTGTTAATTCAATTCTTCGTTTTTTGTTGTTGTGTTTTTTACATAGCACTTCTGTTTCTTGCATTTCTTTTCATACAAGGGCTTTGTTATAAACCAGCCATAAGTTTCAGCATCCGAGGAGAAATATATGAAAAAAAATGTTATTGGGATCTTGGGCGGAATGGGACCTGCCGCTACTGCCGATATGTTCCAAAAATTCATTAAATTAACGCCCGCACACTGTGATCAAGAGCATATTCCACTCTTAATATCTTCAATACCAGATATTCCAGATCGTACCAACTGTATTTTACATGGTGGAGAAAATCCGGAACCGATTATGGAGAAATATGTAAAAAATCTAGCAGTCGCTGGGGCAACCTGTGTCGTTATTGCTTGTAATACTGCACATTATTGGTTTGATGATTTAAAAGCCAATACCAACATCAATATGCTCAGTATGATCGATACAACCATAGATGAAGTCATTAGACGTGGAAAGCAAAAAATAGGATTACTGGCGACTGATGCCACTTTAGCTGCCGGATTATACAAAAAACGTATTGAAAACAAAGGGTTAATCTTTATTAGTCCGACAGAGTCAGGACAAAAAGATGTAATGGAAAGTATTTATTTATTGAAATCGGGAGAGTATGAACATTCAACTCAATTAATGCTTAAACAACGTGATGAGCTTATAGCACAAGGTGCAGAATTAATTATTTTAGGTTGTACTGAAGTTCCGATTATTTTAGCTGATGACATGGAAAATAATCCAAACCTATATGTAGATTCTACGCTTACCTTAGTTCGTTCGGCTATTGATTGGTATCAAACACATTAGGTTTTAAGGAGATATTATGATATATGCAGAAATTGCTGTCGTATTAACAGCTATATTTTTAGGGCTAAGATTCGGTGGTTTAGGTATTGGGCTCTTTGGCGGATTAGGACTCGCTATCCTAACTTTTGGGTTCGGACTCCCTGTCGGAACTATTCCTATTGATGTGATTTTAATTGTAATGACGGTAGTTATTTCCGCTGCAACATTACAGGCTACGGGAGGAATGGCTTTATTAGTTCATTATGCCGCGATCTTTATGCGTAAAAATCCTAAATATATTAATATCATCGCTCCGGCAATAACGTGGTTAATGACAATTATGGCTGGTACAGGATTTATTGTATTCTCGACATTACCAGTTATAGCAGAAGTTGCTAAAGAAAGTGGAATTAGGCCATCAAGAGCATTAGCAGGCTCAGTTGTCGCATCGCAACTTGCTGTAACAGGATCTCCATTAAGTGCAGCCATGGCTGCAATGATTTCAATCATGGAGAACAATGGCGTTGCCTTTTTTCAAGTATTAGCAGTTTGTTTACCGGCCTCTTTTATTGCTTCAATGGTGGCTGCTTTAGTATCATCCAGACAAGGCTGTGAGTTGCAAGATGATGAAGTGTATTTGCAACGCTTACAAGCTGGATTAGTTAATAAAACATCTAATACAACTCTTGAAGTACAAAAAGGTGCTAAGTTATCAATTATTATATTTTTACTTGCAACTATCTTTATTGTTTTACTTGCTGTTGTCCCTGGATTACGTCCGATTTATGAAAGTGGAAAAGCAATGAGTACAAGGGATATTATTATTATCGTTATGTTAGCTTCTTCTTGTTTGATGCTGCTTTTCTCCAGAATTAAACCGGATGTCATTGTCACAAATTCCATTTTCCGCTCAGGGATGACATCAGTTGCTGTCATTATTGGTATTGTGACGTTAGGAACGACTTTTGTAGATGCTCATTTACCGGAAATTAAAGAATTAGCTGGGGAAATCCTAACATCTTATCCAATGTTATTAGCGGCCGTATTGTTCTTTACATGTGCGTTACTTTATTCTCAGGGGTCTACTACTCCGTTGATTATTCCTCTTGCAGTTACGTTAGGTGTTCCTCACTGGGCTATTCTTGCATCCTTTGTAGCTGTAACAGGCGTATTTGTATTACCGACTTATCCAACAACATTAGCTGCTATGGAAATAGATACAACGGGTTCTACTCGAGCGGGAAAATATGTGCTTGATCATCCGTTTATGCTTCCAGCGCTTTTAGGTGTTATTGCAGGACTTATTTTTGGTTTTGCCTGGGCTCCGATTGTGATGTCTTAATTAGATAAATCTCAAAAAATTCAGCGGTTTGTCTTAATAAAACAAACCGCTTTTTTCTTAAAAAGATATAGAATTTACTATTTAGGATAAATTACCCCTAAACTCACCGGTTCTTTTGCACCGGTTACGCTTGGTAGATTACTTGCTAAATTATGCACTCGTTGATAAGCCAGCCATGCAAAAGCGGCTGCTTCGACATAATCGATATCCAATCCATATTCGCTAGTGGTTGTTACCGCCCATTTCGGTAGTAATTCATTAAAACGCTGCATTAACAATGGGTTACGTGCGCCACCTCCACATACAAGTAACAAGCATTGCTTTTCACTTTCTAAAGTTTTTAACTCGTTTACGACACTTTGTGCGGTAAATTCAGCCAGTGTCCGTTGTACGTCTTCAGGACGATAAGCGGTTAAATTTGGCGATTTTTTTGCAAGCCATTCGAGATTAAATAATTCTCGTCCGGTGCTTTTCGGTGCCGGTAATTTGAAAAAAGGCTCATCAAGTAAACTGTTGAGCAATGCCGGAATCAATGTCCCGGTTTTTGCCCATTCGGCATTTTTGTCGTAACGTTTAGTTTGATGTAATTCTATCCACGAATCCATCAGTGCATTACCGACACTGACATCGTAACCGATGGTTGGTTGATTGGGTGAAAGTACCGAAATATTTGAAATACCGCCGATATTTAGCACTACAGTTAAGCGTTCCGGTGAGGCAAAAATCCCTTCGTGAAAAGCGGGAACCAGCGGTGCGCCTTGTCCGCCGACCGCCATATCTTTACGGCGAAAATCCGCGATAGTAGTAATACCGGTATGAGTGGCAACCAAATTCATATCACCGATTTGCATAGTAAATGGAAAGTTACCGTTTGGGGAATGCCAGACAGTTTGACCGTGACAACCGATCGCTTGAATATCACAGGCACTTAATTGATGTTCATCTAAAAAACGGTTGATACTTTCGGCATACAGTAAGCCTAGACGGCGATCGATTTCACCTAGTTTTTGCAAGGAAGTTTCGCCGCTTTTGAGTAAGTGCGATAAATCGGCACGTAAATCTTCCGGCATCGGAGTAAAGCCGCAAGCGGTCAACTTTGGTGGATTTTCTGCAAAATCCATGATGCACAAGTCTACGCCGTCAAGACTGGTGCCGGACATTACGCCAAGATAGAGATTTTTAGTCATAAAAGTAAGATAAAAGGAAAATTTATTGAATTATATCGAATATCCGGCATAAAAGCGGTAAGATCTCGGCTGATTTTTACAAATTTATCACTTTATGAACCTTCAAAAACTTTTACTGATTCGACGATTTTTCTCCACCCTTGCATTTTTCTCAATGCAAACCGTATTTTTTATCTATTTACAGAAAAAAGGCTTAAGCAATAGCGAAATCGCTTTTTCATTGTCTTTATTATTCTTTTGTAATCAAGCTTTGGCAATTTTAGCCGGCATCTGGGGCGACCGTTATGGCTTGGCAAAAATGATGCTACTCGGCTGTTTGCTAGACGTATTGGCTTATATTTTCTTCCTCTCAGCGGATAATTACGGCTTATTATTGTTAGCAACTACTTGCTTCGGGCTAGGGAGTTGTTTGTTTGGGACTAATGCGAAGGCGTGTTTATTAGCTTTGGCAGGCGATGAATATAGCGAAAAAACTCGTTTACAGGGCAAATATCTGAAAGTGACCAGTATGTCTTCAATGTTTGCCCCGTTATTAGTGATTCCATTTATTAAATTTGAACAAATCGAGTTATTAATTTGGGTTTGTTTTGCGATGGAAGCGGTACTATTTGCCTTGATGATTAAGCCGTTTTATCAGATTCAAACTTTACAAACCTTGGCGAAATTCCGTTTCGGGCAAATTCGAGAAATTATCACCAAGGAATTTTTATTTGTGCATTTGATGTTGTTTATTCCGTTATCAATTGCCACTTCGTTTTTTGTGATTTTCCCGTTTTTATTTGATAACAAATTATCTGCACCGGAACATAGCCCGATAGCATTGTTTGTGAATGGTTTAATGACAGTATCGTTACAAAGCTATTTCTCACGTAAAATTAATCTCACTGCGAAGCAAACCATTTGGGTCGCACCGCTGTTAGCGATTGGTATCATTGTGCCGTGGTTTATTACCTTGCATTATATTTCGCTGTTCAGTGCTTATGTCTATTTGGTTATTTTTACCGTGATTGAGGTGTATGCGCTGACAGCAATGGCGAATTTGTTAGTGAAATTTGATAACGGTACCAATCGAGGCTTCATTTTCGGTGCATCACGTCTGTTACTTTCGATTGCGACGGTAGTGGTAATGAATTTAATTCCGCATTTGTTTTTGGTGTAATTTATCGTTTATAGTTTATTCAATAGTCTTATTGAAAAACTAAAAAGTGAGGCATATAATGAAAACAAGAAAGGGATAAGCACAAACTTATCCCTTGGTTGGGTTGCTATCTTACGATAGGGGTATCAGCAGCTAGCAACAGTATTACGATAATAAGTAATGAGAACTTAAACCATTTCACACATAATCACCTCCTTAGATCGGTAAGATTGGGAGGATATAGCTAACCCGAGTACCAGTCGGGAAAGATAAACACCTGACCAACCGTGAAATAGTTTAGCATAAAAACCGCTTTTTAGCGGTTTTTTTACTTTTAGTGAAAAGGAAGAAAGTAATGTTATTTATTGCTATCGGTGCAGTGTTAGGCGCTATTTCTCGCTGGCAATTAGGCGTATGGTTTAACAGTTTTTTAAGTCAATTCGCTTTTGGTACATTGTTAGCCAATTTGCTTGGTTGCTTCTTAATTGGAATTGCTATCGGATTACATTTGAATGACGGGCAGAAGCTGTTGTTTATCACCGGTTTTTTAGGTAGTTTTACGACGTTTTCAAGTTTTTCATTAGAAGTGAGTGAAAAGCTACTGGCGGAGAAATATTATCAAGCCTTCGGTATTGTTGGTTTGCATTTAGTCGGGGGAATTTTGTGTACAGTAATAGGAATCTTGCTGGTACGCCTTTTTACAAGCGGTCAAAATTACTAAATTTTTTGCAAAAAAATGCCCTCACGACTTAAAGTTGGAGGGCATTTTTCGTTAGCTAATTAAAGTAAGATATTTGCAAATAGTAAACCGAATGCAATACTAAATGCCATACTTAATAAACCCGGTAACATAAAGCTATGGTTGAAAATGTATTTACCAATTCTTGTCGTACCTGTCGTATCGAAGTCGATAGAAGCGATAATCGGACCATAGTTCGGAATAAAGAAGTAACCGTTTACTGCAACGAATACTGCGATAAGCACCGCAGGATCAATTTGTAATGCAACCGCTAATGGGAAAAGTGTTGCTACTGTTGCCCCTTGGCTGTTCACTAATACAGAAAGTACGAATAAAGCGAATGCAAATGCCCATGGAGCGGTTTCTACTAAGCCTGAAACCATACTTTTCACTTCAGTCATATGACCTTGCATTAAGGTATCACCTAACCATGCGATACCGAAGATAGCGATTACTGCACGCATACCAGCATGGAATACAGAACCTTTAGTAATTTCATTACCATCCGGTTTGCAGAAGAAAATGATTAATGCACCGATAGTCAACATAACGATTTCAATCGTATGTGCCATACCCATTGGTTTACCGTCAAATACCGGACGTAATGCTGGTACGGCACCCATTAATACTACTAATAATGCACCAAATAAGAAGAGGCTTACTGAAAGTTTTGCTGTCGGTTTGATTGCAACATCAGCAGGATTAGTATTAGCATTGTTTGCTTTTACATACTCAGGATCTTGTAATAGTTTTTGGTAATGTGGGTCATCTTTTAGTTCTTTACCCATTTTATTCACGAATACACAAGCAAGCATTAAACCGAAAAGTGTAGCCGGAATAGTTACAGAAAGTACGTTACCTAATGTGATACCTTGAGGCTCTAAGAATGCAACAACTGCAACTACCGCTGCTGCGATTGGGCTTGCGACAATCGCAAATTGAGATGCGATTACTGCCATTGAAAGCGGACGTTCAGGGCGGATACCGTTATGGCGACTTACTTCAGCGATAACCGGTAATACAGAATAAGCTACGTGACCTGTACCTGCTAACACGGTGAATGTCCAAGTAACAAGCGGTGCGATAAATGTAATATATTTAGGGTTACGACGTAAGATGTTCGTTGCGATTTTAATCATATAATCTAAACCGCCGGCTGCTTGCATTGCTGCTGCTGCCGAAACAACCGCCATGATCATAAACATAACGTCAATCGGTAAACCTGCCGGTTTTAAACCGAAGCCAAAAGAAAGAATTGCTAAACCTAAACCGCCAAAGACACCTAAACCGATACCACCCACACGGGCACCAATTAAAATACATAGTAGAACTATGGCAAACTGCAAAAAGAACATTGCGGACATAATTTAATTACTCCATTGTAATTCAGTAAAAAAGCCCTCATACTTGGGCAATAATGCTTAGAGATCAAAATCTTTTCAAATGAAGTGAACCCCCCTGAAAAGGGTATGTAATATAGCAATAAATAAAACTAATCTCTATAAGATTTACTAATTAAATTTTTTTATGATAGGAAATAATATGCAATTTTCAAAAATGCACGGTCTTGGTAATGACTTTATGGTAATTGATGGCGTAACGCAAAACGTTTATTTAACCGAAGATGTTATTCGAAAATTAGCCGATCGTCATACCGGTGTTGGTTTCGATCAGTTATTGCTGGTAGAGCCACCTTACGACCCAGAGCTGGATTTCCATTACCGTATTTTTAATGCGGATGGCAGCGAAGTGGCACAATGTGGTAATGGTGCGCGTTGCTTTGCACGTTTTGTTACGCTAAAAGGTTTAACTAACAAACAAGATATTCACGTCAGTACCGCTAAAGGCAAAATGGTTTTAACTTTAAAAGGTGAAGAAAAAGTTCGCGTGAATATGGGGGAACCGATTTGGGAACCGGCACAAGTGCCGTTTGCAGCGAATAAATTTGAAAAAAATTATATTCTAAGAACCGATTTACAAACGGTGTTATGTGGCGTGGTTTCCATGGGCAATCCGCATTGTGTATTACAAGTTGAAGATATTAAAACCGCACCGGTAAATGAATTAGGCCCTTTGCTAGAGAATCACGAACGCTTTCCTGAGCGTGCAAATATTGGTTTTATGCAAGTGATTAATCGCAATCATATTAAATTACGTGTTTTTGAACGTGGTGCTGGTGAAACGCAGGCGTGCGGTAGTGGTGCTTGCGGTGCGGTGGCTGTCGGCATTATGCAAGGCTTGTTAGATAGTAACGTCCAAGTCGATTTACCTGGCGGCTCACTCCAAATCGAGTGGGAAGGTGTAGGGCATCCGTTATATATGACCGGTGACGCAACCCATATTTATGACGGTTTTATTAAACTTTAAAAGCTCTTAGCCACGGAATACACGGATAACACGGAAATTTTCTTCTGTGTAGTCCGTGTGTTCCGTGGTTTTTAATTATCTAAGCACTTTCCACACCGAATGCCATGACCTCATCGATTTTCTCGGCACTCATTGCAATCATCATCAAGCGATCCACTCCTAACGCCACACCGGAACAATTTGGAATACCCGCTTTTAATGCGGCAAGAAAACGAGTGTCTAACTGCTGAGCCGGTAAGCCCATTTGTGCACGTTGTACGTTATCTTGTTCGAAGCGACGCATTTGTTCTTTCGCATCACTTAGCTCATGGAAGCCGTTTGCCAATTCTAATCCTTTATAATAAACCTCAAAGCGTTCCGCAACACGGTGATCTTCCGAACTGATTTGAGCCAATGCTGCTTGTGATGATGGGAAATGGTAGACTGCAGTCGGGCGCTCTTTACCGATATTCGCTTCTACAATTTCACTGAATAGAAATTGTAGTAAAGTATCTCGATTCTCATCATCTTCGCAAGGAAAGCCGTGTTTACGGGCTTTTTCGACTAATTGGGCTCGAGTCGCCGACAACGGATCTAAACCGACATAGGTTTGGAACACAAACTGATAGCTATAAGATTCCGCCGGTTCGCAATCCAGAATTTGTTGCAATAAATCATCCACTTCATTGATTAAACGATACATATCAAAATGCGGACGATACCATTCCAACATAGTAAATTCCGGATTATGACGCTTACCAGATTCTTCATTACGAAACACACGGCATAATTGGAAAATTGAACCACTACCTGCTGCTAATAAGCGTTTCATATGGTATTCAGGACTTGTCATCAGATGCAATGTTTTTGCTTCGCTAGAGAAAGGCGAAAGAAATTGAGTGCTGAAGGTAGAAAGATGCACATCGGTGACGGAAAATTCACTTAATGCCGGTGTTTCCACTTCTAATACACCACGATCTTTAAAGAACTGGCGAATTTCTACCATAATTTTGCTACGTTTAATCAGGTTCTGAATAGAAGCGGTTGGTTTCCACTCAATATTTTCTAAATTTAATTCATTCATAAAAAGTATCTGAAGATATAAAAAGTAGATTTTAGCGAGATTTACTTTATTTTGCGAAAGCTAATTTTGCTATCATTCGTATTTTATGATTATTCCCTTAAATTTTTTGTTACATAATTTGCGAAATTTTAAGCAAAATTAACCGCTAAATGAGATGTATTCTTATCCATAATTACGAGTAATTATCAATACACCTATAAGTTGATTTACCTTTTTTGAGGTAGATCACAAAACAGATTTTTATCTGACTAAAAAAGTAAAATACGCTTATCTTGCACAAAAAATAGTGGCACAATAAAAACGAGTTATATTGATTAATTAATCTATTATTTTGGAGTGCATTATGCAAAGTGTTAATTTTGATGTCGCAATTATCGGTGCTGGCGGTGGCGGTTTACGTGCAGCGATCGCAGCAGCGGAGGCAAATCCAAATCTTAAAATTGCTTTAATTTCAAAAGTTTACCCAATGCGTAGCCATACGGTGGCGGCAGAGGGCGGTTCAGCGGCAGTAATCAAAGATACAGACTCTTTCGATAACCACTTTAATGATACAGTGGGTGGCGGTGACTGGTTATGCGAACAGGATATCGTAGAATATTTTGTTGAACATTCACCGATTGAAATGACTCAGCTAGAACGTTGGGGCTGTCCTTGGTCACGTCGTGAAGATGGTGAAGTGAACGTACGTCGTTTCGGTGGTATGAAAATCGAACGTACGTGGTTTGCGGCGGATAAAACCGGTTTCCACTTATTACACACCCTTTTCCAAACTTCTATCAAATATCCTAACATCGTCCGTTTTGACGAACATTTCGTTTTAGATATCCTGACTGACAACGGCGAAGCTCGCGGTTGTGTAGCGATGAATATGATGGAAGGTACTCTCGTTCAAATCAACGCAAATGCAGTCGTTATCGCAACAGGTGGTGGTTGTCGTACTTATCGTTTCAATACCAACGGTGGTATCGTAACGGGTGACGGTTTATCAATGGCATATCGTCACGGTGTGGCATTACGTGATATGGAATTTGTTCAATATCACCCAACCGGTTTACCGAATACCGGTATCTTAATGACCGAAGGCTGCCGTGGTGAAGGTGGTATCTTAGTCAATAAAGATGGTTATCGTTACTTACAAGATTATGGCCTAGGACCTGAAACACCGATCGGCAAACCTGAAAATAAATATATGGAATTAGGTCCGCGTGACAAAGTTTCACAAGCATTCTGGCAAGAATGGAAAAAAGGTAACACTTTAAAAACGGCAAAAGGTGTGGATGTAGTGCATCTAGACTTACGTCATTTAGGTGAAAAACACTTAACCGAACGTTTACCGTTTATCTGCGAATTAGCACGTGCTTATGAAGGCGTAGATCCGGTAACTTCACCAATCCCAGTTCGCCCGGTGGTTCATTATACAATGGGTGGTATTGAAGTGGATATGCACGCAGAAACTTCAATTAAAGGCTTATTTGCAGTTGGTGAATGTGCGTCTTCAGGCTTACACGGTGCAAACCGTTTAGGTTCTAACTCATTAGCAGAGTTAGTGGTATTTGGTAAAGTGGCTGGTGAAAATGCGGCTCGCCGTGCACAAGAAGCCGGTCCTCGTAACCAAGCACAAATTGATGCACAAGCACAAGATGTAGTTGCACGTTTACACGCTTTAGCTCGTCAAGAAGGTAATGAATCTTGGTCTGATATTCGTAACCAAATGGGTGACGCAATGGAAGAAGGTTGTGGTATCTATCGTACTCAAGAAAGTATGGAAGGTGCAGTAAACAAAATCCACGAGTTAAGAGAACGTTACAAAAATATCAGCGTAAAAGATAAATCAAGCGTGTTTAATACTGATTTACTCTACAAAATCGAATTAGGTTTCATTTTAGACGTGGCGCAATCAATCGCTTGCTCTGCGGTTGAACGTAAAGAATCTCGTGGTGCACACCAACGTTTAGACTATACCGAACGTGACGATGTGAATTACTTAAAACACACCCAAGCATTCTATAACGCAGACGGCACACCAACCATTAAATATTCAGATGTGAAAATTACTAAATCACAACCTGCAAAACGTGTATATGGTGCGGAAGCAGAAGCGCAAGAAAAAGCGAAAAAAGCAGCAGAACAGGCACAAAAATAGGAGAGCGATAATATGGCAAATTTAAACAAAATGACCATCGAAGTGCTTCGCTACAATCCGGAAACAGATAGCGAACCACATTTAGACAAATATGAAGTGCCGTTCGATAGCCAAACTTCATTATTAGATGCACTTGGTTATATTAAAGACGAACTTGAGCCTGAGCTTTCTTATCGTTGGTCTTGCCGTATGGCAATCTGCGGCTCGTGCGGTATGATGGTAAACGGTAAACCGAAATTAGCATGTAAAACATTCTTACGTGATTACAGTGGCTTTATGCGAATTGAACCGCTTGCAAACTTCCCGATTGAGCGTGACTTAGTAGTGGATTTAAGCCACTTTATCGACAGCATCGAAGCAATCAAACCTTATGTTATCGATAATAAAGCACCGGAAGGTCAGCGTACTAAACAAACCCTGGCACAATTAGAGAAATATCGTCAATTCTCAATGTGTATTAACTGTGGTCTATGCTATGCAGCTTGTCCGCAATTTGGTTTAAACCCTGAGTTCATCGGTCCGGCAGCGATTACCCTTGCTCACCGTTATAACTTGGATAACCGTGATAACGGTCGTGAACAACGTATGAAACTCTTAAGCTCTAAAAACGGGGTGTGGAGTTGTACTTTCGTCGGTTATTGTTCAGAAGTATGTCCGAAACATGTAGGCCCAGCTTCTGCGATTAACCAAGGTAAATTGGAAAGTGCGAAAGATTACGTAATTTCAATGCTTAAACCAAAAGGCTAGGGGGCAATATGACAACTAAACGTAAAGCGTATGTACGCGAAATGAACGCAAATTGGTGGACAAAATCTAGCTTCTATAAAATGTACATGGTACGTGAAGCAACTTGTCTTGCTACCGTATGGTTTTGCTTAGTATTACTGCATGGAGTAATTAGTTTAAGCGGAGAAAGTTTAGACGGCTTTATCAGTTTCTTACAAAACCCTATTGTATTTATTTTAAACGTTATCAGTATTGCCGCATTGTTATACCATGCCGCAACATTGTATGTGATGACTCCGCAAGTTTTAACTTTTATCGTTAAAAATGAGCGTGTAAATCCAAACATTTTAAAAAATGCACTTTGGGCAGTAACAGGTTTAGTGAGCCTAGTTGCATTAGTATGTACTTATATGTAGGGGAGAATAGCAATGAATAAACAAGATCCAAAACGTTCTAATGAACCACCTGTATGGTTAATGTTTAGTGCGGGCGGTACAATTAGTGCAATTTGTTTCCCTGTATTACTTCTTATTTTAGGTGTGTTATTACCGCTCGGTTTAGTACCGGTAGATAATATTGTGGCATTTGCCCACACTTGGTTAGGTAAATTAGTGATTTTAGCGGTAACTATCTTCCCAATGTGGGCAGGTATGCACCGTGTACATCATGGTTTACACGACCTCAAAATTCACTTTCCTGCAGGTGGTTGGGTATTCTACGGATTATCTGCCCTCTACTCAGTGATTGTGTTCTTTGCAGTAATCGCACTGTAATCAATATAACGTGAATCAAGCCATCCGCAAGGGTGGCTTTTTTTATACTATAAGCGGTCGAATTTGTGAGAAATTTTACAAAAGCTATGTCTCTAAAAATCTGAGAAACGGCTTTTTTGCTTTTTCATTACCGCAATTTGTTTTAGAATCAACAAACAATTCACTCTCAAGGATTTACGATGAAAAAATTATTGTTAGTGGCACTACTCGCATCATTCGGATTAGCAGCCTGCGGTGTAAAAGGCCCACTTTATTTTCCTGAGCAACAACCGGCTCAACAACAAATAAAATAACCTTTTACCACGGCAATATAAAAGCTCGGTATCACAAGCGATCAAATTTATTCGATTGTTTGTCATTACCAGTATGGGATTTTGCCGTGGTTTTATTTTTCAAACACAACGGACAAGTCAATGAATCATTTTGAATATAAAAATCAACAACTGTTTGCGGAAGAGGTTTCCGTTTCCGACATCATTAAGCAATATGGCACGCCAGCTTATATTTATTCTCGTGCTACGCTTGAGCGTCATTGGCACGCATTTGATAAAGCATTTGGTACGCATCCACATTTAGTTTGTTTTGCGGTGAAATCCAATTCCAATATCGCTTTATTAAATGTAATGGCACGCCTTGGTTCGGGCTTTGACATAGTATCGCAAGGTGAGCTTGAACGTGTACTTGTCGCTGGTGGTGACCCAAGTAAAGTGGTATTTTCCGGTGTGGCAAAGTCACACAGTGAAATTCAGCGTGCGTTGGAAGTTGGTATTCGTTGCTTTAATATAGAATCTATCGCCGAGTTACACCGCATTAATGACGTTGCCGGTCAATTAGGTAAAATCGCACCAATTTCATTGCGTGTAAATCCGGATGTGGATGCACATACTCACCCTTATATTTCCACCGGTTTAAAAGAAAATAAATTTGGGGTAAGCGTAACCCAAGCACGTGAGGTGTATCGTTTAGCCAAAACCTTACCGAACGTAAAAATTACCGGTATGGATTGCCATATCGGTTCGCAATTAACCGAATTACAACCGTTTTTAGATGCCGCTGATCGCTTGATTGTATTAATGGAACAATTAAAAGAAGACGGTATCGAATTACATCACTTAGATTTAGGCGGTGGTTTAGGCGTGCCGTATAACGGCGAAGAACCGCCGCATCCAACCGAATATGCCAAAGCATTACTCGAAAAATTAAAAGGTTATGCAGATCTTGAGATCATCTTAGAGCCGGGTCGTGCGATCACAGCCAATGCGGGGATTTTAGTCACTAAAGTGGAATACCTTAAAGCGAATGAAGATCGTAATTTTGCGATTGTTGATACCGGTATGAACGATATGATTCGTCCGGCGCTTTATGAAGCTTATATGCAGATTACCGAGGTAGATCAATCACTTGTGCGTGAAAAAGCGGTCTATGACGTAGTTGGCCCGATTTGTGAAACCTCAGACTTTTTAGGTAAAGGCAGAGAACTGGCGATTGAACAAGGCGACCTGATTGCAATGCGTTCGGCAGGGGCTTACGGAGCGGCGATGTCTTCAACCTACAATTCACGTCCGCAAGCGGTCGAAATTATGGTTGACGGCGACCAAGCGCACTTAATTAAAGCACGTGCAAGTTTTGCGGATTTATGGCGTTTAGAGAAATTATTACCATAAGATTGCTATTTCCTCGGCGAGTAATGGTCGAGGATATTTGATTTGGAGAAAGATATGAAACTTTATTGTTTAAAAGGTGCTTGCTCATTTGTACCACACGTTGCGTTAGAATGGACTGGTGCGGAATATCAAGCGGAGCTAGTGAGCCGTGATTTTATTAAATCAGCGGAATTTTTAGCGTTGAATCCACGTGGTGCAGTACCGTTATTAGTGGACGGTGATTTAGCCCTTTCACAAAACCAAGCGATTTTGCACTATTTAGATGAGAAATATCCGGAAGCAAAATTATTCGGTAGCAAAACCTTACGTGATAAAGCGAAAGCGGCTCGTTGGCTAGCCTTTTTTAATTGCGATGTACATAAATCATTTGTACCGTTATTCCGTTTACCAAGTTATGCGGAGGGTAACGAAGAGTTAACTCGTCTTATTCGTCAGCAAGCGGCAGAACAGGTTTTAGATCAATTATCGACTGCCAATGAGCATTTAGAAAGCCATATTTTCTTTGGAGAAAATATCTCGGTTGCAGATGTGTATCTTTACATTATGTTAAATTGGTGTCGTCTGCTAGGCTTAGATTTTTCACACCTTGAGCAACTCTCACCATTTATACAACGTGTAGAAGCAAATGCCGGTGTGGATGCGGCACGTATTGCCGAAGGTTTAAAAGGTTAATTCGTTTCAACAATGTAGTAACTGTTACGTAATATCGTCATTCCGTAGCACTCAGTAAAAAAGCAGAGCAAAGGCTCTGCTTTTTTTGTAAGCATTATAATTAACTTGACATATCTTGATAAAAATCAATATCATTTACAGTTGGATTCTGTATAACTCCTTTCTCGTTTTACAGACTGAGGAAGCAATTATGATTACAACAAAAAATTGGCAAGCAACTCAAGCTGCTCCACAAGCATTTCCTGAACGCCAAGCATTAATGCCGATTTGGGGTGGTGAAGTTGTACCGCAACAAGAATGGCAGAATTTATGGAGACAAGCTGCTATTCACGCTCTTAAAGAAGATGGTTTGGCATACTTCCATATTCCTTTTTGTGCCGGTCATTGTATTTTCTGTGGTTTTTATCGCAATGCGTGGAAACAAGACTATAGCAAAATCTATACCGATAAACTGATTGAAGAGTTAGCGTACGAAGCAAGTATCCGCCAAGGTAACGGTAAAATCAAAGCGGTTTATTTCGGTGGCGGAACGCCAACCGCATTGGATACCGAAGATCTGGTGCGTTTAATCAAAGCCTGTTACCAGTATTTACCGCTGGCGGATGATTGCGAATTTACGATTGAAGGTCGTATTAGTCATTTTGATATTGAAAAGGCTCGTGCTTGCGTAGCTGCCGGTGTGAATCGTATTTCAATCGGTATTCAAACCTTTAATTCAAACATTCGTAAACGTTTAGGACGCAAACATAGTGGAGAAGAAGCCTACGAATACCTCAAGGCCTTGTGTGGATTGGATGTGGTTATTGTTGCTGATTTGATTTTCGGTTTACCAAATCAAACGGACGAAGTCTGGGCGAACGATATTAAAGTGGCAAGTAGCCTACCGTTATCCGGTTTGGATATTTATGCGTTTAATAATTATCCGTTTTTACCGATTAATAAAATGATTGAACACGGTTCTCTGCCTGCCGCCGCCAGTTTTGGGGTACAAGCGCAACATTACGCTTATGCGGTAGAGCATTTACAAAAAGCCGGTTGGCAACAAGTCAGTAATAACCACTTTGCTTTCCCGAATCGAGGGGAACGAAACCGTTATAACACGTTAGTTAAATCCAATATGCCGTGTCTGGCTTTCGGTTCCGGTGCAGGCGGTAATTTCGGCGGTTATAGTTTCCAAGTTCATTCCACATTACAAACCTATTTAGACACACAGGCAGACAAAAAAGCGCTGTCGTTTTTAAGTAAACACGGTGCAAATAAACCGTTGCTTGGTGTGGTACAACACGATTTAGAACTGGGCTATCTGGATATTAAGTTATTTAAACATAACCCAAAAGCAATGAAATTGCTGATGCAATGGCAGCAATTATCTTTATTAAACATTGATCAAGATGGTATCGCTCACTTGAATATCAGTGGTCGATACTGGTCACCTACATTGATCCGCAAATTAATGCTCACGCTACCCACAGAAGATAAAAAGGAGAACAGCATGGTTAAATTAAGTGAACAACAATTAAGCGAATTACGCCAATCACTTGCCGAAAATCCAGGGCAAATTTTAGAAATGGTTGCCGGTATGAAACAATGCAGCTTAGAAGAAGTGATTAGCTGCTTACCGGCGGAAATGGTCACCAAAACGGACGGCGCACGTTTTGTGGAAATCATGCAAGCGTTAGCAACGCTAGAAGATGCAGTGACCTTTATTGCACACACGCCGGATGCTGTGGTTGAAGTCACCGGCAAGCTACCAAGCGGTCAAATCGGCAGAGGATTTTACAATTTTGATCACGCTCAGGAAGGTGGCGTACACGGTCACTTACGTTATGAAAACTGTGCGGCGATTTATTTACTTGAACGTCCATTTATGGGCAAACATACCGTATCGCTTAACTTTATTAACCATCAAGGCGACGCAATGTTTAAAATCTTTGTTGGACGTGATGAAGCTCGTAATTTACGTCAAAACCAAATTGACTTTATGCGTCAATTAGTGAAGGGGGAAAAATGATTTTATTGTTTGGAGCCAATGGCTTAGCCGGACGGGCATTATTGCAAGCAGTTGATGAACCGATTGTGTCGGTACTACGTAAACCTTCTGACGATCCGTTTTTTGCTGATCGCCAAACAGCGGTTGCCGATGTAATGTCACCGGAAGCCTGTGAAGCGGTGATGCAGCAATATTCGCCAAAAGTGGTGATTAGCTATATCGGTGGTAAAAAGGACGGTGTACGTAGCGATGCTGCCGGTAATATCAATATTATTCGTGCGATGCTGAAATATGCACCTGCCGCTCGTTTTATTTTTATTACCAGTATGGGTTGCGGTGAGCAATGGTCATTTTTATCCGAACGGGGGCAACAAGCACTTGGAGAAGCATTACAAGCAAAAACGCAGGCTGAAAACATATTGCGTGAAAGCTCACTAAACTGGACAATTTTACGTCCGTGCGGATTGAATCTTGACGAAGACGAAACCTTCCGGTTGATTGAAAATGCAACGGCAATGCCAGACAGTTATATGAGCCGTAAAGCGTTAGCAAAAGCGGTTTTATTTGTACTTGAACAGCAAAACTTAAATCACAAACTCTTATCTGTTTGCCAGTAAGAACAACGTAACAAGCGGTCGTTTTTAGCAAATTTTTACCAAAAATGACCGCTTGCAGTAGGGATTAACGCTCGATTTTAGAACGGATTAATTCGATTAAATCGGTCATTTCTTGCGTTGGGGCAGGGGCTTGGTGCATAAACCAACGGAATAATTCCGGATCGGTATATTTGAGCATTGCTACAAAAGTTTGCTGCTGCGCTTCGCTTAACTCATCAAAATATTCCTTATAAAAAGGCATAATCATTTTGTCTAGCTCTCGCATTCCACGGCGACATTCCCACTCAATTCTAAAACGATTTAATTCAGCCATTATTTCACCTCGTGAATACGTAGTTCTTTCGGTACTTCAAACACCATATTTTCTTCACAACCTTCTAAGTTGCTCACACCGGTTACACCTAAGGTTTTTAAGTGTTCCACTACCGATTGTACTAAAACTTCCGGTGCTGATGCGCCGGCGGTAATACCGATGGTTTCCACACCATTTAACCAGCTTGGATCAATATCTTGTGGACCGTCAATCAATTTAGATGGCACACCCATACGTGAAGCCAGTTCGGCTAAACGATTTGAGTTTGAAGAATTTTTAGAGCCGACCACTAATACCAGTTGTGATTGTTTCGCCAACTCTCTAACCGCTTGTTGGCGATTGGTGGTTGCATAACAAATATCGTTTTTACGCGGACCTTGAATTGCCGGGTATTTCGCTTTTAACGCTTCAATCACATCGCTGGTATCGTCAATCGAAAGCGTGGTTTGCGTCATAAAAGTCAGCTCGTCTTGGTTGCTAACCGGCAGTCTGGCAATATCTTCGACCGATTCCACTAAGAAAATACCGGCGTCTTGGTTGTCATATTGTCCCATTGTGCCGATCACTTCCGGATGACCTTCATGTCCGATTAAAATCGCTTTAGTGCCTTTTTTGCTAGCACGTGCCACTTGCATATGTACTTTGGTGACTAATGGGCAAGTGGCATCAAATACTTTTAAACCGCGTTGCTTTGCTTCTTGGCGAACCGCTTGTGAAACACCGTGTGCCGAGAAAATCACAATCGCATCATCCGGCACTTCGTCTAATTCTTCGACAAACACCGCACCTTTAGCTTTTAAGCCGTCCACCACAAAGCGGTTGTGTACCACTTCGTGACGAACATAAATCGGTGCACCGTGAATTTCGAGAGCGAGTTCTACAATCGAAATCGCACGATCAACGCCAGCACAGAACCCCCTTGGGTTTGCTAATAAAATATTCATTTAATCACTCTTTCTCTTTTTGTCGAGGAATGCTTCCAAGATAAGCAATCCTGCACCCACTACAATGGCAATATCCGCCACATTAAATACGGGATAATGATAGATATCCCAATAAAAATCAAAGAAATCAACTACATAGCCATTATAAGCACGGTCAATTGCATTACCGATTGCACCGCCTATAATCAGGGCATATGCAGAATTTTCCAATTTTTTAACCGCTTGATTACGCCACAGCATAACAATTAAGCCGAGTGAAATGACAATAGCTAATCCTAAGAAAAAATATTTCTGCCAACCGCCGTGATCAGCTAAAAAGCTGAAGGCTGCACCGTAGTTGCGTACGTAGGTTAAATTGAAAATTGGTAGTACGTTTACGCTTTCATATAGCTCAAAGCGTTGTACCACAAGGTATTTGGTCCATAAATCAATAATAATTGTCGCTAAACTGAGCCACAACCATTTGATGCCGGTTTGTTTCATAGTGTTCCTATTTGAATGTTACTCGTATTTGGTTTGAATGTTATCCTTCTCATTATCTGATAACATCAATACAAATGGTTAAATAGCGTCTTCGTTTTCTTCTCCGGTACGGATACGAATTACTCGCTCGACATCATAGATAAAGATTTTACCGTCACCGATCTTACCTGTTTGTGCAGTGTCGATAATCGCTTCGATACAAGCATCTACTTGATCATCTGCTACCACGATTTCCAGTTTAATTTTCGGTAGAAAATCAATCGCATATTCTGCACCACGATAAAGCTCTGTATGGCCTTTTTGACGACCAAAGCCTTTCGCTTCGGTAACAGTCATACCGGTAATACCCGCATCGGTTAATGCTTCACGAACATCATCTAGCTTGAACGGTTTAATAATTGCTTCAATTTTTTTCATAAGAAATTCCTATTTTAATCGCCACGGAAAATGTAGATTACTCGGAATGTAAAATTTTCAGTAAATTTGACCGCTTGTTTAGCTTTCCGAGTTACCAGTGTATTCCGTGGTTTTAAAGATTATCTTCTCGCTGATTTCGGACGGAAACTTTCGCAGATTTCAGGATACGTGTCGATATAAATTTCACTTAATAATTGCAAACAGTATGGCACGGCACTAAAAATGCCTCGTACTAGTGTATTACCTTGTGCATCTTTTACCCCTTCCAAGGTTTCTTTAATCGCTTTCGGCTGTCCCGGCAAATTTAAAATGAGTGAGTCTTGACGAATAACACCGACTTGGCGAGAGAGAATGGCGGTCGGGACAAAATGCAGACTTACTTGACGCATTTGTTCACCAAAGCCTGGCATTTCACGGTGTGCCACCGCAAGAGTTGCATCAGGTGTAACGTCACGTTTTGCTGGACCTGTTCCACCGGTAGTTAATACTAAATGGCAGTAGTGTCTGTCCACTAATTCAATTAGAGTTTGCTCAATAACAGATTGCTCATCCGGAATTAAACGTGTTTCAACCTCAAATGGTGCAGTTAGTGCGGATTCCAACCATGCTTGTAATTCAGGAATACCTTGATCTTGATAAACACCGCTAGAAGCTCGGTCTGAAACAGAAACCAAACCGATTTTTAATGTCTCTTTACTTAACATTATTTATCCTTTTGCAATTTTAGGGCGGGTATAAACCCGCCCAAATCAGTTTTAATCTCGCTAAAACGTGAATTATTTTTTCTCTTCCGCTTTTGCCGGTTGTTTACTTTCTTGCTCTTTTAGCATCGACATTGCCATATTGATACTTTTTTCAACCGTCGCACGGCGTGGCTCTCCTTCAGGAATCAGTTTTAACATCATACCCCAAGTCATTGCCGCCATTTTGTAATCTTGTTCTTCAAAAGAGCTGAAAGCGAGTAGGCTAAGCGCATCTAAATTAGTATGATCTTGGCGTAAAATTTCTTTTAACACTTCTTTGCCCTTGTCTTTATCCGCCTGATCTTGCGAGAACATTAACACCTGTGCATAACTGCCTTTATATTGCAGATTTTTTGGGTCTAATTTGCTCGCTTTTTCATAGCTTTCTAGGGCTAATTGACCGTCATCTTTTGCCATCCCGATTTGACCTAACATAAACCAACCTTTAGCATCGTTTGGTTTATCCTGTAATTCTACACGTAATGCCATGGCAAATTGATTTAATTCTTGTTCAGACAATGGATTGGTATCTTCATCTTTGATACGTTCATAAAAATATTCTAATTTTTTATGGGTCATATCTATCATGGTACCGGCTTGCCATGAACCTACGCTGACATAAGCAGTAGTGCCAATAATACCAACGGCTAGCAGTAATACGACAAACCAAATTTTACCGATATGGCTTGGTTTTGTCGGTATTACCTCTTTTTGTTCAGGAATATCGTCCAATAAACTTTGTTGAAGTTCTAATTTGGTTTTTTCAGGGTCATCAATTACCCCTTCATTCGCTTCACGTTCTACTTCTTTTAAACGATCTAAATAAAATGCTTTATTTAGGCTGTCACGTTTAGTTGAATCGCTTTTTACCGCTTTTTTTAATAGTGGATAGAACGCAATAAAACAGGTAACAAGCGTTACGAGCGTAATAATAATCCAAAAATTCATTACTCTTCCTTATTGTTTAAAATTTGGTTTAAACGTGTTTGGTCAATCGTTGATGTTGCAAAATCTTGCTCGGATTTAACCGCTTGTTTCACTTTGGACTTACGTCCAAAAATTAAACCGAAGCCAAGTAGTAATAATGCGACCGGTAATGCCCAAAGTAATACTGTTGCAGGTGTTAACGGTGGATCATAGGTAACAAAATTACCATATCGTTCAATCATATAATTGACCACTTCATCTTTGCTTTTACCTTGTTTGAGTAACTCTAAGGTTTTTACACGCATATCGGTTGCGATAGTTGCGTTAGAGTCAGCAATATTATTGTTCTGACATTGTGGACAACGTAATTCTTGAATTAGGCTATGATAATCAGCTTCTTGTTGCTCCGAATCAAATTGATTAAATTCAACCGGAGCGGCAGTAACAACCGCACTTGCCATTAAGAAAATCGAAAATAATTTTTTCATATTATTGTTGCTTAAGTTTTTCATAAATCGGTTTTAATACTTGGTTCCATACTTGGTCGTTTACATCGCCTGCATGGCGGTAGTGGATAATGCCTTTACCGTCAATAATAAAAGTTTCAGGCGCCCCGTAAACACCGAGATCTAAGCCTAATGACCCCTTTGGATCGTAAATGTTTGCTTTGTAAGGATTACCGTAACTGGCAAGGAATTTCATTGCTTTAGAACGCTCATCTTTATAGTCCACACCGACAATTTCTACGCCTTGTTTAGCGAGTAATGTGAGATATTCATGTTCGGCATAACAAGTTGGACACCAAGTCGCCCAAACAGTTAACAAACGCGGTTTACCTGTTTTTAATACATTTTGATCAAGCATTTGTTTTTCATCAAGTAAAGATTCTAAACGGAAATCAGGAATCGTTTTACCGACTAATGCAGATTCTAATTTTTTTGGGTCATCGCCCTGAGCATTACGAGAAAGTTGCACCATAAATGTTACGGTTAACGCTAAAAAAATAATTAAAGGAAGCAAAAGTTTTTTATTCATAAGCGGTCTTTTTTCTTTAAAAGTTTGCAAAAATAGGCGATTAGCTTAACAAAAAATTGCAGATTAATCGCCCTAATTTAGTGGGTTTTTATTAAATATTACTACTTGTGGTTAACTATTTCTGCAGTTTAACCGTCTGAATGGCGTGGTCTTCGCCCTTAACCAAAATTAAATTCGCACGATCACGACTAGGTAAAATATTTTTCTTTAGGTTTAAACCGTTAATTTCGTCCCAAATGGTTGAAGCGGTTTGGATCGCCTCCTGTTCCGATAGTTTGGAATAATGATGGAAATAAGAATCTGGATCAGAAAACGCACTACGGCGGAACTTTAGAAAACGGTGGATATACCATTGTTTAAGCAAATCTTCATCTGCATCGACATAAATAGAAAAATCGACAAAGTCCGATACAAAAACATTATGCGGACTGGATGGATAATTCATTCCACTTTGTAGCACGTTTAAACCTTCTAAAATGACAATATCCGGTTGATCAACTACGTTATATTGATCGGGAATAATGTCATAGGTTAAATGTGAATAAATAGGAGATTTAATATGACGTTTGCCTGATTTAATATCAGATACGAATTGAATTAACCGATGAATGTCATAAGATTCCGGGAAGCCTTTACGCTTAAGCAAATCTTTTTCTTGTAATTTTGCCAAAGGGTATAAGAAACCGTCCGTTGTGATTAAATCGACTTTACGTTCATTTGGCCATTGTGAAAGTAGAGCTTGCAAAATACGTGCGGACGTACTTTTACCAACTGAAACACTACCGGCAATGCTGATAATATAAGGAACTTTAGGCGATTCTACGCCAAGGAAACGATGTAATACCGTCTGACGTTTAAGATTTTCTTCAATATAGTAGTTGATTAAACGTGCGAGCGGTAAATAAATGGTGCTGACTTCATCTAAAGAAAGATCTTCATTAAAACCGAGAAGCGGTTTTAAATCTTGTTCGGTTAATTTTAACGGCACTGATTTGCGTAATTCAGCCCATTTTTGACGATCAAAAGTTAAAAAAGGTGTGATTTTATTTGATTTTTTGAGGCTCATTGCCAAATTCTCTAATTTTCCGATGCAATAGTATGCTTTTCCTAGGGAAAGCGTATATGTAAATATACAATAGAAATCTAAAAATAGGGCGTTTTATCTGCTTAAAACCGGTAAAAACATATAAAAAACAATCGTTTTGTTTATTAAGCAAGCGAAAAAACAGATTTTTTAATTTTTTTGAAAAAAAACACTTGCACGGTTTTAAAATTTCCCTATAATGCACCTCACTTGCTTACGACAACGCAACGCCGACTTAGCTCAGTAGGTAGAGCAACTGACTTGTAATCAGTAGGTCACCAGTTCGATTCCGGTAGTCGGCACCATAACTGCAAATCGTGATTAAGTATTCAATTATCGTGGAGGGATTCCCGAGCGGCCAAAGGGGGCAGACTGTAAATCTGTTGGCTCAGCCTTCGAAGGTTCGAATCCTTCTCCCTCCACCATTTCTCTTAATTGAATCGCACATCGGACAGACGAATTTAGAACAGCGGGCATCGTATAATGGCTATTACCTTAGCCTTCCAAGCTAATGATGCGGGTTCGATTCCCGCTGCCCGCTCCAAGCGCTGATATAGCTCAGTTGGTAGAGCGCACCCTTGGTAAGGGTGAGGTCGGCGGTTCAAATCCGCCTATCAGCACCACTTACTCTTCTAAATTTCATCTTTTCAATGTTTTAAATTTATTAACAATTTCTACATTTGGTTAATGTGGTTATGTACCATTTGTAACCGTGTTTGTTTAAGAGGCTTTTAAAATGTCTAAAGAAAAATTTGAACGTACAAAACCGCACGTTAACGTGGGTACAATCGGCCACGTTGACCATGGTAAAACAACTTTAACAGCAGCGATCACAACTGTATTAGCGAAACACTTCGGTGGTGCAGCACGTGCATTCGACCAAATCGATAACGCGCCGGAAGAAAAAGCGCGTGGTATCACCATCAACACCTCACACGTTGAGTACGATACAGAAACTCGTCACTACGCACACGTAGACTGCCCAGGACACGCGGACTATGTTAAAAACATGATTACCGGTGCGGCGCAAATGGACGGTGCAATCTTAGTAGTAGCAGCGACAGACGGTCCTATGCCACAAACTCGTGAGCACATCTTATTAGGTCGCCAAGTAGGTGTACCATACATCATCGTATTCTTAAACAAATGCGACATGGTAGATGACGAAGAGTTATTAGAATTAGTAGAAATGGAAGTACGTGAACTTCTTTCTCAATATGACTTCCCAGGTGATGATACACCAATCGTACGTGGTTCAGCGTTACAAGCGTTAAACGGCGTAGCAGAGTGGGAAGAAAAAATTCTTGAGTTAGCACACCACTTAGATACTTACATTCCAGAGCCAGAGCGTGCGATTGATAAACCATTCTTATTACCAATCGAAGACGTATTCTCAATCTCAGGTCGTGGTACAGTAGTAACAGGTCGTGTAGAGCGTGGTATCATCAAATCAGGTGAAGAAGTTGAAATCGTAGGTATCAAAGAAACTACGAAAACAACGGTAACTGGTGTTGAGATGTTCCGTAAATTATTAGACGAAGGTCGTGCGGGTGAAAACGTTGGTGCATTATTACGTGGTACAAAACGTGAAGAAATCGAACGTGGTCAAGTATTAGCGAAACCAGGTACAATCACACCACACACAGACTTCGAATCAGAAGTGTACGTATTATCAAAAGAAGAAGGTGGTCGTCATACTCCATTCTTCAAAGGTTACCGTCCACAGTTCTACTTCCGTACAACAGACGTAACAGGTACAATCGAGTTACCAGAAGGTGTTGAGATGGTAATGCCAGGCGACAACATCAAAATGACAGTAAGCTTAATTCACCCAATCGCGATGGACGAAGGTTTACGTTTTGCGATTCGTGAAGGTGGTCGTACAGTAGGTGCGGGCGTTGTAGCGAAAATTGTTAAATAATTAGGTTTTGACTTAACTATTTAAGCAAGCGAAAAGCTGAGAAGGCGTGTCGAAAGACACGCCTTTTTGTTTTTGTTATTTTAGGAAGTATGAGTTCTTTTCCATAAGATACGACAAATAAAATCTCGCTTTTCTGGAAGAAAAAGAAATAAAAAGACCGCTTATTTTTAAGTAAGCGATCTTGTTTTAGGTGATTTTTACCGCTTTATATTGACTACGAGGTGTCAGAATAAGCTCTCTTGCGGCGATAATTTGCAGTTCATAAACACCCGAATTAGCCGTGACTTCCATTACGTCATTAACCGCATTTGCGGTATGTTCAAAGGCTTCGATATCCGACTTACCATTCAGTAAATTCGCTAAGAATAAGCCGGCAGTTAAATCACCTACACCTACCGGTTCTTTAGCAAATGGATATAATGGTCGGCTGATATGCCACATCCCTTCACTACTTGCAAAAAGCATCTCAAATTTATCCGCTTGTTTCCCGACTTTACTAAGATGTTTAACTAACACTTTCTTAGGGCCTTTGGTCAGAATAGCTTTGACAGCTTCAATCGCCTGCTCAAAATTTTCTACGGTTAAACCGGTTAATTCACGTAATTCAACTAAATTTGGGGTAATAATATCGGCATGAGCCATTGCTTGTTTGATTAAGCCTTCCTTTACACCGTCAGCCACAATACAGCCTTTATCCGGATGTCCCATTACTGGATCGCATAAATAAATTGCATTTGGATTACGACTTTTTACCGTATGAAAAGCATTAACAATTTCTGTTACTTGTTCAGCAGAGCCGATATAACCAGAAAGGACCGCATCACATTTTGCTAATTCGCCAATCTCATCAATCCCTTGAACAATTTCACCGATTTGCTCTTTTGGCATAATCAGACCTTTCCATTTGCCGTATTGGGTATGATTTGAAAATTGGACTGTATTCAATGCCCACACATCGACACCTAACAGTTGCATTGGAAAGGTGGCGGATTTATTGCCTGCATAACCATAAACCACGTGAGATTGAATAGATAGAATGTTTTTCATTCAATTAACTCCTTTTCTATTTTGAATGTCTAAAAATTTAACAGAATGGGCTTGTAACTTTAGTTAAAAAAACTATAATGACGCCTCTTTTCAAGATATGCCGACTTAGCTCAGTAGGTAGAGCAACTGACTTGTAATCAGTAGGTCACCAGTTCGATTCCGGTAGTCGGCACCATTCTTCTTTACTTCCGAATATTTCCTAAAATAGTCAATTTCAGATTTTTGTGTATAAAAAAGCGATCAAATATTCGCAAAAACTTGCAAAAATTTGACCGCTTATTTTTTGTTATTTACTAAACGTAGCCGTAGCTCATTAAACGTTGATAACGGCGATCTAATAACGCTTCTGTGCTTAATGGTGCTAAATCTTGTAAATCAGCAAGAATTTGTTGCTTAAGATTTTCTGCCATTTGTGCAACATCACGATGTGCACCACCTAATGGTTCAGCCACAATACCATCAATTAAATTTAACTCTTTTAAACGCTGTGCAGTTAAGCCCATAACTTCTGCCGCAGTTGAGGCTTTTTCAGCACTTTTCCACAGAATTGACGCACACCCTTCCGGCGAAATAACCGAATAAGTTGAGTATTGGAGCATATTCACTTTATCGCCTACGCCGATAGCTAAAGCACCACCAGAACCGCCTTCACCAATCACGGTACAGATAACCGGCACTTTTAATTGTGCCATTTCACGCAAGTTACGTGCAATTGCTTCTGCCTGACCACGTTCTTCCGCCCCAATTCCCGGATAAGCTCCTGGTGTGTCGATAAAGGTAATAATCGGCATATTAAAGCGATCAGCCATTTCCATTAAGCGTAATGCTTTACGATAACCTTCCGGTGCCGGCATGCCGAAGTTACGTTTAACTTTTTCTTTAGTGGTACGACCCTTTTGGTGACCGATGACCATCACCGGACGACCATCAAGGCGCGCAATACCGCCTACAATGGCTTTATCATCTGCAAATGCACGATCACCGGCAAGTTCGTCAAACTCGGTGAAAATATGTTCGATATAATCTAAAGTGTATGGACGATTCGGGTGGCGTGCCATACGAGAAACTTGCCACGCATCTAAGTTAGCAAAAGTTTTTTTAGTGAGTTCTTCGCTTTTTTTCTGTAAGCGTTTGATTTCGTCATCAAGGTCGATTTTACCGTCTTGCGCACTCACAGCTCGCAGCGATTCGATTTTCGCTTCTAATTCGGCAATCGGTAATTCAAAATCTAAATATTCTTGGCTCATTGTCTAAGTCCTATTTTCAGAAAATTCTATCTATTCTACCAGTGATAACCGCTAAATAGGTGTTTAAGCAGTTATTTTTTTCAATTTTTTGCAAATTTTGCGACAGATCGGACCGCTTATTCGCTAACAATAAATTGTCCCATTGCACCACGGTCACGTAATATAAAATCAGATACGCCGAAGGTAAAAGGTAATTGTGGGCTTGATAAGTGTTCAAAGCGTACTAAAAGAGTCACTTCTTGGTTTTTTTCCAACCAAACCGTATCGTGCCATGCAAGCTGTTTATGCGGAAGGCGTTGACGATTACGAGTTTCAATCAGGAATTTTGCACCTTGTAGGGTAAATCCGACCGCTTCATCACTAGTAATATACCAACGCTCAACGCTGCCTTGTTTTATATTAAAATCAATACGTTTAGGATCAAAACGTTGTTGATTGATTAAACGATCGAGCGGACGAATAAGAAGACGGCGTTCTTGTGCAATTTTTAATTGAAAGTCTTCCGTGTTAAACGGCGGTAAACTCGGTTTATTCGTGAATACTGCTGCCATGCCTTCCGGACGAAGTTCTAAAATAACATTATCAGTTAACTCATTATCATCACTAAATAGGCTTTTCGCTTGGTAAAAAATATCTCGTTTTTGACCGCTTATGAGGGAAACAGTTTTACCCTCATTGAGATCAACTAAGACTTCCACACGTTCAGAAGGGGCTAAATTTATACTTTCTAACGGTACGGGTTCGGCTAACATTCCGATACCGGTAGCAATCAGATGTAATGGCTGATCGTTGTCTAAACGCAATTGATAAGAGCGAGAGAGCGATGCATTGACGATGCGTAAACGAACCCAACCTCGAGCTACTTGATGATAAGCCGATTCTTGTCCATTAACGAACAGGCGTTTTCCAAAGAACTGCTTTTGGTTGGTATCCAATACCTGTACGCCCTGTTTGTTGAGTTGTTGGTCTTGTAAAATAAGTGGAATGTCATTTACGCCGTATTTATTCGGTAAATCCGCTTGTTTGCTTTGATTATCTTCAATAATCCAAAGTCCTGCCAGACCACGATAAAGTTGGTATGCTGAATTAAGCATTGTGTCGGCGTGATACCAACAGGTGCATGCCGGTTGATGGATGGAAATAATCGGTGACCAACTGCTTTTGGCTTCTAATTTTCGATGAACGGAGCCAATCATTTCGGTCGGTGCTAATAAACCTTGGATATTTATTGAAACGGCTTGTGGTAGATTATTCACATAGGTCAATTTAACAAAGTCATCGGATTTCACTCGCACGGTTGGGGCGAGGTATTGACCGTTTACCCCCCATACATCAACCAATTTACCTTTCTCAAATTGTGTTTGTGCCGCACGTAAATCCAAACGCACGGGACGACCTCGACCGACATCAATAATCGGTGGGATTTTTAATGGTTGGCGCTCCATAGACCATACGGTTTTAGGCACAGAAAGCATTGCCGCCGTAATCGCCGAGCGAGAAAGTAATTGTCTTCTAGTCAGATTCATCATCTTTAATTAGTTTGTTTTCGTACTTGCTTCTAATGTAGCCACTTCAGCATCTAACGCTTCGATTTTTGCCGCCATAATCGCATAACTTTTTTCGATTAACTCTTTAATATTGTCACGGTTATAACCACTAGTATCAATCGGCTCTAAGGTTTCACAAATGACAACACCATTGTTCCAGCGGTTTAGATCAACTTTGTTATGTAGTGAAGAACAAACAATCGGCACAATTGGTACACCGGCAGCAATCGCAGTATGGAACGCACCGGTTTTAAACGGTAATAAACCTCTGCCACGGCTACGTGTACCTTCCAGGAACATCCAAATTGAAATGTGGCGTCCACGAATAATTTCGCCAACTTTATTCATCGTGCTGATTGCACTACTGCGTTTTTCACGGTTAATAAAAATATTACCGGTCGCCCAGTAGACTAACCCAAAAAACGGAATCCAAATCAGACTTTTTTTGCCGATAGTCACCGTGCGAGGCGGAACCATACCGGCAATAGTCAGCATATCGTAATTATTTTGGTGGTTAGCGATATAAATTGCAGATTGGTTAAATTCCGGGCGAGGACGATAAATGACTTTTAGTCCGACTAAGTGGTGCATCATTGAGTACATTTTAGCGACGATACTCACAGAACTTGGATGACGTAAACGCACGAAAGCATAAAGAGTCCCAAAGAGAGAAATAAGAATCGCTAGTGTTGCGATCAGAATAATACGAAGGAGTTTCAACATAGGTAACCTTGACTGTGAATAAAGATTGTACTTCTTAAAAATTTACCGAAGTATAGCAAATTTTACTTATTTTATTAAAAGGTTTAAATGAGGAATAAAAGTCGTTATATTAATCAAAGTTCTAACAAGAGGATGTTTAAGATGAGTAATGTAACTTTAATGGGTAATCCGATCACGGTTGCCGGTAATTTCCCCCAAGTAGGCGATACAGTCGCTGATTTCAGCTTAGTCAATAACGGCTTAGAAAATGTTGCCTTAGCGAGTTTTGCCGGTCAACGTAAAGTATTAAATATTTTCCCAAGTATTGATACCGGCATATGTGCAACTTCTGTGCGAGTGTTTAACCAAAAAGCGGCTGACCTAGCGAATACTGTGGTACTTTGTATTTCTGCGGATTTACCTTTTGCACAAGCTCGTTTCTGTGGTGCGGAAGGTATTGAAAATGTTCAAACTCTTTCAACATTCCGTAACAAAGATGTACATAGTGCATTAGGTGTGGATATTCAAAGCGGTCCGCTTGCCGGTTTAACGTCACGTTCTGTTATTGTATTAGATGAAAACAATCGTGTGTTACACAGCGAATTGGTTTCTGAAATCAAACAAGAACCGAATTACGAAGCGGCATTGGCAGTTTTAGCTTAATCACTGCTCAATCATAAAATGGAGCCCCTCTCATTTTATGGTATGATAAGACAATGACAAGCGGTCTGATTTGCAAATCTTTTTGCAAAAAAGACCGCTTCTTTAATAAGAAGGGATATCCAATGAAAGATACGATTGTTGCTCAAGCCACTCCGATTGGTCGTGGGGGCGTGGGCATTTTACGCATTTCAGGACCATTAGCTCAGACTGTCGCAAAAGAAGTATTAGGTAAAGAGCTAAAACCTCGTCTAGCTAATTATTTGCCGTTTAAAGATCAAGACGGCACGGTGTTAGACCAAGGTATTGCATTGTTCTTTAAAGCACCAAATTCGTTTACCGGCGAAGACGTGTTAGAGCTACAAGGGCATGGCGGCCAAGTTATCTTAGATATTTTATTGAAACGGATTTTAGAGATCAAAGGTATACGCATTGCCCGTGCCGGTGAGTTTTCCGAGCAAGCGTTTTTAAACGATAAACTCGACCTTGCCCAAGCGGAAGCGATTGCCGATTTAATTGATGCGACCAGCGAGCAAGCGGCACGTTCGGCATTAAAATCGCTACAAGGTGAATTTTCCAATAAAATTAATCAGTTAGTTGATTCGGTCATTTATCTGCGTACCTATGTGGAAGCAGCGATTGATTTCCCTGATGAAGAAATAGACTTTTTAGCAGACGGTAAAATCGAAGGGCATTTAAACGATATTATTCGCCAGCTGAACGGCGTACGCAAAGAAGCGAAACAAGGTGCGATTTTACGTGAAGGGATGAAAGTAGTGATTGCCGGTCGCCCGAATGCTGGTAAATCGAGCCTGTTAAATGCTTTAGCGGGTAGAGAAGCGGCGATTGTGACCAATATTGCCGGCACTACCCGTGACGTATTGCGTGAGCATATTCATATAGACGGTATGCCGTTACATATTATTGATACCGCCGGTTTGCGTGAAGCGAGCGATGAAGTGGAACGTATCGGGATCCAACGTGCGTGGGATGAGATCGAGCAGGCGGATCATGTTTTATTGATGATCGACAGTACCGAACAAACAGCCGAAGCCTTTAAGACCGAATGGGCGGACTTTTTAGCTAAATTACCGCAAAACATTCCGGTTACCGTGATTCGTAATAAAGTGGATTTATCCGGTGAGGCTGAGGGCTTGCAAGAGTTGGACGGTTTTACTTTGATTCGTTTATCGGCACAAACCAAAGTGGGAGTGGATTTACTGCGTGAACACCTCAAAAAATCTATGGGTTACCAAAGCTCGACTGAAGGTGGCTTCTTAGCTCGCCGCCGTCACTTACAAGCATTGGAAACTGCCGCAGAGCATTTAGAACGCGGTCATATCCAATTAACCCAATTTTTTGCCGGTGAATTACTCGCAGAAGAATTACGTATGGTACAAAATGCGTTAAGCGAAATTACCGGTCAATTTACCTCGGATGATCTGTTGGGTAATATTTTCAGCTCATTCTGTATCGGTAAATAAACCTAAGATAGTCAGATATAAAAAACAAGCGGTCAATTTCTCAGGAGTTTTTGCAAAATTCCTACCGAAATTGACCGCTTTGTTATAAGTGCTAAGGCTAAATAGCCATTAGTTTTTCATTGATTGAACCGGTGCCGGAATACGTCCACCACGATTCACGAATACTTCGCATGAGCCTTCTTTAACCGGCATAATCGGTGCATAGCCGAGCAAGCCACCAAATTCCACGCTTTCACCGACATCTTTACCGGTTACCGGAATAATACGAACTGCTGTAGTTTTGCTGTTGATCATACCAATTGCCGCTTCATCGGCAATAATACCGGAAATGGTGTGTGCCGGTGTTTTACCCGGTACGGCGATCATATCTAAACCGACCGAACAAACGGCTGTCATCGCTTCCAGTTTATCTAAGGTTAAAATACCGCTCTCTGCGGCTGCAATCATCCCTTCATCTTCTGAAACCGGAATAAATGCACCGCTTAAACCGCCTACTGAGCTTGATGCCATCATACCGCCTTTTTTTACCGCATCGTTTAATAATGCTAATGCTGCAGTCGTACCGTGTGTACCACATACGCTTAAGCCCATCGCTTCTAAAATACGTGCAACGGAATCACCGATTGCCGGTGTTGGGGCAAGCGATAAGTCTAAGATACCAAACGGAATATTTAGCATTTTTGACGCTTCTTGACCGATTAATTCACCGACACGGGTGATTTTAAACGCGGTTTTCTTCACTACTTCCGCCACTTCGGTCAGTGTGGTGGCATTTGAATTTTCTAACGCTTCTTTCACCACACCCGGGCCGGAAACGCCCACGTTAATAATCGCATCCGCTTCGCCTGAACCGTGGAATGCACCTGCCATAAACGGATTATCTTCCACCGCATTACAGAACACTACGATTTTGGCACAGCCGAAACCCTCTGGGGTAATCTCGGCAGTACGTTTAATCGTTTCACCGGCAAGTTTTACCGCATCCATATTAATCCCGGCACGAGTTGAGCCGATATTGATCGAACTACACACAATATCGGTGGTTTTCATTGCTTCCGGAATTGAGCGAATTAAAACTTCATCAGAAGGCGACATCCCTTTTTGTACTAAGGCAGAAAAACCGCCGATAAAAGATACGCCGATCGCTTTTGCTGCTCGGTCGAGTGTTTGTGCAATAGAAACATAAGAATCCGCTTTAGTTGCTGCTGCAATTTGTGCGATAGGCGTGACGGAAATACGTTGGTTAACGATAGGTACGCCGTATTTGGCGGAAAGGATTTTGGCAGTTTCGACTAAGTCTTTGCCGATGGTAGTAATTTTTTGATAAATATTTTGGTTTAATTGATCAATATCAGCACTAATACAATCGTGCAGATCAATACCGATGGTAATGGTTCGAACATCAAAGTTTTGGTCAGCGACCATTTTTATCGTTTCAATAATTTCGCTAGATTGAATACTCATTTCGCCACTTCCTTAAATACGGTGCATTGCTTTGAAAATTTCTTCGTTTTGAATACGAATATCTAACGCTAATTTTTTACTTTCTTGTGTGAAAAACTCGGCTAATTGTGGGAATGATTTTTCACATTTTGTCGTATCCACCAAAATTACCATCGTGAAAAAGTCATCCATTAATTGTTGGCTAATATTTACGATATTAATTTGATTTTCCGCTAAGATTTTTGATACATCGTACACGATGCCGACACGATCTTTACCGATTACGGTAATTACTGAATTGCTCATTGTTGCTTCCTCGAGTTTGCATATTATTAAATAGGGGCAAAGAGTATAGCGTTGTTTTGCTTATTTGACTAGTTGAGCCACGCAAACGTTTGCGTATTTATGCAAAAAAACCACGGAATAAATCCGTGGTCTCTTTTAGACTAAATCAAATAATAAAAACTCAACATCGCTATCGGTTTGAATCGTAAGTAATTGCTCGGCACGAATACCTAACGCATCGCTGGTTTCAATCTTTGTACCGTTTACACTTAATTGACCTTTTACCACTTGCAGCCAATATGAACGGTTACTATCCAATTCAATTTGTGCATTTTTATTTGCAATATATTGATAACGCCATAATTTCATATCTTGATAAATTTTAAATGAACCTTGTTCGGCTGTCGGCGATAAAATTAATGTACCGCCTTCACGATCGGCAAATTTATCTTGGCTATAACGAGGCGTTACGTCCTTTTGATTCGGCATAATCCAGATTTGATAAAGATGTAGCATATCTTCTAAGTCCGGATTCATTTCCGAATGGAAAATGCCCGTACCTGCCGACATAATTTGAAATTCGCCCGCTTTAACCTCGGTTTGGTTCCCCATACTATCCTTGTGAGCGACACGCCCGTTAAGTACATAAGTGAGGATTTCCATATTGTCGTGCGGATGCATACCGAAACCACGTGCCGGTGCAATAAAATCTTCGTTAATCACACGTAGATGTGAAAAATGGATATGTTTCGGATCATAATAATTGGCAAAAGAGAATGTGTGATAACTTTCTAACCAATCGAATGAGCCGTCGCCTCGTTCACTTGCTTTTCTAACTTGTAACATTTTAAATTCCTTAAATTTTGTGATTTGATACGGTAATTTGACCGCTTGTTATGATGGGGGGATTGTAAGTGAAGGAAGTGAGTGGATAAATACTTGGCTTATTGAATAACTATTTACCATGAGTAAATAATAATCTTATTGCAAATGAATTTCAGAATCATTAATAGAAAATAGCTATCATATAACGAATCTTGATTAGTTTTAACTATTAAAACCAATCACACTTATCTGTGATAACAATTAGACAAATTAATCATTTTTACTCATAATTTGCCCAGTTAAATGATGAAAAATAAAACAATAGGAGTATATGTTATGACAACTAAAACAATCACATTTCCTGTATTAAAACTTGATACCGAAACAAAAGAATTAAGTGCCGATATCCATAAAAATGCAACACATACCGTTCCTGGTTTAACCGTTTCTACCGGTCATTTAATTGCGGATGCGTTACAAACACGTTTACAAGGTTTAAATGAATTATCGATGATCTTAAAACACGCGCACTGGAATGTTGTAGGTCCTAATTTCGTTGCGGTACACGAAATGTTAGACAGCCAAGTTGATGAAGTCCGTGATTTTGTGGATGAAATCGCAGAGCGTATGGCGGCATTAGGTGTTGCACCAAACGGTTTATCAGGTAATTTAGTAGCAACACGTCAAACACCGGAGTATCCGTTAGGTCGTGCAACGGCACAAGATCACTTAAAAATGATTGATTCATATTATTCGCACAATATTGAAGCACACCGTGTGGTACTTGAGCATAATGGTCATTTAGATCCGATTAGTGAAGATTTATTAGTGGCTCAAACTCGTGCATTAGAAAAATTACAATGGTTTATTCGTGCACATTTAGATAACGGTAGTGGTAATATCTAATTTTAACTTAATCTTAATCATTTCTCCCTTAATAAGCGGTTGGTTTTCTTGTAACTTTTGCAAGTGAATTGACCGCTTAAATTTTGGTAAAAAACAAGTTCTTTTTCTCATTTTTGCGATCTAGATCGCAAAAATAGTGATTTTGGCGTGCATTAGACATTATTATCCGATATGGTTGGCAACTGATTTTTAATTGATTGCAATTTATGTTGCAGTGTTCATATGAGGTCAAAATAATGAAAGAAAAAAAGTTAGGAGACATCCTCAAACAAAATAAACTTCACCACCTTCAATCCTTTGCCGATGAAACAACGATGTGCTTAGATTTGAAGTTAAGTCATTTACGTGAAGAGCTTAGAATTACCCAGCAAGAAATTGCGAGTAAGTTACAAATTAGTCAGCCATCCGTAGTTGCGTTGGAAAAAAGAGGTACAGATATAAAATTATCTTCCATACAGCGTTATATTGATGCGATTGGTGGTAAGTTACAAATTTCAGTTGCCTTGCCTTCTGGTAAATCAGTTATTTATCAGCTCTAAATATAAAAGAAGCGATCTATTGTTTAGCATAGATCGTTTCTTTTTTATCGGTAAATCGTTAACCTCTTTCTGTATAGCGTTGCTCTTTACCGACTAATTCTTGTAGTTGTGGTAATAACTGGATAATCATTCGTAGCTGCTGAACTAAAACAAGCGCTCGTTTATCATTATTGTCTTGATAAGTTTGCTCAAACTGACCTAGTGTGGTATCAATTTCGGTTAGTTGTAAAGGTAATTCACTATTTTTTAGCCCAGCGATTGCTTCTAAAATATCGACAACCTGTTTTCCTTTACTGAAGAATACTGCTGAAAAATCAATATTATGGTTCAATTCTGAACTTTCTACCCGATAAGCACCCAATGCAGAAATATAACCAAGTAAAGTATAAGTTATCCCTAATAATTTAGGTGCAAATTCTAAGGCTTCCTGATATTTTTTCGGCTCACTGTGCATATTTGAAATGACCGCACTTAATGCTGAGATATGGTTATGCACGTCACGGCGAGCAACACGGTAGGCTAATTGGTCGTTATAACCAAATTGTAATTGTGCCAAAATATGCCGTAAATATTGTCCGCTGGCAGCAAGTGTATTTTGTAAATTACGATGGAGATTAAGGTATTTCCAGTCCGGATAAATAAATGAAACTGCAAACCATGCCAACGCTGTACCGATGAGTGTATCGAATAAGCGAGGTAATAAAGCATTTTCTGCTCCTAATCCGGATACATCTAAGCTCACGAATACTAATAATGTGATAAAAAAGGTCGAAAAACCGTAATTACTGACTCGGAAAAAGTAATACAGGCTACCGGTGATGCTGATTAATCCAAGTTGTGCTTCTAGGCTAGGTGAGAAGTATTGGAACAGGAATCCGATAAATACACCTAATACCGTGCCGATAATTCGTTGGATTAAACGTTTTTTGGTTGCGGAATAATTCGGTTGGCAGACAAATACGGCAGTCAGTAAAATCCAGTAACCTTTACCATCCAGATTTAATAATTGTACGACTAAACTGCAAGCAAAGACCACGATAGATAAGCGAATTGCGTGGCGAAATAACTGCGAAGATAAGGTACATTGGCTACGGATCGCTTTAAACATATTGCGTATGCCGGACACATTTTCGGCAATTAAGCGAGTTGATTTTATGACCTCTTTACGTAAATTATCTACGCTGTTTTGTTGTTCGATTTGAGTTAATTGTCCTTCAATATTCCGTAAATTTTCTGCGATAGATTGCCAACGATGCGCAGATTTTAGCCCTCTTTCACAATGAAAATTAAGCGAATTGAGTAATCCCTGTAATGCTTTTTCGCCCCTTATACTATGCTGATAGCTTTCGCCATGACGTAAGGCGGAAGCAACACGCTGACAAGCAATCGCCTGTAATTCCATTAGTCGTTGGAAGCGAAACATCAGGTCACTATTTTTTAATTGTTGGAATAATTCGTGATATTGGTAATGACTTGAACTTGCCCGTTCCCAAATATCTTGAGCGGTAAAATAGTAACGTAACAAACGGTGAGTACGTGTGTGGCGATTATGTCCTTGTAAACGGTAGAACAGAGAAATACGAGTTTGGTCGAAAGTTTGGATAATTTGTTGATTGGCTTTCGCTAAGGCGAGTTGTTTGGCGGCAAGATCATCGTCATCAGGATCGAAATATTCCGATTTCGCTTGTAGATAAGCTCCCAACGCGTCATAAGCTTTTGCCAAATTTTCCTGTACGATACGGTTTGGGAAACATAAGTGGACAATCAATGCAACTACACCGTAAAGTAATGCACCGGATAAAATCATTAACATATTGCCGTACCAAATATGTTCCAGGGTATAAACTAAACTGGTATAAACCGCTACCACTAATGAACCAAATGCAATGGTACTATAACGTTGCCCAATCGCACCGAGCATCACTAAAATAAAGGTACTTAACATCGCAGCCGGTAAAAACAGCCAGCCAAAACTCAATGAAAATTGAGCACCTAACGATGAAATTGCAAAGGCAATAAGGCTTAAGATCAGATTTTTAATTCTGCCTGACGGGCTATTATCCAAATCGACCAAACCACCGGCAATGACCCCTAATATTAGCGACATTGCCAAATGTGACATTTGTAACTGCCATACGACAAACGAAACAAGATTAATCGAAATAAAGATTGGTAACGTTTTAATCATATTTTCTGACAACCAATCGAATCGAAGTTTTTTGAGGAAGTTTTTCATGATAAGAAGCGGTCGAATTTGGGATAAATTTTGCAAATTTTAAAGCAAATCAGACCGCTTGAACAAGCGAAAAGCGAGAAACTAGCCTAAACGTTCGGCAAGATAGCCGTCATAATCCGGCACGTTAATCTCGATGTCTTGATGGAATAACGAAGCATTGAGTAAGAAATTGGCACTGGTTTCATTAATTGCGACCGGAATATTCCAAACCGTGGCAATACGCATTAACGCTTTCACATCCGGATCGTGCGGTGCGGCGTTCATCGGATCCCAAAAGAAAATCAGCATATCAATTTTTTTCTCTGCGATTAATCCGCCTAATTGCTGATCACCGCCCATCGGTCCGCTTAATAATGCGTGTATATTTAAACCGCTTTCACGTGCTAATAAATGTCCGGTTGTGCCGGTAGCATATAGCGTATGCGGAGCTAAAACCGTTTTATGTTGTAACGTCCATTGAATCAGGCTTTGTTTACAACTGTCATGAGCAACTAAAGCGATATGCTTTTGTGCCGAGATTTTTCGAATTGTGGTTTTCATAGCGAGTTCCTTCTTGTAAGAATTTGTGCAAATAATACCGCTTATTTACGCCTTTTGCATTGACTAACGAACGATAATAGCTAGAATCAGAAAAATCACTCTCAACAATAAAGGACTTTTCCTAATGAATTTATACAACATCAAACACCCCGAAGAACAAGTTAATTTTGCACAAGGCGTTCGCCAAGGTTTAGGTAAAGATCAGGGCTTATTTTTCCCTGAAGTGTTGCCAAAATTTGACGATATTGATGCTTTACTGGATCTACCTTTAGTTGAGCGTAGCCAAAAAATTCTTGCTGCACTGATTGGTGACGAACTTCCGAAAGAAATGGTAAATGCAATGGTAAAAAATGCGTTTACTTTCCCAGCACCATTAGCAAAAGTGAATGACGACATTTACGCACTTGAACTGTTCCACGGACCAACATTAGCGTTTAAAGACTTTGGTGGTTGTTTTATGGCACAAGCACTGGCAAGCGTGCGTGGTGACGGCAAAATTACTATTTTAACTGCAACTTCAGGCGATACCGGTGCAGCGGTTGCTCATGCATTCTATGGTTTAGAAAATATCAATGTGGTGATCCTTTATCCGAAAGGCAAAATCAGCCCGTTACAAGAAAAATTATTCTGTACTTTAGGTGGCAACATTCGTACCGTTGCGATCGAATCGGACTTTGATGCTTGCCAAGCGTTAGTAAAACAAGCGTTTGACGATGCAGAATTACGCCAAGCGATCGGCTTAAATTCAGCAAACTCAATCAATATCAGCCGTTTATTAGCGCAAGTGTGTTATTACTTTGAAGCAGTAGCACAATTACCAAAAGCAAAACGTTCTGACGTAGTGGTTTCAGTACCAAGTGGTAACTTCGGTAACTTAACCGCAGGTTTAATCGCAAAAACGCTAGGTTTACCAATCAAACGTTTTATCGCATCAACCAATGCGAACGACACCGTGCCACGTTATTTAAAATCAGGTAAATGGGAGCCAAATGCAACGGTTGCAACGCTTTCAAACGCAATGGATGTAAGCCGTCCGAACAACTGGCCACGAGTGGAAGAATTATTTAAACGTAACGGATGGGCATTAACCGATTTAGGTTCAGCAGCCTTAAATGATGCGGAAACCGAAGCGGCATTAAAAGCACAATATGCGGAAGGCTATTTATGTGAACCGCACGGTGCAATCGCTTACCAAGTGTTAAAAGATCAGCTTCAAGCAGGCGAAACCGGTATTTTCCTCTGCACCGCTCACCCAGCGAAATTCAAAGAAAGCGTGGAACGTATTTTAGACATTGAATTACCACTACCAGAAGCGTTAGATAAACACAATAAAATGGAATTGTTATCTGACACAATGCCAGCAGATTTCGCAAAATTACGTGAATATTTGTTAGCAGGTAATTAATTTTATTGATCGCAAAAGGCACTCAGAGATGAGTGCTTTTTTGTGCAACTGATACATAATGCCGAAGAAAATATCCCTCTTTGGTAAAGAGGGGTATGTGAGATTTGTTGGTGTAAAACTTGCAAGTTTTATACCAAAATCAACCGCTTCTATTTTTTATTATCTCAATATTTCCCGACAATTTTGCTCAACTTTTTGTAAGATGTCAGCATAATCTGTACTTTTTAGTCCAATATCGCCAAAGTAATGGATTCTGATGTCTTCAATACCGCAAAACTGAAAGATGCCGTTTCCTAAGGTATCATCAAGCGATTTTAAAAAGCCTTTTTGTGCATATTTTTCATTGCTATTACCAAGCGTCACAAATTGTTGGATTTTTTTGCTTTTGAGTAAGCCGATACTTTCAATTTCACCATTTTGATAAGCAAATCCATAACTTAACACGCGGTCTAAGTAACCTTTTAATATTGCCGGAAAGCCCATCCACCATAGCGGATAAATGAGCGTTATCACATCAGCTTGTTGCCAATATTGATGTTCGGTTTGGATTTCTGCCGGATATTGGCTCGTGAAACTATTCTGAAGTTCTTGCCAAGTTAAGTTCGGATTAAAATCTAGTTGATACAAATCTCGTACGATAACTTGATGATCTTGGCTGGCTTGAATAGCTTGCGAAAGAATCGCATGGTTAAAACTTTGCGGATTCGGATGTGCATAAATAATCAGATGGTTCATCTTATTTCTCAGCTAAATAATAACGGTTCCTAATTATCGCTAAAATCTTGCTTTACATACAAAACTTCCTTTAATTATTCTTTGATAATAATCAATTTTTCCTGCCGTTCCTCTGTAAATACCTCCTTTGAGTAATAAAAGCAGACCAGTAAAAATCGGATAATGCCGACCATTTAATTAGACTTGTAGTGGGGATGTTTTGTCCGATTTTAGCCAACAATCTTTACCTAGACGTAGTTTTTTACGTGGTCATTTTTTAAATGTGTTACAAACGGAACAGGTAAAACAACAAGGACATCATGCGATTCGCCCACCTTGGACAAATTTTGCAGATTTTTATCAAAAATGCACCGCTTGTAATAACTGCATATCTGCTTGCGAAACTCAAATTATCATCAAAGGTGCCGGTGGTTATCCGGAAATAGATTTTACCCGTGGCGAATGTACTTTTTGCCAAGCCTGTGTGCAAAGCTGTGAAGCAGATGTATTTTTGCCGATCACAGCAGAGCCTTGGACGCATAAAGTGGAAGTGCAAGACAGTTGTTTATTAAAACAACGTGTTGAGTGTCGTTCTTGCGGTGATAGTTGTGAAAGCCGAGCCATTCGTTTTCGTCCAGCATTGGGCGGAATTGCAAATTTATTGCTGGATTTGACCGCTTGTAACGGTTGTGGTGCTTGCTTGAGTGTCTGTCCAACCAAAGCGATAAAAATTTTTAGCCCCCCTCTTTGAAAAAGAGGGGCTGGGGGAGATTTTAAGGATCTTCAATATCGTACAAATCTCCCCTAACTCCTCTTTACTAAAGAGGGGAATAATGTAGAGATAATATATGAGTAATTTTGATTTAGATAAAAACTGGTATGTTTGTAGCCTTGTTGTGCAAGCAAAACCAGCGAAACTAGAGCAAGTGAAAGCGGAGATTTTAACGATTCCTTATGCGGAAATTCACGGTGAAAAAGCTGAAGAAGGTAAATTAGTGGTCACGCTAGAAAGTGACAGACAGCTTGCACTTGCCGATTTAATCGATCAGGTAAAAGACATTAGTGGCGTGATTGTCGTATCACTGATTTCAAATTACCTTGATGAAAAGTAAATAGACTCTCCCTCTTTACTAAAGAGGGGAATAGATTTTTTAATTTAATCATAAATGTGGGACATTAAATTATGGAACTCAATCGTAGAGATTTTATGAAAGCAAATGCAGCCATTGCGGCTGCGGCTGCGGCAGGAATGACGATCCCTGTCAAAAATGTGTATGCGGCGGATGACGGTATTAAATGGGATAAAGCACCATGCCGTTTCTGCGGTACGGGTTGTAGTGTACTGGTCGGTACTAAAGACGGTCGTGTTGTCGCAACCCAAGGTGACCCGGATGCGGAAGTAAACCGTGGTTTAAACTGTATTAAAGGTTACTTCTTATCCAAAATTATGTACGGTGCAGACCGTGTACAAACACCTTTATTACGTATGAAAGACGGTAAATTCCATAAAGAAGGAGATTTCACACCTGTTTCTTGGGAGCAAGCTTTCAGCATTATGGCGGAAAAAGTTAAAGCGACGTTAAAAGCAAAAGGCGGTAATGCGGTAGGTATGTTCTCATCAGGTCAAACCACCATTTTTGAAGGTTATGCGAAAGTAAAACTTTGGAAAGGTGGTTTACGTTCTAACACAATCGACCCGAATGCACGTCACTGTATGGCGTCTGCAGCGGTAGCGTTTATGCGTACCTTTGGTATGGATGAGCCGATGGGTTGCTATAACGATATTGAGAAAACCGATGGTTTTGTGCTTTGGGGCTCAAATATGGCGGAAATGCACCCGATTTTATGGAGCCGTATTTCTGATCGCCGTTTATCTGACGATAAAGTAAAAGTGGTCGTTATGTCGACTTTTGAACATCGTTCGTTTGAACTTGCGGATACACCGATTATCTTCAAACCACATTCAGATTTAGCGATTCTTAACTATATTGCAAACTATATTATCCAAAACGATAAAGTTAACTGGGATTTCGTGAATAAACACACCAAATTCAAACGTGGTGAAACCGATATCGGTTACGGTTTACGTCCGGAGCATCCATTACAACAAGCGGCTAAAAATGCAAAAACCGCAGGTAAAATGCACGATTCCGATTTTGAAGAGTTTAAGAAAATCGTTGCACCTTATACATTAGAAAAAGCACACGAAATTTCAGGTGTGCCGAAAGATCAGCTAGAAACTTTAGCGAAAATGTATGCGGATCCGGAACAAAAACTGGTATCGTTCTGGACAATGGGCTTTAACCAACATACACGTGGTGTATGGGTTAACCATATGATTTATAACGTACATTTATTGACTGGTAAAATCTCAACACCGGGTTGTGGTCCATTTTCATTAACCGGTCAGCCGTCAGCTTGTGGTACGGCACGTGAAGTAGGTACTTTCGTACATCGTTTACCGGCAGACATGGTGGTAACCAATCCGAAACACGTTGAAATCGTAGAAAAAGCGTGGAAATTGCCAAAAGGCACAATTCCAACCGTACCGGGCTTCCCAGCTGTACAACAAAGCCGTGCATTAAAAGACGGTAAATTAAATTTCTTATGGCAACTTTGTACCAACAATATGCAAGGCGGCCCGAACATTAACGAAGAAATTTTCCCAGGCTGGCGTAATCCTGAAAACTTTATTGTGGTTTCAGATCCGTATCCATCTGTTTCAGCGGTAGCAGCGGACTTAATTCTTCCAACTTGTATGTGGGTGGAAAAAGAGGGGGCTTACGGTAATGCGGAACGTCGTACTCAGTTCTGGCGTCAACAAGTGAAAGGTCCGGGTGAATCTCGTTCAGACTTATGGCAAATTGTTGAGTTCTCAAAATACTTCAAAACCGATGAAGTTTGGGGTGAGGAACTTTTATCTCAAATGCCGGAATACCGTGGTAAAACCCTTTACGAAGTGCTGTATAAAAATGGTGCGGTGGATAAATTCAGTACACCGACTAATGTGCCGGGTTATATCAACGATGAAGCGGATCACTTTGGCTTCTATTTACAAAAAGGTTTATTTGAAGAGTATGCACAATTCGGTCGTGGTCACGGTCACGATTTAGCTGATTTTGATACTTATCACCAAGTACGTGGTTTACGTTGGCCGGTGGTTGATGGTAAAGAAACCTTATGGCGTTACCGTGAAGGCTTTGACCCGTATGTCAAAGCAGGCGAAGGTGTAGCGTTCTACGGTTATCCGGATAAGAAAGCGATTATCTTAGGTGTACCTTACGAAGCACCGGCAGAAAGTCCGGATGAAGAATACGATTTATGGCTATGTACCGGTCGTGTACTTGAACATTGGCATACCGGTACCATGACACGTCGTGTACCGGAATTACACCGTTCATTCCCGAATAACTTATGTTGGATGCACCCAACGGATGCGAAAAAACGTGGTTTACGTCACGGTGACAAAGTGAAATTAATTACCCGCCGTGGTGAGATGATTACCCACTTAGATACACGTGGTCGTAATAAATGTCCGGAAGGTTTAGTTTATACCACCTTCTTTGATGCCGGTCAGTTAGCCAATAAATTAACTTTAGATGCGACAGACCCGATTTCAGGCGAAACCGATTACAAAAAATGTGCGGTTAAAGTGGTTAAGGCGTAATTATAGCCCCCCTCTGTGAAAAAGAGGGGCTGGGGGAGATTTTAAAGGACTTAAATATCGTACAAATCTTCCCTAACCCCCTCTTTACTAAAGAGAGGGACGAGATAGGCGGAAAAGTTTTGCATATTTTGGAAAAATTTAACCGCTTGCAAAAGGAAACTATGATGAAACTTGACCCGAATCGCCGTCAATTTTTGAAAAATGCGACCAGAACGGCAGCCGGTATTTGTGGTGTCGGTGTAATTTTTGGCTTACAGCAACAACAGGCGAATGCTAAAGAGGGCGTAGCACTTCGCCCACCAGGTGCATTACCTGAAAAAGACTTTTTAGCGGCTTGTACTCGTTGTGGTCAATGTGTGCAGGCTTGTCCGTATGATATGTTGCATTTGGCTAGCCTGATTTCGCCGATGGAAGCTGGTACGCCTTATTTCGTGGCACGTGATAAGCCTTGTGAAATGTGTGTGGATATTCCTTGTATGAAGGCTTGTCCAAGCGGTGCATTAAGCGAGGAATTAACCGATATCAATGATGCTCGTATGGGATTAGCCGTATTACTTGACCACGAAACCTGTTTAAACTGGCAAGGTTTACGTTGCGATGTTTGTTATCGAGTTTGTCCATTAGTCGATAAAGCGATTACGTTAGAACGTATCCACAACGACAGAACAAATATTCACGCTAAATTAATTCCGACAGTCCATTCCGATGCTTGCACCGGTTGCGGTAAATGTGAGCAAGCGTGCGTGTTAGAAGAAGCGGCAATCAAAGTGTTACCGATGGATCTTGCTAAAGGGTTACTCGGCAGACATTACCGCTTAGGTTGGAAAGAAAAACAAAATGCCGGTAAAGCATTATTGGAAGAGAAACATCCGGACGGTTTACGTCCAGCATTAGATGCACGTATGCCGGAAGGAATGAATGAGCCGACTTACCAATTTATGCAGGTTCAGCCGAATCAGAAAGTCGCAACACCAAATCGTGCCACTTACGATTATGTACCGAAATCAACCACTGTGCCGGAAGCGGAACATTTCCCTAACTTAGATTTAAACATTAAGGGGGTAAAATAATGGCTGATGTAAAATACGTACCGAATAAACCTAAGGATGCAGGGCTTGAGGCTCGACAAAAATTAGGTTGGTGGCGAGCTTATCGCTTTCTCATTCTGCGTCGTTTGAGCCAATTAAGTATTATCTTAATGTTTTTAAGCGGACCGCTTTGGAACGTTTGGATCTTAAAAGGTAATTATAGCGGCAGTATGTTGTTTGATAGCGTACCAATGAGTGATCCGCTGATGACAGCAGAAAGTTTGGTAACCGGTTATCTACCAGAATGGACGACTATTTTAGGCGCTTTAATTATCGTGGCATTTTATGCAATTGTGGCAAGTAAAGCCTTTTGTAGTTGGGTTTGCCCAATGAATATGGTGACTGATACTGCTGCATGGCTAAGACGTAAATTAGGGATTCGCCAAAGTGCGAAAATCTCTCGCAATTTACGTTATGCGATTTTAGCGATGATTTTGGTCGGAAGTGCTATCTCGGGAACGTTATTGTGGGAGTGGATTAACCCGGTTGCTGCATTAGGACGAGTATTTGTTTACGGTTTAGGTGCAACAATATGGTTAGTCGCCGTTATTTTCCTATTTGACTTATTAGTAGTCGAACACGGTTGGTGCGGACATTTATGCCCAATCGGTGCAACTTATGCCTTGATTGGTGCGAAAAGTGTCGTAAAAGTAAATGTCGTAGATCGTAACCGTTGTGACCGCTGTATGGATTGTTACAACGTATGTCCGGAACCTCAAGTATTAAGAGTGCCGTTACACGGTAAACCGGAAGACAGCACCGTTGTACTCTCGAAAGACTGCATTAGTTGTGGACGTTGTATCGATGTATGTGCAGAGAAGGTCTTTGCTTTTGGTACACGTTTTCAAGGCAGTATTGATGTGAAAAATGTTTAACAAAACTCCCCTCTTTGAAAAAGAGGGGCAGGGGGAGATTTAAAAATCTCAAATTTACAAAAATTTGGCGGAAATTCACCGCTTGTAAAATCTCCCCTAACCTCTCTTTACTAAAGAGGGGGATTTATAACCCTTTTTAATTTTTAAAACGGAGTGATTTAATATGAGAAAATATCTCGCCCTCTTATTGACCGCTTTGGCGGGTTTCGCTGTAGCGGAAACGCAAGTGGCAAAAAGTATTGATAGCACGGTGGAAAGTGTTGCCCCTGCTTATACTAATGCACAAAAAGATGCAGGTAATATTCCTGTGACTTTCCCTCATCAACCACCGCTTGTTCCGCACAGTATTCGTGGTTTACAAGTAACAAAAAATGCTAACCAATGTTTAGGTTGTCACAGCCCTGAAGTTGCAGCGACAACCGGTGCGACACGTGTGCCGGCAAGCCACTTTATGGATCGTGACGGCAAGCCGACTGAAGGGACTTCACCACGTCGTTACTTCTGCCTACAGTGCCACGTACAACAAACGGACGTAAATCCGATTATTCAAAACAAATTTGACACTATCCGTCAAACACAAGCTAAATAAGGAGAACGGTGATGATTAAGAAATTTTGGAACTGGTTCCGTACACCGAGTAAAATGGCTGTTGGTACACTTATTCTCATTTCTGCGATTGGCGGTATTCTTGCGTGGGGTGGTTTTAATAAGGGTTTAGAATATACCAATACCGAACAATTCTGTTCAGACTGCCATATGAATGACGTAGTACCTGAATATCGTGCTTCGGCTCACTATTCAAACCGTAGTGGTGTAAAAGCAATCTGTTCAGACTGTCACGTACCACATGAGTTTCTTGATAAATGGAAACGTAAAATTATTGCTTCAAAAGAGGTGTATGCACACTTTACCGGTAAAGTGGATACCAAAGAAAAATTTGAAGCACACCGTTTAGAAATGGCGGAACGTGAATGGGCACGTATGAAAGCTAATAATTCTCAAGAGTGCCGTAACTGTCATAACTTTGAAGATATGGACTTTACTCAACAGAAAACCGTGGCACAACAAATGCACGCAATGGCACAAGAGCAAGGCAAAACCTGTATCGACTGTCATAAAGGTATTGCACACAACCTTCCGCATATGGAAAAAGTTCAAAAAAGCTTTATTCCTGAAGATATGTTGAAAAAAGAACAAAAAACCGAAGGTAAATAAATCTAAAACAAAGAGCTGAAGTAAATACTTCAGCTCTTTTTTTATCTAAAGATCGAATTACCTAACAGCCATTTGGAATAAAACCACTTCCGCCTGACAACTAAATTCAATCTGCATTTGCATTAAAAAACCGTCTTCAATCGGGCTAATACTGTGCTGAATTGTACAGGCTTCAGTTTCCACCGATTTTGCTTTTTCCGTGAAAAATTTGACCGCTTGTTGTGCTTGATCTTCGCTGTCGTAGACTGCCTCAAAAGCAATTTGGCGATCGCTATTATCTAGCATTGAATCGCCTTTCAGTTTACACATATTATGGGCTTCTGCCGCTTTTTGTTGCATCGTTTTGTGCATAAATATCTCTCTATTGTTATCTATCTAACGGTTGCCAATCTTGACCTTTTACCGGTGGTAACCAAGCGCCACCTTGTACAGATAAATCCCATAAAATACCGTGGATACCATATTGATCCGCTTTATTCGGATCTAATTCGGTTACGATTTCCGCTTCACGGCCCTGTTTGATTAAAGTGGCAATAGCTGGGTTAATCATTACGGTTTTACCCAATGCAATAAATTCTGCCCAACCGGTATTAAACGCTTGTGCAATTTGCTCCGCAGAGAATAAGTTACCGACACCGATAAGTGGTAATTTACCGGCGATACGTTCGTGAATTAATTGCATACGGCTAAGATTCATATCAGCACCACGGCGTGCGTGTTTATAGAAATCCCATAATGAGATATGTAAATATTGCAATGGTTTGGCTGTAAGTGCATCAATTAACGCAAGAGTATCTTCCATCGTTAGACCTAACTCTTCCGGTTCTTCCGGCGAGAAGCGATAACCGATAATAAAATCCGATTTTGCCGCTTTTTGTTTTTCAGCAACCACTGCATCTACCACCGCTAATGGGAAACGCATACGTTTTTCACGTGAACCGCCCCATTCATCTTCACGACGATTAGAATGACCGGAATAGAACTGCTGAATTAAATAGTTATTCGCACCGTGAATTTCCACTCCATCAAAACCTGCTTCAATCGCTAATGCGGTGGCATTGGCAAACGCAGCAATTAATGATTCGATTTCAGCCACGGTTGCCGCACGTGTACCGGTTTCTTCATCGGCACTTGCTGAGATTTTATCTTTACCGTTCAGTAGCTCGGTTAATGCTAATTTACCGCCATGATGAATTTGTAGAATTGCCTTCGCACCTTGTGCTTTAATCAGATCGGCGGTTTTTTTCAAACTTGGTAATTGATCGGTATGAATTGCTTCCGGCTGACCGTGGAATGCTTTACCACCGTCTTGTACCAAGGTAGCGGCTAAAATAAACATCCCGATATCACCGGCACGGTTTTCGATAAATTTCTGTTCATTTTGACCTAAAGTCCCATCTGGATTTGAACCGAAGTGTGTCATCGGCGCAACGACTAAACGGTTTTTAATCTCAACGCCGTTATTTAATTGATAGCTTTCAAATAATGGGGAAAATTTAGGATTCATTTTGCTTTCCTTCTAGTTAATAAAATGGAATTAATAAAGTTTGTGTAAAAAATAGATCATAGTCCAAATAGGAGTAAAATCCAAATAACGAATGAAACTTACCCATAAGGAGTGAATATGCAACACGTTAATCTCAGCCCGACACTGACCTTTAGTCGTCTTATCCAAGGCTTTTGGCGTTTGGATAAATGGCAGCAGACACCACAACAAACTTTAGCCTTTATGGAACAATTATTGGAACTTGGTATTGATACCTTTGATCATGCGGCTTGTTACGGCGGTTTTACGACCGAGGAATCTTTCGGTAAAGCCTTAGCGTTAAAAAAATCGTTACGTGACAAAATGACCTTAGTGACCAAATGCGGTATTTTGTACCCTAATAAAGTCCTACCGGAAATGAAAAGTCACCATTACGATAACAGCTATCGGCATATTATTTGGTCAGCGGAACGTTCTCTGCAAAAATTACATACGGAACAACTTGATTTATTATTGATTCACCGCCTTTCGCCTTGTGCTGATCCGGAGCAAATTGCGAAAGCGTTTGAACAACTTTATCAGGAAGGTAAAGTGAAGCATTTCGGGGTATCCAATTATACGCCGGCTAAATTCTCAATGTTGCAATCTTATGTTAATCAACCGTTAGTGACCAACCAAATCGAAATTTCACCGTTACATTTAAAACCATTTGATGACGGTAGTTTAGATTTCTTGCTAGAAAAACGGATTAAACCGATGGCATGGTCACCGTTTGCTGGTGGACGTTTATTTGATCCGTTAGACGAAAGAGGCGTAAGAGTTTCGCAAGCCTTACTGGAAATCGGCGAACAAAAAGGCGAAAGCCGTTTAGAAGTATTGGCATTGGCTTGGTTATTGGCACATCCGGCAAAAATTATGCCGATTTTAGGTTCGGGTAAAATTGAACGAGTACGTAGTGCAAGCGATGCGTTGCAGCTTTCGTTTAGTGAAGAAGAGTGGATTAAAGTTTATGTCGCCGCCCAAGGCTTTGATATTCCGTAGATAAGCAAGCGGTCGGATTTTGTGAATTTTTAGCAAAATCCGACCGCTTGAAATTATTTATACATCGATTCAATCTGCTTACGATAACGTTCTAAAATCACTTTTCGGCGTAATTTTAACGTCGGTGTAATTTCTTCCATTTTTACACTGAATGCTTGCGGTAGCAGGGTAAATTTCTTGATTTGTTCAAAGTGTGCCAACTCTTTTTGTAATTCATTGATACGCTTTTCAAATAACTGCACAATTTCCGAATGTTTAACCAATTCCATCCGGTCTTGATATTTAATATTTAGCTGTTTAGCGTATTCTTCGAGGCTTTCAAAACACGGTACGATTAAAGCGGACACATATTTTTTCGCATCGGCAATAATCGCAATTTGCTCGATAAATTTATCTTTACCGATTTTGCCTTCGATATATTGTGGTGCAATATATTTGCCGTTTGAAGTTTTCATTAGTTCTTTGATTCGGTCAGTAATATATAAATTACCTTGTGCATCAAATTCGCCGGCATCACCAGTTTTTAAGAAGCCGTCTTCGGTAAAGGCAAGTGCAGTTTCTTCCGGGCGTTTATAGTAGCCTCGCATCACCATTCCGCCACGGACGAGAATCTCATTATTTTCACCGATTTTTACTTCAGCATTTGGCATTAAACGACCGATTGAGTTTGGTTCAAATTGGTCATCCGCCCAACAAGAAACGGTGGCAGTCGTCTCAGTCATACCATAACCCAATTTGATATTCACACCGATAGCTTGGAAAAATTTCCCAATGGTAGGTTCTAATTTTGCACCACCACACGGCATCATACGGATTCGTCCGCCTAATAAGGCACGTAATTTATTTAATACCAATTTATCTGCTAATTTATAAGATAACGTATTTTTCTGTTTTTTCTCACCAACGGAAATCGCCCATTTGAATAATGATCGGCGGTGAATCGGAGCTTTATTCACTTTATCCCAAATCGCACTATACATTTTTTCATATAAACGAGGCACGGCACACATTAAAGTCGGTTTTACTTCATTTAACGCATTACGTACTTCATTGGTATCTTCCAAATAACACACCGTTGCACCACGATAAAGGACATAAGCCACCCAAGCTCGTTCAAAAATATGTGAAAACGGCAGGAAAGATAACGATACATCATTTTCATCAATTTGTGGCAAGGCTAAATCGTGGGCGTGTAGCTGATGTGCAATATTGGCATAATCCAACATTACCCCTTTAGGCTCACCGGTCGTTCCGGAGGTATAAATGAGAGTAAATAAATCTGATAGATTTTTATCAGCAAGACGTTGATTTAGTTCCGCTTGCTTGTCTTGAGCAGCATAGGCAAGAAAATCCTGCCAGTTCTCGACTTTGGTATGTGCAAGCGATCGAATTTGATCAATTTCTTGCGATTTCATACAGACAATTTTTTCAAGCAATGGACAGTTATCCGCGACTTCTAATGCCGCTTCCAGCTGTTCGTGATCCCCCACAAATAGAATACGAATATCCGCATGATTAAGGATAAATTCCGCTTGTTTAGCCGTATTGGTTGCATAAATCGGCACGGTTACCGCTCGGATTTGCAATGTACCAAAATCGGCAATGGTCCATTGCGGCATATTATGTGAAAAAATGGCTATTTTTTGTTGTACATCAATACCGTGTGCTAATAAAGCCAATGAGAATTGATCGACAGATTGTTGAAAAGATTGCCACGAAATATCTTGCCAAATGTTTTGTGATTTATAACGTAAAGCGGTATTAGGAGCTAACTGTTCAGCACGTTGGCGTACTTGGTCAATAAGGTGGTAGTTTGGTTGATGAGTCATATTAAGTTATTCATTATTATTTCAGCTTACAACTGTTCGCTAATATAAAATGGAATACGTAAAAATGCCAGTAATTTGTGTACAGTTGTACGCTGAAATAGAGCGTTTGCTCAAAAATAAAGCGGTCAAAATTAAATGGAAATTTGCAATTTTTCCAACTATTTTGACCGCTATTTGATTAGTTGGAGAGAGCCAATGTGTTATCTACCGTTTGTTTTATCTCAGCATATAATTCCGGCTCGTTACGTAACGATTTTCCGTAAGATGGAAGCATTTGGCTGAGTTTTGTTTGCCATTGAGGAAGCTCGTCCGCAAAACAAGATAGCAAGACATCCAACATTGCTTTTACTGAAGTTGACGCACCAGGAGAAGCACCGAGTAATGCAGCAAGTGAACCGTCTTCCGCACGAATAATTTCTGTTCCGAAACGCATTTCACCGCTTTTAATCACTTGTACCCTTTGTCCAGCAACTAATAAATCCCAATCTTCGTCTTTCGCATTCGGCACAAATTCTCGTAAATCCGCCATACGCTGTGATTTGGTTAACATTGCTTGCTTCATTAAATAATGAGCAAGTGGTAAGTTTTTGATACCAGCTTTTGTCACGGAATAAAAATTGCTCGGTTTAACCGAAGTTGGAAGATCTAAAATACTGCCTTGTTTGAGGAATTTTAACGTAAAACCGGCAAAAGGTCCGAATAACAGCGTTTTTTTACCTTCGATAAAACGAGTATCCAAATGGGGAACGGACATAGGCGGAGCGCCTAATTTAGCTTTACCGTAAACTTTCGCATTATGCTTGGCGATCACATCAGGATTCTTACAGACCATAAATAAACCGCTGACCGGAAAACCGCCAACATTTTTGCCGTCTGTAATACCGGATTTTTGTAAGAGAGGCAAAGCACCTCCGCCACAGCCGATAAAAATAAATTTACTGCGATGAATACGCTGTTGACCGTTTGGATCAACGACGGTTAATTGCCATTCATTGTTATGCAAACGCTGAATATTTTTAACTGTATGATTTAAGTTCAGTTCTGCTTGATGATCAACAAGATAATTAAATAATTTTCGAGTAAGTTCGCCAAAGTTCACATCTGTACCATATGGAATATAACTTGCTGCGAGTTTTTCATCGGCAGAGCGATTTTGCATCATTAAGGGAATCCAGCGTGCAAGTTGCTGATGATCTTGACTGAATTGCATATCGGCAAATAAATGATTTTGAGATAAGTTTTGATAGCGTTTTTGTAAAAACGAAATATTTTGCTCGCCTTGTACAAAGCTGATATGCGGAATACGATGAATAAATGCTTGCGGATTCTCGATTTTGCCCGTATTGACTAAATAGCTCCATAATTGTAATGAAAGCTGAAAATCTTCACAGATCTTAATCGCACGCTCAACCGAAACTTCGCCGTTGGCTTTTTGTTCGGTATAGTTTAATTCACATAATGCAGAATGACCCGTGCCGGCATTATTCCATTCATTTGAACTCTCTAAGCCGACCGCAGAGAGTTTTTCAAAAATCGTAAGACTTTTTTGAGGGGCTAATTCGGTTAAAAATGCCCCTAAAGTGCCACTCATAATCCCTGCACCAATTAGTGTTACATCTGAATAACTTTCTAAAGCAGAGCCTGATTTTTGCATATCATTACCTTTTATTCATTTGTTAATTTTTTGTGAAATTATACCGTGAATAAGGTAACTGTAATGTGAACTAGATCACATTTCTTTAATGATTAGCAAATTTGAGTCTATTTGTAACGCCCTTTAAAAGCATTGATGGCAGCTAGCAGGAAGAATAGACCGAATAAGAAATCGCCGAAACCGTAGCTGGCGAAGAAACTAAACATAATCATGGATTGCCCGGCTAAAATATCTAATTTCTCTGGGGTAGTAGCAAGCCAATAGAGCCATGCAGCGGCATAAAGCATTTTTTCGATAAAAAAGACAATGACTAAATAAGGCACTTTCCAAAAGGATCTCGCAACAGATAAATAAGCAAGTCCCCATAAAATAATGGCAATTTGTCCTAACCACGAAAATACGACGGGGTCATTTTCCATTAACGTTGGATCGGTAAAAAATTGGGTAAAGCCTAAAATACCGACTAAGTTATATATACCGGCTAAAATAAATCCTTGTGTCGAAGATCGTTGGTTTAACATTAAAATTTCTCCATAAAATAGTTTATTTTATTCAGTATAATCTATTTTTTATTAAAAAGTTATACACTTATCCTTAAGTGAATATGAATTAGGTAGGATTGTCATTATGCCAATGAGCCGTTTAGAACGTATTTTCCACGCATCATTATTTGAAAGTTTTGCGATTCTTTTTACCGTAATTGGGATGAGTTTGTTTACTTCGCATCAAATGACTTTGCTTACCGGTACGATTGTTTCAATCTCTGTTGTGGCAGTGTGTTGGAATATGTTTTTTAATGCAATCTTTGATCGGCTTTTTACTGCACCGAGAGAAACAAGAGGAGTGATATTACGTATTTGCCATACTTTGGCTTTTGAGGGCGGTTTGCTTATTTTTACGATTCCTTTAGTCGCATATCTGTTAAATGTAGATTGGTGGACGGCGTTTGTGATGGATATTGGTATGACGCTATTTGTGGTGGTTTATACCTTCTTTTTTAATCTAGTTTATGATCATATTAGAGCTTGGATAATTGCTCGCAAAGCGATTTAAATAGTAAAAAAGCGGTACGATTTGCAAAAAATCTTGCAAAAAGCACCGCTTGGACAAGGACAATCTTTATTTTTTCTTCGCGTATTTGAGCGAGTCAATTGCTACTGCAAGCACGATAATGCCGCCTTTAATAATGTATTGCCAGTATGGGTTTACACCGATATAAGTTAAACCATAGTTGATAACAGTAAAGATAATTACCCCAGTAACTACGCCAATAATCGTACCGACGCCACCGGCGAATGAAACACCACCCACTACACAAGCTGCAATCGCATCCATTTCATACATAAAACCGAGGTTATTGGTTGCTGAGCCGATACGACCTGCTTCTAACATACCACCGAACGCATAGAACACACCGGATAACATATAAATACCCATTAAGTTAAGCGGTACATTTACCCCTGAAACACGTGCCGCTTCTGGGTTACCACCGATGGCAAAAATGTTTTTACCGAAACGGGTTTTATTCCAAAGTGTCCACATAATTAGGGTGGCAATCACAGCATAAATTGTAATGTAAGAGAGTTTAAAATCGCCTAAGCGGAAGAATCCCTGAGCAAAAGTAGAGAAGCTATCACTAAAACCAGCAATAGGTGAACCACCTACTGCGTCATAATAAAGTGAGTTAATACCATAAACGATGATCATTGTACCCATGGTGGCGATAAAGGGTGTAACGTTTAAATAGGCAATGACAAAACCGTTTAATAAGCCGATAACCGCACCTATTGCACATACGGCAAGAATAACTACTGGAATCGGAATTTCAGCTAAGTTTGGGAAAACGCGATTCATATTTTCCATGGATTGCATTAAGGTTGCAGTAATGACCGCTGCTAGCCCTACCTGACGACCAGCAGATAAGTCAGTACCTTGCGTTACAATTAGACCCGCAACCCCTAATGCGATAATTAAACGCACAGAAGATTGCGATAAAATATTACTGAAGTTACGTAAACTTAAGAAACTTGGATCTTGTGCAATAATGACAATTAAAAGAATTAATAATACAAAGTAAATCGCATTTTGCTTAAAAAAATCCATGGTGCGATTTTGTTTTAAAGCGGACATACATCACTCCTTGCTTTTATAAATATTTTGCAGCGAGCTGCAAGATTTCTTCTTGAGAAGTTTTAGCGGTTTCAACAATGCCCGCCACTTTCCCGTTACTCATGACTAAAATTCGGTCAGTTACCCCTAATAATTCCGGCATTTCTGACGAAATCATTATGATGCCTTTATCTTTATTGGCTAAATCGAGAATTAATTGGTAGATCTCAAATTTTGCACCAATATCAATGCCTCGAGTCGGTTCGTCCAACATCAAGATTTCCGGCTGGGTTAATAGCCAACGGCCGATAATTACTTTTTGTTGGTTACCGCCGGAAAGTGAACCGATACTGGTTTGATGAGATGGCGTTTTCACATTCATCGAATCAATTACCCATTGGGTATCACTTTTCATTTTTTTATTGCTGAGTAAGCCAAATTTACCTAAGTAAGATTTCATATTTGAAATCAATGAGTTAAATTCGATACTGAGATTTGCATAAATACCGGTTGAACGGCGTTCTTCAGTCACTAATGCAAAACCATTATTGATTGCTTCAAATGCATTACGGTTGTTTACCACTTTACCGTTTAAGGTAATAGTGCCGCTGGATTTTTCACGCACGCCAAAAATGGTTTCGACAATATCGGTACGTTTCGCACCAACTAATCCGGCAATCCCTAACACTTCACCTTTCCGTAGTTCAAAACTCACATCTTGAATAGACGGCTGATTTTTGGCGGTTAAATGTTCTACCACGAGTACGGTTTCTTTCGGTATGTTAGTTTTTTCTGGGAAACGTTGAGTCAGTTCACGACCTACCATCATTGAAACGATTTGTTCCATTGAGGTATCTTTAATTGCAACGGTGTTTACCCATTTACCGTCACGCAAGATAGTAATTTCGTCACAAATTTTGAAAATTTCGTCCATTTTGTGCGAAATATAAATAATACCGCATCCACGATCTTTTAATTTTTGGATGATTTTAAATAAATGTTCGACCTCTTTTTCAGAAAGCGAAGAAGTTGGCTCATCCATAATCACAATTTTTGCGTTGTACGAGAAGGCTTTGGCGATTTCAATCATCTGCATTTGAGATACAGATAATCTCGCCACTTTATCACGCGGATCAACATCAATATCTAATTCATCAAAAATCGCTTTAGTATCACGATACATTTTATCGTGATCGACAAACGGCCCTTTTAATGGATAACGACCAAGCCAAAGATTATCCATTACACTCACTTGTTTTACGAGATTTAACTCTTGGTGAACCATCGAAATCCCGTTTTCAAGTGCTTCTTTTGAGGTTTTAAAGTTAACCGGTTTGCCTAAAAATAAAATTTCGCCTTCATCCTTGGCATAAATCCCAAATAAACATTTGAGCAAGGTAGATTTACCCGCACCATTTTCACCCATTAAGGCATGTACGCTATGGGATTTTACGGTTAAGTTAGCTTTATCCAATGCTTTTACGCCAGGAAAGGATTTACTAACATTTGTCATTGTGAGCAGTACTTCACTTGTCATATCTCACTCCATAATACCGATAAAAAAGGCACGAGTAGCCTGCTCGTGCCTGATCGAGTTACTTATTTTAAGAATTTATCTAAATTATCTTTATCTACGCCAACATAAGGAATACGTACGACACGTTCCTCAATTTTCCAGTTTGTACCTTCGTTAGCAGCCTTACCGTCTGCAAGGTTTGCGGCTAATTGCACCACAGCTTGACCTTGACCAGCTGCATCGTTAAGTACTGTACCAGCTAATTCACCTTTTTTAATTAGCTGTAATGCTTCAGGTAATGCGTCCACACCAAAGATTGGTAATTTACGACCATGTGCTTTAGTTGCTTCTAATGCACCTAATGCCATACCGTCGTTATTTGAGATAATCATTTCAATATCTTTGGCTTTACCGCTTGATAACCAAGCATCCACTTTATCTTTTGCTTGTGCTGCATCCCACAATGCCGCATCCATAAAGATTTGTTCGCTTTGGATACCTTGTGATGCTAAACCTTCTACTACGTATTTAGTACGAGCTTCCGCATCAGGGTGACCCGGTTCGCCTTTTAATAACGCATATTGTACTTTACCGTCTTTATTTAAATCTAATGCCGGATTTGCTTTCCATTGTTTTGCAATTAAGTCGCCTTGGATTAAACCGGATTCTTTCGGATCAGTACCTACGTAATAGGCCTTGTCATAGCTTGCAATCGCTTTTGCTCCCGGGTCTTTATTAAAGAATACGATTGGTAAATCTTCACCTTTTGCTTTGTCGATAATAGTTTTTGATGCTGAAGGGTCAACTAAGTTAATTGCTAATGCTTTTACGCCTTTAGAGAGTAATACGTCAACTTGGTCATTTTGAATAGATTGGGTATTTTGTGAGTCATTCATTAATAACTTCACATCTTTTAATTGGTTTGCTTCTTTATCGATTTCTTTACGCATTAACGCCATAAAGTTATCGTCATATTTATAGATAGTCACACCAATACGTGTTTCAGCTTGCGCTGTACTGATACCTGCACCTAACGCAATCGCTAATGCTAACGTGCTTAATACGGTTTTTTTCATAGAATTGCCCTCGTTATCGAAATGATTAGAGATTCACTTAAAATAAGTGATTTCATAATAAGGATACAAAATTTCTTAATAAAATACTGTGATCGTTTTCACAATTCTGAAAAAATGAAGTGAATAAATCAAAAGAAATAAAGTAATTATGGAATTTTGCTTCGAATGGAGAAAGGGATATAAAAAAGCCGAACACTATAAAAATAGCGTTCGGCTTTCTTTTAGATCATAAAGTTCTAAAACTGACTATATTACATAGTTACGTTTTTAGCACCTTGTACTTGAACTTCAACACGACGGTCAGGTGCTAAGCAAGCGATTAATGCTTTACGACCTTTAACTGCGTCACATGTAGCACCAGTTACAGGGTTTGCTTCGCCGTAACCTACTGCAGTTACGTTAGCCGCGTTTTGACCTTTAGACACTAAGTAGTTAGCTACTGTTTCTGCACGACGTTGTGAAAGTTTTAAGTTTGAAGCTTCTTTACCGATACGGTCTGTATAACCGTTAACTTGGATAGCTGGAGTTGCTAAGCCTAAGTTAGCGATTTCAGTGTTAGCTGCATCTAAAGCTGTTGCTGCAGCAGGTTTTAAGCTTGATTTACCAAAATCAAATAAAACGTCTGAACTGAATGCGAAGTTTTTAGTTACCATTTCAGGCGCTGCTGCAACTGGAGCTGCACCTTGACCGAAACGATAGCTTAAACCTGCAGATACAGAGTGGATATCTGGGCTATATTGGTAGTTAGTACCTGGAAGATCTGTTGTTTTACGAACAGCTTTATCTAAGTTACCAACACGGTTTAAGTATTGGTATTCAACACGTGCTGCTAATTCAGGCGTGATTGCATACTCAAGACCTGCACCTAATAATAGAGATGGTTTTAAGTTGTGTGCTTTGATACGAGAATCTTTAGCTACATTTTGTTGTACATAGTAGTCGCTACGTACTAAAGCCACACCAGCTTTACCGTAAACATCTAAGTTTGGAGCAACTTCGTAGCTTGGTTTTAATGAAAGATGTGCACCGTGAGCAGAGTGTTTTGCAGCACGTTTATCTTTATTTTCGCCTGCAAAAGTTGTGTTACCACGTACACGACCAAAATAGTCGTAGCCTAATTCAGCGGCTAAACCAAAATTATTTTGGTTTAAAATTTGGTAACCACCGAATACACCGTAAGTTACTGAGTTACGGTTGATACCATAGCCATTACCATTATTGTCTTTCGCATCAAATTGGGTTAAACCGTCATGGAATGATGCCCAACCTGCTTTTGCACCTGCGTAGAAAGTGTTTTCTTGTGGAGCTGCTTGAGCTACTGAAGCTAATGCTAAGCCAGATACTGCTAATGCAATTACTGTTTTTTTCATTTTGATGATCCTCTGATTGCCATCGGTTAAATTTAAATTACTTTAATATCACTTACACTAAAGTATTGTTCTATTCCTTATAGTCATTGATAAAGAGATATGAATATAAGCAAGAATGGTTGATATTATCTAGGTTAGAAATGATAAAATCAAGCTCCATATTTATACAAAAACCATCATATTGTTTGTTTTTTAATCTTAAATATAATATGTATGATATAAATTTTCATTTTTAGCTTTCATTTTCAACTCTTGCTAAATATTGATAATATCGTTAGATGTGAATTTACTTACTTTCTAAGAACAATTAAATATGCTACCACAACTCTCAAAAATCCCTGATTTGAATCCAACGGTTATTCATTTTCTGGCGGAACTCAAACAACAACATTTTAGCGGTGATATTGCTTCTAATTATGCTGATCGCCTTTCTTTAGCCACCGATAACAGCGTTTATCAACAGTTACCTCAAGCGATTTTATTTCCTAAATCGGTTTCGGATGTGGTGATTTTAACGAAATTGGCACAACGTCCGCATTTTCAACATCTCACTTTTACCCCTCGTGGCGGTGGTACCGGCACGAACGGGCAATCGTTGAATAACAATATTATTGTTGATCTCTCTCGCCATCTGAATCAAATTCTCGAATTAAATGTAGAAGAACGTTGGGTGCGGGTGCAAGCTGGTGTGGTTAAAGATCAACTTAACCAATTTCTAAAACCGCACGGTTTATTTTTCTCTCCGGAGCTCTCCACCAGTAACCGTGCAACACTGGGTGGTATGATCAATACGGATGCTTCCGGGCAAGGTTCACTGCAATATGGTAAAACCTCCGATCATATTTTAGAGATCAAATCGGTATTGATGAACGGCGAAGTGTTGGAAACACAAGCGGTCAAATCTGACAATTTTTTTGCAGAAATTGACCGCTTAGGCTTAACTGCTACTGGTAAACAGCTCCACCGTGAAATTTTTAGCCGTTGTCGTGAGTTACGTCCGACCGTTCTTGCCGAGTTGCCGCAACTCAATCGCTTTTTAACCGGCTACGATTTAAAAAATGTATTTAATGCAGACGAGAGCGAATTCAATCTGACTCGTATTTTAACCGGCTCGGAAGGTTCGCTTGCTTTTATTTGTGAGGCGAAGCTCAATTTATTGCCGCTGCCGAAATTCCGTACCTTAATTAACATTAAATATAATTCGTTTGATGCGGCATTGCGTTCTGCGCCGTTTATGCTGAAAGCCAATGCACTGTCGGTTGAAACGGTCGATTCTAAAGTGCTGAATTTGGCGAAACAGGACATTATTTGGCATTCGGTGTCCGATTTATTAACTGAAGATCCGAATAACCCGATTCTTGGCATTAATATTGTGGAATATGCCGGCAGCGATCAGACACTAATAGAACAACAAGTCGCAGACCTCATTAAAGCGTTAGATAAAAAACTGGCGGATTCAACCAATGGTATTATTGGCTATCAAATTTGCAACGATATTGCCTCGATCGAAAAAATTTATGCAATGCGTAAAAAAGCGGTTGGCCTATTGGGAAATGCTAAAGGTTGGGCGAAGCCGATTGCGTTTGTGGAAGATACTTGCGTTCCCCCTGAAAATCTTGCCGATTACATCGCTGAGTTCCGCCAATTATTAGATGATCACGGTTTGGAATACGGTATGTTCGGTCACGTAGATGCCGGTGTGCTGCACGTTCGCCCCGCATTAGATTTAACCGACCGTACGCAAGTGCAAAAATTTAAAGCGATTTCCGATCAAGTGGTCGAGCTTACCGCAAAATATGGCGGTTTGATTTGGGGTGAACACGGTAAGGGTATGCGTTCGGTGTATGGCGAGAAATTCTTTGGCGAAACATTATGGCGAGAATTACGTTATATCAAACAGTTGTTTGATCCGCAAAACCGCTTGAATCCGGGTAAAATCTGTACACCGTTGGAAAGCAATGCGGCACTTTACCCGATCGACTCGTCAATGCGTGCCGATTTTGATCGCCAAATTCCAATTCAAGTGCGTGAAGAATTTAAAGGGGCGATGAACTGTAACGGCAACGGGCTGTGCTTTAACTTTGATGTACATAGTACGATGTGTCCGTCAATGAAAGTATCAGGCAATCGCCTTTATTCACCGAAAGGGCGTGCGACTTTGATTCGAGAATGGCTCAGATTGCTTGCTGAACAAAACGTATCACCGGACGATTTGATCTTCAAACCGGGTAAACAAGCGGTCAAATTAACCGATTTTGTGGCAAAAATTCGCAATACGCTGAATAAACAGAAAGAATACGATTTTTCGCACGAAGTAAAAGCGGCAATGGATACTTGCCTTGCTTGTAAAGCCTGTGCCAGCCAATGTCCGATCAAAATTGACGTACCGACATTTAGATCGCAGTTTAATGAGCTGTACCATAGCCGTTATTTGCGTCCGGCAAAAGATTATCTGGTTTCCAATCTTGAATTTGTTGCACCGATGATGGCGAAAGCACCAAAGTTTTTTAACTTTTTCAGTCGCTCAAAATTAGCGGAAACGCTGGCGAACAAAACGATCGGCATGACTTATTTACCGGCACTTTCTGTACCGAATTTACAACAACAGTTGGTAGAAATCGGCTATCAGGGCGTGACCTTAGAGGCTTTAGAATCACAAGCAAGCGGTCAAAAATCAGCGGAATTTTGCAAAACCGTACTGGTGGTGCAAGACCCGTTCACTTCGTTCTATGATGCAAAAGTGGTGGCGGATTTTGTTCGATTGCTACAAAAACTCGGTTTTCGTCCGGTCGTGTTACCGTTTAAACCGAGCGGTAAGGCACAACATATCAAGGGGTTTTTAAGCAAGTTTGCTAAAACTGCACGCAATCAGGCGGAATTTCTCAACCGTGTTGCTCAACTCGGCTTACCGATGGTGGCGGTTGATCCTGCTCTGACCTTAGTTTACCGTGACGAATATCGTGATATCTTAAAAGCAGTACGTGGCGATTTCAAAGTGCAACTGGCTCACGAATGGCTACGAGATGTGATTCAAGCTGGTGAACTGGAGCATTGCAAAAAATCAGTAAATTCCGACCGCTTGAGCTGGCATTTATTTGCACACTGTACCGAAGCGACCGAATTGCCGAATGCACCGAAAGAGTGGCAAGCGATTTTTGCCCATTTCGGTGAACAGTTGGTGAATGAAAATGTCGGTTGTTGCGGTATGGCGGGTACATTTGGACATGAAACCAAGCACCTTGAAATGTCGACGGCGATTTATCAGCAATCGTGGCAAATTAAATTGAAAAATAAACCGCTTGAGCGTTGCTTAGCGACCGGCTATTCCTGCCGTTCGCAAGTAAAACGTTTTGAGCATTATTCGGTTAAACACCCGATTCAGGCATTGCTTGAGGTGGTGTAGTACTCCCTAACCCCTCTTTACTAAAGAGGGGGATCTATATTGAAGGCAATAGAGATCGCGACTTTTTATTCATATCTTCTTTTATAAAGAAGACTAAAGATTTTTCATAAAGGAAACATAATGACTATTTGGAAGCAAACTGCAACTTGTGAACAATTAAACGCACTTAGCCAAAAATCGGCGGTAGCGCATTTAGGTATCGAATTTACCGCAATCGGTGAAGATTGGATTGAAGCACAGCTTATGGTGGACGAACGTACTCAACAACCGTTTGGTGTATTGCACGGCGGCGTGTCGGCGGCTTTAGCGGAAACTACTGCCAATGCCGGTGCGTTAATGGTGTGTGAATCGCATCAAATTGCGGTCGGAATGGAATTAAATATCAGCCATTTAAAATCAGTGCCGGCAGGTACAAAAGCGATTGCCCGTGCCAATCCGCTTAAATTAGGACGTGAAGTGCAGGTGTGGAATATCGAGATTAAAGACGAACAAGGCAATCTGTGTGCGGTGGCTCGTCTTTCGACTAAAACCTTAGATAAACGTTAGTTTCTTATCAACGACAAGCGGTCAAATTCTCCGAAAATTTTGCAAAAAATCTGGAAAATTTGCCCGCTTGTTCATTTAGGCATTTATTCAGCCGTTTGTCGGTTACTTTGGTAGATAAAATAGAGTGCAATACCTAGACAAATCACCGCTAATAGACGAGGGATTGAAAACGCAATCGCTTCATTATGAAACCAACCGAAGGTATCAATCAGTAAGCTCATTGCTAATTGCCCGAAAATCACGGCGACCGTTGCCACAGCCGTGCCGATTTTACCCACCGCAAGTACCATAATCACGATATAAGGTACACCAAGCAATGCACCCATAAGTTGCCATTTTGGCACGTCAAATAGGGTTAATTCGTGCTTTGGTTCAAAGAAAAACACCAATAAACCGGTCACTAAGGCGCCAATAGAAAAGGTTAAAAACGCACATTTAAATACGCCTACTTGTTCGCCTAATTTGCCGTTTACGCTTGCTTGAATGGCTAATGCAACACCACCAAGTAAGGCTAAACATAACATCACAAAAACCATTACATCTCTCCCCAAATAATAAAGCCCAACGCTAACACGATAAAACCGAGTGCAATTAAACGGTGTTTATTGATCTTATGATGTTGTGATCCGAATAACGCAAAATGGTCATTTAATAAACTTTGAAAAATTTGTCCGACCAAGACACCAATCATGGTCATTGCTACACCAATTACCGGTGTTGCAAGCGTTAAGATCACCACATAAACCGGCCCTAGGATACCGCCGGTTAATTGCCAACCGGGTAGTGAAAAATAAGACGGCGTATTGCGTGGCGAGAAAAATAACATCAGTAAAAAGGTTAAACAGGCTCCGACACCAAAAATACTCAAAGTTGCCCAAAGTTTGCCGACTTGTTGCCCTAATGGCCCAAGTAAACCGGCTTCCACTGATAATCCGGCACCGGCAAGAATGGTCGCTAAAATTAAAATGATTTGCATAATATTCTCAGTTGATAAAAAAGAGAGCATTATATTTGTACAAATTACCTTATCAATAGGTAAAATATGGCAATACTATCCATAAAACGGAATAATCAAATGAATCATATTCAAGCAATGCGAGCTTTTGTACGAGTAGTTGAAAGCCTTTCTTTCCATAAATCCGCCGAACAACTTGGGATTCCTCGTTCTACATTAAGCAAATGGATCAGCGATTTAGAGCAGCATTATACGGTGAAATTGTTGCATCGTTCGACCAGAACCGTGATGCCTACTGCTGAGGGGCAAGCGTATTATTTACAAGCGGTCCGATTATTAGCGGAATTTGACGAGTTAGAGCAGCAGATGCACGATAAGCATTGTTTGGTGCAAGGGCATTTACGGGTGGATATGCCGATGTTGTTTGCCGAGCAACTGTTTATTCCTAAATTACCTGATTTTTATCAGCGTTATCCGCAAATTAAACTGACATTAGGCATTAGCGATCGGGCGGTAAATATCGCTCAAGACGGGGTGGATTGTGTGATTCGGATTGGTGAAGTTCATGATCAAACATTGATCGGACGAAAATTTACCGATTTTGACTTTGTCACTTGTGCTTCACCGGCCTATCTAGCCGAATATGGAGTACCACAAACACCGAGTGAATTGGAAGATCATCGCCTAATCGGGTATTTTTCCGATATAAACGGCACGCGACCTTTATGTTTTCCGCAAATGGAAATAAATCAATTTCACTATTCAGCAAATGGAGCGAACGGGATTGTCGCAATGTTAAAAGCTGGTTTGGGTATCGGACAACCGTTACGTGCTTTGGTACAAACTTGGCTGGATAACGGTGAATTGGTTGAAATTTTAACCGATTACCCACGCCCGAGTTTGCCGGCTTATTTATTGACGCACGAACGTAAACAAAGTGCAAGATTACATGCATTTAGCGATTGGGTATGGGAACAGTTTGCTCATTCGTCATAAGCGGTCGACTTTGATCAACTTTTTACAAAATTCTTGCTAAATCCGACCGCTATTCGCAAAAGGCGGTTGGATCTAGTGCCAACCTATTATAAAATGCCTTTCTTTTTATCCATTTCATTCCTAACCAAGAGAATTTTCAAATGAATTCAAACCGTAGTTTATTGGTACTAGGGCTGTTATTGGTGTCTTTCCTCGTGTTCACTCAGTGGAAACAGGATTTTGACCCTGAAATTCAGGCGCAAAAACAGGCTCAACAGCAGGCTCAACAACAATCAGATGTTCCGGCAGCATCAAATTCAGCAACGACTATTGCAGATAGTGCGACAAAAGGTAAAACAATCACCATTCAAAGTGATGTATTACGTTTAACTATCGACACTTTAGGCGGTGATGTTATTGCTTCGGATTTACTTGCTCATCAAGCAGAATTAAATTCAGCAACACCGTTTAAATTATTAAAAACGGATGGTACGACTTATGTCGCTCAAAGTGGCTTAGTTGGTAAAAACGGAATTGATACCAATGCCGGTCGTCCTCAATATCAAGTAGCACAAGATTCATTCGTATTAGCTGACGGTCAAAATGAAATCAGCGTGCCGATGACGTTTGAAAAGGACGGCGTGCTTTACACGAAAACATTCGTATTAAAACGTGGTAGCTATGATGTGGCGGTTAACTTTAATGTTAAAAACCAAACATCAGCAGCCGTTGAAGTTCAACCTTATGGTCAAATTAAACATACTTTAGTTGAAAGCTCAGGCAGCTTAACTATGCCGACTTATACCGGCGGTGCGTATTCTTCATCGGAAACCAACTATAAAAAATATAGTTTTGATGAGATGGCAAAAGCGAACTTAGACATCAACACTAAAGCAGGTTGGGTTGCATTATTACAACACTACTTCGTTTCTGCGTGGGTTCCTAACCAAGATGCGGAGAATACGCTTTATTCACGTACTAATAATGGTATCGCAACCATCGGTTATCGTGGTCCGGTAACAAATGTTGCACCGAATAGCGAAGCAACAATTACTAGCCAATTATGGACTGGTCCAAAAGATCAAAAAGAGATGGAAGCAACCGCAGCAAACCTTGATTTAACCGTAGATTACGGTTGGGCGTGGTTTATTGCGAAACCGTTATTTGCATTACTCACTTTCATTCAAAGCATTGTGAGCAACTGGGGCTTAGCAATTATTGGTGTAACGATTGTTGTAAAAACCATTCTTTACCCATTAACAAAAGCACAATACACCTCAATGGCAAAAATGCGTATGTTACAGCCGAAAATTACGGAAATGCGTGAGCGTTTCGGTGATGATCGCCAACGTATGAGCCAAGAGATGATGAAACTTTATAAAGAAGAGAAAGTAAACCCAATGGGTGGTTGTTTACCGATTCTTATCCAAATGCCGATTTTTATCGCATTATATTGGACCTTTATGGAAGCGGTAGAATTACGTCACGCACCATTCTTCGGCTGGATTCAAGACTTATCAGCACAAGACCCATACTACATTTTCCCACTCTTAATGGGTGCGTCAATGTTCTTGCTACAGAAAATGTCGCCAAGTCCGGTGACTGACCCTGTACAACAAAAAGTGATGACGTTTATGCCGGTAATATTTACCGTATTCTTCTTATGGTTCCCATCAGGCTTAGTGCTTTACTGGTTAACCTCAAACATTATTACGATCGTTCAACAATGGTTAATCTATCGTAATCTTGAGAAGAAAGGTTTACATTCTCGTCATAAATAAGTGATAAGTCTAAGATAGTAAAAGGGGCAACAAATGTTGCCCCTTATTTTTTGGTTTATGATTTAACCACAGAAAACATAGACTGTACGGAATATGTTTCGTAATAATGAGTTCCTGTATAATCGGTATATTCCGTGGTTAGAAATAATTTAGCCTTTAAACATTGGTAACATTTCGTACATTGAAAGGAAATGGAACACGGCAGTACATACACCAAATAAAAATACCAACCCAATCATGAGTAGATTACCTTTTTTCGCTTTATAAGCTAATAACGCCGGAATCATACAAGTCCAAAGGGTTGCTACCGCACCAGCATATCCAATTGCTTTTAAAAAACCGAGTGGAGAAAGTAACGAGAAGATAAGCGGAGGTAAGAAGGTTACTGCCCATGCTTTTGTTCTGCCTGATTTACTCTCATCAAATTTAAAGAAATCCGCTAAGAAATCAAATGTGCCTAATCCAACTCCGATAAAAGACGACAGAATTGCTGCCATAGAAAACGCATTAATCGCTTGTTTCACATATGGAGATTGCACCACTTCACCAATCGTATTGAGTAATACGTCCAAATCACCGTTACTTGCAATAACTGGTGCAAATTGCATACGTGGTAAATTACCAAAAATGCTGATTACCCAAAGTAAATAAAGTACTAAAGCAATGAGTGTTCCGCCAGCAATGGCATATTTGGCTTTTTTTACTTCACCATAATAGGCACGCATTGAAGATACTGAGTGATGGTAGCCAAAAGAGGTTAACGCAATCGGCAACATCGCTAACGCATATTTGGCGTATTCACCGCTATCGTTTTGCTGATCGAATAAGATAGTGCTATCAATATGGCTGACTAATCCCGAAATACTGAATGTAAACGACAATGCCATAAAAATAATTAATAACACTGAAATACGATCAACTAGTCGAGTAGAGTGCCATACAAAGAATGAGAAAATCAGTACGAATAGTGTAGACCAAATACGAGATCCAAATTCACCGAAATCAATTGCTGACTTGGTTAGGTTTTCTAAAATTCCACCAGAAGCAGTGGTATAAGCATAAAGTAAAATGCCACCGACAAAATAAACTGCTACATTATTTAATACGTTAATCTTATTACCTAATAGGTCTTTAGTAACGGTATTGAAAGATGCACGCAAATCATAGTCTTTATAGACATCAAGAAGTAGCCAACCTGAAAACGTCATCACAAGCATAGTAAAAGCTAAAGCAAGTATTGACCAAATCGTCCAAGCTCCAGCACCAGAAGTTGGAAGCCCAAGCATACCTGCTCCTACGCAAACGCCTGCGATAATACAAGCACCACCAAAAAGTGTCGGCTGTTTCTTCATAAATCATCCTATTGAAGTAGTACATTAAAGTGATAGTATTGTGCCATAAACTAACTTATTAAAAAATAGTTTTATAGCTAAAAGTTGTATTCTATATTATAGAACATCATTTTTATCTAAATAGTGAATACTAAAACTTTACGCTTTTGAATAGATTGTCTAAAATAGATCCAAAATTAGATCTAAAGGAACTTATTATGTTGAAGATGAATGATCTTTCCAAATTAACCAATACACCTAAATCAACCATTCTTTATTACATTAAAGAGGGATTGTTACCGGAACCTTTGAAAGATAAACCGAACTTTCATTTATATGATGAAAGTAATATTCAATTAATTGAATTTATCAAATATCTTCAAACGAATTTCAATGCCAGTATTTCTCAGATTAAAAGTGTATTTGCTCAACCAGATTTTGAGCTGAATAACCCTTATAAAAGTTTAATGGGATCACTCGATATTTTAAATGGTATGGAAGATGCTCATTTACTGGCAAGTGAGATTTGTTCGGAGTTTGGTATTACAGAAGTTGAACTGGATGAATTTGTGGAAATGGGCTTAATGAATCCAACGAATGGAAAGTTTAGTGAGAAAGATCGTGATATGTTGGCAATTTTGAGCCGTTGTGATGCTCAGGAATTTCAATTATTAGAAAGCTATGCAGAAGTCGCAAAAAATTTGGCTCGTCAAGAAATGGCAATCGGTGGAGAAATTCTGATGCAAGAAGCAGAGCAAGAAGAACGTTTGAAACACTTTTTCAATATTTTATTGCTATTAAAGCCGTATATCTTAAACTCTCAATTAGTAAAGTATTAACTTTTACTTTTCACTATTTAGTGATGTTTTTCATATTACAAGCGGTCAAATTCGCAAAATTTTCTGCAAATTTGACCGCTTGATTTTTGATTAAGGCAGTTCAGGGAACAGCATTTTTAACACCGCTTTGGTTAAGCGACGAGATTTTCCTTGGTAAGGGAAAATATGCATCATCATCATCGGATTAAAGTTTGCTTCAATAACCCCCCATGAACGTAGAGACGGTTCAGCAGCTTTAGTTAAATCTGGAATGATTAAATCCACACCGCAGACTTTTGCCCCCATTGCTTTAGCAATACCGACAGCTAATTGTTTATAGCTGTCGTGCATTTGATCGGTCATATCGATTGAATCACCACCGGTACTAATATTAGAGTTGGCACGTAATTGTACGATTTGTCCTTCAGCTGGAATTGAATCAGGCGTTAAACCTTGCTCTTTGAGTTGAAGCAATTCAATGTCACTGAGGGCGATTTTTTTCAATGGCGAACGAGAGCCGTCTCCTCGTAGCGGATCGCTGTTTTTCGCTTCCACTAATTCACGCACTGTATGCGTACCATCACCTTTTACATTTGCCGGTACACGTAACAATACCGCTAGTGTTTCATCTCCTAACACAAAGAAACGATATTCAGTGCCGACTAAATAGTCTTCCACCATTACTTCTTTATCTTCACGGAAGGCAATTTCAATCGCTTTGGCAAAATCGGCTTTATCCGTCACGCCTTGTTGGAAAATCGTAATGCCCAAACCGTAATTGGTCGATTTCGGCTTAATCACCACCGCTTTACCTTCAAATAACGGATAGTGCGCCACTGCCTGTTCTACCGAGGTAAATTCAACGCTTTTCGGCACATTAAAACCGGCTTTTGCTAACACTTTTTTGGTCACAACTTTATTTTCCATAATTAATGGAGAAATATACTGATCGTGACTGGTCATATTGCCGTTTTTCACATATTCAAGGTGATCACCGAATTTGAGTGCGAGGAACTGATCGTTTTCATCCAGCAATTCGATCTGCAATCCTTGTTGGATCGCATCAAATAATAAAGCCTGTGTAGAAAGCTCCATATTATCGAAAGCGGAAATCGCATAAAAACGATCGAATGCTTGTGCTTTATATTGTTGTGCAAGTTTTGCACCGAGTGCTTTATAATTGCCGGCTTGTTCAATTGCAGATAATAAACGACCGTTTACTGTTTGGCTCGGATCGGCAAATTGTGCCAGTTTTTGTTGTAATAAATCTTTCTCGCGTTGTGGCGCTGAAAGATCTTCTAACATTGCCAGCATTAGGTTAAGAATAGCTTCACCCTCTGCTTGGAACGCAGTATGTGAGCGAGGATCTTCTAATGCAACTTGGTATAGTTTTTGTGTGCCAATTTCAACTTCTTTTTGACCGCTTGTTTCATCTATCCATAGCATAGCGAGTAAGAATAGATGAATAAATTTGGCATCGGCGAGCTCGATACCGTAAGGCGAGAACGGGTTGAGATCAAATAAACGGAATTCCGCATATTTAACCCCTTTCTCAAGCAATTCGCGTGCTTTTTTCGCACCACGTAAACGAACGTTTGAATAGAATTCTTTTTCTGCCAATAAATCACCAGTTGCAACAAAATGTTCTAAGGATTCGACATATTGTTGCAAGCTGTCGTGATTGATCACAATATGTGGTGCATTTACATAACCATAAGGGCCAGAACGTAAACTACGTACTAATTGCCCCTCTGCAAGAGGTGAATTTTTACCGAAATATTGCGATTCTACGGTTGGCGTTGCCGCAAGCAAATAGACCAGAATCCATTGATAACGTAAAAAGTTATTGGCTAATTTCATATATAATGCATTACGGAACGCAATTTTATCGTTGTATTCTGTTTGTAATGCAAATGCACTCTCGACAAACTCGTCAGAAATTTGGAAATTGTAGTGAATACCGCTTACCATCTGTTTGTATTTGCCATAAATCGCAGAAAGGTGTTCACGATATTTCACGTCCCATTCGTTATCTAATTGTGCTTCTTTGATCTCGGATTCCGGTGGTAAACCGGCAGGCATACTGAATGGGAAAATATATTCATCGTTAGGCAACGAGCGTAACGTTACCTCGTGAATAGCCGATAGCCAACGATATGTGTCTTCCAATTTATCGTTTGGCGGCGTGATTAATTCCAGTTGGCTTTCTGCGAAATCAGTTTGAATATATGGATGATAACTGCGATTACCAAAAACGGCTGGATGTGTAGTGGTAACAATATTTCCTTTATGATCAATACGTTGGCTTTCTTTCTCAATACCGAATTTGCCTTGTTGAAATAGTAAGCCAAGTTGATGTGTTTTAATAAGTTGTTGTAATTTCATTGTTTTCCCTTTCGCGATAAATGCGTTAGACGAAGTTTTGCTCCTAAAATAACATACTTTTTTGATTGGGTTTATAGCTGATTAGTAAGATAGTAGATGATTTGGTTATAAAAAAGCACGATGATTAGAATCGTGCTTCATTTATTTGGAATAGAATTATTTAATAATTTTCGCTAAACGTTCGCCCATTCGAGTTTCTACGCCAGCTTGTAGGTGTGCTGCTAATTCAACACAGTCTTTCGGGAAGAGATTAATCACGGTTGAACCTAAGCGGAAAGCACCCATTTCCTGACCTTTTTTCAGGTGTACGGCAGTTTCGCCGGTGGTCTCATAGTGATATACCACAACCTCTTTCGCACGAGGTGGATTAATCACGCCAGCCCAAACGGTACTCATACTTGCCGTAATAGTTGCACCGACAAGGATTTGTACCATCGGTCCAAATTCAGTTTCAAATTCACAGATAACGCGTTCGTTACGTGCAAATAAATTTGGTACGTGTTCAGCTAAGAACGGATTTACCGAGAATAATTCGCCCGGCACATAAATCATTTTAGTTAATGTCGCATCACACGGCATATGTACACGGTGATAATCACGCGGCGATAAATAAGTGGTAATAAAATGGCCGTCTTTAAATTTATTCGCCATGTCTTGATCATTTGCTAATAAAGTTTCAAGGGTGAAAAAATGACCTTTAGCTTGGAGTAAACGATCGTCTTCAATTTTACCTGATTCGCTCACTTTACCGTCTGCCGGTAAGCAAAGCGCTTGCGCGTCTTGGTTAATCGGACGAGCATTTTCTTTTAATGGACGAATAAAAAACTCATTAAAGGTTGCGTAGTCAGAGGCATTGCTTTTTTGTGCTTCCGATAAGTTCACATTATATTGTTTAGCAAATGCACGAATAATAAAGTGGGTCACGACACCCCATTTTTGTTCTGCCAGCCAACCCGCTAACTGCGTGACAGGTAATTGTGGGAAAATATACTGAAATGCGACTTTTACACGTTGCCAATAGGTAGGCATAGAGTATGGTTTTAAAGACATTAAATTGTATCCTTTTTGTTCAATTGCATAAATAGTGGCGAAGTATAACAGAAAGGAAAGTGAATTGCCTAATGTTATAAAGAATGCCGAACCGACATACGTGGAGATGATAGAGGAATTAGTTGTATGTTATTCGGTTCGGCAAATTTTAGTATGTTATTCTAATGTGATACGTTCACGATTTTTATCCAATGTTGCTTTACCGATACCGGATACTTCCGTGAGTTGTTCTATATTTACAAATGGGCCATTTTTCGTTCGATATTCGACAATAGCAAGTGCTTTTTTCTCTCCGATGCCAATCAGTTTGTCTTGAATTTCAGCCGAACTGGCAGTATTGATATTTACTTGATATTGATTAACGGCAGTATTTGTATGTTCTGTTGTCAGGTTTTGTATCACTGGCGTAGCTTCCATTGCCGTTGAATCGGTTTCAGCTATAACTGTATTCGTCGTAAATAAGCCTAGTAAGAAGCTAAAACTCATTTTTACAATTGTTCTCATAGCTACTTTTTCCATAGTACGTTTCTCCTTCTATTTAAGTTTAGTCGTTATTTTTTTACTTTACTTGAGTGGGTGGTCATAACACAATTTTTCAAATATATTTTTGCGATCTTGATCGAGAAATAAATAAAATTTGTTGTCATAAGCTCCTAGATATTGAGAGGAAATGGAACTTTTGTTGTAAAAATAGATGTATTTACTAGAAATTTTCCGAAAAAGCGTGTGCCGATCGAGTAGAAATACTTTAAAATATGAATAATTCATTTTGTTTTTATTCTAATTATTTGGATACTTTAAATGTCACATAACAATCTTCGTAAAGAGCCAACGTTTGGCGAGCCTTTAGAAATTAATAATCCCCCTCAGTCTGCAGAACAGGCTGCGGAAAAACTTAATTCGGAAACGACAAAAGTTATTAATAATCTTTCAGTATCATTACATTCAAACAAGGTGCCAGGCCATACATTCACTCCAATGATGAAACGTCCGGTAGATACAACGACTCCATTAAAATCAATCGAGGAAACTCAACAAGTGAAAACAGAAATCAATTCAACAGAATTAGTAAAGCAGCCATCTGTAGTGACTGAAAACACTGCAGAAGCCGAGTCTATAAAGCCTAAGTTGACGGCAGAACCTGAGCATATTAAATCAACGGCTAAAAGTGCTGGTTTTGCGTTCTCTCCGGTTACAGAAGCCGAAAATCTAGAAAAAAATGAATCGGTAAAAGAAGAAAAAACAGGAGCAGAGGAAAAACCTAAAATGAATACGAATGAGATGGAACGCGTAGTGCCTAGTTTAAATGCAACTAAGCCTGAAACTGTAGCGATAAAAGCAAAATCATCTTCTAAATATCAACGTTTAGGTTTAGTTGCTGCATTGGCGGCTATCTTAGCGGGCATCTTCTTTTGGTTAAAACCAAATGCACCCGAAACTGTGGAAGAATTGCAAGCTCAGCAAGGTGGCTCATTGCCGATTGAGTTCCGTCCGGTAGATGAAGAAGAAGCGAAACGTGCTGAAGCACAAGCTAAAGCCGAACAAGAAGCATTAGCTCAACAGCAGGCTCAAACCCAATCGGTAAATGGTGAAGTTGCAGCTACAGCTGTAACACCAGAACCATCTGCGACAACAGATATGGCTCAGAGTACGCCAACAACAGTATCGAGCGAGAATACATTGCCGGCAGTAAATGAGTCTACTATTCCTACAACGCAACCAGCTTCAAATACGGTTGTTGCTCCAGTTGTGAATAAGCCTGTTGTTAATAAACCGGTTGTTAATAAACCAGTTGTTCAGCCTCAAGTATCTAAACCTAAAACACAGGGCAGTGTTATTCATCAAGCTGAAACGAAAAAAGCTGAAATTAAGAAAGCTGAAGCTAAAGTAGAGAAAGTAAAAGCAATAACAGCTGATGAATTTAATGCGAAAAAAGCCAAAAATGCACAACTTGATCAGTTAGTAAAAAATGTAGAAACGGGTAAACCTGTTGTTACAGAAAAAGTGGTCGCAAAACCGGCAGAAAAACCAGCAGCTACAGTGGCTAGCAGCGGTGTGGTTGGTAGTAAAACTTTAACTGTGCCGAAAAGTACGTCTTTAATGCAAGTATTCCGTAATAACCAATTAAATATTTCGGATGTAAATGCAATGAGCAAAGTGAATAATGTCGTTAGTAACTTAAAAGTCGGTGAGCGCGTTACGGTTCGTTTAGATAAAAATAATCGTGTTGTAGAGATGAGTATCGGTTCTGGTGGGAAATTTACTCGTCAAGCCGATGGCAGTTATAGCTTTAAATAATGTTATATCAGTAGAGCAACGTGTGGTCGTTGCTCTTTTTTTCTCATTAGGTTGAGAAATAAAGGGGAGAGATTCAAATGGATTTAGCGAAAAAAAGCAAGCTGATTCTACCGATAAGTCTATTAATGCTTACTGCTTGTAAGCCTTTGGAAGCACCGATTGAACAGGTACAGAAAGCATTACCGTCTGAAAATACGAACGAGAAAATAAGTATCGTAAAAGGTCAAACGGCAACAGAGTTTATTTGTAAAGGCGATATTGCAATTAAAGTACAACGTTATCAACCTAAAAAAAATGACAATCCGAAGCCTAGGATATCTGGCACTCAGGCAATCTCGGTCACTTACGGGAATACCAAGCATACACTTTCACCGGTTGTGACGAAAAACGGTAATAAGTATAGTAATATTCGATGGATATGGTTTGAAGGATTGGACGGCATAGCCGTGCTTTCGGATAACAGCGGCAACGTGTTGGCAAGTGACTGTAAAGCTAAATAACAGTAAGCGGTTAAATTTACTTAGATTTTTGCAAGTTTCGAAGTAAAAATAACCGCTTGTTATTTTAGGGAAAAAGACTAATGAATATTTTAATTATTGGCCCGTCTTGGGTCGGCGATATGATGATGTCGCACGCACTGTATCAACAACTCAAAATTCAATATCCGAATTGCCAAATTGATGTGATGGCGCCGGATTGGTGTCGTCCGTTGCTCGCTCGAATGCCGGAAGTTCGAAAAGCGATTTCGATGCCGATCGGGCATGGTTCGTTCCGCCTGTGTGAGCGTTATCAATTAGGAAAATCGCTGCGAAATCAATATGATATGGCGATTGTTTTACCTAATTCGCTAAAATCAGCATTTATTCCACTTTTTGCCAAAATTGCGGTACGCCGAGGCTGGAAAGGCGAAAGTCGCTATTTCTTTTTAAATGATTTGCGTAATAACAAGCAAGATTACCCGATGATGGTACAGCGTTATGTTGTGCTGGCTTTTGATAAAAATGCCGTGTCGGATGCTAAAGCATTGCCAATGCCAGTCCCTTATTTACAAACGCAGACGGCTGAGATCACTGCAACCAAAGCGAAATTTGCCAAACAGTTTGAATATGCTGAACAGCGTCCGGCAATTGGTTTTTGCCCTGGGGCAGAATTTGGACCGGCAAAACGTTGGCCGCATTATCATTATGCTAAATTGGCGGAAATGTTGATCGAAAAAGGCTATTCGGTACATTTGTTTGGCTCAAATAAAGATAAAGAAGTCGGTGAACAAATTCGTGCAAGTCTAGCGGAGAATTTGCAGCGTTATTGTGTCAATTTAGCCGGGCAAACTGACTTGAATGAGGCAGTTGATTTAATTGCTGATTGTCGTGCGGTTGTTAGCAATGATTCCGGATTAATGCATATCGCAGCAGCACTTGGTAAACCGCTGGTGGCACTTTACGGACCAACTAGCCCACAATACACACCGCCACTTTCCGATAAAGCAGTGATTATTCGTTTAATTGAAGGCGGTTTGATTAAGATTCGTAAAGGCGAAGCCGCCGAAGGCTATCATCAGAGCCTGGTTGATATTGAGCCGAAAATGGTCATTGAGAAATTAGAGACACTATTAGGCTAATTGCAAGCGGTCATTTTTGGCAAAAATTTTGCAGATTTCGACCGCTTGTTCATATTCATCATGAAAGATAAAGAAATGAAAGTTTTAGTTGTAAAAACGTCCTCGATGGGGGACGTGATTCATACTTTGCCTGCGTTGACGGATGCTAAAAAAGCAATTCCAAATATTCAATTCGATTGGGTGGTGGAAGAAAATTTTAGTGAAATTCCGCATTGGCACTCGGCAGTAGATAAGGTTATCCCGCTAGCGATTCGTCGTTGGCGTAAGAACTTGTGTCAGCGTCAAACTTGGCTGGAATGGCAACATTACCTGAAACAACTTCGCTCTGAGGAATATGATGCGGTGATTGATGCACAAGGCTTAATTAAAAGTGCGGTATTAGTTACTAAGCAGGCAAAAGGAACAAAATACGGCTATGATAAATTTTCGGCACGAGAAGGGTTAAGTAGTCTGTTTTATGATCACAAGTTTAATATCACTTATCAGCAACACGCAGTAGAACGGATTCGTAAGTTATTTGCGATGTCACTGAATTACACGGTTCCTGAGAGATTGGGTGATTATGGAATTGTTTCGCATTTTGCAAAAAAATCTGAAAATTCAACCGCTTATCTGCTTGTGATTCATGCGACCACTCGGGCGGATAAACATTGGAAAGAAGACTATTGGCGAGAAGTGATTCGAGAGTTAAGCGTACAAGGTATTGAGGTACGTTTACCTTGGGGTAATCAACAAGAAAAAGAGCGAGCGATGCGTTTAGCGGAAGTGAATACCAATGTGACAGTATTACCGAGATTATCCCTAACTGAATTAGCTGAACAAATTGCCGGTGCTAAGGCTGTTTTATCGGTGGATACCGGTTTGAGCCATTTAGCTGCCGCATTAGATAAACAAAATGTGATTTTATATGGTGCAACTGATCCGAAATTAATCGGTGCTTACGGCAAAAATCAACATTATCTGACCGGAAACGGTATGGCAAATATTTTACCTTATCGTGTCTTGCAAACTTTAGAAATATTGATCACAGAATAATCAATTTATACTGTGTCGAATACTTGACTTTTAGTCTATATAACACTAGAATTTACCGTCCTTTCGTCTTTGAAAGGGTGTTTTTTTAATTTTATTTTTAATAATTTTAACTGGAGCTTTTAAATGGCAACTATCAACCAATTAGTACGCAAACCGCGTGTGAAAAAGGTTGTAAAAAGCAACGTTCCTGCATTAGAGGCTTGCCCGCAGAAACGTGGCGTGTGTACTCGTGTATACACTACTACACCTAAGAAACCGAACTCAGCATTACGTAAAGTGTGCCGTATTCGTTTAACAAATGGCTTTGAAGTAACTTCATACATCGGTGGTGAAGGTCATAACTTACAAGAACACAGTGTTGTATTAATCCGTGGTGGTCGTGTTAAAGACTTACCAGGTGTGCGTTATCACACTGTACGTGGTGCACTTGACTGTGCAGGCGTTAAAGACCGTAAACAAGGTCGTTCTAAATACGGCGTTAAACGTCCTAAAGCTTAATGGATCTCCGTTAAGTAAGGCCAAACGTCTAAATTAATCAAAAATTTAAACCATAAACTCCAGTCAATCGTGATGTGTTACACACACAATAGATGAGTTTTGGATTATCCTGAATATATAAACGGAGTATTTGCAATGCCACGTCGTCGTAGTGTTGAACCTCGCAAAATTCTTCCAGATCCGAAGTTCGGTTCAGAATTACTTGCAAAATTTATTAATGTTTTAATGGTAGATGGTAAAAAATCTACTGCAGAATCAATTATTTACGGTGCTTTAGAAACTTTAGCACAACGTACTGGTAAAGAAGCGTTAGAAGCTTTCGAAGCGGCGTTAGAAAACGTTCGCCCAACAGTAGAGGTTAAATCTCGTCGTGTTGGTGGTTCTACTTACCAAGTACCAGTTGAAGTTCGTCCAGCTCGTCGTAATGCATTAGCTATGCGTTGGATTGTTGAAGCAGCTCGTAAACGTGGTGACAAATCAATGGCATTACGTTTAGCTAACGAACTTTCAGATGCAGCAGATAACAAAGGTTCAGCTGTTAAGAAACGTGAAGACGTTCACCGTATGGCTGAAGCAAACAAAGCGTTTGCTCACTACCGTTGGTAATCGCTTAGCTTTATATCTTAAAGGCTTCATCCAAATGTGTGGTGAAGCCTTACCCTTATTAAGAATTTTAATTTAAATCCCCAAACAAGGTAATAAATAAAAAATGGCTCGTATAACTCCTATTGAGCAATATCGTAACATCGGTATTAGTGCTCACATTGATGCAGGTAAAACAACTACCTCTGAGCGTATTTTGTTCTATACAGGCGTAAGTCACAAAATCGGTGAAGTTCACGATGGTGCAGCAACAATGGACTGGATGGAACAAGAACAAGAGCGTGGTATCACGATCACATCTGCTGCAACGACAGCATTCTGGTCTGGTATGTCACAACAATACAAACAGCACCGTATCAACGTTATCGATACTCCGGGACACGTAGACTTTACTATCGAAGTAGAACGTTCAATGCGTGTTCTTGACGGTGCGGTAATGGTTTACTGTGCGGTAGGTGGTGTTCAGCCTCAATCTGAAACTGTATGGCGTCAAGCAAATAAATACCAAGTTCCACGTATTGCGTTCGTAAATAAAATGGACCGTACAGGTGCGAACTTCTTACGTGTTGTTGAGCAAATCAAAACTCGTTTAGGTGGTAACTCTGTAGCATTACAACTTCCTATCGGTGCGGAAGATAGCTTCAAAGGTGTAGTTGACTTAATCAAAATGAAAGCAATCAACTGGAATGAAGCTGACCAAGGTATGACTTTCACATACGAAGATATCCCAGCGGATATGCTTGAAGCATGTGAAGAACGTCGTGCAATGTTAGTTGAAGCTGCAGCTGAAGCATCAGAAGAGTTAATGGAAAAATTCTTTAGTGGTGAAGAGTTAACCGAAGAAGAAATCAAAACAGCATTACGTCAACGTGTATTAGCAGGCGAAATCATCCCTGTTTGCTGTGGTTCTGCATTCAAAAACAAAGGTGTTCAAGCAATGCTTGATGCGGTAATCGATTATTTACCGGCACCGACTGATATCCCAGCAATCAAAGGTATCAACGAAGATGAAACTGAAGGTGAGCGTCACGCAAGCGATGATGAACCATTTGCAGCATTAGCATTCAAAATTGCAACTGACCCATTCGTAGGTAACTTAACATTCTTCCGTGTTTACTCTGGTGTAATTAACTCTGGTGATACAGTTTACAACTCAGTAAAACAAAAACGTGAACGTTTCGGTCGTATCGTACAGATGCACGCTAACAAACGTGAAGAAATCAAAGAAGTTCGTGCAGGTGATATCGCAGCAGCAATCGGCTTAAAAGATGTTGGTACAGGTGATACATTATGTGCACAAGATGCACCAATCATCCTTGAGCGTATGGAATTCCCAGAGCCGGTAATCTCTGTAGCGGTAGAACCAAAAACTAAAGCTGACCAAGAGAAAATGGGCTTAGCGTTAGGTCGTCTTGCACAAGAAGACCCTTCATTCCGTGTTCACACAGATGAAGAATCAGGTGAAACTATCATCTCAGGTATGGGTGAATTACACTTAGATATCATCGTTGACCGTATGCGTCGTGAATTCAAAGTTGAAGCGAACATCGGTAAACCACAAGTATCTTACCGTGAAACTATCCGTACACGTGTTAACGATGTTGAAGGTAAACACGCAAAACAATCTGGTGGTCGCGGTCAATACGGTCACGTTGTAATCGACTTATACCCATTAGACCCAGAAGGTCCTGGTTACGAGTTCGTGAACGAGATCAAAGGTGGTGTGATTCCTGGTGAATTTATCCCAGCAGTTGATAAAGGTATCCAAGAACAACTTAAATCTGGTCCATTAGCGGGTTACCCAGTAGAAGACATCGGTGTACGTTTACACTTCGGTTCATACCACGATGTTGACTCATCTGAGTTAGCGTTCAAACTTGCAGCGTCATTAGCATTTAAAGCGGCGTTCGCAAAAGCTAACCCAGTATTACTTGAGCCAATTATGAAAGTTGAAGTGGAAACTCCACCAGACTACGTTGGTGATGTAATCGGTGACTTAAGCCGTCGTCGTGCAATGGTTAACGGTCAAGAAGCGACAGAGTTCGTTGTTAAGATCAATGCAGAAGTTCCATTATCAGAAATGTTTGGTTATGCAACAGACTTACGTTCACAAACTCAAGGTCGTGCATCTTACTCAATGGAACCATTAAAATACGCTGAAGCGCCAACAAGCGTTGCAGCAGCAATTATTGAAGCTCGTAAAGCTAAATAATTTATTTTTAACCTGAGCCATAGCAATAGGGTTATGGCTCCTTTTTTAGGAAGCTATCAAAGTGTCTAAAGAAAAATTTGAACGTACAAAACCCCATGTAAACGTGGGTACAATCGGTCACGTTGACCATGGTAAAACAACTTTAACAGCAGCGATCACAACTGTATTAGCGAAACACTTCGGTGGTGCAGCACGTGCATTCGACCAAATCGATAACGCGCCGGAAGAAAAAGCGCGTGGTATCACCATCAACACCTCACACGTTGAGTACGATACAGAAACTCGTCACTACGCACACGTAGACTGCCCGGGACACGCGGACTATGTTAAAAACATGATTACCGGTGCGGCGCAAATGGACGGTGCAATCTTAGTAGTAGCAGCGACAGACGGTCCTATGCCACAAACTCGTGAGCACATCTTATTAGGTCGCCAAGTAGGTGTACCATACATCATCGTATTCTTAAACAAATGCGACATGGTAGATGACGAAGAGTTATTAGAATTAGTAGAAATGGAAGTACGTGAACTTCTTTCTCAATATGACTTCCCAGGTGATGATACACCAATCGTACGTGGTTCAGCGTTACAAGCGTTAAACGGCGTAGCAGAGTGGGAAGAAAAAATTCTTGAGTTAGCACACCACTTAGATACTTACATTCCAGAGCCAGAGCGTGCGATTGATAAACCATTCTTATTACCAATCGAAGACGTATTCTCAATCTCAGGTCGTGGTACAGTAGTAACAGGTCGTGTAGAGCGTGGTATCATCAAATCAGGTGAAGAAGTTGAAATCGTAGGTATCAAAGAAACTACGAAAACAACGGTAACTGGTGTTGAGATGTTCCGTAAATTATTAGACGAAGGTCGTGCGGGTGAAAACGTTGGTGCATTATTACGTGGTACAAAACGTGAAGAAATCGAACGTGGTCAAGTATTAGCGAAACCAGGTACAATCACACCACACACAGACTTCGAATCAGAAGTGTACGTATTATCAAAAGAAGAAGGTGGTCGTCATACTCCATTCTTCAAAGGTTACCGTCCACAGTTCTACTTCCGTACAACAGACGTAACAGGTACAATCGAGTTACCAGAAGGTGTTGAGATGGTAATGCCAGGCGACAACATCAAAATGACAGTAAGCTTAATTCACCCAATCGCGATGGACGAAGGTTTACGTTTTGCGATTCGTGAAGGTGGTCGTACAGTAGGTGCGGGCGTTGTAGCGAAAATTGTTAAATAATTAGGTTTTGACTTAACTATTTAAGCAAGCGAAAAGCTGAGAAGGCGTGTCGAAAGACACGCCTTTTTTGTTTGAAGTAAGCGTAATTTATCGTATGAACTTTTAGGATAACTTGCCTAGCTTTCTTCTCATCTCATCTATTATCTATCTCAAGTAAGTATATTTTATGATTTCTGCCGAACTTGCCATCAAACCGATCGGAATTGTTTATAGTCCTTATGATGAAAAATTTTCTGTACCGCGTCAGCCAAATTTAGTTAATGAAGGAAAAGGTATATTAAAGTTACTACCGCCTTATAATTCGCCGGATGCCGTGAGAGGTATTGAGCAATTTAGCCATTTGTGGTTAATTTTCCAATTTCATCAAATCCATGAGAGAGAATGGCATGCAACGGTACGTCCGCCTCGTTTAGGTGGGAATGAACGGATAGGTGTGTTTGCTAGTCGAGCGACACATCGTCCAAATCCGATTGGTTTATCTAAAGTGGCATTAGAAGGTGTTGAAATTAATAATGGGGAAGTGTTGCTAAAACTGGGAAGTGTGGATTTAGTTAACGGTACGCCAATTCTAGATATTAAACCTTATATTGCATATGCTGATAGTGAACCCAAAGCTCTTTCAGGTTTTGCACAAGATAAACCACAAGTAAAGTTAGAGGTTGAGTTTTCTGAATTAGCATTACAAGCGGTGGAGTCTTGTACAAATTTTGCAAAATTCGGAATTGAGCAACCTATTAACTTTATTCGTAATGTGATTGAACAAGATCCTCGTCCGGCTTACCAACAAGGCAAAATATCCGATCGAATTTATGGAATGAGTCTTGCTGGCTATAATATTCGTTGGCAAATTTGCACACAAAATATTAATAAGGTGATTGTAGTTAGCATTGAAAATGAACTTAGTCGTGGAATCGTTCTCTAAGCTAACATTCAAATAATGATCCTTAACCGAGAAAATAGAATGAAATTCTTAAAAACCTTGCTCATCTTGCCTGTGATGTTTACCAATTCAGTTATTGCTTCAGAAGTTATATCTGATAAGGACTTAACAGCCGGTACACATTTTGAATTTTCAACCGAAGTGCGTCGAGAGGTTGATAAAGATATGATGCAAGTGAGTTTATTTAGTCGTAAAACAGGTAAATCTTTACCTGAATTAAAAAAAGCAGTTTCAGCTAATTTAAATCAAGTGCTTGAGAGTGCCAAGCAGTACTCTACGATTCAAATAGAAGCTGATGGAATCAGAAATTTAGTGAATTATACTCATGACGGTAAGGTCAATGGTTGGCTTGCTGAAGGTAGAATTTATTTAAAAAGTAAAGATTTTGATAGCATGGCAAAAATATTGGAGAACTTAGGGACAGATATTGCGATCGATAATATTTATTTTAGTGTTTCTCCTGAAAAAATGGCTTCTTTAGAAGATGAAATGACTTTAGAAATTATTAAGCAATTTCAGCATAAAGCTTCAGTAATTCAAAAAGGATTAAATCTTAAAAGTTACCGTTTAACTAATGTGAAACTGGATACGCCAAATGGTGAGGAACCCTATTTGCAAGCCAGACCTTTAGTCGCAATGGCAAAATCAGCGGAATCATTAGATCAAGCCCCCCTTGCTCTTGAAGCTGGGAAAGCAACGATTTCTGCTCGTGCAAGCGGTCAAATAACATTTGAATAATACAATTATTCATACAGCGATTCTAAAAGCATACATATTTAACGTGTTCACGCTATTAGGTATGTTTGGAGATAAGCTATCGTAAGATAGTGATTGGAAAGTACAGACACATCTGTGTCATTTTATTTTTAAGGAAAATATAATGAAAAAATATTTCGCCGAGTTTTTCGGTACATTTTGGTTAGTATTTGGTGGCTGCGGTAGTGCAGTTTTAGCAGCAGGTATTCCGGAGTTAGGTATTGGTTATGCAGGCGTATCACTGGCATTTGGTTTAACCGTATTAACCATGGCTTATGCAGTAGGTCATATTTCGGGCGGTCACTTTAACCCGGCAGTTTCGATTGGCTTATTAGTCGGTGGTCGTTTTAATGCAAAAGATTTAGTGCCTTATATTGTGGCACAAGTTGTCGGTGCGATTGCGGCAGCTACAGTATTATATACGGTGGCTTCGGGTGCGGTAGGTTTTGATGCCACGGCAGGTTTTGCAAGTAACGGTTTTGCGGAACATTCTCCTCACGGTTATTCAATGGTGGCGGCATTTGTGATTGAAGTGGTATTAACTGCATTCTTCTTAATTATCATTATGGGGGCAACCGACAAACGTGCTCCGGCAGGTTTTGCACCAATTGCGATTGGTTTAGCTTTAACTTTAATTCACTTAATTTCAATTCCGGTAACGAATACTTCGGTAAACCCGGCCCGTTCAACCGGTGTTGCGTTATTCCAAGGTTCTTGGGCGATTGAACAACTATGGTTATTCTGGATTGCGCCAATTTTAGGGGCAATTATCGGTGCATTAGCGTACCGCTTTATTGCTGAAGAAAAATAGGCTTTAGTATCGTATAATTATGCAGTGTTATTTCGGTAGCACTGCATTTTGTTTGTAAGAGAGATAGGATAAGTATGAAATCGTTCTTAAAAATTATAGTAATTGCTGTGGGTTGTAGTGCATTAAGTGGCTGTTTAGTTACTTCTGTGGTGAGCGGTGTTGTTGGAACGGCTGTTGATGTAGTTGATACGGTTACACCAGATATTACCGATTAGTTTGTAAATTTTGGATAAATTCAGACCGCTTATGTTAATCAAGCGGTCATTTTACTTCTATTCTTTGCAAATTAGCGATAAACCGCTACAATGAATCACATTTTTACCTAAATAGAAAAAGGAATCCTTAATGAAAATCGCAAAAAATGTTGTTCCAAGCATTGCTTATCAAGTTCGTACGCAAGACGGCGTGTTAGTTGATGAAGCACCGGTAAACCAACCGTTAGAATATTTACACGGTCATAATAATCTGGTTGAAGGTTTAGAAAAAGCACTTGAAGGCAAAGCAGTAGGTGATGTTTTTGAAGTGCGTGTTAAACCGGAAGAAGGTTACGGCGAATACAACGAAAATATGGTTCAACGTGTACCAAAAGATGTATTTATGGGCGTTGATGAGTTAGAAGTCGGTATGCGTTTTATTGCAGATACGGATTTAGGCCCATTACCAGTCGTTATTACTGAAGTTGATGGTGATGAAGTTGTGGTTGACGGTAATCATATGTTAGCCGGTCAAGAGTTACTTTTCTCTGTTGAAGTAGTTGCGACACGTGAAGCAACGTTAGAAGAAATCGCACATGGTCATATCCATTCAGGTCACGAACACGGCGGTTGCTGTGGTGGTCACGGTGAAGAAGGCGGTTGCGGATGTGGTGGTCACGATCATGATCACGAACATCACCACCATCATGATCACGGTGGTTGTGGCTGCGGCGGTCACCACTAATTTAATTAATTTCTTATTGGCGCAAGCGGTTATCGCTTGTGCCTTTTTAGTTTTTTTAAATCAAACTGACGTACCTCTCAATACGCCGATAGTCAAAATATAATAAAATACAGAGCAGTGTTATGAGTAATCTAACCATTCAATCCGGCACCGATTATCTTCGTGCTATCCTCAGTTCAAATATCTACGACCTGGCACAAGTGACGCCACTCCAAAAAATGGAAAAACTTTCCGAGCGTCTAGGCAATCAAATTCTTATCAAACGTGAAGATCGACAACCCGTACACAGTTTCAAACTGCGTGGTGCGTTTGCGATGATCTCAAATCTTTCAGCTAGCCAAAAAGCGGCGGGCGTTATTACCGCGTCAGCAGGAAATCACGCTCAAGGTGTTGCACTTTCGGCAAAACATTTAGGACTTCGTGCCTTGATTGTAATGCCACAAAATACACCGGCAATTAAAGTGGATGCAGTAAGAGGATTCGGTGGTGAGGCGTTATTATTTGGTGCTAATTTTGATGAAGCAAAAGCGAAAGCGTTGGAGCTTGCCGAAGAACTTGGTATGACTTTTGTACCACCTTTTGATCACCCGATGGTAATTGCCGGACAAGGCACGATTGGTATGGAATTAGTTCAGCAACGTTCCGATTTAGATTATGTGTTTGTACCGGTCGGCGGTGGTGGTTTAGCTGCTGGTATTGCGGTATTGATCAAACAAGTTTTACCGAATGTGAAAGTGATTGCGGTTGAGTCAAAAGATTCTGCTTGTTTACAACATGCTTTAAAAGTCGGTAAACCGGATAATTTAGAACGTGTCGGCTTATTTGCAGATGGGATTGCGGTTAGACGTATCGGCGATGAAACTTTCCGCTTATGTCAGCAGTATATTGATGAAGTGGTGTTGGTCGATAATGATCAAATTTGTGCGGCAATGAAAGATATTTTTGAGAACGTACGTGCGGTGGCAGAGCCTTCCGGTGCAACTTCATTAGCTGGCTTAAAAAAATATGTTAAAGAACATCAGCTTGAAGGTAAAAACTTAGCTTGCGTGCTTTCCGGTGCGAATTTGAATTTCCATACGTTACGTTATGTTTCGGAACGTTGCGAAATCGGTGAAAAACATGAAGCTTTATTAGCGGTAACCATTCCGGAGCAAAAAGGCAGTTTCTTAAAATTCTGTGAAATTTTAGGTAATCGAGCAGTAACCGAATTTAATTATCGTCATTCTGATGATCATAAAGCGTGTATTTTTGTCGGCGTTCGTATTAGCGGTAGTGCGGAAAAGGCAGAGATTATTCGAGATTTACAGCAACATGGTTATGATGTCACCGATCTTTCCGATGATGATATTGCAAAAACACATATTCGCTATATGGTAGGTGGTCGTCCATCAACTGTTCGCCACGAGCAACTTTATAGTTTTGAGTTCCCTGAACAAAAAGGGGCATTATTAAAATTCTTACAAACATTAACCGATTGGGATATTTCTTTATTCCATTATCGTGCACATGGTGCTGACTATGGCGATATTCTTGCAGCATTTACACTATCTGAAAATGATGTATCTCGTCTTAATCAACATTTAGATCACTTGGGCTATCGTTATCAAAATGTAACGGATAGCCCGGCATATCAATATTTTCTAAAATAGTAGTCAGAATTATTGATTAGAATGACTGCTTCGTTGGCAGTTTTCATTTTTCTTTTAAAGGATATAAAACAATGGCAGAGCGTAAATATTTTGGTACGGACGGAGTCCGTGGTAAAGTCGGTCAATTCCCTATCACACCTGATTTTGCCTTAAAATTAGGTTGGGCAGCAGGTAAAATTCTTGCAACACAGGGGACTAAACAAGTTTTAATCGGTAAAGATACACGTATTTCCGGTTATATGTTGGAATCCGCATTAGAAGCAGGTCTTGCGGCGGCTGGTTTGTCAGCTGCATTTGTCGGTCCAATGCCAACGCCTGCAATTGCTTATCTTACCCGTACTTTCCGTGCTGAAGCAGGTATTGTGATTTCTGCATCACATAACCCATATTACGATAACGGTATTAAATTCTTCTCAAATGTTGGGGAAAAATTACCGGATGAAGTTGAAGAAGCGATTGAAGCACTTTTAGATCAACCGATGGATTGCGTTGAATCGGCACAATTAGGTAAAGCGACTCGAATCAATGATGCAGCCGGTCGTTATATCGAATTCTGTAAAGGCACATTCCCAGCAAATGCGAGTTTAAAAGGCTATAAAATCGTAGTGGATTGTGCAAACGGTGCAACTTATCACATCGCACCTAATGTAATGCGTGAACTGGGTGCTGAAGTGATTGAAATCGGCACGAAGCCAGACGGTTTAAATATCAATGAAAAATGTGGTGCAACCGATATTAAAGCGTTACAAAAAGTCGTGGTTGAATCAGGTGCGGATGTTGGCCTTGCTTATGACGGTGATGGCGACCGTATTATGATGGTGGACCATTTAGGGAATAAAGTAGATGGCGACCAAATTCTGTTTATTATTGCCCGTGAAGCATTACGTTCAGGCAAATTACACGGCGGTGTAGTCGGTACGTTAATGAGTAATATGGGCTTAGAAGTGGCATTAAAACACTTAGCGATTCCATTTACTCGTGCGAATGTTGGTGACCGTTATGTCCTTGAACAATTAAAAGAAAAAGGCTGGAAATTAGGCGGCGAAAACTCAGGCCATATTATCGTGTTAGATAAAAATACGACTGGTGACGGTATTATCGCTTCACTTGAAGTGCTTGCTGCGATGGAAGCGCATAAAATGAGTTTAAATGATTTAGCACGTGCCGTGCCATTGTTCCCACAGGTACTCATTAATGTACGCTTTGAAGGCGGTAAAAATCCATTAGAGAGTGATGCGGTAAAAGCGGTGGCGGCAGACGTGGAAAAACGTTTAGCCGGCAAAGGACGTATTCTGTTACGTAAATCTGGTACAGAGCCATTAATTCGTGTAATGGTGGAATGTGAAGACGGTGTGTTAGCACAAAGTTGTGCTGAAGAAATCGTTGAAGCGGTTAAAAATAACTAACTAATGACAAGCGGTTGAATTTTTGCAAAAATTTGCGGAAACTCGACCGCTTTTCTTATAATGGTTTCTGTGGTATTACTTGCCGGAAAGCCTGTATAGCGTCTTATTCTTATCTGAATATAATACTTATAAAAAGGATTCACTATGAACCAACAAGAAATGAAAAAAATTGCTGCTCAAGCTGCACTTCAGTTTGTCAAACCGGATACTATCGTAGGTGTCGGCAGTGGTTCGACTGTAAACTGTTTTATTGATGCGTTAGCTTCAATGAAAGATGATATTAAAGGTGCGGTAGCAGCTTCAAAGGCTTCGGAAGAACGTTTACGTGCGATTGGGATTGAAGTCTTTAATGCAAATGAAGTGACCGAATTAGATGTATATATTGACGGTGCTGATGAAATAACCCCTCAAGGTGCAATGATTAAAGGTGGTGGTGCAGCTTTAACCCGTGAGAAAATCGTTAGCTCGCTGGCGAAAAAATTTGTTTGTATCGTAGATAGCTCAAAACAAGTGGATGTACTAGGCACAACCTTCCCATTACCGGTGGAAGTGATTCCAATGGCTCGTTCTTATGTCGCGCGTCAATTAGTTGCGTTAGGCGGTTCACCGGAATATCGTGAAGGTGTTGTTACGGATAATGGTAACGTGATTTTAGACGTACATAATTTCCAAATTCTTGAGCCATTAAAAATGGAACATACCATTAATAATATCGCCGGTGTTGTCACAAATGGGATTTTTGCTCAACGTTATGCCAATGTCACGATTGTCGGCACACCTGAAGGTGCTAAAATTATTGAATAATCGTATTCTTTAACACACGGAATAGCATAACAAAACTTATAATAATAAGTTCTGTTAAATTAAAAAATATTCCGTGTGTTTAGTTAGGCGATGTGATAAAAGTAAAAGCAAACACAACACATAAGGACCTAAAATGACAACTTCTATCGATAAATCTCAAATAAAATTTCTCTTACTTGAAGGTGTACATCAAAATGCGTTAGATGTATTACAAGCGGCAGGTTATACCAATATTGAATATCATAAAAAAGCGTTAGACGGCGATGACTTAATTAATGCGATTAAAGATGCGCATTTTGTCGGATTACGTTCTCGTACTTATCTGACTAAAGAAGTCCTTTCACACGCAAAAAATCTAGTTTCAATCGGCTGTTTCTGTATCGGGACTAACCAAGTTGATTTAAAAGAAGCAAAACGTCTTGGTATCCCGGTGTTTAATGCACCGTTCTCAAATACTCGTTCAGTCGCAGAATTAGTGTTAGCGGAAATTATTCTCTTAATGCGCCAAGTACCGAAAGCGAATGCGGAAGTACATCGTGGCGTATGGAATAAATCGGCAGCCGGTTCAAATGAAGTACGAGGTAAAAAATTAGGGATTGTAGGTTACGGTCATATCGGTTCGCAATTAAGCGTAATGGCGGAATCTATCGGTATGCAGGTTTATTTCTATGATATTGAAAATAAACTGCCGCTAGGTAATGCACAACAAATTGCAAGCTTAGATGAATTGCTTGCTAGTTGTGATGCAATTTCGTTACATGTACCGGAAAACGCTTCAACTAAAAATTTAATGAATGTGGCTCGTATTGCGCAATTAAAAGAAGATTCAGTGTTGATCAATGCGGCGCGTGGTACGGTGGTTGATATTGACGCTTTAGCGGCACGTTTAGCGCAAGGTACTTTACGTGGGGCAGCGATTGACGTATTCCCAGAAGAGCCGGCTTCAGTTAATGATCCGTTTGAATCACCGCTATGCCAATTCGATAATGTGATTTTAACTCCGCATATCGGTGGATCAACCGCAGAAGCACAAGCGAATATCGGTACGGAAGTGGCAAGTAAATTTGTGAAATATGCGGATAATGGTTCAACTCTTTCAGCGGTTAACTTCCCTGAAGTATCATTACCGATTTTGCATAGCGATGCGAAACGTTTGTTACATATTCACGAAAACCGCCCTGGTATTCTAAATAAGATCAACCAAGTGTTCGTAGATGGTAACGTGAATATCGCCGGTCAGTATCTACAAACTGATCCAAATATCGGTTATGTGGTTATTGATGTGGAATTAGATGATGCGAGCGAAGCACTTGAACGCTTACAGCAAATTGACGGCACAATTAAAGCCCGTGTGATTTCATAATATTTATATCAAATGAAAAGCGGTGGAATTTGCAGAAAATTTTGCAAATTCTACCGCTTATTTTTTTATCTTTCACTTATTTCAAACATTGACTAAATTCATCGGCAATCGCTTGTAAGAATTGCGGATAAGCGGTTTGGCTTAATTCGATTTTTGCACCAAGCGGATCTAATTGTCCCACTTTAACTTGCGTACCTTTGCTGAGGCTTTCAATCACTTTCGGTGTGAATTGAGGTTCGGCAAATAAACATTGTGCTTTGTGTTCAGCGATATTGTTCTTAATCACGCTTAATGTTTTCGCACCTGGTGCTACACTTGGGTTAATCGTAAATGAACCTAATGAATTTAAGCCGTAAGCACGTTCAAAATAGCCGTAAGCATCATGGAAAGTATAATAACCTTTACCTTTTACTTGTGACAATTGATTACGGATTTGTTCGTTTTTAGCGGTTAAATTTGCTTTAAATGTTGCAAGATTTTCTGCAATTTTCGCTTTTTGCTCCGGTAATTGTACGCTTAGGCGTGCTGCGATCTGTTCTGCTGCGGCAAGGCTTGCTTCAGGCGAGAACCAAATGTGCCAGTCTTTATCATGGCTGTGACCTTCGTGATCGTGTTCGTGATGCTCATGCTTATGGTAGTGATCATGTTCATGTTTTTCATCGTCATCATGATCATCATCATCATGTTTTTTAGTCGCATCAACAATCGCTTTAATTGCCGGTACATCATCTAAACTAAGCACTTTCTCTTTCGGTAATTTGTCGATACTTTTTTCTAAAAACGTTTCTAAATCTTCACCGACCCACACCACAAGTTGCGCAGATTTTAACTGTTCTACATCAGACGGTTTTAAGCTGTAATCGTGCGGAGATGCGGTCACAGGCAATAATACCTTGCTCTCTGTCACGCCTTCTGTGATTGCACTTGCGATAAAGCCTAATGGTTTGACGGTAGTAAGTACATCTGCATTTGCGACTGCGGTTGTGCCTAGCATAGCGAATGCTAAAGCGGTTTTCTTAAACATAATATTCTCCTTTGAGATTAAAGTTAGGAAATTCTATCAAACTTCCTTAAGTTTTCATAATTTTTTTATGGGTATTTTTCGTTTGCCGTTTTCTATATACTAGCGGTTAGATTTTTCTAATTTTTTACCAATATGAAATATAAAGATTTACGTGAATTTTTAACGCTATTGGAAAGTCAAGGTGAATTAGTGCGAGTTAAGCAAGAGATCGATCCTTATCTTGAAATGGCGGAAATTTCCGATCGCACGTTACGCAAGGGCGGACCGGCGATTTTATTTGAAAACCCAAAAGGCTACCAAATGCCGGTACTGTGTAATTTGTTCGGCACACCGAAACGTGTTGCGTTAGGTATGGGGCAAGAAGATACACACGCCTTGCGAGAGCTGGGGAAATTATTGGCGTTTCTCAAAGAGCCAGAGCCGCCGAAAGGTTTTAAAGAGCTGATTGGGCAATTACCGCAATGGAAACAAGTGTTGAATATGCCGAGCAAAGTTTTGGGTAAAGCGGATTGTCAACAAGTGGTATTGAGCGGCGATGAGGTTGATTTGTATAAATTACCGATTATGCATTGTCACGAAGGGGATGTGGCACCGCTTGTTACTTGGGGATTAACTATTACCCAAGGACCTTATAAAAAACGCCAAAATCTTGGGATTTATCGCCAACAGCTGATCGGCAAGAACAAGCTGATTATGCGTTGGTTATCGCATCGTGGCGGTGCGTTGGATTTTCACGAATGGAAGGAAGCTAATCCGGATAAACCGTTTCCGGTTTCGGTGGCTATCGGTGCTGATCCGGCAACCATTTTAGCCGCGGTTACACCGATTCCCGATACCTTATCGGAATATGCGTTCGCCGGTTTATTACGCGGTCAGAAAACCGAGGTAACTAAGTCCATTAGTAATGATTTAGAAGTGCCGGCAAGTGCAGAAATTGTGTTGGAGGGTTATATTGACCCGAATGAAACGGCATTGGAAGGCCCGTATGGCGATCATACCGGCTATTACAATGAACAAGAGTATTTTCCGGTATTTACTGTTACGCATATCACCATGTGTCGTGATGCGATTTATCACTCGACTTACACCGGTCGTCCGCCGGATGAACCGGCAGTTCTCGGTGAAGCATTAAACGAAGTGTTTATTCCGATTTTGCAAAAGCAATTTCCGGAAATCGTGGACTTCTATCTACCGCCGGAAGGATGTTCTTATCGCCTTGCGGTGGTAACGATTAAAAAACAATACGCCGGCCATGCAAAACGGGTAATGATGGGCGTTTGGTCGTTCCTCCGTCAATTTATGTACACCAAATTTGTGATTGTCTGTGATGACGATGTAAACGCAAGAGATTGGAAAGACGTGATTTGGGCGATTACTACACGTTGTGACCCGAGCCGAGATACGACTTTAATCGATCATACACCGATTGATTATCTGGATTTCGCTTCACCGATTGCGGGCTTAGGCTCAAAAATGGGGATTGATGCCACCAATAAATGGCCGGGCGAAACTAATCGAGAATGGGGAACACCGATTAAAAAAGATCCGAATGTTGTGAAACGTGTTGATGAAATTTGGGATCAATTAGGGCTATAAATTTAACAATACGGTGAAAAGTTTGCTGAAAATCACAAGAGCAAGCGGTTAAATTCCCTTAAAAATTTACCGAATAAAAACAGCTTATTTCAGCAGCTTTTGCCGTGTTTGATTTTTTATTTTCTATTACCATTTATTAAAGGAGAACTTATGTTACTGGTAAATCTTACATTTATTAGCTTTTTTATTGTTCGTTTGTATAGTTTGAGCATTTCGATTAGAAATGAGAAAGCGCTTATCCAAAAAGGTGCTACGCAACACGGCAGTAAAAATTCAAAACTATTATCTATTGTGCATGTCCTGTTCTATTTTTCGGCATTATTTGAAGCGAATTATTTTGCCCATCATTGGGACTATCTCAGCACGATCGGCACAATTACCTTGTTTTTCGCTTATATTGCACTCTTTTGGGTGATCAATGAATTAAAAGAAATTTGGACGGTGAAACTCTATATTTTACCGAACCATAAAATTAACACTTCAACCTTATTCAGAACGATTAAACACCCTAACTATTTCCTCAATATCATTCCGGAATTAATTGGCGTGGTGTTACTGTGCCATGCGTGGAACACATTGATGTATTTATTCCCTATTTACCTCGTTGTATTAGGTATTCGCATTTATCAAGAAGAAAAAGTGATGAAGCCGTTATTTGAGCAAGTTAAATAAGTAAGGGGACTATATGTTCCCTTACTTATCACGCTTTATTATTTATATGCAATAAGCGATTACTTAGTTCATTTTTTTCTTCAAGTAATAAATTACGGATAAAACGTACGAGAAACTCCGTGTTTTCATAGATGCCTTTAGCGAGATTATTATAGTTTGCTCTTACCAAGGCATTACGGAAATACCACGCATTTTCGGCAAAAATATCATTAGTTGCATTGAAGCCCAAAGTGTGAAGGTATTTGATAAAGAATACGGCGGTAGTTCTAGTATTTCCTTCTTCAAAGCAGTGAATTTGCCATAATTGTGCGATAAATTGTGTTAAATGTTCGATAACTTGGTCGATTGATAGCCCTTTATAGCTGAATTTACGTTCTTGAACTAAATCGTATTCTAAGGTTGTCAACAATTCGGAAGCCATCCCATAAGTTACTGTTGCGCCGTCTAATACCCACTCTTTTTTCGTGATGTTATAAGTTCGCAATTGTCCGGCATGTGGATAAATACCCTGAAACAGATATTTGTGAATAGCTAAATATTGATTCGTATTAAATGAGAAAGCTGGTTCTGAGAGTAATTTGGCAATACGTACCGAAACTTTATCCGCTTCTTCAGTACGATTTTCAATTTCTTTTGTCGGATTTGCTTGGTAATAACCTTCGATCCACTGTTCTGCCATTTCAAACGAGATTTCGCCTTCAATATGTTTAATTGCCGTTTCTCGTAAATAAGAAGAAGGCTTTAGTCCGTCGACATCTTGTAAACCGATAGCGGTTTGCCAAGCATAGCTTTTCTCTCGTTTGGACGGTTCAAGATGGCGGATATATTCAGCGAAGGGATCTTTGGTCATATCAGATTCTCATAGGTTTGAATAACGATATTTTAATTGGAATAAGAGTAAAGACAAGCGGTGAAATTTGCAAAATTTTCTGCCAATTTCACCGCTTGTTTGTGTAGCTTAGTTACTCATTTTCCGCTTGGATATGATCCGGAGCTAAATCATAACCATCTTTCGGTTTACGTTGATATTCCGGATTGAGTAACTGATTAATTTCGTACCAAGGTACGGTAAGGCTAATTTCCCCTTCAGCGAATGGACCTAACGCATACGGTGGGTAGACGAATTTCACGCCCTCATCAGTAAATAGAAATTCTTCCGAGATATAAAAATCAGGTTTCGCTGTAAAAGTTTCACGCTTACCGTTTACATCCGGTTCGCTACGCTGTTCGTAATAGCTCCATAAAATAGCGGATAGCTCCACTTGTTTGGCTGCTGAGAATAGATCATCAATTAAGATAATCCGTTTTTTATTCACATCAATATTAAAATATTGCGTATAGTAATTATTATGTGCACCACCGGTATAACTATCATAGTTTTGGAAAAAGGTTACGATATTATGGCGTTGTCCTAAATAAATTGTTTCTGCCGTTTGGGTAATACCTAAGGTTTCCCCTTCTTTTAAAGTTGCCAAATTTTCCTGATAATCTTGTTCCAATACAGTTTTTAATTGGCTTAATTCATTGCCGGTAATGGCATTGCGATCAATTTTACTATTAGCATCGGCAGTTACTGCTTGATAATTAATGAGTATTTGCTTCGCCAATAAATGATCCAACCAATCAAAACCAGTTTTTGCCAAGCTAACAAAATAGTATTGTTCTGCCGACATAATCGCTTGTTCCTGATCGGCTTGCGGCTTAAATTTGATGCGTTCTTGTTTGGCAAAAAACGGATAAATTTCAACATTGAGGGCAGGAATCGTTTGAGAGGTGATCGTTTTTTCCGCTACAGTTTGCTGTAAAGCGGTCAATTTTTGTTGAGAATCTGCAAGTTGCTGATTTAATTGCGTAATAGTTTGATCCGCTTGTTGCAATTTTTCGGTTAACACTTGGTTGTTTTTATCATCGCAAGCTGTAAGCATTAATGTTGCGGCAATTAATAGGCTAAGTGCTGTTTTATTCATAAAAGTGCCTTGATAAGAGAGAGAAAATTATAGCTAAAAATAGCAAAATCAGTATAAATTGCAATCCATTTCAGATTTTTTATCTTGCATAGGTTATGATATTTGCCTTGCCTATAACAGTATGAAAATGCGATAATAAAACGCTTTTTTGTCCGGCAAAATTGCCAGTTTATTTGTAACAAATAAGCAAAAAAGTACCGCTTGTTGATAATCTAAATTGCAAGCCTAAGTGATTGATTTTGCGGTTAATTCGAGACAAGAAGATGCAACGTAAGACAAAAACATCGCTGTTTACACCCTCCGATTTTAATTTGCTTTAGACAGTCGGGAGACTGCCCCTAATCCGTTAAGGAATACAAAGGTATTCCGTTTTATATAAAGGATTTCATTTAGTCGTGTAATTTACACCCAAAAGTAAATTGAATCGGGCGGTAATTTAAAAGTAAAAAATGAATAATGAGAAAACACAATGAAAAGAATGTTAATCAATGCGACTCAAAAAGAAGAGTTGCGAGTTGCACTCGTTGATGGGCAACGTTTGTTCGATTTAGATATCGAAAGCCCAGGACACGAGCAAAAAAAATCGAATATCTACAAGGGGAAAATCACCCGTGTTGAGCCAAGTCTTGAAGCCGCTTTCGTTGATTACGGTGCAGAGCGTCACGGTTTCCTTCCTTTAAAAGAAATTTCACGTGAATACTTTCCTGCGGATTATGTATTCAACGGTCGCCCGAATATCAAAGATATTATCAAAGAAGGGCAAGAAGTTATTGTCCAAGTGAATAAAGAAGAGCGTGGTAACAAAGGTGCGGCATTGACCACTTTTATCTCACTAGCTGGTAGTTATTTAGTTTTAATGCCAAATAATCCACGTGCCGGTGGGATTTCTCGCCGTATTGAAGGTGATGAGCGCTTAGAGTTAAAAGAAGCGTTAGATTGTCTAGATGTACCGGAAGACGTAGGTTTAATCGTGCGTACTGCTGGTGTAGGCAAATCGCCAGAAGAGCTTCAATGGGACTTAAAAGTGTTGTTACACCATTGGGAGGCAATTAAAAAAGCTGCGGAATCTCGTCCGGCTCCATTCCTTATCCATCAAGAAAGTGATGTGATTGTTCGTGCGATCCGTGATTATCTCCGCCGTGATATCGGTGAAATCTTAATTGATAACAAAAAAATCTTCGAAAAAGCGAAAAACCATATTCGTCTAGTGCGTCCAGATTTCATCAATCGAGTACGTCTATATGAAGGTGAAGTGCCGTTATTCAGCCATTATCAAATCGAATCACAAATCGAATCGGCGTTCCAACGTGAAGTGCGTTTACCGTCAGGCGGTTCAATCGTGATTGACGTAACTGAAGCATTAACGGCGATTGATATTAACTCATCACGCTCAACCCGTGGAGGTGATATCGAAGAGACTGCGTTAAATACCAACTTAGAAGCGGCGGACGAGATTGCTCGTCAATTACGTTTACGTGACTTAGGTGGTTTGATTGTCATCGACTTTATCGATATGACTCCGGTGCGCCACCAACGTGAAGTGGAAAACCGTATCCGTGAAGCGACACGCCAAGACCGTGCGCGTATTCAGTTCGGTCGTATTTCACGTTTCGGTTTATTAGAAATGAGCCGTCAGCGTTTAAGTCCATCACTCAGCGAAGCATCAAGCCACGTTTGCCCTCGCTGTCAAGGTACGGGTAAAGTGCGTGATAACGAATCGATTGCACTTTCCATTTTACGTTTATTAGAAGAGGAAGCGATTAAAGAAAATACTGCACAAGTTCATACTATCGTGCCGGTGCAAATTGCGTCTTATTTACTCAATGAAAAACGTAAAGCAATTTCAAGCATCGAAAAACGTCACGATGTACAAGTGATTGTTGTACCAACCGAGAGTATGGAAACACCACATTTCAGCGTATACCGTTTACGTGAAAATGAAGTATTACCGACACTTAGCTACGATTTAGCGAAGCACTATCATACTCACGAAGAAGATGCTCAAATGAATATTCATACGGTTTCAGAAGAAGCATTAGTGACACGTAATGAACCGGTAATTACCGTTGAATCTGTATTACAAAGTAGCGAGCTAAATCTTCAACCGGCGCCGACACCGGTGGAGCCGGCTAAACCGTCATTACTTAGCCGTTTGATTGAGAAGGTGAAAAGTTTCTTTGCATCAGAAGAACAAGTTGAAGAGAAACCGAAGCCGAAATCTCGTAACCAACGTGATCGCCGAAATCGTCGCGAACGAGCAAATCGTGCGGAACGCCAAGAGCGTAAACAGACACAGCAACAACAGGAAGAGCAAAAAGCACAACGTCAGGAACGTAATCAAGAACGTGTGGAAGCGAAAAAAGCTCGTCGCCAAGTAGTTGAAGAAGTGGCTGGTGGGCAAGAGGCTCAAGCGGAATCACGTTCAAACAATAAAGAAACCGCAGTGACGGAGCGTCGCCAGCGTCGTGATTTACGTAAAAAAGTGCGTGTGGACAACGTGGAAAATACGGCTGTTACTGCTCAAGTCGTGGAAGAAAAAGTTCAAACTGTAGAGCAAATTCAACCGCTTATTACACAATCTGAACAACCGTTAGTGGCTGAAGATCGCCAAGACGTACGTGAAAACGGGCGTCAACGTCGTCTTCCTCGTCATCTTCGTGTTGGTAACCAACGTCGCCGTGAAAACAATAATCGTAAAGAGAACGCGGTTGCGGCAATGCCTTTAGCGGCAGCTGTTGCTTCTCCGGAAATGGCAAGCGGTAAGATTTGGGTGAAATTTAGCGAACCAGCATCAACTAGCAAATCGAATAGCAAAGCGGAAGAAAAACTGCGTTTCTTATCGGTAGATGAAATGCTCGAACAACAAACTAGCGAGGCGGTAACTGAACCTGCTATCGAAATGAATATTGAGGATAATGCAAGTTCTGTTGCACCGATTGTCGGCTTTATTAAACAATCTTCCGATCGTGATTTAGTGAAAGAAAATAAAGAGCGTTTACATCATCACGCTGAAGAAAGTGAACAAGCGGATGAGCAATTAGTCGAAAAAGCAATGGCAAAACATGTTGCTCCGCTAGGTGGCTTTGTGTCACAACATTCTGATCGTGATCTTGTTAAAGAAAAGAATGAACGAGTACAAAAATACCAAGCTAAAGCGACACCAGCTCCTGCTGTTGAAGGTATTAATGTAGAAGTAATTAAAGTGCCGGTATCGAATTACCAAAGTGAGTACAGTTTTAATGGTAATTTAGGTACATTTTCTCGTGTAGCACATACTAAGTCAGCAATGACGGTCGCTTCTGCACCGGATAGAGTGTTAGAAATGGCAACGGTAACAGAATGGACACAATCCAAATATTATTTCTATGGAAAAGGGTTTGGCGGGCATTCTAGTGCAGTGAGCCATGTTCATTCAGCTCCACGTGTTGCAAGTATAGATAATGAATAACGTTTAATATTTTGAATCGAAAGCCAATTGATGTTTCAATTGGCTTTTTTTTAATCAAAAAGAAATATTTTTGGAAACTTATTTAATAAAGCATACTCTAAAGAATATATGTTTGCTTAATTAAAAGCAGACATCATTTATTTTTTACATAAGGAAACACAAATGAAAAAATCTCTATTAGCGTTAGTATTAGGTGCAACATTAACTTTAGCTGCTTGTGATCAAGCAAACCAAGCAAAAGATGCAGTAGCAGCTAAAGCTCAAGAAGCAAAAACTGCAACACAAGATGCAGCGAAAGCGGTAGCAGACAAAGCAACTGAAGCAAAAGATGCAGTAGCAACTAAAGCGACAGAAATGAAAGATGCAGCAGCGGCTAAAGCTGAAGCAGCAAAAACTGCAACACAAGATGCAGCGAAAGCAGTAGCGGACAAAGCAACTGAAGCAAAAGATGCAGTAGCAACTAAAGCGGTAGAAATGAAAGATGCAGCAGTGGCTAAAGTTGAAGCAGCAAAAACTGCAACACAAGATGCAGCGAAAGCAGTAGCGGACAAAGCAACTGAAGCAAAAGATGCAGTAGCAACTAAAGCGACAGAAATGAAAGATGCAGCAGCAGCAAAAGTTGAAGAAGCAAAGACTGCAACACAAGATGCAGCGAAAGCAGTAGCGGATAAAGCAACTGAAGCAAAAGATGCTGCAGCAACTAAGGCGACAGAAATAAAAGATGCAGCAACAACTAAAGTTGAATCAGCAGCCGAAGCTGTAAAAGAAAAAGCAACTGAAGTAAAACAAGCAGTTGAAACTAAATAATTCTTGCTAAGGTATCTCCGAACCAAAGTAAAACGCCCGCAGTTCGAATTGCGGGCTTTCTTTTTAGGTAATGGATGTAATCCGATAAAAAAGCGGTCAAATTTGACCGCTTTTTTACTACTTACTTCGATTAAAGATTTTCAATCGCTTGGTATTGCGTTTGAAGTTTCTCTAAACCATTTTGGTACTCTTGCATTTTTTCACGTTCTTTAGTGATTACCGCTTCCGGTGCTTTTGCCACAAAGGCTTCGTTGCTGAGTTTGTTTTCAATGCGAGTGATTTCACCACGCATTTTCTCGATCTCTTTGGTTAATCGAGCTAACTCTGCTTCTTTGTTGATAAAGCCAGCCATTGGGATTAGCACTTCCACGTTACCCACTAATTTCGCTACTGAAAGTGGTGCAGTTTCGTCCGTACTTAGTACTTGTACGCTATCTAATTTCGCCATTGCTTTTAACAAGCGGTCGTTTTCCGCAAGAATTTTGCGTTGCTCGTCAGATACGTTGCGAACAAGGAATTCTAAGCCTTTGCTCGGTGCAATATTGCTTTCCGCACGAATGTTACGCACAGCGATGATTAACTCTTTAATCCAGCCGATTTGCATTTCTGCAACTTCGTCTAACTCGCTTTCCACCACTTTCGGGAACGGTTGTAACATAATCGTATCCGCATTAATACCTGCAAAGCCTTTTACTTTCTGCCAAATTTCTTCGGTAATGAACGGCATAATTGGGTGAGCTAAACGTAATAATTTTTCAAGCACACGCACAAGCGTTTGGCTTGTGCCACGTTTTTGCGCTTCGGTACCATTTGCAAATACTGGTTTGGTTAATTCTAAATACCAGTCGCAGAACTCGTTCCACGTGAAGTCGTAAATTGCATTTGCTGCTAAGTCGAAACGATATTGGCTTAATGCCTCACGGAATGTACCAACTGTGCGATTAAATGCTGATTCAATCCAGCGATCCGCCAAACTGTATTCCACTTCGCCTGCTGATAAATCTAATTTATCATTAGTTAATACGAAACGACTTGCATTCCATAATTTATTACAGAAGTTGCGGTAGCCCTCTAAACGTTTCATATCCCAGTTGATATCACGACCGTTACTTGCTAATGCAGCTAAAGTGAAACGTAATGCGTCCGTACCGTGTGCAGCGATGCCGTTTTCAAACTCTTTGCGAGTTGCTTTAGCAATTTTCTCTGCAAGTTGTGGTTGCATCATATTGCCAGTACGTTTTTCGAGTAAATCTTCAAGTGAGATACCGTCAATCATATCGATCGGGTCAAGTACGTTACCCTTCGATTTCGACATTTTTTGACCTTGCTCATCACGAATCAAACCGGTTACATATACGGTTTTGAACGGAACTTGCGGTTTGCCGTTTTCATCTTTCACAAAGTGCATTGTGAACATAATCATACGAGCAACCCAGAAGAAGATAATGTCGAAACCTGTAATTAACACATCGGTCGGGTGGAACATTTTCAGCTCTTTGGTTTGCTCTGGCCAGCCTAAAGTTGAGAACGTCCATAAACCTGATGAGAACCAAGTATCTAACACGTCTTCGTCTTGGCGTAATGCAAGATCTGCTGGTAAGTTGTGTTTTTGACGCACTTCTTCTTCGTTGCGTGCTACATACACATTACCTGCTTCGTCATACCATGCAGGAATACGATGTCCCCACCATAATTGACGAGAGATACACCAGTCTTGAATATCACGCATCCAAGAGAAGTAAAGGTTTTCGTATTGTTTCGGTACGAATTGGATTTCGCCATCTTCTACCGCTTTAGTTGCTACTTCCGCAAGTGGTTTCACGCTCACATACCATTGGTCGGTCAGCATTGGCTCGATTGGCACACCACCACGATCGCCGTAAGGCACTTTCAAATCGTGCGGTTTGATTTCATCTAATAAACCTAACGCTTCAAAATCCACCACCACTTTTTTACGTGCAGCGAAACGCTCTAAACCTTGATAGTCCGCAGGGATTGTCGCTTCGTAAGTCGTTAGTGGTTTACCGTCAGTACCGATAATTTCCGCTTCCGCACGAATATCCGCATTCATCGTCATCACGTTTACCATTGGCAAGCTGTGACGTTTACCTACTTCGTAGTCGTTGAAATCGTGTGCTGGGGTAATTTTTACTACACCCGTACCAAATTCACGATCAACGTAATCGTCCGCCACGATTGGGATTTCACGGTTTGCAAGCGGTAATACCACCGTTTTACCGATTAATGATTGATAACGCTCGTCTTCAGGGTGAACCGCCACCGCCGTATCACCTAGCACGGTTTCAGGACGAGTAGTTGCTACCACTAAATAATCTTTACCGTCTGTAGTTTTCGCACCGTTTGCTAACGGATAGCGGAAATGCCAAAGCGAGCCTTTGCTCTCTTTGTTTTCCACCTCTAAATCTGAAATCGCGGTGTGAAGTTTTGGATCCCAGTTTACAAGGCGTTTACCACGATAAATTAAGCCTTCTTCGTGTAAACGAACGAACACTTCTTTTACCGCATTCGATAAACCTTCGTCCATGGTGAAACGTTCACGATCCCAGTCGATTGAGTTACCTAAACGGCGCATTTGTTGGCTGATTGTGCCGCCTGAATACGCTTTCCAATCCCAAATTTTATTAATGAAAGCTTCACGTCCATAATCGTGGCGAGTTTTGCCTTCTTCCGCTGCGATTTTACGCTCTACCACCATTTGGGTTGCAATACCCGCATGGTCTGTACCGGTTTGCCAAAGGGTGTTATTACCTTCCATACGGTTAAAACGGATTAAAGTATCCATTAACGTTTGTTGGAAAGCGTGCCCCATATGCAATGAACCGGTTACATTCGGCGGTGGAATTGCGATACAGTAACTTGGAACGTTAGGATTCTCAGTCGGCTTAAAATAGCCCTGTTCTTCCCAGTGTTTATAAAGTGCTTGTTCTACTGCAGACGCATCGAAACGGTCTGCCATTTGGAGGTTTTGGGTCATTGTTTTACTCTTATTTAATATGATAGTTTTTGTTGTACATTACTAATTCTGTTTCTTAACTCTATACACAAATTAGAATTAACCTGATAACTAGAGTTACAGCTATTATTGTCGTATTTATTTTGCCAATACTTGATTTCCCTTGATATGTTAGTTTGTCCCTGCATTGCTCTTATCGACTGCTGATTTTCTTTAATTACATTTTTGATATCTAATATATTTGTATCTAACTTTGATTGTAAATTATTAGTTACACTAGTGAGCTCTGATTTTAAAGCATATTTAGAAGTATTGTTTTGCAAATTTTCCAAGTCTTTTTTATATAATTCTAAAGTGTTTTTAACTTCTTGTATTGGCGTTATAATCTTTACTCCTGATGATTGTGAGAAATTATATAGCCAATTTTTAGGTTCGATTAAACCAAAGTGAGAACATAATAAAAAAATTAATGCTGCAGAATTAAAGTAAGATAAAAGAGATGGTTTATTCATATAATTCTCCGATAGACTCTATGTTACCTCTTATTTATTGAAACTCCGATAGTACCCATCAGGAGACGAGCGTTAGCATTTGGAATTGCAAATTTTTGCAGAAATCCAACCGCTCGTAATCCACGCACGGCAAGCCGTACGTGGTTACGATCAGCCTTTGGCTGAATGAGCTACTCTGTAGCTCGGTTTTCAAATCTCCCCCAACCCCTCTTTGCTAAAGAGGGGAGTTGCCTTGTGGCAATGTGGAGATCGCTATTCTTTCTCTAAACTAGTCCCCCTCTTTAGTAAAGAGGGGATAGGGGAGATTTGTCCAACACCATATTCCAATGAGGTATGCTGTTTTTCCAGTAAATCGCCGAAACAGCTTAAAATTCTCAGCCCTAGCGGGGCTGAACTATGCTTAACTCTTAGTACATGCTAGGACTTTCCAATGCTGTTTTGACTTCTTCACACCACTTCGGCAATTCATCAACCCATTGCGTTAATTCATTTTCACTAAGGTGAAAAACTAGGTTCGGAGCTTCTCCTGAATTATCGTAGATAAACACTTCATCGCAAAGCGGTACGATTTTGGTTAAATTCTGTAAGCTGATGTTGTATCGATTTCGGATAGTTTCCTCATCAATAAAATGCCCGCCACTTGCAACTCTCGCTTTTACTCTCTTGATGTTAATAGAAACACCATCAACACCAACATAATTTAACCGCACAAAAAAACCGTTTTCTTTCGCAGTTTTGATTCGTTGCAAAATGGAATTACCTGATAGGGTAGATTCCATAGAAAACGAAATTTGCTGACTAATCGCAAACTTAAATAACTCAATCGCTTTCCTACCAGCTTGGCTATCCACTGCACGGGGATTTTCAGGGCTAATTTGCATTGCGATATGGTCTGAATCAATTACAATTTGTACGGTATCTTTGTTAAAACCACGCAAGGTTGTTTTGCCAGCTCCATTTGTACCGCAATAAAAAATCGCTAGATTATTTTGCTTTTGCATATTCAATGACTATTTCTGTACCGTCTGGATAATGATCAACGATATCACCATTTGGACGTTTAAATGTTAGCACCTCACGCTTTTTCTTATCATCCATCCACGCTTTAAATTGAATTTGCAGTTGGCGTTGTTGTTCTCTAATTTGTTCAATTTTGGTCATTTTCTTTCTCCAAAATTTGTAGATTTTTGCGGAAATCTGACCGCTTGTACCCCGAAATCTAGCTCGCTATTTTAATTGCAGTAATGAACTATATTCCTCTTGCTCTGTTATGGTTTGTTGATAGAACCTTTGAATTTGTTCGGTCAGTTTATCCGAGAGTAAGATTTCTTGTTGTATATCGAGATATTTACGTTTGTCAGCATTGAGGTAGCAAGTAATCACCACGACATCACATTCAACTTTTGCACTCAACTGTAAGTTTTTATACACAATTCGCTGTTCGTTTAGGCGTTTTTGTATATATTGTTCTAAATATTCACTCAGCTGTCGGCTAAATTGCTCAAACAGTTGGTAGTGATTAATATAATCGTGATAATTAATCTCGAAAATAGCTTCACCATCAAAACGAAAATACATTTTTTCTTTGTCTGTATAGCGATATACACAGACTATAGCGACTAATAGCAGTATAACGGTAAGAAAGTAAAAAATATCCATTTTAACAACAAACCAACTGCATATCTAAATGTGGAATACCGTCTTCTAAGTATATATCCGAGATAGCTATAAAACCGAGCGATTCATAAAAAGATTGTAAATATGCCTGTGCCTGAATTTTGATTGGCTGATCATATGAGCTAGCAATTTCGACCGCTTGTAACATCAATTCACGAGCTAAACCTGAACCACGGTATTCTTTTGCTACCAAAACTCGACCGATTTGGACATAATCTTGATTAGGAATAATACGGGCATAAGCGGTTAGATTTTCACAATTTTTTGCAAACAAATGTGTAGCGATCAGATCTAAATTATCCACTTCCTGATAAGGACAATTTTGTTCTACCACAAAAACTTCAGTACGCAGTTTATAAATTTCAAATAATTCAAGCGTTGATAAGTCTGTAAATGTTTTATTAATCCACATTTATGCCTGTTCCGTTGTTAATTGCCAGCCTAGTTGACGATATTGCTTATAACGTTCTCGAGCTTGGGCTTTTTCTGCTTCATCTGATGGTACAAAATCAATAATCTGATTAAAACTATTGATAAAATCCGGCACAGTTGTTTGTAAGGAAATTAATAAATCTCGTCGTTGTGCATTGCGTTTTCCTTTCCAAGCAATTTCTATCGGCGTGGCATATTGCGTCACTTCGCCGGATAGATTATGTGGCACAAATGAGTCCGGATCTCTTGCCCATAAGGCTTCGTCAATATTCAAGGCCTGCTGTTCGGTTTCACAAGCAATAAGTACCCGTTTTCCTAAACGCCACGCATTAGCGGCTAAATCGCACGCCATTGCTTCAGTAGCGGAAAGAGTTTCCTGCCCTGTCTGACTCAATAGGTAAAATTTAACTTGTTTCATTGACTAGCCTTGAAGAGAGAAGAATACAAAAAGGTTAAGATTTTATCTGAAAATGAAGAAAATTTGAAATGTAAGCGGTCAGTTTTATTTATTTTTTTACATATTCAGTCAAAATAATGCTGATTTTTATCATTCCTGAGAATTGAACTTATTTTTTCAATGTATATCTAACGCAACGATTCGGCTATTTCAATCATCAGACAATGATGTAAAATATAGCTTTTATTAGACCTAATTTTTAGAGGACTTTACTATGGGTTTATTTGATTTTGCAGCGAATATCGGCAAAAAACTTTTTAACAAAGAAGAAGAGGCATCACAAGCCGTAACGGAACATTTAAACGAAGATAATCCGGGCGTTGAAAATGTACAAGTAACCGTTGAAAACGGTGTAGCGAATTTAACCGGTATTGCAGCAACAGCAGCAGCGGTAGAAAAAGCGGTATTAATGGCAGGTAATATCGAAGGGATTTCAGAAGTGAAAATCGACGGTGTTGAGATTGCTAACGGTGAACAAATTGCCGGCGATGATGAGTTTTATGTGATTGAAAAAGGCGATACTTTATGGGAAATCGCAACTAAAGCATACGGTAACGGTGCGAAATATAAAGCAATCGTTGAAGCAAATAAAGAAGTGATCAAAGACGAAAACAAAATCTTCCCAGGTCAAAAAATCCGTATTCCAAAAGGTTTATAATCTTTTAGAAAAGAAAGCGTGACGCTCGTTATTATAAAAAATCAGTAAAATCGCACCGTTTGTTCGGTAAATTTTGCTGATTTTTTCATTTGTTCGCCATCATTTGGCGATGTTCCGCTCAATATTCCTCGACAGCCCATTGACATAACGTTACAATGGAAGTCTATTTTTATATCTTTTATATACCCCCAACTTGAGGTTTAAGAATGTCAATTTCTATTGAAACTTTAGAAGGCTTACAACGCCGCGTAACTATTACTGTAGCTGCAGATAAAATCGAAGCAGCTTATAAAGAGCAATTAAAAGGCTATGCGAAAAATGCTCGTGTAGATGGTTTCCGTAAAGGTAAAGTACCACACGCAATTATCGAACAACGTTTCGGTTTAGCGGCTCGCCAAGATGTATTATCTGATGAAATGCAACGTGCATTCTTTGATGCAGTAATCGCTGAGAAAATCAATCTTGCAGGTCGTCCTACATTTACACCTAACAACTACCAACCAGGCCAAGAATTTAGCTTTACTGCAACTTTTGAAGTGTTCCCGGAAGTTGAATTAAAAGGCTTAGAAAACATCGAAGTTGAAAAACCGGTTGTAGAAATCACAGAAGCTGATTTAGACAAAATGATCGATGTTTTACGTAAACAACAAGCAACTTGGACGGAATCACAAGAAGCTGCACAAGCGGAAGACCGTGTTGTAATCGACTTCGTTGGTTCTGTTGACGGTGAAGAGTTTGAAGGCGGTAAAGCGACAGACTTCACTTTAGCAATGGGTCAAGGTCGTATGATCCCTGGTTTTGAAGAAGGTATCGTTGGTCACAAAGCTGGCGAACAATTCGATATCGATGTTACTTTCCCTGAAGAATATCACGCTGAAAACTTAAAAGGTAAAGCGGCGAAATTCGCAATCACACTTAAGAAAGTAGAAAACATCGTATTACCTGAATTAACTGAAGAATTTGTGAAAAAATTCGGTTCAGCAAAAACGGTAGAAGATTTACGTGCAGAAATTAAGAAAAATATGCAACGTGAACTTAAAAATGCGGTAACTGCACGTGTTAAAAACCAAGTAATCAACGGTTTAATCGCACAAAACGAAATTGAAGTGCCAGCTGCAGCGGTAGCGGAAGAAGTTGATGTATTACGCCGTCAAGCGGTTCAACGTTTCGGTGGTAAACCTGAAATGGCTGCACAATTACCGGCTGAATTATTTGAAGCAGATGCAAAACGTCGTGTTCAAGTAGGTTTATTACTTTCAACTGTAATCGGTACTAACGAATTAAAAGTTGATGAAAAACGTGTTGAAGAAACGATCGCAGAAATCGCTTCAGCTTACGAACAACCGGCAGAAGTTGTTGCTCACTACGCGAAAAACCGTCAATTAACCGAAAATATCCGTAACGTGGTATTAGAAGAACAAGCTGTTGAAGCAGTACTTGCAAAAGCGAAAGTCACTGAAAAAGCAACTTCTTTCGATGAAGTAATGGCTCAACAAGCTCAGGGCTAATTCTCAAATCTAAAGCTCTCTGTTTCGGGGAGCTTTTCATTAGCATTTTATAAGCGGTTGATTTTAGGAATAAGTTTGCAAAAATTTCTCTAAAAATAACCGCTTTTATTTTAATTTAAAGAGAATTTAGTTATGGATTTAACCTTTACTCAACAACTTCAACAATTTGTTAGCGCTCACCCGATTCTGATTTTTGCATGGATTGCGGTGTTTGTTGCAGTATTATTTAGCCTCTATAAAGGCGCTACCAGTAAATTTAAAACAATTGAACACGCACAGGCTACTCACCTTGTAAATAAAGAAGACGGTGTATTCCTAGATTTACGTTCAGAAGATGAGTTCTACTCGGGTCATATTGTAGATAGCCACCATATTTTACCTAGCGAAATTAAAGCTAAAAATATTCATACTATCGATAAATATAAAGATCGTCCGGTCATTTTAGTCGATAGCAATGGTTTCTCTGCCGGTTCAAGTGCGGATTTACTTGCCAAACAAGGTTTTAGTAAAGTTTATGTACTAAAAGAAGGTATTTTAGGCTGGCGTTCGGCAAATCTTCCAACCGTTAAGAAACACAAATAATTAGGTCAATTAAAGGAAATATTATGGCTGAAGAAAATCAAGCAGTAGCTCAAGAAGAAGAGCAATCACAATTTGAACTTCAAATTCAACGTATTTATATCAAAGATGTTTCGTTTGAAGCACCGAATTTACCAACTATTTTTCATCAAGAGTGGAAACCGCAGTTAGGCTTCGAGCTTGATACTGAAACTAAACAATTAGATGAAGATCTTTATGAAGTAGTCTTACATATTAATGTTTCAACTACATTAGAAGACAGCGGTGATACCGCATTTATTTGCGAAGTAAAACAAGCGGGTGTCTTCACTATCAAAGGTTTAGAAGGTATTCAATTAGCACATTGTTTAGCATCACAATGTCCTAATGTGCTTTATCCTTACGCTCGTGAGTTAATCGCTAGCTTAGTGAACCGTGGTACATTCCCAGCATTGAATTTATCACCAGTAAACTTCGATGCCTTGTTTATGGATTACTTACAACGCCAAGAAGCAGAGCAAAACGCAGAAGCACCAACAGTAAACTAATCTTTTTAAAGGTATGCGAGATCTGATCTGCATACCTTTTCTTTTTATTTCCTTTCAAACTAAAATTTGCATAGCTGAATGAGCCGCAATTGACGGATTTATATCAAGTGGTATATTGAGCCTTTCTATTTTTATCAGCCGATTGAATACCAATCTTAAAATCTTTCATCTTAAAGGATAATACTATTAATGAGTGAAATGTATTCCGCCCCCGTTACGGTTTTAGGTGCAGGTTCTTATGGTACGGCACTTGCAATTGCACTTGCCCGTAATGGTCATAAAACCTATTTATGGGGACATCAGCCGGATAAAATGGCAGTTTTAGCGACTGAGCGTATGAATAATGCCTTTTTACCGGGTATTGAATTTCCTGAAGCCTTAGACATTGAAAGTGATTTGACAGAGGCTCTAGCAAAAGCACAGGATATCTTAATTGTAGTGCCAAGCCATGTATTTGCTGATGTATTAATGCAAATTCGTCCCTTATTGAATGCCCATCATCGCATTATGTGGGCAACAAAAGGGCTGGAACGTAATACCGGAAGATTATTACAAACGGTCGCTGAAGAAATTCTTGGCACTCAATATCCGCTAGCGGTGCTTTCCGGCCCGACTTTTGCAAAAGAGTTAGCACAAGGTTTACCGACAGCAATCACTTTAGCTTCAAATGACCACCAATTTTCTGATGAAATGCAGCAGCGTATCCATTGTTCTAAGGCTTTCCGTGTTTATTTGAATAGCGATATGATTGGCGTACAATTAGGCGGTGCGATTAAGAATGTAATTGCCATTGGAGCTGGTATTTCTGATGGAATGGGCTTCGGTGCAAATGCACGCACAGCACTTATCACCCGTGGTGTAGCTGAAATTAGCCGTTTAGGTGCATCATTGGGTGCAAATGCCAATACTTTTATGGGAATGGCTGGACTAGGCGATTTAGTGTTAACCTGTACTGATAATCAATCGCGTAACCGCCGTTTCGGTCTAATGCTCGGGCAAGGAAAATCTGCTGAGGAAGCCATGGCGGAGATCGGGCAAGTGGTAGAAGGTTTTTACAATACCAAAGAGGCGTATTTACTGGCTCAAACCCAAGGGGTTGAAATGCCTATTGTCGAACAGATCTACCAAATGCTATTCTGTGGTAAAAATGCACATGATGTTGTTGCAACCTTATTAGGGCGTGAACGCAAAGGCGAATAAAGAGGTTTTATATGAACGAAAGCGAACTTAATCAAATTTGGCAGAATATCCGAGAAGAAGCACAGGAATTGGTTGATAGTGAGCCGATGCTTGCCAGCTTTTTCCATGCGACTATTTTAAAGCATAGTAATTTAGGGGGCTCACTGAGTTATATCTTAGCCAATAAACTGGCTAACCCAATTATGCCAGCGATTGCGTTAAAAGAAATTATTGAAGAAGCCTACCAGGCTAATCCTCAAATTATTGCTAGTGCTGCCTGTGATATTGATGCGGTTCGTACTCGAGATCCTGCTGTAGATAAATGGACAACTCCGCTGTTATATTTAAAAGGATACCATGCTATCCAAAGTTATCGTGTGACACATTATCTTTGGCAACAAGGTCGTAAGGCTTTGGCAATTTACCTACAAAATGAAATCTCAGTAGCGTTTGATGTGGATATTCACCCGGCAGCAAGATTAGGCTGCGGCATTATGTTTGACCACGCAACTGGTATTGTAGTTGGTGAAACGGCAGTAATTGAAAATGATGTATCAATTTTACAAGGCGTAACGCTTGGTGGTACGGGTAAAGAACACGGTGATCGTCACCCGAAAATCCGTGAAGGGGTGATGATTGGCGCCGGTGCAAAAATCTTAGGTAATATTGAGATTGGACGTTATTCGAAAATCGGGGCGAATTCGGTTGTGTTACAACCGGTACCGGATCACGCAACCGCTGCAGGTGTGCCAGCTCGTATTATCGGACAATCTTCCGTACAAAAACCGGCTTTTGATATGAACCAATATTTTGAAGATATAGAAGGGACTTATGGTGATGGGATCTAAAATTTGAAGAGTGACCAGTTAAATTAATAGGATAAGGATTAAGCGTAATCTAGATGTTAGGCTTAATCCTTTTAATTTTTATCAAACTTACGGTGGTTAAGATCTAATCCTTAGGTTCTCCATACGCAGAATAACAAAGGATTGTGGTAAAATTTATATGACACACACTTTTATCTAAGAGTATTGGGTATAGTAAAAAATTTAAATTTTTAGTTAAAACAGGAAGAGATTAATTAATGGATAAACATTCCGCTTTTTCGATTTGGTTCATCACTGCACGACCGAGAACATTACCTTTAGCTTTAGCTTCTATTATTGTTGGTTCGGCATTGGCATACTGGGCTGGGCATTTCGATTTGATTACTACATTGCTTGCCTTTATTACCACCATTTTATTACAAATTTTATCTAATTTTGCGAATGATTATGGCGATCACGTGAAAGGATCTGATACTAAAGAACGAATTGGGCCGCTGCGTGCGATTCAACATGGTGCAATTACGGGTAGTCAGTTAAAAAATGCGGTTATTTTACTCAGTATTTTATCTTTTATTGCCGGTGTAGGACTGACGGTTTATGCCTATCAATCTATTCAAGATCTGGTTGTGTTTATTAGCTTAGGTGTTATTTCGATCGTGGCAGCAATTACTTATACGGTCGGCAAAAAAGCCTATGGTTATTTAGGTTTAGGCGATTTATTCGTACTGATTTTCTTTGGTTTTGTGGCAATAATCGGTACATTCTACTTACAAGCCCATAGTATTCCAGCGATGATTTTTGTTCCTGCCTTTGGATGCGGTTTATTATCGGTTGCCGTCTTAAATATCAATAATTTACGTGATATTAATCAAGACAAACAAGCTGGGAAAAATACCTTAATTGTACGTATCGGCAGTCAAAACGGACGAATTTATCACGTGATGCTATTGGTACTCGCGGTCGTTTCTTATCTGATTTTTGCAATGAGTGAATTTCAGCATTGGTATAGCTACTTATTTTTACTTGCCGTCCCATTACTTGCTAAACACGGCCTATTTGTCTATTGCCACAAAGACCCGATTGAACTACGTCCGATTTTAGGACAAATGGCAGGATTGGCTTTGATTACCAATTTATTATTCAGTTTAGGGATTTTCTTAGGATAGGGTAAATTCTAAATAAAAAAAGACCGCTTGTTGGATGAAACATCGCAAACAAGCGGTCTTTTTTACAAAAATCTTTCAAATACTGAAAGAGGAACCACAGCCACAAGTTGAACTTGCATTCGGATTTTGTACTACGAAACGGGAACCGTCCAAACCTTCGGTATAATCTACAGTACCACCGATTAAGTATTGTAAACTCATCGGGTCAACCACTAAACCAACGTTTTGGTTCTCAATCGTTAAATCACCTTCATTTACTTGGTCATCAAAGGTAAATCCATATTGGAAACCACTACAACCGCCCCCCGTAATATACACTCGTAAACGAAGATTCGGGTTATCTTCGCCCTCAATTAAACTCTTAACTTTTTTCGCCGCAGCATCAGTAAAGATAAGAGGGATTTGAATATCGTTCATTTTTTATTCTCAGTTTGAATCTAAAAATTCTGAGTATTATCCCCCAATATTAGCTTTGCATCAATAACATTCTTTGCTTAAGCATAGGCTTTTTCATATAATATACAGTTAATATTAGCTATTATTTTGAGAAAACTTCATGGAAACATTTAAACAAAAGGCACACCAAATTAATGAGGAAATTGATCTTATTGAATTAGTTCGTGTGCTTTGGAAGAAAAAATTACTCATTGCTGTTGTTACCTTTATTTTTACAGCATTGGCTGCAGTTTATTCTTTTACGGCGAAAGAAAAATGGACCTCCCAAGCAGAGGTAATTACCCCTAGAGTGACGGATATCTCTGAATATTTATCGTTACGAAAAGAATATAATTTAATTATGGGTTCGGAGTTTAAAGAGAATGATATTCGTAATGAACTTAGTGATCTTTTTGGTCGTTACGTGCTTTCTTATGATGAGGCAATCTCTTTTTTTAAAACAACGGATACTTATAAAAAACTTTCAGAAACGGAAAGTGAAGCGACTTCACAAAGAGCGATTTCTGAATTTGCAACAGAATCGCTGAAAGTGACAAAGCCGGATGTTAAGAAAGACCCAAATGCTTTAGGTAGTAAGATTGCGATTTCGTCTGATACAGCATTATCTGCACAAACTACATTGAATGACTTCATTCGTCATATTAGTGATACTTCTTTTAATTTCAGTAAAAATGAATTTATTTACTGGATAAAAGAGAGCATATCTAGCCTAAATTATGAGAAAGAAAGGATAGAGCAAGATCAGCGTATTCAACGAAAAGTTCAGATTCAAAACTTAGAAACTGCACTTGAAATGGCAAAAAAAGCAGGTATTAAAGAGTATAGTTCTGCATTGTCATCAAATAGTTCTGTCGCTAATTTAGCGGTAAGTGATACAAAAATTCTGTTATCAGACTCTAAATTAGCAGATGGAACCTATTTGTTTATGCTTGGTGAGAAAAATCTGCAAGCACAATTAGATATTGCGAAAACTAAAGAAATTGTATATTCGCCAAGATATTATCAAATTCAGGAGCAACTTTTAAAGTTAAATACTTTATTGCCTAAAGTAGAGAAAGTAGTAGGACAAACTTATAGTTATGTCTCATCTCCGACATATCCTGTTATCAAAGATGCGCCTAAAAAAGGAATTATTTTAGTTATAGGTTTCTTGGTAGGATTGTTGCTGAGTTTATTCACTGTTTTGATTTCTGTATTAGTGAGAAATAAGAAGAGCTAATTATGAGGTATGAAGAGGAATATTAACCTCTTTATGTGCCTTTTGATGATCCAATTTACTGAAGTGCTTAGACTATTCAGGTAATAAAATATAGGGATAATAATGAAGCATAAGATATTACATTTTAGTCAGGTTCTTGGCGGTGTCGGTCGATATTTAGAGTTATATGATAAGTACATCGATAAAGATTCATTTGAAAATATATATATCTTACCTATAGGTGCTTGGGAGGTGGCGGAAGCTCAAGATAAACGGTATATATTAAATATTGAACAATCATTTTCACCAATTAAATTGATCTCTAATGTTATAAAAATTAGAAATATCTTAAAAAAAGAAAGACCGGATATTTTTTATTTACATAGTTCATTTGCTGGTGTTATTGGACGTTTAGCTGCCATTGGAATGAGATGTAAAGTAATTTATAACCCTCATGGTTGGTCATTTAAGATGAATGTATCTAAGCTAAAGAAAACTTTTTATAAGATTATCGAAGGTGGTTTAGCTTTCTTAACCGATAAGTTTGTTCTAATTTCAAAATCGGAGTATGAGGCAGCACGTTCAATCGGTATTTCAGAGAAGAAATGTTGTCTTATATATAACGGTATTGAAACGACAAGAAAAACAGATATAGCAACAATACCTAGTTTAGATAATAAATATGTCATCGGAATGATTGGGCGTATAAGTGAACAAAAAAATCCAATGTTTTTTGCTCAGTTTGCAAAAGAGATTCTTAAACAACATCCGAATACTTATTTTATTTTAGTTGGTGACGGCGAACAGCGAAAGCAGTTAGAAGAGTATTTAGAACGTAATAACTTGAATGATGCTTTCTATATTACGGGTTGGGTAACTAATCCTGAAAGTTACTTAAATTTATTTGACCAAGCGGTATTATTTTCAAAATGGGAAGGACTATGTCTTTCAGTCTGTGAGTATATGTTATATGAAAAACCTACATTAGTAAGTAATATTGGTGGTATTAACGATCTTATTCAGAATGAAGTTAATGGCTTTACTATTGTTGAAGGCGATCTTAAGGAGGCGGTTAATAAGTCTAATAGATTAAGAAATGAGCCTAAAACTGTAGCTAAGTTTATTGAAGCCTCAAACATACTTATTCAAGAGAAATTTAATGCTCAAAAAATGGTAAATAGTTTAGAAAAACTTTTTATCAAATTATCAGAGAATAAATAATGAAAGAAAAATTTAGTTGCATTGTTGTTTGTTATAACCCCGATAATTCGGTGCTTGACAATCTCAAAAGCTATATTAGTTATGTGGGAAAAGTGATTGTAGTTGATAATTCAAATGTAGATAATTCTCAATTATTTTCTTCCCTTTCAGAAGACTTAATTTATATACCATTGTATAAAAATACGGGTATTGCCTATGCACTAAATATAGGAGTAGAAAAGTCCAAAGAATTAGGATATGAATATATCATTACTATGGATCAAGATAGTTCTTTTGCTACTAATCTAGTGGATGTATATTCACATTATATAAGTAATTATCCTATAGATCAGATAGGAGCATTATCCCCAGTTTATATTACAGACAGGGGATTTAATCGAACAAGTAAAGAAGAATTTGAACAAATAAAAATTACTATGCAATCAGGTTCTATGTTCTTTGCTGATAAATTTGATGTAATTGGTTTTTTTGATAATGATCTGTTCTTAGATGTGGTTGATTGGGAATATTTCTTTAGAATTTATACATTAGGATATAAAACGATTCAATGTAATAAAGCAATACTGAAACATGCTCCAGCGGAAACGCTAACGTTATTTAAAATAAAAGGAAAAACAATTGGCGTTGGAGTAGCTTCTCCAGTAAGGTATTACTATCAAATTAGAAATCTGCTTTGGTGTGTTTTACATAAAAAGAGTTTTTTTATGGTAAAAACAATAGCTTATAAATTTATTAAAATTCTATGTTTATTTAATAATAAAAAGCAATATTTATCATTTGCTTATATGGCTATTAAAGACGCCTTTAATAATCGTTTAGGGGCATATGATACACTTTATTTAGAGAAATCTCGTAATGAAAAATGATTTACCATTAATTAGTATTATTATTCCTATCTATAATGTTAAGCCTTATCTTGAAAAATGTATAAATAGTGTCTTAGAACAATCATATTCTAATCTTGAGATTATTTTAGTTGATGATGGTGCAACTGATGGGTCTTCGCAAGTGTGTGATGAGTTTTCCGAGAAGTATGAAAATATTCAGGTAATTCATAAACAAAATGGTGGGCTATCCTCAGCAAGAAATGCTGGAATTGAAGTTATGAAGGGAGAATATGTATTTTTCTTAGATAGTGATGACTGGATTGCTCATGATATAATTTCTCAATTATATAACGATATGATTGAATATCATGCAGATATAACAGGAACTAGTTGTTATCAAGCATTTTCAAATGGTAACTTAGTATTAAATACAAACCTTGCTGAAAGACAAATTCTTTCAAAAAAAGATGCCTTACGTAGTTTCCTCTTTAATAATTATCTTACTCCTTGTGCATGGGGAAAATTGTATAAAACGAGTTTGTGGAAAGATGTAAGATTTCCAGAAGGTCGTTTATTTGAAGATCAACTTACTATTTATAAAGTTATCGAATTAGCAGAAACTATTATTTTTAATCCTATTCCAAAATATTTTTATTTTAAAAGGGCAGGCTCTATTGGCCATTCAGCTTTCTCTAAAAAAACCTATGACCTTTATGAGGCTATTAATGAACAATATGATGAAATAACTAAGCATCATCCTGATATTGAATCTGATTTGGCGGTTGCTAAAATTACTTGGGAAATTGTATTTATTAATATGATGCTCAATTCAAATTATTCAGATCAAACGATAGTTGATAAAACACGAGCTTTTGCAAGAAAGCGTATTTTAGATGTAATGAAATGTGAGTTTATCCCTAATTTACGAAAATTTCAGATTACTTTATTTGCATATAATTTTAGTTTATATAAAGTTTTATATGCAAGATATAAAAAGAAAAATCCATTATCTTAATTATTGATTTTAGCGGTTGTTACAATGATACCTAAAAAAATTCATTATTGTTGGTTTGGTGGAAATCCATTGCCTAAAAGTGTGAAAAAATGTATTGAATCTTGGAAAAAATATTGTCCAGATTACGAGATTATCGAGTGGAATGAATCTAATTACAATGTGCATAAGAACCTTTTTATAAAAGAAGCTTATGAGAAAAAAAAGTTTGCATTTGTTTCAGATTATGCTCGTTTAGATGTGGTTTATTCTGAAGGTGGGATTTATTTAGATACTGATGTTGAGTTGATAAAACCTATAGATGATTTATTAGCTCATAGTTGTTTTTTAGCATCTGAATCCATTGATGATGTTGCTACAGGATTAGGTTTTGGAGCAGAAAAAGGACATTGGTTTATTGCAGAAAATATGAGTGTCTATGAAAATATGCACTTTAATATGGAAAATATTATTACCTGTGTAGAGATTACTACTAAATTATTAATAGAAAAAGGTTTTTCTTCTAGTGACGAAGTCCAACAAATAAATGATATTGTAATTTACCCAACAGAGTATTTTTGTCCATTAAATTATAAGACTCATGAATTGCATATAAAACAGAATACTTATTCTATACACCATTACGATGCAACTTGGCAAAGCCCTCTTATGAAATTTAAAACAAAAATTAAGTATATATTGTGTTTAGCCGGAATAATAAAATGAACTCCTTAGTATATAGAATAGATATTAGAACACTTATTTTTTCTATTTTTTATTTTACTTTTTTAGTATCAGATTTTTTATTATTAGCTCAAGATGGCACTATTACAAAAGATATCATCAAATGGGTTAAATTATTCTCATTATTGCCATTGTTCTTATTAATATTTAAATTGCCTTTGAATCTCTTGATTTTAGGTTTTTTTACTATAATGATAAGTGCTTTTTATTCTATTTATACAGGAGATTCGTTTTTATTATATATATGTTTGCTGATGTCTTTTTCTTATAAAGTTAATTTTAACTTTTTATTCAAGATAGGATTATATCTTACTTCAATTCTAGTTGTTCTAATACTAACTTATTTCTTTTTTGAATATTTTCTGATTGGTGACAGTCATTTTGTATATGATGCGACCTATTGGTTTAAACGTTATACATTTAATTTTGATAATCCTAATGCATTTCCTATGAGAATATTCATTTTTTTTATATTTTATATATTGCATGTAGGTAAGCTACGACTTTTTGATACATTTCTATTTGTTATACTATTTGGAATAGTTTTCTATTTTTCAAATTCTAGAACTGCATTTTATATTTTTATTTTATGTGTCCTTACTATTCATTTTAACCAAGTTTTTAATGTGCTAAATAATACTTTTATTAAATTACTAATTAATAATTCAATTATATTTATAACTATTTTTTCAATTTGGTCGGCTATATATTATCAAGATTATTATTCCTATTTAGAACCGATTAACCAAGTTTTATCTAAAAGAATATACTTTGCTAATGAGGCTTATAAGAGTTTAGGATTTGAATTTTACCCTAGGAATATTAAATGGTGGATAGAAGAATCTGATTGGCATATTATAGATAATGGATATGTATATTTATTTATTTCTGGTGGTCTTTTAGTAGGAAATTTATTTATATTTTCCATAACTTGGCTTATGTATAGACTAAATAAACTTAACCTAAGTAATGAGGTAATATTATTAATGTTTTCTATGTTATATCTTTTATCTGAGAGTCATTTTATAAATATATTTTACAATATACCTATTTTATTATTAGCTATTTTTATTAATAAAACTAATATTGTACGCTATTTGGAATGTAAAAAATGAATAAAAACCTTGTAAATAATAGTATTATGAGTTTTTTGCTTACAATATCTAATTTTATTTTTCCATTAATTACTTTTACTTATGCAGCAAGAATTTTGCAACCTGATAATATGGGAAAGTTTGCATTTTCTCTATCGGTTGTAGATTATCTATCTCTATTTGCTACATTTGGTGTTGTAGGTTATGGTGTTAGAGCTTGTGCAGAAGTAAGAAACAATAAAGAAGAACTAACTAAAACGGTACAAGAAATTTTATTTATTAATATTTTTTTAGCTATTATTGCCTATCTTGTGATATTTCTTCTAATTAGCTATCAGCATGAATTTAGAGAAGATATTTTGTTATTCTTAATTATGTCTTCTTGTATTATCTTTAATGTGATAGGAATAGAATGGTTATATAAAAGTCTCGATGAATATAGATACATTACAGTAAGAAGTATTCTATTAAAAATAATTTCATTAATAATGGTTTTATGTTTTGTTAAAGAAAAGGATGATTATCTACTTTTCGCATTGTTTTTTGTTCTACCAATTTGTCTATCTTCATTGTTAAATATTATAAATTCAAGAAAAATATTGCTTTTTAAATTATTTAAACTTGATTTATTAAAGCATATAAAGCCGATGTTTATTTTATTTTTAGTGACATTGTCTTATACATTATATGCTAATGTTAATGATGTACTATTAGCTACTGTAACTAATACAGAACAAGTTGGTTACTATAGTGTTGCTTTTAAAATAAAAGGTGCATTATTAGCTTTCATTACTAGTGCAAGTATGGTGTTTTTGCCACGATTAACAGAATATATTAAAAATAATCAAGATGCTGAATTTGTTAGTTTATTGAGAAAGTCTTTTGATCTAATCTTTTTTCTAGCTGTACCAATAACATTATTTTTCTTCTTATATGCTAGAGAAACAATGTTTTTATTATTTGGTGAAAAATATAACGCTTCAATTCTATTGTTAAAAGTTATGATATGGTCGGTATTCTTTGGTAGTTTAAATAGCATATTAAGTGTTCAAATCTTATTACCTTTAAAAAAAGACAAACAGTATTTATTTTCCATACTAAGTGGTGGGTGTATATCATTATTAATAAATTTTGTTTTTTTAGAAGAGCTTCAATCATTGAGTGCTTCTATCGCTGTTTTAGCCGCAGAAGTAACTATTTTAATTATTCAAATAATTATTTTGAGAGAATATTTTATAAAAATTTTTAGTGTTCTAAATTATTTGAAGGTGATTGTATCTGCGTTATTTGCTATTTGTTTTGTTGATTGGATATCTGTTAATTTTATTACTGAAGTTAATTTTTTGATAGGTTATATTATGTCTATTTTGCTATTTTCTATTCTTTATTTAGCTTTTCTTTTTTTGAGCAAAGAACGATTTTTTAATGAAGTTGTTTTGTATCTAAAAAGTAGATTTGTTTAATATAGTAAAGTGTTTTTATTTGACTCTCTCGATAATTTATCTAATGTTTTTAAAATTAGACAGAAGATTTGGGGTTGTTATCTGTCTAAGAGTTAGAAGATAGTATTTATTTACATAATGTTGATAAATATCTTAATAGATTTAAATTGTAAGGTTGATTTTTAGTCTAGGATTTTAGTATGAGTAAGAAAAATATAGTTGCACAAACTTTGTTACTTAGCTTAGATTTGTTGCTAATTAGTATGGCAATTCTTTTATCTGTATTTATTCGAAATAATATTCTACCGAATATTATGTTATTTGATTCTGTATCATATATAGAATATCTGACATATCCATTCCCTTATGTAGTTATTGTTGTATTGTTTATGTGGTTTGGTTTATATACAAGAAGATATGATTTATGGCAAGAATCATTATTTATTATTAAAATATGTTTTATCTCTTTTATTATTATTTTTGCAACCTTGGCATTAGGTAAGAATATAGAATATTATTCTAGAGCAGTATTATTGTTTTCTCTATTTTTATCGGCAATATTTTTACCTTTGGGTCGTTATTTTCTTAAAAAAACGTTATTTAAATTAGGATTTTGGAGAAAAAAAGTTAAGTTTATTGGTAATCTAAATGATAGTGAATTTGCACTTTTTAATTCGTCTCATATAGGATATGTTTTATCTGAAGATGATAAATATGATGTCGTATTTCTATCAAGTAATGATAAAAATGTTGCAGAGTTAAATGAATTAATTGAAAGTAATAAATTATTAAATCGTGAAATTCTATTTATTCCTGTTTTGAATCAATATGATTTCACTCAATCAGTTTTATATAATAACTTTGATACAAGAGTAAATTTATTTACACTTGAGAATAAATTGCTTGGAAGAAAAAGTAAGGTTTTAAAGCATTTATTGGATTATGCTTTAGTATTATCTACTTTGCCTTTTTGGGGGATGTTAATTTTAGTTGTTAGTATAAAATTAAAATTAGAAGAACCTACAGGAAAGATATTTTTTTTACAAAAGCGTTTAGGTAAAAATGGCAAGGTGTTCCATTGCTATAAATTTAGAACAATGGTTTCAGATCAAAGTTTTATGGAACAATGGCTTATTGATAATCCTGAAGAAAAAACATATTACTCTGTGTATCATAAGTACATTAATGATCCTAGAATTACTAGATTAGGGCACTTTTTGCGAAGAACATCTTTGGATGAGTTACCCCAATTATTTAATGTACTTAAAGGGGATATGAGTTTAGTTGGAAATAGACCTTATATGCTTGAGGAACAACAAAAAATGAAAGATGCTGCCAGTATTATTTTGATGTCAAAACCAGGAGTAACAGGTTTATGGCAAGTAAGTGGGCGGAGTGACGTTTCATTTGAAGAACGTTTACAGATTGATTCTTGGTATATTAAAAATTGGTCTATTTGGAATGACATCGTTATCTTATTCAAGACAATTGGTGTTGTATTAAGAAAAGATGGAGCATCTTAGTAATAATGGGTCATGATAATGTAATTAGATTAGCTATGTTATAGGTAGAGGTCATTAATGAAAAAAATTTTAGTTACTGGCGGTGCAGGTTTTATTGGTTCTGCAGTGGTACGTCATATTATAAATAATACTCAAGATAGCGTAGTAAACGTGGATAAATTGACTTATGCAGGGAATTTAGAGTCTTTGCAAATGGTAGAAAATAATTCTCGCTATGTTTTTGAACAGGTGGATGTTTGTAATCGTGCGGGACTTGATCGCGTATTTACCCAACATCAGCCTGATGCAGTTATGCACTTAGCCGCAGAAAGCCACGTAGACCGTTCAATCGATGGACCGGCTGCTTTTATCGAAACAAATATTGTCGGTACTTACACTTTGCTCGAAGCTGCTCGGCATTATTGGAATAGTTTAGATGCTGATAAAAAATCATTATTCCGTTTTCATCATATTTCTACGGATGAGGTATATGGTGATTTAGAAGGTACAGAAGATTTGTTTACGGAAACGACGCCGTATTCTCCGTCTAGCCCATATTCTGCCTCTAAAGCGTCAAGTGATCATTTAGTCCGTGCTTGGCTTCGTACTTATGGATTACCTACGATTGTGACCAATTGTTCGAATAACTATGGTCCGTTCCATTTTCCTGAAAAATTAATTCCTTTAATGATTTTAAATGCTTTAGAGGGCAAACCATTACCAGTTTATGGTAATGGCCAACAAATCCGTGACTGGTTATTTGTGGAAGATCATGCGAGAGCGTTGTACAAAGTTGTAACGGAAGGTAAAGTTGGAGAAACCTATAATATAGGCGGACATAATGAAAAAGCGAATATTGATGTTGTTCGTACTATTTGTAGTCTATTAGAAGAACTTGTACCAAATAAACCAGTTGGCGTGAAAAAATATGAAGATTTAATTACCTATGTGACGGATCGCCCAGGCCATGATGTTCGTTATGCAATTGACGCTACAAAGATCGGACGTGAATTAGGCTGGAAACCAGAAGAAACATTTGAAACCGGTATTCGTAAAACGGTTGAATGGTATTTGGATAATAAAGTGTGGTGGAGTCGTGTGTTAGATGGTTCTTATAATAGAGAGCGCTTAGGCTCTAATTAAGACGTTTACAAGCGGGTCAATTTTTTAAAAGGTTTACAAAATGAAAGGTATTATTCTTGCGGGTGGTTCAGGTACTCGCCTTTATCCTATTACTCGAGGCGTATCAAAACAGCTCTTACCGGTATACGATAAGCCAATGATTTATTATCCCCTATCAGTGCTGATGCTTGCGGGTATCCGAGAGGTATTAATTATCACAACGCCTGAGGATAATGAGAGTTTTAAACGTTTATTAGGGGATGGTTCGGATTTTGGTATCCAGCTTTCTTATGCCGTTCAGCCTAGCCCAGATGGTTTAGCACAAGCCTTTTTAATCGGTGAGAAATTTATTGGCAACGATAGTGTGTGTTTAGTACTTGGCGACAATATTTTCTACGGACAGCATTTTACCCAATCTCTCCAAGAGGCAGCAAAATCGGTAGAAACGAAAGGTGCAACCGTATTTGGTTATCAAGTAAAAGATCCGGAACGTTTTGGTGTTGTAGAATTTGATGAGCATTTCCGTGCATTATCTATTGAGGAAAAACCGGCTAAACCTAAATCAAATTGGTCGGTAACGGGCTTATATTTCTATGATAACCGAGTAGTAGAATTTGCTAAACAGGTTAAACCATCAGCACGTGGCGAGTTAGAGATTACTACACTCAATGAAATGTATCTAAATGATGGTTCGCTCAATGTACAATTATTAGGGCGAGGCTTTGCTTGGCTAGATACCGGTACACATGACAGCTTACATGATGCGGCTGCATTTGTGAAAACAGTACAAAATCTACAGAATTTACAGGTAGCGTGCTTAGAAGAAATTGCTTATCACAATGGCTGGTTATCACTTGAACAACTTGAAGCATTAGCAAAACCGATGGCGAAAAATGAATATGGTCAATATTTGTTACGTTTAGCAAAAGGAACAAAATAATGGCTCGTTTTTTAATTACCGGTGCAAAAGGGCAAGTTGGGGATTGTCTAACTAAGCAATTGCAAGGAAAAGTGGATATTTTAGCGGTGGATCGTGATGAGCTTGATATAACAAATCGTGATGCAGTATTTAAAATCGTTAGAGAGTTTAATCCCGATGTTATTATTAATGCTGCAGCACATACTGCGGTGGATCGTGCTGAGAGTGAAATCGAACTCTCGGAAGTGATTAACGTGAAAGGTCCACAATATCTTGCAGAAGTAGCCAATGAGATTGATGCAATCATTTTACATATTTCAACGGATTATGTCTTTGAGGGGACAGGTTCTGGAGAATATAAAGAAAATGATGAACCTAATCCACAAGGCGTATACGGCAAAACAAAACTTGCTGGAGAGATAGCAGTTCAACAGGCTAATAAAAAGCACATTATCCTACGTACGGCTTGGGTATTTGGCGAACATGGTAATAATTTTGTTAAAACAATGCTCCGTTTAGGAAAAGAAAGGGAATCTTTAGGGATCGTAAGCGATCAATTTGGTGGACCGACTTATGCAGGAGACATTGCTAAAGCACTGATTCAGATTGCTAATGCCATTATGTGTGGTAGAACGGATGTATTTGGGATTTATCATTTTACGGGTAAACCCTATGTAAGTTGGGCTGATTTTGCCAATGCAATTTTTGATGAAGCCGTATTGCAAAAAGTATTAGAAAAAGCACCGCTTGTTAATTTTATTTCGACGAGTGATTATCCAACACCAGCAAAACGACCAGCAAATTCCCGTTTAGATTTAACTAAAATTGATGCGGTTTTTGGTATTAAGCCAAGTGATTGGCAACAAGCATTAAAAAATATTAAGGCATATGCGTAATGAAAATTATTGAAACAAATATTCCCGATGTAAAACTCTTAGAACCTCAAGTGTTTGGTGATGAACGTGGTTTCTTTATGGAAACTTTTCGAGATGAATGGTTTAAACAAAATGTTGCTGATCGTACTTTTGTGCAAGAAAATCATTCAAAATCTATTAAGGGTGTTTTGAGAGGTTTACATTATCAAACGGAAAATACACAAGGTAAGTTAGTGCGTGTAGTACAGGGTGCAGTATTTGATGTAGCGGTAGATTTACGTAAAAGTTCTCCAACTTTTGGGCAATGGGTTGGTGAAGTATTATCTGCAGAAAATAAACGACAGTTATGGGTACCGGAAGGCTTTGCCCATGGCTTTTATGTATTAACAGAAACCGCTGAATTTACCTATAAATGTACAGATTACTATAATCCAAAAGCGGAACATTCTTTGCTTTGGAATGATCCGACAGTAGCGATTGATTGGAATCTTGATGGTGAGCCGAGTCTATCTGCGAAGGATTTAGCTGGTAAAGTGTTAAATGAAGCTGTTTTATTTGAATAGTAAATTCTCTATTTACTTTTTATCTTGACTACGATAGAATTAGACACCTTTTTTTAGTTCTATGTCGCCAAAAATTGTGTGCGACTTTATTTAAACATATATTTCCTGAGGTGATGGCATATGCCAGTAATTAAAGTTCGTGAAAATGAATCATTTGACGTTGCATTACGTCGTTTCAAACGCTCTTGCGAAAAAGCAGGTTTATTAGCAGAAGTTCGCGCTCGTGAATTCTATGAAAAACCAACTACAATTCGTAAACGTGAAAAAGCATCTTTAGCTAAACGTCACGCTAAACGTAATGCACGTGAAAATGCACGTAACACTCGTTTATACTAATTAGCAGTCTTGCTATTTAGCTTAAATTAACTAAAACCGTGAAACCTTTTGGAATCACGGTTTTAGTGTTTCTAGTGAACCCTCTATCTAACCTATAGTAAATAAGCGGTTAAATTTTGATGATTTGTTGCAAAATTTAGTGTAAATCTTACCGCTTGCCATTATGACAAGGAGAATCAATGAAAGGCTCAATTCCTCGTTCGTTTATTGATGATCTTGTTGCACGTACCGATATCGTTGAGCTTATTAATAGCAGAGTTAAACTTAAAAAAGCTGGGCGAGATTATCAAGCCTGCTGTCCATTTCATCATGAAAAAAGTCCTTCATTTACTGTAAGTCAATCTAAACAGTTTTATCACTGTTTCGGCTGTGGAGCACATGGTAATGCGATTAGCTTTTTGATGGATTATGATAAATTAGAATTTCCGGAAGCGATTGAAGAATTGGCGGCGATGCAAGGTTTGGAAGTGCCTCGCGAGAATGTGATAAATCGTGATGGTAAGCCTCAGGCAAGTTATAAAACTAAACGTAATTTATATGAGCTGTTAGAAGCAATTAGTCACTTTTATCAACAAAACTTAACCCAAGATATTCCTAGTCAAAGCTACTTGCAGAGTCGTGGTCTTTCGCCGGAAATTATCGAGCGCTTTGAGATTGGTTTTTCACATAATTCAATGGATTCAGTGCTACGTAAATTTGGTACGAATCGTGAGGAAGTGCAGAAGTTACTTGATACGGGTATGGTTACGCAAAATGATAGCGGTCGAGTTTACGATAAATTTCGCAACCGTGTGATGTTTCCGATTCGTGATAAGCGTGGACGTGTGATTGCTTTTGGTGGACGAGTAATGGGCGATGAGCGTCCGAAATATATGAATTCACCGGAATCGGTAACTTATCATAAAGGCAGTGAGTTATACGGCTTATTCCAAGTTTTAAAGCAAAATGAAAGCCCGGAATCTTTAGTTGTGGTTGAGGGCTATATGGATGTTGTGGCTCTTGCTCAATTTAGTGTAGATAATGCGGTTGCGTCATTAGGTACAGCAACTACTGGAGAGCAAATTCAACAAATGTTCCGTGTTACCGAACAAGTGATTTGTTGCTATGACGGTGATAGAGCTGGACGTGAAGCAGCGTGGCGAGCTTTTGAAAATGCGTTACCTTATTTACACGATGGTCGTCAGTTGAAATTTATTTTCTTACCGGATAGTGAAGATCCGGACAGTTTTGTCCGTGTTCATGGTAAGCAAGGCTTTGAGGCATATTTGCAAAATGCAATGTCACTCAGCGATTTTCTATTTGATTCTTTAATGGCACAAGTCGATCTTTCTAGTAAGGAAGGAAAATCAAAATTAGCGGCATTAGCGATACCATTGATTAATCGTATTCCTGGAGAGATGTTACGAGTATATTTACGTAATATTTTAGGACAAAAGTTAGGGATTTTAGATCCAGCACAGCTAGAAGCAATGTTACCAAGTAGTGTGTCAACATCACAAAACACTGTGCTAAAAACGCCACAAATTAAGCGTACGCCAATGCGATTATTAGTCGCTTTATTATTGCAAAATCCGGCGTTAGTCAAATTTGTGCCGGATATTTCCGCTTTGAAAACACTTGATGAGCCGGGATTTGAATTGCTAATTGAATTGGTTGATGTTTGTCGACAAAAAGTAGGCATTTCAATGGGGGCGTTACTAGAACATTGGCGAGATAGAGCGGATTTTCGTACGCTGGAGCTGTTAGCCAATTGGGATCATTTAGTTATTCCCGAAAATATTGAAAGCACTTTTATTGAAACGCTCGATTTTCTTTATGCTAAATTAGTGGAAAAGCGAATTGAAACATTGATTGCTAAAGAGCGGACAATGGGGCTTAATACAGAGGAAAAACAAGAATTAGTGATGTTGATTGCACAGTAATTAAGCGGTCATTTTTAAGAAATTTCTTGCAAAACTATCAAGAAAATTGCAATTAATGGTATAATCCAACACTATTTTTGCTCGCACAAAACGGAAACGAATTATGGAACAACAATTAGAACAGCAATCCCAATTAGAACTTCTGATTGCCCAAGGGCGTGAACAGGGGTATTTAACGATTTCGGAAGTACACGACCACTTACCGGAAGAGTTGGTTGATGCGGAGCAGATTGAAGATATTATTCAAATGATCAACGATATGGGGATCAAGGTTTTAGAAACTGCCCCAGATACCGATGATCTGATGCTTGCAGAAAATATCGCAGATGAAGACGTGGTTGAAGAAGCAACAAAAGTGCTTTCGACAGTTGAATCGGAATTAGGACGAACAACTGATCCGGTACGTATGTATATGCGTGAAATGGGAACAGTCGAATTACTTACCCGTGAAGGCGAGATTGATATTGCAAAACGTATTGAAGAGGGTATTAACGAAGTACAGTGTGCCGTTGCAGAATATCCAGAAGCCTTGACCGATTTAATCGGTTTCTACGCTCAAGTGGAAGAAGGTACAATGCGTTTATCAGATCTTGTAACAGCTTTCGTGGATCCAAACGTTCAAGCGGATGAAATGTTAGCAGACTTAGATGTCGATTTAGATGATGAAGAAGCTGAAGATGTTGCTGATGTTGATGATGAGAACGAAGAGGAAGAAGGCGATAGCAGTGCGGATACAGGTGATGATAACTCTATTGACCCTGAGCTTGCACGTGAAAAATTCTATGCGTTACGTGAACAGCATGAAAAAGCGTTACAAGCGATTCAAAAACACGGTCGTAGTCATAAAAAATCAAGAGAACATATCCAAGCACTTTCAGATATTTTCCGTGAGTTCCGTTTAGTACCGAAGCAGTTTGATTTACTTGTTGAATCTATGCAAAAAATGATGAAACAAGTGCGTGCGGAAGAACGCCAAATTCAACGTTATGCGGTGGAATATGCACAAATGAAGAAAGCGGATTTCTTGAAATTGTTCCAAGGTAATGAAACCTCGGAAGAATGGATTGAAAAAGCAATCAATGCGAAAAAAGGTGCTGCACCAAAACTAGCGAACTATATTGACCAAATTCGAGTTAATATCGCTAATTTACAACGTATGGAGCAAAATACCGGTTTAACGATCGCACAAATTCGTGAAATCGGCGGCCGTATTGCAAATGGTGAGTTAAAAGCTCGCCGTGCTAAAAAAGAGATGGTGGAAGCAAACTTACGTTTAGTAATCTCGATTGCGAAGAAATATACCAACCGTGGTTTGCAATTCTTAGATTTGATTCAGGAAGGTAATATCGGTTTGATGAAAGCGGTAGATAAGTTTGAATATCGCCGTGGTTATAAATTCTCTACTTATGCGACATGGTGGATTCGTCAGGCGATTACTCGCTCAATTGCTGACCAAGCTCGTACGATTCGTATTCCTGTACATATGATCGAAACGATTAATAAACTGAATCGTATTTCTCGTCAATGTTTACAAGAAATGGGACGTGAGGCAACGCCGGAAGAGTTAGCAGAGCGTATGGGCATGCCGGAAGATAAGATTCGTAAAGTATTGAAGATTGCGAAAGAACCAATTTCAATGGAAACCCCGATTGGTGATGATGATGATTCACATTTAGGTGACTTTATTCAAGATGAAAGCCTTGAATTACCGTTAGATTCAGCAACCGCAGAAAGTTTACGTATCGCAACCAATGAAGTGTTAGAAGGTTTAACACCTCGTGAAGCAAAAGTTTTACGTATGCGTTTCGGGATTGATATGAATACTGACCATACCCTTGAGGAAGTCGGTAAACAATTTGATGTAACACGTGAGCGTATTCGTCAGATTGAAGCGAAAGCGTTACGCAAACTTCGTCATCCGAGCCGTTCGGAAACGTTACGTAGTTTCTTAGATGACTAGCGATTAGATAAAAATGCCCAAGTGAGTTTAATCCTTGGGCATTTTTTTATCTATAACAAGCAGTCGCATTTGCAATAAATTCACAAATTTGACCGCTTGTTCAGAACATAAAAAAAGGAAGCATGAGCTTCCTTTTCGTTTATATCAGGCTTATTTAACCGTTACACGAGCAAATTTACGTTTACCAACTTGATAAACAAATGTACCTTGTTGTGCATTTTGACGAACATCTTCCACTTTTTCGCCATCAATTTTTACGCCGCCTTGCTGTGCTGAACGAATCGCTTCAGAAGTTGACGCAACTAAACCAGCTTCTTTTAATAAAGTTGCTAAGCCAATTTCGCCTTCAAAAGTAAATTCCGGCATCTCATCCGGGATTGCACCTTTTTGGAAACGGTTGATGAACTCTTGTTCCGCTGCATCTGCCGCCGCTTGATCGTGGAAACGAGCAATTAACTCTTTCGCTAAAAGAATTTTCACATCACGTGGATTTTTACCAGCTGCAACGTCCGCTTTTAATTGTGCAATTTCATCTAATGGGCGGAATGAAAGTAAATTATACCAATCCCACATTAATTCGTCTGAAATCGACATCACTTTACCGAACATATCGCTTGGTGCATCAGTCACACCGATATAGTTACCAAGTGATTTTGACATTTTTTTCTCGCCGTCTAAGCCGACAAGTAGAGGCAATGTCATTGCCACCTGCGGTTTTTGACCCGCTGATTTTTGTAATTCACGTCCCACTAATAAGTTAAAGGTTTGGTCTGTACCGCCTAATTCCACATCCGCTTCTAAAGCGACTGAGTCGTGTCCTTGGAGTAACGGATAAATAAATTCGTGGATTGCGATAGATTGATTATTAGTAAAACGTTTTTTGAAATCGTCACGTTCAAGCATACGAGCGACTGTATAGTTTGACGCTAGACGAATCATCCCTTCTGTACCTAATTTACCCAACCACTCAGAGTTGAATACCACACGGGTTTTATGCGGATCTAAGATTTTGAATAATTGTTGTTTGTAGGTTTCCGCATTGCGTAATACATCTTCACGTGTTAACGGTGGGCGTGTTGAGTTCTTGCCAGACGGATCACCGACCATACCGGTAAAATCCCCGATTAAGAAGATCACTTCGTGACCTAGTTGTTGAAATTGGCGAAGTTTATTTAAAACAACCGTATGACCTAAGTGAATATCCAGGGCTGTCGGATCCGCACCTAATTTAATACGTAACGGACGATTTTCTTTTAACTTTTCAATTAAATCTTCTTCAGAATAAATGTTTTCGACACCGCGTTTCAGTTCGGCTAAGGTTGCTTCAATAGATTGAGCCATTTGCTGATTCCTTATATCTTGTTTTAAATATGAAAATAAAATCTATTATAGCGGTATATGCTGAAATTGATAGGACTTAATCGGCGATAGGCGAAAAAAAACGCCTCATTTTGTGGGGGAATGAGGCGTAAGAGTTGGAGTGATTACCTATTATTTTTGAAGTAATTTGATGATAATAATTCTCATTAATATAAGCAATAATCTTTACAAATACTTACAAATAAGAATCCATCTCATTTACTACAATAAATAATAAGTTTGTATTCCAATCTCTTTAAGTTTAGGCTTCTCTACAATTTAACCAAGGAATACGAGTACCATTGATATTTCTATAATAAATCGAGCTTTGTTCACCGGCAATTAAATCAATGTAACTGCCTTGAATCGGATTGTATGAGCGATAGCTCACTTCAAAACGTGTACCTCTCGCATTAAGTGTTTTATTTTCGAGATGATCAAATGCTTCGACTTTACCACCGTCTAACTGAAAGTAAAAACCGAAATTATCTTTCATACGGCTTTCTCTGGAGAGTGGAAAATAGCTCGCTAAATAAGCACTATCACCGGTTGCAAGATTACGGCAGGTATAATAATAACGTTTATAGTTTGCCGGATTGTGTAATTCGACTTGGCTAATATTCGCCTTTAAATAACCGCCTTTGGCATTTTTCGATGTTTGTGACGGCGTACACGCAAACAATGCGGTCAGTGTTGAAGTTAATAAAATAAGTTTAAGTGTGTTCATATCCATAAATTCCGATAAAAATCGCCTAGCTCTGTGGCTAGGCAATCATAGTTTAAACGGATAAAGCAGTAAGCGGTAGAATTTGTAAGAAATTTTGCAAATTTGACTGCTTGCTCACTATTTCTTACGTTGGGCTTTTTCTGTTTTATGCCTCAATGGACGCCAAGCATGGCGTCCCTACAATAACTGTCGAATTTCGTTCTGATTTTGTATAACGTGATCAGTAGGGACACGATGCTTCGTGTCCTATTTCAATCAACCAAACTTTCCTTTATTTCTTCGCGTTACCAGCGGTCGGTTTTTTCGCTCTTTTTGTAGATTTTGCTTTGGGCTTGTCGCCTTTTTTGCCTTTTGCTTTCACTGTTTTTGGTTCTTTGAAAACCGGTTTTTCGCCAGCATTTTTCTTGGCTTTCTGCTTGGCGGTTTTACCCACCGCAATCCCTTTACGAAGATTATCAATTAATGCAAAGTCGATTTTCTTATCATCTAAACTCACATTGATCACTTTCACTTTGAGCGGATCACCTAAGCGATAAATAATACCACTACCGCCGACTAAACGTTGGCGGTCTGCGTCATAGTGGTAATAATCGTTATCTAATGTTGAAATATGTACTAAACCGTCAATTAGTAACTCATTGATTTTAACGAATAAACCGAAACCGGTAACGCTTGAAATCACACCTTCGAACGTTTCACCGAGATGATCTTGCATAAATTCACATTTCAGCCAATCTGCCACTTCACGGGTTGCCTCGTCCGCACGACGTTCAGTTGCTGAACATTTATCGCCAAATTGGTCGATGTCATCCAATTTATAGTGATAACCGCCCCCGTCCGTATAATTGCGAGTATTCCCTTTTTCTTTTTCAATTAAGTATTTAATTGCACGGTGCAGCAGTAAATCCGGATAACGGCGAATTGGCGAGGTAAAGTGAGCGTACTCGGTTAATGCTAATCCGAAATGCCCTACGTTATCCGCCGCATATACCGCCTGTTTAAGTGAGCGGAGTAGCATAGTTTGAATTAACTCACGATCCGGACGATCAGCTAATTGTTCAATTAATTCAGAATAATCTTTCGGTTCAGGATCTAAACCTACATTCCATGTCAGTCCACATTCTTTGATAAAGGATTTAAAACTGGTCAGTTTTTCTTCGCTTGGTTTATCGTGAATACGGAATAATGCCGGCTCATTTGCTTTTTCAACAAAACGAGCCGAAGCGATATTGGCTAAAATCATACATTCTTCGATAATTTTATGTGCATCGTTACGAATCAGCGGTTCAATCCGTTCGATTCTACCTTGCGGATTGAAAATAAATTGGTTTTCAACGGTTTCAAATTCGATTGCACCACGGTTTTGACGAGCTTTGACTAACACTTGGAACATTTCATTCAAGGTTTCCAAATGTGGTACGATAGGTGCGTAACGCTCACGTAATGTTTCATCGCCTTCTAACATTTTCCACACTTTGGTATAGGTTAAACGGGCGTGTGAGTTCATTACCGCTTCATAAAATTGATAGCCGGTCAGTTCGCCTTTTTGCGATACAGTCATCTCCGCTACCAAGCATAAGCGGTCAACTTGCGGATTCAGTGAACATAAACCATTTGATAAAATCTCCGGTAACATTGGAATCACTCGATTTGGGAAGTAAACCGAGTTACCACGGTTTGCTGCTTCTAAATCCAGTGCAGTTTTCGGGCGAACGTAATAGCTCACATCGGCAATCGCTACCCATAAACGCCAGCCGTCAGCTTCTTTTCTGGCAAAAACAGCATCATCAAAATCTCTGGCACTTTCACCATCAATCGTGACTAATGGTAAGTCACGTAGATCCACTCGACCGAGTTTAGCTTCTTCCGGTACTTCTTCATTAAATTGGCGGATCTGTTTTTCTACACCTTCCGGCCAAACGTGCGGAATATCGTGATTACGCAGTGCAATTTCGATTTCCATACCCGGTGCGAGGTTATCACCTAAGATTTCGGTAATAAATCCCACAGGGCGATTGAAACTCGCTTTGCGTTCTTGCAGTTCCACTACAACCACTTGCCCCATTCTTGCCCCCATACGTTGATCGTCAGGGATTAAAATATCTTGAGTAAGGCGGCTGTCGTCTGGCACAACAAAACCGATGCCACTTTCAAGGAAGAAACGGCCGACAATTTGTTTTTTACGTGCTTCTAACACACGTACAATACGTACCTCACGACGACCCTGGCGATCGGTTCCGTTTGGCTGAGCAAGTATAAAATCACCGTGCATCACACGTGTCATTTGGTTATGCGGAATAAACCAATCATCGCCTTTTTCTCCGCCTTCTACTTGCAGAAAGCCGTAGCCGTCACGGTGACCGATCACCGTACCTTTAACCAAGTCCATTTTTTCCGGTAGGGCATAACGTTTGCGTTTGGTAAAAATTAATTGCCCGTCATTTTCCATCGCACGTAAGCGGCGGCGAACACCTTCGATACGTTCTTCGTCATAAATATGAAAGGCCTCAAGCAATTCTTCACGGCTCATCGGCGCATCAAATTCTCGAATGGTGTTTAAAATAAATTCCCGACTCGGTACGGGATTCTCGTATTTCTCGAGTTCTTGTTGGTAATTAGGATCGACTATCATAATGTTCTCTATATGTTAAAGCGGTCTGATTTGCAGAAAAATTGACAAATCAGACCGCTTGAATTTTAAGTTAGGCTACTCAGCCATAAACGGACTTTAAGTCCCCAATAGCTTGTTAGCCCTGTTGTATGCTGTACCACCTTGCCGTCTTTTATGATTAAAATCGTTGGTGTGGCTTGGATGTCCCAGCTTTTAGATATTTCGCCATCAGGATCATTGATGACAGGGAAATGGTAATTCTCTTGTTGTAAATAATTAGCCACTTGTTGCGGATCTCCGGACTTAAGTGCAACGCTTAACACCGGGATCTTTTCATCGGCAAGTTGCTGAATCGCCGGCGAAGTAAATTTACAATAACCACACCAACTGCCCCAAAAGTAGAGCAACATGGGTTGCTGATGACTTAATTGTGCAATCACTTTCGGCTGTTGCTGTAAATCGTATAACACCTGCTGGGCAAATTCATTCGGCTCACTTGGTTTTCGATACCAGTCAACCGCAATACTTAATACGATAAACATTAAACCGTATAGAAAAATATTTTTACCAAAACGTAATAAAAATATACTTTTCTTTGGCATTATTGGTGATCCTTATCGTGGCTATAAGTATAAGAAGCCGCACCACGGGCTAACATTCTTAATTGCATAATCACACGTTGTTTAAGTTTCTCTCGCTCTTGTGTGTTCATATCAAGTGCATAAGAACCGGCTGTAAAAACGATAGTCACTAATCCTTCCGATTGGATATAAGCGATTTCTCGGCTACTGTTCGGATCTTTTGAAACGATATAATCGGTTAATTCGGCAATAAAATGTTGGATTTCACGTGACGCCGCAGTACGAAATGCTTGCGATGTGCCTGAACTTTCTCGTAATAATAAGCGAAACACATTTGGACGATCCGCAATTAATTCAAAAAATGTTTCGGTTGATACGGCAACTACGCTTCCGCCGGTCGCAATACGCTTACGAGCTTGTCGCATCAGTTGGCGTAATACTAAGCCGGATTCATCCACCATAGCTAAACCTAATTCGTCCATATCTTTGAAATGGCGATAGAATGAGGTCGGAGCAATGCCGGCTTCTCTTGCTACCTCGCGTAAGCTCAGGTTAGAAAAACTCTTTTCGGCACTTAATTGATTAAATGCCGCATCCACTAAGGCTCGACGTGTTTTTTCTTTTTGTTGCGCTCTAATACCGATATTACGCATGTTTGCTCTCTTGCTTCATAATATTTGAGATTTCTTTCGCAAGACGTTCATAACGAATACGTAGTGGTGAACCAGGACGATAAATTAAACCAATGGCACGATAAGGTTTCGGCTCACTAAAGGTTAAGTAATTTAATCCTTCGGTTGGTGTGGAAGCAAATTCAGGCATCAAAGAAATACCTACATTTGCTGCCACCATATTACGTAATGTTTCCAGATTGGTTGCTTTAAAGTGTGTACTTTCTTTCGCTCCGACTGATAAACAATAATCTAATGTTTGAGTACGTAAACAATGGCCATCGTCTAGAAAGAGTAATTCTTTATCTTTTAATAAATGAATATCTAAATTATTGCTGTTCGCCCATTCGTGTTGAGTCGATACAGCTAATAACATTTGCTCATTAAACAATGGTACTTCGATAAATGGTTCACTTTCTTTTACAAATGCCAAAATACCACAATCAAGTTGTCCGGATTCAAGTTGATCGACTAATTGTGTCGTTTGTAATTCATAGACATAAAGTTCTAATTCTGGAAACTGTGACTTTAGTATAGGTAACATAAGCGGTAAGAGATATGGACCCAATGTTGGAATAATGCCGAGATGAAGTGGACCAGACATTTCTTTGCCTTGATTGCTCGCCATTTCTTTTAATACTTTTACCTCTCGTAATACAGCTTTTGCTTGCTCTACAAGTGTTAGACCTGCTTGAGTAAATAAGACTTTGCGACTGGTGCGTTCAAGTAAGACAGTACCTAATTCATCTTCTAATTTACGAATTTGACCGCTTAATGTCGGCTGACTCACATTACAAGCATCCGCGGCACGACGGAAATGTTTATAGTCTGCTAAAGCGATTAAATATTCTAAATCTCTAATATTCACAACGACTCCTACATTAGCTTAAAGCATACACTTTTATTATCCATTAAGAAAATAGCCTGAATTATGGCACATTTAAGTGTAGAATGTATGATGTTTTTGAAAACATTATGTAAAACAGGAGAATATTTATGTCATTTAAAGATATGACAGGGCAAAAAGTGCCTAACGTAACCTTTCCAACGCGTAAAGAAGGCGAATGGGTTAATGTGACTACTGCAGATTTATTCGATAACAAAACTGTTGTCGTTTTCTCTCTACCAGGAGCATTCACGCCAACTTGTTCGTCAACTCACTTACCGCGTTACAATGAATTAGCGAATGAGTTCAAAAAATTAGGTGTGGATTCAATCATATGTATCTCGGTAAATGATACTTTTGTAATGAACGCATGGGCGAAAGACCAAGATGCGGAAAACGTAATCTTATTAGCAGACGGCAATGGTGAATTTACGGAAGGTATGGGGCGCTTAGTTGATAAAGCGAGCCTAGGATTTGGTAAACGTTCTTGGCGTTATTCTATGCTCGTGAAAAACGGCGAAGTAGTGAAAATGTTTGACGAGCCGGAAAAAGACGGCGACCCGTTTGAAGTATCTGATGCAGAAACCATGATCAAATTCTTAAACCCTGAGTGGAAAGACCAAGATCCAATTGTGGTATTCAGCAAAACTGACTGCCCATTCTGTGCGAAAGCGAAAGCATTATTAACGGAAAAAGGCTTATGTTTTGAAGAAATCATATTAGACAACGATTCACAACGCGGTAAAGTAGTTCGTGCGGTTGCAGGTAGCCAAACTGTTCCACAAATCTTTATCGGCGGTAAATTAATCGGCGGTAGCGATGCCTTAGTAGCGTATTTTGCAAAATAATTTGCAAATTTAACCGCTTGATATAAAAAACCGAACGTTTAAAAGCGTTCGGTTTTTGTTTTTATAAACTATATACTTATTCTGCAAATTCTTGCATAAATTTATTAGCTTGTTTAACCATAGAACTTGATCCGACAAAGAACGGTACACGTTGATGCAATTCAGTCGGTTTAATATCTAAAATCGGATTAAAACCGTCCGTTGCCATACCGCCGGCTTGTTCGGCTAAAAATGCCATTGGATTACCTTCATATAATAAACGTAGCTTACCTTTCGGATAAACGGTTGAAGTTGGGTAAATATAAATTCCGCCTTTTAATAGATTGCGGTGGAAATCCGATACCAATGAACCGATATAACGTGATGAATAAGGGCGTTTAGTCGCTTCATCACTTTCTTGACAATATTTGATGAATTTTTTCACACCCATTGGGAAGGTTACGTATTGTCCTTCATTAATTGAGTAATATTTACCTTCTGTCGGCATTTTCATATCCGGATGAGAAAGGATGAATAAACCAAGTGACGGATCGTAGGTAAAACCATTCACGCCATTACCCGTAGTATAAACTAACATCGTTGATGAACCGTAAGTGACATAACCTGAGGCGACTTGTTTACGTCCTTCCTGTAAGAAATCTTCCATTGTTACCGGCGAACCGATTGGCGAAATACGTTTATAAATTGAGAAAATCGTACCGACCGAAACGTTTACGTCAATATTCGAAGAACCGTCCAACGGATCTGTCATCAAAATATATTTCGCATTTCTTGCACGCTCATTATCAAATGCAACAAAACTATCATCTTCTTCTGAAGCAAAACCGGCAACTTCTTCACGAGCAAGTAAGGCTTTCTTCATCGTTTCATTAGCGAATACATCCAATTTCATTTGTGCTTCGCCTTGAATATTTTCTGAACCGGCAACACCCAAAATATCTTGGCTTAAACCGGCACAATTAATTTCTCGGTGAATAATTTTAGCGGCTAGTCGAATAGAAGATAAGATACCGCTTAATTCACCTTTCGCTTCTGGGTACTCCGCTTGTTTTTCAATAATAAATTCGCCGAGCGTTTTCATAATTTCTCCTTGGGCTGTGCTAGAATAATAGCCAGTATTATAGAGATAAAGCCAATTTACCTCTAATAAGGCACAACAATTTTGTGACATCGATCACATATTTTTTACATTAAGGTTAATTTATGACACAGAAACATATTCATATCTTAGGCATCTGCGGCACTTTTATGGGCGGAGTCGCGATGATTGCACGAGAGTTAGGCTATAAAGTGACAGGTTCGGATACTAATGTTTATCCGCCAATGAGTACATTTTTAGAGAATCACGGTATTGAAATTATTCCTAATTATGATGTGACACAGCTTCAGCCGGCACCGGATTTAGTCGTTATCGGTAATGCTATGAGCCGTGGTAATCCTTGCGTAGAATATGTATTGGATAATCAGCTAAATTACACTTCAGGTCCGCAATGGTTGCATGATCATCTGTTAAAAGATCGCTGGGTACTGGCGGTGTCCGGTACGCACGGTAAAACCACGACTACCGGTATGCTAGCGTGGATCTTAGAGCAAAATCAGATTGATACTGGCTTTTTAATCGGTGGGGTTGCTGGTAATTTCGGTATTTCGGCACGTGCCGGTTCAAGTAAATTCTTTGTAATTGAAGCGGATGAGTATGATTCTGCGTTCTTTGACAAGCGGTCTAAATTTGTACATTACACGCCAAAAACATTAATTATCAATAATATTGAATTTGACCATGCGGATATTTTTGATGATTTAAAAGCAATTCAACGCCAATTCCATCACTTAGTACGTACCATGCCGAGCAAAGGTTGTATTCTGTCTGCAGTGGCGGATGAAAATGTACAAAATACGCTGAAAATGGGCAGTTACAGCGAGTTACAATTTATCGGTGAAGATAAACAATGGTTTGCAAAACCGATTTCTGCTGATTGTTCGCATTTTGAAGTATTTCACAAGGGGGAAAAAGCCGGTGAAGTAAAATGGAATATTATCGGGGTGCATAATATGCACAATGCATTGATGTCAATCGCAGCAGCACATCACGCTGGTGTATCTGTATCAGGTGCTTGTGAAGCACTCGGTTCATTTATTAATGCGAATCGCCGTTTAGAAGTAAAAGGCAAAGTGAATGGCATTACCGTCTATGATGATTTTGCCCATCACCCAACTGCCATAGCGGCAACGATTGATGCTTTACGTGGCAAAGTAGGCAAAGAACAGCGTATTTTAGCGGTGCTTGAGCCTCGTTCTAATACAATGAAAATGGGTGTGCATAAAGAAGAAATCGCACCGAGTTTAGTTGATGCAGATGCGGTCTTTGTGTACCAACCGGATACGATTCCGTGGTCGGTTTCAGTGATTACTGATTCACTTTCACAACCGGCAGTCTGGTCGGCAAATCTTGATGAATTGGTACAGCTTGTAGTAAAAGACGCAAAACCGAATGATCATATTTTAGTGATGAGTAATGGTGCGTTCGGTGGTATTCATAATAAACTATTACAAGCATTGAAATCTTAATAAATAGGCAGAGATTCTCATTTGCCTCAAACACTTAAATGGTGGGCAGAATTGCCCACCATACAAAACAATTAAGATTTTCTATCATTGCAAAAAATTCGCAAAAATAACCGCTTGTCTTGTTATCACTTACTCTTTTTTCAGTAAGAAAATACCTTGTTCAGTAAATTGAATAAAGGCTTCTTTTGAGTCTGCATCAAATTGATCCGGATTTGCATTGACCAAAACTTCTTTACCGTTCCATTCCGCAACAATTTCCCAATGATTCCCCATATAAACAGCACTCTTAATTTGGCAACGTTGACCGGCTTCACCGGTGGCGGTAAGTTGAATCGCTTCCGGGCGCACACCGACTAAACATTCGCCGTCTGTAATACCGAAATCAGCAGCATTGTGAAGTGGGAAACGATAAGCTCCGATTGTAACGACACCTTGATTTAAGTTACCGTCAAAAATAGTTGATTCGCCCATAAAGTTGGCAAGGAATAAAGAATTTGGACGTAAATAAAGATCTTTTGCCGGTGCTTTTTGCATAATTTTGCCTTTATTCATCACGATAACCTCATCCGAAACTGCAAACGCTTCGGTCTGGTCGTGTGTAACATAAAGCGAAGTAATACCTAAACGCTGTTGCAATTCACGAATTTTTTCACGCATTGAACGGCGTAAGTTAGCATCTAAGTTACTTAACGGTTCATCGAATAGTAACACTTTCGGTTTTAGCACTAAGGCACGGGCTAACGCCACACGTTGTTGCTGACCACCTGAAATTTGATCAACAAAACGATCTTCAAAACCGGCTAAATCCACCAGTTCCAATGCCTCTTTCACACGTTGCTTACGTTCTTCATTACTCACACCTTGCATACGTAAACCATAACCGACATTATCGCCAATCGACATATGCGGGAAAAGCGCATAAGATTGGAATACGATACAAATATCTCGATTTTGAATCGAAGATTTAGTGACATCTTCGCCATCAATAAAAATTTGACCGCTTGTCGGGTTCTCAAGCCCTGCCACTAAGCGTAATACGGTGGTTTTACCACAACCGGAAGGGCCTAATAAGGTTACCATCGTGCCACGCTTAATCACTAAATCTAAATTATCAATTACCGTTGCTTTACCGAAAGATTTGGTAATATTTTTCAGTACTAAGAAATCATTGTTCATAATATTTTGCCTTTTATATGCGGACGGCAAACATACCGTCCGTGGACGAATTAATCTGCTTTTTTCGCTTTGGATTTTGCGATACGAGTATCTCCGACAATCCAGTCGAAGAATAAAATAATCGCCATCATCACAACAATTAAGATTGAACCGTATGCGATAGCCACTCCGTATTCACCGTCTTCAACACGATTTAAAATATAAGCGGTTGCAACACGGGTATCTGCGGTCACAAGGAACACAATCGCACTCACGGTTGTCATCGCACGTACGAAACTAGTGACTAATGCGGATAACAATGCCGGTTTGAGTAGCGGGAAGACGATAAACCAAATGGTTTTTAGCGAACTGCCTTTCAATGATAATGAGGCTTCATCCAACGATTTATCCAACTGACCAAGTCCGGCAATTGCGGCACGCATACCGATCGGTAAATCTCGCATCACCATTGAAATAATAATGATGATACCGGTGCCGGTAATATACATTGGCGCATCATTAAAGGCGAGAATGTAAGACACACCGGCAACCGTACCCGGTACGGCAAAGCACAGCATAGTTAAGAACTCAAGGGTTTTCTTACCTTGGAAATCTTTACGCACCACAATATAAGCGATTAATAAACCGAATAACGCTGTTAGCGGTGCGGCAATACCGGCGTAGATCATGGTATTGATTAAAGACGGCCACGCTCCATCACTTAAACCTTGTCCGAATAACATTGCATAGTTATTTAGCGTTAAGGTGTAATCTACCCCCCAGTTTACCGTGAAGCTACCGTAGAAAATACTGCCGTATAATGCAAGGTTGAACACCACCCAGAAACCTAACATCGCAATAATCGTAGCTTTCAAACCACCCGGTAAATCTTGTACATCGCCACGATAAGATTTACCTGAAACGGTTACATAAGAGCGATTACCAATCCACATATACTGAACGATAAAGATCAGTAGTGAGAAAATCAGCAACATCGAGCCTAAGGTACTTGCCGAAGCATAATCTAATTGTGAGCCGGCAATATAGAAATAAATTTGGGTAGCGATTACGTCAAAGCTACCGCCTAAAACCAACGGGTTACTGAAATCGGCGAGTGATTGGATAAACACGATTAAAAATGAATTTGCCAATGCCGGACGTAATAACGGGAAAATAATGTTATAGAACGTTTGATAACGGTTTGCTCGTAACGTATAAGACGCTTCTTCAATCGAAGGATGAATCGATTTTAACGCACCGTCTAAAATCATAAATGAAATCGGTGCAAAAGCGAGAATCTGTGCGATTGCAATCCCGTTAAAGCCATACAGCCAGTTATGATCTTTAAAGCCGAAGTAAGTATCTAAAAATTCGGTCACATAGCCTGAACGACCAAGCATTAAGGTCACGCCAAGTCCCACCACAAACGGCGGTGTTACAATCGGTAGGATTGAGAAGATTTTCCCGATAAAGGCAGTTCTGCGAGCAATACGAGTGGTATACAACGCAAAAGCTAAACCGAAAACGGTTGAAACAATGCCGACAAAGCCGGAAAGGAATAAAGAGTTACTGATGACTCGAACAATATAACCTTGTCCTAAAATTCTAACCACTTGTTCCGGTGCGAACGTTTCACCGTCATAAAACATCGAAATAAAAATCGCAACGGTCGGATAAACGATAAAGAAGAAAATCAGCAAGATAATACTGAGTAATGCCGCAATAATAAATTTATCGCCTTGCATCATTTTGAGTTTAGCAAAGGCAAAAGTGGCAAGTGCAGTTAAGCTCGCAATCAGTACCATCACTGAATAGCCCATACTGACTTGGTAAATCGTTGCCGAAATAAACGCAAACAGTAAAATAAAACTCACCAATGCCAGTTCTAGTTTTGCCTGTGCTTCATTTGAAAATTTAAAGAAAGGGAGTAACCAAAAACCCACTAAAGGTAAAAACCACAGAATAGTCAGATTAACTGAAGACCAACCCATCGCATCTAAATATTCATCAGCGGTGCTTTCCAATAACCCGTAATCGAGTGCTTTGGAAGGCAGTACAATAAATGCAATAAGTGAGAGCAGAATCCAAAAGTGGCTAGATTCAAACAGTGATCTTTTATTTGTAATAGAATCCATATAGCCTCACAACAACTAATAAAAAATATCGAAAAACAAGCGGTCGTTTTTCGTAGATTTTTTGCAAAATTTTTACGAAAAACGACCGCTTATAAAAGGCGATTATTTCGCTAATTTCACTTCATCAACCCATTTATTGATTAAGCGTTTACGTTCGTCACTTGCACCATATTTTTCAAAATTATAATCAATCAATTTCAGTTTAGTGAGATCAAACGCAAGCGGCGATTGTTCCGCCGTAGTATTGGTTAACGTTTGTAATGCTTGACCTTTCTTCCATGCGGTTTCCTGACCTTCTTTTGAAAGGGCAAAATCAACGAATAATTTAGCGTTATCTAAGTTTCTCGCACCTTTTAAGATACTTACGCCACCTAACTCGTAGCCGGTACCTTCGCACGGTACAACCATTTCAAGTGGCGCACCCTGTTCTTTTTCTAACGCATAGTCATGTAAGAAACCGATACCGACTGTGGTTTCACCACGAGCGGCATTACGTGCCGGAGTAATACCTGATTTGGTATATTGAGAAATATTCGGATGGAGATGTTTGAAATAATCAAACGCTTTATCTTCGCCCCAAAGTTGAGCGAAGGTTGCGATAGCGGTATAGGCTGTACCTGAACTTTGCGGGTCGGCAATTTGAATTTCACCTTTTAATTTCGGATCAGTTAAATCATTCCAGCATTGCGGCATTTTCTCAATGCCTAATTTTTTCAAACGTTCGGTATTTACCGCAAAGCCTAAAATACCAATATATACCGCAGAACTTAGATTACCTTTTACTTTTGCCGGATCTTGGAATTTAGGCATAATTTGGTCGATATTCGGTGAACGATATGCTTCTAATAAGCCTAATTCACCTGCTTGTGATTGTGGATCTAAAGTCCCTCCGTACCATACGTCCGCTTGCGGATTATTTTTTTCTGCTTCAATTTTCGCAAAGGTACTGCCTGAACCGTTACGGATAAAAGATGTTTTTACATCATATTTTTGTTCAAACGTTTTAGCTGCATTTTCACACATCACATTTGTTGCGCTACAGTAAATAACTAAACGCCCTTTTGCTTGAGCAGCCGAACTAAACATTAAACCAGCACCAAGTAATGCGGTTGAAACTGCTAAAGAAAGTTTTCCAAATTTCATAATCCAAACCTCATATTGAGTGTAAATCAACAAAATATGATGAAATAGCATCAATCATATTTTCTTTTCCATATTAATTTACAGTAATTGAATGAAAAATACCGTGAGCAAGTTCACAAAACGAAGATTTGTTGTTTAGAAATGAGCGGTTATGAGTAAGAGAGTGATAGGAAAGGTAATTAAGAAAAAAGAGAGGTTATAATTGATCGAAATTATGTAGCAAATGCACAAAGAGGCTAATCTGTTTCAATGATGTAGGGGCGAATTGTATTCGCCCAAACAATTTATGATGAATGTCATAAGGGCGAACACGGTTCACCCCTACAAACAAACTTTTGTACAACTGCGCAATTTATACAAAAATCTAACAGCTTCGAGAGTGCTATTTCACAATGATTTTTGCACCGTTTGAAAACACAATCTGGCGAGCTTCAAATTGTGCGGTAAGTTCAGCTTTATTGCTGAGGAAAATTGCTTGAGCTTCTTGCGGTAATTCTGAAACCGGTACAGCAAAGGCTAATTCCGCTGTAGTTTGACGTTTTAAATTATCTTTAAAGGTAACCGGTGCATCTTGAGTTAAGATGACTTTACCATTATGGATGTAATTTACTGCCCATTGCACAATACGAATATTACGCTTTGTTTTATTTTCAATACTATATTTAAAACTAATCATTGGTTGACCTTGGTTATTACGTGCTAATTCATAACCAGAAAAGCCTAAACCAATGCTATCGTTGAATTGTTTCAATTTAGCATCTTTCGCGGAAAGAGGTGCATTTTTTGTTGTTGCTTTGTGTTCAACTGTCGGCTGAATTTTATTACCTTCGGCATAGCTATTCATCGCTAAACATGCTGATATTGCTACAGTGGTAAGTAATGTTGAGAATTTCATAATTCACCTCAATTTTCTTTAGGATTAAAATCTAATTTTAATTAACTATAGCATATATTGTCAGATTTACGGCACAGTTGCAATGACAGCATAGCCATCTGTTTCCGCAATAATCTCGACTTGGCTGTCTGCCGCAATAAAAACAGATTCACCTTGCTGTAAATAAATGGATTCTTCGCCTAAATCGATATAGATATTGCCTTTCATAACCAGCAAGATACTGGCACTATCCGTAGTAAAATTTTCTTCATCAAACGCCTTAAATTCCATATGTTGTAAGGCAAAATCCTTTGCTTCTGGTGTCGGATAAAGATGAATAAATCCGTCGCTTTCTTGATAAGGTGGAATAATTTTCGGTGTAATCGGACGATAATCAATGGAATGTAAAAGTGCCGGTACATCAATATATTTAGGCGTTAAACCGCCACGAATAACATTATCCGAATTTGCCATTAATTCAATGTTCTGTCCTCGTAAATAGGCGTGAGGTAAGCCTGCTCCCTGATATAGACCTTCACCTTTTTTCATATGTACGATATTGAAAAAATAGAAACTAATTAAACCGCCGTCAATTTCCTCGAGCGGCGATTGCATATTTTCAACAATATAGCAGACCCAATAATCCGGATTATCCAGTTTCAACTTATCTGCTTGATATTCTGCTCGTTTCGCCTCTACAACTGGCAAAATCCAATCGGCAAGCTGTTGTTTATCCGCTTGCATAATATCGGCATAAACGAGAGGCAAACCTTTTTCTTCTAACGCTTGAGCAATAGGTTTAAGGGAATCGTGAACTTGCAGAGAAGCTTTAATTTCACTAATGGCTTTAAATCCATGCAATGCCCATACATCGGATAGTGCAATCATCATCTCCGGTTTATGGTTAGCATCTTTGTAGATACGATTCGGTGCGTTTAACGGAATATTACGTAAATTTTCCTGCTCAAAACCATATTCAGCTTCGGTTTTAGTCGGATGCACTTGAATAGAAAGCGGTTGTTTTATATCTAAAATTTTCAATAAATAAGGAAGTGTGTCCCCGAATTGATTACGAATTTTGTCGCCAAGTAATTCAGGAGCGGCTTCAATGACTTTATCGAGAGGAAGCCAGTTTTGCTCAAAAAGCATATCGGACGGAGCGACAGGATGAGCACCTAACCAATATTCTGCGTAAGGTTTATCATCAGGTTCGGATAATTTCAGGAAGTTTGGAATAAAGCTCATTCCTCCCCAAACATAATGCTGAAATTTACCTTTTAATTTAAAAATCATTATTTATATCCTCCAAAAAAGCTTACCACGTTCTCAATATCTTTGGGTGTTTGAATACGTATTAACAAACGTTGTCCACTTTTTAAATCAATTACAACAATTTGTAACTCTGCCACATTAATTTGAGAAATATTAGCATATTCAAAAAAGATGTTGGTAAAAAAGAAACATAAATAAACAAGCGGTCAAAATTTATTGAATTTTTGTAAGAAACTCCGCAAATTTTACCGCTTGTAAAATAAAACCACGGAAACACAAATTATATCTATATTATTAGAGTAAGTCGGTTTCCGTGGAAAAGCAATATTAAGCTAATGCACCTGTTGCTGCACCTAAGATACCGATAACAAAGAAGCCCACGATAATCCAAAGTGCATTCACACGATTACGCAATAACCACATACAAGCAAAGGTTAATAATAACGGTAATAAACCCGGCATTAAGCTATCAAGAATTTGTTGTACGGTTGTTGTTTGCTCCGTACTATCTTGCATTTGAATCGTAGAAACGACAAGTGGTACATTGATGCTCGTCCATTTCTGAACTAACGCCCCCATAATAAATAAACCGAGGATTGATGCGCCTTCCGTTAATTTTTGTAACAAGCCGCCACTCATATCTTGTACTACGTCTAAACCTTTTTTATAACCGTAAGTTACACCATAGTAACGGGTCGCTAAACGAACTAGGTTAAATAATACGAAGAATAAAATCGGGCCGAGGATTGAACCGTTTAATGCGATACCCGCACCAAGCGCTGCAAATACCGGACGTACCGTACCCCAGAAGATTGGGTCACCCACACCGGCAAGCGGTCCCATTAACCCCACTTTAATACCGTTGATTGCCGCATTGTCGATCTCTTTACCATTTGCACGTTCTTCTTCCATCGCAATCGTTACACCTAATACCGGTGCAGCAACGAATGGTTGAGTATTGAAGAATTCTAAGTGACGTTTAATCGCATCTTTACGTTCTTGTGAGTTTTGATCCGGGTATAAACATTTGATCACTGGTACCATTGAGTAAGCAAAACCTAAGCCTTGCATACGCTCAAAGTTCCATGAACCTTGGAATAAGTTTGAACGACGAACAACCGCATTCAAATCACTTTTTGTTACTTTTTTAATTTCTGTCGTCATAGTAAATTCCTTCTTAGTCTAAGCGGTTGTCTAAGCCGTTATCAGTTGCTTGTGTTACCACAACTTGTTGGCTTTTGTTGTATTTAGGATGTAATTGGATGTAAAGCAATGCCATGATTGCACCTAATGCACCGAGTGCAACAAGGTTGAAATCAGTAAAGCCTGCAATAACGAAACCTGCGAAGAAGAAAGGCATTAAGTGACCTGCACGCATCATATTGATAACCATTGCGTAACCTACGACCGCAATGAAGCCACCTGCAATTTTAAGACCTGTTGTGACAACCGGTGGAATTGCATTTAACATTGTTTGTACAACGTCAGTACCTGCTGTTAATGCAACAACAAGTGCTGGGATAGCAATACGCATTACTTGAAGCATTAACGCACCACGGTGTAACCAGTCTAAGCGAGTTAAACTACCGTCTTCGATTGATTTATCTGCCGCGTGTTGGAAACCAACGGTAATCGCACGTACCACATAAGTTAATACCTGACCTGCCGCTGCAAGTGGAATTGCTACTGCGATACCTGTTGTGATTTCTTGACCGCCAACAATAACAAGGATAGTTGAAACGACAGAAGCTAATGCCGCATCCGGTGCAACTGCCGCACCGATGTTCATCCAACCTAATGCCATTAATTCAAGCGTACCACCGATAATGATGGCATTTTTAATCACTTCCGCAGAATCCGGCGCACCTACTGATAACGCTAAACCCACTAACGTACATGCCACGATAGGGCGCTGGGTTTGCCATTCATCAAGGATTGAACCTGCGCCTGAAATACAAGCTGCAAGGAACACTAAAATGATTTGTAATACTGAGAGTTCCATAATAATTTCCCTTAAATTAAGTTATTTTTCTTCAATAATTCCATCATATTCTGATGACTATCACTTGCTACTTTACGCACTTCTAATTCAACGCCTTTTGCGTCAATCACTTTAAAGGCATCAATATCTGTTTGATCCACGGCTACCGCATGGCTAACCATTTGTTTACCCTCTTTATGAGAGATACCTCCTACATTGATTGAAGTTAACGGAACACCGCCTTCAATTAACGTTAATACATCACTCGGGTTAGTAAATAATAGCATTACACGATCATCGGCATATTCAGGGTTGTTATATACACGAATCATTTTCGCAACATCAACTACGTGAGCCGTTACACCGAGTGGCGCTACACTTTTCAGCATGGTAGAACGTACTTTATCTTTAGCCACATCATCATTTACAACGATGATACGTTTTACTTTACTTTCTTTTGTCCATACGGTTGCAACCTGACCGTGAATTAAACGGTCATCAATTCGAGCTAACGCAATCGTCATACGACGACCGTCATCCACAATTTGTTGTGCAGGCGCTGCCTGTTGCGGTTGTATCATAGGTGCTACCGGTTCTGCTGTAGCCAGTTGGTGATTTAATGAACGTATGCCTGTTGAGCCGGCTTCTAACGCGATCTCAACTAATTCTTCTAGTGATTCAACATCATCACGAGCCATACACGTATTGACCAGCATTGGAATATTCACGCCGGTTACTACGTCCATATTGGTTTTTCCTTCTTGGAAACGGTTTGCCGCATTAAATGGACTACCGCCCCACATATCAACAAGGAAAAGCACTCGATCACAATGTGATAACTTACCTTCCACTAATACTTGATATTTACCCATAATGGTTTCTGCATTTTCGCCGGGCATGAAGTCGATATAGGCAACGTCTGACTGCTCGCCGATCAACATCTCAGTGGTTTTGAGAAGCTGCTCAGCAGCAACACCATGGGTTGCTATAATGATAGCAATATTCATCATTTTCTCCTTTATAATGAATTTACAAAACTTGTTTTATTGAAAATTGGAGTAAATTTATTTTATTGATTTACATAAATCAAACCTAATTTTCTTAATTTGTGAGATATATCGCATTTCTTTGCTTGTTCTGTATGTTATATAACCTATTAAGTGTGTTGTTATTAATTTTATTTCAAAATTAATTATCGAAATTAATCGGAAAGAAGGAAGAAAAGATAAAAAAAGACCGCTATTTAAAAAATAGCGGTCTTTTTAAGAGAATTTTTGACAAATATTATTCTTTAGGTAAACGTTTTATAGCGAGAAATAATCCGCCCCAAATAATAATAAGTGCAATGCTCATCATAATAATTGCTGAAGTATTCATTAGATTGCCTCCTATTGCTCTACATTAAAGTCAGGTTCATTGTTCCATTTCAAGCGAGAGAGGATAAATGCTACCACAATCAGTGCAATCGCCATTCCCCAACCGAAGATATTAATAAACCAACTCGGATAGCCTTCATAACCTTCGTTAAAGACTTTAATAATTTCACTAAATAACATAAAGGCTAATACGCCAGTTGTAACGACTACACATAAACGCCATAGCGTACCAACTTTAATCGAAGAGGTTTTATTAATATGATGTCCTAGTGTGCTGAGTTTACCTTTAGCTACGATAGCGACTAAAGACACGAAGGCTACCGCAACGATGCCAAAGTTATTTACGAATTTATCCATGACATCTAACATTGGTAATCCGGTAGTTGTGCCGAATAATACAACAGATACAGCCATCATTGGTAAGCCGACAATAAATGTTGAAGCAATACGACCGAATTTTAATTTGTCTTGCATTGCGGCAATAATCACTTCAATTACAGAAATAAATGAGGTTAATGCGGCAAATGTGAGTGAACCGAAAAATAATACCCCAAGTAAAGTCCCCATCGGTGCTTCATTAATAATAGTTGGGAAAGCGAAGAATGCTAAACCGATACCACCTTTTGCCACTTCGCTCACTTCCTGGCCAGCCGCCGTTGCCATAAAGCCTAAAGCCGCAAATACCCCGATTCCTGCCAAGAGTTCAAAACTTGAGTTGGCGAACCCAACAACCATACCTGTGCCGGTAAGATCCGCATCTTTTTTCAAGTATGAGGAGTAAGTTACCATAATGCCGAAGCAAATGGATAATGAGAAAAAGATTTGACCATAAGCGGCAATCCATACACTTGGATCGGCAAGTTTTTCCCAGTTTGGCGTAAATAAGGCATCTAAACCTTTGCTTGCACCAGGTAAGAATAATGCTGAAATAACCAAGATGATAAACATCACAACTAGCACCGGCATTAGAATACTTGAAGTTTTTGCAATTCCTTTTTCTACCCCTAATGCTAATACGATAAGTGCGATAATCCATACGGCGATAAGTGGACCTACAACCATACCGACAAAATCAAAGCTAATACCATTGGCAACATCAGCCATTTTAAGAAATTCACCGACAAAGAAATCCACCGGTTTATCTCCCCACGCTTTAGTTAACGAGAAATAGGTATAAACTGCCGCCCATCCAAGCACAACCGCATAATAAATACCAATGATCACATTCACTAAAACTTGCCACCAACCAAATACTTCAAAATGTTTATTTAAGCGGCGGAAAGAAAGTGGGGCAGCGGCACGATGACGATGTCCGATAGCAAAATCTAAAAAGAGCAACGGAATCCCGGCAGTTAAAAGTGCCACGATATAAGGAATAATAAATGCACCACCACCATTTTCGTAAGTGGTATAAGGGAAACGCCAAATGTTTCCTAAGCCAACGGCTGAGCCGATGGCGGCAATAATAAAGGCATTACGTCCTGAAAATGTAGCACGAGTTGCCGGAGCTGAGTTATGAGAAGACACGAAATATACCTCAAAGTTTGAATTTTAAACACACGTTTTTATTTGGAAAAAATAGATAGCGGATAAACCGCAATGACGAGAAATATGCCGAAGAATTGTTGAGAAGTAAAGCTGATAAAATAAAACATATTGGTATTTTTGTGTGTTTTTTTAGATAAATAAACTGGTTGGTTGTGTTTGTTTTGGATTATTATTCTAATTTTGTTTGGTTTTTAGAGGTTTATATAGCGTGCTGATTCAATTTGTAGCACAACTGTTTGAATATCAAGGGCTTAAAAAATGAGCGGAAAAGAAATGGTAGGAGAAAGGATAACGAAGCGAAATAAGAAAAGCGGTTAATTTTGTTAAAAATTTGACAAAATTAACCGCTTATCGGATGACTATTCTTTGGTTGGGAGAACTGGTTCGACTTTAGCTTGTTTTACCATATTATCCGCCACTTCTAGAACTGTAACTTTTAAATTATTCAGTTCAAATTGCGTATCTTCATCCGGAATTTTTTCAAGATGTTCCAAAATAAGACCGTTGAATGTTCGTGCTTCATCAACCGGTAAATTCCAGCCGAATAATTTATTTAAATCACGTAAATTTGCTGAACCTTCAATAATGACTGTGCCATCCGATTGTTGCTGAACTTCTTCTTCGATCGTTGGGGCTGTTGACGTGGTAAATTCACCGACAATTTCTTCTAAAATATCTTCTAAAGTGACTAAACCTTTAATGTCGCCATATTCATCAACCACTAAACCGATACGTTCTTTATTGCTTTTAAAGTTCATTAATTGTGTCGTCAGTGGTGTGCCTTCCGGAATAAAGTACACCTCGTCAACCGCACGAATGAGTGTTTCCTTACTTGGTTCGTCTTTTTCTAATAGCAAGCGGAATGCCTCTCGTACACGCAACATTCCTAGCACATTTTTATCCATATTGCCTTTATACAACACTACTCGAGCATGTGCCGCATGATTTAGTTGACGCATAATGGATTTCCAATCGTCATCAATATCGATACCGCCAATATCATTACGAGGTACCATAATATCTTCGACTGTGACTTTTTCCATATCTAAGATGGAAATTAACATTTCTTGGTGTTCAGTCGGAATAAATTTCCCGGCTTCCAAAACGACACCACGTAATTCTTCCGCACTTAATCCGGTGTTTTCATCTTTTTTAACGCGTAAGAGTTTCATTAAAGCGTTGATGATTAAATTCATAAAGAATACCAACGGCATTAATAATTTTTTTAATGGGGTCAAGATGTAACTTGCAAAAAAACCGATTCTTTCCGGATAAATTGCAGCAATCGTCTTAGGTAAGATTTCTGAGAAAACTAGCATTACAAAGGTCAATGCACCAGTTGCAATTGCCACACCAGCATCGCCGGCTAAACGCATACCGATCATTGTTGCAATCGCAGAAGCGGCAATATTGACTAAGTTATTACAAATAAGGATAAGGCTGAGTAATACATCTGTTTTACTGAGAAGCTTTTCCGCAAGTTTCGCCCCTTTATGACCGCTTTCGGCAAGGTGACGCATTTTATAACGGTTAAGTGACATTAAACCCGTTTCAGAACTTGAGAAAAATGCAGAAAGGAATAAAAGAATAGCGAGTGAAATAAAAAGCGTACTCAGGGGAATACTGTCCAAAATAAACGTCCTATATAAATGAATCATTAAGCGGCCAAATTTGAAAAATTATTTGCAATATTGCCGAAAAATTTGACCGCTCCCAGTATCTGCCGATTAGATAAAATGACTACCAAAATAACCGACAGTAAGTAGTATTGTACCTAAAATCGAATAAATTAGCACCCGATTTCCACGCCAACGGAATTTCCATTGTCCTAAAAGTTGGATATTGTAAACAAGCCAAGCAAGAAATGAGAATATTGCTTTATGGATTTGTTCAGGTGCAAAGAAGTTGTGTAAATAAATCATACCTGATATTAGCGTTACGGTTAGCAAGGCCTGAGCAGCTAATGTTAGTGTAAAAAAGTGGCGTTCTACGGTCATTAACGGTGGTAGCATACTACAAAAAACTGCTTTTTTGCTTTTAAGTTTCTTATCTAACCATTTTAATTGGAATGCATAAATTAAAGCGAGGAAAAACAGAGCATAAGAAAAAATTGCAATGCCTAAATGGAATATAAGCCCAGTGTTTTGTGCAATATTTTTGACAAAATTACCGCTTGTAAAAGTAGATATGGCGACACTACAGATACCGAAGGTATAAACGACCATCAACGGAAACCAAACAGTTTTCCAACGAGGTAAAGCCAGTGTAGCGAAGGCTGTTAGTAATAAGCTCATCATTGAATTTACATTTGCGAGCGAGAAATTTTGCCCAATTCCCCTTAAAATAAATTCCTGAGATAAGCTAATGGTGTGGAATAGTACGGCAAGCAAACCGAAACCAAAGACCGCTTTAATATTCGGTTTTTGATCTGCAGTTTGGTGTTCTAAATTGACGAGTGTGGGAGTAACCCATAATAATGCGGTAAAATAAGCGAGTATCGCTAAAGTAGCAAATAACATTGTCATCCCGTTTAATTTCAAAATAAGAATAGTTTTCAGATACAAGTAATCAACTTACCAGTTTTATTGATTTTTTGCTATGGTTAGATGTGAAAAAATTCTTAAAGTTTACCTTATATCAAAGCATTTGAATGATCTTATTCAACCGCAGATATATTTTAGAAAAATCCGATTTTCTCTTTGACTATTTTGCTTTCTATCTGTAATATGCACACCCTATGCAAAAGGTAAAACTACCCCTTACTATTGACCCATATAAAGACGCTCAGCGTCGAATGGATTACGAAGGCTACTTTCCAAGTAGTCTACTTAGTCGTTTGGGTGAATCAGTATGTAATGTGCTAAGCGATGCACAAGTTACTCTCTCGTTATATGTTGATCCCCAACGCTTGACCGTCATTAAAGGGACGGCTAAAGTTGAGGTGGAATTTGATTGCCAACGATGTGGTAACCCGTTTACACAAACGCTTGACTGTTCGTTTTGTTTCAGTCCAGTGTCCAATATGGATCAGGCGGACAATTTGCCCGAAATTTATGAACCTATCGAAGTAAACGAGTTCGGTGAAGTAAATTTACTAGATATGATTGAAGATGAATTTATCATCGAATTGCCTCTAGTCCCGATGCATAGTGAAGAACACTGTGAAGTGTCCGTGAGTGAACAGGTGTTTGGCGAATTGCCGGAAGAATTGGCGAAAAAACCTAACCCGTTCGCTGTATTAGCTAATTTAAAGAAAAACTAGATCTAGGAGTATAGCCAATGGCTGTTCAACAAAATAAAAAATCTCGTTCACGTCGTGATATGCGTCGTTCACACGATGCATTAACAACAGCAGCAGTTTCAGTAGATAAAACAACTGGTGAAACTCACTTACGTCACCACGTAACTGCTGATGGTTACTACCGTGGTCGTAAAGTAATCAACAAATAATCTCGGTTAGTTTCGAGGTATCAGTTGAATCGTCTAACCCTCGCGTTAGATGTGATGGGCGGGGACTTTGGTCCCCGTATTACTATCCCGGCATTATCTTTAGCATTGGAAAAAAATCCAATGTTATCTTTTGTTTTATTTGGCGATCAGAGCCAATGTTCCCCATTACTTAATTCCCTTCCGTCTACGCAGCAACAGCGAATTAGTTTTGTACATACATCTCATATTATTGAAGCCGATATTCCTTTTACTCAAGCATTACGCCAAAGTAAAGGCAGTTCAATGCGTTTGGCATTGGAAGCTGTGGCTAAGGGAAAGGCAGACGGCTGTATAAGTGGCGGAAACACAGGGGCATTGATGGGATTAGCTAAATTATTGATAAAGTCGTTACCAAATATTGAACGCCCGGCATTGACGACTTTAATTCCAAGTATTAATGGTAAATCAAGCGTGATGTTAGATCTTGGTGCTAATGTAGAAGCAGATAGTCATCTACTTCTCCGGTTTGCTGAAATGGGTAATATTTTTGCCGAAGTGATGCTGGATTTGGTCTATCCGCGTTTAGCATTATTAAATATTGGTACGGAAGAGAATAAAGGTACTCAAATTATTCGTGATACGCATCAGTTGCTTAAACAGCGTTATGATTTAAACTATATTGGTTTTATTGAAAGCGATAAGCTAATGAATCATATGGCGGATGTGATTGTTTGTGACGGTTTTAGCGGTAATATTGCCTTAAAATCTTTAGAGGGGGCGGCGAAAAATATTCTTACCCTATTTAAAAAAACAACGCCGGATTCTCATCTTTGTCATACAGTAAAACGTTATTTGTTACGTGCAATTTTTTACCGCTATTATCGTAAATTACAGCAAATTAATCCGGATCGACATAACGGAGCAACATTATTAGGATTGTCTTCCGTTGTTGTAAAAAGCCATGGTGGAGCCGGTGTAAATGCATATTTTTATGCGATAGATCATGCGATTGGGCAGATCAGAGGCAAAATTCCTGATAAAATTTCACAAGGTTTAAACAGATTACATCAAAATTTATAGAGAATCGAAATATGTACAGCAAAATTCTAGCCACAGGCAGTTATTTACCTGCTCAAATTCGTACTAATGCTGATTTAGAAAAAATGGTAGATACAACTGATGAGTGGATTTTTACTCGATCTGGAATGAAAGAACGCCGTATCGCCACAGCAGAAGAAACGGTGGCGACAATGGGAGCGGAAGCGGCTAAAAAAGCATTGGAAGTAGCAAAAATCGATCCTAATGAAATTAATCTTATCGTAGTTGGAACGACAACAAACTCACATGCCTATCCAAGTGCGGCTTGCCAAATTCAAGGTATGTTAGATATTAAAGATGCAATTGCTTTTGATGTCGCTGCCGCTTGTACTGGGTTTGTCTATGCGTTAAGTGTTGCTGATCAATTTGTACGTACTGGAAAAGTAAAGAAAGCCTTGGTTATCGGCTCTGATTTAAATTCTCGTGCATTAGATGAAACTGATCGTAGCACAGTGGTGCTATTCGGTGATGGAGCCGGTGCGGTTATTCTTGAAGCAAGTGAAGACCAAGGTATTATTTCGACTCATTTACATTCGTCTTCCGATACTGAATATATGCTTGCTTTACCGGCACAACAGCGTGGTAATGAGAAATCTGGCTTTATTCAAATGCAAGGTAATGCAACCTTTAAATTAGCGGTAGGTCAGCTCTCAAGCGTGGTGGAAGAAACCCTTGAAGCGAATAACTTACAAAAATCGGATTTAGACTGGTTAGTGCCGCATCAAGCGAATATTCGTATTATTGCCGCAACCGCAAAAAAACTCGAAATGGATATGTCGCAAGTGGTATTAACAGTTGAAAAATACGGCAATAACAGTGCAGCAACCGTGCCTGTTGCATTAGATGAAGCGGTGCGTGACGGACGTATTCAACGCGGTCAATTATTGTTACTTGAAGCATTTGGTGGCGGTTGGACTTGGGGTTCTGCCCTTGTTCGTTTTTAACCAATATCATCTCTAACAAGCGCTCAAAAAAGATAGAATTTTTACAAATGTCAGAAAAACAAACTTTTGCAGATAAAAAACGTAAAACCGTAGAACAAGCTGAATTTACCGAAGACGGTCGTTATCTTCGTAAAGTACGTAGTTTCGTGTTACGTACCGGCCGTTTAAGTGATTACCAACGGGATATGATGAATAACAACTGGGCGAATCTCGGTTTGGATTATCAAAACACGCCTTTCAATTTTGAGCAAATTTTCGGTAACAACAATCCGGTTGTGTTAGAAATCGGTTTCGGTATGGGACGTTCGTTAGTTGAAATGGCGGAGCAAAATCCGGATCGTAACTACATCGGTATTGAAGTGCATACACCGGGTGTTGGTGCTTGTATCGCTTATGCTGTAGAAAAAGGTGTAAAAAACTTGCGTGTGATTTGCCATGATGCCACCGAAATCTTACGTGATTCAATTGCTGATGGTGCACTTGGCGGTCTACAGCTCTATTTCCCGGATCCATGGCAAAAAGCGAAACACCATAAACGCCGTATCGTACAGCCGGAATTTATCACTCGAGTGCTCACTAAATTAGGCGATAATGGTTTTATCCATTTCGCAACCGACTGGGAAAACTACGCAGAACATATGCTGGAAGTATTACGTCAATTTGACAAAGAGTTACGTAATACCTCAGCAACCAATGATTTTATTCCACGCCCAGATTTCCGTCCTTTAACCAAGTTTGAAGAACGCGGTCATCGTCTTGGACACGGCGTGTGGGACTTATATTTCGTTAAACAAGCACAATCGGTTTAACGATTGATTTTAACTATCCATTCTCATTAAATAAGGGGAGATACAAATGGCTATTCAACGTAATGCGCGCCAGCGTAAAAAAATGCACTTAGCAGAATTCCAAGAATTAGGTTTCTTAGTAAAATTCCAATTCGCAGAAAACACAGGGATTGATCAAATTGATTTAACTGTAGATCGTTTCATCGCAGAAGTTATCAAACCAAACGGTTTAGCTTATGAAGGTAGCGGTTACTTACATTGGGAAGGTTTAGTTTGCTTAGAAAAATTAGGCAAATGTGACGAATCTCACCAACAATTAGTAAAAACTTGGTTAGAAAACAATGGCTTAACTCAAGTTGAAGTAAGCGATTTATTCGACATCTGGTGGGATTATCCGGTTCAAGGCTAATGCTTTAGCGATAAGCGGTTAAATTTTGCAAAAAATGGCAAACTCCGGCCGCTTTCTATCATGAGGGCGGGTGTATTCCCGCCCGAATAGTTTATAGAGATATTTTTATTAAGAGGAAGATAGATGGAATTTTTAGCCCCAGTTCTTTCAATCATTATCGGCTTTTTTAGCTTTGTATTAATTTTGCGTACTTGGCTGCAATTTTGCCGTGTTGATCCCTATATGCCGTTATCACAATCGTTACTGCGCTTCACTTCGCCATTAGTGAATCCGGTAAGCAAAGTAATTCCAACCGTAAAAAACATCAATTTTGCCGCATTACTGATTGCGTTGTTATTGCTTGCATTCGAAAAATTTGTGTTAGGTATACCCGTTGCAATGGCAGTATTAGCCGGCTTATTAGGCGTAGTAAAAACTTTCGGTCAGATTCTATTTTTCACCACTTTAATTCGTGCCTTAATGAGTTGGGTCACTCGTGGTGATCACCCGTTAGATTATATGGTGGCACAAATTACCGAGCCGGTATTAGGCTTTATCCGTAAATTATTACCGCGTACCGGTATGTTAGATTTTTCGGTGATGGTTCTCGGTTTTGGCTTAATTCTGCTTAATAACCTTTTCTATAGTATATTTGGCGTGCTTTGGGCGATTGCTTAAATGGAAGCAGTAGAATATATTGAAAATCCGTGTGGCATCCGCCTGCGGATTTTTTTACAACCAAAGGCAAGTCGCGATCAAATTGTCGGTTTACACGATAACGAACTCAAAATTGCAATTACCGCACCACCAGTCGATGGCGCGGCTAACGCGCATTTGCTGAAATATTTAAGCAAGTTATTTAAAGTGCCTAAAAGCGGCATTGTGTTAGAGAAAGGCGAGCTACAGCGACATAAGCAATTATTTGTGCCAGAACCCAAATTGCTTCCGAAGGAAATCGAAGCACTGCTGAATAAATAAAAAACGGTGGGATGTTTGCAAAGTTTTGCAGAAATCCCACCGCTTGTGTATGTGAAATTATTTCACTTTCTCATTAGTTAGCAATTTGCCTTTATATTCACCGGTCAATGACTCTAAGAAAGCAACTAACTCATTAAGCTCTGTATCAGAGAATTGTTTATTGCTTTGGTAAATACCCATAATACGAACTGCTTCTTTTAAATCTTTCGCACTTGCATCGTGCATATATGGCGCGGTTAATGCTACGTTACGTAAAGTTGGTACTTTGAAACGGTGCATATCGCTTGGATCTTTCGTTACTGCATAACGTCCTTGATCAGCATCAGTTAATTCCGTACCACGGTCTTTGAAGTAGTCGCCGTATAAGCCCATATATTCAAATGATTGGCCGCCCATTGCCGTACCAGTATGGCAAGTATCACATTTCGCATTTTTGAAATGTTCATAACCACGTTTTTGCACATCAGTTAATGCGTTTTGATCACCTTTTAAGAAACGGTCGAAGGCACTGTTCGGTGTAATAAGCGTTTTTTCGTATTCACCAATCGCATCGGTAACATTCGCTTGCGTAAGCGTTGGATAAATTTCGTGGAAACGTTTCATAAACTCTTCGTCTTTACTAAGTCTCGCAAGAATATCATCCCAACTTTTTGAACCCATCTCAATTGGATTAGTTGGCGGACCACCGGCTTGATCAGCTAATGTTTTCGCACGACCGTCCCAGAATTGCCATTTATTAAATGCCGCATTAAATACGGTTGGTGCATTAATTCCACCTTTTAAGCCATGAATCCCTTCTGCAACAGGTAAGTTATCCACACCACCTTGAGCTAATTTATGGCAGGTATGACATTGAATTGATCCGTCACCTGATAAACGTCCGTCAAAATAAAGTCCTTCACCTAATGCCACTTTATGTGGATCGGTTGCTAATTGATCCGGAATCGGTTGAACTAAACGAGTCGCATCTGCACCTTCTGTTTTTGGCAAGAAATGTGCTTGGCGTTGAGCTGTAATCCAATCCAAAATGATTTTTTTCTGTGCATCATCAGGACGAGAACCCCAGTGTACGTGGATATATTTCGCAATTGGCATTTCGTCATTACGGATAACTTGTTCCAATTTTGCAAGATCTGCTTCAGAAAGTTTACTTGGATCTTTCATCCCTTCAATTAAACGATCTAGACGGAAGAATTTAACACCTTTCTCAATATCCTCAGCCATAACTTGACCCACTAAAGGCAGTTTGGTATAGCCAGGTAATTCAGCATTTGGTGTATGGCAGTATTGACAGCCATTTTCAAACATTACCCCAGCAACTGCTTTGTGTGATTCTGGTAATTCAGCTGACGCTAATAGTTTTGGTGCTTGCTCTTTATCAAACCAATGTGCGTATCCGACAAGAGAAAAATAGCCTATACCGGCAATGGCTAAGGCAGAAAGTAAATATTTTTTCATAGGTAACCTCCGTTTAAGTGAGGTTACTATTATCACTAAAACTAGGTATATATTTTTTGATATTTATCAATAGTTTTAATCTATACCAACTATTCTAACGATATGTAGAAATTATTAAATGAAAAAACGCCTACAGAAGTAAGCGTTTAAAATAGGAATCAGGTTAATTAGGCTTTTTTCAAAAATTCTGATTTCAGCATAATTTTACCGCAATCAACATTATGATCGCCGTTTACTAAGCGAATACCTTTGAATTTAGTACCTTTTTTTAATACTTCAGATGAGCCTTTTAGCTTTAAATCCTTAATTAACAGCACATCATCGCCATCAGCTAATAAATTACCGTTGCTATCTTTCACAATTAATTGGTCTTCATCTTGTTCTTCAACTTCTTCGCCAGTCCATTCATAGGCACAGTCAGGACAAACAAATTGAATTGAATCATGATAAGTATTTTCGCTTTTGCATTTAGGGCAAACAGGGTATGTCATATAAATAAAATCCTTAATCTTCTAAAAGTCGGCTATTTTATAATGAAATGCCATAAAAAGTAAGCGGTCAATTTTGATGTAAAGTTTACTTCAAAATTGACCGCTCCTTAGACAATAGTAACTTACATCATCGCTGCGATATATTTCAACATAACACCGGCTGCGATGGCTGAGCCGATTACACCGGCTACGTTTGGTCCCATTGCGTGCATTAATAAGAAGTTTTGTTTGTCATATTCCAAACCGACTTTATTTGATACACGAGCTGCCATTGGTACGGCTGACACACCGGCAGAACCGATAAGTGGATTAATTTTGTTTTTGCTGAATTTATTCATCAATTTCGCCATTAATACGCCACTTGCGGTACCGATACCAAATGCGATTACACCTAATACTAAAATACCTAAGGTTTGTGGTTGAAGGAATTTATCTGCCACTAATTTTGCACCGACGGATAAACCGAGGAAAATCGTCACAATATTAATCAGTGCATTTTGTGCTGTATCACTTAAACGTTCCACCACACCACTGACACGCATTAAATTACCGAAACAGAACATACCGAGTAACGGTGCTGCATCCGGTAGTAATAGTGCTACGAGTAAAAGTAAGATAATCGGGAACAGGATTTTTTCTCGATTACTTACCGTACGTAATTGCACCATACGGATTTTACGTTCTTCAACTGTAGTTAATGCTTTCATAATCGGTGGCTGAATTAGTGGCACTAATGCCATATAAGAGTAAGCCGCTACTGCAATCGCACCGAGTAATTCCGGTGCAAGTTTACTTGCTAAATAAATCGCGGTTGGACCGTCCGCACCACCTATAATCCCAATCGCCGCAGCTTGCGGTAAGGTAAAGTCAATGACACCTAACCAGTTCAAACCTAACGCACCGAGTACGGTTGCGAAAATACCGAATTGTGCGGCTGCACCTAATAATAGTGTACGAGGGTTTGCGAGTAACGGACCAAAATCCGTCATTGCACCTACACCCATAAAGATAATGAGCGGAGCAACCCCATAACCAATCGCCACTTTATAAAATAGAGCTAACACACCAGCGGTATACCCCATATCTCCGGCAATCACTTCTAGCTCATTTTGTACTGATGGTACGGCTAATGCAATCGCTTCTTTAATGCTATGCACATCCAAACTTGCACTATTTACTTTTGCTGCAATAATCGCAAGTTGTTCGGTTGTGCCGTGATTCAATAGATTATCTAAAGCAGTCATTGCCAAACCGGCTTCCGGAATATTGGATAACAAACCGCCAAAACCGATTGGCAAGAGAAGGAGCGGTTCAAAGCCTCGGGCAATTGCAAGCCAGAGCAACAATAGACTGACCGCGATCATAATCGCTTGCCCTAGCTCCATATGCATAATGCCCATGCCCTGAAACAGAGCGATAATACTTTCCATATCAACTCCTTATCGTTTAAGCAAGATTTATTAAGACTTGATCAACGGCAACGACATCACCTTGTTTAACTGCAACACCTTGGACTTTACCGGCTTTTGCTGCACAAATTTGTGTTTCCATTTTCATTGCTTCAAGAATTAATAACACATCGCCTTCCGCCACTTGCTGACCTTCGGTTACTTCAACTTTAAGAATGTTACCTGCCATCGGTGCTTTGACCGGTTCGGCATTTGCACTGGTTGCAGTAGCCGGTGTTGTAACTTGTGCTGCGGTAGCTGGGGTTGTAGGTGCAATATTGGTAATATCACCGCCTTCACTGACTTTCACCACAAAGGCTTTGCCTTCAAGTTCAACTGTATAAACTGCAGGACCTGATTGCGGTTGTGCTTTTGGTGCCGCTGCCTGAGCCGGTTTAGCTGATTCTACGGTTGGTGCAGGTTCAAAGGCTGCCGGATTATTACGATTTTCTAAGAATTTCCAACCGACTTGTTGGAATAACGCCACGATTAACACGTCATCAATCGCATTTTCTGAGAGGGTAATAGCTTTCTCTTTAGCCTGTGCGGTGACTTCTGCGACTAATTTATCAATTTCTGGGGCGATATGATTTGCCGGACGATCGGTAATTGGCGCAGCACCTTCAAGCACACGTTCTTGTAACGCTTTATTTACCGGTGCAGGTGTACGACCGTATTCGCCTTTTAAAATACCGGCGGTTTCTTTAGCGATAGTTTTATAGCGTTCGCCCATTAACACGTTCATTACCGCTTGAGTACCGACAATTTGAGATGTTGGCGTAACAAGCGGAATATTACCGAGATCTTCACGTACGCGAGGAATTTCTTGTAATACAAGATCAAGTTTGTCACTTGCATTTTGTTGTTTTAACTGGCTTTCAAGGTTGGTTAACATACCGCCCGGCACTTGTGCGACTAAAATGCGGCTATCTACACCACGTAACTGACCTTCAAATTTCGCATATTTTTTACGAACATCACGGAAGTAAGCCGAGATTTTTTCAAGTTGAGGAATATTTAAACCGGTGTCATAAGGCGTGCCTTGCAACGTTGCCACGATAGATTCAGTTGCCGGATGACCATAAGTACCGGACATTGAAGAAATTGAAGTATCTACACCGTCAACACCAGCTTCAATCGCTTTTAATAACGCCATTTCCGCCATACCGGTGGTTGAGTGGCAGTGTAAGTGAAGTTCTACGTCGTAACGTTTTTTAATTTCACTGACTAATTCGTATGCTGCCATTGGGGTTAAGATACCTGACATATCTTTAATAACGAGAGAATCTACCCCGATTTCTAATAATTGTTCGGTGACATCTAACCACGTTTGTAAAGTGTGTACCGGACTGGTGGTATAGCTTAATGTACCTTGTGCATGACCACCGTGTTTTTTGACCGCTTGTAATGCTGCTTGCATATTGCGAGGGTCATTTAATGCATCAAATACACGGAATACATCCATACCGTTTTTTACACAACGCTCTACAAAACGATCTACCACATCATCTGCATAATGGCGATAACCTAATAAATTTTGTCCACGTAATAACATTTGTAATGGAGTATTTGGAATCGCTTTTTTTAATTCACGTAAACGTACCCAAGGATCTTCACCTAAAAAACGGATACAACTATCAAAGGTTGCACCGCCCCAAGCTTCTAACGACCAATAGCCGATTTTATCCAATTCGGCTGCAATCGGTAGCATATCGTCTAAGCGTAGTCGTGTCGCAAACAAAGATTGGTGTGCGTCACGTAAAACAACATCGGTAATCGCAATTTTTTTATTTTGAGTAGTCATGTTAAAAATCCTCTATTATTTTAATCCTTGTTGGCGACGGTGATGAGCGATAGCGGCTACAATCACAGGTCGTAAACGTTCTAAATCATTGATTGGAGTGCTGTTTGACACAGGTTTTGCTGTGGGAGCAGGGATAGGTTCAGGGAAGTATTTATTAATTAGCGTAGAAATGAAGCTAATTGCATAAATTAACACGATAAGGAAAAGTAACACAAAGCCCATTCCTGAAATCATCAAATTTATGCCTTCACCAAAAAGTTCTGCATTTGTCATAAATATATCCTTATTTGTGTGATGTTCTTTAAAGATAGGCAAGATCACTCTTTTCTGCAAATGGTTTAGCTCAGAAATGCGGAGCAGTTCACAAATTTTTTCTTCATTTGATTAAGATACAGTTGAAACTGGAGGGTGTTTTGCAAGTTTCACTCCAAATTTAACCGCTTGTATATTCTCTTATGGAAAAAATGGAAAGAAAATAGGCAGTAAAATCAAACTTACAATCGTAGATACGATAATGAGTGGTAAGCCTGCTTTAACATAGTCCATAAATTTATAACCGCCAATTGATAATACCATTGTGTTCGCAGGCATACCGATTGGTGTTGCATAGGCACAGGAACTACCGATAACAGTTGCCATTAATACTGCTCGTGGATCAGCTCCTAAAGAACTCGCAATTGATAAACAAATCGGTGCGAGTAGTGCTACGGTCGCAGTATTTGACATAAAATTAGTCAGTACACAGCTAATGATAAAGACGGTAGTCAATAATGCAAATGGACTTGGATTTGAACCTAATAAACCAATGACAAAATTAGCAATATCTTTACCTGCCCCTGTATTGTTTAATGCAGTAGCAAGAGCTAAAGTACCACCAAATAAGAAAATGACTTGACTGTCGATAGGTGCATAGGCTTGTTTTTCGTTCATTACTCCTGTGACAACCAGTAATAATGCACCTACGCAAGCTGATACATAGAGTTTTATACCTATTACATCTTCAAGTACCATTGCTAATAAAGTACCGACTAAGATGATAAGTGAGAGCCATTGCTTCCAAGTAGCTACATCTGCTGTTTCTTTTTTGTTGCCGTATATAGAATTTTCGATACTTAAATTTTCTGTATTAGGTAAAAAACGATAACCTATCAGTATGAAGTACAGAATCCCAACAATAAGAATGGGTAAGCCGACTTTGGCATACTCAAAAAAACCGAATTTGAGATTGACTTGTTCTAAAATACCTTGTGCGATTAGGTTACCAGGTGCGCCGATAAGTGATAAGTTGCCACCCATTGCCGCAGCAAAAACCAGTGGCATTAACAGACGTGAACGGGCAAATCCTGATTTGGTAGCAATGCCTACAACAACAGGAATTAGAATAGCTGCTGTGCCAGTATTGGATAATACACCAGACATCAGCCCGGTGACGAGCATTAAGACAATGGTAAGTTGCCGTTCGGTTTTGGCAAATTTTGAAACCAAACCTCCGATTTTATTTGCCATACCAGTTTCAAACAATGCTCCACCAATGACAAACATTCCAACAAATAAAATCACATTACTATCTATAAAACCTAGAAAGGCTTCCTTCGGGCTCAGCACGCCAGTTAAAATTAAACCAATACAAACAATCATTGCGGTAACAGCGAGAGGTAATTTTTCCCATACAAACATCACGACGGCGAAAAGTAAAAAGAGTAGCGTTATCGTACTTGCAGCCATAATTGCCTCCAAGAGTGAATTTCTGAATTTTGGGTATAAGAAACCCCATACACACAAGTGTATGTATGGGGGGATTTTTTTGATAAGACGTTATTTACTATTTGATGAAATCAACGTGTTTGCAGATTTCTTCAATCGCTTTGTCTTTGCGTTCGTTGAAGATAACTTTATTTTCTTCAAAAATATTGCGACCGTGGGTATCAATAGACACAATTAACGGACCGAACTCTTTCACTTTGCATACCCAAAGCGTTTCAGGCATACCGAGGTCTTTCCATTGTGCATCAACAATTTCTTCTACACATTCAGCCGCCAATACTGCACAGCCAGCAGGGAATACACAATGTAATGCTTTATAATCGCGACAGCCTTCCATTGTGCCTTGTCCCATACCGCCTTTACCAACGATTACCTTCACGCCGGTTTGCTTGATAAATTCTTTCTCGAATTTTTCCATTCGCATTGAAGTAGTTGGACCGACCGAAACCATTTCATATTTATCATCACCAAGCGGTCGAATAATTGGACCTGCATGGAATATTGCACCACCGTTGATATCCACTGGTAATTCACGTCCGTTATTGATTAAACGACGGTGTGCCACATCACGACAAGTGACGATATAACCGTTCAAATAAATGATGTCGCCAATGTTGATGTCTTCCAAGTCTTCTGCTTTGATTGGTGTGGTCAAGATTTTTTTGTCGCTCATAGTGTCACCCCCGAATGTGAAGTAATGGTGTAGTTGAGGTCTTTATCGAAAATAATATGTCCTTTGCGGTGTGCCCAACAGCCCACATTTACACTTACACCGATAACTGACGGATGGCGAGCGGTATTTTCAATGTTTACCCCTAATACTGACATTCTACCCATTAAGCCTTGTGGACCTAAACCGATGCTATTGATTCCATCCTCTAATAGTTGCTCCATATAAGCTGCTTTTTCATTTGAGTTACGTTCACCTAGAGGGCGGAATAATGCTTTTTTAGATTGTACTGCTGCAGTTTCAACGGAAGTTGCAATTCCTACACCAACTAATAATGGCGGACAGGCATTTAAACCGTAACTAGTCATCACATCCAACACAAATTTGGTTACACCTTCGTATCCTTCACCTGGCATAAGCACTTTGGCTTGTCCAGGTAATGAACAACCACCGCCTGCCATATAAGTATCTAATTCCAGTTTGTCACTGTCCGGTATAATTTCCCAAAATACACTTGGTGTGCCTTTACCTACATTCAAACCGGTATTATATTCATCAAAGGTCTCCACACTGTTATGGCGTAACGGCGCTTCTTTAGTCGCTTGAATAACCGATTCTTTTAATAGTGCTTCAAGCTCACCAATGTAAGGGAAATTAGCTCCGCATTTCACAAAAAATTGAATTACACCAGTGTCTTGGCAACTTGGACGATTTAATTTTTTGGCTAAACGTTGGTTATCGAACATTGCACCGTAAATAATTTTTGGTAATTGTTCTTCCTCTTTCTTACGTAATTCTTCTAATTTTGCCATTACGTCGTCAGGTAATACTTTACCGGTAAAACCGACAAATTTAGCAATGGTATCAGTTAGATAACGTATGCCTTCTTCTTTTGTCATCATAGATCACCCCATTTGGATTTGATTTGTTTAGCCTTTCGGCTTCCCACTAAATTAAACAAAGCTTTGATATGGCGAATAGTACTGAAGAAGTATAAAATAAGTCCAATACGATTTTTTGCATACTAGGTATAGGTAAATGCCTATATAATGATAAATGGTTGAATTTTATGAATTTTTTGAGAATCTTTGATGGAATTTAACCGCTTGTAAGCTAAAAAAGAGGAAAAAAGATGGAATTTCGGCAATTTAAATATGTATTAAAAGTAGCAGAAGAGCGTAATTTTTCCAATGCAGCGAAAAAATTATTCATTTCTCAACCATCATTGAGTCAATTTATTCAAAAAGTGGAAGAAGAGGTTGGTTCACCTTTGTTTGATCGTAGTGTTTCGCCGTTAAAATTAACTTATGTCGGGGAGCTTTATGTAGAAAAAGCTAAAGCAATAATAGATATTCAACACCAATTTGAGCAAAAAGTAGATGATATTTTGAATGTCAAACGTGGAAGAGTGACGATCGGTAGTACACCATTCCGTAGTGCTTACTTACTTTCGAGAGTATTGCCGCTTTTTAGCCAACAATATCCAAAAATTGATATATTTTTAAAAGAAGATAGTACCCGTAATTTAGAAGAAATGGTTACACATGGATATGTTGATTGTGCTATTTCATTATTACCTGTCAACGAAAAATATTTTGATTATGAAATATTATTTGAAGAACGAATGTTGTTAGTAATCCCTCCGGAACATGGAATTGCTAAAGAACTAGGGTTAAAAGCCGGTGATCATTCTTTTAGTCAAAGAGTATGTTTAGAACAATTTAAACAGAGCCGTTTTATTAAAATGAATAAAAATCATAAATTACATGAGATGCTTATTAAGCAGTGTGAATTAGCCGGTTATGTACCTGAAATTGCCTTGGAAACAGAAAGTATGGCTACGGCTCAATCGTTAGCGGGAGCAGGGTTAGGTGTAGCATTATTACCTGAAACATTAGTGTCAAAAAATCATTTTGATAAAGAACCCTGCTATGGAGAGCTAGATATACGTCGAACAGTTATAATCATTTATCGTAAAAATAGTTATTTATCACGTGCGACACGTGCATTTATTCAGTCACTACGTGAATTGACCCAATGTCCGTTCTCATCCGAAAAAATGTAGCAAAACGTGTTTTTCCTTGTTTGGTAAGACCTCGATATTTATACGTAATCAAACTTCCGATAGGTGGTGAATTTTCACGATCTTTATCCTTAAAACCGGAGCCAATACGAAAACGTCCACGCTGGTTTTCACAAGTGATTGCACCTAGTTTATCGCGATATTTCCCTTTGCCGTTATGGTGAGCAATGACGGTACATTCTTCATCTAATACGGGTTTTAATTTGAGAATTTGTGCAGAACGTCCTTTTATATAAGCCGTATTCGGATTCCGCACCACAACGCCTTCGCCATTTTGAGATAGCACTTGTTGGTAGAATTGCATTAAATGAGCTTTATCTTGAATCGGAATCTGTTCAATAATTTGAATATAAGGGGTAGGGTGCTGTGAAAGATAATTTTTCAATGTAGTTAATCTTTCAAATAGATTGCCATTAGCATTCGGCACATCAAAAACATAGAGTTTCAGTTTATACCAGCCTTTTGGCTCATTGGCTCTGGTGATACTTGAGATTTCTTCAAATTGTCCTCTTTCGCTAAAAAGTTCTCCATCAATCGCAAAAGGTGGGAAATCTTTAATAAAGTAGTCCGGAGGTGCAAGCGGATTACCTTGGCGGCTGATAAGTTGCTTACCATCC